>CAZDTK010000026.1:0-12361 GCA_964508345.1 uncultured Actinomycetes bacterium | reverse complement strand
CGGGAGAAGCCGAAGGTGGTCTGGGTGAGGTCGTTGGTCCCGAAGGAGAAGAACTCGGCCTCCTCGGCGATCTCCCCGGCGGTGAGCGCAGCCCGGGGCAGCTCGATCATGGTGCCGATCTTGTAGTGGATCTTGAGCTTGGCCTCGGCGAAGACCTCGTCGATGGCCTTCACGACATAGGCCTTGGAGCGGCGCAACTCCTCGAGGGTGCTGACCAGCGGGATCATGATCTCGGGATGCACCTCGACCCCCTCCCGGGTCAGCTGCACCGCCGCCTCGATGATCGCCCGCGCCTGCATCTCGATGATCTCGGGGAAGAGCAGGCCGAGGCGGCAGCCGCGCAGGCCGAGCATCGGGTTCTGCTCGCGGAGGGCGCGCACCGCGGCGAGCATCTTGACCTTGTCCTGGTAGCTCTCCTTGGGCTCGCCCTTGGCCTCCGCCCGGGTGACCTCGACCAGCAGGTCCTCGAAGGAGGGCAGGAACTCGTGGAGGGGCGGGTCGATCAGCCGGATCACCACCGGCAGCCCCGCCATCGACTTGAGGATCCCGTAGAAGTCACTGCGCTGGAAGGGGAGCAGCTCGGCGAGGTGGCGGCGGCGCTCCTCGGTGGTGCTGGAGAGGATCATCGCCTGGACGTGGGGGAGGCGCTCCTGCTCCATGAACATGTGCTCGGTGCGGCAGAGGCCGATGCCCTGGGCTCCGAAGCGGCGGGCCAGCTCGGCGTCGCGGGGGTAGTCGCCGTTGGCCCAGACCTGGAGCCGGCGGAACTCGTCGGCCCAGCGCAGCACCTGCTCGAGGTCGCCGCTCAGCTCGGGCTGGATGGTCGGCACCTTGCCGGCGATGACCCGCCCGGTGGAGCCGTCGATCGTGAACTCGTCGCCCTCGCGCACCGTCTTCCCGCCCACCGTGAAGCAGCGCTTCTCGAGGTCGACGACGATGGCCTCGACGCCGGCGACGCAGGGCTTGCCCATGCCCCGGGCGACCACCGCGGCGTGGGAGGTGCGACCGCCCCGCGCGGTGAGGACGCCCTGGGAAGCGATCATCCCGTGCACGTCGTCGGGGGTGGTCTCGATCCGGACCATGATGACCTTCTCGCCGGCCTTGGCCATCTCCTCGGCGCGGTCGGCGTCGAACACCGCCTTGCCGTAGGCCGCTCCGGGCGACGCCGCCAGGCCGGTGGCCAGAACCTCGACCTTGGCGCTGGGGTCGATGCGGGTGTGCAGCAGCTGGTCGACGTGGGCCGTCTCCACCCGCAGCACCGCCTCCTCACGGTTGATGAGCCGCTCGTTGACCATGTCGACGGCGATCTTCACCGCGGCCTCGGCGGTGCGCTTGCCGGTCCGGGTCTGGAGCATGTAGAGCTGGCCGCGCTCGATGGTGAACTCCATGTCCTGGACGTCGCGGTAGTGCTTCTCCAGCTTCTTGGCAATGGCCTCGAACTGCCGGTACACCTTGGGCAGCTCCTCGGCCATGGCGGCGATCGGCTTGGGGGTGCGGATGCCGGCCACGACGTCCTCGCCCTGGGCGTTGGTGAGGTACTCACCGTAGAGCGCCTTCTCGCCGGTCGACGGGTCGCGGGTGAAAGCCACGCCGGTGCCCGAGTCATCGCCCATGTTGCCGAAGACCATCGACTGGACGTTCACCGCGGTGCCGAGGTCGTGAGGGATCTTGTTGTAGTTGCGGTAGTCGACCGCGCGCTTGCCGTTCCAGGAGCCGAAGACGGCGCCGATGGCGGCGCGCAGCTGCTCCAGCGGCGCCTCGGGGAACTCCTGACCGTGACTCTCCCTGCGGACGATGTCCCGATAGGACACGATCAGCTCGCGGAGCGCTGCCGGGCTCAGCTCGGCATCGCTCGACGCGCCATGCTTCCTCTTGGCGGCGTCGAGAGCGTGCTCGAACAGCTCCCCGGAGACGTCCAGCACGATCTTGCTGAACAGCTGGATGAAGCGGCGGTAGGAGTCGAGGGCGAAGCGCTCGTCACCGGTGAGCGCGGTCAGGCCCTGCAGCGTGGTCTCGTTGAGGCCGAGGTTGAGGACCGTGTCCATCATCCCCGGCATCGAGAACTTGGCACCGCTGCGCACCGAGACGAGCAGCGGGTTCTTGGCATCGCCGAACCCCTTGCCGGTCTGGCGCTCCAACTTCCGCAGCGCCACCAGGACCTGGTCCCACATCCCCTCGGGGAACTTCTCCTTGGCGGCGTAGAACGCGTTGCAGGCCTGCGTGGTGATGGTGAATCCGGGTGGCACGGGCAGCCCGGCGCGGGTCATCTCGGCAACCCCAGCACCCTTGCCACCGAGCAGGTCGCGCATCTGGGCATCGCCCTCTTCGAACAGGTACACCCATTTGGTCGCCCGACGGGTGGTGGTCGCCCGGCGGGTGGCGCGGGGCTTCGTGGTCACGGGCATGTTCGGTCCTCTTGAGGTCGCGGGAGGCAGGGGCGGACCGAGGGTATCACCGGCGCCGGGGGCAGCCGCCACCCTCCCCGGGCCCGCTTCCGCGGCGGCGTTCCACGTAGGACAATGGGGTCATGGACATCACATCCCGCAGCCCTGACGTGATCACCCCATTGGTCCCTGAGGCGGCAACCCCCCCGGCCGACAACCTGGAGACCGCCGCCTTCGCCGGCGGCTGCTTCTGGGGCGTGGAGGACGCCTTCCGGAGCCTGCCGGGAGTGGTCGCCACCCGGGTGGGATACGCCGGGGGCCACACCGATCACCCCACGTACCGCGAGGTCTGCTCCCACACCACCGGTCACGCCGAGAGCGTGGAGGTGGTGTACGACCCCGCCCGGGTGAGCTACGAGGACCTGGTGACGGCCTTCCTCGTCGACATCCACGACCCCACCCAGCTCAACCGCCAGGGTCCCGACGTCGGCGACCAGTACCGCTCGGCGATCTTCGTCCGCGACCTCGGCCAGAGGCAGACGGCGGAGCGCGTCCTGGCGCGCCTGGCCGAGCAGAGCCGGTCGCGCCGCCCCATCGTCACCGAGGTGACGGACGCGCCCCGCTTCTGGGAGGCGGAGGAGTACCACCAGCAGTACTTCGAGAAGCAGGGGGGCGGCGCCTGCCACATCCCCCAGGCCGGCCGCTGGATGGGGACTTAGGCACTCACCCCACAGCCCCCTCGGGAGCCGATCCCCGGATCGTCACGAAGTCGAAAGGCACGGCGCGCTCAAACTTACGACCGGGTGTGCTTTCCGGGGTGGGCCCCGGGCCATGCCCGCCTCCACTCCGCCGGCACCTGGGAGATCGTGATGAGCGAGGACACCCCCGTCCCGGACGATTCGCCGTCCCCGGAGACAGTCGCATGGGACGAGGAGCCCTGGCCCGAGGATCTCGACGAAGCCGAGGCCGGCGCCGGCGAGGAGGACCCGTGGTCCGACATCCTCGACGGCCCCGAGACCCCGAGCCGACGCTTTGGCGGGCTGCGCCGGACCGGGGCGGTCGTCGCGGCGCTCTGCGCCCTGGTGCTGGGCAGCGCGGTGGGCGGCTTCCTGCTCACGCGCTCGGGGCCGGTGACCACCGCCTCGGCGGCGGGCGACTCGGGCACGGCTCCCGGACCCTCCCCGGGCGCGCATTCCCGCGGCGGCTTCGGCGGGTTCGGCGGGTTCGGCGGTGTCAACCTGCTCCAAGACGCGGCCGGCGTCATCGGGATCAGCGAGCAGACCCTCCAGAGCGACCTCCAATCCGGCCAGACGGTGGCCCAGGTGGCTGCGGCCAACGGCAGCTCGGCCCAGGACGTCATCAGCGCCCTGGTGGGAGACGAGACGACCGCGATCAACAGCCTCGAGTCGAGCGGCAAGATCAGCTCGAGCCAGGCGGGTCAGATCGAGTCGGGCCTGACCCAGATGGTGACCAGCTTCGTCAACCAGACCCGCCCCTCGGGTGGCCCGCGCGCGGGCGCCGGCGGGCTCAGCCAGCAGGCCGCGGTTCAGGCTGCCGCCACCGCCATCGGGATCAGCGCCTCCACGCTGCAGTCGGACCTGCGCTCCGGTAAGAGCATCGCCGACATCGCCTCCGCCAACAACGTGAGCACCGGCAGCGTCATCACCGCGGTCACCAGCGCGGTCGACAGCCAGATCAGCAGCCTGGAGAGCAGCGGAAAGCTCACCTCCTCCCAGGCCGGCACGCTCACCTCCGACGTGCAGACGAGGGTCACGGACTGGGTCGACGGCACCTACCCGGGCTGGCCCTTCGGTCCGTTCGGAGGTTTCGGTGGCGGCGGATTCGGCGGTGGCCCCTGGGGGCAGTGGAACGGGTCCAACTCCAGCCCCAGCCCCAGCGCGACCCCGACCCCCAGCGCGACCGCGACCCCCAGCGCGACGGCGACCCCCAGCGCGACCCCGACCCCCAGCGCGACCCCGACCCCCAGCGCGACTCCGACCCCCAGCGCGACCGCGACGCCCTCGCCGTCGAGCTCGACCAGCTGAGGCCGGCTCAGATGACCCGGAGCACCTGATCCGGGTCGCGATCCCGGCGAGCCAGTGCGCGCAGGACGGCCAGGTCGCCGTGGCGCTGGACCGCGACCTCCACGAGCGCACCGATGGCCACCCCCACGCCCGGGAGCGCCGGGGTCTCTCGCCCCACGCTGAGGCAGAGGTCGTCGGTGTGCACCGCCAGCTCGATGAGCCGCGTGCGCAGGTAGTCGTCGAGACGCAGCACCTCACCGTCCCGGACCTCGACGAGCCGGCTCGCGGGCTCCGTCTCCAGCCGCTCGCGGAGGCGATCGAGAGCGCGGTCCATCTGGCCAAGCACTGCACGGTGGCCGACCAGGGCCTCCTCGGCGGCGGTGGCACGGACCCGGACGTTGCTCACCGCGGCGAGGTCGGGGACGAGCGGCGCGTAGTAGGCGGCGGCGGAGATCGGCTCCTTCCCCGCCGGCTCGGCCGTGCTGAGGTACCGGTCGACGATGGTCACGGCACGCGCCAGGTGGGCCACGAGGGCGCCGACCGTCATCTCGGGCAGCGCGCTCGGCTCCTGCCAGCGGAGTGTGACCCCCGCGAAGGCGGCCGCCTCCCGGGCGGTGCCGGCGGCCGTCAGGAACGCCGAGCGGATCTCGTCCACGCGGGTCATCCCCCTTCCGCAGCCCGCTCCGCGGCCCGTTCGCGGACCGCGACCAGCTGGTCGCGCAGGGCGTCCTCGAGCGAGGCGACGGGAACCCTCACCTGGGTCATCGTATCCCGCTCGCGGATCGTGACCGCGTCGTCCTGGATGCTGTCGAAGTCGAAGGTGACCGCCAGCGGCGTCCCGATCTCGTCCTGACGCCGGTAGCGGCGGCCGATCGACTGGGTCTCGTCGTAGTCGGTGGCGAAATGCGGCCGCAGCCGGTGCTCGAGCCGGCGCGCCGGGGCGGTGAGCTCCTCCTTCTTGGAGAGCGGCAGCACGGCCACCTGGACCGGCGCGACATCGGGGTGGAAGCGCAGCACGGTACGGGTCTCGCCGCGCACGTCCTCCACGTCGTGGGCGTCGATGAGCAGGGTGAGCATGATCCGGTCGACGCCCGCAGCCGGTTCGATGACGTAGGGCACGTAGCTCCGGCCCGTGGCCGGGTCGAGGTAGCTGAGGTCGACGCCGCTCCCCCTCTGGTGGGCGGTGAGATCGAAGTCGGTGCGGTTGGCGATCCCCTCCAGCTCACCCCAGCCGAAGGGATAGAGGTACTCCACGTCGGTGGCTGCCTTGGCGTAATGGGCCAGCTCATCCTTCTCGTGGTCCCGCAGCCGCAGCCGCGACCTCCGCACCCCCAGCTCCTCGATGTACCAGCGAAAGCGCTCGGCGCGCCAGTGTTCGAACCAGTGGTCGTCGCTGCCCGGCTCGCAGAAGAACTCCATCTCCATCTGCTCGAACTCACGGGTGCGGAAGATGGAGTTGCCGGGGGAGATCTCGTTGCGGAACGACTTGCCGTTCTGGGCGATGCCGAAAGGTATCCGCTGCCGGCTGCTCATCAGCACCGACTTGAAGTCGACGAACATCCCCTGGGCGGTCTCGGGCCGGAGGTAGACCTGCGCGGAGCTGTCCTCCACCGGGCCCAGGAAGGTGCGGAACATGAGGTTGAACTGGCGAGGGGCGGTCAGCGCGCCTCCGCACTCGGGGCAGCCCGGCGCCTCCGCCGGCTTGCCGCGGGCCACGCGCTCCGCCCCCAGGTGATCGGCGCGCCACCTCCGGCGGCAGCTGCCGGTGCAGTCCACCAGCGGGTCGCTGAAACCGGCGACGTGGCCGCTGGAGACCCAGACCTGGGGATTCATGATCACCGAGGTCTCGATGCCCTCGATGTCGTCACGCAGCTCGACCATCGAGCGCCACCAGCGATTGCGGATGTTGCGACGCAGGCGCGTGCCCAGCGGGCCGTAATCGTAGAGGGCGTTGATGCCGCCGTAGATCTCGCTGGACGGGTAGAAGAAGCCGCGCTGCTTGCCCAGCGACACCAGCCGCTCCAGCAGATCGGGCGCGGGGCCACCCGGGGGCGTGGGGGAACGATCGTCGGATTCGGCGCTCACGGGCGGCAAGTGTATCCGCCATCACCGCTGCAGGGCCCGGAGCACCTCCCAGGAACGCAGCCGCCGGTCGAGGTGATGCTCCAGCTCGCTCTCGATGATCGCCTCCAGGGTGGCCAGGGCCTCGGCATCGAGGCGCAAGCGCGCCCAGGTGGCGGCGTCGCCGGCGGCCGCCACCCGGAGCACCTTGATGACCCGCACCGGGCACTCGATCGCGCCCGGGTCACCGGGACGGCAGGCCGGGCAGAGCAACCCGCCGCCCCGGGCGCTGAAGGCGGCGGCCTCCTCCGCCAGGCGCCCGGAGCAGGAGACGCAGTGCTGGAGCTCGGGCG
Organism: uncultured Actinomycetes bacterium; assembly: GCA_964508345.1. GTDB lineage: Bacteria > Chloroflexota > Dormibacteria > Aeolococcales > Aeolococcaceae > Changshengia. The sequence continues at coordinate 5,539 of CAZDTK010000026.1, read as the reverse complement.
CGTAGCCGAGGCGATCGACCATCTGGCGGGCGAACCACACCAGCGCCCGCCGCGGATCGCGGCCCTCGTCGTCCAGCTCGTCGAGCGCACCCGCGACGAGGGTGAAGACGGCGGGGTCCGGGTGGCCGCCCTCGAGCACCCGGTCGGTCAGCTCGGCGACCACCGCCGCGCAGGCCGCCCGCCGCGCGTCGCCGCTCAGCGACGGAGGCGGACCCGACGCCCGCTGGGCCTGGGCCAGCACCAGCAGCTCACCGCGCCCCTGGGCGAGCTGCATCCGGCTGCGTTCGAAGAGGTCGGTGGGCGCCGCCATCCGGCTCCCCGGTTTGCGCACGCCGCGCACGATCACCCCCAGCTTGCCGTGGTCTCGGGTGAGCACGGTCAGGATCCGGTCGGCCTCGCCGTAGTTGACCCTGCGGAGAACGATGCCGTCGTCTGTGAAGCTCCCGGCCATCTAGAGCACCGGCCTGGAGGTGGCTTTCCGGGCCGCCGGCCACGCCGCCGGAGCCGAGGGGGCCACTCCAGCCCCCCTGCCCTCACGCTTGGGCAGCGCGGTCACGGTGGGAGCGTCAGGGCAGCTGATCGGCGGCCGCCCCAGGGGTCTCGGCCGCGACGGTCCGCTTGGCGGCGTCGCGCTCGATCAGGAAGGGCTCGGGGCTCACGATCCGCACCGTCTGGATGCTCTGCCGGCGCACCGATTCGACCGTGAGGGTGGCCGTTCCGAGGGACAGCTGCGCCCCCGCCTTGGGAATCTCGCCGAGGCGCTCGTACACCAGACCGCCGATCGAGTCGGCCTCGGTCTCACCGACGTCGAGGTGGAGCAGATCGGCGACGTCGTCGACCGGGAACCGTGCGCTGACCACGACCTCCCGATCGCTGACGAACTGGACGTCCTCCGGCTCGGCGACGTCGTACTCGTCCCGGATCGGGCCCACGATCTCCTCGATCAGATCCTCGAAGGTGACGATCCCGGCCGTGCCGCCGTGCTCGTCGACGACCACGGCGATATGCACCTTGCGCTCCTGCATCTCCCGGAGCAGCTCGCCCACGTGCTTGCTCTCAGGGGTGAAGTAGGGCTCGCGGGCGAGCGCGGAGAGCGGACGGGGGTCACCGCTGCGGACGCCGTGGCGAAGCAGGTCCTTGGCGTAGATGACCCCCACGATGTTGTCGATCGAGGTCTCGTAGAGGGGGATCCGGGAGTGGCCGTGGTCGACGATCAGGGCGATGAGCTCGCTCATGCTGCGCGAAGCCTCGATGCCCACCACGTCGACCCGGGGCACCATCACCTCGTGGACCGCCTTGTCGGTCATCTCCAGGATGCCGTCGATCATCTGGCGCTCCTCCTGCTCCACCACGCCCTCGCGCTCGCCCATGGCGAGGAGGAGCTTGAGCTCCTCCTCGGTGACGAACGGACCGGGGGCGGCGCGGCCCCGGGTGAACAGCCGGAGCAGCAGCCGCGAGACCAGGGTCAGTGCCCCCACGAAGGGGCGGAGCAGCCGGGTGACGAACTGGATCGGTGCGGCCAGGCGCAGCGCCAGCCGCTCGTTGAAGCGGAGCGCCAGCGACTTGGGCGCGATCTCGCAGAAGATCAGGACGAAGGCGGCCAGGCCTATGGTGGTGAGCGCCTCGACCAGGCCGTGGGTGTGACCGGCGACCATCAGCGCGGTCGCCGTCGAGGCCACGATGACCGCGACGGTGTTGATCGAGAGGATGGTGGAGAGGTAGCCGTTGGGGTTGCTGTGGAGGCGGACCACACGGGCTGCGCGGTGGTCGCCCTCCTCGGCCAGGGTCCGCATCCGCAGCCGCGAGACCGAGGTCATCGCGGTCTCCGCGCCGGCGGCTAGGCCGGCGAGGATGAGGCTGATGGCGAGCAGGAGCGCGAGCCAGATCATGAGCGCTGCGCGAGCGCGCCGACCGGAGATGCGCGGCGCAGGGCTCGCCGCCCTCGTCGCGGCCGCCCCCAGGGGCGCCGTGATCGGATCGAGGCTGAGCTACTCATCGGAACAGCTCGCTGACGCTCCTCCCCTCGTGGACACGAACGATCGCCTCGGCGATCAGCGGCGCCACCGAGAGCACGCGGAGCTTGGGATGGTCAGCGGCAGCCTCGACGGCGCTGACGGGAATGGTGTCGGTGATGCAGATCTCGTCGATGGGAGCCGCGTGGAGCCGCTCCAGCGCACCCGGGGTGAGCAGCCCGTGGGTGACGATCGCGTCGACGCCGATCGCCCCCTTGCTGCGCAGCGCCTCGCTGGCGCTCACCAGGGTGCCGCCGGTGGAGATGAGGTCGTCGACGATGACCGCGTGCAGGCCGGCGACGTCACCCACGACGTGAACCACTTCCACGGCGTCATCGCGCGGACGGCGCTTGTCGATGATGGCGATGGGGGCATCGAGGATGCGCCCCAGGGTGCGCGCCCGCAGTGCCCCACCCGTGTCCGGCGAGACCACCACCACGCTGTTGCCATGGCGCTCCCGGACCCGCCGGGCCAGGATCTTGGTGGCGGTCAGCGCGTCGACCGGGATGTCGAAGAAGCCCTGGATCGCCTCCGCGTGCAGGTCCAGGGCGATCACCCGGCTGGCGCCGGCGAGCTGGATGATGTTGGCCATCAGCTTGGCCGAGATCGGGTCCCGAGGGGCCGATTTCTTCTCCTTGCGCTGGTAGCCGTAGTAGGGGATGACGGCCGTGATCCGGGCCGCCGAGGCGCGCCGCAGCGCGTCCAGGGTGATGAAGAGCTGGATCAGGTTGTCGGCCACCGGTGGGCAGGTGGGTTGGATCAGGAAGACGTCGTGGCCGCGGACCGACTCATGGATCTTGACGTCGAACTCGCCGTCGGCGAACTGCGTGATGTCCATGCGCGCCAGCGGAAGGTCGATTTCACGCGCGATCTTGTCGCTCAGCTCGGGATTGGCGGTCCCGGAGAGGAGCATGAGGTCCCCGTAGGGGTTGGTGTCGCTCACTCGGGCGCTCGCTCCGGCCGGGGCCGGCGCTGCCAGCCCTCGATGTTGCGCTGACGGGCCCTGCCCACCGCCAGGGCGCCGGCGGGCACGTCGCGGGTGACCACACTGGCCGCAGCGACATAGGCGCCGGCGCCGATGCGGAGCGGCGCGACCAGGCTGCTGTTGGTACCGACGAAGGCGCCATCGCCGATCGTCGTGCGGTTCTTCTCGACGCCGTCGTAGTTGCAGGTCACGGTCCCGGCGCCCACGTTCACGTCGCTGCCGACGTCGCTGTCGAGAACGCAGGCGAAGTGGTTGATGCGGCTGCCGGCGCCCACCCGGCTGTTCTTGACCTCGGCATGCGTTCCCAAAGATACCCCCGATTCCAGCCGGCTGCCGGGGCGCACCCGGTTGAAGTGACCGATCTCCACACCGTCACCGATCTCGGCCTCATCGACCACCGAGGCGCCGATCCGGACCCGGTCGCCGATGCGCGCGTCGCGGATCTGGGCCATCGGCCCGATCTCGCAGTCGCGGCCGATCAGGGTCTCGCCACGGAGCACGGTCATCGGCCGCAGCACCGTGTCGGCGCCCACCCGGACCAGGGCGTCGACGTAGGTGGTGGAGGGATCCTCGATGGTCACCCCGTCGAGCATCAGCCCCTCCAGGATGCGGCGCCGCAGCACCCGCTCGGCGGCGGCGAGCTGGTGGCGGTCGTTGACGCCCATGCCCTCCTCGGGGTCGGCGGCGAGCACCGCCTCCACCTCGGGGGCGAGCATCGCCACCACGTCGGTGAGGTAGAGCTCCCCCTGAGCGTTGGCGTCGGAGAGCCGCTCCAGGGCCGGCCACAGCCGCCTGCCCGAGAAGACGTAGACCCCGGCATTGCATTCGGCCGGGACGGGCTCACCGCCCGGGAGATCCCTCTCCTCGACGATCCGCTCCACCCGTCCGCTGCTCCCCCGGACGACCCGGCCGAGCCCGGCGGGCTGGTCGGGGACGACGGTGAGGAGCACGCAGGCCGCGTCGGTGGCCGCCTGGGCGCGCGCCAGGCTTCGGATCGTCTCGGCGCGAAGCAGGGGGAGATCGCCGTAGAGGACGACCACCGGCCCGTCGTCGCGCAGATTCGAGGGGAGGCTGCGCAGCGCATGGCCGGTCCCGCGGGGCTCCGCCTGCTCGACCACCTCGGCGACCGCCTCCACGGCGGCGCGGACCGCCGGCTGGCCGGGGCTCAGCACGACCACGGGGGGGGGGCCGGTCGCGGCCCGGGCCGCGTCGACGACGTGGAGGAGCATCGGCCGGCCTGCGAGGGGATGGAGGACCTTGGGGCGGGCACTCCTCATCCTGGTGCCCTGCCCGGCGGCGAGGATCACCGCGCGCGGTCGATCTGCCATCTGCGCCCGAGTATACGGGGTGCCCCGGCGGCGCTCGGGGCGACCTCCGGGCCGCCCCGCTCAGCCGGCGCCGAACCGCGTCCGCAGAGGGGCCGCCTCTGTATGATCCGGCCAGTGGCCGATCAGAGTGCCCCGCAGCGCCACCCCGGCCCCCGGCCGCGGGCGGGCCGGACGGCCCATGCGGACCGCCTGGCGGCGGTCCGGCGGAGCTGCGGCTGCCGCCGGCCGGCGGCCGGCCGCCCCGGGTGCATGCGCCTGCACATCCCGCGGGTCCACATCCAGGTATAGCCGGGGGGTGCGGCAACCCCTCAGCCCCGCCGCGAGGGGGGCGTTGCCCGGAGCGAGGGCCGGCGACCAGCTCTTCGCCTGCCAAGAAGGCACCGCCGTCAGGCCGCCCTGGCTACGATCAGCCTGCCCCTGGGGAGTAGCCAAGTGGTAAGGCAGCGGACTTTGGATCCGCCATCCGAAGGTTCGAATCCTTCCTCCCCAGCGGACGGCATGTATGGATCCGGCTGACCCTTGACGAAGGGTCTCCGGCTGATCCTTGACAGGCCTCCGGGTGATGCCTGACAGGTACTTCGGTTGAGGCTTGACACTCCCTCAGATGAGGGAACTGAGCGTGACCGAGCAGCGGTATCAGGCGATCCTGGCGGTGATCAGGGATGGCAGGACGGTCACCGAGGTGGCCTCCGAGTGGCGGGTGAGCCGGCAGACGGTGCACACCTGGCTCAGCCGGTACGAAGCCGGTGGGCTGGACGAGCTGGGCGACCGGTCGCACCGGCCGGCGAGCTGCCCTCACCAGATCTCGGGCGAGCTCGAGGCGATGGTCCTGGAGTTGCGCCGGTGGAAGCCGTATTGGGGGCCGCACCGCCTGGTGCTGGAGCTGGCCCGGCGGAAGATGGCGCCGTTGCCCTCGGAGTCGGCGGTGTACCGCTGCCTGGTGCGGGCGAGGGTCATCGACCCGGTCCGCCGGCACCGCCGGCTCGAGCACTGGAAGCGCTGGGAGCGGGGCCAGCCGATGGAGCTCTGGCAGATGGACACCGTGGGTGGCTTCCTGATCGCCGGCGGGACCACGGCCAAGGCTCTGACCGGCGTCGACGACCACTCCCGGTTCTGCATCTCGGCCCGGCTGATGCCGCGGGAGCGCACCCAACTGGTCTGTGACGGCTTCACGGCGGCGCTGCGGACCTACGGGGTGCCGGAGCAGGTGCTGA
>CAZDTK010000025.1:0-13452 GCA_964508345.1 uncultured Actinomycetes bacterium | reverse complement strand
ACGATCTCCACCTTGACAGGGTGGCGTGTTAGGCCAGGCTACACCACGGGGCCGCGGAACCCCGGAGTCTACCAGCGCGAACGGAGCGAGGTGGCGAGAGCATCGCTCTCGACCCCGAGCGGAGGCTGCGCCGGTACGCGGAGCGAGTACCAGCGCGAACGGAGCGAGGTGGCGAGAGCATCGCTCTCGACCCCGAGCGGAGGCTGCGCCGGTACGCGGAGCGAGTACCAGTGCGAACGGAGCGAGGTGAGGGGAGCATCGCTCACGGGGCGGCCGCAGGGGGCGGCTATGCTGGATCCGTGTTCCGCCTGTACGACACCGCCAGCCGCTCGCTGCTGCCCCTCGAACCGGGCGGCGCCGGCGTCGGCCTCTACGTCTGCGGCATCACCCCCTACGATGGCGGCCACCTCGGCCACGCCTTCACCTATCACACCTTTGACCTGCTGACCCGCCGGCTCCGCAGCCTTGGCCACCGGGTCACCAGCGTCCGCAATGTCACCGACGTCGACGACGACATGATGCGGGTCTCGGCCGCCCGGGGCATCGGCTGGCGGGAGCTGGCGGACCAGGTCGTCGCCGAGTTCGACCGTGACATGGCGGCCATCGACATCCTGCCGGTGGAGGCCGCCCCGCGCGCCAGCGCCCATGTTCCAGCCATGGTTGACTGGATCTCGCGCCTCGCCGCCGCTGGCTTCGCCTACGCCGTCGACGGATGGGTCTACTTCGAGGTCGCCAAGCTGCCCGCCTACGGGTCGCTGAGCGGGCTGGGCATTGAGGAGATGCTTCGTCTGGCCCGGGAGCGCGGGGCCGACCCCGACGACCCGCGCAAGCGGGCACCGCTCGACTTCGTGCTCTGGCAGCCGTCCAAGAGCGGCGAGCCGGACTGGGCGTCGCCCTGGGGACCCGGACGGCCCGGCTGGCACATCGAGTGCTCGGTGCTCTCCACCGGCGAGCTGGGCAGCCCCATCGACGTGCACGGGGGCGGTGAGGACCTCATCTTCCCCCACCACGAGTCGGAGATCGCCCAGGCCTCCGGCGTCGGCATCTCCCCCTACGCCCGCCTCTGGGTCCATGTGGCGATGGTCGGATACCAGGGCGAGAAGATGAGCAAGTCGCTCGGCAACCTCGTCTTCGTCCGCCAGCTCATGGAGCGGGTCGCCCCGGCCACGGTGCGGCTGCTACTGGCCGGCCATCACCACCGCTCCGGGTGGGAGTACACGGAACGGGAGCTGGAGGCTGCCGACGCCCGCCGAGGGCGTTACGCGCTCGCCGCCCAGGCCGGGACGACCCTGGACGCCACCGAGGCCGAGCGCTGGCGCACCGACTTCCTGGAGCGCCTCGACGACGACCTCGACACGCCCGGCGCGCTGGAGGTGGTCGACCGGCTGGCCGGTCGGTTGCATCCGGGCGCCGGGCGGGCCGGCGCCGTCGAGGGGCAGGAACTTCTCGCCCAGCTTCTGTACCTCGTCGGCGCCTCCTCGCTGCTCTCGCAGCCGGTCGCCTGAGAGCCGCCGGGGGTCCGGTGGACGTCAGGGCTGGATGCTCTGGTCCACGGCGCGGTTGGCCCGGACCGCGGCCACGATGTGCTTCTGCAGGAAGGCGTAGAAGAGGCCGCGCTGGTTGCGGTCGGTCTCCTCGCTGACCTGGATCCCGCGGTGGTGGCGCTCGATCCACGGCGGCACGCCCTCGGCCACCACCCCGGAGCCGACCCTGACCCGGATGAGGGTGTCCTCGCCCTCCAGCACGTAGACGGCGACCACGAGCTTCAGGCCGGTGTGATCCACCAGCTTCCAGCCCCGCTCGTAGCGGCGGCCGCCAGCCCGGTCGGCATGGGTCGACACCACCGGCTCGCGGACGAACGTCTCCCCGGGGACGGCGCTCTGGACCAGGGTGGCCGCCACGAAGGCGTCGAGGTCGCGGGCCACCCAGTTGACGAGTGACGGCGCACGGTTGTCGATGTCGGGCATTCCGGCGGGATGGTCGAAGTAGCCGATGGCGGCGATGGTGCCCGCGTGGCGGCGGCAGTAGACGATGCCTCCGACGGTCGCCCAGTGGTGGGGACACCAGGAGGTGTCGCACCGCCGTCCCCGCCGGTCGACGTAGTGGCAGAGGACCCCGTTCTGATTCGGGCAGCCGTGGGCTCGGCAGGGCAGGTTGCCCTCGGTGGCCGGGAAACGGGCCACCGCCGGTCCCGGCGCGGGCATGCCGCCGGCCGGCATCGGGGGCTGGGTGTCGGGAACGGCCGCGCTCCACGGCAGCGGCACGGCCGGCTGCGAGCGCGGGAGCGGCGGAGCGCCCCCGGGCGAGAGGGCGGGATTGGGGGGAGGCGTGGCCGGCTCCGGGGGTGCCGCCCGCGCCGGCGGGCCCGTCCCCTGGTCACCGCGCCGGAAGAGCGGCATCAGCGCGCCCCGCGAGGCGGTCGCATGTCCCACATGCTACGCCGGATCCGAAACCTTGCTGAGCGCAGCGGTGAGATGGCGCACGTCGTCGGTCAGCCGGGTGAACTGGCTGGGCGTCAGCGATTGGGCGCCGTCCGAGAGGGCCTCGTCCGGGTTGGGGTGGACCTCCACCAGCAGACCGTCAGCGCCGGCGGCCACCGCGGCGAGCGCCATCGGGGCGACCAGGTCGCGGAGACCTGTCGCGTGCGAGGGGTCGACGATGATGGGGAGGTGGGAGAGGGAGCGGATCAGCGGCACCGCGCTCAGATCCAGCGTGTTCCGGGTCGCGGTCTCGAAGGTGCGGATGCCCCGCTCGCAGAGGACCACGTCAGGGTTGCCGCAGCTGACCACGTGCTCAGCACTGAGCAGCCACTCCTCGATGGTGTTGGAGAGCCCGCGCTTGAGCAGCACCGGCCGGCCGGAGCCCCCGACCGCCTCCAGCAGGGCGAAGTTCTGGGCGTTGCGAGTGCCCACCTGGAGCATGTCCGCCACCGCCGCCACCTGCTCGACGTCGCTGGGGCTGAGCACCTCGGTGACGATCGGAAGGCCGGTTTCGGCACGCGCCTCGGCCAGGTACTCAAGTCCCTCCGGCCCCAGTCCGCGGAAGGAATACGGGGAGGTTCGGGGCTTGTAGGCACCGCCTCGGAGCAGGGTTGCCCCGGCCGCCTTGACGGCCCGCGCGGTCTCCAGAAGCTGAGCTCGGGACTCGACCGCGCAGGGGCCGGCCGCGATCGCGAGCGGAGCGCCCTCCCCGATGCGTACCCCACCGACGTCCACGACCGTCGGCTCCGGATGCCACTCTCTGCCGACCTGCTTGTACGGTTTGCTGACGGGAACCGCCGCCACCACCCCGGGCAGGGCCACCACCGCGTCCCGGATCAGCCCCGGATTGCTGCCCAGAACGCCGATCGCCAGCCTGTCGGTGCCGGGAAGCTCGATGGGGCGGTACCCTCGGTCCCGGACGTGACGGATGACGTTCTCCACCTCGTCGCGGGTGGCCTGGTGGTTCATGAGAATCAGCATGCGGGGATTCTCGCCGATGAAGCTCAGACTGGGGGCCATGCGTCGCCGGGCCGCACGCCCGACCGGGGACGTCTGCCAGATCGGGCCTGACCAGCGCGAATCCCTGATCGCCCTCCTCGATCAGGACGCGGTCGCCAACGTCTTCCTGCGCAGCGAGCTGCGCCTCGGCATGCCCGTCGACGGCTGGTGGGGGTTGCGGGATGCCAACGGCCTGCGGGCGGCGCTCATGGGTGGACCGCTCGTCGTCCCCTGGATCCCCGACCCGGGCGACGTCCCGCCGCTCGCGGAGATGCTCCGCCGCCAGGAGCCGCCGCAGCTGATCATCGGCCCCGCGCCCGCCGTCCGGGCTCTGACCAGCTCGCTGGCGCCGCGCCGCCGGCCTCACGAGCTGCGCGACCCACAGCCCGTGATGGTCCTGGATACCCCCGTGGAGGGCGTCCCGGCCATGCCCATCCGGCGGGGGCGCAGGAACGACCTGGACCAGCTCACGGTCGCGGCGGCGGCGATGCATCACGAGGAGATGGGCATCGACCCGCTGACCTTCGATCCGATCGGCTGGCGGCGCCGGATGGCCACCCTGATCGACCGCGGATGGTCGTTCCTCTTCATGGAGGGTGGGGAGATCGCCTTCAAGGTCGAGCTGTCGGCCTGGACCCCCGAGGCGGTCCAGCTTCAGGGTGTATGGACCGACCCGCGCCACCGCCGCCGGGGGATCGCCACCGCCGCGATGGCGGCCGTCTGCGCGGAGCTGCTTGCCGAGACACGGATCTGCTCTCTGTATGTGAACGCCTACAACGAGCCGGCGCTCCGCCTCTATCGCCGTCTGGGGTTCCGTCAGGTGGGGGAGTACGCCACCGCCATCTTCTGAGGGCGACAGAGCCGCCCCCGTCGGTACACCGGCGGTAGGATGTGGCTGCCGCGGGGCGCGAGGAGCTTCCGAGGTCTGACGGCACTGCTGGCTCGGGTTGAGGACCGCTCCCATGCCGCGTCCGGTGGAGGGGGAGGCGCGTTACATGCCGGGCCTCGACGGGCTCCGGGCGCTCGCTGTGGTCGCCGTGATCCTCTATCACCTGAACGTGGGCTGGGGGTCGGGAGGGCTGCTGGGGGTGGGCGTCTTCTTCGTCCTCTCCGGATACCTCATCACCGACCTGCTGCTGGCCGAGCGCGAGCGCACCGGGGTCATCGCGCTGGGGCGATTCTGGTTGCGGCGGGCCCGCCGGCTGCTTCCCGCTCTGTGGGTGATGCTGGTGGTGGTCACCCTCTGGGTCGCCTTCCTCGATCCCGCCCAGCTGGCCGCGTACCGCGGCGCGCTGCTGGCGGCCCTGCTGTACTTCAGCAACTGGTGGTACGCGCTCCAGCACGTCTCGTACTTCGCGAGCTTCGGATTGCCGTCGCCGCTCGGCCACCTCTGGTCGCTTGCCGTCGAGGAGCAGTTCTATCTGGTCTGGCCGCTCCTGCTCCTGCTTGCGCTGCGCTTCGTGCGCCGCCGCTGGCTCCTCGTGGGGCTTCTGGTCGTGGGGGCCATGGCTTCGGCCTGGGCGATGGCGGCCATGTTCCAGCCGGGGGGCGACCCGACCCGGGTCTACGAGGGCACCGACACGAGGGCCTTCCAGCTGCTCATCGGTGCCGCCCTCGCGGTCGCGCTCCCCAGCCGGCGGCTCACGGGGGCCCTCCCGGCGCTCCGCCGCCACGGGCTCGACGTCCTGGGGGTGGCCGGACTCGCCGTGATCGTCGCCATGGTCGTGACCACCAACGAGTACGAGGCCTTCCTCTACCGGGGAGGCATGGTGATCCTCTCCCTGGCGACCGCGGCCGTGGTGCTCGCTCTGGTCCATCCGTCGACACTCCTGAGCAGGGCGCTCGGGATCCTGCCACTGCGCTGGATCGGGGTGCGCTCGTACGGCATCTACCTCTGGCACTACCCGATCATCGTGCTCACCACCCCCGTGGACGGCACCGCCACTCCGCTCCTCGTGCTGCTTCAGGTCGGCGCCACGCTGCTGGTCGCCGCCCTCTCATGGCGGTTCGTGGAAGAGCCGATCCGCCGGCACGGATTCCGGAGCGTCTTCTCTCTCCTGGCGTCGCCGCGGTGGAGGGTGAGGGGGGTTCCCGCCGGCCTCTGGGCCGGGGCGGGGGTCGCCGGGCTGCTGCTGGGCGCGTCCGGTGTGGGACTGGCCGGTGTGGTGGCCGCGGCGCCGGCGGCCGGCCTCGCCGCGCTGCCCTCCAGCATGGTGGAGGCCCCGAGCGCCTCGCCCCCGCCCGCGGCTTCCCCCGCGGTGGCTCCCCCGGGTGTGCCGTGCGCGGGGCTGTCCCGGCTGGGAGCACCTCCCGCGTCCGACACGCCACCCGCCGCCAGTCCGATGGCGGCGACCGTCATCGGGGACTCGATCATGATCGACGTCGCCCCCGACCTCCACCAGCTGCTCCCGAACGCCTACGTCACTGGTCAGGTCTCCCGCCAGATGGCGGCACTTCCCGCTGTGATCGCCCAGCTCAGTGCCGCCGGGGAGCTGTACCCCCGCGTCGTCATCGAGCTGGGCACCAACGGCCCCGGGTGGGATCCGGGCCAGGTGGCCGCACTGCTGAGCTCGCTGAACCTCCAGCAGCTCGTGCTGGTCAACGCCGGCAACGACCCCGCCCACCCCGACTGGCCGGCGATCATCAACCAGGAGCTCGATCAGGTGGCCGCCGCCGTGCCCAACACGACGATCGTCGACTGGTTGGACGCCAGCGCCGGGCACCCCGAGTACTTCATGTGGGGCAGCCTCTCCGGGGACGGCGTCCATCCCGGGCCCATCGGTTCGCAGGCGATGGCGGTCCTGATCGCCGAGGCTGTCGAAGCCGGCGGCCCGGCCGCCGCATCCTCCGCCGCCGCGAGCATCTCCTCGGTGCGCCAGGTGGGCTGCGCCGCCTGAGGCGCACCTGGCCGGATCAGATCAGGTGCGCCTTCCAGGCGATCAGCACCGCCGCGGCGCGGTCGCTGCAGCCGAGCTTGGCGAAGATGTTGCTGACGTGGGTCTTCACCGTGTTCTCGCTCACGAAGAGCCGTTTCCCGATCTGCGCGTTGTTGCAGTGCTCCGCCATCAGTCGCAACACGTCCAGCTCGCGGGTCGTGAGGCTGTACTCGGGCCGGTGGTTCGACATCAGGGTCGGGTCGAGCAGCGACTCTCCGGCGGCGACGGCGCGGATCGCGCTGGCCAGCTCCTCGAGGCTGGCGTCCTTGAGGAGGTAGCCACGGGCACCCGCCTGCAGCGACGGGAAGATGTAGTCCTCGTTGCGGTAGGTGGTGAGGACGATCACCTTCGCCTCGGGGTCGTCGGCACGGATCCTGCGGATCGCCTCGATGCCGTCGACGTTGGGCATCTGCACGTCCATGAGGATGATGTCGGGGCGGGTCTCGCGGGCCCGCTCGATCGCCTCGGCACCGTCGGTGGCCCGGGCCACCACCCGGATGTCGTCCTCGACCTCCAGCATGGTGCAGAGGCCGTGCAGCACCACCGGGTGGTCGTCGGCGACGAGGACCCGGATCACACCGGCACCGCGGCCCTGGGCGCCGCGCCCTCCGCACCCGCCTCGCTCACCACGGGCAGCCGCACCGTGATGGTGGTCCCCCGGCCGCTGGCGCTCTCCACCTCGAAGCTGCCCCCGGCGATCCGGGCTCGCTCCGCCATCCCCACGATGCCGAACGAGCCCAGCGGCAGGGCCGAGGTGTCGAAGCCGTGCCCGTTGTCACGCACGGTCAGCTCCACGTGGTCGCCGAGGTTGCGAAGCCGCACGGCGACGCGGGTGGCGCCGCTGTGGGCGGCGATGTTGGCGAGCGCCTGCTGGGTGATGCGGAGCAGTGTGACCTCTGACTGGGGCGGAAGCGCCGGCGGGGGGGCCATGTGCTCGGACCGGAGCCGGGCGGCGATCCCGGTCCGATGCCGGAAACGCTCCACCTCGGCCTCGGCGGCGGCCACCAGCCCGGTCACGCTGAGCGGCGCCGGACGCAGGTCCCAGACCGAGCGCCGTGCCTCGGCGAGCGCCGAGCGTGCCAGCTCCTGGGCGGACGCCAGCGCCGGGAGCGAGCGCTCGCGGTCGCGGTTGACCAGCGCCTGGGCGGCCTCGAGCTGGATGACGATGCCGGTGAGCTGCTGGGCCAGGGTGTCGTGGATCTCGCGGGCGAGCCGGGCGCGCTCCTCGAGGACCGCCATCTCCCGGCCCTCGTCGGAGAGCCGGGCGGTGCTCAGAGCCAGCCCGACCTGGTTGCCGATGGCCAGCAGAAGCGCGGTCATCTCGACTCCCGGCCTCACCGTGGCGCGCAGTCCCAGCGCGCCCAGCGGACCGGCGCCGGTTCCCATCGGCAGCCCGATGAGGACGCCCTCGCCATCCGGGCGGGTGACCAGGTGGTTGTCGGCGATGGCGGCCGCGGCGATCCCCTCCAGGAGAGGACCGGACTCGCCGGCTTCCGGGGTGCCCGCAACCAGGTGACCGTCCCGGCCGAGCCGGTAGCCGCGCCCGGCGGTGGTCGGCAGCACCGCCCGGACCGCCTCGAGCGCGCCGCTCAGGATCGCCCCGGGGTCGAGCGATCGGGTCAGCGAGCCGGCCAGCTCGTTGAGTGCGAGCAGCTCCTCGTTGCGCGCGCTCAGCTCGGAGGTCCGGACCGCGACCTTCTGCTCCAGCTCCCGGCTGGCCGCCAGGATCACCTCCCGGGAGGCGTTGATCTCCCTGCGCATCCGCTCCAGGGAGTCGGCGAGATCGCCGACCTCGTCCCGGCTCTGTGCGGGCACCGGCTCGTCGGTGTGGCCCTTGGCCAGGCGCTCGGCGGAGGTGGTGAGCGCCCGCACCGGCGCCACCACGTACCGGGAGAGCAGGGTGGCGAGGAGGAAGGCGAGGACCAGCAGGACCGCGACGATCCAGAGGGAGCCCACGAAGATGTTGGTGAGCGCATGGTCGATGCCCGTCCTCAGTGCCGGGACATCGGGCTCGAAGTTCGCCTCCGGCACCGAGTCGACCAGGACCCACGAGGTGTCGCTGACGGGCGCCACGAAGAACAGCCGGTCGACGCCGTGGAGCGTGGCGTTGATGGGACCGACGGGCTCACCGCCCTCCGCGGCGTCCAGGCCGGCGGTGAGCGCCCGCCCGCCGGCACCGACCGCCGCGGGGAGCGCACTGCCCACCTGGAGCGCCGAGTGGAAATCCCCGTCGGTGGAGGGCGATGCCGCGATCACCTGGTTGCTGCCGTCGAGCAGCAGCGGGTAGGAGTTGGCCTGGGAGGGGGCCTGGGAGAGCAGGGGGGCGAACTGGGAGAGCTGCACGTCGGCGCCGACCAGGAGGTCGTTGCTCGCCAGCGAGACGACCGTCTCCTCCCAGTCGTCATTGTGCAGAGGATTCTGGTAGGGGGTGGTCGTCCACGCGAAGTCGCTGCTGGCCGTTGCCGTCCCGAGCGACGTGGAGGACGTGGTGAGCTGGCCCGCGAGCTGGGTGATCAGGTTCCGCATGGCGCCCTGAGGGTTGCCGCTCACCTGGCCCCCGGACGGCAGGTTGACGTCACCCGGGCTGATCCAGACCGCGTTGTCCGTGGTGTCCATGATCCAGACCGCGTCCACGTCGCTGCCCACCTTGGTCGCGGTGAGGGCCAGCTCTCCGGCTGCGATGCTGCTGAGGCCGGCGAGCGTCTGGGCTCGGGCGATGATCCCCTGCGGGTTCGCCGACGGCGCGCTGCCGACCAGCAGCTCAGCGGAGGCGGAGGGGAAGCCGGTCACGCCGATCTCGGACACGCCGCCCGTCTGCGACAGCACGCTCAGCGAGCTGGCCGAGGGGGTGGTGGAGGCAGGCTTGGAGGATGCCGACGCGGAGGGTGATGGGGATGCGGATGGAGATGCAGAGGTCGAGGAGCCGCCCACGGCGTCGGCCAGCAGCTGCACCTTCTTGCGCACCGCCTCCAGCACCTCCTGTTCGATGTCGGTCGCGGCGGTCGCCTCGAGCCCGTTCTGGAACGTCTGCTCCTGGTTGCTGACGATGCTGGTCTCAGCTCCGGTCACCGTCTGCTTGGTGATCCCGTTCAGGCTCGTCGCGGTGAGCAGGAAGAAGGCGGCACCCGGGACCAGGGCGACCACCAGCATGGCGGCCAGAATCCGGTCGCGCAGTCGCCGCTGGGGATTGAACAGGGACAGCGCCAGCCGAGGACGCTTCATTCCCACCTCACCGGTCCGATTCGACGATGAGCCCCGAGTATACGGCCGCCCCCCCGAACTCGAGAACGCATCAATTGCGCGAGAGCGGAGAGCCCCGTCCCGTGCGAGCCCCTAGAGTCGTCCCTCTGTGAGGAGTCTGGCCGCCGCACCGTCGGGCCCGGGATGAAGGACATCGCCGAGCTGGCCCTCGACATCGCCGCGTCCAGCGGGGCGGCCTACGCGGACTGCCGGGTGGTCCAGCGGGGGGTCCAGGCGCTCACCGTCAAGAACGGCAGCTTCGCCGAGGTCTCCTCGTTCGAGGACGAGGGGGTGGGGATCCGGGTGATCGTGGACGGTGCGTGGGGATTCGCGAGCGTGGGCCGCGTCGACGCGGACAGCCTGGAGGAGGCGGCGCGCGACGCCTGCCGGATCGCCCGCGCCTCGTCACGGCTACGCCGCCACCCGGTCCGGCTCGCCGCCACCCCGGTCGCCGTCGGCGTGTACGCAACCCCCATGGAACGGGATCCCTTCGAGGTGAGCCTCGAGGAGAAGATGGACCTGCTCATCAGGGCGGACGAGGGGATGGCCTCCGTTCCCGGGGTCACCACCCACGAAGCCTCCCTGGAGTTCGTCCGCGAGCATCGCTTCTTCGCGAGCAGCGAGGGATCCGAGGTGGAGCAGGTGATCGTCGAGTCGGGTGGCGGCCTCGACGCCACCGCCACCAGCGCCGACGAGGTCCAGACGCGCAGCTTCCCGAACAGCTTCGGCCGCCACCAGCTCTGCGCCGGATACGAGGCGATCGAGGCCATGGACCTGGCCGCCAACGCGGAGCGGATCGGCGCTGAGGCGGTCGCCCTGCTGAGCGCTCCCCCCTGCCCGACCGGCCGGCTCACGCTCATCCTCGACGGTACCCAGGCAGCGCTCCAGGTCCACGAATCCTGCGGGCACCCCACCGAGCTGGATCGGGTCCGCGGCGACGAGGCCGCCTTTGCGGGGACCTCGTTCCTCACCCCCGACCTGGTGGGTCGCTTCCGCTACGGGAGCGAGCAGGTGTCGATCACCGCCGATGCCACGATCCCGGGCGGCCTGGGCACGTACGGCTGGGACGACGAGGGGGTGGGCGCGCAGCGGACGGTTCTGGTCGACCATGGGCTCTTTCGCGCCTACATGTCGTCGCGGGAGACCGCCGCCGACTACGGCTGGTCGAGCAGCGGGGCGATGCGGGCCGAGTCGTGGAACCGCATCCCGCTCATCCGCATGACCAACGTCAACCTCGAGCCGGGGGAGTCCAGCCTGGAGGAGATGATCGCCACCACCGCGCACGGGGTGTACCTGGAGACCAACCGCTCCTGGAGCATCGACGATCGCCGGCTCAACTTCCAGTTCGGCACCCAGAATGGCTGGGAGATCAGGGACGGCAGGCGGGTGGGGCTGGTCAGGAACGCGCTCTACGCGGGCCGGACCCCCGACTTCTGGCGATCCTGCGACGCGGTCGCCGGTCCGTCCGAGTGGCGAGTGTGGGGCACCGTCAACTGCGGGAAGGGCCAGCCGGGCCAGGTCATCCACGTCGGCCACGGGGCGGCGCCCTGCCGCTTTCGCGGCGTGGCCGTGACGGCGGCCGGCTGATGGGCCTCTCCCCTCCGGACGACCTCGCCGCGCTGGCGGACTCCATCCTGGAGCGCGTCGGCAGGGACCGTGCCGAGGTGGTCGTGGTCGAGCACGACCGGGCGCTCACCCGGTTCGCGCGCAACCAGATCCACCAGAACGTGGCGGAGCGGTCGCGCCGGGTCCGGCTCCGCCTGATGGGGGACGAGCAGGTCGGGGTGGCGGAGATCCGGGGCGACATGGAGGGCCTCGAGGACCGCCTGATAGCCTCCGCCGAGGCCGCCCGGCGGCTGGCTCCCCCGGGGGAGGTGACCCCGCTGCCCCGCCCCGACGCCGGCTCGGACGGGCCGGTCGCCCACACCGCGGCCACGGCGGAGTGCACCCCGGAATGGCGCGCGGAGCAGGCGGCGGCGGTGGCCTCGGTCGCCGCAGGCGCCGGGTTCGAGGCCTTCGGGGCCTGCGAGACCTCCCTGACCCACACCGTGGTCGTCAACAGCCTGGGGGTCCGGCGCCACGCCGAGAGCACCTCGGCCAGCCTCCTCTGTGTGACCCGGGGGGAGAGCGGGTGGGGGTACGCCGCCCGCCACCACCACGACGCCGGGCGCCTCGACGCCGAGGCGGTGGCCGCCGAGTCGGTGGAGACCTGCGGCAGGAACCAGGAGGCGGAGGCGCTGGAGCCCGGGGCCTACGCTGTGGTGCTCTCCCCGTACGCGGTCGCCGACCTGGTGGGGCACCTCGCCGACCTGGGCTTCAGCGCCCTGGCCCGCCAGGAGCACCGGAGCTTCATGCGACCCGGGGAGCGGCTCATGAGTGAGCTTGTGAGCATCGCCGACGACGCCAGCCATCCAGCGGCGATGCCCTTTCCGTTCGACGACGAGGGGGTCTCGACGCGGAGCGTGACCTGCATCGAGGAGGGTGTCTGCGCGAGCTTCCTCCATGACAGCGCCACCGCTCTCCGCGAGGACCTCCCCTCCACCGGACACGCCCTCCCCATGCCCAACACCTATGGCCCCTGGGCGCGCCACCTGGTGGTGGCGGCCGGCACGAGCAGCCCCGACGAGCTGCTCGCCGAGTGCGGGCGCGGCCTCTACGTGACCCGGTTCTGGTACGTCCGCGATGTCCACCCGCTGCGGACCGTGATCACCGGGATGACCCGCGACGGCACCTTCCTGATCGAGGGCGGACGCCTGGGCCGGCCGGTTCGCGACCTCCGCTTCACCCAGAGCATCGTGGACGCGCTCGCCGACGTGCGGGCCGTCGGGCGAGAGAGATCGATCGAGCTCGACGAGGGGGAGCGGGCCCTGCTGGTGCCTCCCCTGTGCATCGGGAGCTTCGCCTTCACCTCCTGAGGCTCGGCGGCCACGCCGCTCGATGAGCCTTCAGGGACGCACGAGGCGCCGCCCGCCGGCGCGGGCCCGGCGCAGGCGGTATGCTCGGAGCGCAGTGGTCCCCCCTGAATCCCCCGCCGCGTCGACCCAGAAGGTCCTCATCATCGAGGACTACTACGCCCTCGCCGACATCGAGTCCCTGCTCTGCACCATGGAGGGCTACGAGGTTCGCGTGGCCAAGACCGGCGACGAGGGGCTCACCGCGGTGGCCGATTTCCAGCCCGACCTCGTCCTGCTCGACCTCATGCTGCCGGGCGAGCTGAGCGGTACCCAGGTGCTGGAGCGGATCAGGTCGGAGCACGGGCAGGACCCCAAGGTCCTGGTGGTGAGCGCCCTGGTCAATCCCGCGACGGCGTCCCAGCTCGAGGCCCACGGCAACGTCCAGACGCTGGCCAAGCCCTTCAAGATCAAGGAGCTGAGCGGCCGCATTCAGGCGATGCTCGCCACCTGACCGGCCCGGGCCGCTCATCTTTCCGGGTCTTGCCAAAAGGCCCTCAAGCGTGGAACATACCGCGGCAACCGGGATGGCCGCCATGGGGATGGGAGTTCCCGGTCCACGAGAGGTAGGCAGTCATGGCTACAACTGCTGACGTCCGACTGTCCACGCCGGTGCGCGGCACCGGCGCGGGTCACGGAGGGTGAGGGGATGACATCGGTTGCTCAACCCGCAGGGTCCCCCGGGGGGGGCGCCGCCGACGAGGGGTTGAAGCGCGAGGTCGGCTTCCTGGGCCTCATGTGGGCCTCGGAGGGATCGATCATCGGCTCCGGATGGCTGTTCGGGGCCCTCACCGCCACCGTCCTCGCCGGCCCCGCCGTGGTCTTCTCCTGGATCATCGCCTCGGC
>CAZDTK010000024.1:0-15639 GCA_964508345.1 uncultured Actinomycetes bacterium | reverse complement strand
CACGACCTACGCCTTACCAAGGCGTTGCTCTACCTCTGAGCCACTTGGGCCGGGCCACCGAACCGGCTGATGTTACCCGATGGTCGGCGTGCCAGCCGCTGCGGCACCGGGCCGCGACAGCCACCGCGGGAGCCCGGGCAGTGGGGTGCTCAGCGCGGCCCGTGCCGCGCTCCGCCCCGGAACCGGGGGGGGTCCCACTCCTGCCCGCGTCCAGTGGGCGCGCGGCGAATTGCTGCTATTAGCCGTTTTGGCAATTTTGTAGGGAGCGGAGCCGATGGAGAGACTCGAACTCTCGGCCTGCCGCTTACAAGGCGGCTGCTCTACCAGCTGAGCTACATCGGCCCGGGCCGTGAGAGGCCTCGACAACCCTACCTCGGCCGCGGCCGGCGCGCTCAGACGGCGTTGGCCGGCTGCAGCTGCACGCCGCGCAGGAGTTTGACGAACAGCCCCCAGAAGGCCAGCTGCCAGACCAGCTGCGCCTGCAGCTCGAAGCCCCGCGACTGCGGCAGGAAATAGGCGGCCGCCAGGCCGCTCAACACCATGATGCCCGTGAGCAGAGGGACGTGCCGGTCGCCGCCGCCGATCCATCTGACGGCCAGAAACGCCAATCCCAATTGGAGCAGGAACAGGGTGGACCCAAAGAGTATATGGGGGCCGTCAAAGCGGGTGTACGGCGTCAGCAGCAGGCCGATGAATTGCACAGCCATGATCTTCATGGCGGGGCCGATGATCGAGCTGTGGTCAAACTCGGTCACCAGATCCGAAGCCCGCCACATGCAGAAGGCGACACCCAGAAGGGCGACGGCGTAGGGCACGATCGTATCCGTGTTCACGCCGAGGTAGCTGAAGCCGTAGTTGACACGCAGACTCTCGGGGCGGATCACGATGCACACAGCCAGCATCACCAATGCCAGCGCCAGCCCGGAGGTGACGAAGGCGACCGAGCGCTCCGCATCCGAGCGCGCTCTGTCCCACATGGGATTCATGGCCAGCAGGCCTCGGCCCCTCATCCCCGGCATTGTAGCCATCGAGGAGGGAGTGTCTGGACGGCGCCCGGATGCCCCCTAGCGCAGCCGGCGCCAGCGCATGGGGGGTCGATCGGCGGGCGGAGCCGGCGGGCCATCCGGCGGAGGCGCCGGCGCCTGCGCCTCTCCCTCGGCGTCACCGCGCCGGATCGCCTCCAGCCGGCGGCGCACCTCGGGGTCGATGCGGCTCTCGATCCGGTCGTCGGCGGCCAGCCGCTCCACCCGGTGGCGGATCTCGCCGGAGCGCTCGCCCTCGGCACGCTCCACCTCGATGAGCAGGGCGCGCGCCGACATGGTGGGGACGCCCATCCCCCGCACCAGGTCGCGCTGGAGGTGGTCGTCGGTGGCCAGGATCATCTCCGGGATGCCGCCGTGGCGGGAGGCCTCGTACATGAGGCGCTCGATGACATGGTCGGCGCTCTCCCTGCTGCTGCCGTAGCGGATCTCGACCCCCTCCACCACCTCGCGGTCGGCACTGCCCGGGGTGCGCCGGCGGGCGTCGAAGACGACCAGCACCTCGTTGCCGGTGCTGGCGCGGTACTCGGCGAGGCGGGTCACCAGGCGGCGGCGGGCGTCCTCCAGGCTCTCCGAGCGCAGGCTCTGGGCCAGGTCCGGCCACGCATGGACGATGTTGTAGCCGTCGACGACCACGCGGCTCATCGAGCCGCGAAGCCCCGCTGGCGGAATGCCTCGTAGAGGATGGCCGCCCCCGCCGCGGCGGCGTTGAGCGACGCCACCTGCCCCACCATGGGCAGGGAGACCAGGCGGTCGCAGCTCCGGCGGGTGAGCTGGCGCAGCCCCTCTCCCTCCCCCCCGATGACGATCGCCGTGGGCTCGCGATAATCGACGCGGTCGTAGCGCTCCTCCGCCTCGGCGGCCAGGCCGACGCGCCAGATGCCCGCCTCCCCGATCCGGGCCAGGGCCTGGGCCAGGTTGGGAACGCTGAGGACCGCGAGGTGCTCGCTGGCGCCGGCGGATGCCTTGACCGCGGCCGGGGTCAGCCCGGCCGCCCGATGCGCCGGCGCGATCACGGCGTCGGCACCGACCGCCTCGGCGCTCCGGATCAGGGCCCCCAGGTTCTGGGGATCCTGGACCCCGTCCAGGACCAGCAGCAGGGCCGGGGGGCGGACGCTCTCCAGGACGTCTTCCAGCCGCTGTGGCGGCCGGCCGTGGAAGTAGCCCGCCACGCCCTGGTGGTGCTCGGTGTGGGCGATATCGTCCAGACGGCGGCGCGCCGCGGGCTCCACCGGGATGCCGCGCTCGGCGGCCAGGGCAAGGATCTCCCGGAGCCGGGGTTCGTCCTCCAGCCCCTCGGCGACGACCAGCTTGCGCGCCGGCCGGCCGGCGCGCAGCGCCTCGCGCACCGGGTTGCGGCCGTAGAGGATGTCCACCTGTGCTGTGCAGCCTCGGCAGGGCGCCCTCAGGCGCGCTTCCAGCGCTGTCCCTGAGGGGTGTCCTCGACGATGATGCCGCGCTCGAGCAGCTCCACGCGGATCCGGTCGGAGCCGGCGAAGTCGCGCTCCTCGCGAGCGGCCACCCGCCGGGCGAGCAGCGCCTCCACCTCCGCGCCCAGCTCGGAGCCGGCGCGCTCCCGGTCGACCAGCGGCAGCACGCCGAGCACGTCGTCCGCCTGCTCGACGAGGTTGGTCAGCCGTGCCCGCGCCGCGGCGGAGGGGGTGGTCGTGTCGAGCAGGCGGTTGAGATCGCGAATGGCGGCGAAGAGATGTCCTACCGCCTCCGGGACGTTGAGGTCGTCGTCCATGGCCCGCGCGAAGGCTTCGGCCGCGGCATCCGCCCGCGCCCCGATCTCCTCGCCGCCGCTGCCGTCCCCCAGGGCCCGGACCCGGTCGCGAAACTCGCGCAGCCGGTCGACCGCCTCGTCGGCGGCACGGAGCGGCTCCTCGTTCCAATCCAGCGTGCGCCGGTAGTGGGCCCCGGTGATGAGCAGGTAGCGGATCGCCGAGGCGCGGTAGCCGGCCTCGAGCAGATCGGGGATGGTCCGGAAGTTGCCCAGCCGCTTGGCCATCTTCTCCCGGTTCATGGTCAGGTGCTCGGCGTGGCACCAGATCCGCACGAAGGGCACTCCGGTGGCCGCCTCCGACTGGGCGATCTCGTTCTCGTGGTGGGGGAAGATGTTGTCGACCCCGCCGCAGTGGATGTCGAAGCTCTCCCCGAGCAGGGCCATGCTCATCGCCGAGCACTCGATGTGCCAGCCGGGACGCCCCCGGCCGATGCGGGTGTCCCAGCCGATCGCGTGGGGATCGACGGCCTTCCAGAGGGCGAAGTCGCGGGCGTCCTCCTTGGCGTAATCGTCGGCGTCCACGCGTCCGCTCGCCCCGGCGACCAGCCCGGCGGCGGGGATCCCCGAGAGCGCCCCATAGCGGGGGAAGCCGGCGATCCGGAAGTAGATCCCGCCCTCGCCAAGGTAGGTGACCCCCTTCGCATCCAGGCGCTCGATGAGGGCGACCATCTCCTCGATGTAGGCGGTGGCTCGCGGGTAGTGGTGGGCCCGCCGTATGCCCAGGGTGTCGACGTCACGGAAGAAGCCGTCGATCCAGGGGGCGGTCTCCTCGGCCAGGTCGTGCCCGTGCTCGCCGGCGTTGCGGATCAGGCGGTCGTCCACGTCGGTGAGGTTCATGACGTGGGTGACCCGGGGAAACCTGCGCTCCAGCCAGCGGCGGAGGACGTCCTCGAAGAGGAAGGTGCGGAAGTTCCCGATATGGGCCCGGTTCCACACCGTGGGCCCGCAGGTGTAGAGGCGAACGTGCCCGGGCTCCAGGGGTTCCACGGTCTGGAGCCGGCGGCTGAGGGTGTCGTGGAGGCGGAGGGTCATGGGCGCTCAAGGATATCCACGCGAGCGTGAGCCCGCGCCGATCCGCTAGTTTGGCCCGGTGAGCGTCATCGAGCCGGGCGGGGTGCTGGCGGCCACCCCGCTTGCCCCGGGCCCGCAGGTCCGGGTCTTCGAGGCGAGCCGCGTGGTCCGCCTGGGCGACGCCGACGAGCGGGGCCGTCTCCGCCTCGACGCCCTGGCCCGCCACCTCCAGGACATCGCCACCGACGACAGCGAGGACTCCGGGATGGGCGAGGAGCCGATCTTCTGGGTGGTGCGGCGGTCCGCCTTCTCCATCCGGCGCTGGCCCTCGTACCTGGAGCGGGTCGCGTACCGCACCTTCTGCTCCGGTGCCGGCCCGCGCTGGGCAGAGCGCCGCACCTCCGCCCACGGCGACGCCGGCGGCCACGTGGAGAGCGCCGTCCTCTGGGTCGCGCTGCAGAGGGGCAGCGGCCGCCCCGCCACCCTCTCCGAGCGCTTCGACCGGATCTGGGGCAACGGCGCCCGCCAGGTGTCTGCCCGCCTCTTCCACCCCGCGCCGCCCGCCGGGGTCGAGGGCCGGCCCTGGGCCCTCCGGGTGACCGACCTCGACGTGGTCGGCCACGTCAACAACGCGGCGTACTGGGAGGCGGTGGAGGACGAGCTGGCGCTGCGCCTGCCCGGCTGGATCCCGGTCAGCGCCGAATGCGAGCACCGGCTGCCGATGGACATCGGCGACCGGGTGCGGGTGGTCTCGGAGGTGGACGGCGGCACCCTCAGGCTCTGGCTGGTGAGCGACGCCGGGGTGCACAGCTCGGTGGTCGTCGAGAGCCGGCCGGGGGACTGAGGGGAGGCCTCAGCCGAGCTCGAGGAGAGCCACGGCGGAGGCCAGGACGCCCTCCCCGCGGCCGGCGGCGCCCAGCCCGTCACCGCTCGTGGCGCTGACCACCACCGTCCCCCGCGGCGTCCCCAGCGCCGCCGACATTGCCTCGCCCATGGCGGCGAAGAAGGGCGCCAGGCGCGGGCGGGCGCAGACCAGTGCCACCTGGGCGCTCAGCACGTGCCCTCCCGCCCCGGCGAGCTTGGCGGCCACCAGCTCGAGGAACTCGCGCCCGCTCGTCCCCCGCCAGCGCTCGTCGCTGGAGGGGAAGTGCTCGCCCATGGTGCCCAGCCCCGCAGCACCGAGGCAGGCGTCGGCGAGGGCGTGGGCCGCGGCGTCGCCGTCGGAGTGGCCGGCCAGGCCCTCCGAAGCCGGGACGTGCACACAGCCGAGCATCAGCGGCCGGCCGGGCGTCAGGCGGTGAGCGTCCAGTCCGTGCCCGACCCGCAGCGTCATCGGCGGCCGCTCCCCTGGAGCTGGCCGCGCAGCCACTCCAGGTCCTCGGGGTGGGTGATCTTGCGGTTGCCGATCTCACCGGGGACCACCGCCACCGGCGCGCCCAGCCACTCGACCAGGAGGCAGTCATCGGAGGCGTCGCGGTCGGGTTCGACCGCGTGCGCACGTCGCAGGAGGCCGGTGGCGAACGCCTGCGGCGTCTGGACCGACACCAGGGCATCACGGGGCAGGGTCTCGACGACCATCCCTCCCTCCACCCGCTTCACCGTGTCGACGCACGGGACGGCCGCCGTGGCCGCCCCATGGAGGCGGGCGGCGGCGATCACCGCCTCGATGAGCCGGGGCGACACCAGGGGGCGGGCGGCGTCGTGCACCACGACGATCTCGGGGTCGCCCACCGCGCCCAGCCCCGCGGCCACGGAGTCGCGCCGGCGCTCTCCTCCCGGGACGCAGCGAACCCCGGAGAGCCCCAGAGCGCGGGCCACCGCGGAGACCTCGGGATGGCGGCCCACGGGGCAGACCACCACGATCGTCTCCACGCTCGCCACCGCCGCCAGCCGCTCCAGGACGTGAGCGATGAGGGGGCGACCTCCCACTTCGGCCCACACCTTGTCGGTCCCGGCCCGCTCGCCGCGCCCCGCCGCGGGGACGATGATCGCGACGCTCAGCGGGAACCCGCCCTGGTCGGGCGCGGCGACCCCCGGAGCCGCCCCTCCTCGGACTGGCGCTGCTGGTCGGCCGCGGTGGTCGCGAAGATCATCCGGCCGGCGGCGGTCTGGAGCACCGAGGTCACGGTGACGCGCACCTGACTGTCGACGTGATCGCTGCCCCCCTCCACCACCACCATGGTGCCGTCGTCGAGGTAGCCGACCCCCTGGTGGGGCTCCTTCCCCTCCTTGACGATGGTGAGGTCGAAGCCCTCGCCGGAGCTGACGATCGGCTTCAGGGCATTGGCCAGGTCATTCAGATTGAGAACGCGAATGCCCTGGACGCTGGCGAGCCGGTTGAGGTTGAAGTCGTTGGTCATCAGCGCCGCCCCCCGGGCGCGAGCCAGCTTGACCAGCTTGGCGTCGACCTCGGGGGTGCCTGGAAAATCCTGGTCGACGACCTCGCAGATGACGTGGGCCTGGTGCTTGAGCTCGTCCACGACCGCCAGTCCGCGGCGCCCGCGGGAGCGGCGCAGCGAGTCGCCCGAGTCGGCCACCTTCTGGAGCTCCTCGAGGACGAAGCCCGCGACCAGCAGCCGGCCCTGGATGAAGCCGCTGGCAGCGACATCGGCGACCCTCCCGTCGATGAGGACGGAGGTGTCGACGACGATCGGCTCCCCGCTCTGAGGGGCGGGGTCATCGCTGCTGACCTCGACCGCCCCGCGGTGGCGCACCGCCTCGACGAAGGCGTCGCGGCGGCGGGTGCCGGTGCGAATGCCGACGTAGCTGAGGCAGCACGCCAGCGAGACGGAGAGCACGAAGCCGATGCCCCAGGGGAGCGGGCTGAGCAGGACGGCGACCAGGGCGCTGATCAGCAGCGCAGCGGTGAGCCCGGCAAGGGCACCGACCAGCTCGCTCACGGGCGCGTGGTCGACGAACTGCTCCAGCCAGAGGAAGGGGTCCACGGTGAGCAGCGGTGCGGCGAGCGCCAGCGCCGCCGACCCGGCCACCCCGGTCCCGAGCAGCACCGCCAGCGCAGCCCCCTCACTGCTGACGAGGACGCCCCCCGACTGGCGCACGATGTATGAGCCGTAGAGGACTCCCGCGACCATCCCGGTGACCGCCCCGACCAGCCGGGCGAGGGTCCGGGCCCGCCGGACCCTCGGGGTCTGCGGAACAAGCATTGACCGATTGAAGCACAGGGAGACGGGGGCCGCTGGATTCACGGCGTCCTCGTCACGCGACGGTTTCAGGTGCCTCCATCATCCAATGGGGCACCGGGCGCACCGAGCGCTGTCGCCCGGGAGCCGGGACGAGCAGCCGGGCGGCGCCCTGGAGGTCGCTCACCGGATGGCACTCGACCGAGGGCGGCACCTGCGCCTCCTGCCCGGCGGGAACCACGGCATGCCGGATGCCCAGCGCCGCCGCCTCGGCAAGCCGGGCCTCCAGGCAGCGGACCCGGCGGATCTCTCCTCCCAATCCGACCTCCCCGATGGCGACGGTGCCGGGGTCCCAGCCCGCATTGGTCTCGGCGCCCCACACCGCGAGCGCCGCGGCCAGGTCCACCCCCGGCTCCACCAGGCGCACCCCACCGGCGCAGTTGAGGAAGACGTCACGCTGGCCCAGCGGCAGCCGCGCCCGCCTCTGCAGGACGGCCACCAGCAGGGTGAGCCGGGCCGGGTCGAAGCCCCAGGCGGTGCGCCGGGTCATGGTGTGGCCGACGGGCACGGTGAGCGCCTGCACCTCGACGACCAGCGCCCGCGATCCCTCCGAGGTCACGGTCAGCACATTGCCGGGCACGGTCAGGCTCTGCTCGTCCAGGAAGGCGCGCCCGGCGCTGCCGATCTCCACCATCCCCGCCTCCGCGAGCCGGAAGAGGCCCAGCTCGGACGCCGGGCCGAAGCGATTCTTGAGCCCGCGGAGGAGCCGGTTCTCCCCGTGGCGGTCGCCCTCCAGGAAGAGGACGACGTCGACCATGTGCTCGAGCGTGCGGGGGCCGGCGATGGCCCCGTCCTTGGTCACATGCCCGACCAGCAGGATGGGCACACCCGTCTCCTTGGCACACGCCATCAGGCGGGTGACCGCGGAGCGCACCTGCGAGGGGCTGCCCGGATGCCCCGGGATGTCCGGGTCGTCGAGCGTCTGCACCGAGTCCACGATCGCGAGCGGCGGGCGGGCGGCGGCGATGGCCTCCAGGCATCCGGCGACCCCCGTCTCCCCCACCACCAGCACCCGATCGTCGAGACAGCCCAGCCGGTCCGCCCGGAGAGCGAGCTGTGCCGGCGACTCCTCGCCCGCGCAGTAGAGGGCCGGGGCCTCCGCCGAGCCGACGCCATGGGCAAGCTGGAGGGCGAGGGTGGACTTGCCGATCCCGGGGTCGCCCCCCAGCAGGATCAGCGAACCCTCGACGAGGCCGCCCCCGAGCACGCGATCGGTCTCGCCCATCCCGCTCGAGCGCCGCGGGGCGTGCCAGGTGCCGACCTCGCCCAGCGTGACTGCCCGCGGCGCGGCGCTCAGCCGTCCCGGGGCCCCGACCCGCCCGGCCGCCTCGGCCAGCGTGTTCCACTCCTCACAGCCGCCGCAGCGCCCCTGCCACTTGGGGCTGGCCCACCCGCAGGCCTGGCAGATGAAGGTCCGGACCGGCTGGCCTCGGCTCGCGGCGCTCATCGCGCCAGTATAGCGAACGGATGTGCGTTCGACGGGACCGCAGGACCGACCCCCCCCGCCGTCGGCTCAGCTGCGCTGCGGCGATGCCCAGGGGGTGGCCGACCCGGCCGGTCCGCGCCAGGCCAGTCCCCGCAGGCTGGCGTCGTCGCTGTCGCGGTTGCCGATATTGTCCCGCCGCCATTCGGCGATGCCCCGGATCAGGGCCACCAGCAGCCGCTCCCGGAAGGTGAGGACAGCTTCCCGGGCGGCCGCGGCGCTCTCCGGCCTCTCACCGAACCCGTGGTTCTCGTGCCAGGGGATGACCAGGCGGATGACCGGCCGCGCGTTGATCCGGGCCTCGACGACCCCGGGCTCGGCCTCCTCGATGACAGTCGCCACCCGAAGCGTCGGACCGAGGCTGTCGCAGATCTTCCACGCGCGCTCCCAGGTGCGGGTCCGCTCGACGCCCACCAGCGCGAAGTGGACGGGGTCGAGCACCAACGCGTTGCGCCACTCCAGGGCGACCTGGAGCATGGTCGTCGAGACCTCAGCGTCGATCTCCTGCACGATCCAGGCGAGCACCACCGGGACGACATTGCCCAGGTCGACCCGGACGCGCTCATGGAACTCGTCCCCCGTGCCGTCGAGCAGGCGGCCGTGAGTGGGGCAGAACACCGCGCCGTGGGTGATGTAGCGATGCTCGGGGCACCACCCCGTGGGGCATGGT
Organism: uncultured Actinomycetes bacterium; assembly: GCA_964508345.1. GTDB lineage: Bacteria > Chloroflexota > Dormibacteria > Aeolococcales > Aeolococcaceae > Changshengia. The sequence goes on along the minus strand of CAZDTK010000024.1, from coordinate 6,449 downwards.
CGCTCGTGGCGGTCGATGTAGCTGCATGCGAGCCCCGTCTTCTGGGTGCAGCCCCGTGCTGAGCAGTACTGGTCACCGAGGTCCCAGGCCAGGGTCTGGATGGGGGCTGGCTCCGGGCGCCGACTCGCCGGCAGGTCTGTCGTCGCCGGCCGCTTCCATATCTTCACGCGCCGTCTCCTCGCACCGTCACCGGTACGTTGCTCAGTCTAGTCAGCACTTCTGGTGCCAGATGACGAACCCGTGACGACGCGCGGAGCGCGGAGATGTGCCCGATGTCACAGATCGGTTGCATGGCGCAGAGCGGGCGCGTGACGGATCTCCGACGCCATGGGATGGCGGCGCCGCGCCCGTCGCTCAGCGCCGGCCGCGAGGACGCCCAGCGCTCCTCCCGCTGCCCGACCGCGGCCGTACCGCCGTACCTCCACCCACCGGCACCGCGCCCTCGGGGGCCCCGTCGCCCTCCTCGAGCCGTCGCCGGATCTCGGTGAGCCGGTCGCGCAGCTCGGCGGCCCGCTCGAACTCAAGGTCGTGGGCGGCACGCTTCATCTCCTTCTCGACGTCCTTGGCGAGACGGAGCAGCTCGTCCGGGGGGAGCCCGGACGCCTCCTGGAAGGTGGCGGCCCGGGCGCTCAGCTCCTCGCGGTGGGTCTCCATCTGGTACACGGCCTTGACGATCGTCTGCGGGGTGATCCCGTGGGCGTCGTTGTAGGCCATCTGGATGGCGCGGCGGCGGTCGGTCTCGGCGATCGCCCGCTGCATCGCATCGCTCATCGCGTCCGCGTACATGACCACGTGCCCGTCCAGGTTGCGCGACGCCCTGCCGATGGTCTGGATCAGGGAGCGGAAACCGCGGAGGTAGCCCTCCTTGTCCGCGTCGAGGATGCCGATGAACGCGACCTCCGGAAGATCGAGGCCCTCGCGGAGCAGGTTGACCCCGACCAGGACGTCGAAGACCCCGAGGCGGAGGTCGCGGATGATCTCGACCCGCTCCATGGTCTCGACGTCACTGTGCAGGTAACGGGTCCTCACCCCCGCCTCCCGCATGTAGTCGGTGAGATCCTCCGCCATCTTCTTGGTCAGCGTCGTGATCAGCGAGCGGTGGCCGCGCTCGATGCGGCGCCGGACCTGGGCCAGCAGGTCGTCGATCTGACCCTCGCTGGGCTTGATCTCGATGGTGGGGTCGACCAGCCCGGTGGGCCGGTTGATCTGCTCCACGGTCCGGCTCGACCGGCTCTCCTCGTAGGGGCCGGGGGTCGCGCTCACATAGACGATCTGACCGACCATCTGGTTCCACTCGGCGAAGGTGAGGGGGCGATTGTCGAGGGCCGAGGGGAGCCGGAAGCCGTACTCGACCAGCGGGATCTTGCGAGCGCGGTCGCCCTTGGCCATGCCGTCGATCTGGGGCACGGCGACGTGCGACTCGTCGACGACGATGAGCGAATCGTCGGGCAGGAAGTCGAGCAGGCAGTAGGGGCGCTCCCCCTCGGCTCGGCCGGTGAGGTGGCGCGAGTAGTTCTCGATGCCGGCGCAGGTCCCGGTCTCGCGCATCATCTCCACGTCGAAGCCGGTCCGCTGACGCAGCCGCTGCGCCTCCAGCAGCCGGCCGCCCGCCTCCAGCTCGGCCGCCCGCTGCTCCAGCTCGGCCTCGATCCTCTCGATCGCGCTCCTCATCTGCTCGGCCGGGGTCACGTAGTGGGAGGCTGGGAAGATGACGACACTCTCGCGCCGGGCCACCACCTCTCCGGTGAGAGGGTCGAACTCCCGGATCGACTCGATCTGGTCGCCGAACATCTCGATGCGCACCGCCACCTCCTCGTAGGCGGGCTGCACGTCGAGGACGTCACCGCGGACCCGGAAGCGGGAGCGCCCGAAGTCGGTGTCGTTGCGCTGGTACTGGAGGTCGGCCAGCTTGCGGAGCAGGATGTCGCGGCGCCAGCTCTCCCCCACCTTGACGGTGACCGACTCGCCCAGGTAGTTCTCGGGCGAGCCGATGCCGTAGATGCAGGAGATCGAGGCGACCACGATGACGTCGCGCCGGGTGAGCAGCGCCCGGGTGGCGCTGTTGCGGAGCCGGTCGATCTCCTCGTTGCGCGAGGAGTCCTTCTCGATGTAGGTGTCGGTGCGGGGGATGTAGGCCTCCGGCTGGTAGTAGTCGTAGTAGGAGACGAAGAACTCGACCGAATTCTGGGGAAAGAACTCGCGGAACTCCGCCCAGAGCTGGGCGGCCAGGGTCTTGTTGGGCGACAGGACGAGCGTCGGCCGCTGCAGCGCGTTGATGACGTGGGCAACGCTGAAGGTCTTGCCCGAACCGGTCACCCCCAGCAGGGTCTGCTCGCGATTGCCCTGGCGAAGGCTGTCGAGCAGCCCGGCGATGGCCTCGGGCTGGTCCCCCGCCGGGGAGAACGTGGACGTCAACTGGAACTGGGGCACCGACCCAGTCTACGGCGCGGCCTCTCCCGGGCCCGGCTCGTCCTCGCCCGGCTCCGCCCCCGCCCGCCAGCGGCGCTCCGCCTCGTCCAGCTCGGCCCGGAGGCGGCGCAGCTCCTCTCTCTCGGCATCGCTCGGCCGGCGACCCCGTGCGTACGCCTGCGCCGCCTCGCGGAAGTCGGCAATGGCGCCGGGGGGGAAGTCATGCCACTCACCGAGCACGATCGCCCTGTCGTGGACGGTCCGGCGCAGCTCCACCAAACTCTCGGGTGGGGTGGCGATCCGCCTCAGCTCGGCGAGCTTGGCTTCGTCGATCCCCAGAGCGGCGAGCATCCGCCCCAACAGCGGGTTGGTGTCGAGCGCGGCGAGCAGCACGTGCTCGGGGCCGGCGACCGTGTGCTGCTGGTCGGCCAGCCGCTGTGCCGCGCGCCCGATCTCCACAGGGCCATACGGAGATTCCCTGCCCGGCCGACCCGCAGGCGGACGCGGTATGAAGGTGCTGGTGACGACGTGACCGGCGGGCTGTTCGACCGAGCCCGGCGCCTTCTCAGGCTCAGACCCGGCCTCCTCGGAGGGCACCTCGTGGTGGAGCCGATCGATGTCAGCGCGCACCTTCTCGAGGTCGACGCCCAGGTCGTCGAGCACGTGGGCGGCGAACCCCTCCCCCTCGATGAGGAGACCGAGCAGCAGGTGCTCGGTGCCCACGTAGGTGGTGCCCATCCGGCGTGCCTCCTCGAAGGCCACCTCGATGACCTTCTTGACGCGCGAGGTGGGGATGGTTTGCTGGATGCGCCCTTCCGAGCGACCCAGATTCCCGGCGATGGCGGTGCGGACCCCGTCAATCTCCACCCCAAGGCGGTTCAGAACCTTGGCCGCCGCCCCGCCCTCAACCCGGAGAAGGCCAAGAAGAAGGTGCTCGGTGCCGATGTAGGAACGGCCGGCCTTCTCGGCCTCCTGCTGGGCCAGCGTGAGCACCTTCTTGGCTCTCGCCGTGAAGCGCTCGAACGGGTACATGACGTCCCAAGGATGCGGGTTTCCCGAGGGTGAGCACAAGCGGCATGGGGTAGGGCGAACCACCCGAGGGATTCGTGGGCCTGCCGGGTGGCGCGATGACACCCGGGCCCCCAGCCTTGAGCCATGGAAGACGCGCGGGAACACCTGCAGCCGCGGACGGCCGGGAGATGACCATCATCTGGCTGGTCGCCTGGCTCATCGGGGGACTGCCGCGCCTGACGGCCTGGAACGGATGGTTGATCGCCCTGGTCGTGTGCATCGCGCTCGACGCGTGCAGCGGGCGAAGGTGGCCTGGCCGTCGGCGCGAAACGGCACCTGAGGCTGGGGCGGAGACGTGCCTCCACTGACCGCAGGTTGGGTCAGCGCTGGCAGCGCGAACGGGTAAGGTCAGGAGCTCGATGTGACGTTGAGCTCCGCGGTGGCCATGGGCCCGCTGCCGCCGACCGTCTGCAGGTAGTAGTGCTGGGTGACCGTACCCGTGCTGCCTCCGCAGGCGAAGGGGACCGTGTCCGATCCACTGGGGGGAAGAGGTGACGAGTTGTAGGCGCCACCCGGGGTGTCGATGTCGATGTTCACCCCGGTGTCGTTGCGGCTGGTCCAGGTGAGCGTCACCTGACCCGCGGAGCAGGCCACCATGCTCGGCGCCGTGAAGCTGGTGATGGTCGGCGCCGTGGAGGGCGTGGGAGTCGGGGCGGGCTTGGGTGTCGGCGTCGGTATGGGCGTGGGCGTCGGGGTCGGAAGGGGCGTGGGTGTGGGGGTCGCTGTGGCCACCGCCGAGGCTGCGACGGTGCGAGTGGGGGTGGCAGCCTCGGACGTGCTGCCGCATCCCACGACGGTGACGATCGCTGCCGCGGCCAGCGCCGAGCGGAGCGCGCCCGTGGTCAGGATGGCGTGAATCCGTGTGATGCGCATGCGCTTCTCCCCCACGAGCCGGCACGGCGCACACCGTCCGATCGGCCGCCTGGCTCCAGCGGATTGTCGCATCGATCCCGCCCGGCGGCAAGTGATCTGGGCGCCAACCACCACGAGACGGTGCGCGGCGGGGATCGGATCGCCGGGCGGCTGGTCTCGATCAGCGCTGGCAGACGGGGCAGTAGACAGTGGTGCGGCCCGCAGCCACGGTCTTGCGAAGCAGCGCCCCACAGCGCAGGCACTTCTCGCCGGCCCGGCCATAGACCTGGAGCACCTCGCCGTTGCTGCCGGCGGTGTCCCAGAGATCGCGGTAATCGTCGAACGTGGTCCCGCGGTTGGCGATCGCCGTCTCCAGCACCGCGCGGATCGCGGCGTGGAGGGTGGCCCGCTGCGCCCGCGTGAGTCGCTGGCAGCGCCGGGTGGGCCGCACCCCGGCCAGGTGGCAGGCCTCGTCGATGTAGATGTTCCCCAGCCCGGCGATCCCCGACTGGTCGAGGAGCGCCGCCTTCACGGTCCGGGTTGTGCGCCCCATCAGCGCGTCGAAGCGCTGAGGGGTGAAGTCGTCGGAGAGGGGCTCCACCCCCAGGGCGGGCAGCATGCGCCGCTCCTCGAGGAGTGCACGGGACCCGAGCATCACCCGCCCGAAGCGCCGCGCGTCGTCGAAGCGCAGCTCGCGGCCGTCGTCGAGGCCGGCGCGCAGGTGGGTGTGCTTGACCACCTCGGCAGCGCGCTGCGTGACGCGCAGATGCCCGGTCATGCCCAGGTGAAAGACGACGAGATCGCCCCTCTCGTCGAGCTCGCAGAAGATGTATTTGCCACGGCGCTCGACGGACTCAACCCGGCGGCCAGGGAGCGCGAGGGTGAACGCCTCGGGCTCCGGATAGCGCAGGACGCCCGGCTGGGAGACCCATGCGCTGACGAACCGCCGTCCGGACAGCTCGGCCCGCAGATCGCGGACGACGGTCTCGACCTCGGGAAGCTCAGGCATGACCAGCCCAGAGATGACGCCGCCGGCGGACCAGCTGCGAGTCCCAGCGGCGCCCCCGCACGACGTCAGCCCTCCGCGGGCACCGGCGTCATCTCCTGCCAGTTCTCCCCGATCTTGACGTCGACGACCAGCGGGACGACAAGCGACTCGGCCTCGGACATCGCGCGCCGGACCAGCGGCACCAGCGCCGCGGCGTCCTCGCGAGGGACCTCGACGACCAGCTCGTCGTGCACCTGGAGCAGCACCCGGCCGGTCGAACCGCTCTCGCGCAGCGCCCGGTCGCAGTCGATCATCGCCTTCTTCATGATCTCCGCCGCGCCCCCCTGGATGGGCATGTTGACGGCCATGCGCTCGGCGGCCAGGCGGAGCTGACGGTTGGCGGCACGGATGTCGGGGAGGTGGCGCCGGCGCCCGGTGAAGGTCTCGACCCATCCCCACTCCCGGGCGTGCATGCGGGTCTGCTCCAGCCAGCGGGTGACCGCGGGGAAGCTCTCGAAGTACGTGTGGATGAAGACCGCCGCCTCCTCGCGGGACATCCCGGTGTCCCGGGCCAGGCCGAAGTCGGAAAGCCCGTACACCACCCCGAAGTTGACGACCTTGGCGACCCGGCGCATCTCCGGGGTCACCATCGCGGGGTCGACCCCGTACACCTGGGCAGCGGTGCGGCGGTGGATGTCCTCGCCGCGGGCAAAGGCCTCGATGAGCCCCTCCTCACCGGTCATCTGCGCCAGCACCCGCAGCTCGATCTGGGAGTAGTCGGCGGAGACCAGCACCCACCCGGGCCCAGCGACGAAGGCCCGCCGGATCCGCTGACCCCAGGGCGTGCGAATGGGGACGTTCTGCAGATTGGGGTCCGCCGACGAGAGCCTGCCGGTGGCGGCCACCGCCTGGTTGAAGGACGTGTGCACCCGGCCGTCGCGGTCGCAGAGCGTGGGCAGCGAGTCGACGTAGGTGCTCTTGAGCTTGGTGAGCTGGCGCCACTCGAGCACCAGGTCGACCACCGGGTGCTCCTCGCGCAGCGCCTCCAGGCTGTCGGCGTCGGTGCTGCGGCCGAACTTGGTCTTGCGCCCGGCGGCGAGCCCCAGCTCGTCGTAGAGGACGGCGGCGA
>CAZDTK010000023.1:0-17288 GCA_964508345.1 uncultured Actinomycetes bacterium | reverse complement strand
CCGGGAACATCGGGGAGAAGATCACCGCCCGGCGCAGCACCTCCTCGACGCTCGCCGAGGAGAGAAACCGCGGCACGTCCTCGAGTGGCAGGCTGTGCTGGGGCCCGAGCGAGAGCAGCACCGCGTCGTCGCTCGCCGCCGCCTGCAGCTCGAAGTCGAAGGTGGCGCAGAAGCGCTTGCGCAGCGCCAGCCCGAGCCCGCGATTGAGCCGTGCGCCGAAGGGGGCGTGGACCACGATCTGCGTTCCGCCGGATTCGTCGAAGCAGCGCTCCAGGACGATGTGCTCGCGGGTGGGGAGGTGGCCGAGCGCGGCGCGCGCCGCCGCCAGGTAATCGACCACCTGCTCGGCCACCTCGGCGGCCACGCCGCAGCGGGCACAGACGGCGGCGACCGCGTCCTCGGGCGTTCCGCGGCCGAGCTGCTCGTCGACCAAGGCACGCAGCTCCGACACCTGCTCGGACAGCTCGCGTGTGCGCCCCGGAGCCTCCCCCAGCCAGAAGGGGACCGATGGCGGCGCACCCTGGGCGTCGACCACGCGCACGGTCCCTCCGCTGACCCGGGTGATCCGCCACGAGGTGCTGCCGAGCAGGAAGACGTCGCCCTGCATCGCCTCGATCGCCCAGTCCTCGTTGACGCTGCCCACCGGAGCCTCGTCGGGTTCGGCCAGGACGCGGTAGTCGCCGGTCTCGGGGATCGCCCCTCCCGACGTGAGTGCGGCCAGCCGGGCCCCGCGGCGGGCGTGGACCTCGTGGTGGACACGGTCGCGGTGGAGGTACGCGCCCACGGCGCCGCGGCCGGTGGCCACCCCGGTGGAGAGCAGGTCGACGATCTCGTCGAAGTCCCGGCGCGGGAGCGACGCGAAGGGAGCGGCCCGGCGGACCAGCTGATACAGCTCGTCCTCGTTCACCCCGGGGGTGCCTGGCGCGGCGTATCCTCCGCCGCGCGGGGTCTGCGGCTGCTCAGGACGGCCAGCGGACCCCGTCAGCTCCTCCCGGGCGGCGCATTCCGCGACCAGCTGCTGGGCGAGGATGTCGAGGGGCGCGACCGGCGGTTCGATCGCATCCAGGCGTCCGGCACGCAGCCCGGCGAGCAGCGCGCAGCACTCCACCAGGTCGTCGCGGGTCGTCGGGAAGAGCCGTCCCCTGGGGATGGCATCACGACGGTGGCCGGAGCGGCCGACCCGCTGCAGGAAGGTGGCCAGGCTGCGTGGCGAGGCGATCTGGCAGACCAGGTCGATGGGCCCGATGTCGATCCCCAGCTCCAGCGACGCCGTGGCCACCAGGGCGCGCAGCTCGCCGGCCCGCAGGCGGGATTCCACCAGGGTGCGGCGCTCCCGGGAGAGGCTGCCGTGGTGGGCCATCACGGTGTCGTCGCCCAGCTTCGCGGCCAGCAGGTGGGCGATGCGCTCGGACATCCGCCGGGTGTTGACGAAGACGAGCGTGGTCCGGTGGGCGGTGACGTGGGTGGCGATCCGCCCCACGATGTCGTCGAGCTGCTCGCGGCTCGCCACCGCGCCCAGCTCCTCCTCGGGCAGCTCGATGGCGATGTCGAGCGCGCGCTGGTGGCCGACATCGACGATCGCCCAACGGGGGTGGCCGTGCGCGTCCTCGCGGTCCGGTCCGGCTCCCACCAGCAGGCGGGCGATGGTCTCGATGGGACGCTGGGTGGCGGAGAGGCCGACCCGCACCGGCGGCTGCGCGCAGAGGCCCTCCAGGCGCTCCAGGGTGAGGGCGAGGTGGGAGCCGCGCTTGTCCCGCGCCACGGCGTGGATCTCGTCGACGATGACGGTGCGCACCCCGCCGAGCAGAGCGCGGCTGCGCTGGGCGGTGACCAGCAGGTAGAGGGACTCCGGGGTGGTGACCAGGAAGTTGGGCGGGCGCCGCAGCATCGCCGCCCGCGCCGAGGGCGGGGTGTCGCCGGTCCGCACCTCGACGCTCAGCGCGGGTGCCGGCAGGCCCAGCGAGGCGGCCACCTCGGCGATCTCCCGGAGCGGCACCTCGAGGTTCTGGTGGACGTCGACCGCCAGCGCCTTGAGCGGGGAGACGTAGACGACCTGGGTCATCCCCTCCACCGGCTCGCCGCGCGCGGCCGCCTGGTACAGCTCGTCGATGGCGCAGAGGAACCCCGCCAGGGTCTTGCCCGAGCCGGTGGGGGCGGCGATCAGCGTGTGCTCGCGGGCGGCGACGTGCGGCCAGCCCTGCGTCTGGGCGGGGGTGGGGCCCTCGGGGAAGCGCCGATCGAACCATGCCCGCACCGCGGGATGGAGGAGGCTCATCGAGTCAAGGTAGCACCGGGTGCCCCGGCGACCGCCCGCCTCAGCGGAGGAGCCGGGACATCCGGCGGTCGGCGTACACGCGGCCGCCGGTCTGGCACCCTGGGCAGTACTGGAAGGAGCGCGAGGCCAGCGACACCTCACGGACCGTGTCGCCGCAGACGGGACAGGGCTCCCCGCTGCGTCCGTGCACCTGCATCCCGGCGCGCTTGCCCTCCTTGAGCGCGCCGATCTCCAGCGCGCGCGCCTGCTCCAGGGCGGAGCCGAGCGTCTCCCGGAGGGCGGCCAGCAACCGTGCCAGGGCTGCCTCGTCGAGGTGGTCGGCCCGGGCGAAGGGGGAGAGGCGGGCGGCGTGGAGGATCTCGTCGGAGTAGGCGTTGCCCACACCGGCGATGACGGCCTGGTCGCCGAGGACCGACTTGAGGTTGCCGGGCCGGGCTCGCAGCAGCTCCCCCAGCCGGGAGAGGTTCAATCCCTCGTCCAGCGCGTCCACCCCCAAACGGCTCACCCCGGGCACCTCGGCGGGGTCGCGCACCACATGGAGGGCGAGCCGCTTCTCGGTCCCCTGCTCGGTGATGTCGATGCCGGCACCGTCCTCGAAGCGCAGCCGCGCCGCCAGCGGGCCGCGCTGGGCCAGCCGGGCGTCGGTGAGCTTCTCCCGCCAGCGGATCCACCCCGCCCGGCCCAGGTGGGCGACCAGGTGCAGGGGCGCCGCGCCGCCACCGGACGCCACTGCCTCGATGTCCAGGAACTTGCCGTGCCGGCTCACGCCGCCGACCTCGCGCCCGGCCAGGGCGGTGGGCGGCGGGTCGTACGTCTTGAGGGCGGCGATCGAGGCCACGGTGAGCGACGCGATCCGGCGGCCCCGGATCCGGCGCTCGAGGCTCTCGGCGAGGGCCTGCACCTCGGGCAACTCCGGCATGGAACAATTCTCGGGCGCCAGGGGTCACGGAGGCGGCCGGCGGATGGGTGGGCTGGAACGGCCCGGCAAGATCGTGTGCGTGGGCCGGAACTACCGCGCGCACGCCGACGAGCTGGGCCACGCGGTGACCCCCGACCCGCTGCTCTTCCTCAAGCCGCCCTCGTCGGTGATCGGGGATGGCGGCGCCATCCTCCTGCCCAGGCTCCCCGCGCAGCTCTCCCGGGTCGACTACGAGGGGGAATTGGTCGCCATCATCGGCATCCCCCTCCGCCACGTCTCCCCCGAGGCCGCCCTGGAGGGGGTTCGCGGCTACACCTGCGGCAACGACGTCACCGCCCGCGACCTCCAGGAGGCCGAGGAGCTGTGGACGCGGGCCAAGGGCTTCGACACCTTCTGCTCCCTCGGCCCCCGCATCGCCCCGCTCGACCCTGCGGACGCCGGTATCGTCACCCGGGTCAACGGCGAGGTCCGCCAGAGCGGCCGCACCTCCCAGATGGTGGTCGGGGTCGGGGAGCTGATCGCCTACATCAGCCGCTGCATGACCCTGGAGCCGGGTGACGCGGTCTTCACGGGGACCCCGGCCGGGGTGGGCCCGCTCCACGAGGGCGATGTGGTCGAGGTGGAGGTGGAGGGGATCGGCATCCTCCGCAACCCGGTGCGGGCGGAACCGTGAGCCTTTCCCCGGACGAGCGGACGGTGTACCGTTCAGAGCACCGCAGGGCCCGTTCACGGAGGAGGGCATGAGCGTCTCGTCGCCCGCCGCTCCCCTTGGCGCCGTTCACACGCCGGCGATCGAGGATGTCCTCTGCATCCCCCGGACGACGATCTTCCCGGGCACGACCTGGCACGGCCTGGTCACCCGCGGGCTGGAGCGGGTGCTGCGCACCATCCGTGCCGCCAGCGAGTACAGGCCCCGCCATCTGGTCGAGGACGACCCCTCCCAGCAGCAGGTGATCCCCTACTGCATCGTCCACCTGCCCGACGACGACACCTACCTGCTGACCCGGCGCCTCCGTCACTCCAGCGAGCGCCGCCTGCGCAACCTCTACTCGCTGGGCGTCGGCGGCCACGTGAACCCCGGCGACGGGGAGCGGTACGACCCGGTGGTGGGCGGATTGATCCGCGAGTGGGGAGAGGAGATCGTCTGCCCGGCGCCGGCGACGGCGCGGCTGGTCGCCCTGCTCAACGAGGATTCGACCCCGGTGGGCCGCGTCCACCTCGGCCTGGTCTTTCTCATCGAGCCCGAATACGGCCCCGTCACCGTCAGGGAGACCGAGAAGCTGGAGGGGGAGACGCTCAGCCTGGAGGCGATGCGCCGCTACTACCTCAGCATGGAGTCGTGGTCCCAGCTCTGCTACGACGATCTGGTCGCCGGCGCACCCGCCCGCGCCGAGCGGAGCCCGCTGGTCGTCGAGCTCCCGCCCGCCCCCTGACGCGCCTCCCGCGCGGCCGCGCGCGCCGACGCCGTCCCTATACTTCGTGCCCATGTCCGTGAACGTCCGTGTGCCCGGTCCGCTTCGCCGCCTGACGGCCGGCAGCTCCCAGGTCGAGGTCGAGGGCGGCACCGTCGCCGCCGCCCTGGAGGATCTCGAGGTCCGCTACCCCGGCTTCCGCGAGCGCCTCTACGACGGCGACGGCAAGCTCCGGCAGTTCATCAACATCTACGTCAACGACGCCGACATCCGCTTCGGTGGAGGCCTGGACACCCAGATCGGCACCGGAGACGAGATCTCGATCATCCCCGCCGTCGCGGGGGGCTGACCGGGCGGGCGCTCTCCACGGTGCCCTGACGGCTTCGGGGGTGTCGATGGTCTGGCTTCTCCTCCTCGTCATCGTCCTGGGAATCGGCTGGCTCACGGGCCTTGCGGTCGTCGCCCACTACCTCGCCGACCGGCGGCGGGGTCCCCGGAGCTGACCGGCGCCTGACGTGATATCGCGTGCAGCGGCTCGCATCCGGGGAGGCGCGTAGGCTTCAGGGCATGCCCGCCGCCGTCCTGTACGCCGCCCCCGCCGCCGTCCCCGTGGACCCCTTCTCGCTGCTGCCGCCCGATGCGGTGCTCGCCGTCGCCATGTCCGGCGGCGTCGACAGCAGCGTGGCGGCGGCCCGCTGTGTGGCCGCGGGGTTCAAGACCGTCGGCATCACGCTGGCCATGTGGCCCGGAAACCGCGAGCAGGTGCGCGACCGTGGCTGCTGCTCGGTGGACGCCGTCGAGGACGCCCGCCGGGTGGCCAACCGCCTCGGCATCCGCCATCTCGTCTGGAATCTCGAGCGCGAGTTCTCCGACGAGGTGATCGCCGGCTTCGAGGCCGGCTACGCGGCCGGCCGGACCCCCAACCCCTGCGTGCGGTGCAATCAGCGGGTCAAGTTCGGCGTCCTCCTCGCCCGCGCCCGCGCGATCGGGGCGACCCACCTCGCCACCGGCCACTACGCGCGGATCGGGCGCCGGGGTGCGGCCTGGACACTCCACCGGGCGATGGAGGCGGGCAAGGACCAGGCCTACACCCTTCACCGGCTCGACCAGGGGCAGCTCGGGGCGGCTGCTTTCCCTCTGGGCGACGTGGAGAGCAAAGCGTCGGTCCGGGCTGAGGCGGCGCGGCTCGGGCTGGGCACGGCGGCCAAGGCGGACTCCCAGGAGCTCTGCTTCGTCGACGGAGACCTCAGCGCGGAGCTGGGCCGGCGGCTGGCGGGGCGCTTCCGGCCCGGCCCCATCCGCGACCGCGAGGGCCGTGTGATCGGGGAGCACCGGGGGATACCCTTCTATACCGTGGGTCAGCGCAGCCGCCTGGGCATCCGCCCCGACCGTCCCGATGCGGAGCCCCTCTACGTCCTGGAGGTCGATGCCGCCGCCAACATCGTCGTCGTGGGCCCGGCGCTTGCCCTCCGCCGCCGCCGGCTGGCCGCCGGGGACTGCTGCTGGGTCGCCGGCCGCCCGCCGGAGGCGGGGACCCCCGCGCTCGCCCAGCTGCGGGCCCACGGCGTGGCTCACCCCGTGCGGGTGGTGACGGCCTCGCCCGGCTCCGTCGAGCTGAGCTTCCAGGAGCCTGCCAGCCACGTCTCCCCGGGCCAGGCGGTGGTCCTCTACCGGGGCGACGAGGTCCTCGGCGGGGGGGTGGTGGAGGCGGCCGCCTGATGCCCAGCTGGTACCAGATCCTCCTCGCCTCGCTGACCGTGGTCGTCGCCTGTGCCGCCTCGGCATTCGCCTTCTGGTTCGCGGTCCGCCAGCACAACTGGCTCTTCCACATCATTGGGGTGGGGGCTGCCCTGATCGTCGTGGGCCTGGTCGGGGAGCGCAACGTGGTGCCCGCGACCGGGCGGCCGGCGAGCGTCTGGGACCTCTCGGTCAAGGTGCCCCTGATCAACCTCACCCTGGACGAGCTGACGGTGGCGGGAGTGATCGTCGTGCTGCTGGGGGTGAGCGCGGTCCTCTTCGTGGAGCGGATCGTGCCGCCCGAGCAGCGCTGGCATCCCCCGGCGGCCAGGGACTTCGACGAGGACGATTCCGTCTGAATCGTGGGGGCGCCCTGCCCCCATCGGTACAATCTCGCGGCGATGCCCGGATCTGGAAGCCTCTTTGCGCCTGAGCCCGCTCGACGCCCCGCGGGCCGGAGGCGGTCATGAGTGACGGCGGGTTCTACGTGGCGGCCGTTCTGATCGTGCTGAGCTGCCTGGCCGCGGTCCTCCTGCGGGGCCCGCTCACGTCCGCCGTCGCCGCCGCCGCGGTGGCCGTATCCGTCGGCATCTTCCTGGTCGTGGCCCACGAGTACCTGCTCGCGGTCCTGGAGATGGTCGCCCTGCTCGCCACCCTGCTGGTCGTGCTGGAGATGGCCCGGCGCGGGAGCTTCGGCTCCGGGGCGCGCTCGCTGCCGCTCAGCCGGTGGCTGTTCGGCGCCGTCCTCGCCATTCTCACCCTGGTCGTCCTCGACGGCACCGCCCTGGCCGCGGGGCGGGGCTGGTTCAGGTCGGGGGTGATGTCCGGGCTCGGCAGTGTCCTCCAGCATCACGCCCCGGTCACCGTCGGCTTCCTCATCGTGGCCGGCGCCGCGGCGGTGCTGGTGTCGGTGGTCATCGGCCGGACCAGCAGCGACGAGGCCGAGTTCCAGCGGCGGCTCGCCGCCCGGCGGGAGCGGGAGGAGAGGATGGAGCGCCGCCGCCAGGACCGCGCCGCCGCCCGGCGCCTGCGCGAGGGCGCGAGCCCCGGGGGAGGCGGATGAACGCGGGTCCCCAACAGGTCGCGCTGCTGAGCGGCATCGTCTTCGCCATCGGAGCCTTCGGCCTCATGACGCGGCGTGACGCTCTGGGGTTGCTGGTCAGTGTGGCCGTCCTGCTGCTCGCCCCGGTGATCGCCTTCGCCGGCTTCACGGCCATCGATGGGGGGCGCCAGGGCCCCGGCCAGGGGGAGGTGGTCGCGCTCGCCGCCATCGTCGTCTGCGCCGCCGTGGTCATGGTCGGCGCCGCCCTGGTGGCGCTCCTGCACCGCCGCCGCGAGGACCTCGACACCGACGAGTACGACGACATCGAGGCGGAGTCCTGATGTACGTCCTCGCCTGGGTGGCGCTGCTGATGCCGGTCGCGGGGGCGCTCGCCTCCCTCGTCGCCGAGACACCGCGGCGGGCGGCGCACGTGTGCATGACGTTCATGGGCGGCACCCTGGTGGTGGCGCTGCTCGTGCTCGGCTACCGGCTTCTGCACGAGACCACCAGCGTCACGCCCTACCTGTCGGTGCTGAACTTCCTCTCGCTGACGCCGGACCCGACCGAGACCAGCACCTTCCCGTCCACGTTCCAGGTCGCCCTGGGTGTCCGCGTGGACAACCTGAGTGCGAGCTTCATGGCCCTGATACCGTTCCTGATGCTGGTCGTGCAGGGGGTGGGGACCGCGATGCTGCAGCGGGATTCCGGCTATCGCCGCTTCTACTGGGCGACCTCGGTGTTCGCCACGGCCATGATCGGGATGGTCCTCAGCCCCGGCCTCTTCCAGGTCTGGCTGGCCCTGGCGTTGATGAGCGCGGGCACCCTGGTCCTCGCTCTCCACTGGTGGCACCGCCCGGGGACCACGGGCCCGGCCCGCCGCGCCTTCACCGTGCTCGCCGCAGCCGACGTCACCCTCCTGCTCGGCCTCGCCGTGATCATCGACAAGCTGGGCGTGTTCATCGGCCTCGAGCCGCTGCCCACGAGCAGCTCGACGCTGGACATCTTCGACTTCCGCCTCCTCGGGCCCGCCTGGCAGGCGGCGGCCCACAACACGGTCGCCGGTGCCGGCTACCGCACCCTGGTGATCCTCTGCCTGCTGCTCGCCGTCCCCGCCCTGGTCCGTGCGGCCCAGCTGCCGTTCACGGGCTGGCTCACCGGATTGAAGGAGGCGCCACTGCCGGTGCTCGCGGCCATCGCCATGTCGCTGCTCACCGGGGTGGTGCTGCTCGCCCGCATCTACGAGCTGTTGCTCGTGACCCCTCGCGTGCTGAGCATCCTGGCCGTGTTCGGGGCAGCCAGCGCGGTCGTCCTCGCCGGCACCTGTCTTTTCGCGCGCGACATCTACCGGGTTGCGCTGCTCGCGGCCTCCGCGCAGATCGCGCTGGCGATCACCGCTCTCGGAGCCGGCGGCTACAGTGCCGGGCTCCTGGTCGCCTTCGTCAGCGCTCCGCTCACGCTGCTCCTGCTGGTGACGGCGGGAAGCCTCGCCCGGGCCTACCGCACTCGTGACGTCACCCTCATGGGGGGCGCCTGGCGCCGGATGCGCCGGACCAGCCTGAGCCTCGGGGTGTGGGCGGTCGCCGCCGCCGGTCTGGACCTGGCCGGGTACGACGTGATCTCCACGGTCTTCCGCAACCGCTCCCCCGACGGCGGCCAGATGACCGGATGGGTGCAGGTCCTGGTCGCGGTGCTGGCGATCGCGGCGGTGGTGCTGACCGCGCTCTACGCCTTCCGCCTGGTGGTCAAGGTGTGCGCGGGTACCGCCGCCGCCCGCCGCGGCTTCGTGGCCGAGAGGCTCGCCGAGGCGGAGCCGCGGCTCCGGGCCATGCAGGGCTGGGCGACCGCCGGAACCGTCGCCGCCGTCGTCATCGGCCTCCCCGGGATCGGCGCCATCGGCCACGGGAATGGCCGCATCCCCGCCCCGACCTTCAGCCATTGGATCTACTACGGCAGCAGCCACCAGAACCTCCCGCTCAACGGCGCCGCGCTGCTGGTGGCCGCGCTCGCGCTGGTGGTGGGGGTCCTCGGCGGAGCTCTGGTCCCGCGCCTCGGTCTCGCTCGCCTGGGAAGCCGGATCGGGCTGCCCCGGATCGCCGCCGGCGCGCCGGCGGCCGTCGCCTGGGGCGCGGCGCTCGCCCTGCGCACCGGCCAGGCCCTGGCGGGCGAGGTGGTGGCTCTCGACCACGGACTGGTGGAACCGCTCTACGACTCCGCCGGTGAGGGCGTGGAGATTGCGGCCTGGGCCCTGGACCGCGCCCGCGCGCGCCGGCTGCGGGTCGGGCTCGGGGTCATGCTCGTCCTCGTCCTGCTCCTCGTCGGGGCCAGCGTGCTGGCCGCCGGCGGGCATCTACCGGTGCACACGACATGAGCTTCCTGGCCCAGACGTCGACCGCGGCCACGGGGGCCAGCTTCCCCACCATCATCTACACCTGCCTGGTGTGGAGCGCGCTGCTCTTCGCGCTGGTGGTGGTGTTCATGCCCGACCAGACCCATGAGCAGCGCTCGCGGATCAGGTCGGTGCTGACCTCCGGGGCCGGTGTCGCCCTCTTCTTCGCGACCTGGGCGGTGGAGAGCCAGATCGCCGACGTCTCCCTGGGAACCGGGGGGCTCCCCGGCGGTGATCTGGTCGAGCAGCACGGCTGGCTGCAGTCGTTCCCGATCACCTCCAGCTACCACCTCGACGCCGATGGCCTGGCGCTCTCCGTGATCATGCTGCTGGGCGTCGTCTTCTTCTGCGCCGCGCTGGCGGCCTGGAGAAACGACCGCCATGTGAAGCTCCTCGCCGTCTGCCTGCTCACCATGGAGACGGCGGCCATGGGCGTCGTGGTCTCCTACGACTGGGTGCTCCTCCTGCTCTTCTGGACTCTCCCCATCGCTCCCATGTACCTGGCTCTCCGCGCCTTCGGGAGCGGACGAGCGGAGCGGGCGGCGGGCCGTTTCGCGGCGGGGATGCTGACCGCGGGGGCGCTGCTCACGCTGGCGGCGGTCCTCAGCTCGTTCCAGGCCGGCGTCCACGAGTTCGACCTCGGCAATGCCCCGGTCACGCTGCCGGGTGACGGCGAGACGGTCGCCTTCTGGCTGATCACCGCCGCGGCCCTGGTGACGATGGCCATCGTCCCGTTTCACGGAGCGCTGCTCGACCTCGAGGAGGACAGCACGGGGGTTCTGTCCGCCGTCCTGGTCGCCGTCGTGCCCACCCTCGGAGCCTTTGTCCTGCTGCACCTCGGCGTCGGCCTGTTCCCGGACATCGCGCGGCAGTACTCGCTCTTCTTCGCCGGTCTCGCGGTGGTCACCGTCGGCTGGGCCGGGCTGGCCGCGCTCCGGACCGATGACCTGAGGAGGCTGGTCGGTCACGTCGGCACCGTTCTGATGGGGGTGGCGCTGCTCGGCGTTGCCGGCCACTCCACCATCGCCATCACCGGGATCATGTTCCTGCTGATCGCCAGGGGCCTGGTGATGACAGTGCTCATGCTGCTCGTCTCCTCGATCCAGGAGCGGACCCGCAGGGTGCGCATCTCCCAGCTCGGCGGGCTCGCCTGGCAGGCGCCCTACCTCTGCTCCTTCTGGGTGCTCGCGTCCCTGGCCGCGGCGGGGATCCCGCTCCTGGCCGGCTTCACCGGCGAGTACCTCATCTTCACCGGGTCCTTCCCCGCCCATCGGTGGGCGACCGTGGTGGTGCTGGGCGGCACGCTGGTCGTCGCCGGGGTGCTGCTCTGGGCCGCCCAGCGCGTCTTCTTCGGCAACTCCGAGGACACCTTCGCCCGGGTCCGCGACATCGGCCCGCTGGAGCTCACCTACCTCGGCATCCTGGTCGCCGTCATCGTCGTCGTCGGGGTCCTGCCCGGGCATTTCGCGGGCCTCTTCCAGAACGGCGCCGGCTACGTCCTCTTCCCGGGAGCCACGTGATGGCCAACCCCAACGGCGCGGCCGTGTTCGCGACCCTGCTCCCCGCCTCGATGCTGGTCGTGGTCGCGGCGCTGGTCGCCCTGCTGGGGTGGGTTCGCCCCGGGCTGCGGCCGTCCTTTCACCGCTGGCTGGGTTCGATCGGCCTGGGCGGTGCCGCGATCGCGGCCCTGCTGACCTTCCACGCCCTGGGTTCCACCGAGGGCGTCGGGCTGGTGGCCTACGCAGGCGCGGTGGTCGCCGATCGCTTCGACGCGTTCGCGATCCTGCTGCTCTGCGGCGCCGGGCTGGTGGCGACCCTGACGAGCGGTGCCGCGGCCGAACGGCTCGGTCCGCGCGCCCCCGCCTTTCAGGCGCTGGTGCTCACCGCCACCGCCGCCGGCGTGCTGGTCGCGGTCCAGTTCGAGATGGCCATGCTGGTCACCGGGCTCGGCCTCCTGCTCGTGAGCCTGGTCGGCGTGGTGGCTCTGGAGAAGACCGCGGAGCCCCCCGGCGAGGCCGCCCTCCGAGCGCTGGTGACCGCCGGGGTGGCACTCGCCCTCCTCCTCTATGGCCTGGCCATCGTCTATGGCGCCACCGGGACCACCGACCTCGCCGCCACCCGCGGCCAGTTCGTCCACGGGGCCCTGCTGGAGGGTCTGGGTCTGGCGCTGACGCTCTTCGGCCTCGCCTTCCTGGTGGGAGCGCCGCCGCTGCACCACTGGCTGTTCCAGGTCGCCGCGGCGAGCAGCGGCGCGGTGGCGGGTTCGGTGATCAGCCTCGCGGTCGCGACCGGCGGCATCGCCCTGGTCCGGGTCATGGTCAGCGGGTTCAGCGCCACCATGCGTCCCTGGGTGATGCTCGCGGCTGTGCTGGGCGCCGTCGCCTGCCTCTATCCGGCACTGCTCAGCCTGGTCACCGGCGGTGTGCGCCGCCTCATCGCGCTGGGAGTCTGCCTGCAGGGCGGCCTCCTCCTCACGGCGCTGATCGGAAGCGGGGTGGCTCGCGACTACCTCAGCGCCGGCGGTGTCATCGCCCTGCTGTTCGGTCTGGTGGTCTTCGTTCTGGCGATCCAGGCGAGCTTCGTAGCGGTGGCCAGGCTGGACGCGGACGGAATCGGCACCGATCTCGCCGACATCCGCGGGCTGGGCCGGCGCTCGCCGGCGACCGCCGCGCTCCTCGTCCTCGGCCTGGCCGGGCTCGCCGGACTGCCGCCGCTGGCGGGTTTCCTCGCCCGCATCCTGGTCGCCGAGAGCGCCGTGGCGGTGGGGTATGCGTGGGTGGCGGTCGCCGGCATCGCCGCCTCGGTCCTCTATGCGATCCCGGTGCTGCGCTGGATCGCCGCCGCGCTGGTCGAGGACAACGACCTGGCCGTGGTCCCCTCGAAGTCGCCGAGGCTGCCCTCGCTGGTGGGCGCGGCCTGTGGGGTCTTCGGCATCGCGGCCTTCGTGCTGGCCGGACCCCTGCTCTTCGCCGCCCACGGGGCCGCGGCGGCGCTGCGCTGACCGGCTGCTGAGCCGCGCCGAGCTCGAGCTGGTAGCCGCCGAGGAGAGGCGGCCGGGGAGAGGCGGCTCGGGAGAGGCGGCCGGGGAGGCTGCCCGGGGACGCCGGCCGTACCCTTGGGGGTGATCGGCCTGAGGGTGATCGCTCCGAGGGTGATCGCTCGGAGGGTGATCGGTCTCCACCTGGTCCGTGGCCGGTACAATGGGCGACGGTCGCGCTAGACGGGGAGCCAGCGGTGCCCTGTACCCGCAATCCGCTATAGCGGGGTCGAATTCCCCACCGAGGGGGCGCGTAGCCGGGTCCGCTCCGATCTCAGCGGCGTTGATGGCTGGGTCCTGCGCAGCCCGGGCCCGTGAACCGCGTCAGGTCCGGAAGGAAGCAGCGCTAAGCGGTCCCCCGGGGGTGCCGCAGCCAACCTGGCCTGAGCCGGGAGGCCGGGTGAGCGCCGGTGCCGTGTCAACGACGTGGGGTGCGCGACTACCTCACCCTCCAGCCGGCTGGAGGGAGGGGGCCAGGCTGGCCGGAGGGGGCCAGGCTGTCCGGGGTGAGGCTCCCATCGCGCGCCGCCATCTCGGGTGCGGCCGGCCGGCGAGCCACCCACCCTCTCACGGGCCCTTTCGGACAGAGATGTCCGAAAGGGGTTTCTGGTGGCTGGGGTGCGCAGCGCGAAGCGCTCCATGCGCTTGGCGCCTTTGCCGCAGGGCCCACCTCTGTCCCCTTGAACCGCCGCCGGGCCAGGGTGCGCCGCTAGTACCCCTGCCATTGGGTGCCGGCGGGGCCGCGCTCGGGGAGCTGCGAGCCCTGGACGCGCGCCTGCAGCACCAGCTGCTGCGCGGCGAGGGTCACCCCGAGGTAGATGAGCAGGGTGCTGTCGCTGATGTTGGCGAGAGCCCCGACCAGGGCGTGGACCCCGGCGCCGACCACCCAGAGGACCATCGTGACCCAGGTCCCCTGCCGGAGGACCACGCCTCCGGACCGCCAGAGACGCACGGTCAGCGCTCGGACAGCTCCCAGCCCGGCCGCGTCGAAGACCAGCAGCGCCCCCAGGATCAGGTCCCGCCCCAGCGAGCTCAGCCCGCTGTGCCCCTCGCTGGAGAGGACCACGATCCCGATGATGACCAGGACCGCGGAGAGGCCGAAGTTGGTGCGCAGCGGGCGCACCAGGATCTGACGGGAGACAAGGTAGGCGAGGATCGCCACGGTGATGACGGCGGAGGTGAGGGTCGCCTCGGTCTGGTTGGACATCGCAGCCAGCATGGCTGGAGTCTAGGCGAGTGCCACGGCGGGGCCGCGCCCAGGAGGCCGTCCCTGACCCTCCGGTCCGCCCACCGGCCCGCCCGCCGGTGCGGACCGGCTATCGTCGGCGGACGTGACCGCCCTCTACCGCAAGTACCGGTCGGCGGTCCTCGCCGACCTGATCGGCCAGGACCACATCGTGCGCACCCTCGGCAACGAGCTGCGCGAGGGGCACCTCGCCCACGCCTACCTCTTCGCGGGCATTCGGGGGACGGGGAAGACGTCGACGGCCCGGATCCTGGCGCGCGCGGTCAACTGCCTGGACCCGGTGGACGGGGAGCCGTGCAACCGCTGCTCGGCGTGTCTGGAGATCCTGGACGGCTCGGCGGTCGACGTCATGGAGATCGATGCGGCGAGCAACCGTGGGATCGATGAGATGCGCGAGCTGCGCGAGCGCGTCCGTTACCTTCCGGCCCGGCTGCGCTCCAAGGTCTACATCATCGACGAGGCTCACATGCTCACCACGGAGGCGTGGAACGCCTTCCTCAAGACCCTTGAGGAGCCGCCCCCGCACGTCCTCTTCATCCTCTGCACCACCGAGCCCCACAAGGTCCCGGACACGGTCCGCTCTCGGGTCCAGCGCTTCGACTTCGGCCGGGTGCCCAGTCCCGGGATCGAGGCGCACCTGAGCAGCATCGCCGCGGCCGAGGGGGTGGAGATCGAGGCCGCCGCCCTGCGGGTGATCGCCCGGGCGGCCCAGGGCAGCGTGCGCGACGCCCTCTCCCTGCTCGACCAGTGCTTCGCGACCGGCGATCGTCCGGTCGGTCTGGAGACCTGCCGGCGGGCCCTGGGCCTGGCTCACCCGGACGTGGTTCGGGACCTGCTCGAAGCCCTGGCGGGGAGGGATGCGGCAGCCGCGCTCCGCGCCGCGGCGGCCGCCTTCGACGCCGGGGCCGATCCGCGTCAGCTGCTCCGGGAGTGCGCGCGGCTGTCGCGCGCCGCCGAGCTGGTCGCGGTCGGATTCCCGGAGGGGGCTCGCCTCGACTCCGACGAGGAGGAGCTCTGCCGCCGGCTCGCCTCCCGCGAGCCGAACGGCTTCTGGCTCCGCGTGCTGGAGGAGATGGGCGCCGCCGAGCTGGAGCTTCGGCAGCCGGTCGACGCGCGCCTCCAGGTCGAGGCCTGCCTGCTGCGCCTCTGCCGGGGGGGACGGGTCGGTGCCGAGGGGGAGCGTCTCGAGCGGCTGGAGACGCGGCTGGAGGATCTGGAGGGGCGGACCGCCGGAGGCGGTCGCGCCGCTGCCGCCTCCGCCTCCGCACGGGTTCCCGCCGACCCCGCCCCGGCCCGCGAGCACCCGCCGAGGCCGGCCGCATCCTCCGCCCCCCGCCCAGCTCCGCGGCAGGCGCCCGCTGAGGGGGCGGCGACACCGGCGGCGGCACGGCCACAGGAGCCGCCGAGCCCCGAGCCGAGCGCCGCGCCCGAGCCGGTGCCAGAGGCGGACGCCGGGGACGCCACGCCCACGCCCGCGGAGCTGGTGTCGCAGGCGGCGTGGCAGCGCGCCTGGCCGGCGCTCATCGAGGCCGTGAACCGCCGTGACAAGGTCTTCGCCGGGGTCCTGCGCGGCTGCCGCGCTCTCAACGCTGGACCGGGGACGCTGGTGGTGGGAGCACCCTACGACTTCCACCTCAAGCAGCTGGGCAACCCGGTCAAGCGACCGATCCTGGTCGCCGCGGTGGTGGAGGTCGCGGGCGGTCCCCGCGAGGTCTCGGTCGAGTTCTGCGGCGAGGCGGCCGGGGGCGGGGCCGCTGCAGCCACGGACACCGGTGCTGGCCTCACCGACGCCGTGGTGGCGACCTTCTCGGGGAGCCGGATCACGTCGACCCGGCTGGTCGATCACGCCCAGGATGCTGGCGGCGAGAGTTAGCCCGGGCTGCGTGACGCGTCGTAGACTGCGGCCGATGTCCATCATCAGGGGAGCGGTGTGAACAACCCCAACATGCTCAAGCAGCTGCAGCAGATGCAGGCCAAGATGGCCCGGGTGCAGGAGGAGCTGGGCACCATGACCGTGACCGGGACCGCCGGCGGCGGAGCGGTGACGGTCGTCGCCAACGGCCATCAGCAGGTGCAGAGCGTCGCCATCGAGCCCGAGGTGATGGAGGAGGGGGCCGACCTGCTCAGTGACCTGGTGCTGGCGGCGGTCAACAGTGCCTTGGACCAGTCCCGCGAGCTGGCGAGCCGGCAGATGGGCCAGCTCACCGCCGGGCTCAACCTTCCCCCCGGCCTCCTCTGACCTGGATCCGGGTCTGAGCGCGTGTCGCTGATCCCTGAGCCGGTGGAGCGCCTGGCCGCCGAGCTGGGCCGCCTGCCCGGCATCGGTCCCAAGACGGCCCAGCGCCTCACCTTCTACTGCCTGCGCAGCGATCCCGCCCAGGTGGCCCGGCTGGCCGCCGCGCTGGGCGACCTGCGCAGGGAGGTGCGGACCTGCTCGCAGTGCTACTTCATCGCCGACCAGGACCTCTGCGGCATCTGCCGGAGCGCGACCCGCGACCCGTCCGCCATCTGCGTCGTGGAGGACGCCCTCGACGTGCTCGCGGTGGAGCGCAGCGGTGGCTTCCACGGTCTCTACCACGTCCTGGGCGGTGCGCTCTCGCCCATCGAGGGGGTCGGCCCGGACCAGCTCCGGATCGCCGAGCTCGAGGCCCGCGTCCGCGGGGGGGTGGTGACCGAGGTGGTGCTCGCCACCGACCCCGACGTGGAGGGGGAGGCGACCGCACACTATCTGGCGGAGCGCCTCGCCGGCTCGGGGGCCCGCCTCACCCGGCTTGCCCACGGCCTGCCCGCCGGGGCCGACCTGCAGTATGCGGATGAGCTGACCATCGCCCGGGCCCTGGAGGGGCGGCGCAGCCTGGGGGGCGGCCCGGCCGGGTGAGCCTCGCGGCACCCTGATCCGTTATCATCCGCGGGCGCGGCGGCGGATGCCGCCGGTTATCGCCGGCCCTCAGATTGACGCTGGGGTCTCCCGGAGGTACAATCCGTCAGTTGCCCCGGACGGGATGTGACCCGCCCGGACTCCCCGCGTTAGCCTTGCCGACCGGTTCGGCGCGCGGATCGCTCCTTGACAATTGAAGAGTGGAGACGACTTTCCGCGAAGGCCCCGGGGCCGGCGTTCTGCGCCGGACACCCGCGCAGGCCTCGTCAACGTTCGAATTTGACCCGCGCAAGCGGGAACGAGAACGTTTTTTCGGAGAGTTTGATCCTGGCTCAGGATTAACGCTGGCGGCGTGC
>CAZDTK010000022.1:0-19658 GCA_964508345.1 uncultured Actinomycetes bacterium | reverse complement strand
GCCGAGCAGGGCATGCAGGCCACCATCCCGCTGGTGGCGCGCAAGGGACGGGCCAGCTACCTGGGAGAGCGCAGCGCCGGGCATCAGGACCCGGGGGCGACCTCCTCATGGCTGCTGGTCCGGGCAGCCCGACAGGCATTCACGGCTGAAACGTGAGCTGGGAGTAAGGAGAACGCATATGGCCGAATACGTCGGGGCGCTGGACCAGGGAACCACCAGCACCCGCTTCATGATCTTCAACCACTCCGGCGGAGTGGTCGGCATCGACCAGAAAGAGCACGAGCAGATCTACCCCAAGCCGGGCTGGGTCGAGCACGACGCCCTGGAGATCTGGACCCGCTCCGTGGAGGTCATCCGCGGGGCCCTCAAGAAGACCGGCCTCAAGGCCTCCGACCTGGCCGCGGTCGGGGTCACCAACCAGCGCGAGACCGCGGTGGTGTGGGACCGCAGGAGCGGCAAGCCGGTGCACAACGCCATCGTCTGGCAGGACACCCGCACCGACACCATCTGCAACGAGCTCGCCAAGGACGGCGGTCAGGACCGCTTCCGGGCCAAGGTGGGCTTGCCGCTGGCCACCTACTTCTCCGGCCCCAAGGTCAAGTGGCTGCTCGACAACGTCGAGGGGCTGCGGGCCAAGGCG
This sequence comes from uncultured Actinomycetes bacterium, assembly GCA_964508345.1. GTDB lineage: Bacteria > Chloroflexota > Dormibacteria > Aeolococcales > Aeolococcaceae > Changshengia. The sequence goes on along the minus strand of CAZDTK010000022.1, from coordinate 19,018 downwards.
GAGGCCGGTGACCTGGCCTTCGGCAACATCGACACCTGGTGCATCTGGAACCTCACCGGCGGGGTCGACGGCGGTGTCCACGTCACCGACGTGAGCAACGCCAGCCGCACCATGCTGATGAACCTCGAGACCCTGGACTGGGACCCGGAGATCCTCTCCATCATGGGCATCCCGCGCTCGATGCTCCCCCAGATCCGGCCGTCCAGCGAGGTCTACGGCAAGTGCGTCGGCGACCTGGCCGGCATCCCCGTCGCAGGCGACCTGGGCGACCAGCAGGCGGCCATCTTCGGCCAGACCTGCTACTCGGTCGGCGAGGCCAAGAACACCTACGGCACCGGCAACTTCATGCTCCTCAACACGGGCACGAAGCCGGTGCAGTCCAAGAACGGCCTGCTCACCACCCTGGGCTACAAGATCGGCTCGCAGCCCGCGGTGTACTGCCTCGAGGGCTCCATCGCCATCACCGGCGCCCTGGTGCAGTGGCTGCGCGACAACCTGGGGATGATCGCCACCTCGGCTGACATCGAGACCCTGGCCAAGACCGTCGAGGACAACGGTGGCGTGTACTTCGTGCCCGCCTTCTCGGGGCTGTTCGCCCCCTACTGGAAGAGCGACGCACGCGGCGTCATCGCCGGCCTCACCCGCTACGTCAACAAGGGCCACATCGCCCGCGCCGTGCTGGAGGCGACCGCCTGGCAAACCCGCGAGGTCCTGGACGCCATGAACGCCGACTCCGGCGTGGCCCTCACCGCGCTCAAGGTCGACGGCGGCATGGTCTTCAACGAGCTGCTCATGCAGTTCCAGGCGGACGTGCTGGGCGTCCCGGTCATTCGGCCCAAGGTTGCGGAGACCACGGCTCTCGGCGCCGCCTACGCCGCCGGGCTCGCGGTCGGCTTCTGGAAGGAGGTCGAGGAGCTCCGCAAGAACTGGCAGGTGGACCGCACCTGGGAGCCCAAGATGGACGCCACCAAGAGGGAGGAGGAATACAAGCTCTGGAAGAAGGCGGTCACCCGCACCTTCGACTGGGTCGAGTGATCCGCAGGCAGGCAGACTGAACCGGAACCATGACTGAAGCTCTCGAGTGCCAGCTGCTGGTGATCGGGGGTGGTTCCACGGGGGCCGGGGTGGCCTGGGACGCCGCGCTGCGCGGTTTCCAGGTCATCCTGGCCGACCGGGGGGACCTCGCCACCGGTACCACCGGCCGCTTCCATGGCCTGCTTCACTCCGGCGGCCGCTACGCGGTCCGCGACCCCGGCGGCGCCCGGGAATGCGCGCGTGAGAACGCGATCCTCCGGCGGGTGGCGAGCGAGGCCATCGAGGACACCGGTGGTCTCTTCGTGACCACGCCGGCGGACGACCTCGAGTACGCCGACCGGTTCCTGGCGGCGTGTCCCGAGGCTGAGGTCACCGTCGAGGAGATCTCACTCCGCGAGGCGCTCCGCCGCGAGCCGCGGCTCAACCCCAAGATCCGGCGGGCCTTCGCGGTGGCGGACGGGAGCATCGATAGCTGGAAGCTGGTCTGGGGCTGCGCGCGCGGCGCCGAGCAGCACGGAGCCAGGATCCTCGCCTATCACCCGGTCACCGCCATCGTGCGCGAGGGGGACCGGGTGGTGGGGGCGCGCCTGCATGACCTGCACGGTGAGCGCCAGGTCGAGGTGCGCGCCCAGTGCGTGATCAACGCCGCCGGAGCCTGGAGCGGGCAGGTGGCCCGGATGGCCGGCTGCGAGGTCGGCGTCCGCCCCGGCAAGGGGGTGATGGTCGCCATCAACCACCGGCTCGCCGACTGCGTCGTCAATCGCTGCCACCTGACCGGCGACGGCGACATCGTGGTGCCGAGCCACAGCGTGAGCGTCATCGGCACCACCGACACCCCGGTCGAGGACCCCGATGACATCGAGCCGACGCCGGCCGAGGTGGCCGCGATGATGGAGGCGGGGGACGTCCTCCTGCCCGGCTTCAGCCGGGCCAGGGCGCTGCGGGTCTGGTCGGGAGCGCGCCCGCTCCTCCCCAAGGTCTCGGGCGCGGTCGCCGACGATCGCGCCGTCTCCCGCTCCCACACCGTCCTCCGCCACCGCGAGCGTGACGGCGTTGCCGGCTTCGTCTCGATCGCCGGCGGCAAGCTCACCACCTTCCGGCTGATGGCCAAGGACACCGTCGACGCCGTCTGCGCCGAGCTGGGCACAGAACGCGCCTGCACGACCGCGGAGACCCCCCTGCCGGGCAGCACCGATCATCGCTACTACCGGCTGCCGGACCACCAGGAGGACTTCGAGAAGGGACGTGCCGACGACCCCATGATCTGCGAGTGCGAGCTGGTGTCACGGTCGGACCTCCTGGCCGCCGCGCGGCGCCGCCCGAACGCCCAGATCGACGATCTGCGCCGGGTCCTGCGGATCGGCATGGGACCCTGCCAGGGCGGTTTCTGCGCCTTCCGGACCGCCGCCATCCTGCACGGCCAGAAGGAGTACGGGCGGCCCCAGGCCAACGCCACGCTGCGCGCCTTCGTCCAGGAGCGGTGGAAGGGCCAGCGCCCCGTGCTCTGGGGCCAGCAGCTCCGTCAGGCGCGACTGGACGCGTGGATCTTCCAGGGGGTGCTCGACATCGAGCACCTGCCCAACTGAGGCGGGGCGGGAGGTGACGCGGTGAACACCGACGCGCTGGTGATCGGGGCCGGGACCGCCGGGCTGGCCGCCGCCACCCGTCTGGCCCAGGGCGGTCTGCGGGTGCTGGTGGTCGCGACCGGTGAGGGCTGCCTTCCGCTCGCCAGCGGCACGGTGGACGTCCTCGGCTACGCGCCGCACCGGGTCACCAGCCCGCTCGAGGCGCTCCCCGGATTTCTCGATGCCAACCCCGAGCACCCCTACCGGCTGGCCGGCGCGGCGGGGCTCGAGCGGAGTGTGGCCTGGTTCCTCGAGGTTGCCGAACCGCTCGGCTACGGCGGCGGGCTGGACCGCAATCGCTGGGTGCCGACCGTGCTCGGCGGCCTGCGTCCCACCGCCCTGCTCCCCGGGAGCATGTCTGCCGCCGACCTGGGCGGCGGTGGAGAGGTGGTCATCGCCGGCATCCGCGGCTTTCGCGACTTCCATCCCGCGCTCCTCGCCGAGAACCTCTGCCAGGTGGCGTCCGCGACCGCGAAGCCGATCCGGGCCCGCGCGACCGAGCTCGACTGGGCCGGCAGCGCCGGTGACCTGGTCCCCTTCCGGCTCGCCCGCCGCCTCGAGAACGAGGAGATCCGCCGGGGGCTGGCCGCCCAGCTGCGCGAGCGGGCCGGCGGCGCCGCGGCGGTGGGGATGCCGGCGATCCTCGGTCGCGAGAAGGCCGCCGAGGTCCACGCGGATCTGGAGCGCCGCATCGGCGTGCCCGTCTTCGAGATCCCCGGCCTGCCCCCGTCCCTGCCCGGCCTGCGTCTCTTCGACTGCCTCCGGCGGGCTCTGCGCGGCGCCGGCGGGCGGCTGATCCTGGGCAGCAGCGCCATCTCCGCCAGCAAGAAGAAGGACACGGTCACCGCGGTGACCATCACCCAGGCCTCCCGCCCGGTGGAGGTGAGCGCCGGCTTCTACGTCCTGGCGACCGGGGGCTTCGCCACCGGCGGCATCGTGCGCGAGCCCGACGGCGAGCTCCGGGAGCCCGTCTTCGGGCTGCCGGTCCACGGCCTGGCGCCGGGGCAGGCGGCCTTCGGCGACGAGTACCTCGCCGAGCACCCCCTGGACCGGGTCGGGCTGCGCACCGACGCCGACGGCCGGCCCCTGGACGCATCCGGGGCGGCCTACGCGGACAACCTCTACGCGGCCGGCGCCGCGCTCGCCGGCGCGCTGCCCTGGCGGGAGAAGTCGGGCGAGGGGGTGAGCCTCGCCACCGCCTGGCACGCGGCCGAGGCCATCCTGGGCACCCGGTTCCTGGCGGGCAGAGCGGCGTGAGGTGGACCGGATGAGCGTGCTGATGGAGACCGAGACCCTGACCGAGGGCCTGATGGTCCGCCCCTCTCTGGACGGCTGCATCAAGTGCACCATCTGCGAGAGCGCCTGCCCGTATGCGGCGGTCACGGAGCGCTTCCCCGGGCCCAAGACGGTGGGGCCCCAGGAGGAGCGCTTCCGCCATGGCCCGCTGTCGGCCGACTGGTCCGTCGACTTCTGCTCCGGATGCGGCATCTGCAGCCGCGTCTGTCCCCAGGAGGTGCGAATCGCAGAGATCAACTCGCGTGCCCGGGCCCAGCTCAAAGAACGGCGCGGCATCCCCCTGCGCGACCGGCTGCTGGCACGACCCGACGTCATGGGCCGGCTCGGCCGGCCGATACGCCCGCTCTTCAACTGGGCCATGGGCACGCCCCTGGTGCGCGTTCCGGTGGAGCGCGTGCTCGGCATCCACCGCAAGGCGGCCATCCCCAAGGTGGCGCCCCGCACCTTCCGGCACTGGGCGCGCCGCCACCCGGACCGCCCGGCGAGCGACCGGGTCATCTACTTCCACGGTTGCAGCACCAACTACTTCGAACCCCGTCTGGGCCGGATGGTGGTCGCCGTGCTCGAGCACCAGGGGCTTGCGGTGGAGATGCCCGAGCAGGGCTGCTGCGGGTTGCCGCTCCAGTCCAACGGCAGCTTCCCCGCCGCCCGCACCTACGTCAGCCGGCTGGCGCGCCAGCTCGGGAGCGGGTCCGATGGGGTCCCGGTCATCGCCTCCTCGACCAGCTGCGGGCTGATGCTCAAGCGCGAGGCCCGCGAGATCCTGGGAGTGGAGGAGCCGGCACTGGTCGACATCTCCCAGCGCACCTACGACCTCTTCGAGTTCCTCCACGAGCTGCACGAGCAGGGCCGCCTCAAGACCGACTTCCAACCGGTGGAGCTCACCGCCGCCTACCACGCACCCTGCCAGCAGCAGAATCAATTGATCGGCAAGCCCGCGCTCGACGTCCTGGCCCTGGTGCCGGGCCTGCGCCTGGTCGAGCTGGACCGCGACTGCTGCGGCGTGGGTGGCACCTACGGCCTCAAGCGGGAGAAGTACGCGATCTCCATGGCCGTGGGCGACGGCCTCTTCTCGGACATCCGCGAGACCGCGCCGGACCTCGTCCTCTGTGACAGCGAGACCTGCCGCTGGCACATCGCCAAGGCCACCGGCTTCCCGGTGGTCCACCCCCTGGAGCTTCTCCACCGGGCCTATGGCGGTCACTGACCCCGGTCAGCCCTCGGCGGGCGATCAGCCGGTCGGCCTGGTCCTCGTCTCGCACAGCGCGCAGCTGGCCGAGGGGGCAGCGGAGCTGGCCCGCGCGATGGCGGGCGAGGACGTCCGGATCGTCGCGGCGGGCGGCATGGCCCCCCCGGAGACCGCCCTGGGCACCGACGCCATGCGGGTCGCCGACGCCATCGGCGCGGCCTGGTCCGACCGCGGCGTGCTGGTGCTGATGGACCTCGGCAGCGCCGTGCTCTCCGCCGAGATGGCGGTCGAGCTGCTTCCCGAGGAGCGCCGCGCCCGGGTGCTGCTGAGCGCCGCCCCGCTGGTGGAGGGTGCGGTCGCCGCCGCAGTGGCCGCTCGGCTGGGGGAGCCCCTCGAGCGAGTGGCCGGGGAGGCGAGCGGTTCCCTGGATGCCAAGCGCGCCCAGGTGGGCGGGCCCGCCGAGCCGGCCCAGGCCCCGGCCGTGCCGCTGCCGCAGCTCGGCGGCCCGATCTCGGAAACCCGGCTGCGGGTGGACATCCCGCTGGGGCTCCACGCCCGCCCGGCGGCCCGTCTGATCCGCGCCACGGCGGGCCTCCAGGCGGAGGTGGTCGCCACCAACGCCACCACCGGCTCGGGGCCGGTCAGCGCGCGCAGCCTCAATGCCCTCGCCGGGCTTCAGGTCCGCCAGGGCCAGGAGCTTCTGGTCAGGGCCTCCGGGCCGGACGCCCTGAGGGCCATCGAGGCGGTCAGAGGGCTGGCGGAGCGCCGCTTCGACGAATCCGCCACGCCCCCAGCAGGCCGAACTGCGCCAGCGGCGGTGCCCCCGCCGCCACTGCCCGAGACGGCCGGTGCGGCCGCGGGGGAGCTGCGCGGCATCGCCGCCTCACCGGGGACGGCCCTGGGGCCGCTCCGCTTCCTCGAGGAGACCGACCCCGTGATCCCCGACGCGCCGGCCTCCGACCCCGACGCCGAGCTCGCGGCCCTGGAGGGCGCCGTGGCCGCGACCCGCGCCGAGCTCGAGCAGCTGAGGGAGACGACCCGGGCGCGCTCCGGGAGCGCCGACGCCGACATCGTCGACGCCGACCTGCTCTTCCTGGAGGACCCCGAGCTGCTGGAGCCGACCCGCGCCGCGATCGCCCAGGAGCGGCGCACCGCCGCCCAGGCCTGGTCCGAGGTCTCGGCCCGGCTGCGCCTCTCCTGGGAGCGGCTCGACGATCCCAACATGCGGCTCCGGGCCGCGGATCTGGCCGGGGTCAGCCGCAAGGTGCTCCACCGCCTGCTGGGGCACTCGGCGCCCGTCCTCCGGGAGGCGGGCATCGTCGTCGCCCGCGACCTCGCACCGACCGACACCGCCGCCCTGGACCCGAGCCGGGTGACGGGGATCGCCACCGCCGGAGGCGGACCGACCTCCCACAGCGCCATCCTGGCCCGCTCCCTCGGCATCCCCGCGGTGGTGGGTCTCGGTGAGGAGCTGCTGGCCGCAGCCCCGGGGCGGATCGCGCTGCTCGACGGCGGCCGCGGGACCCTCGCCCTCGACCCGTCCCCCGAGCTGGTGGCGCGGGCACGGACGGAGGCGGAGGGCGCGGCGGCGCGGGCGGCGCACGCCGCCGCCGCCGCCCACCGCCCGGCGGTGACCCGCGACGGCGTCGCGGTGGAGGTCGTCGCCAACCTCGGCGCCGTCGAGGAGGCGACCCGGGCGGTGGAGGCGGGCGCGGACGGGGTCGGGCTGCTGCGCACCGAGTTCCTCTTCCTGGAGGCGAGCTCGATGCCCGACGCGGAGGCCCAGGAGCGCGTCTACTCGGAGATCGCCCGCCGTCTGCAGGGCCGCCCCCTGACCATCAGGACCCTGGACGTCGGCGCGGACAAGCCCCTCCCCTATCTCCGCAGCGTCCACGAGGACAACCCGGCCCTCGGCGTCCGGGGCATCCGGCTCGGCCTCGCCCAGCCCGAGGTGCTCACCGCACAGCTGCGCGCGGTGGTCGCCACCGCGCGCCACCACCCCGTGCGGGTGATGTTCCCGATGGTCGCGAGCACCGCCGAGGTCGAGGCCGCCCGGGCCCTGCTCGACGAGGTGACGGGGTCCACCCCGGTGGCCCTCGAGGTGGGGGTGATGGTCGAGATCCCCTCGGCGGCGCTGACCGCTGCCCACCTGGCGGAGCGGGTCGACTTCTTCTCGCTCGGCACCAACGACCTCTCCCAGTACACGCTCGCCGCCGACCGGGCCAATGCGGAGGTCGCCACCCTGGCCGACGCGCTCCACCCGGCGACCCTGCGGCTGATCGCCGCAACCGCCGAGGCGGCCCGGGCCCATGGGCGCCGGGTCGCGGTCTGCGGAGAGCTGGCCGGTCAGGTCGACGCCGTCCCGCTCCTGATCGGTCTCGGCATCCGCGAGCTCTCCGTCGCCGTGCCCTCGGTTGCCCGGATCAAGGAAGCCGTGCGCGCCGCCGACAGCACGGAATGCGCCCGGCTCGCCCAGGGCGCGCTCGAGCTGGCGGACGGGGCCGCCGTCCGGGCGCTCCTCTCGGCCTCCGCGGGACATGCAACCATTGCTCCCCGAGATGGCCCGCCCCTCCCCTCCCGTGGTACCGGCGGCGGGCGCCCCACTCCCACGTCCTGAGGGAGCCACCGCGTCACCGGGCTCCCCGGCACCGCTCGAGGCAGCCGTGGCGTCGCCGGCATCCCCGGCCCCGCTCGAGGCAGCCGCGTCGCCGACCTCCCCGGGGCCGCTCGAGGCATCCGCCGCGTCGCCGGCATCCCCGCCGCCGCATCCGGTGCCGGTCGCTCGCTCCCGAACCCTGACCGCCGTGGTCGGCACCACCACCACGCTGCGGCTGGCGCTCACCCCGGTGGTGGCCGCCCTCGCCCTGACCGGGCAACCGTGGCCGGCCGCCGCGGTGTTCGCGATCGCCGCCGGCACCGATTACCTCGACGGCTTCCTCGCCCGCCGCTGGCGCGTGGCCACGATCACCGGCAGCTTCCTGGACACGACCGCCGACAAGGTCCTGGTGGCCGGGGTTCTGATCGCCCTGACCAGCCTGGGTCAGGCCTCCCCCTGGCCGGTGATGATCATCGTCTGCCGCGAGGTGATGGTGATGGGGTTGCGGGGCTCGGTGGCGGCGTCGGGTCAGGTCATGCGACCGTCGTCGCTGGGAAAGAGCAAGGCGACGCTCGAGTTCGTCGCCCTCATCCTCCTGCTCCTGCGCGTCAACCGGCGCCTCGGCCCCACCGGCATCGGCGAGTGGGCGCTCTGGGCCGCGGCAGCCCTGGCGGTCATCTCCGCCGGCGATTACGTCTCCCGATGGGCGGGGATCACGCTCCGCAGCCCGCGACCGGCACGCCCCTCGTGACCGCCCGGTCCTGATCACCGAGGCCTTCCCGCCTGGGATCTCGCGCAGGCCCGTTTCCGCCTCCGGGCTCGCGCGCGCGCGCCCGGGACCTCCCGCCGCCCGGCTATCGTGGTCGCGTGGAGATGGTTGCGCTGGGGCAGAGCGGGCCCCAGGTCAGCCGCATCGGGCTGGGCATGGCCGCCCTCGGGCGGCCCGCCTACATCACCACCGGCCGCACCCAGGACTTCGGCGCGGACCGCTCCGAGGAGAGCTTCCGGGCGCGCAGCTGGGAGGTCCTCGATGCGGCCTACGCACTGGGCATCCGCTACCTCGACTGCGCGCGATCGTACGGATCCGCCGAGGCCTTCGTGGCCGGCTGGCTGGCCCGCGGCAACCGCGATGGCGTCGTGGTCGGCTCCAAGTGGGGCTACACCTACGTGGGCGCCTGGGACCCACGGGCGGCGGTTCACGAGGTCAAGGACCATTCGCTGGCCGCCTTCCAACGCCAGTACGCCGAGAGCCGCGCCCTGCTCGGCACCCACCTCCGCCTCTACCAGGTCCACTCCGCGACCCTGGAGTCGGGCGTGCTCGAGGACCGCTCGCTGCACGCCGCCCTGGCCCGCGAGCGTGACCGCGGGCTCCGCCTCGGCATCACCACCTCGGGGCCCGCTCAGGCCGAGACCCTGCGCCGCGCGCTGGAGCTCCGCAGCGGCGGTGGGCCGCTCTTCTCAGCCGTCCAGGCGACCTGGAACCTGCTCGAGCCCTCGGTCGAGCCCGCCCTCATCGAGGCGGCCTCGGCGGGCTGGGCGGTGATCGTCAAGGAGGCGGTCGCCAACGGCCGGCTGACCGCGAGCGGCGACGCCGGGGGCCCCGGGACTCCGCTCGGCGAGCTGGCCGCCGCCGGCAGCGTCAGCCCCGACGCGCTCGCCCTGGCGGCCGCGCTCGCCAGGCCGTGGGCGACGGTGGTGCTGAGCGGCGCCGCGACCGCCGACCAGTTGCGCAGCAACCTCAGCGCCCTGGAGGTGAGCCTCCCCGTCCTCCCCGACCTCGCCGAGCCGGCGGCGGCGTACTGGGCGCAGCGATCGCAGCGCCCCTGGAGCTGAACCCCGGAGCCGGAGCCGCCTCCGCCCGGAGCGGAACCGCCCCCCGCTACCCCTCGCTCTCGGCCCGCCGTCGGGGGACGATGCGGAGCCGCACCCCCCCGAAGCCGAAGACGGCCCGGATCCGGTTCTCCAGGTAGCGCACGTAGGAGAAGTGGAGCAGCTCGGGATCGTTGACGAAGAGGACGACGGTCGGATTGGGGGTGCTGGCCTGGGTCGCGTAGAGGATCTTGAGGCGGCGGCCCCGGTGCATCCCCGGCGGCCGGCTGGCCACCGCGTCACGCACCAGCTGGTTGAGGGCGCCGGTGGGCATCCGGGTGGCCCGCGCGTCGGCCACCGCCCGGGCGGTGTCCAGCACCTTGGGCACGTTGCGCCCCAGCAGCGCGCTCACGGTGAGCACCGGCACCCCGGGGACGAAGTCGAAGGCGGCGGCGATGCGGTGCAGGGTCTCGGGGTCGGCGCGGACCTCCTGGGAGATCAGGTCCCACTTGTTGGCGATCACCACCACGCCCTTGCCGGCGTCGACCGCGTAGCCCGCGATGTGACGATCCTGGGCGACGATCCCCTCGGAAGTGTCGACGACCACGAGGGCGACGTCGCTCCGCTCCAGCGCCCGCATCGCCCGGAGCAGGCTGTAGTGCTCGACGTCGGTGCTGATCACACCCCGGCGCCGGATCCCGGCGGTGTCCACCAGACGGACGGGTCGGCCATGGTGGTCGACCACCGTGTCGACCGCATCCCGCGTGGTTCCGGCCACAGATGACACTAACGCGCGCTCCTCGCCCACCAGCAGGTTGAGCAGCGACGACTTGCCGACGTTGGGCCGGCCGATGATGGCGACCCGCAGCTCGTCGACCCGCTCCGCCGCCTCCCCCTCGGCCGGGGGCAGCCGCTCCACCACCTCGTCGAGCAGGTCGCCGGTGTCGGTGCCGCTCAGCGCCGAGATCAGCCGCGGCTCGCCCAGGCCGAGGCGGAACAGCTCGTGGGAGTAGTACGGGTCACCCGGCGAGTCCGCCTTGTTGCCGGCCAGGATCACCGGCTTGCCACCCGCGCGCAGGATCGCGGCCACGTCCTCGTCGAGGCCGGTCGCTCCGGCGCGCACGTCGACCATGAGGATGCAGAGGTCGGCCTCCTCGATGGCCATGCGGGCCTGCTGCTGGGTGCCGCGGGTCAGCTCGGCGATCCCCGGGTCCGCCGAGACCAGCGCGGTGTCCAGGCCGGCGGTGTCCACCAGCGTGAAGCGGCGCCCCCGCCACTCGGCCACCCCGTAGAGGCGGTCCCGGGTCAGCCCGGCGGTCTCGTCGACGATCGCCTGGCGCTCACCGGTGAGGCGGTTGAAGAGGGTGGACTTGCCCACGTTGGGCCGTCCCACGATGGCGACGATGCCGCTCACCGGCCCCAGCGCGGAGTCGCCGCCGCGGCGGCGTGAGCGCCGGGTGCGCACCGTCCCCCCGGACGGGCTCACGACCCCTCCGCATCCAGCACGATGGCCTCCAGGCTCTGGGCTCCGGCATCGAGGCTGAAAGCGTTGAGGTCACCGGTGCCCCCGGCCACGCTGCTGACGATGATGTACGCGTAGCCGGGCCAGCCGAGCCCGCTCGCCTGCGCCGAATCGGTGGCCGAGGCGCGGGCCGGATGGTCGGGGTGGCTGTGCCAGAAGCCCACCACATCGAGGCCGCGGGCACGGGCGCGGCGGTCGGCGGCCTGGATGTCTCCGGGATCGAGGAGGTAGCGGTCGCGCAGGCGGTCGGTCGAGAGGTTGCGCCCTGAGGTCGCCTCGAGAACCGCGGCGGAATCGGTGTCAAAGCTGCCGATCAGCACGCCGCAGCCCTCGTCGGGATACGCGGCCGCGGCAAGGCGGCGGATCTCCGCCTCGGCGGCGGCGGAGAGCTTCAGCGACTCGACCGTCACGGTGGGGTCGTCCCGTAGAGACCGGTGCTCAGGTAGCGGTCGCCCCCGTCGCTGAAGATCGTGACCACCACCCCGCTCTCGATCTGCCGGGCCACCTCCCGCACCCCCCAGAGGTTGGCGCCGCTCGAATGACCGACCAGGATGCCCTCGGTCGCGGCCAGCCGCCGGGCCAGCTCGTAGGCCTCTTCGGTGGGCGCCCCCAGGTCGGCATCCGCCAAGTTCGGGTCATAGATGCCCGGAACTATCGCGGTCGCCATGTGCTTGAGGCCCTCCAGGCCGTGCCACGGGGACTCGGGCTGGACGCTGTAGAGCCGGACCTGCGGGTTGAGCTCACGGAGCCGCCGCCCGGTGCCCACGAAGGTCCCGGCGGTGCCCAGGGCGGCGACGAAGTGGGTCACCGAACCGCCGGTCTGCTCCCAGATCTCGACCCCCGTGCCGTGGTAGTGGGCCCGCCAGTTCTCGGGGTTGTTGTACTGGTCGGGCATGTAGTAGCGATCGGGGTCGGCGGCCAGGATCTCGCGGCAGAGCCGGATGGCGCCGTCGCTCCCCTCCATCGGATCGCTGAAGGTGACCTCCGCACCGTAGGCGTGCACCAGGGCGCGGCGCTCCGCGCTGACGTTGCGCGGCATCACCAGGTGGACCCGGTGGCCGCGGGCGGCGCCGATCATCGCGTAGGCGACGCCGGTGTTGCCGCTGGTCGCGTCCAGGATCACCCGATCCCGGGTCAGCAGCCCGTGGCGCTCCGCCTGGGTGATCATGCGCAGCGCCGGCCGGTCCTTCACCGATCCTCCCGGGTTGCGGTACTCGGCCTTGGCGAGGACCTGGACCCCGGGGAAGTCGTCCTCGAAGAGGCGGATGCGGAGCAGCGGCGTGTTGCCGATCAGGTCCAGCAGGCTGGCTCCGAGGCGCGCGGGGACGATCGAGAGCTGAGGGTCGAATCCGGGCATCGCACCCATTATCAACGAGGCCGGAGGCCGGACCGCCCACCTCCGGCCGGGGCCGGGGCGGCGCGACGGAGATCAGCCGCCGGCTGCGGCGATGTCGACCCGGAAGCCGGCGCTGCCTCGGTGCGCGTCTGCGAAGAGGGCGACCACCCCGCTGGGACGGACGTGGATGGGGCCGTCCTCGCCGGGCAGCTCGACGAACCCGTTCTCCCCGGGCTTGCGCTGGAGCGCGGCCAGCGTCTCCTCGATGGTGAGCTTCACCGCCGTGTCCGAGCCGTTGACAAGCCGGATGATGGTCATGCGGGCATGCTCCTCTTTGCGCTGGCAGGGCCCATGGTAGCCGCCACCGCGTCCAGGGCAGCGCCCAGCTCGGCGAGCAGGTCCTCCTCCGCCTCGATCCCCACCGAGAATCGGAGCAGGCCGTCGCCGATCCCGAGAGCCCGCCGCCGCTCGGGCCCGAGGCCGCGGTGCGAGCTCAGCCCCGGGTGGCTGACGGTGGTCGCCACGTCGCCCAGCGATGGGGCCAGCGCCACCCCGGGGAGGCCCGCGAGCAGGAGATCCGCGCGCGCCCGCTCCTCCAGGTCGATGGCGAGCATCGATCCCCGCCCCCGGGGCAGCAGCCTTGCGGCCAGGGCCTCCTCCTCGGGACTCCGCGACCCCGGGTAGTGGACCGCGGCGACCGCCGGGTGAGCCGAGGCCAGGCGCGCGAGCGCCGCCGCGCTGGCCGCCCCCCGCTCGGCGCGCAGCCCGGCCGTGCGCAGCCCGCGCAGGCTGAGGAAGGCGTCGAACGGCGCCAGCACCGCGCCCAGGGTCCGCGAGTGGGCGTCGAGCCGGCTCGCCACCGGATGGTCGGGGCGGACCAGCACCGCTCCTCCCAGGACGTCGGCGTGACCCGAGAGCTGTTTGCTCAGACTCTCGAAGACCACGTCCGCGCCCGCCTCGAGGGGGCGGACCAGGAACGGCGTGGCAAAGGTGTTGTCGATGACGGTGGCCACCCCGGCGGACCGGCAGCGGGCCACCAGGTCAGGGAGGTCCAGCACCCCCATGAGCGGGTTGCCGAGGGTCTCCGCGATCACGCAGGCCACCCCGGACGAGAGGAGCTCGCCCAGTGCGTCGAGCTGATGGGCGACCTCGCCCGGGGGCGGCAGGTCCACCACCACCGGTTCGACGCCGAACGCGGCGAGCGGCCCCACGACCAGGCTCTCGCTGCCCCCGTAGCCGGGCCGGAGCAGCACGACGCGCCGGCGCCCCGGCTCCATCAGGATGCTGAGCGCGAGCAGGAGCGCAGCCTGCCCGCTCGAGGTGACGCGGCAGAGCGGCGGGGCGTCGAGACCCGCGCCCTCCAGAGCGGCCAGCGCCTCCTCCAAGCGATGAACGCTCGGGTTGCCGAAGCGGCGGTAACCGCTCTGGCCGGCGCCCATCGCCCGGTCCAGGTCGGCGAGGTCGATGAACGCGTCGACCGACGCCAGCGACGGCGGCTCGACGAGCGGCGAGCCGCCCGGCGCGGGATCCGGCGCGCCGGCCCGGGCGGCGACCGTGAACGGGCTGGGCGGTCGCTTCACCGCCGCGCCCCCCGGACGCCCCCCGTAGCGCTCATCACGTGCGGGTGGGGCCGGCTATGACGTCGGGACCCGGGGCAGCGCCGACCTGCCGGCGAAGACTGCCGAGCTCCCCAGCTCGCGCTCGATGCGGAGCAGGCGGTTGTACTTGGCGACCCGCTCCGAGCGCGAGGGCGCGCCGGTCTTGATCTGGCCACCGTTGATGGCCACCACGAAGTCGGCGATGAAGGTGTCCTCGGTCTCGCCGCTGCGGTGGCTCACCACCGGGTTGTAGCCGTGCGCCCGCCCCAGCGCCACCGTCTCCATGGTCTCGGTCAGCGTTCCGATCTGGTTGAGCTTGATGAGCACCGAGTTGGCGGCCCCGAGGTCGATGCCCTTCTGGAGGAGCTTGGGGTTGGTGACGAAGTTGTCGTCCCCCACCAGCTGGACGCGCTCCCCCAGCTTCTTGGTCAGCAGCACCCAGCCGTCCCAGTCGTCCTCGGCCATGCCGTCCTCGAGGGAGACGATCGGGTAGCGGTCGAGCCAGGTGGTCCACAGCTCGACCATCTCGACAGACCCCAGGGTGCGGCCCTCGCCCTTGAGCACGTACTTGCCGTCGTGGTAGAGGGCGGAGACGGCCGGGTCGAGGCCGATCCCGATGTCGGTGCCGGGTACATAGCCCGCCTTGAGGATGGCCTCGACGAGCAGCTCCACGGCCTCCTCGTTGTGCTTGAGCGAGGGGGCGAAGCCGCCCTCGTCGCCCTGCCCGGTGGCGTGCCCCTTCTCCTTGAGCACGGCGCGCAGGGCGTGGAAGCACTCGCTGCCGGCGCGCAGCGCCTCGGCGAAGGTCGGCAGCCCGAAGGGGATGAACATGAACTCCTGGAAGTCCACCGACGTCTGGGCGTGGGCGCCGCCGTTGAGGCAGTTGAACTGGGGCACCGGCAGGGTCACGGCGCCGATCCCACCCAGGTAGCGGTAGAGGGGGAGCTCGGTGGACTCGCAGGCGGCCCGAGCGGCGGCCAGGCTCACGCCGAGGATGGCGTTGGCCCCCAGCCGG
The DNA here is from genome assembly GCA_964508345.1 of uncultured Actinomycetes bacterium. GTDB lineage: Bacteria > Chloroflexota > Dormibacteria > Aeolococcales > Aeolococcaceae > Changshengia. The sequence goes on along the minus strand of CAZDTK010000022.1, from coordinate 3,997 downwards.
CTCTTGTTCTCGGTGCCGTCCAGCTCGATGAGACGGGCATCGAGGGCGCCCTGGTCGAGGGCGTCCATGCCGATCACCTCGGGGGCGATCACCTCGGTCACGTTGTTGACAGCCTTGAGGACACCCTTGCCGCCGTACCGCGACGGATCGCCGTCGCGGAGCTCGACGGCCTCGTGCACCCCCGTGCTGGCGCCGCTCGGGATGATGGCCCGGCCCTCCCAGCCGCTGGCCAGCTCGACGTTAACCTCGACGGTCGGATTGCCCCGGGAGTCGAGAACCTCTTGGGCGGAGATCGATTCGATGAAGGTCATGGCCGGAGGATAGTCCCCGCGGACCGGCGGCCGTCAGGGGCGCAGGTCATCAGCGACCCCCGCCGATAGGCCGTCCCGAGGGGTGGCGGTGGCGGGCGCTGCCCGCGGCCGGCCTCACGGAGGGAGGGGACGCCTGACGGACGGGCCGGTGGTGGGTCAGTGACCCGCTCCCGACGGGATGACTAGCTGGACGGGGGCGGTGGGGGCGGGTACTGGGTGGGGCCCGGGTAGGGCGCCGGCGGGTAGGCGTACGGATACATGGGCTGCCCATACGGGAGCGCCGTGGCAACCGGGACGCTGCGCAGCACCAGGGCCCCGCCCAGCTTGTCGTGCAACCCCTGCTTGCGCGGGTCCCAGCCGACCCAGAGCAGGGCCAGCAGAACCGCCAGCTCGGCGATCGTTCCCAGTCCGGTCACGAGGGAGAGGAGCGCCGCCCCCCACCAGACGATCGCGCGCAGCACCGCCCGGCCGAGCGGCAGGGCGCTGGCGGTGTCCTCCTGGCAGACGACCCTCACCCCCACCGCCCTCTGGCCCACGGTGCTCCCCCATCCGCTCACCAGGACGCCGAAGTAGAGGAGGGCGGCGACGGCGTCGAGGACGGCGAAGGTCACCAGACCGTTCGTCGGGAGCACCAGCTGGGGGGTCGGCTGATTGTTCTGGGCCGCGTTGTTGACGGCGGTGATCCAGGGGGAGATGGTCGACCCGAAGATCACGAAGACGAGGATCAGGACGGGCACCGCGAAGATCAGACTGTCGATCAGGTAACCGCCAAAGCGCCGCCAGAAGCCGGCGTACGCCAGGCCCGGAGCCGGGCCCCACGGGGTGGGACCGGAGCCGTACCCGGGAGGCGGATAGCCGGGATAGGGCGGGTAGCCGCCCGGCGGCGTCGACGGTGGCTGCCAGCTCACCGGGGCAGCACCACCAGAGTCGTCACGGCGCCGCACGATACGCGCCCCATCGGCGCTGTGTCGAGGCCCCTTGGCAAACTCCTACACCGGGGACCGCAGCGCCTCGCCCAGGCCCTCCCAGAGCCTGGTCAGCACCCGGATCCCGGAGCGGAACTGGCCCAGGTCGAACTTCTCGTTGGGCGCGTGGATGTGGTCGTCGGGCAGCCCGAAGCCGACCAGCACCGAGGGCAGGCCGAGCAATCGGTCGAACATCTCCACGGGATGGATCGAACCGCCCGCCCGGGTGCGGTACGGCTCCACCCCGAAGACCTCGGCCATGGCCCGGGAGGCCGCCCGCACCCCGGGATGGTCACTCGAGGTGACCACCGGGTTGTTCCGAGACCCCACCGTCACGGTTACCCGGACCGCCTCCGGCGCGGCGGCCTCGATGGCGGCGCGCACCTGGGCGGCGACCGTCTCGGGGTTCTGGCGGGGCACCAGCCGGCAGGTGACCTTGGCGCCCGCCCGGGCCGGGATGATCGTCTTCGGACCCGGCCCCTGGTAGCCGCCCCAGACCCCGTTGATCTCCAGAGTGGGCCGGGTTGAGCGCCGCTCCGTGGTGGTGTAACCCTTCTCGCCAAACGTGACCGGAACTCCGCCGGCCAGGGTTCGGAAGGCGGCCTCGTCGAAGGGGATGGCGGCCACCCCGGCCCGCTCCTCCGGGGTCAGCTCGACCACGTCGTCGTAGAAGCCGGGGACGGTGACTCGCCCGGTCAGCGGGTCGCGCAGGGAGGCGAGGATCCGGGCCAGCGCCTCCAGCGGGTTGAGGATGGCTCCCCCGAACTCCCCGGAGTGGAGGTCCACGGAGGGACCGGTGACCTCCACCTCGAGGTCGAGCATGCCGCGCAGCCCGACGCAGACCGAGGGCTGGCCGGGCCCCTGCATGGCGGTGTCGGAGACGACGCAGAGGTCGGCGCCGAGGCGGGCGCGCTGCGCCTCGATCAGACCCCCGAAATGGACCGAGCCGATCTCCTCCTCGCCCTCCACGATGAGCTTGAGGTTGAGGGGCAGCTCGCCCCGGACCCGGAGCAGGGCCTCGACCGCCTTGAGGTGCATCCAGACCTGGCCCTTGTCGTCGGCGGTGCCACGGCCGCGCAGCACGTCGCCGGCGACCCGCGGCTCGAAAGGAGGCGACGTCCACTCATCCAGGGGGTCGACGGGCTGGACATCGTGGTGGCCGTATATGAGGGCGGTGGGGAGCGCCACGTCCACGATCCTCTCCGCGTAGACGGCAGGGTGCCCGGGGGTCTCGATCAGCTCGGCACGGGTGAAGCCGGCCTGCAGGGCGGCCCCGGCGAGGTGCTCGGCGTTGCGCCGAACATCGGCGCCGTGGGCGGGGTCGGCCGAGATCGAGGGGATGCGGCAGAACTCGATCACCTCCTCGAGGAAGCGCGGCTGGTGGGCGTCACAGTAGGCGTCGAGATCGGATGCGCACATGGGCCTGAGGTTAGCGCGCGGCGGGCACCTCCCCACATGCCCCGGTCCCTCCTCGACATACTTATGAGGGGCGAGCACAGCGGCGTTCTCTGATGTAGCCTTCACGCTGGCTGTCCCTCCCACCCACCCAACGTCCCAGCAGGAGGTCCGTCCCATGGCGGTCCAGGCCCACGCCCCCGGTTCCGGGGGCCTCCCGACCGAGGGAGCGGCCCTGAGCGAGCCATCCCCCACGGCGTACCTCTCCGCTCGCCCCCAGCCGCCCGCCGTGGACGGCGCCGTTGTGGAGCTGGTCGGCCGCCCGACCGCCACACCCCGATTCGTCGCGCAGCCCTCCGTCGCGGGCGCGGTCGAGTCGGCGGTGCTGCCGCACCAGCTCCACGAGATCGACCAGGTGGTCGAGATAGCCCGGCTCGCCGAGCTCCTGATCGAGAAGGACGCCCGGATCGCCCTCCTGGAGAGGGGCCTGGCCGAGTGGCGCGAGCGCGCCCGGGTCGAGATCGAGGCCCACGCGGGTGCCGAGCGGATCGCCTTCGAGCGCGAGCGCGACCTGGTCGGGGTGATCCACCAGCAGATCACAGCCATCGAGATCGCCGAGGCGACCACCCGGGAGGCGTTCCTCCAAGCGGACGAGCTCCGGGCCCGCCTCGACGACCAGACGGCGCTGGTGGAGGACGCCGAGCAGAATACGCAGGCCGCCCTGGCCCGCATGCACGAGCTCCAGGCCAGGATCGACGAGCTCGAGGAGCGGCTGCGCCAGCGGGCCCGCCACTGGTGGAGGCGCCGGGCCGCCTGAGGCCATCACCCCGCCCCGGTCGCGGAAGCCACCCTGCCGTAGCCCGCTCGTCGCCCCGTCGTTGCGAATGCATGGCGGCGATGTCACAAGCCCTGGGACGGGGCATGCGGGCGGTGCCGTCCGGCGTGACCATGGGCGCGGTCAGCCGGGTCAAGGGCGACTGGGGACGCTCGGCTCGGCAGCCAGGAGACCACCTCCATGGCCACGCCCCCTCTTCTCGCCCGCCGGCGGCTCCGGCGGCTCATCTCGGCTGCTTCGCTCGCCCTGGCGGCCTGCCTAGCCCTCAGCGCCGTGTCGGCGCTTGCCGTGGGCGCGGCGTCCGGCCGGCCCACTTCCGCAACGCCGGCGGGTCTCCTCACCGCCACCGCCACCGCCACCCCAACCCCGACGGCCACCCCCAGTCACACCCCGACCCCGACGGCCACCCCCAGCCACACCCCCACCCCGTCGGGGTGGGGGTGTGGCTGGGGGTGGCCGTCGGCGTGGGGGTGTGGCTGGGGGTGGCCGTC
>CAZDTK010000021.1:0-21872 GCA_964508345.1 uncultured Actinomycetes bacterium | reverse complement strand
ATGAAGATCATCGGCCTGTTCGTCTCGCTGCGGGCGCCCGATGCGCACCTGGAGGTCGGTGACCAGCTGATCCACGGTGAGGTGTCCGTGGACCTCGAGCCCTACCCCGGAGCGCCGCACATGCCGGCGCCGGTCGGGGCGACCTGAACCATGCCTCTTGGGCCTGCGTGGGTGCGCCGTGCTCCCCCGCAGGCCCCCTCTTTGGGCGGGCCCGGCGAGTCACCGGGCCCGCCCCTGTTTAACCCTCCAAAGGGTCGCGCCCCGTCTCCGCATAGACAGCGCAGCGGTCTCGCGCCAGTGCCACCGCGGCCGGGCTGATGTCGGCACCGAGGTAGGAGCATCGCGCCGCGAGAGCCGCTATGGCCGAGCTGCCGCTGCCGGTGAATGGGTCGCAGACCACCATGCCCGGCTCGGTGCTTCCCACCAGCATCCGGGCGAAGAGCTCCACGGGCTTCTGGGTCGGGTAGGCGCCACGGTGGATGCGCGGGATCGACCAGACGTCGCCGAGATCGCGCCGGGCCAGCCGGCGCCGGCCCTTGCAGGCGAAGACCACCAGCTCGTGGCGGCGCCGGAAGTAGTGACCCATGCCGATGTTGACCTTGTCCCAGACGATGACGCCCTTGACATTGAAGCGCTGCCGCATCAGCGCGCCCAGGCTGAGCAGCGAGAAGGAGTCGAACATGACGTAGATGTGGCGATCGGGACGCAGCACCCGGTGGCACTCGTCGAGGAAACGCGAGAAGGTCGCCGGGTCGTCGCGGAACTCCTGGAACCAGTGCGTGTTGCCGGGCTCGCCGTAGCGCCCGACGATCCGTCCGTGGCCGAACTGCATGTGCTGGTTCATCCCCGAATAGGCGGGGTCGGTGACGACGCAGTCCACCGAGCCGTCGCCGAGTCCGCTCAGGAACTCCAGGCAGTCGGCGTGCTCGACGCGCCAGGCCGGGGCCGTGTCCGGGACGTGGGGAAGCGCGAGGCCCATCGCCGGTAGCTTATCCGCGCCGCCCTCGGGGCGAGACCCCACCGGGCTCCGCGCAGACCGCTGGGAGCACAAGTCGAGGGGCGCCGGCTTTGGCATCCGCGTCCATGTCGCCGTGAGCGGGACGGGCCGAGACTCGACCACATGGCGATCGCCGCTCCCGTCACCTCCTCGCGCCCTCGCTCCGTCGCCGACACCGCCACGCTGGCCCGGAAGGCGACGGAATGGTTCACCGAGCGCTCCGTGGACTTCGGGGTGGTCGAGGGTGGCCGGCTCGTTCAGCGCCCGATTCCCTTCGACCCCCTTCCCCGCCGGCTGCCTCGGGCCGAGTGGGAGGCGCTCTCCCGCGGCCTGCGCCAGCGGGTGGTGGCCCTCGACTGCTTCATCCGCGACGTCTACGGGGAGCAGAGGATCCTCGCCGACGGCTTCCTGCCCCGGGAGCTGGTGGCGGGAAGCCCGTCCCTGCTGCGCGCCGCGGCGGGGCCGGCAGCTCGCTCCGGAGCCCAGGTCTGCGTCGCCGGTATCGACCTGGTCCGCGTTCAAGGGCGCTGGCTCGTCCTGGAGGACAACCTGCGCGTGCCGTCGGGTGTCGCCTACGCCCTGGCGGCCCGGCGGGCGTCGGTGGAGCTGCTCCCGGACGAGATGGCGGCGGTCCGTCCCGCCTCGGTGGCGGACTACCCGCGCCGCCTGGCCGCGGAGATGACCCGGCGTGGCTCCGGCGACGGGACCGCGGTCCTGCTCACCCCGGGGCCGGACAACGCCGCCTACTACGAGCACCGGGAGCTTGCCCGCCTGCTCCGGGTGCCGCTGGTGACCGGTGACCAGCTGATCGCCAGCCATCGCGGCTGCTGGTGGATGGACGCGACCGGACCCCACCGGGTGTCGACGATCTACCACCGCTTCTCCCCGGAGTACCTGGACCCGGTCGCGACCCCCGAGACGGTGATCGGGAGCGCCTTCCTGCTCACCGCCTGGCGCAACGGCGCGGTCGGTATGGTCAACGCCCCCAGCTGCGGGGTCGCCGACAACAAGGCGGTCTTCGCCCATGTGCCGTCCATGATCCGTTACTACCTCGGCGAGGACCCCCTTCTCCAGCAGCCACCGACGCTCAGCCTGGGCCGACCCGACCACCGTGACGCCGCCATGGCCCGCCTGGACGAGCTGGTCTTCAAGCCGGTCGGCGAGAGTGGCGGGAAGGGCATCGTCTTCGGTCCCTCGGCGCCCCCTGCCGAGCTCGATGCGCTCCGTCGCGCGGTCAGCGCCAACCCGGCCGGCTACGTCGCCCAACCGGCTCTGGAGGTGGAGACGCTGCCCTGCCTGCAGGAGGACGGGACCACCGCCCTGCGCCGGGCCGACCTCCGCGCCTTCGTCATCCACGGCGACGACCCCTGGGTCATGCCGGGCGGGCTCACCCGGGTCGCGCCGGCGGCCGACTGCTGGCTGGTGAACTCGTCGGCGGGGGGCGGCGTGAAGGACACCTGGATCGAGGGCCCCGAAGCATGACCGTGATCTCTCTCACCCACACCACGCTGCAGCGCTACTCCGCGCCGGCACGCCGGAGCCGCAACGAGGTACGTCTCCAGCCTCGGGACGGTGGCGGGCAGCGGCTGGTGGCATTCAACCTCCAGGTCGACCCTGACGCCGAGATCGACAGCGAGCGGGATTACTTCGACAACACCGTCTGGCTGGTCTCGGTGGAGGCCGACCACCTGGAGCTCGCCATCACCGCCCACAGCGTGGTCGAGTCGGCGGGGGAGGTGCAGGGCGAGAACCTCGCGCCGGTGGCCTGGGACCCGGCGGCGCTCGCCTGCGACCCGGCCCTCGAGTTCGCGCTCCCCAGCCCGCGGGTCCCGAAGCTGGGCGAGGTTGGAGCGCTGATCCGGGAGCTGGACCTCCCGGCCCACCCCGCGGCCGCGGTCGTCGAGGCCAACCACCGCCTCCGGGAGGTCTTCACCTACCAGGCGGGCACGACCAGTGTCGCCACCCCGCTTCACGAGGTGCTCGCGCTGCACACCGGGGTGTGCCAGGACTTCGCCCATGTGATGCTGGCCATCGCCCGCGAGCTGGGCTGGCCGGCGCGCTACGTCAGCGGCTATCTGATCCCCCAGTTGAGCGGCGCGCCCGGGGAGAGCCACGCCTGGGTCGAGGTCTGCGGCGGGGACGGCACCTGGACCGGCTACGACCCCACCAGCGGCTCCGTGGCCGGTCCGGAGCACATCGCCGTCGCGGTGGGTCGCGACTACGGCGACGCAGCGCCTGTCCGGGGGACGTTCCTCAGCTCCGCGCCGGGTCTGCCCCCGGAGGTGAGCGTCACCACCGCGAGGGGAGGGCAGGGGGAGGGGACGGACCAGTAGGGTCCGATCCTCTCGGGAGCCCGGCGGGCGGGCCGGGCTCCCAGCTCCGCGCTCCGCCGCCTGGCGCCGCGGGCCGGCGATGTCAGCCGGGAGTCCCGCCGCCCGTGCGCCGCGGCCACATCCCGTCATCGGGTGGCTCCGGGGTGTCCCCCGAGGGCGAGGGCCCTCCACCCGACGGAGGGTTCCGGTCGTCGAACGACGTCCCCCCGGGTGCCCCCGAACCTCCGGGTCCCTCGAACCCAAGGCCGCGGAGCAGCTTCTCCAGCTCCGCCGGCCCGCCGAGATCCTCCTGGACCCGCTCCGCGAAGCGGGAGAGAAGATCGGAGAGCTGCGGGTCCCCGGTGAGCTTGTCCTGGAGGCCGCCGAGCTGGGAGAGCATGTCGCGCATGGCCGCCTCCTGGGCGACCTGCATGAGCACCGGCTGGGACGCCGCCGCGGCCACCGCCTGGGCCTGCTGGCGCACCACCTCGAACCCGCGGCAGCTGAGGCACGTGCCCTCGTGGTTGCAGCGGCAGAGCTGCGCCTTGAGGGCGTCCAGCTCGCGGTGGATGCCCGAGAGGTCCACTCCCGGCTGCGGCTCGGCCATCCGTCGATCCTACGGCGAACCCCACGCCGCAGGCGGGGTGGGGGTCCGTTCCCCCCCTGTGCCCCAGCCGACCCGCCCGCCTTGCCGGGACCCTTCGCTACAGTGCGTCCGTGTCCGCGACCCGCCGTCGCGCCCTGGTCACCGGCGTCACCGGCCAGGACGGCCCCTACCTCAGCGAGCTGCTGCTCGGCGAGGGCTATGAGGTCCATGGCATGGTGATGACCGGCGAGACCGTCCCCGTCGACGTCCCCGCAGCGGTCGACCTGCACACGGGGAGCCTGAGCGATGGCGCCGCGCTCCAGGCGGTGCTCAGCGCAGCCCATCCCGACGAGGTCTACAACCTCGCCGCCTTCACCTCGGTGGCCGGCTCCTTCGAGGATGCGCTGACTGTCGCCGACGTCACCGGGGTCGGCGTCCTGCGCCTGCTCGAGGCCATCCGCCACCTCGACCCGGCGACCCGCCTCCTCCAGGCCACGAGCGCCGAGATCTTCGGAGGTGCGCCCACGTCTCCGCAGAACGAGGCCACCCCGCTCTGCCCGGTGTCGCCCTATGGCGTGGCCAAGGCCTTCGCCCACCAGATCGTCCAGGTCTACCGGCGCAGCCATGGGATCTTCGCCGCGACCACCATCCTCTACAACCACGAGTCGCCACGGAGGGGGACCGCCTTCGTCACCCGCAAGATCAGCATCGCGGCCGCGCGGATCGCCCGTGGCCTGGAGCGCGAGCTGCGGCTCGGCAACCTCGACGTGGAGCGCGACTGGGGCTACGCGCCCGACTACGTGACGGCCATGCATCTCGCCCTCCAGCAGGAGACGCCGGACGACTACGTGGTCGCGACCGGGGAGACCCACAGACTCCGCGAGCTCCTCGAGATCGCCTTCTCCGCGGTCGGGCTGGACTGGCGGCAGCACGTCGTCGCCGACCCCGGGCTGCTCCGCCCCAGCGAGCCGAACCGCCTCTGCGGGGATGCGTCGCGAGCTAGGTCGCGTCTGGGCTGGGCCCCGACGCGCGAGTTCGCCGACATCATCCGCGAGATGGTGGCCGCCGACCTCGATCGCATCGACCAGGGCGCAGTCCCCCCGGTCCCGGCCGCAGCGCGCACACCTGCTCCGGGGTGAGACCATCCGCGCCATGAGCAGATGTGCGCTGATCACCGGCATCACCGGGCAGGACGGCGGCTACCTTGCCGAGCACCTGCTCTCCCAGGGCTACGAGGTGCACGGCCTCATCCGGGGCCAGAACAATCCGCGCGCGGCCATCGTCCGTCAGCTGGTCCCCGAGGTGCATTTGATCGAGGGCGACCTCCACGATCAGTCGTCGCTCATCGGCGTTCTCGAGGCGACGCACCCCGACGAGGTCTACAACCTGGGCGCGATCAGCTTCGTCGCCCTCTCCTTCAAGCAGGCGATCAACACCGGCGAGATCACCGGGCTGGGGGTCACCCGCATGCTCGACTCGATCCGCCTCGTCAACCCGGCGATCCGTTTCTACCAGGCGTCGAGCAGCGAGATGTTCGGCAAGGTGCGGGAGACCCCGCAGAACGAGCTGACCCCCTTCCACCCCCGCTCGCCGTACGGTGTCGCCAAGGCGTACGGCCACCACATCACCGTCAACTACCGGGAGAGCTACGGGTTGTTCGCGGTGAGCGGCATCCTCTTCAACCACGAGTCGCCGCGCCGGGGTCTGGAGTTCGTGAGTCGCAAGATCACCGACGGGGTGGCCCGGATCAAGCTGGGCCTGGACACCCAGCTGCGCCTCGGCAACCTCGACGCGCAGCGCGACTGGGGGTTCGCCGGCGACTACGTGCGGGCCATGCACCTGATGCTCCAGCAGGACGAGGCCGACGACTTCGTGATCGCCACCGGCGAGAGCCACTCGGTGCGCGAGCTGCTGGAGCTGGCCTTCGGCCACGTCGGGCTGCGCTGGGCGGACCACGTGGTCGTGGACGACCGCTACCTCCGTCCCGCTGACGTGGCCACCCTGGTCGGTGACGCCGCCAAGGCCCGGCGGGTGTTGGGCTGGCAGCCCACCGTCTCGTTCACCGAGCTGGTGACGATGATGGTGGAGGCCGACCTCCGGGCCGTCAGCTCGGCGCGCGCAGCGAGAGCAGCCGCCTCCTGAGCATCACCCCCATCACCGCGCAGGCGACGTAGACGCCGGCGCAGAACGCGACCTCGACGTGGATCAGCGCTCCGGGAAGGATGAACAGGGTGACGACCAGGGCGACGATCCCGGCGGCCCAACCGGTCGTGGCCGCCCGGTAGCCGCGCAGCGCGATGCTGGCGTAGGCGAGGGCGAATGCGGCCATCATCCCCTCGCTCCCCAGGGCCAGGAGGGCCAGGTCGCCCCCGGAGAGCGGCGTGCTGTTGTGGAAGAGGATGTGGACAATGGGCGGGCCGAGCACAGCCATCCCCGCCACCGACACGACGATCAGCGCCACGACCAGCACCAGGATCCGCCGGAGCTGGATCCAGAAGTCGTCCCAGCGACCGGCGGCCGCGTCGGCGGCGAGCTTGGGCATGAGCGACGCCTGGATGGCCTGGAAGAAGAAGAGGGGCAGCCGAGCGATGATCACCCCGTTGAGGACGCGCCCGGCGAGGCTGGGGTCGGTGCTGCTGTAGAGGGCCTTGACCGCGAGCGGGGCGACGTTCATGAGGGCCTGGGCCAGCAGTGAGCCGGTGAGCAGCCAGCCGAGCGCGTAGGAGAGCTCGCTCCACGGCGCCGGCGGTCCCGAGGTGGCGATGCCCCGCTGGCGGGGGAGCACGACCGCGATGCCGATCACGCAGGGCAGGCTGATGGCCAGCCCGTAGGCGCCGATGTTGGTGACCCCCAGGCGGAGCAGCACCAGGGCGGCGGCGATGCGGACCGCCCCCTCCACCACGAGAATGGCCGCGTAGCCGCGGAAACGGCCGGCTCCGGCCAGCGTCCCCCGGGCCAGGTAGTACATGGTGTAGACGGCCATCGCCACCAGGAATCCGAGCAGGAGCAGGGCCTGGCCGTTGAAGAAGGTGGTGACGAGCGGCGCCTCGGCGGCGGCGGAGACGAGGATCACCCCCAGCGCCAGACCCGCCCCCAGCATCAGAGCCCGGCGCACCACCGGCCCCGCCCCCAGCCCGGCCACCCGCCGCGCCGCCGCCGCCCGGCCGACCTCCTGCTCCAGGGGGAGGAAGAGCCCCGGGGCGGCCACGTAGGTGAGCGCCCAGAGCGCGCTGAAGGCCGAGTAGGGCGTCGGCGCCAGCGCATGGTTGGCGATCACCACGAAGGCGTAGGTGGTGAGCCCCTGGACCACCAGCGCGATCCCGATCGGCACGGCCCCCGGGGGGAGGGGTCCGGTCCTGGGCGCCGGGGCCGGCCCGATCTCGCCGGCGTCGAGGGGGGCGGGGACGGCGGCGAGATCGGTCATGGGGTCAAGGTCGAAGTTTGTCGCAAGCGCCTGCCCTGCGGGTTCCTGATCCCGGGGCGGCCGGACGCGGCGCCGCCGGTGCAGGTCTTGCGGCCGTCTGGTGCAAGTGGCACCGGTTCGGGTATAGTCGGTCCAGGCGGGAGCTTTCGAGAGCCGCTGCCCCGGCCGGTCGCCGGCCAGATGCCGCGTCATTGCCGCGAGCGCGTGCCTCCAGAGCTTCCCGGAATACGTGTCCGTATGGCCACAGCCTGCGGCGCATCGAGGTTGACAGTCCGCTGATCGCACCGGACCTCGCGCTCGACCGGCTCCATCTCATCGTGCCCGATGAGAGTGACGCCATGGTCGTCCTCACCACACTCGCCAACGGCGGCGCCGCCGGCGCCGATCCGCGCGCCGTCTTCGCCGAGCGTCTCTCCGAGCTCGGCCACCTGACCGTCTCCTTCACCGACGAGGAGCCTCCCCAGGTCCGCCTGGCGCTCCCCGACCTGACCCTCCAATGCGTCCCCCAGCCCGACCCGGGCGGGGATCCCGTCCACCTGGCCCTGCGGGTGGTCTCCCTCAAACCGATGAGCGACCACCCCGACGGGGCCAAGATCCTCACCCTGACCGCTCGCCACCCCGTGGTCACCGCCGCCAACGGGGTGGCCAGCGAAACCTTCCGGATCCTCGACTGGCGCCGGGCGGCCGCCAAGGCTGCCAAGAGCGAGCGCCTCTACGCCACCCTGAAGCTGGTGGAGCGGCTGGAGGGCGCGGAGAAGGGCAGGGCCCAGACCCAGCGCACCCGCTACCTCAGCGCCCGCGAGTTCTGGCGCTGCAAGACCTGCCGGGCGCTCTGGAGGCCCGGGGAGCAGACCCAGTGCCCCTCCTGCGGGCGCGAGTTCGGCGAAACCGACCGGCGCCAGCCCGAGATCGGCAAGGTCGAGTTCACCGTCCCCGAGGGCGAGCCGATCAACCTCGCCGCCGACGCCGCGGTCCTGGTGGAGCCCGAGGACGAGCCCAACTTCGTCGGCCGGGTCTCGCGCATCGACCACCGCCGCCACACCGTGGAGGTGACCACCCGCACCTTCGAGCACGCGGGCTCGGAGGGCTACATCACACCCTCCTTCAACCGCTCCCTCTACCAGGCCAAGCGCTCGGTGCTGGCGGCGATCGCGACCCGGGACTTCGGCGTGGGCCTGCTCGCCCAGCTCCTGGTTGCGGCCGACAGCGTGCGGTCGCCCGCCTACACGCCGAGCACCGAGGCGTCGGGCTGGTTGACGGCGGGGATGCAGGCCAACCCGCCCCAGGACCGGGCCGTCTCCCTGCTGGCCGGGCTGCAGGCCGGACAGGCCGTCTTCATCCAGGGGCCGCCCGGGACCGGCAAGACCACGGTCATCGTCGAGGCGGTCAAGCGCCGGCTCGCCCTGGACCCGGAGGAGCGGATCCTGGTCACCTCGCACTCCAACCTGGCGGTCGACAACGCCCTGGAGCGGCTCGCGGGGACGCCCGGGATGCGCGCGGTCCGGGTGGCCCGCGCCGAACGGGTGCACCCGGCCGTCGAGCGCTTCCGCTGTGACGACGAGGACGACCCGCGGCTGATGGAGGCCAACTGCTACTTCGCCACCTGTGCGACCGCGGCCACCTCGGCGATCACCGACATGAACTTCGACGTGGTCATCCTCGACGAGGCCAACAAGGCGCGCGCCGACGAGGCCCTGCCCGCGCTGCGCCTCGGCTCCGCGCTCGCCCTGGTCGGGGACCACAAGCAGCTCCCGCCGGTCGAGGACGACTCCCTCTACGGCATCGTGGAGACCGACCCCTTCCTCGAGGAGCTGGTCAACACGTCGCTCTTCGAGATGGCCTGGGACGGCGGGCTTCCCGCCGAGGCCCGCTGCCTGCTCACCATCCAGCACCGCATGCACCCCCAGATCTCCGCGTACGTCTCGCGCGCCTCCTACGACGGGCAGCTCGAGGACGCACCCGAGGTCCAGGCCTACGAGTTCGTGACCCGCAAGCCGCTGCCGGTCGCACTCCACTTCGTCGACACCGACGGCATGCGCGGCAGTCGCGAGCGCCGCGGTCCCGGTGGCGCGCTGCGCAACGAGACCGAGGTCCGGGTCGCGGCCCACGTGGTCCGGCTGCTCGACGAGCGCTGTCCCCGCGAGCTGAGCATGGCGGTGATCGCGATGTATGCCGAGCAGGTCGAGCGGCTGCGCCAGGCGCTGGGACGCCGCAAGTTCAAGCGTTCGGTGAAGATCGACACCGTCGACTCCTTCGAGGGCCGGGAGGAGGACCTGGTCGTCATCTCCCTGGTCCGCTCCAACGAGCGCGGCCGGATCGGCTTCCTTCGCGTCCCCAACCGGCTCAACGTCGCCGTCTCCCGTGCCCGGCATCTGGTGGCGTGCATCGGCGACGCGGCCACGCTCCGCTCCGGCGAGGAGTCCATGTACGGGGTGCTGGTGGAGGCCGCACGCGAGTCAGGCGGCTACGTCCTGGCCTCCGACGTGGTCTCGCCCCGCCGCCGCCCCGATCACGCCTACGCCGGGGACGGGGAGGCGGGCTCCGGTGAGGCCGTGCCGGCACGCCGGCGCCGGCGCCGCCGCCGGGGCGGCACGACCGGGCAGGCTCCCGCTGCCGTCGGACCGGACGGGGAGCCCCTCGCTCCCAGTGCTGGAGGCGACGCCGTCGACCCGGAGACCGGCCAGCCGGCCCGCCGGCGCCGGCGCCGCCGCCGCCACGGGGCGCCGCATCCCGAGACCGCCGGGGCATCCCCGGGACCGGACGGCCAGCCGCCCTCCGGAGAGCCGGGCTCACCCTCCGCCGAGGCCGCCAACAGCTCGTCCCGGCCCCACCGCCGCCGCCGTCGCCGCCACGGCCCGCGCCCGGTGGGTGCCCCCGGCCTCGACGCCGGCGGGCCGGGCCAGCCCGGTGCCGAGAGCGGCGGGGAGGGTCCCTCCGCACCCGCCGGCCCGCCACCGCCCCCTGCCGAGGGCTGACCCCGGCCCGCAAAGGGCCGTCGCGGGGCCTCGGCCCGGCTCCTTTTACTGATAGCGGCGCTATCAGTTATACTGATAGGCGTTGATTGGGTATTCCGCTGTGGGGAGGCAGCCACGAGCATGAACACGGTCACCATCACCGTCGACCCCCAGGACCTGCTGGTCTGGGCGGTCATCGGCCTCATCGCAGGGTTCCTCGCCAGCCGGGTGATGCTGGGCCACGGACTGGGCATCGTCGCCGACCTGCTGGCCGGGCTCGCCGGGGCCTTCGCCGGGGGTTTCCTGGCGAGCTACTTCGGGGTGAGCTTCAACGTGCCCGGGTATCCCCTCGTGTCCGAGGTCGTCATCGCGTTCCTCGGTGCGCTGGTCGTCCTCGGGCTCCTCCGCCTGGTCGGGGCGGTCCGGCCGAGCCGGGCCCGCCGCTAGCCGTCCCGTAAGAGGGCCCTGACGGGCTGGCGCCGCCGCGAGGGCGGCTGCTAGCCTTGGCCGGCGCATGAGCGACCAGGTCACCGTCTACGTCCGGGCCGGAGACCCCAGCTGCGCGGCCGCCCTCCAGTACCTCGCCCAGCGCGGCGTCGAGCACCGGGTCCGCGACATCCTCACCGACCCCTCGGCGAGCGCCATCCTGCTGGGGCGTCTGGGTCGGGTCGTCGTCCCCTCCTTCCAGATCGGCGACCGGCTCCTGGTGGGTTTCGACCCGGTCCAGCTGGCCCGCTTCCTGCCCCGCCCCGAGGGGGAGCAGGGCCCCGGCGTGAGCTTCGGGGCCGGGGTGCGCACCGTGACGGCGGCGATCGCCGCCGCCCACGGCCTCCCCGCCGCCTACGGGGTGGAGGTGGGGCCGGTGCGCGAGGGCTCGCCCGCCGGGGTCGCCGGGGTGCGCCCGG
Organism: uncultured Actinomycetes bacterium; assembly: GCA_964508345.1. GTDB lineage: Bacteria > Chloroflexota > Dormibacteria > Aeolococcales > Aeolococcaceae > Changshengia. Next base: position 10,694 of record CAZDTK010000021.1, on the reverse strand, counting down.
GCGACGTGATCACCGCCATCGGTGCCTACACGCTGACCGGCGGCGAATCCCAGTTCCGGATCGCGGTGGCCGCGCGCCATCCGGGCGACTCCATGGCGATCACGGTCTGGCGCGACGGCGCGCCCGAGGAGCTGGCCGTGCTGTTCCCGGCGGAGGAGAGCCAGCCGGCGGCGCCGTCGGAGACGGCCCGGCCCGCCTGAACGCTCGGCCTCCACGGTCTCCCTCCACCGTCTGCCTGCGCACTGCAGCCCGGCGCCCCCGATCCCTCTGAAGGGCCTTTCGGACACAAACGTCCGAAAGGTGGTTGGTGGGGGTATCCATAGAGGTCAGGCCTGGAGGAGTGAGCTCCGCCCGCACCGCGCCCACCAGGCGCGCCGCGGCGGCCTGCCCCAATTCGCCGAGGCGGCCGGCGGGGGCTTTCTCGTCAACGCACCACCAGTCGATCGAAGAGACGCACCCTGGTGGGCACACCGGCTCTCTCAGCGTCCCTCCGGGGAGACGCCGTCGACCCAGAGCGCCGACGTCACCAGCCGGGCGGGGGCTCGGAGCGGTTCAACAGCCGCACGAAGTCCTCGGCGCGGGCCACGGCCTCCCAGCGGCGGCTGAAGAAGTCCTGGCAGATCATCCGGCCGTCGGCCACGCTGGTCACCGTCACCGCCCACTGGTTGAGGGCCTTGGCGACCTCGACCTCGTAGGTCGCGGCGTCGTTGCGGACCACCAGCCCGGTGGGCGCCGGCCGGCGCTGTGTCCTTTCATTGCGGTGTGGGGACGCCATGGCCATCGCAGAAACCTCCACGGACGAACGGGACCCGCGACCCGGCGGCGAGACCTCGGTGCTCTAGAGAATCGGGGGAGCGACACACGGCAACCTGAGCTGCCGGGCACCGGACATCCCGCACGGTCCATCATCGCGCATTCGGACGGCGGAGAAAAGCCCGGACGGCTGCGGCACCGCGAACAGGGTTCCCGATGCGGCCGCGGGATCAAACGTCGAGGGAAAGCTGCTCGGATTGTGGCACAACCGGCCCGGAGGGCGGCTCCTCGCTCTCGAGCGGCGGCGCAGCGGATGGCGCAGGCGGATCCAGCGGGAGCGGCTCGCGGGCCTCGCGCGCCCACCCCGGCGCCTCGCCGTCGCGCTGCTCCAGGCGGCGGAAGATGGGCTCGGGGGGACGCGGGAGGCTGACCTCGAGAAGGTGGGCCATGTCGAAGCCGTTGACCACGGCGTAATTGCTCCGATTGTTGTTCATGAGCACGTGGACTGGAACGCCGCGTGCGGCCGCGGCCTGGATGGCCGGGACCCACTGGCGCAGCTCGGCGGGGGGATAGAGGTAGTCGAAGCGCTCGCCGGTGGTCTTCGCCCTGCGGTACCAGGTCTCGTAGTTGCGGCCGTGGAAGCGGACCAGGACGAGCCGCTCCGAGGTGATGGCGAGGTGGGGCGGGGCGGTCCCACTCCCGATCTGGGGCGCGTCCACTCCGACCAGGGTGCAGTCCAGCTCCCGCAGCAGGTCCTCGGTCTGCGCGAGCCGCTCCTTCTCGAACCACGAGCGGTGCCGGAACTCGACCGCGATGACGTCGCCCGGGTGCCGGTCACGGGCGCGCAGCAGGGCCTCCCGTCCGGCCGGACCGCTGACCAGCCAGGGGGGGAACTGGTAGTGGATCGCGCCCAGCTTGCCGGACGCCCGGAGCGGCTGGAGAGCCTCGAGGAACGTCCGCTCCTCCTCGGCGGTCGGGGGGCGAGGCCGTCCCTGCTCGCGCTCGTGGCCGGTCAGGCTGCGGTAGGCCTTGATGTTGAAGGTGAAATCGTCCGGGGTGCGGGCGACCCACGCGGCCACCCGGTTGGGCGTCGGGATCCCGTAGAAGCTGGAGTCGATCTCGACCAGTGGGAAGTAGCGCGCGTAGAACGAGAGCCGCTCCGGCATCCGGCGGCCGCGCAGCTCCTCGGGGTAGAAGTCCTCGTGATCCACCCAGTTGCAGGTGCCGATCAGGATGGGGGCCGTCTGCCTCCGTTCCACGATCACCTCCGAACCCGGTCCCGCCGGGGCCGCGGGGCCCGGTGCCACCGAGTCTGGCCCTCGTGTCCCATTGCGGGAACCCCGGCTGGCCACGCCGACGAGGTGGACGGTTGATCGACGATCATGCCCACGATGATTCCCGCCCCCGTGGCCGCGCCCCGCCGCCCGGCCGACCTCGTCCACCTCGCCACCGCCGCCGCCGAGGCGGGGGGACGGGTGATCACCACCGCTCGCGCCGGCGGGCTCCGCGCCGTCCCCGAATCCAAGGGACGCGGCGACTGGGTGACCAGCGTCGACCGCGAGGCCGAGGCGGCGGCCACCTCCATCCTCCGGACGGCGACACCGGAGATCCCCATCCTCGCCGAGGAGGGGGGCGGAACCCGGGCCGAGCGCTTCTGGGTGGTGGACCCTCTGGACGGGACCACCAACTTCGTGCTCGGCTTCCCCATGGTCGGGGTGAGCGTCGCGCTGGTCGAGGCGGACCAGCCGACGGTCGGGGTGGTCAGCGCTCCGGAGCTGGGAGCCCGCTGGACCGCGGTGCGCGGGGAGGGAGCCTTCGATCGCGCCGGGCGCCGCCTCGACCTGCGCGCCAGCCCGGCGGCCGGGGTCACCGCCACCGGGTTCCCCTTCCGCCACCCGGAATGGCACACCCGCTACCTGGCGGTGATGAACGAGGCCCTGGGCGAGTTCGAGGACCTGCGGCGGGTCGGCGCCGCCTCCCTCGATCTCGCCTACTGCGCCGCGGGGGTGTGGAGCGGTTTCTTCGAGCTGGGCCTGGGGCTGTGGGACATCGCGGCCGGGGCGCTCCTGGTCCGCGAGGCGGGCGGAGTGGTCACCGACTGGAGCGGCGACCAGGACGCCGTCTTCTCGAGCGGGGACATCCTGGCCGGCGGCCCGGGATGGCATGAGCGCATGCTGGAGTTGGTCCGCCGGGTGGAGGGGAGGTGAGGGGCCGTAACCTGAGCCGCCTCCTCCGATTCCACCTTCACGTGCCATGAAGGAGACCCCCTCCGTGACCGCTGAGCCCCCGACGAACGCCGCTGCCCGCCGTGCCGCCGCGCCCGGAGCCCTGCTCGCCGGCCGGCGTGTCCTGGTGACCGGCGTGCTCACCCCCAAGAGCATCGCGTACGCGATCGCCAGCGCCTGCCTCGACCACGGGGCGGAGGTGATCCTCACCTCCTTCGGCCGGGCCATGAGCCTCACCGAGCGGAGCGCGCGCCGTCTCGGCCTCGACGGGCCCGTGCTGGAGATGGACGCCGCGCGCCCGGACCAGGTGGCCGCGGTCGCGGCGCATCTGCAGGAGACGTGGGGCGGGCTGGACGGCGCCGTGCATGCCATCGGCTTCGCGCCCGAGGATGCCCTCGGCGGGCACTTCATGACCACGCCCTGGGAATCGGTGGCGACCGCCATGCAGATCTCCGCCTTCAGTCTCAAGACGATGGCCCAGGAGCTGGCCCCGCTCATGGAGGGGCGCGGCGGGTCACTGGTGACGCTGACGTTCGACGCCACCGTGGCGTGGCCCCTCTACGACTGGATGGGTCCGACCAAGGCAGCCCTCGAATCGATCGTCCGCTACCTGGCACGCGACCTCGGGCAGCGGCACATCAGGGTGAACACGCTCGCGGCGGGTCCCCTGGAGACGGTGGCCGCCAAGTCGATCTCGTCGTTCTCCGACCTCAAGGACGCATGGCAGCGCGCGGCGCCGCTGGGCTGGGACTCCGCGGACGCCGGGCCGGTCGCCGACGCGGCGGTCTTCCTGCTCAGCGACCTGTCACGGGCGGTGAGCGGGGAGATGCTGCACGTCGACGGCGGATACCACAGCCAGGGGGCACCCGCGGCCGCTCACGTGCTGGAGGCGCTCGGCCGGTGAACGGGCAGAGCAACGGCCGGGTGCGGGTAGTGGTCACCGGCATGGGCGCGGTAACCCCGCTCGGCCTCGACGTCGAGTCGAGCTGGGACGCGTGCCGGCGCGGCCGATCGGGAGTGGTCCCGATCTCCCTCTGCGAGGCCTCGGACCTCTCCACGCGGATCGCCGGCGAGGTGAAGGGGTTCGATCCGGCTGCACATCTCGGACTCAAGGAGTCGCGGCGCACCGCGCGCTGCGTCGCCTTCGGACTGGCGGCGGCGCGCCAGGCGGTCGCCGACTCGGGCCTCGACGTGCGCGCCATCGGCGACGACGTCGGGGTGCTCGTCGCCTCCGGGATCGGCGGCCTGGAGTGGCTGGAGAACGCCGTGGTCCGGCTCAACGAGGGGGGACCGCGGAGGGTATCCCCCTTCACCATCCCGGCGATGATCCCGGACATGACCGCGGGCCGGGTGGCCATCGAGTTCGGCGCCCGCGGCCCCAACTTCGCCGCCGTGTCCGCCTGCGCGTCCTCGGGCAACGCCATCGGCGAGGCGGCCGAATGGATCCGCCGCGGCGACTCGGTGGCGGTGATCGCCGGTGGTACCGAGGCCTCGATCTGCCGGATCGGCATCGCCACCTTCAACGCCATGCAGGCGATGTCCACGCGCAACGACGAGCCCGAGAAGGCCTCCCGCCCCTTCGACAAGGACCGCGATGGCTTCGTGATGGGCGAGGGGTCGGGGATGCTCATCCTCGAGGACTACGAGCACGCCCGGGCGCGCGGCGCGCACATCTATGCGGAGGTGGTCGGCTACGGGGCCACCGACGATGCCTGCGACATCGTGCAGCCCGATCCCACCGGGACCGGCGCCTGCCGCAGCGTCCAGCGGGCGCTCCGCCGCTCCGGCTTCGGCCCCGACGACGTCGACTACGTCAACGCCCACGGCACCTCCACGCAGCTCAACGACGCCGCCGAGACGCGCGCCGTCAAGGCGGCCCTGGGGCCGCGCGCCGCGACGGTCCCGATCAGCTCCACCAAGTCGATGACCGGCCACCTGCTGGGCGCCGCGGGAGGGGTGGAGGCGATCTTCACGATCCTCTCCATCCGTGACAATTTCGTGCCCCCCACCATCAACCTCGACGAGCCCGACCCCGAGTGCGACCTCGACTACGTCCCCAACGTCGGCCGGGCCGCGCACGTCGACGTGGCGATCAGCACCAGCTACGGCTTCGGCGGGCACAACGCCTGCCTGGCGTTCGCCCGGGCCGCCGGCTAGCCGCCGGCCGGCGTCGGGCGACCCAGGAGGGCGTTCGACGGCTTCTTGACAGGCATGTGCGATCCCGCGGCAGGCAATCCCATCGTCACCTCCTCCGCCGGTGATCTGTCACACGGGGGACGGGATACCGTCATTCCGGGCGCTGCGAGTAGTGCATATGCTCCATTCCGTGCCCAAGCCCGCCGCTCCGGAAACGCCCGCGTTCACGCCCGTGGGAACGGCTGCACTCCCCCTGGCCGTGGTCATGGGCTTCACCGCCCTGGTGGCCGTCGCGCTCGGGGTGGTCGCCATCGTCTCGGGGGACTCGATGGCCGCCGAGGCGGCCACGGTGGCGCTGGTGGTCGGAGGCACCGCCGTCCTGGCCGCCGCGCTGGTCGTGGTGAGCCTCCACCTCCACCGGGCCCGCACCGAGCTGGCATTCCGCCACGCCGAGATCGAGGACCTCGCCAGCGTCGACGCGCTCACCGGGCTCGCCAATCGCCGTGCCTTCGAGCGCGAGCTGGAGCGCCACGCCCAGCCCGACGCCGAGCTGGCCCTGATGCTCATCGACCTCGACAACCTGAAGTCCATCAACGACTCGGTGGGCCACGGCGTCGGTGACGAGGTGCTGCGCGGAACCGCGCAGCGCATCCAGAGCTGCCTGCGCACCACCGACACCGTCTCCCGGCTGAGTGGCGACGAGTACGCCGTCCTGCTGCCCCGGGTGGGCGACCGCAGCAACGTCGAGGTCATCGCCCGCCGCATCATCGACGCGGTGCAGCGGCCCTACCCTGCCGAGCTGCACAGCTGCACCGTGAGCGCCAGCGCCGGCGTCGTGCTGATGACCGGCGAGGCCGGGCCCGGCGAGCTGCTCCGCAACGCCGACGTCGCCCTGACCTGCGCCAAGCGCGCAGGCAAGGGCCGCTACGTCATCTACCGTGCCGAGATCCACTCCAGCGAGATCGAGCGGATCGCCTTCGAACACGACCTCCGCACCGCCCTGGATCAGGACCAGTTCGTCCTCCACTACCAGCCGATCGTCGACTCCAAGCACCGCCGCATCCTCGGTGTCGAAGCGCTGGTGCGGTGGCAGCACCCGAAGCGGGGGTTGGTGCCACCTCTGGAGTTCATCCCGCTGGCCGAGGCGACCGGGCTGATCGTGCCGCTCGGCGCCTGGGTACTGCGCGAGGCGTGCCTGCAGACCCAGAGGTGGCGGACCAACCACCCCAGCCTCTTCAAGGACTTCCTGCTCAGCGTCAACGTCTCGGCACGGCAGCTCTTCGGCACCCAGCTGCAGAACGACGTGGTGGCCGCGCTCAGCCAGTCGGGGCTGGATCCCCGCCACCTGGTGCTGGAGATCGTCGAGTCCCAGGTCATGACCGACATCCACGCCGCGCTCCGCCAGTTCGCGGCGCTCAAGGAGATCGGGGTCCGCATCGCCATCGACGACTTCGGGACCGGCTACTCCTCGCTCGGCCACCTGCAGGATCTGCCCGTCGACTTCCTCAAGCTGGACAAGAGCTTCACCGACAACATCACCGAGTCGGTGAAGAGCCAGGAGCTCATGCGCACCGTCGCCCAGCTGAGCCGGGCGCTCTCCATCTCCACCGTTGCCGAGGGCGTCGAGACGCTGGAGCAGGCCGAGGTGCTGCACAGCCTCGACGTCAACCTCTGCCAGGGCTTCTACTTCGCCCGGCCCATCGATGCGGAGAGCCTCTCCCGGATGCTCAAGCGGGTGCGGCACCTGCCCGAGACGGCCACGCCGCGCGGCTCGCTGCCGGCCGCCGGCGGCAGGACGCTGAGCGTCCCGGTGCCCAAGCCGACCCGGATTCCGGTCCCCCACCTGCCCAACTAGCCGCAGCAGCGGCGGGCGCGCCGGCGAGCGTCCGGTGCGGCCTCAGTCTCCCGCCCGGCCGGCGGGCGTCTCCGCCAGGGGCCGCCGCGCGCCCGAGGGGACGGGGTGCGGCTGGTATCCGAGACCGCGCGCGCCACGGGTGGCCGACAGGATCGCTGCCACCGCCATCAGGACCATGGATCCGTAGAAGGCCGAGTGCAGCCCGCTGGCGAAGGCCGTGGCCAGCGCGCCGTGCAGGGAGGTCGAGCCCACGAAGATGGCGAAGGCGAGCTGGCGGGGGATGCTCCGGGAGGCGAGCACGATGGCCAGCGAGAACGAGAAGACCATCCCGACGTTGGCGAACGTGCGCAGCATTCCCGACGAGATCCCGAAGAGCTGGGGCGGCGACGCCTTCATCACCGCCGAGGTGTTGGCTGGGAAGAAGGCGCTGGCCCCCATGCCGTTGACCAGGCTGGCCACCACCACCACCCAGAGCCCCGTGTCCGGCCCCAGCTGCGCGTAGACGAGCAGGGCCACCACCTGCACCGAGAGGCCGATGGTGGCCGGGATCACCGGCCCGACGCGATCGGCGAGGCGTCCGGCGAACGGCCCGATGCCCGCTCCCACCAGGTACCCGGGAACCAGCAGCAGCGACGCGTTGAGGGCGCTCAGGCCCCGTGTCCCCTGCAGGTACATGATCACGAGGAAGAGCACCGCGAAGTTGGCGAGTCCCTGGAAGAAGGAGGCCAGCAGCGACGGGGTCATGGTCGGGATCTTGAGCAGCGACAGCTTGAGCATCGGCTCCTCCTGCCTCCACTCGATGACGGCGAAGACGGCGATCATCACCACGCCGCCGACCAGGTAGCCGAGGATGGTGGCGTCGAACGAGGTGGACGCCAGTGAGGTCATCCCCCAGAGCACACCGAAGAGGCCCAGCCCGAGGGTGAGCATCCCCGGGACGTCGATGCGGTGCGTGCGCCTCTCGCCGGTGTCGTGGAGCACGCGCACCGCCAGCAGCACGGCCGCGATCCCGATCGGCACGTTGATCCAGAAGATCCAGCGCCAGGAGATGTAGGTGACGATCACTCCACCGAGGACGATCCCCAGCACCGCCCCGGTGCTCCAGCCGACGCCGTTGAAGCCGTACGCCCTGCCCCGCTCGTGGGGCGGGAAGAGGTCGGCGATGACCGCGCCGCTGTTCGCGGTGACCAGCGCGCCCCCGATTCCCTGGAACACCCGGAAGGCGATCATCGACGAGCCGTCCCAGGCCAGCGCGCAGAGCGCCGAGCCGATGATGAAGACGACGAAGCCTGCCTCGTACATGCGCACCCGGCCGAACATGTCGCCCAGCCGTCCCACCTGGGTGGCCAGCAGGGTGATCACGAGCAGGTAGCCGATGATGATCCAGATCACCGACGAGAGATCGATGTGCAGGCCCCGCTCGATGGCGGGCAGCGCGAGCACCACGATGGTCGTGTCCACCGCGGTGATCAGCACCCCGGTCATCACCACGGCGAGGCCGAGTCCCTGATGGACCGGTCGTGCGGGGTGCGCAGCGACCGGGGCGGTGCCCGTGGGTGGTGTGGCGCTCACATGACCGAGGATAGCCTCGAGGCGTCTCCCCACCGGTGCCTCGCAGGCCGGCCGCCCGGCTCGCGCCTCGCCCGCGGGCGCCGGCAAGCCCCCCCCGACCCGCCGCTCCGCGTGATGTGTGCGATCTCATCGGCGATCTGTGACGGGATCATCAGCGATTCCTACGATGTCGGCGTTCTGTCACAGGATGATTGGACGACTTGCGACGACAGGTGCGTAGTGTCGAGCCCAGTGGGGGTCCCTGTGGGGGGGCTCCAGTGCAGGTGGACCTGGAGGAGTTGCCGCAATGCTTCGGACTGCGATGCTCAGCTGGTCGGACAAGAAGCGGATCCACGTCGCCCTGGCCGGTCTTCTCGCCGCGGCGGCCTTCACCGCCGGGGCCGCGCTGTCAATCGCGGGCTCGCCGCTCCCGGCCTCTCAGACCGTGACCCCGGCCGCGCAGGCACCGGCCGTTGCCCTGTCACCGGTCTCCCCGGACGGGGTCTCCTGGTCAGGGGTGAACGCCTCGCTGGAAGGGGTCTCCTGGTCGGGGGTGAACGCCTCGCTGGACGGGGTCTCCTGGTCGGGGGTGCACGCCTCGCCGGACGGGGTCTCCTGGTCGGGGGTGCACGCCTCGCCGGACGGGGTCTCCTGGTCGGTGACGAACGCCACCCTGGACGGGGTCTCCTGGTCGGGCACGTACGGCCCGGACGGGGTCTCCTGGTCGTGAGCCTCTGACGGACCCAGAGCCATGAGCTCGGGGTTGCGACCGCACCCGAAGCGATGATGCTGCGCCACGTCCACCGGCTCGTCGCTCGGGTGGGTCGGGTACCCCTCCTAGCCGCCGCCCTCGTCGGGGTGGCCGCCCTTGCCACCGCGGCCGTCGTCCCGCTTCCGCAACGCGCGTCGCCCTACACGATCCCCTGGTGGCTCCTCGCCGCACTCTTCTGCGTCGCCGAGATCTGTGTCGTCCACGTCCAGTTCCGGCGCGAGGCCGAGTCCTTCTCGCTCAGCGAGATCGCCCTGGTCGTCGGCCTCTTCTTCGACCGCCCGGTGACAGTCGTCCTGGCCTGCCTTCTCGGCTCCGCCGTGGCCCTGACGCTGCATCGGCGGCAGTCCCCGTTGAAGCTGGCCTTCAACCTCGGGAACTTCACGCTCGGCGCCGCAGTGGCGGTGGCACTGTTCGCCCGGCTGGCTCCCCACGGGGATCCCGCCGGCACCATGGCCCTCCTGGCGGCTCTGGTCGCTGTCATCGTCGCCGGCGCGCTCCAGGCCGCGATCTTCGTGGTCGCCCTCTTCCTCTCCGAAGGGCGCGCCGACCGCAGCGGCGTGATCGGCAACTACGGTCTGGCCATGCTCGGCACGCTGATCAACGTCTGTCTGGGCCTCCTCACCGTCAACGTGATGTGGTCCCACCCTCAGAACGCCTGGCTCCTCGTGATACCCGCCGGCGGCCTCGCGCTCGCCTACCGCGCCTATGTGGCGGAACGCGAGAATCGCCAGCAGGTCGCCTTCCTCTACACGTCGAGCCGGCACCTGCAACACTCGGGGGATCTTGACCAGGCGCTCCTCGACGTCCTCAAGGGCTCCTGCGAGACCTTCCGAGTCGAGATGGCGGCGATGATCATCCTCCCCACCCGGGAGGGGGAGGCTATGGTGCGCACCGGCGTCGGTGCCGCCGGTGTCGAACCGATGCGTCCCGTGGAGGTCGACGAGGCGGAGCAGCGATTCATCACCGCGATGGTGGCGACTGCCCCCGCCATCCTCGACGCGGAGACCTCCGACGGCGACGCGGCGCGCTTCCTCACCCGCGAGGCGATTCGCGACGGCATGGTTGCCGTCCTCCGCGGGGAGACCCGACCCATCGGACTGATGGTGGTCGGGAACCGGCTCGGCGAGGTGAGCACGTTTGACGCCGAAGACCTGCGCCTTTTCGAGACGCTGGCGGCGCTCACCGGCAGCACCCTGGAGAACGGCCGCCTGGAGCATTCCCTTCGCCAGCTCACCGACCTCCAACACAAGCTCCGGCACCAGGCTCTCCACGACCCGCTGACCGGAATGGCCAACCGCAGCCTCTTCCAGGCCAGGGTCCGCGAGGCTCTCGCCGGCCGCAGGGAGGGGGTCGGCGTGCTCTTCATCGACCTCGACGACTTCAAGACCGTCAACGACAGCCT
>CAZDTK010000020.1:0-25510 GCA_964508345.1 uncultured Actinomycetes bacterium | reverse complement strand
ACCACATCGCCACCGTCGGCTTCTACGGCAACAGCAAGCACGTCGGCGACGACCCGGTACCCCACTACATGCTGATGCTGGGCGGTGGCATCGACTCGCGCGGGGCCCGGATGGCCCAGCCGGTGATGAAGATCCCGGCCCGGCGGGTGCCGCTCGCGCTGCAGCGCCTCGTCGCCCAGTACCGCGAGGAGCGCGGTGGCGGCGAGCTGTTCGCCGACTGGGTGGAGCGGGCCGACCGTGAGGCGGTCAAGACACGACTCGCGGACCTCGCTCTCAGCGACTCGCCGAGCCAGGAGGAGGTCGTCGACTGGGACCAGGACGCCGCGTTCACCGGCAAGACAGGCGAGGGGGAGTGCGCGGTCTGACGGTCCCCGGAGCGAGGACCCCGGCCTTGACCGGACCCTCCCGGCTGCCGAGACTCTGACCGTGTCCCGGGAGGAGATCGACGCCTACCTGGCGCGGCTGGACGAGCCGAAGCGGTCGACACTCGCCGCCCTCCGCCGCACCATCCTCGAGATCGTCCCCGAGGCCGAGGAGGGCATCGCCTACGGGATGCCGGCGTTCCGCGTGCACGGGAAGGTGGTCGCAGGGTTCGCAGCCTTCACCCGTCACCTGAGCTACCTGCCCCACAGTGGCTCGGTGCTCCCCGAGCTCTCGAGCGAGCTCGCCGGCCACGTGACGACGACGGGTTCTCTGCACTTCCCCGTGGACACACCGCTGCCCAGATCGCTGGTGGAGCGGCTCATCGCGGTGCGCCTGGGGCAGATCGATCGGCCGCCGGCGGCGCGCAGCAGGACCGCGGGATCGGGCAGGCCGTAGCGGCCGGGGGAAGCGATACGCCGGCGGCGAGGCCGCCGCGATCTGAGCGGCGAAGACCCCGGGCAGGGCGATCGCGACGACCAGCGGAGCCACGCCGCCATCGCGGGGACATCCTGGTCCCACCGCGTGCCGGTCTACACTGCCCCCGAGATGCCCCGCGTCGTCGTCGTCACCGGTGCCAGCAGCGGGATCGGCGCGGCCGCGGCGAGGTGTTTCGCGGAGAGGTCCCGGACGGAGCTGGTCCTGGTCGCTCGCCGGGAGGACCGCCTGCGCGCCCTCGCGCGCGAGCTCGGAGGAGCGACGGTGGTGGCTGCCGACGTCACCGCCCCGGAGACGCCGCAGCTCGTGGCGGATGTGCTCGAGCGCGAGCACGGCCGGCTCGACGTCCTGGTCAACAACGCGGGCGCCGGCTGGCACCGCCGCTTCGCCGAGGCGGGCTGGGCCAACGTGGCCAGGACCATGGAGCTGAACTTCGACGCCCCGGTCCGGCTGACCGAGGCGCTGCTGCCGCTGCTCCGGCGCTCGGCCCCCAGTGCCATCGTCAACGTGTCGAGCACCGCCGGCCGGGTTTCCCGGGCCGGGTCGGGAGCGTACGCGGCGAGCAAGTTCGCGCTCTGCGGATGGACCGACGCGCTCCATCTCGAGGAGCGCACCCACGGGGTCCACGTGGGGCTGGTGATGCCCGGCTTCGTCGATACCGAGGGCTTTCCCCAGGGGGAGATCCTCCGCCACCCGCTGGGTCGATGGCTCGTCGGCACCGAGCGCGGCGTTGCCGAGGCGATCGTCGACTGTGCGATCCACCGCCGCGCCGAGCGCTATTCCCCCCGCTACTACGGGTTGGCCGCGGTCGTCAGGGCCGCCAGCCCCGGACTGGTGCGCACGGTCCTCGGCTGGAGCGCCGCCGGTGCCGAGCGCGCCGGCGGGAACGTGGCGCCGGGTGACGCCGCGGCAGGGCCCTCGCGAGGGGCCTGAGCGGTGGTCGCCGCTCGACCGGGGGAGGCAGCCGTCGGATCCTGGCTAGCGGGATGCCGGCCGGGATTCCGGGGGCGGCGGGGGTCCGCCGAGCAGTGGAGCGGTGCCGAGTCGCCAGACGCCGACGATGGTCGCGGCCGCCGCCAGCACCAGCGCCACAGCCGACCCGGCGGAGTGGGTGGCGAGCCGCTCACTGAAGAAGGTGAGCCCGAGCAGGGTCCCGGTCACCGGCTCCAGCACCGAGGAGGCGGGGAGGGCAGCCCTCAACTCGCCGATCCGGTAGGCGTGCTGCTGGAGCAGGAAGCCGGCAGCGCCGGCGATGACCAGCAGGTACGGCGGGAAGGTTGCCAGCACGGTGACGCGGGAGACGGAGGCGGCCGCGAGGGTGGTCTTCACCAGGGCATCGGAACAGCCGATGGTCATCCCCGCAACCGCGGCGACGCCCATGGCGGCGCGGGCGGACGACCAGTGCGGGGAGCGCCAGAGCGCGGCGATCCCGACCGCCCCGAGCCCCACGAGGAGCGGAGCCCACCACACCGCGGGCGGCTGGGCGCGGCCCCCGCTCGGGGCGGCGATCACGAGGAAGGCGGCGACCCCGCCGGCGGCCAGCACCATCGCGAGCCAATCCGCGGCGCGGGGCCAGGCGTGGCGTCGCAGGGCTGCCACCAGCAGAGCGACCACCAGGCTGGTGGCCAGGATGGGTTCGACGACGGTGAGCCGGCCCAGGTCGAGCGCTGCAGCCTGGAGCCCGTAGCCGGCCACCATGACGAGGACCCCCAGCAGCCAGACGGGGCGGCGCAGCAGGATGGCGATGAGGCGGATTCCGCCCGAGCCGGCGCCCTCGACCCCATGTGCCACCTGCTGCTGGAGAGCGGCACCGGTGCCGATCGCGCAGGCTGCGGCCGCAGCCAGCAGCGCCGGCCAGGCGGCGGATACCACGGCGCGCTACTGGAGGAGCCGGACCAGGGAGCGGCCCACCGGGCCGCGCGCCCCGCCGCGGTCGTCCGCGGCCTGGAGGACGCGCTGGGCGGTGTCGAGGAGGGGCCAGCGCAGGGGTCCAGGGGGCAGCGTCATCGGGCGCCGGGTGACGAACGGCAGGTGCAGGAGCTCGGTGTCGCGCTCCAGCAGGAGATCGGCGGCGACGCGTGCCAGCAGTGCGGACGGTCCGACCCCATGGCCGCTGTAGCCGAGGGCGTAGGCGAGCTGACCGCGGTGCAGCCATCCGACCGTGGGCAGGCAGTGCACCGTCGCTCCCACCGGACCACCCCACCCGGTGCTGATGCGCACGTCGTCCAGCTGCGGGAAGGTCTGCCGGAACGTCTCCTCGAGCCGCCGGAAGATGCGAGGGTCCCGGTCGCGTCGCGGGTCGGGTCCGATCGGCGACACCGGCGCGTCGCGCCCGCCCCAGAGGATGCGGCCATCCGGGGTGGGTCGGTGGAAGTGGGGCATCACCCGCCGGTCCTCGATGCCCATCCGGCGATCCCAGCCGACACGGGACCACTGCGCATCGGTGAGCGGCTCGGTGCAGATGATGTAGGCGCAGATCGTGAAGAGGAAGCGCCGCAGGCGGCGCATGGTGTGCGCGTACGCGTTGGTGGCGAGCAGGACGCGGCCTGCCCTCAGCTCACCCTTCGGGGTGCGGACGACCACCTCGGAGCCGTTCGCGCCGATGCCGTCCACATGAGTGTGCTCGTGCAGCACCACGCCGCGCCGCTCAGCGGCCCGGGCCAGCCCGAGGGCGAGGGCGGCGGGATCGACCAGGAGGGCGTTGGCCTCGAGGTGGCCGAGACGGACTCCCTTGGCAGCGACCAGGTCGTGGCACTCCGCGGCGCTGAGGGGGGTGAGGTCGTCGAGACCCAGCTGGGCGGCGGCCTCCAGGTCCTGGCGGATCCGCACGTCCTGCTCCGGCCCGTTGGAGACCGTGAGGAGACCCGGCCGCGTGACGCCCGCGTCGATGCCCTCCGCTGCGCAGAACGACTCGATGCCGGCCAGGGTCTCGACCATGGCGGCGTGCACCGCTCGCGCGTCGGCGGGGCCGACCTTGCGGACCAGGTCGTGGATGCTGCGGGTGACCATGGTCATGGCGAACCCGCCATTGCGGCCGCTGGCTCCGAATCCGGCGCTCTCCTGCTCCAGCACCACGATGCGGAGGTTCGCATCCGCCTGGGCGAGCTGGATCGCCGTCCACAGCCCGGTGAAGCCGGCTCCCACGATGACCACGTCGGCCTGATCGTTGCCCTCGAGCGGCGGGCGAGGAGGGGAGGGGAAACGCGCCGCGGCCTGCTCCTGCCACCAGCTCGGGGCGAGCTCCGCACTCACGTCGCAACTCCCGGCGCGACGCCACGGTGGCGCGCATTCACGCGCGTATGGTACGTCCGGCGAAGGAGCGTTGAGCCAGTGCCGCCCGCGGTCAGACCGCGGTGGGGGTGTCCGGGGCGCGGGCCCAGGAGGAGCCGGCGCCGGCCGCGGCCGGGGGCAGGGCCAGCACTCCCTCGTCGGTCCGGATCAGCCGCCAGCCGCCCTCGTGGACCCTCCAGTGGTGGGCCCGGCAGATGAGGACAAGGTTGGCGAGATCAGTGGAGCCGCCGTGGGCCCAGTGGCGGAGGTGGTGGACCTCACCCCACGACGCCGGCCGGTGGCAGCCCGGCCAGACGCAGCCGCGGTCGCGGGCCCGGACGGCCCGGCGGGTGGCCGGCGCCGGCACCCGGGTGGCGCGCCCCACGTCGAGGACGGCGGAATCCGCGCCGAACACCACCCGGGTCACGGCGGCGTCGCAGCCGAGGCGTCGCGCCGTCTCGGCCGCGATCGGTCCCCCCAGCTCCAGCTCGGCGGCGGGGGCGTTGGGCTCATCCCGGAGGGTGGCGAGGCGGGCGCTCACCTGGAGGTGGGGACGCTGGCCCGCGTGCTGGGGGAGAGCGCCGCTGTCCAGGGCCTGGCCGGCCAGCTCCACCAGGGCGTCGGCGAACCGCCGCTCCTTGTTGCGGTCGTCTCCGGTGCCGGCCGGCCGGGCCAGCGGCTCCAGGGCGGTGCGCAGCACCGCTCCCGCCTCGGTGTCGAGGAAGCCGCGCAGGAAGAGCGCCCCTCCCTCGGCCGCCGTCAGCTTCAGGTAGCGGGCCTCCACCTGCTCCACCTGCTCGGTCAGGAACCGCCGCGGGTCGGCGGCGTGGCGGATGTGGGCGCAGTCGCGGCGCAGCTCCGCCACCGAGCGATCCCTGGCCCTGGCCAGCAGCGCCACCTCGTCGAGAACGGGGGCCGGTTCACCGGCGGGGCGGGGGAGTCCCGCGATCCACTCGGCGGTCCGTGCGATCACGGCGAGATGGGCGTACCCGATCTGGCCGTCGAGAAGGGCTCGGGTGCACTCCGGCATCCGCGCCGCCTGCTCGTCGACGACCAGGGCGTTCCAGGCCAGGGTCCCGGTGGTGTGGCACTCCTCCTTGACCCAGGCGGTCGGGCTGGCACAGCCGTCCCACTCGTCCTCCCCGCACGCCGCCAGCTCGCCGATCATCCCGGAGAACTCGAGCTCCATGCGGTCGATGAGGCGCCGCCAGCCCCGCATCTCGTCGCGGACCTCCGGCCCGGGGCGCTCGCCGCGGGGGCGGCGCTCGAAGCGGCCCAGCGCGGCGGCCACGCCGGCCAGGGCCGCGCCGGCCACGGCACTCCGATCAGAGGCCGTGTCCGGCAGGGCGGCCAGATCGCCGTCCACGAACCCGGTCCCCACCTCTCTCTCCGACACGTCTGTAGTATAGCACATGCGTTCGTATCGTCAGGGCGAACACACCCCTCAGGAGTGGCGCCGCGGTGGGTCAGGAGAGCGGAAGGGAGGGCTGGCCTGCGGGGGCTCGATGGCGCGGGCCGGCGAGTGGCCGGCGCCGTCGCGAGCCGCAAGTCCCCGCCGATCCGGCACATGCTGTCGATCGTGAGTGATGCGGATCGGACCGGCCGGCCGGATCCCTGGGCGTGGACGGCGTGGACACCCTCACGCGCCCGTCGCGGGTGACCCCGGTGGGACCGGCGGACCGACGGCCGCGCAGCGCCAGGGTGGTCGGCACCATCGCGAGCCTGTGCCTGCTCGCGGCGGCGGTGGCGGCCCTCATCGGACTGCTGAGCATCGTCGCGGCCGTCCAGGCGCGGGAGTGGCAGCTCAGCCGCACCGGGGATCTGGGTCCCGCCGGCGCGGTGAGCTGCGTCACCTCCACGGATTGCTGGGCGGCCGGCTGGGGGGGCGCCATGGAGCACCTCTCCGCCGGGGTCTGGACAGCCTCCAGCGTCCCCGGCGCGTACCAGGACGTGATGGCTTTGGCGGGTGTCGCCTGCGCCGCGACCACTGCCTGCTGGGCGGTCGGCCTGGAGCAGGACGAGAGCGGTGAGCACGTCCTCGTCGATCGGTACACAGGCGGAGGCTGGACCACGGCGGTGGGGGATGGGACGCCGGGCCAACCAGGTTCAGGGGCGCTCAGCGCGATCACCTGCGTCACGAGGGACGACTGCTGGGCGGTGGGCGACGTTGAGAATCAATCCTCCCCCGAGTTCCAGCCGCTGGTCGAGCACTACAGCGGTGGCGCGTGGAGCGTGGCCGGCGCACCGGCGCCGGCGGCCGGGGGCTCGCTCTCCGCCGTCACCTGCGCGGGTGCCGACGACTGCTGGGCGGTGGGCGCCACCGGTGGGCTGGAGCAGCTGGGCGGGCCTGGGAGCTCGCCCCTGATCGAGCACTACGCGGGCGGGAGCTGGACGGTGGTGAGCGCCGCTCCGCCGAGCGGCGCGGCCGGCCTCGACGCTGTCACCTGCGCCGGCGCGGGCGGCTGCTGGGCGGCCGGCTATGCCGGGGCCTACCTCAGCGCGCAGCCCCTGGTCCTGCGCTACAGAGGGGGCGCGTGGTCGGCGGTGGCCACCCCTCGGATCAGCTCCAACGACGGAGCCGCCGTGACCGCCATCGCCTGTCAGTCCGCGGACCGGTGCTGGGCGGTCCTCGTCCTGTCGGTCGACGAGATCAGCATGGGTCCCGTACCGCCGCCGACCTTGCCGCTGTCGGCGTCGCCACCCCTGCTGGAGCACTACGCCGGAACCGGGTGGTCGGCGGTGGCCAGTGCCGAGCCCCTGGGCGGCCCGGGCAGCCTTGATGCCGTGACCTGCCTCACCTCGGGCACGTGCTGGGCGGTGGGGTCGACGGCATCGGCCGCCGGCTTCCGGCTGCTCGCCGAGAGCGCCTCGTGACGGCGCCTTCCCGGTACACTCCGAAGCCACCATGTGGAGATCTCATGTGACCCGGGCCCGGCGGATGCCGGTCCGGGGCGTCAGCGGGCTTGCGGGGATGCGAATGCGCCGGGGCGGAGCCACCGCCCCTCACGCGTGATCTGACATCTCCGACAACCTGAGGACACTCCCATGAGCCAACGAATACTTTCCCTGCGCTGCCGCGCCTGCGGCGCCAGCGCGCCGATCGCCGCCACCCACTCCTGTGACCTCTGCTTCGGCCCCCTCGAGGTGGCCTACGACTACGCCGAGATCTCCCGGCGGGTGTCCCGGCAGAGCATCGACGCTGGTCCCGCGAGCATCTGGCGCTATCGCGACCTGCTGCCCCTGGACGACGGGCTGGAGCCGATCACCCTGGGCGAGGGGTGGTCCCCCCTGATCCACGCCCGCAACCTGGGCGAGCAGCTGGGCCTGCGCAACCTCTACCTGAAGAACGACACCCAGAACCCCACCAACTCCTTCAAGGACCGGGTGGTGAGCGTCGCCGCCAGCTGGGCCCAGGGGCACGGTTTCGGCACGCTCGCCTGTGCCAGCACCGGCAACCTCGCCAACGCGGTGGCCGCCTACGCGGCCCACGCGGCGATGCGTGCCGTGATCATCATCCCCGCCGACCTGGAGGCCGCCAAGATCTCGACGACGGCGGTGTTCCGGCCGACGCTGGTGCGGGTCAACGGCACCTACGACGACGCCAACCGGCTGGGCAGCGAGCTGGCCGACGAGGTCCCCTGGGCCTTCTGCAACATCAACGTCCGGCCCTTCTACAGCGAGGGCAGCAAGACCCTCACCTACGAGACGGTGGAGCAGCTGGGCTGGCGGCTGCCCGACGAGATCATCATCCCCATCGCCTCCGGCTCCCAGTTCGTCAAGGCCGACAAGGCGATCAAGGAGCTGGTCGATCTCGGACTGGTGGGCGGAACGGCCCGACCCCGCCTGACCGGCGCTCAGGCACAGGGCTGCGCCCCGGTGGCCGACGCCTTCGCCGGTGACCACCCGGTCACCCCCGTGCGCCGGCCCGAGACGGTCGCCCGGTCGCTCGCGATCGGCAGCCCCTCCGACGGCGAGGATGTCATCCGGGCCGCGCGCAGGACGGGTGGCGTGGTGGAGAGCGTCGGCGACGAGGAGATCCTCGACTCGGTGGAGCTGCTCGCGCGCAGCGAGGGGGTCTTCGCCGAGACCGCCGGTGGGGTCACGGTGGCGGTTCTGCGCAAGCTGGCCGCCGCCGGCAGGTGGCAGGGCGACGAGGTCGTGGTCGCCTACATCACCGGCCACGGGCTCAAGACCGCCGAGGCCCTGGAGGGCCGCAGCCAGCTCGACGAGCCCATCGCACCGTCGCTCCGTGCCTTCGCCGAGCGCTACCGTGCGGAGATGGACGTGGCGGCACCTCTGGTGCCCGCCGCGCGGTGAGGGCCGGCTGAGGAGGCGACACCATGAGCAGCACCCCATCCACGTTCCTGGAGCAATTCGACCCCAGCACCGGCTTCGTCGGACTGCTCGGCCTGCAGTTCGACGAGATCTCCGCCGAGCGGGTCGTCGCCCACCTCGAGGTGGGCCCACAGCACCTGCAGCCCTTCGGCCTGGTCCACGGCGGCGTCTACGCCGCGATCGCCGAGACCCTCGCTTCGGTGGGGGCCACGGTGGCGGCGGGGACCGACGGCTCGGGGCGGGGCGCGGTGGGGCTGGAGAACCACACCAGCTTCCTCCGCACCGCCGGGGTCGGTCATCGGGTCGACGCCGAGGCGGTGGCGCGGCACGCCGGTCGCCGGGTGCACCAGTGGGCGGTCACGATGCGTGACGCCCAGGACGGCCGCGAGCTGGCCACCAGCACCGTCCGGCTGCTTCTGGTATCCCCCGAGCACGTCTGACCCTCCGGGGACCAGGTCCTGGCCGTTTCGTTCGCGGCGAACGGCCTACACTGACGCCCGATGATCGAATCCGCCCCCACCATCGACCCCGTCAAGTTCGGCACCGCCCAGATCCTCAGCCGGCGTGACTTCGCCGAGGGTCTGTGGGTGATGCGGATCTCCACCGACTTCGAGCTCGGCTACAGGCCGGGCCAGTACTGCACCCTCGCGCTCCCGGTCGGTGACCGGCTGGTCGAGCGTCCGTATTCGATCTGCTCCTCACCGGAGGAGGGCGAGATCGAGCTGTTCATCGAGCGGGTCCCGGAGGGCGAGCTGACCGTCCCTCTCTTCGAGCTGGGGGTCGGCGCGGAGCTGCCGGTCCGGCGCCGCTGCAAGGGTCTCTTCCTGCGCGAGACGCCCGTCGTCGGCCACGCGCACCTCTTCGTCGCCACGGTGACCGGCATCGCCCCCTTCCTCTCCTGCCTGCGCACGCTGATCCGGCGCTCCGAGCGCGGCGAGTGGTCCCCCGAGGGCAGGGTGGTGCTGCTCCACGGAGCGAGCGTCTCGGCCGAGTTCGGGTACCTGGACGAGATGCGCGAGCTGACCGAGAGGCTCGACTGGTTCGAGTACGTCCCCACCATCAGCCGGCCGTGGCTCGATCCCGATTGGAAGGGCGAGCGGGGACGGGTCGAGGACGTGGTGCGCAAGCACGCCGACCGGCTGGAGCTGCGGCCCGGCTCGGCGTCGACCTTCATCTGCGGCAACCCGCAGATGATCGACAACGTCCGGGGCGCGATGCACCGGGGCGGCTTCGACACCACCGCCATCCACGAGGAGCAGTACTGGCCGGAGTGAGGGGGCGGCAGCAGTGAGGGGGTGGCAGGCGTGAGGGGACGGCAGGCGTGACATCGGCCCTGGTGCGGGGCGCCTGATGGAGGCGATGCGGGTCCTGGCCGCCACCGCGGGCGTCGGGACGCCGGTGGCGGCGGTGGACGTCGCGGCGATGGAGGCCAACCTGGCCGCCATGCAGGCCCGGGCCGGTGGCCTGGGCATCCGCCTCCGCCCCCATGCCAAGACCCACAAGAGCGCCTTCGTCGCCCGGCGCCAGCTCGAGCACGGCGCCTCCGGGCTGACCGCGGCCACGCTCACCGAGGCCGAGGTCTTCGCGGACGCCGGCGTCTCCGACCTCCTCGTCGCCTTCCCCCCCGTGGGGGCGGCGAAGCTGGAGCGACTGGCCGCCCTGGCGGAACGCACGGAGCGGCTCGCCGTCAGCCTCGACAGCGTGGAGGTGGCCGCCGCGCTCCCCGAGAGCGTCGAGGTGCTCTGGGAGGTGGACAGCGGCCATCACCGGCTGGGGACGCCCCCCGGGGAGGCCACCGTCGCGGCGGTTACCGATCTGGTGAACGTGATCGGTCCGGCGAGATTCCGCGGCCTGCTCACCTTCCCCGGACAGGTATACGGCGTCTCCGACCGGGCCGAGCTGGGCGGGATCGCGGAGCTCGAGCACGGGGTGGTGATGGAGACGGCGGCGGCGCTCCGCGCCGGCGGCCTCGAGGTCAGGGAGGTCAGCGTCGGCTCGACCCCCACCGCCCCGTGGACGACGGCCGGACCGACCGAGATGCGGCCGGGCTCCTACGTCTACGGCGATGCCCAGCAGGTGGCCCTCGGGGTCATGACCGCTGACCAATGTGCGCTCGGCGTGGTCGCCACCGTGGTCGCCACCCCCGAAGCCGGGCGGGCGGTCGTCGATGCCGGCTCCAAGGCGCTCGCCGCCGACGCGCGCCTTCGCCTGCTCACCGGCTACGGGATCGTGGTCGACCGTGAGGACCTGGTATTGGAGCGGATGAGCGAGGAGCACGGGGTTCTGATCGCGCCGGACGGCCGCACCGGGCTGCGCATCGGGGAGCGCCTCCTGATCATCCCCACCCACTGCTGCACCACCGTCAACCTCCACCCCGCGGTGCTCATGGTCGAGGCGGCCACGGCGTGGTGGGACCCGGTCGCGGCGCGTGGCTGGCGTCCGGCGGACGTCGCGATCACCGGCCGGAAAGGCGCGCCTGGCGCGGTCCAGCCCGCGCCGGGGCCGCGGCCAGTGTGAATCCGCACGCCCGATCGGGCGACGGTTGACGTCGCAACCACCCGGGCTGGGTAGACTTGAGCCATGACCGACACGACCGGCCGTGCGATCGCCGTCGTCTCGGTCCACGCTTCCCCGCTCAGCGAGCTGGGGAAGGGCGAGAACGGGGGGATGAACATCGGGGTCCGCCGCCTCTGCGAGGGCCTCGCCCAGCGGGGGGTGCCCACCGATGTCTTCGTCCGCCGTGACGATCCGGAGCTCCCGGCCGAGCGGCTGATCGCTCCGGGAAGCCGGCTAGTGCTCCTCGACGTGGGGCCTCCCCACCCGATCCCCAAGGACGACCTGGTGCCCCTCCTCGACCCCTTCGCCGACGCCCTCCTCGCCCATGCCGCGTCGGAGCGGCGCGGCTACCGCCTGGTCCACGCCCACTACTGGCTGAGCGGACCGCCGGCGCGCCGGATCCGGGAGCGGCTGGGCATTCCCTGGGTCCAGTCGTTTCACTCGCTGGCGCGGATGAAGGCGGCCGCCGGTCTCCCCCCGGACTTCCAACGGGGCGTGGTGGAGGAGGAGCTGGCCGCCGAGTGCGACCGCATAGTGGCGATGAGCAAGGCCGAGGGCCGGGAGCTGGTCCGCCTCTACGGGGCGAGCCGGGACCGGATCTGCGTCGCCGAGCCCGGCGTCGACCTCCACGCCCCCAGACCGGCGGCGGTCGACGAGCTGCGCGCCGACCTGGACGTCGGGGGGCGGCGCGTGGTCCTCTTCGCCGGCCGGCTGGAGCCGCTCAAGGGGGCGGACACCCTGATAGAGGCGATCGCCGAGATGGACCGCGACCCCCACCTCCAGGACGTGGTCTGCCTCTTCATCGGCGAGGACAGCGGCGACGGAGCCAGGGCCAGCAACGGTGGCGAGCGGCAGCGGCTGGAGCGGCTGGCCGAGGACGCGGGCATCCGCGACCGAGTCCGCTTCCTCGGCGCCGTGCCCCACGAGCAGCTCGCTCGCTACTACGCGCTCGCCGACGTCTGCGTGGTGCCCTCGCGGGTGGAGACGTTCGGCCTGGTGGCCCTGGAGGCGCAGGCGCAGGGCACCCCCGTGGTCGCGGCCCGGGTGGGCGGCCTCCCCGAGGTCGTCGCCGATGGGGAGACCGGCAGCCTGGTCGACGGCCGCGAGCCGCGCGACTACTGCGCCGCGATCTCCGCGATCCTCCACGACGAGGAGGGGCGCAAGCGGATGGGGGAGGCGGCCCGCCGCCGCGCCGCCGGCTTCTCCTGGGACCGGATGGTCGACCGGCTGCTCTCCATCTACGGCCGGGTCAGCTCCCCGGAGATCCCCGCCGAGCTGCCCTGCGGCTACGAGGTGTCACTGGGCAGCGGGTAAGCGTCGCTGAGGCCGGTCGGATCAAGGAGGCGAGGAGCAAGGGGAGGGAGTGCACTGAGGTGCATGACCGAGCCGGCGGACGAGCTGACGCAGACCCGGCCGGAATTCAGCGACCCGCTGCGGCGATGTCGCAGGCGCGGGCCCTGAGCGCCCGCTGGGTGCCGTCCCTGCCCTCGATGATGGGCCGGGAGGCGGCGCGTCGCGTCGACTCGGAGAGGTCGGCGGCCTGCACCGCCGCCAGCGCGCGGTCCGCGGCGTCGAGGGTCGCCGGGTCCACCAGCACGCGCGGGTAGAGGAACTCGGTGAAGCTCTCCGCCTCCTCCGCGCTCCGCCGCGCCCAGAAGGCGGGGACCTCCTCGATCCACCGCTCCACGCAGGGGCGGAGGAGAGCGGCCTGCTTCTCGCTCCATTGCATCAATCCACCCACGGCGAAGGGCCCCACGCCGAACCCGCCCATCAGCGCGTGCTGCATCTGGAGCGGCAGGTCGCCGCCCTCCACCACCTGGTCGAACGCAGCCTTCTTGGCAGCGGGGTCGGGGCGTGCCGCCCGGCAGGCGGCCGCCCGGCGGCGGCCGAAGTCGGTGTCGTCGGCCAGGAGCTGGGCATCGATGCGCGACCCGGCGTCGCGGCCGAGGCCGGCCAGTCGCCCGACGATCATCCAGCACAGGTCGTTGTCCAGGGAGATACCCGGGATCTGTTCCCCGCCGTCGAGGAGGCGCTCGAGCCGGTCGACGTCGGCGTCGCCGTCGGCCGCCGCGATGTGGGCGCGCGCCCAGGTCAGCTGCACATCGCCGCCCGGCTCCGAACCGGTGAGCAGCTCCCAGGCGGTCGACGCGACCCGGGCACGCGCCGCCCCCCGGTTGGCCGGGTCTCCGAACTGGTCGATGGCCGCCAGGGACTGGCTGAGCAGGCGCTCCAGCACCGTGACGTCGGTCTCTCGGCGGGCGTGCCGGAGGACGGCGTCCACGAAGTCGCGGGTGGCCAGCTCGGCATCGCGGGTCATGTCCCAGAGCGCTGCCCAGCAGAGTGCGCGGGGCAGGGGGTCCTCGAGGCCGCCCAGATGATCGAGCAGGGTGCGCAGCGACACGGGGTCGAAGCGCAGCTTGGCGAAGGTGAGGTCCTCGTCGTTGATCAGGGTGAGGTCGGGGAGCGGCTCCCCGCGCAGCTCCACCACCTCGGTGCTCTCGCCGCTGACCTCGGCATCGACCCGCCGGTGGCGGACCAGGCGATCCCCCTCCAGCCGGTACAGCCCGACGGCGACGTGGTGAGAGCGCAGGGTCGGATGGGAGGGCGCCGCCGACTGCACGATGGTGAGGCTCTCGAGGTGCCCGTCGTGGACCTCGGGCTGGGGGCGCAGCGTGTTCATGCCCGCGGTCCGGAGCCACTCCGCCGACCACGCCTCCAGGTCGCGGCCCGAAGCCTTCTCCAAGCAGGCGAGGAACTCGCGGAGGCCGGCGTTGGCCCAGCGGTAGCGGGCGAAATACTCGCGGCAGCCGGTGGTGAAGGCCTCGTCCCCGACCCAGGCGACCAGCTGCTTGAGGACCGACGCCCCCTTCTGGTACGTGATGCCGTCGAAGTTCTGGCGGACCTCGTTGGTGTCGGCGCAGGGGGTGGAGACGGGGTGGGTCGAGGGGAGCTGGTCCTGGCGGGCGGCCGCCGACTTCATGGTGTTGGCGAAGTCGACCCACGCGTTGGTGAAGGCGGTGGCCGTGACCATCGCCTTGCTCGCCATGTAGGTGGCGAAGCTCTCGTTGAGCCAGAGGTCGCCCCACCAGCGCATGGTGGTGACGTCGCCGAAGCCGCAGACGTGGGCCATCTCGTGGACGATCACCTCGGCCCGGCGCGCCCGCTGCAGCTCGGTGGCCCGGCTGCGGAAGACGAACATCTCGTTGAAGGTGACGCAGCCCGGGTTCTCCATCGCGCCCATGTTGAATTC
Source organism: uncultured Actinomycetes bacterium (assembly GCA_964508345.1). Classification (GTDB taxonomy): domain Bacteria; phylum Chloroflexota; class Dormibacteria; order Aeolococcales; family Aeolococcaceae; genus Changshengia. Next base: position 11,241 of record CAZDTK010000020.1, on the reverse strand, counting down.
GGGCACGAAGAGCTGGTTGTACTCGTCGAACGGGTAGGCGAGGCCGAACTCCTGGGCGAAGAAGTCGAGGCCCTGGCGGGTGATCTCGAAGAGCTCTCCGGCCTGCTCCTCGAGCTGGGTGGCCAGCGAGCGGCGCGCATAGAGCCCCAGGCGGATCCCCCGGTGCTCGCTCTCGACGATCCGGTAGTCGCCGGCGGCGACCGCCATCAGGTAGGTGGAGAGGGGAGGGGTGGTGTTGAACCGCCAGGTGCGGCTGCCGTCGCCGTGCTCCTCCCTGCTGAGCACCCGCCCGTTGCCACACACCTCCCAGGCGATCGGCGCGCGCACCGTCTCGGTGAAGGGGCCCTTGAGGTCCGGCTGGTCGAAGCAGGCGAACACCTTGTGGGCGTCGAACGGCTCGAAGTGGGTGAAGACGTAGACCTGCTGGTCGGCGGGGTCGACGACCCGGTGGAGGCCCACCCCCACCCGCTCGTAGGCGCAGTCGGCGATGACCTCGACCTGGACGGGCCCCTCGGGAAGGCCGGTGAGCGGGATCCGCGCGCCGTCGTAGCCGTCCAGCGCCGTCGCGCTGGGCTGACCGCCCACGCGCACTCCGCGCAGCCGCCCCGGCTCGCCGACGGTGAGGTTGAGGAAGGTGTCCGCACCGGCGCGGCGGCACGAGAAGCCGATCCGGGCCGAGCTCCTGAAGGTCCGGGCCGCTGGATCGTCGCTCAACTCCAGATCGACCGCGTAACTGACCCCCCCGATCAGCTCGGCGCGCTCCGCCGCCTCCGTCTCGGTGAGGTTGTCACTGATGATGCGACCGGCCACGAGGCGCCATTGTGGGCGCTCGGTCCCCTCGCCCGCCACCCGCCGGCGGCCGCGAAAGGACGGGCTGTCTAGCGGGTCGCGGCCTGGAGGCTCGCGTCCGCCTCGGCCTCGGACCCTGCGTCGCCGTCCACGCCGGTGCAGGGGAGGCACACCCCCTCGCCCTCCAGGGCGTCGGCGACGGCGGTGAGCGCGTCGCGGAGGCGGGCCGCCTGATCGGCCTCGAGTATGCCGGCCAGGTGGCGGTCGATCCCCCGCGCGTGCACGGGCGCGGCCCGGCGGAGCCTCTCTCGGCCCTGGTCGGTGATCACCGCATAGGCGCCACGCCGGTCGGAGGGACAGCCGGAGCGGGCGACCAGCCCGGCGGCCTCCATGCGGTCGATCAGGCGGCTCACCCCGCTCTTGGTCATCAGGACGGTGTCCATGAGGCGCTGGAGGCGGAGCGCTCCCTGCGGGTCCTGGTCCAGGACTCGCAGCACCTCGTACCAGACGAGGGGCAGCCCCTCGGCGGCCATCAGCTCGCGCTCGAGGCTGCAGGCCAGGCCCGCCTGGGCGCGCAGGAGGGCATGCCACGCCTGCAGGTGGACCGATTGATCCAATTCAGCGATCACCATGCCGCCAAGCGTACCCCAGAAAGGTTGACAGCGCAACGATCTGGGGATATAGTTGCCCCAGCAACCGTTGATGAAGCAACAGTTGAGATAGCAACCGACAACCATCGGAGAGAGAGATGCCTCAGAACGCAACCATCGCCAGCCTGCCGCTCGCCCCGGGGGCGTATGCCCTCGACCCGTCTCACACTCACGTCGGCTTCCTCGCCCGCCACCTGGTGGTGAGCAAGGTGCGGGGCACCTTCGAGAAGGTCGATGCCGCGATCCGGGTGGGCGAGAGCCTGGAGACGTCGGGCGTGGACGTGACCATCGACGTGGCCAGCCTCACCAGCCGTGACGAGAAGCGGGACGCCCACCTGCGCTCCGCCGACTTCTTCGACGTCGAGAAGTTCCCGACCATGACCTTCCACTCGACCGGCATCACGGCCGGCGCGGCCGGGCACTACGCGGTGACCGGAGACCTCACCATCCGCGACCAGAGCCGCCCCGTGACCCTGGACGTCGAGTACCTCGGCGACCAGAAGACCCCCTGGGGGACCTCGGTCTCGGTCATCACCGCGTCGGCGGAGATCGACCGCGATGAGTGGGGCCTGAACTGGAACGTCGCCCTCGAGTCGGGCGGCGTCCTGGTGAGCAAGAAGATCCAGCTCGAGATCGAGGCCGAGGTCGTTCCGGCCGCCCCCGCCGCCTGACCTCTCTCCCGGGTGGTGCCGCCACCGGCTCGGGCCGGTGCGCGGCGCCACCGTCCGCGTCCTCCTGTGATCTCCCCGGCCCCGGTGCCATATCCTTGGCGCTGTGGGTCTGAGGGAGGTCACCGACCGGCTGGAGGAGCTGGAGATCCTCGACGGGATCTCGGACACGCTCGCCGGCCTGGTCAACTCCGCGGCGGCTCCTGTCAAGAGCCTGCTGAGCGGCACCTGGCTGGAGCACCCGCTGCACCCCGCGCTCATCGAGATCCCCACCGGCTGCTGGACCGGGGCCGTCGCTCTGGACCTCTTCGGTGGCCCGGCGGCCGAGGCCGCCGTCGACCCGCTGGTCGCCCTCGGCGCGCTGGCTGCTCTGCCCGCGGTCGCCAGCGGGCTCAGCGACTGGGCGGACTCCTACGGCCGGGAGCGGCGGGTCGGCCTGGTGCACGCCGCCGCCAATCTCACCGGGCTGGGGCTCTTCGCGGCCTCCCTGGGAGCGGGGCGCGCGGCCCGGCCACTGCGCCTCCTGGGCCTGGCCGCGATCAGCGCGGGCGGGTATCTGGGCGGGCACCTCAGCTTCGGTCGCGGGGTCGGGGTCGACCACCAGGTCTTCCTGGAGGCACCCGCCGAGTGGACAGATGCGATCGCCGACGAGGAGCTGGACGAGGAGACCCCGACCGCGGTCGAGGCGGGAGGCATGCGGCTGCTGCTCTACCGGCGCAGGTCGCAGATCTACGCGATCTCCGACGTCTGCCCCCACGCCGGCGGGCCTCTCCACGAGGGCAGCGTCGACGCCGAGCTGTGCGTGACCTGTCCCTGGCACGGCAGCCGCTTCCGGTTGAGCGACGGGCGCGCGGTGCGAGGCCCCGCGTCCGCCCCCGCGCTCCCCTTCGCGACCCGCGTGGAGAACGGCATGGTACAGGTGCGCGCCGGCTGAGTTTGGGCGCCCCGCCCAAGGCGCTGCCCCCGCCCGCGGTGGGGGACTGACGCCTTGGTAGCATTGACGGAGATGCTCTCGGACTACGCGCCGATCCTCGTCTTCCTGGGTATCTGTGTCCTCTTCGGCGTCGGCGTGCCACTGCTCAGCGCCCTCCTCGGCCCGCGCCGCCCCAGCCCGGAGAAGGAGCTCCCCTACGAGTCCGGCATCGTCCCCGTCGCCTCGGCGCGGCGGCGCTTCTCGATCAGCTTCTACGTGACCGCGATGCTCTTCATCGTCTTCGACGTGGAGTCGATCTTCCTCTTCCCCTGGGCGACCATCGTCCGCCAGCTCAAGGTGTACGGGATCGTCGAGATGGGGGTCTTCATCCTCATCCTGCTGCTCGGGCTCGTCTACATCTGGGCGAAGGGGGCGCTCACGTGGGAATGACCGACGCCCCCTCTCTCAGCTCCTCCGGCCGGCTTCTCAGCGTGGGTGCCGACGCCGGCGCTCTGCCCCTGCCCCGGGTGGGCGAGGGGGAGCGCGCCGCGGTCCAGAGTGGGATCATCACCACCAGCCTGGAGAAGGTCATCAACTGGGGGCGGTACAGCTCGCTCTGGCCGGCCCTCTTCGGCCTCGCCTGCTGTGCCATCGAGATGATGGGTACCGGCGCCGCCCGCTTCGACATGGCGCGCTTCGGCTGCGAGGTCTTCCGCGCCTCGCCGCGCCAGGCCGACGTGATGATCGTCTCCGGCCGGGTCTCCCAGAAGATGGCCCCGGTGCTGCGCCAGATCTACGACCAGATGCCCGAGCCCAAGTGGGTGATCAGCATGGGCGCCTGCGCCTCCAGTGGGGGCATGTTCAACAACTACGCGATCATCCAGGGAGTCGACAAGGTCGTCCCCGTGGACGTGTTCATCCCCGGCTGCCCGCCCCGGCCCGAGGCGCTCCTCGACGCCGTGGTCAAGCTGCAGCAGAAGATCGCCGCCTCCCACCTCCCCTCCTGGCGGGGGTGAGCTGAGGTGACGGAGGCAGGGGAGGCATCGGTCGCGCGCCCGGCGGCCGGGTTGAGGGCGCTCGAGCTGCTCCGCCGGGAGCTGCCGGAGGCCGTGCTGGGGAGCGACGAGCAGTTCGGGGAGGTGACCGTGCGCATCCCCCGCGAGCGCCTGGTCGAGGTGACCCGCCTCCTCCGTGACCACGCGGACGCCCGCTACGAGCTGCCCCTCTGCGTCACCGCGGTGGACTGGCCCGACCGCGAGCCGAGCGCACCCCGCTTCGACGTGGTGTACCAGCTCCGCTCCCTGGAGCACAACGACGTGGTCCGCCTGGTGGTCCAGGTTCCCGAGGACGACGCCCGCGTCCCCACCCTGGAGGGCGTCTTCGCCGGCATGGACTGGCACGAGCGCGAGACCTTCGACCTGATGGGGATCGAGTTCACCGGTCACCACGACCTGCGCCGCATCCTCCTCCCCTTCGACTGGGACGGTCACCCGCTGCGCAAGGATTACGTCTCCTTCGGGGAGCCGATCGCCTTCACCCACAACCTGGAGTGGGCGCTGCCGGCGCAGGAGCGGCCGAGGGACCTCCCGGGGGAGTCGCGCTGATGCCGGCGCTCACCTCCGCCCAGCTCTGTGTCAGCTTCGCTGCTCGGTCGGTCACGCACGTCGGTGCGCTCCCTCCCTGTGCGGCTCGCTTCCTTGATCTGAACGGCCTGAGCGCCGGCAGGGGAGTCTGATGGCCGTGCTGCCGCCGCCCGGCCCGCCCGGCCGCGACGCCGTCTCCGAGCAGTACGAGAGAGGGCGCGAGATCCTGGGCGTCGACCCCGGGCTGGACACCGTCGACCTGGTCCAGCTCGACGACCAGACCATGGAGCTGAACATGGGGCCCCAGCACCCCTCGACCCACGGGGTGCTGCGCCTGGTGCTCGACCTGGACGGGGAGGTGGTGCGCGGCTGCCACCCCGACATCGGTTACCTCCACACCGGCTTCGAGAAGGACTTCGAACGCCACTCCTACCAGCAGTGCATCCCCTACACCGACCGGATGGACTACCTCTCGCCGCTCAGCAACAACCTCGGCTTCTCGCTGGCGGCGGAGCGGCTGCTGGACGTGGAGGTGCCGCCGCGCGGGCAGTACCTGCGCGTGATCATGTGCGAGCTCGCCCGGCTGGCCAGCCACCTGATCTGGTTCGGCACCAGCGCCCTCGACCTGGGCGCCACCACGCCCTTCGTCTACGCGTGGCGGGAGCGGGAGAAGATCCTCGACATCAACGAGCTGGTGAGCGGGGTGAGGATGCACACCTCGTTCATCCGCGTCGGGGGCCTCCTGGCCGATGTCCCCGACGAGTTCTACGGCATGGTCGGCGAGGTGGTCAAGACCTTCCCCCACCACATCGACGAGTACGAGACCCTGATCACCGGCAACCCGATCTTCCGCGACCGGACCCGTGGGTTGGGGGTGATCAGCGCCCAGGACGCCATGAACTACGGCGTCACCGGACCGTCGCTGCGCGGCAGCGGCGTCGCGTACGACCTGCGCAAGGCGCAGCCCTACAGCTCCTACGATCACTTCGACTTCGACATCCCGGTCGGCGAGCATGGCGACATCTACGACCGCTACCTGGTCCGGATGCAGGAGATGCGCGAGTCGCTGCGGATCATCGAGCAGGCGCTGGCGGGTCTTCCCGAGGGCCCGGTCAACAGCTCGGACCGCAAGGTGGCGCTGCCCCCGCGCAACGAGATCAACACCAGCATGGAGTCGCTGATCCACCACTTCAAGCTGGTGACCGAGGGCTTCCGGGTGCCCCGGGGCACGGTCTACCAGGCGGTCGAGTCACCGCGCGGCGAGCTGGGCTTCCTGCTGGTCGCCGACGGCAGCAACCGTCCGTACCGCTGCAAGGTGCGCGCCCCCTCCTTCAGCAACCTCAGCGCCCTGCCCTACATGGCCAAGGGCGAGCTCCTCCCCGACCTGGTCGCGGTCATCGGCTCCATCGACATCGTCCTCGGGGACGTCGACAGGTGAGCGTGCTCACGGCGGCGACCCGCACCGAGATCGAGCGCCAGCGCGACCGCTACCCGCAGCCGCGGAGCGCGGTGCTGCCCTCGCTGTGGGCGGTCCAGCACCAGCTCGGCCACCTGACCCCGGAGGGGATGGAGGAGGTGGCCCAGCTCCTGGGCCTCGTCCCCAGCGAGGTGGAGGCCGTCGCCAGCTTCTACTCCATGTACTTCGACCACCCGGTGGGACGCCATCACGTGCTGGTGTGCGTCAACGTCTCCTGCGCGCTCCGCGGCGCCGAGGAGATCGTCCGCCACCTGGAGGGCCGGCTCGGCTGTCCGTCAGGCGGAACCAGTGCGGACGGGGAGTTCACCTGGGAGCAGACGGTGGAGTGCCTGGGCGCCTGCGGCGGCGCCCCGGCGATGCAGGTCGACCACCACTTCCAGGAGAACCTGACCGGGGAGCGGGTCGACGCCATCCTCGAGGAGGTGCGGAACGCGCCTTCCCACGCGGGCGGGCCGGCCCCGCGACGCCGTGGGGCACCGGAGAGGGCGTCCTGATGGGGGAGGCGGGCGGACGCTGATGGCCGAGCACCGGCTGCTCACCGAGCACTTCGGGACCGAGGGGGTCCAGAGCCTGCGCGTCTACGAGAAGCTGGGCGGCTACCAGGGGCTGCGCAAGGCGCTCACCCAGATGACCCCCGACGAGGTGGTGACCGAGGTCAAGACCAGCGGGATCCGGGGTCGGGGTGGCGCCGGTTTCCCCACCGGGATGAAGTGGTCGTTCCTGCCCAAGGACGTCCATCCCCGCTATCTCTGCGTCAACGCCGACGAGTCCGAGCCGGGCTGCTTCAAGGACCGCGCCCTGATCGACGAGGACCCCCACCAGCTCGTCGAGGGGACCCTGATCGCCGCCTACGCGATCCAGGCGCCGATCGCCTTCATCTACATCCGCGGCGAGTACCACGACCAGCGGCTGCTGCTGGAGCGCTGCGTCGAGGAGGCGCGGGCCGCCGGCTACATCGGCCGGGGGATCCTGGGCTCCGACTTCAGCTGCGACGTCATCGTCCACGGCGGCGCCGGCGCCTACATCTGCGGCGAGGAGACGGCGCTCATCGACTCGCTGGAGGGGCTGCGCGGGCAGCCCCGGCTCAAGCCGCCCTTCCCCGCGGTCAAGGGCCTCTATGGCAAGCCCACCGTGGTCAACAACGTCGAGACCCTCTCCAACCTGCCCCACATCGTGATGCGCGGCGGCGCCTGGTTCGCGTCGCTGGGCACGGAGAAGAGCACCGGCACCCGTCTCTTCTGCTGCAGCGGGCACATCAACCGCCCCGGCACCTACGAGATGCTGCTCGGAACCCCGATCCGGGAGCTGCTCGAAGAGGAGTGCGGCGGCGTCTGGAAGGGCCGCTCCCTCAAGGCGTTCCAACCGGGCGGGGGCTCCATGCAGGTGCTGCTCCCCGAGCACCTCGACCTGCCCCTGGACATGGACGTGGTGGCCAGGGCGGGCTCGGCGCTGGGCGCCGGGGCGATGGTGTTCATGGACGAGACGACCTGCATGGTGGACGTCTCCATGCGCCTGGTCGACTTCTATCAGCATGAATCCTGCGGCAAGTGCGCCCCCTGCCGCGAGGGCACCTACTTCGAGTCCGACCTGATGCACCGCCTGGAGCGCGGTGTGCTGACCACGGCAGAGCTGGGGACGCTCACCGACATCTGCGACAACATGAACGGCAAGTGCTTCTGCCCGCTGGGCGACACCGCGACCTGGTTCGTGATGTCCGCCTACCAGGCGTTCCGCGAGGAGTTCGAGGAGCACTGCGGAGCGGGCGGCTGTCCGGTGAAGACGCGCAACTCCCGGCTGGTGACGGCGTAGATGCCCGACGAAAAGGCGCCGCCGGCGACCCCCGCGCCCCCCGACGACGGGCGGGTGGCCGTCACCATCGACGGCCGTTCGCTGCGAGTGCCGAAGGGCACCCTGGTGCTCGACGCCGCCACCGAGGCGGGCATCCACATCCCCATCTACTGCGCCCATCCCAAGATGGACCCGGTGGCGGTCTGCCGGATGTGCCTGGTGGAGATCGAGAGGAGCCCCAAGCTGCAGCCGGCCTGCGCCACCGTGGTCAGCGACGGGATGGTGGTCGCCACCCAGACCGCGCCGGTCGCCAAGGAGCGCGAGGGGGTCCTCGAGTTCCTGCTCATGAACCATCCGCTGGACTGCCCGGTCTGCGATCGCGGCGGGGAGTGCGACCTCCAGGATTTCACGGTCCGCTACGGTCCCCCCACCTCGCGCTTCCCGATCACCGAGAAGGTGCACTTCAACAAGGCGCTGCCCCTCTCCGACCGCATCGAACTGGACCAGGAGCGCTGCATCCTCTGCTGGCGCTGCACCCGCTTCTACGAGGAGATCACCGGGGAGAGGGAGCTGGTGCTCCAGGAGCGCGGCGTCCACACCCTGGTCGCCACCTTCAACGGGCAGCCGCTCCGCTCCGAGTTCCAGGGCAACCTCCCCGAGATCTGCCCGGTGGGGGCGCTCACCCACGTCGAGTACCGCTTCCGGTCGCGGCCGTGGGATCTGCAGCGGACGAGCTCGGTCTGTCCCGGCTGCTCCTACGGCTGCAACATCAACGTGGACTCGCGCGACTTCGAGGTCAAGCGCTTCGCCTCCCGGGACAACCCGCTGGTCGACGACATGTGGCTCTGCGACCAGGGTCGCTACTCGTTCCCGCGCTGGAACTCCACCGACCGGGTGCGGCGGCCGATGGTCGCGGCCGGCCGCGACCAGATCTCGCAGCCGGCGACCGTCGAGGCCGCCGTGGCCGCGGCCGCCCAGCAGCTCAGCGCGATCAGGGAGCGGCTGGGCGCCGCCGCCATCGGGGTGCTCGGCTCTGCCGAGAGCACCAACGAGGAGCTATGGCTCCTCCAGCGCCTCGCCCGAGAGGTGCTGGGCACCCCCCACCTCGACCACCAGCTGGAGAGCTTCCCGGACCTCGACGCCGGCGAGCACGAGCTGGGCATCGCCGAGATCGAGGAGTGCCGCGCCGTGGCCGTGCTTGGCGAGGAGCCGGAGCGGTCCGCCCCCGTGCTCACCCTGCGCCTCTTCAAGGCGCAGACCAAGAAGGGGGTCGCGGTCCACCGCCTGGGCCGGGACGTCCGCCCCGCGGACGCCGTGAAGGCGGTGGGCGGAGGCGAGGGTGTGGTCGGCGTGGTCGCCGACGAGACCAGGCGCGAGGCGGCAGCGGCAGTCGCCAAGGCGCTGCGCGCCGGCGGAGCGACCGTGAAGCGGCTGACCATCACCCGCGGCGTCAACGGGCGCGGTGCCAAGGATCTCGGCGTGCTCCCTGGGGTGCTCCCCGGCTACCGGCCCGCGGCCGGCGGGAAGTCCGGCCGGGAGATCCTGGAGGCGGCCGCCCAGGGCATGATCGCGGCGCTGGTCCTGGTCAACGGCGCGGCGCTCGCCGCCCCGGACGAGGACGGGGAGCTGCTGCGCCGGGCGCTCGCCCGGGCCGAGGTGGTGGTGGCGATCGAGAGCGTGCCCGGGCCGGTGAGCGAGAGCGCGACCGTGCTCATCCCCGGCCACAGCCTGATGGAGAAGCGGGGCAGCGTCACCAGCTGCGAGGGCAGGGTGCAGCGGATCCGCCCCGCGCTGCCCCCGGCCACGGCCACCCCCCCGGAGACGCGGGTGCTGGCCCTGCTGGCGGCGGCGCTGGGCGCGCCCGACCTCCCGGCGGACCCGACCCGGGTCCAGCGCGAGATCGCCGCGTCGCTCCCCGCCTACGCTGCCGCCGGCAACGGCGGGCGCGCCCTGTTCGTGGGGGCGGCGGGGTGATCGCCGACGCGTGGACCTACTCCATCGGCTCGGACTGGTGGTGGGTGCTGCTGATCAAGGCGGTGATCGCGGTCGGCTTCCTGACCACCGCGGCGGCCTACCTCACCTACGCAGAGCGCAAGGTGGCGGCGCGCATCCAGCTCCGCTACGGCCCCAACCGGGTGGGCCCTTTCGGGCTGCTCCAGCCCGCGGCGGACGCCATCAAGATGCTCTTCAAGGAGAACACCGCCCCGGCCGGGCGGGACAAGCTGATCTACGTGATCGCCCCCGGACTGGCGGCCGGGGCGGCAATCCTCGCCTTCGCCGTCATCCCGGTGAGCGCCGTCCAGTGCCTGAACGGCGGTCCCCACATCGGCCAGGCCGGGCTCACCTGCCCCTCCGGCTACGCCCTGCACTGGGACATCGCCAACCTCAACGTCGGCCTGCTCTTCATCCTCGCCATCACCTCGATCGGGGTCTACTCGATCTTCCTGGGCGGCTGGGCGGCCAACAGCAAGTACTCGCTGCTGGGTGGGCTGCGCTCCTCGGCCCAGATCATCTCCTATGAGATGGCGGTCAGCTTCGCCCTCATCGGCCCGGTGATCCTCGCCGGGTCGCTCAACCTGGAGCAGATGGTCAGCAGCCAGCAGCACCTCTGGTACGTCTTCCTCCAGCCGCTCGCCTTCGTCATTTACTTCATCGCCGCGCTGGCTGAGACCAACCGGGCACCCTTCGACCTTCCCGAGGCGGAGACGGAGCTGGTGGCCGGATACCACACCGAGTACGGGTCGATGCGCTTCGGCCTCTACTTCCTCGGCGAGTACGTCAACATGGTGGTCGTCTCGTCGATCGCCACCTCGCTCTTCCTGGGCGGCTGGCTGTCGCCGCTGCCGACCAGCTGGATCATCATCGGCCAGATCCCCGGCGTGGTCTGGTACCTGATCAAGGTGGTCGCGCTCCTCTTCGTCATGATGTGGGTGCGCTGGACCCTGCCCCGGCTGCGCTACGACCGGCTGATGAGCCTGGGCTGGAAGCTGCTGCTCCCGCTCGGGCTGATCAACATCATGGTCACCGGCACCATCGTCGCCCTGAGGGCCGGCTGATGTTTCGCGAGATCGCCGAGGGCATGACGCTCACCCTGCGCAACATGTTCAGGAAGCCGATCACGCTGCAGTGGCCGGAGGAGCAGCGGCTCACGCCGCCGCGCCACCGGGGCCGGCACATCCTCCACCGCTACGACAACGGGCTGGAGAAGTGCATCGGCTGCGAGCTGTGCGCCGCCGCCTGCCCGGTGGGCTGCATCTACGTGGGCGCCGCCGAGAACCCCAAGGATCACCCGGTCTCGCCCGGCGAGCGCTACGCGGAGCGCTACGAGATCAACCTGATGCGCTGCATCTTCTGCGGCTACTGCGCCGAGGCC
>CAZDTK010000019.1:0-32062 GCA_964508345.1 uncultured Actinomycetes bacterium | reverse complement strand
CTTGCCCTTGCCCTCGTCGCCCCACTGGCCGCCGATGAGGATGGTGACGCTGATGGCCGGACCTCCTGGCGGTGCGGATCGAGCACGCGCAGCGTATCCGGTCGCACCCGGCGAGGGGGTGGCGCGCGCGAGGTCGGAGGCGGTCCGGCGCGCGCCCTGGCGTCCCCCGCTCAGCCCCGCAGCCAGAGCTGGAGGGGGTCGCTCCCGCGCCGGAAGCCGGCCGCCTCGGCCATGGCGGCGGCGCCGGCGAGACCGGCGGCCAGGTGCCCGGGCCGGTGCGCGTCGCTGCCGAAGCTCACCGCCCCGCCGCCCGCCTCATGCCACCAGCGGAGCGGCAGGGGACCGGGGCTGGGTCCGCGCGGCGGACCCATGTCGCGGCTGCTGTTGATCTCCAGCGCCCGGCCGCTCCGGGCCAGGGCGCGCAGCACCGCCCGATACTCGTCCTCGAAGTCGCGCTCGTCGAACCGGACCTGGGCATGCGGCCAGAACCTCTTGCCGTAGTCGATGTGGGTGAGGATCGCGAAGGGGGCGGAGCTCTCGACCAGCACCAGGGTGGCCGCCAGGTGGACCCGGAAACGCGCCTCCGCATGCTCCGGCGAGAGCAGTCCGGGGGCGCTCATGTCCACCAGCTCCCCGTCCACCTCGATCGAATGCTGCGATCCGAGCAGCCGGTCGAGGGGGCGGCGCGCGAGCAGGCGCGCCACCTGCTCCGGGAAGAGGTGCGGCTCGCCCAGCTCCACCCCCGACTCGATCCGCAGCCCGGGGAACGCCGCCCGGCAGCGGTCGATGGCCTTCCAGTAGCCGCGGATGTCGAGCTCGCCGCGCCGGATCGGGGACGCGGTCACCCGCACCGGCCAGGGCCCGCCCGCGACGTGTCCCGCGTGCGGGTCCACCGCGTCCTTGGACGACCCACCGGTCGCCGGGCGCCAAAGGGTTGCGGCCGGTGCCGCCATCCAGGCGGTGAAGTCCGCGTGCTCGGTGAAGGCGACGGCCGGAAGTCCCCACTCGACGGCCTGCCGGCAGGTGGCCAGCATGTCCCCCTCCGCCGCGTCCCACGACCACTCCGAGTGGACGTGTCGATCAGCCACCGGCAGTGGGTCGGGCACGGCTCGCATCCTCCCACGCCGGCACCCGCTCGCCGCGTCCGGCTGCGCTACCGTCGGCCGGATGAGCGCACCGCCGGCCGGCGAGGTCCCGGTCCACCGGACGGCATCGCCCCCCTCGCCTCCCGGGGCGGTGCGGGTGGCCGAGGTCACGGCCGAGCGCGGCGCCGTCGACGATCCGCCAGAGCTCCCCCTCCACCTCGCCGGCGCAGCGGGCACGGTCGCCGTGCAGCTCCGCACCACCCTGCGCCGGGTCGCGGTCGGCGCGGGGCTCGCTCGCAGGCCCGAGCTGCTGGACGCCGTTCGCGCCCTGCCGGGGCTGCCCGGCCTCGCCACCTCTCCCGCCGGGGGCACCTTCGTCATCGGGGGCCCCGGCTGGCTCGGCCTCTGCGCGGTGGGGGTCCCGCCGCCGGAGCGGGCGATGCCGCTCGACTGGATCAACACGGAGCTCGTCGCCTGGTTCGGCGCCGCCCTGGCCCGCTTTGGCGTCGAGGCCGGGTCGGGCCGGGTCGAGGGCGGCTGGTGCCCCGGGTTCAGCGACGTCTCCGTGGCCGGACGCAAGCTGATCGGCCTCGGCTATCGCGTCACCCGGGAGTGGGTCGTGATGCGCGGGATGATGGCGGTCGCGCCGATCACCGAGGAGGACATGGAGCTGCTGGTCGCCTGCCACCGCCTCATCGACGTGGAGGTGACACCCGCCGCCAACACCTCGCTGGCCGAGGCCTCGGGCCTGCCCGGCCTCGGCGTTGCCGAGGTCATCGAGCGCTGGCGGGATGTCTGAGGCCCCGAGCGCGGCGGCGCCCCCCACCCCGGAGCGCTCCCTCGCCGGCTGCGCCCCGCTCCTTCCCCTGCTGATCGGCGTGGCCGCCATGGCCGCGGTCGTCCTGGTCCCCAACCTCTACAGCGATCCCAACGGCCTCGATCCCTACTCGCTCCGCACCAGCGGCGTCGCCCTCGGCCTGCTGGCCGTCGCCGTGGCGGTGCCGGGCCTGCAGCGGGCCCGGCTGATCCTGGTCAGCCTGGTCGCGATCACCCTCTCCTGGTCGGCGTTCCTCGGAGCACCCCAGCTGCTCGCCGACGTGGGGGTCGCACAGAGCGGGGACCAGGCCAATCTCAACGCGTCGGTGGCGTGGTTCCTGGTCACCGCCGTGATCATCTGCCTGCTCTGGGTGGTGGTGCGCCAAGAGCTCCCCCACCTCCGCCTGCTCCACCTCGGCTGGCCCGCGATCGCGTGGGCGCTCGGTGGCACCGCGCTCTTCCTCGTCGTCTTCCTGCTGATCCCCGCCCCCCTGCTGGGGCGCGAGGGGCTGGCCATCCCGGCGCTGGCCCGCGACGCTCCCTGGCTCGTCCCCGCCAACATGCTCCAGGGGGCCGCCCAGGAGCTGCAGTTCCGTGGCCTGCTGCTCGGGAGCCTCGAGAAGCTCAGCTCGCCGCTCGTGGCCAACATCACCCAGGCGGTGATCTTCGGACTCGCCCACCTGGCCATCGTCTACCAGGGGCCGGTGGCCCCCTTCGTCCCGCTGACCATGATTCTCGGCTTCGTGCTCGGCTGGGTCACCCAGCGCTGCGACTCGATCTGGCCCGCCGCGGTCGTCCACGGGGTCGCCGATGTGGTGGTGACGCTCGGCGTCATCCCCGGGCTGTACTGACCCGGGGCGGTACTGTGCCCCCGCGTCAGGAGCGGTCGGGGCCGGTCTCGGGGTGGACCACCGTCCCCGTCGCCACGCTCCGGCGCGCCGCCTCGACGACGGCGAGGACGTCCCACCCGGCCTGGGCGGGGACGGGGACCGGCCCCTCGCCGCGGATCGCGGCCGCCATCCCGGCGTAGTAGTCGCCGTACCGCCCGGCGGGCAGCGGCAGCTCGCTTCCGGGCCCGGCCTCGCCGCCGCGGATGAGCACCGCCCGCTGGCTGCCGTCCGGCTCCCCGTAGGCGGGGTCGCTGGGCCGCCCCCCCGCCACGATGTAGCTCTCCTGGGGGTCCAGTCCCCACACCTCGAGAGCCTGGCGGCTGCCCCAGATGCGCCAGCGCGGTCCGATCGACGGGGCCATGGTGCTCATCCAGAGATGGGCCCGGGCGCCCCCCTCGAACTCGAGGGCGAGGAAGCAGTCGTCATCCGCCGCCGCCCCGCGCCGCGCCGTCGCGATCTCCGCGTACACGGAGCGGGGCATCCCGAGGAGCACGACCGTCTGGTCGATGAGGTGGCTGCCGAGATCGAGAAGCAGCCCTCCGCCCGCCTCCGATGAGATCTCCTCCCGCCACGACCCACCCTTCACCTCCGGGCGGTAGCGCTCGAAGCGGCTCTCGATGCGGAACAGCCCGCCCAGCTGATCGCCCGCGATCATCTCGCGGACCAGGAGGAAGTCGCTGTCCCACCTGCGGTTCTGAAAGACGCTCAGCAGACCCCCTTCGCGTTCGGCCGCCGCCAGCATCGTCCCGACCTCCGCCGTGCCGAGCGCCATCGGCTTGTCCACGACGACCGCGAGCCGGCGACCGAGGGCGGCGATCGCCTGCGGCGCGTGGAGGTGGTTGGGCGTGGCCACCACCACGAGGCCGATGTCCTGGCAGTCGTCCCAGAGCCGGTCGGCGCTGTCGAGAAGCCGCGCGTCGGGGAAGTCGTGCGCGGCTCGGCTACGGCGTTCCGGGTTGGCGGTGACGATGGCTCTCACCTCGAGGCCCGGTGTCGCCGCCACCAGCGGCGCGTGGAAGACGGAGCCGGCCAGCCCGTACCCGAGAATCGCGACCCCTATGCGTTCCACGGAGCGACAGTCTGCCACGCGCGCCGCCCCCACCGCCGATCCCGTGTCACGATCGCTGAAGCCGCGAGCGCGTATGCTCGGAGCCACCCTTCCCGCACCTCTGGAGACGGCCCGATGACCCAGTCAGGCGACCTCCTGCCCCCGAACCCGGGATCCTCGGGGGGCCCCGATCCAGCCGCTCCATCGCCGCTCGGCGGCGGCTCCGATTGGTACACGCCGTGGACCCCCGACCCGCCGGGGACGTCGTCGGCGGCATCGCCCGAGGGCCAGCCCGCCGCGCCGGCTGCGACGCCGATACCCGCCTCCCCCTTCGGAGCGCCCGCGGGTGCGGCAGCGCCTCCGGGCCCGGCTCCCTACGGTCAGCAACCCTACGGTCCGCAGCCGCCCTACGGCCAGCAACCCTATGGTCCGCAGCCGCCCTACGGTCAGCCTCCGTACGGCCAGCAGCCCCCGTACGGACAGCCCGGCCCGTATGGACAGCCCGGCCCGTACGGCCCCGGGTACCCGGGGATGGGGTATCGCGGCTGGCGGCGGGGGATGTACGGGATGGGCGGGGGCGCCCAGATGGGTCCCTTCCTGCGCCGGCGGGCGATCACCCACACCATCCTGGGCGCCGTGTTCCTCGCCATCGGGATCATCATCACGGTGGCCAGCTACAGCGCCGCCAACAGCGCGAGCGGCGGGATCTACTTCGTCCCCTTCGGCCTGATCATCATCGGGGCGCTCTGGTTCTTCGGCGGGCTGAGCATGCTGGCCCGGACCTCGAGGTTTCGCTGACCCCAGCCGTGACGGCCCCTGGCCACCGGATCCTCCGGGCGTGGGCGCTGCTGACGGCTCCCCTCCTCCTGCTGGCCCTGCAGCCGGCCATGGCCATGCCCGTCGAGGCAGCGACCGCCTGGTGGCAGCTCGCCGGGTTCTCCGGGCAGAGCGTGTCGCGGGTGGCGCTGGTCCAGGGGAGGCTCACGGTCATGGTCGGAGGCCGGCCGATGGTGGAGACGGCCTCCGGCTTCGTCCCCGGCGCCGCCACCCCGCCCCCGCCTCCGCCATCGGTCACCGCCGGCACGAGCACCTGGTCCATCGATGCCGCCGGCCAGGTGCTGGTCCGCCAGGGTCGGGGGCCGGCCCACGTCGATCCGGGCAGCCCTGACCTCGGCGCCGGCGCGCACCTCATCGCCGCCCCCCTGGCAACCCCGGGGGTCGTGCTCGCCGCCAGCACCGGGGGGACGATCTGGAGGCGGTCGTCGGGGGGCGGCTGGGAGGTCTCCCTTCTCCTCCTGCCCACCACCCTCGTCACCGGGACGCCGGCGGTGACCTCGCTGGCCGCCTTCAACACCGTCATCCACCCCGAGAGCGCGGTGGTGTACGTGGGCACCGACGGCTACGGGACCCTGCTCACCGACGACGGCGGGGACGACTGGCTGAGCGCGGCCCCGGGACTCCCCTCCGACGTCCTCAGCCTGGCGGCCGACCCCCTGGGCGCAGCTCCGGCGATCTACGCCGGCACCAGCGCCGGCCTGTACATCCACCGGCTCCAGGCGCTCCCGACGATTCCGAACTACGCGGGCCCCAGCCTCACCGGCAAGTGGCTGGTCACCCTGGCGCTCATGCTCGCGGTGATCCTGCTGGCGGGGCTGGGCCTGGTCGCCTGGTCCCGCCGCCGTCCCCTCGGGAGTGGTGACAAAAGTCCTACATGACCTGCAGTTTCCTCTGCTAGAATGATACAGTCTCTGTAGTACATCCCCAGGGACGCCAGCAGGAGGTCGCAGATGCCGGTCGAGGTCTCCATCCGAGTGGTCGGGCGCCGCCCGCGCAGCCTCGGGCTGCGGCCGGAGATCCCAGGCCCCGCGTCCGGCGCGGCACTCGGATCGACACGGGGGCCCAGCTCGTGACCCTCGTCCGCATGATGATGAGCCGCCTCCGCCCCTACCGGCTGCAGGTGTCGATCGTCCTCGGCCTGATCGTGATCCAGACCGTGCTCGGCCTCTACCTCCCCAACCTCACCGCCGACATCATCAACGACGGCATCGCCGTGGGCAATGTCGGCTACATCTGGCACACCGGCGCGTGGATGCTGGCCCTCACCCTGCTCAGCGGAGTGGCCGCCGTCATCGCCACCTACTTCGCCTCCCGCACCTCGATGGGGGTGGGCCGCGATCTGCGTGCCAGCGTCTTCTCCCGGGTCATGCGCTTCTCGGCGCGGGAGATGAACAGCTTCGGCACCGCCTCGCTGATCACCCGCAACACCAACGACGTCCAGCAGATCCAGATCTTCCTGCAGATGGCTCTCACCCTGATGGTGGCGGCCCCGATCATGATGGTCGGCGGCGTGATCATGGCCATCCACGAGGACGCCACCCTCTCCCTCCTGCTGGTGGTCGCGGTACCCCTGATGGCCGTGCTGGTGCTCGGCATGCTGTTCGTTGCCGTGCCCCAGTTCAAGTCGATGCAGGTGAAGATCGACCGGATCAACCAGGTGCTGCGCGAGCAGATCACCGGCGTCCGCGTCATCCGAGCCTTCGTCCGCTCCGATGACGAGGAGGGCCGCTTCGCCACCGCCAACGCCAGTCTCACCGCGACCGGCCTGCGGGTCAACCGGATCTTCGTGCTGGCCATGCCGGCGCTGATGGGGATCATGAACCTCTCCAGCGTCGCGGTCCTCTGGTTCGGCGGCCACCTGATCAGCAGCGGCCAGATGCCGATCGGCAACCTCACCGCCTTCCTCGCCTACATCCTGCAGATCCTCATGTCGGTGCTGCTCGCCGTGGTGATGGTGATCCTCGTCCCGCGCGCCCAGGCGAGCGCCGAGCGCATCGACGCCGTGGAGCGTGTCGCGCCTGCCACGATCAGCCCGCGGCACCCGATCACCCCCACGGTCTCGAAGGGGATCATCGAGTTCCGCGACGTCAGCTTCGGCTACCCGGGCGGCGAGCATCGGGTGCTGCGCGACCTCTCCTTCCAGCTCCAACCCGGCGAGACCACCGCGATCATCGGCGGCACGGGCGCCGGCAAGACCACGCTGCTGAATCTCATCCCACGCTTCTTCGATCCGACCGCCGGCGCCGTCCTCATCGACGGCGTGGACGTCCGGGATCGCGACCTGGAGGAGCTCTGGTCGGGCATCGGGTTGGTGCCTCAGCAGGCGTACCTCTTCGGCGGTACGGTCGCCGACAATCTGCGCTTCGCCGCCGAGGACGCCAACGACGCCGACGTCTGGCACGCCCTCCAGATCTCCCAGGCCCGCGATTTCGTGGCCACCATGGACGGGCAGCTCGAGGCGCCCATCGACCAGGGTGGGACCAACGTCTCGGGTGGCCAGCGCCAGCGGCTGGCGATCGCCCGGGCCGTCATCAAGCATCCGCTCATCTACCTCTTCGACGATTGCTTCTCGGCCCTGGACGCGGCGACCGACGCGCGGTTGCGCGCCCAGCTGAGCGCCGAGACCCGCAACGCCACGGTCGTGATCGTCGCCCAGCGGGTGAGCACCATCCTCGGCGCGGATCGCATCATCGTCCTGGACGACGGTGCCGTCGTCGGGTCCGGGACCCATGAGCAGCTGATGGTCTCCTGCGACGAGTACCGCGAGATCGTCGTCTCCCAGCTCGGGGAGAACGCGGCATGATGCGCGGCCCCGGGGGCGGGCCCGGTAGAGGAGGCTTCGGCGGTCCCGGCCGGATGATGGCCGCCGCCGGCGCCTCCAAGAGCGCCAAGGACCTCTGGGGAGCGCTGCGCCAGCTGGTGGCGCGGCTCCGCCCCGAACGTGGGCGGATCGTGGCCGCCGCGCTCATCGGGTCGACCGGAGTCGGGTTGCTGGTGGCCGCGCCCCGGATCATCGGCAACGCGACCAACCTGCTCTTCGACGGCCTGATCGGCAGGTCACTCCCGGCGGGCATGACCCAGGCCCAGGCGGAGGTGTACCTGCGCATGCACGGCAACAGCCAGCTGGCGCAGATGCTGACCGGCACCACCGTGAACCCGGGCCACGGCATCGACTTCAACCAGCTCGGGGTGAGCCTGGGGGTGATCGCCCTCCTCTACCTGGTGGGCGCCTTCTTCAGCTGGGTTCAGGGCTACATCATGGCCGGGGTCGCGCAGCGCACCGTCTCGGGCATGCGCCGCGACGTGGAGGCCAAGCTCGCCCGGCTGCCGCTCCAGTACTTCGACAGCCATCCGCACGGCGACGTGCTCAGCCGGGTGACGAACGACATCGACAACGTGACGACCACTCTCCAGCAGGGCCTCAGCCAGCTCCTCACCTCGATCCTCACCATCATCGGGGTGCTGGCCATGATGCTGTGGATCAGCCCGCTGCTGGCCCTGATCTCCCTGGTGATGGTGCCGATGTCGATCGGGGTCACGTTCCTGGTGGCGCGGCGATCCCAGAGGCACTTCACCTCGCAGTGGGCGCACACCGGCACGGTCAACAGCCTCGTGGAGCAGACCCACACCGGCCATGCGCTGGTCCAGGTCTTCGGCCGCTCACGCCGGACGCTGGAGGAGTTCGACCGCGAGAACCAGGCCCTCTACGAGCCCAGCTTCCGGGCCCAGTTCCTCTCCGGGATCATCCAGCCGGCGATGATGTTCCTCTCCAACCTGAACTACGTCGCCATCGCCGTCATCGGCGGGTACCTGACGGTCAACGGGGCCATGTCCCTGGGCGACATCCAGGCCTTCATCCAGTACTCGCGCCAGTTCACCAACCCGATCATGCAGATCGCCAGCCAGATGAACATGCTGCAGTCGGGGCTGGCCTCGGCCGAGCGCGTGTTCGAGTTCCTCGCCGCCGACGAGCAGGTGCCCGAGCGCCCCGCGCTGGCGCTGCTGCCCGCTCCCCAGGGTCGGGTCGTCCTGGAGAACGTCTCCTTCCGCTACCACCCCGACACGCCGCTGATCCAGGACTTCGACCTGGAGGTGGAGCCGGGCGAGACGGTCGCCATCGTGGGACCGACGGGAGCCGGGAAGACCACGATCGTGAACCTCCTGATGCGCTTCTACGAGATCGACTCCGGGCACATCTACATGGATGGCGTCGACGCACGCGACCTCTCCCGGGAGAGCGTCCGGGCGATGTTCGGGATGGTGCTCCAGGACACCTGGCTCTTCGCCGGCAGCATCCGCGACAACATCGCCTACGGCAAGGGCGGTGCCAGCACCGACGAGGTGGTGGCCGCCGCCAAGGCCGCGCACGCCGATCACTTCATCCGCACGCTGCCCGAGGGGTACGACACCGTCCTGGACGAGGACGCGTCCAACATCTCGGCGGGGGAACGGCAGCTCCTGACCATCGCTCGTGCCTTCCTCTCCGACCCCACCATCCTGATCCTGGACGAGGCGACGAGCAACGTGGACACCCGCACCGAGGTGCTCATCCAGGAGGCGATGGCACGGCTGCGCCACGGGCGCACCAGCTTCGTGATCGCTCATCGCCTGTCGACGATCCGCAACGCCGATACCATCGTGGTGATGAACGCGGGGCGGATCGTGGAGCAGGGGAGCCACACCGAGCTGATGGCGCGCCACGGCTTCTACCACGACCTCTACGCGAGCCAGTTCGCCAACGCTCTGGAGGAGGTGAGTTGACGGCGAGTGGAACGCACCTCTCCCCCTCCCCCTCGCGGGCCGAGGCGATCGAGCGGTTCCTGGAGCTCACCCCCCGCATGCGCCGCTGGCTGTCGCGGGTCATCCCCCCCGACCTCGAGGCCGAGATCGGGGCCATCACCGTGCAGCAGATGCACGCGCTCCACACCATCGACCGCGACGGCGCGCTCACCATGGGAGAGCTGGCGGAGCATCTGAGGGCGGCATCGCTCAGCAGCGCGACCCAGATGGCAGACCGCCTGGTCAACCTGAGGCTCGCCGAACGGATGAGCGACCCCGACGATCGACGCCTGGTCCGGCTGGCCCTGAGCGCCCGGGGCAGGGAGCTGCTGACTCGCAGGGAGGCGGCCTGGCGGGAGGGGGTCGGCCGGCTTCTGGGGGGCCTCAGCGACGAGGAGTGTGCGACCCTTGTGGCGTTGCTGGAGCGGGCCGCCGGCCCCGTGCCGAGCGAGGAGACGACCGCATGGGGTTCGACGCGGAAACCCTGAGCTCAGCCACCGAGACGTTGGAGGCGGGGGCGCTGACGTCCCTGGTCGCGGCGACGGTTGCCGCCCCGGACGACGTGATCACGGTCCGCGGCCTGAGCAAGCGCTATGGCGCGGTGGAGGCGGTGCGAGGCATCGACCTGGATGTCCACCGTGGCGAGATCTTCGGCTTCCTCGGCCCCAACGGGGCCGGCAAATCCACGACCATCTCGGTCCTCTGCACGCTCGTCGGCGCGACCGGGGGCAGCGCCGTGGTCGGCGGCTACGACGTGAACTCCCACCCCCAGCAGGTCCGGGCCCGGATCGGGCTGGTCTTCCAGGAGCCCTCGCTCGACAACCAGCTGACCGCCCGGGAGAACCTCTACTTCCACGCCATGGTGTACGGCGTGCCCCGGCACGAGCGGAACCGCAGGATCGAGGCGGCCTTCGAGATGGTCGAGCTCACCGATCGGGCCGACGCCCAGGTGATCACCTACTCCGGGGGCATGAAGCGTCGCCTGGAGATCGCCCGTGGGGTCCTCCACTACCCGGAGGTGCTCTTCCTCGACGAGCCCACCATCGGCCTCGACCCCCAGACCCGGGCCAAGGTCTGGGAGCACCTTCGCGAGGTCCGCCAGCGCACCGGCACCACCATCTTCATGACCACCCACTACATGGAGGAGGCGGAGTGGTGCGATCGCATCGCCATCATCGACCATGGCCGCATCGTGAGCCTGGGCACCCCGGACCAGCTCAAGAATCAGATGGGCGGTGACGTGGTGGTCGTGACCACCTCCGACAACGCCCGCGCCACGCGGCAGATCGAGGAGCAGTTCGGGGTCACCGCTCTTCACGATGACGGCACGCTGCGCATCGACGTCGCCGCCGGCGCCGAGTTCGTTCCCAAGCTGGTGAAGGCCCTCGACGTCGAGGTCAGGACGGTGACGGTGCGCCGGCCGAGCCTGGACGACGTCTTCCTGAAACTCACCGGTCGCGCGATTCGCGACGACGAGGTGGACCAGGGTGCGGCCACGCGGGCGATGATGGCGCGGCGCTGGCAGGGGGGACGCCGATGACGACCGCCACCGCCCCCCGCGCCGTCGAGCAGACCGTCCCGGCCACCGTGGCGCGGGCCACCCACGTCCGGGTGCCCTTCCTCCAGGCCGTCTACGTGATCTGGCTGCGCGACGTCACCCGGTTCGCCCGTGATCGCGCCCGGCTGATCGGCTCCCTCGCCCAGCCGGTGCTCTTCCTGGTGGTCTTCGGCGTCGGGCTCAGCTCGGCGCTCGGGGGCGGGCGCATCTTCCCGCCGGGCCTCAGCTATCTCCAGTTCATGTTCCCCGGTGTGGTCAGCATGACGGTGCTGATGGCCTCCATCTTCAGCGCCATGTCGATCGTCTGGGATCGCGAGTTCGGCTTTCTCCGCGAGATCCTGGTGGCGCCGATCGACCGCTCCGCGGTGGCGGTGGGCAAGGCGCTCGGAGGTGCCACCCAGGCCATGATCGGGGGCGTCATCATGCTGGTCTTCGCTCCCATCATCGGGGTCAAGCTGACCGTGCTCGGGGTCCTCGAGCTGATCCCCCTGCTCTTCCTCTTCGCCTTCGTGCTCACCTCGCTCGGCATCGCCATCGCCTCGCGGATGAAGTCGATGCAGGGCTTCCAGGTGATCATGAATTTCCTGATGATGCCGATGCTGTTCCTGAGCGGCGCGCTGTTCCCCCTCGCCGGGCTGCCGGGGTGGATGACCGTGCTCACCCGCTTCAACCCGGTGACCTATGCGGTCTCGCCGGTCCGCACCGTGCTGTTCGCCAACGGTGGCATCTCGCAGGCGGTCCTCGACCGGATCGGTGCCGAGGTCACGATCGGGGGGTACACGCTGCCGCTGATGCTCGACGTCGCCATCGTGGCCGTGATCGGCGTCGCCGTGCTCGGCTTCGCGATCCGGGCCCTCCAGGCACGCGACTGACCGGAGTCCTCCCCGGAGCACGGCGGTTGCCGGTGCCACGGGGAGGAGCGCGTGTCCCGGAGGTCTAGTATCGGGACCTCGCCCTGACCTGGTCCGGCGTCCACCGGGCGGGCTGACCAGCCGGCTCTTCCGCGCGCCCTCGTCACACCCTGACCATGACCACAGCCACGCCCCCCTCCCCCACCTACCGCAGCCTCCTCGACCTCCGCGGCCTGCCGCGCCTGGTCGCCGCGGCGCTGCTCGGCCGCATCGCGGGCCAGATGGCGTCGGTGGCGCTCGTCCTCTTCGCGCTGCAGCGATTCCACTCCCCGGCCATCGCCGGCCTGACGGTGTTCGCCGCCGCCTTCCCCGGGATCGCGGTGAGCCCGGTGGCGGGAGCCCTCCTCGACCGCAGCGGGCGGATCAAGCTGATCATGCTCGACTACGCGATCGCCGCCCTGGCGATGGCGCTCATCGTCGTCCTGGGCGCCGCCGGAGTGCTCAGCGCCGGCCTTCTGATCGGAGTCGCGGCGCTCAGCTCCTTCACCAACCCCCTGAGCAGCGCCGGCACCCGCACCCTCTTCCCGATGATCGTGCCCCGTGACCTCTGGGATCGGGCCAACGCCGTGGACAGCACCGGCTACGTGATTGCCGCCGTGGTCGGCGCCCCTCTGGCCGGGGTGATCGCCGGGGTGGTGAGCCGCCCCGCCG
This sequence comes from uncultured Actinomycetes bacterium, assembly GCA_964508345.1. Classification (GTDB taxonomy): domain Bacteria; phylum Chloroflexota; class Dormibacteria; order Aeolococcales; family Aeolococcaceae; genus Changshengia. The sequence goes on along the minus strand of CAZDTK010000019.1, from coordinate 19,487 downwards.
CACTGGTCGCGACCGCTGTCGCCTTCGCCGCGGCGGCGCTCTCCCTGGTGCGCATGCCGGCGCTGCCGCTCCCCGCCCGCCGGGTGCCGGAGCAGCACATCCTGCGCGACGCCTGGGATGGGCTGACCTACGTCGCCCGCAACCCCAGCCTGCGCGGGCTGGCCGTCAGCCTCTCGGTCGCCAACCTGGGCTCGGGCATGCTCATCGTCGCCCTTCCTGTGCTGCTCCTCGACCACCTCCACCAGGGGGCCGCCGTGGTGGGCCTCCTCTGGGCTCTGGGCGCGGTCAGCGGGGGAGTGGCTGCGCTCGTGGCCGGGCAGCGGGGAAGCCAGGGGAGAGAGCGTCGCCTGGTTGTCCTCGGCCTTCTGGCCAGCGCCGTTGCGCTGGCCGCCCTGGTGGTCCTCCCGGGCCTCCTCGTGGTGGCCGCCGCCATGCTGGTCTTCGGGGCCTCGGGTGGACTCGTCGACATCGGGATGTTCTCCATGCGCCAGCGCCGCACCGACCCGGCATGGTTCGGCCGCGCCTTCGCCGTGAGCATGTCCCTCAACTTCATGGGCAACCCGATCGGATCCGCCATGGCGGGGCCGCTGATCGGCGTCGGTCTGGGGGTCGCCTTCGCGGTCGGCGCCGGCCTCTCCCTGGTCGCCGCGCTGCTGGCGGCCCTGATGATCCCCGTGATGGTCACCGCCGCATGGTCGCTGGGGGTGCCGGGGCAGGGTGCGGCCCCGGCTCGCGAGCCCAAGCCTCACGAGGTGCCCCGGCCGGCCTGACCGACCACGGCCCGCGGACCCGTTGCCCTCCGCCCCGCCCGGCGGTCTGCCATGATCGGCGGAGCAGATGGCAGTTCAGAGATCCGGGCTGGCGGATCCCGCGGGGGCGCTGCGCCGTCCGCCGCGCGTCTTCTCCATCGTCCTTGCCGGGGGAGAGGGGAAGCGGCTCTGGCCGCTCACCAAGGATCGGGCCAAGCCGGCCGTGCCCATCGGCGGGGTGTACCGGCTCATCGACTTCGTGCTCAGCAACCTGGTCAACGCCGAGTTCACCCGGATCGCGGTCCTCACCCAGTACAAGAGCCACAGCCTCGACCGCCACATCAGCCAGGCCTGGCGGCTGTCGCCGCTGCTCGGCAACTACGTGACCCCGGTGCCCGCCCAGATGCGCCGCGGTCCGCGCTGGTTCTCCGGGTCGGCCGACGCGATCTACCAGAACTTCAACCTCCTGGGCGACGAGAAGCCCGACTACGTCCTGGTCTTCGGCGCCGACCACCTCTACCGGATGGATCCGCGCCAGCTGCTCGCCCATCACATCGCGACCGGTGCCGGGGTGACCGTGGCGGCGGTCAAGGTCCCCACCTCCGAGGTCAGCTCCTTCGGCATCATCGAGTGCGACGGTGACCGCATCACCGCCTTCCACGAGAAGCCCGCCTCGGCCGCCGGCCTCGCCGGTGACCCCGAGCACTCCCTGGCCTCGATGGGGAACTACGTCTTCAGTGCCCCGCTCCTGATCGACGCTCTGGTCGAGGACGCGGAGCGCCAGACCAGCCGTCACGACCTCGGCGGCGACATCATCCCCCGGCTCGTGGAGCGCGGCGAGGCGGCGGTCTACGACTTCGACCGCAACGTGGTCCCGGGCAGCACCGAGCAGGACCACGGCTACTGGCGCGACGTCGGGACCCTGGACGCCTACTACGACGCCCAGATGGACCTCATCTCGGTGGTCCCGATGTTCAGCCTCTACAACCTGGAGTGGCCGATCTACTCCTTCTACGGGCCGCTCCCCCCCGCCAAGTTCGTCTTCGACGAGGAGGGACGGCGTGGCCTCGCCGTCGACTCGATCGTGGCCCCCGGCGTGATCGTCTCCGGGGGCACCGTCCGCCGCTCCGTCCTCTCTCCCGGCGTGCGCGTGGGGCGGGGTGCGACCGTGGAGGGGAGCGTCCTCCTCGACGGCGTCGAGGTGGGTGAGGGGGCGGTGGTGAGCCGGGCGATCATCGACAAGGAGGTGGTGGTGCCGCCCGGCGCGGTGATCGGCCGGGCCTCGGCCGAAGAAGCCCGTCGCTACACCGTCTCCGCCAACGGCGTGGTCGTCATCGCCAAGCGTCAGGTCATCGAGCCGGCGGGCTGATGCGGGTCGGCATCCTCACCCGCGAGTACCCTCCCGAGGTGTACGGCGGTGCCGGGGTCCACGTCGAGTACCTGACCCGGGAGCTCGCCCACCACGTGGAGGTGGCGGTGCACTGCTTCGGCGAGCCGCGCAGCTCGCCGCTGGTGGCCGCCACCTACCGGCCGTGGGACGCGCTCCACGCCGGTGACCGTCCGGAGGACGCGGCGCTGGCGGTGATGTCAGTGGACCTGGCCATGGCCCGCGGCCTGGACGGGGTCGACCTCGTCCATTCGCACACGTGGTACGCGAACCTGGCCGGGCACCTCGCCAAGCTGCTCTGGGACGTCCCCCACGTGTGCACCACCCACAGCCTGGAACCGCTCCGTCCCTGGAAGGCGGAGCAGCTCGGCGGCGGCTACGCGCTCTCCCTCTTCTGCGAGCGCACCGCGCTGCTCTCCGCCGACGCCGTGATCGCCGTGTCGGAGGCGATGCGCCGCGACCTGCTCGCCTGCTACCCGTCCGTCGAACCCGGCCGTGTCCACGTCATCCACAACGGCATCGACGGGCAGGCATACCGTCGCGATCCCGGGGAGGGGGAGCTGCTCCGTCACGGCATCGACCCCGGCCGTCCGCTGGTCGTCTTCGTGGGGCGCATCACCCGCCAGAAGGGGCTCGCCCACCTGCTCCGCGCCGCCCCGCACATCGACCGCGGTGCCCAGCTGGTGCTGATGGCGAGCAGCCCCGACACCGCGGAGGTCGCCGCCGAGGTCCGTGCCCTGCTCGACATCGCGCGCGGCGCGGGCGCGTCGGTGGTCTGGGTCGAGGAGATGGTGGAGCGGGCCGCATTGATCCAGGTGATGAGTCACGCGACCGTCTTCGTCTGTCCCTCCGTGTACGAGCCCTTCGGCCTGGTCAACCTGGAGGCCATGGCCTGCGAGGCGGCGGTGGTCGCGAGCGACGTCGGCGGCATCCCCGAGATCGTGGTCGACGGCGAGACCGGCTACCTGGTGCCCTGTGACCCGGACGCGATCGCCTTCGACCCCGCCGCCGCCGAGCGCTTCGAGACGGCTCTCGCCACCAGGATCAACCAGCTGGTCGCCGATCCCGCCCTGGCCGCGCGGTTCGGCGCCGCCGGCCGGCAGCGGGTGCTCGAGCGCTTCACCTGGGAGCGTGTCGCCGCGCGGACGGTGGACGTGTACAGGGAGACGCTCACGGGGCGCTGACGCCGTGGCCGGCGGGTGGCCCCGCCCGACGGCCGTCCCGCGGCCGAGGCGCTCCCTTCCTCGCGGCGGCGGCGCCACTCACGGGTGCCGAAGGAGGCTCAGGTACTGCTGGATGCTGGCGGCACCGTCCCCGGGGAGCCTGCCTCGCCAGTACGCGATCATCAGCACAACGGTGACCAGCACCAGCAGCGCGGTGACCATTCCCACCGCGTCCCTGAGCCAGCGACGCTGGACTGACGCGAAGAGCAGCGCCAGTGGCAGGGCGAGGAAGGGGAGGATGTTGACGTAGATCCGATCGCCGAAGCCCTGGGAGAACGACCAGTCGTACCAGGTCGACATGAGATACCAGAACGGCAGGAAAGCCACGGTGACGGGAAGGGCGAGGTCGCGGCGCCGCCACCACGCGATGGCCATGCCGAAGACGCAGAGGCCCAGAGCAGGCGCATACGGCAGGAGCCCGTGGGGGGCAAGGTCCACCAGTGATGCCAGCAGCCGGGGATGGGCGAGGTCGAAGCCCTGTCCCGGCGGATACGGATCGACGATCAGGTGTCCGGTGGCGACCCACCAGGTGAAGAGCTGCGGCACCAGGCAGGCGGCGCCGGCCACCACCACCATCAGGCTCCTCCACGGGTTGTTCGCGACCAGCGCGCATCGGGCGCGCAGTGCTGCCAGCGACCCGACCCCGAGGAGCAGGACGCCGGGCATCATGACCACGTCGGTGATGCGCAGGTCGACGACGGCACCCACGGAGAGACCGAAGGCGAGCGCCCGCCACCATGAGCTGGGCCGCTCGAACCAGCGGAGCGCGCACAGCATGGCCACCGCCACGGCGGCGAATGAGAATCCATGGCTGAACATGGAGTCGTAGGTGATGTAGTGGAACAGGCTGGTCCCGAAGACGATGACGATGAGCGTCGCCGCCACCACGGCATCGGTGAACCAGCGGCGGAGCACCGCCCAGAGCGCGATCAGACCGAGGGTGGCGTAGACGGCGGCGCCGGTACCCACCGCGTACAGCTCCGGGCCCGTGTAGCCGTCGGCGGGCAGCCCCTCGGCCAGCGCGATCGCGTGGCCGACGAGGAAGAACGGCATGAGCAGGACCGCCTCCCCGATCGGGTACTGGTCCAGCCAGTTGCCGGTTGACTGCAGGACGAGTCCGAAACCGCCGGTGGGAGTGAAGAGGCCGTACTCGGAGTTGCTGAGGAAGTGGTGGGTGACCACGCTCCGCAACGTCGGGTCGCCGTAGACGAGGTAGGCCGGGAGGTACGCGTAGTAGCCCTCGCCGTCGGAGCGCACCGGTGGCCAGTGGGGAAGCTGGAGGTGATACACGAGCCAGTAGCCGGCCAGGGCGAGCGCGAAGGTCCCGATGATCACCAGCCGGGAGAGGCCGAACGCTTGGGCTCGGCTCCACGCGCCCTTCCCGGCTCCGGCCGGCGTCGCGCTCATGCGGTGAGCGTCGGGATCTGCCGGCTCGTCGAGCTGCGCACGCGAGATCTCCTTGGGGGACGGCCCGGGAAGGGTCGCAGATCGCGGGGGCCGTCCGTAAACCCTGGGGATCGCAGCCGTGCCGGCGCCGTCCGCCGGCGACTGGCTAGGGCTCGGTCCGGATCCGGCGGCGGAAGCGGGCTCGCCCGATCAGCCCCCGAGGGGGGTCCGAGACGTCGTGTCCGGGGGGAGGGGCGAGCAGCGTGGTCACCGCGGTGGCGAGGCGGCGGCGGCCGTGACGCTCCCAATGCGGACCTCCGACGGTCCGCCCCGCGTACTCCACCGCCTCGGCGAAGTCCCAGGCCCGCAGGTAGCGCTGGTGGGGGGACTTGGCCATCCCGAACCTGACCAGCGGCCCGAGGTCGGCAGGGAGCTCGGGGCCGGGCAGCGGCGCCCGCTGGTGCCGGTCCCGGATCACGGCGGGGCCACCCCGGTACGGAGGCGACCCGGTCAGGCATTCGACCAGCACCACGGCCGCCGCGTACACGTCGGACTCGATGGTCGGCTCCTGACCCTCCCAGAGCTCGGGCGCCATGTACTCGGGGGTGCCGGCGATCCAGCGCCTCTCGGCGGTCCGGGCAACCAGCCCCAGGTCCGTGACCCGGGCCACCCCCTGCCGGTCGACGAGGATCTTCTCGGGGCGCAGGTCCCGATGGAGGATCCCCTCGCGGTGCGCTGCCTCCAGGCCGAGCAGCGCATCCCGCAGCACCACCAGGGCGGCCTCCGGGTCGCACACCGCCCCCGCATCCATCAGCTGGCGCAGCGAGCCGCCCTCCACGTAGTCGGTCACCACCGCCATCCCGAAGGCGTCCTCCACGTAGGCGCGGGTGCGGACCACGTAGGTCCCGTCGAGGTGGGCGATGATCGGGGTCTCGGTCCGGAACCGCCGCAGGAACTGGGGGTCGCCGACGAGGTTTCGGGGGAGCTGACGGAGGGTGACGACAGCGCCATCCTCTCCGCGCCCCGTGCCGGCGCCGAGAGCGCCGGCCTCCGTGTCTCCGCCAGGCGCCATTAATCACCGAGCCCGGTCCGGCTGGGTGGATCGATCATGGGTGCGAAGGGTCCGGACCGCTCAGCGCATGGTGATGGGCGCGCATGTTCACTGTCAATTGCGGGTATGGCGCGCGTCATCGCAGGCCCTGGCTGAGCTAGCCTCGACGGCGTGCCCAACCGGTGGACCCGCGTTCCCGACGGCGTCCCGCCCGCCCCGCCGTGGTGGGGTGCCGTGGTCCTCCCGGTCGCCGACATCTTCATGTGGGCGATGCTCTCGCGCCCGGCGACCGGGAGCCTGAGGGTCACCTGGGTGACACCGGCCACCCTGCTTCTGACGCTGGCCGCCGCCGCCCTTGCGGTCGCCCTGCTCGTCGTCTGCGCCCTGCAGCTGGCCTCCGGCGAGGGGTGGCCGCCGCTCGCCGGGGTGGTCGCCTGCGCTGCGATCGCCGCCGGCTGCTCGGCGGTCGCCCTGGTCGGTGCGGCCCAGCGCCGCCGCGTCTGACCGCGCTGCGATGGCCAACCGGCTGGCGGACGAATCGAGCCCATACCTGCGCCAGCACGCCGACAACCCGGTCGACTGGTATCCGTGGGGCGAGGAGGCGCTGCGGACCGCCCGCGAGACGGACCGGCCCATCCTGCTCTCGGTGGGCTACAGCGCCTGCCATTGGTGCCACGTGATGGCCCACGAGTCGTTCGAGGACGCCCGGGTCGCGGCGCTCATGAACGAGCTCTTCGTCTGTGTCAAGGTCGATCGGGAGGAGCGGCCCGACGTCGACGCCGTCTACATGCAGGCGGTGCTGGCGATGACCGGGCAGGGGGGCTGGCCGATGACGGTCTTCCTCACCCCGGCGGGCGCGCCCTACTTCGGCGGGACCTACTTTCCTCCGCAGAGGCGAGGCGGCCTGCCCGCCTTCCCGACTGTCCTGCGCGCCGCCCACGACGCCTACGTGCGCAGCCGCGACGACGTCGAGCGCGCCGCCGGCGAGATCACCCGGGCGTTGGTGCCACCGCTCCTGGCGCCGGCGGAGGAGCCGGCGGCGGAGACGGTGGGCAGGGCCGTGACGCGGCTCGTCGAGCGCAGCGACCCGGTGAACGGCGGCTTCGGCGACGCCCCCAAGTTTCCCCATCCCGCGGCCCTCGAGCTGCTCCTCCGCCACGACCCCACGGGATCCGGGCCGGCCGGCGCGGCGGCTCGGACGGCGCTCGACGGGATGCTCACCGGGGGGATCTGCGACCAGGTGGGGGGCGGATTCCACCGCTATGCGGTCGACGCCGCCTGGGCGGTGCCCCACTTCGAGAAGATGCTCTACGACAACGCCCAGCTGGCGGTGGTCTACCTCCACGCCCACCAGCTGAGCGGGGAGCCCGAGCACCGGCGGGCCGTGGAGGCCACCCTCGACTACCTGGTTCGGGAGATGCGCCTCCAGGGAGGCGGCTTCGCGGCCTCCCAGGACGCCGACTCCGAGGGAGTCGAGGGCCGCTTCTTCGTCTGGACCCCGGAGGAGATCGCCGCGGCTCTGGGTGATCCAGAGGAGACGCGGTTCGCCTGCCGCGTCTTCGGGGTCTCCGAGGCGGGCAGCTTCGAGGGAGGTGCCAGCGTGCTGCGCCTCGCCCTCCCTCCCGAACGCCTCGCCGCGGAGCTGGGCATCAGCCGCGGCGCGGCCGCCGGGCGGGTGGAGAACCTTCGCTCCCGCCTGCGCGAGGCGCGGAGCCGGCGGGCGGGGCCGGGGCGCGACGACAAGGTGGTGGCCGCGTGGAACGGCCTGTCCCTGCGCGCCTTCGCCGAGGCCGGGGCCGCTCTCGGCCGCCCGGATTACGTCGAGGTCGCCCATGAGTGCGCGGACTTCCTGCTCTCCAACCTCGTGGTGGACGGCCGGCTGCGCCGCAGCTGGAGAGGCGGGGCGGGTCCGGTGCCGGCCTTCCTGGAGGACGTCGCCTTCCTCGGTGACGGGCTGCTCGCCGCCTACGAGGTGACCGGGGAGCCTGCCTACTTCGAGCGCGCTCGCGAGCTCGCCGAGGACATCCTGCAGCGCTTCCGGGACGGCGGCGGCGGCTACTTCGACACCCCGAGCGACGCCGAGCCCCTCCTGGTGCGGCCCCGCACCGTGGAGGACAACCCCATCCCCGCGGGGCAGTCCATGGCCGCCCAGCTGTTCAGCCGCCTCGCCGGCATGACCGGCGAGGGGCGCTGGCGGGAGCGCGCCCTGGAGATCGTCCGGCCGCTGGTTCCCGCCGTCGCCCGGGTCCCGCTCGCCGTGTCCGGTCTCGCCTGCGTCCTCGACCAGCTCGTGGCCCCGTCACGGGAGGTGGTGATCGCCGGTGCGGTCGCGGACCCGGCGACACGGGCGCTCCTCCAGCAGGTGTGGCGGCGGCGGGATCCCTACCGGGTCCTCGCCTGGGGGCCCCCTGCGGACGTGCCGCTGCTGGTGGACCGGCCGATGCTCGGCGGCCGCCCCACCGCCTACGTCTGCGAGGGCTTCGTCTGCCGGGCACCGACCACCGACCCTGGGGAGCTGGGGGAGCAGCTCGACGGAGCCGGACACTCCCCCGGCGGCGATCACAACCCGGGGTAGAGCCTCAGTCCCGGCCCGGCACTGGTCCGACAGCGGGCCCGCGCCCCCGGGACCGGGGTGCGAACACCGGTTTCGGACTTCTTTGTCCTAAAGGGCCGGCGGAGGGACGGGCCACCGCTCGGGCAGCGATCGCTGCCTTCACTGCCCTTGGCGCGCGGCCAGCCAGTCGCCGGCGGTGAGCTGGTAGAGGTGCTCGGCGCCCCAGCCGCCTCCGACCAGGGCGAGGTCATGGGTGACGCCGACCATCTGGAAACCGTTGGCCTCCAGCGCGTGGCACGACGCCGGGTTGTCGGCACCGGTCGTGGCATGGAGGCGCTGCAGGCCGAGGCGCTCGAAGGCGTGGGCCGCCGCCAGGCGGACGGCCTGGGTGGCGATGCCACGCCTCCGCCAACACGGGGCCACCCAGTAGCCGAGGTCGGCGCTCTGGAGGATGTCCCGCCGGATCCGGGAGAGGGAGAGATGGCCGGCGACCGCCCCCTCGAGGGTGATGACGAAGCCCTCCGCGGTGCCGTCGTCGAGGCACCGCCGCACCCGATCCCGCTGCCCTGGGGCGGTCAGGAAATCAGGGTCGCACCACGGCTCCTCGACCGCCAGCTCGTCCGCGGCGGCGGCGTACATGGCGGCCAGCTCCTCGGCGTCGGCGAGATCCCACGGTCGGAGATCCACCCCGACGGCGGGCCGAACGAGAGTGACGCCCACCCGCCAACCGTAGCACTCGGCCCGAGCGGCCGAAGGAGGGGCGGGCGACGGGCAGAGACCGCCCGATCCTCGCCGCACCGCGTTCCGCCGGGTCCCCGCGGTGAACCGGGGTTATGCTGGTCGGTGGACGATGAAAGCTCCTGGACGCCGCGCCCTCCCCGGCCTCGTGCTGACGGTCGCCGCCGCCGGGCTGGCCGCGGCCGCCTGCGGGCCCGGGGCCGTCCTCACCGCCGACACCCCGGACCAGGCGGTCTCGGCGGCGCTGCAGAGCGCTCAGACCACCCCGCTCCGGATGAGCCTGAGCGGCGACCTCACCCTGGACACGGCCGGCCTCGCCAACCTCCCGGCCTCGATCCAGACGGCGATCAACCAGATCGGCACCGGCGGCTCGGCGACCGGACAGCTCACCCAGGAGAGCAGCGCCCGGCGCCAGCTCACCGTCAGCGCGGACGGCAGCACCCTCACCTTCGTGGAGTACGACGGCCACGGCTACGTCAGCCAGGGCGGGGGCTCCTTCGCGGAGCTGTCCACCACCCTCCCGACCGCTGCCGCCGTCGGCTCCAGCGACCTGAGCACCGCCGTCTCCGATCTCAGCTTCGCGGATGAGGGGCCGGCCACGGTCGACGGCGTCGCGGCCGAGCACTACTCCGCCTCGATCACCGTCTCCACCCTCGAGAAGCTGGTCCAGGATCTGGGCGGCAGCAGCGGGGAGAGCGCCGACCTGGGGCCGGCGCTGGCGCTGCTCGCGCCCTACGTCAGCGGCAGCGGGACCGCCGACCTCTGGCTCAGCGCCGCGAATGGCAGCCTGGTGCGGGCGGCGCTCTCCGGCTCTCTCACCGTCGCCGTCGGCTCGGCCGCCTCGGCGCTCGCCGGCCTCGGGATGCTCCCCGCCAGCGCGGGGTCGCTTCCCACCGGCAGCCTCGGCCTGAGCCTCAGCCTGACCGCGGACGTCTCGGACTTCGGCGGCTCGGTGAGCGTGACGGAGCCGGACGCCACCTCCACGCTTCCAGCGCCGACCGGCTGGGCGGGGTGGCTGATGAGCCCCTCCGCGGCACCCTCGGCCTGAACCCTCCTCCCGCCGCCTCAGGGACCGCCGGCTCAGGGAGCGCTATTCCGGCGAATCCTTCCAGCCCAGGTGCTTCCAGCGCGAGATGCCCCGCAGCCCGAGCCGCGAGACGTGCAGCTGCTGGAACTCGGAGTAGGCGTCGGCGGTCGCCACGTCCACCGAGAGATGGACCGCGACGTCGGTGATCCGGGCCACGTCGGAGGCGGGCGCCAGGACCGGATGCCCGCGCCGGCCGTGCTGGAAGACGATGCCGTGGAAGATGTCCTCGCTGGCGAGCGCGGCCACCTCCAGCACCCGGCCGACCTCGGTGCCGTCGCTGGCGAGGACCGGGGCATGGGCGGGGGTGTCGAGCCAGGAGACCTGCTGCTCGCCGTAGAGGTTGGCCTGGTCGCTGTACAGCGCGTCCGCTCCGGCCGCCGGCCGGCTGTCGGGGTTGTCCATCGCGCCCACTATGGCAGGGTGGGTGGAGGCGCGGTGATTTCCGCCGGCGGGGTGGGGGCGACGATGAGCCGCACCGGCCGGTCGTAGAAGACGTAGTTCCACGCCCAGCCGATCAGAACCAGGAGCCGGCTGCGGAAGCTCACCAGCGACATCAGATGGACGAAGAGCCACGTCAGCCAACCCACGAACCCGGAGAGGCGAAGAGGGCCGATCTGGGCGACGGCCACGTTGCGGCCCACCGTGGCCATCGACCCCTTGTCCCGGTAGTGGAAGGGGGCCGGGTCCGCCTTCCCGCGGCTGCGGGCGGTGATCACTCGGGCCACGTGCTTCCCCTGCTGGATGGCGACGGGGGCGACCATGGGAAGCAGCCGGCCGTCGACGCCCGGAGAGGCGGCGACGTCGCCGATGGCGAACACCCCGGGGTGGCCACGCACCTCCTGGGAGCCCGGGTCCACAGGTAAGCGGTCCTGGGCGACCCGCTCCACGCCGTCCAGGTCGGCCGGGGCGTCCGCGCTGACGCCGGCCGTCCAGATCATGGTGGCGGCGGGGAGGCGATCCCCGGAGGCGAACACCACCTCGCCGTCGACCAGCCCATCGACCAGATGGTCAAACAGGATGCGCACCCCCTTGCGGCGCAGCGATCGCTCGGCCCGGCGGCCCAGGCCGGAGGGAAAGCTGCCCAGCACCGCCCGGGTGGCCTCGACCAGGACGATGTCGACGCCCCGTACGTCGATGGTCGGGAAGTCGCCCTTCAGCACGTGATGGACCAGTTCGGAGAGGGCTCCGGAGTACTCGACGCCGGTGGGCCCCGCACCGACGATCACGAAGGTGAGCAGGGCCTGCCGGCGGCCGGGTGCGTCGGTGCGGGCCGCCTCCTCGAAGACCTCGAGCACCCTGGCGCGGAGGGCCAGGGCCTCGCCCAAGTCCTTGAGGCCATAGGCGCGCCGGGCCAGCACCTGGTTGCCGAAGTAGCTGTTGGCGCTCCCCGTCGCGAGCACGAGCTGGTCGTAGCCAAGGTCGCCGGTGCTGGTGTGGACGACCCGGCCCTCGAGATCCACGGCGGTCACCTCGGCGAGCCGGAAGTCGCAGTTCGGCACGTGGCGGAGTACCGACCGCACCGGATAGGCGATGTCCGACGGGTCCAGAAGCGCTGAGGCCACCTGGTAGAGGAGGGGCTGGAAGAGGTGGTAGTTGTGGCGGTCGACCAGCGTGACGTCGACGGGGGCGCTGCGCAGGCTCCTCACGGTCGCCAACCCGCCGAAGCCGGCGCCCACCACCACGACGTGGGGCCGCTCGCCTCCGCTCACCCCCCAACTATCGCAGCCGACCCCTCACCGCCGAGCCGGGCCGGAGGTTGAGCGGGGCGCGCCCCCGCCCCTGCTGGATAGGATGCCGCCCGTGGATCTCCTCGCCCGCTTCGACGCGGCCGCCACCCGGATCCAGAGGAGCGCCGGCAGGCTGACCCTGTGCAGCCTGGCCGTCGCCATCCTCGGCTTCGGCGTGCTCTGGAGCTTCGGCATCAACTCCCACGTCGGCCTCCTCATGGTGGGTATCGCCTCGCTTCTGGCGCTGCTCGCACTGCGGGGTGGCCGGTGGCGTCAGGGCCGTGGCTGGTGGGTGGTCATCACCGTGGGCTGTGGCCTCACCAACTTGCTCTATCCGCGGCACTTCCACCAGCTCCCCGAGCTCCAGGTGCCGCTGGTGATCCTGCTGACCGTCCTGGCGGGGGTCGCGGCGTGGCTCCCCCGGGGGCGCTGGGCCAGTGCCCTGCTCGGGGCGGCCGGTCTCTCCCTGGTCGGATTGACCGCGGCCGGGATGGTCTGGGGCTCCGACAACATCGACGTCTTCACCGCCATCCAGGGGGCCGCCGAGGCGCTCATCCACGGTCACAACCCCTACGGTCCGGTCTTCCGCTACTTCGTGGAGATCAAACCCAACCTCTTCAAGACGGTCGCGCCCAATTTCGTTCTGGGCCACTTCCCCTATGGGCCGCTCGTGCCCATCCTGGCTGTCCCCGGCCGCCTGCTCGGCGACGTGCGCGTGATGTCGATGGTGTGCGTGCTCGCCACCGTGGCCGGCATCTGGTACCTCGCCAGGCAGGGCGAGGCGTCCTCGGATGCCCACCGCGTCGCCGCTCTGGCGCTCGCCTCGCCGCTGTGGGTCGGGATGGTCCATCAAGCCTGGGTCGACGTCTACATGATGGCCGGGATCGTCTGGTGGCTGGCGCTGCGGCGGGACCACCGCGGCTGGGCGACCGTCGCCCTCACCGTCGGGTTGTCTGTCAAGTTCACCTCCCTGGTGCTGGTCGCTCCCGCCTTCCTCTGGTCGCGGCGTGGCCGCGTGGAGATCGTGGTGGCGGGGGTGGCGGCGCTGTTGGTGATGGTGCCCTTCGCCCTCATCACCGGGGTGGGGACCTACGTCTACAGCCTGCTCGGCTACCAGCTCTACCTGCCGTTCCGCACCGACTCCCTGAGCGTGGCAGAGCTCATCTACCAGCTCAGCCATGTCAAGCTGCCGACGGCGGTCCCCCTGATCCCCCTCGCGGTGGGGGTCATCTGGATCATCTGGCGCGGCCGTCCGCGCACCGGGGCCGAACTCGCGCTGCAGGCGGCCCTGCTCAACATCGCCGCCTTCATCCTCGCCAAGCAGGATTTCTTCAACTACTACTTCGCGTCGGAGGTGCTCCTGCTCGCCGCCATCGCCGGCGCGGGCATCACTCTGCCGGAGACCGACGTCGCCCTCCCGGACGTCCCCGGGCTGCTGACGCGCATCCGCGGCTGGGGGAGCGGCGCGAGGCGCCGGCGGCGGACCACTACCGCCACCGCCACCGCCGCCAGGCTCACGCCGCCGCCGACCAGGAAGGCGAGCCGGGTGCCGCCGACCGAGCTGAGCCAGCCGGCCAGCAAGCCGCCGATCGGTGCCGGCACCCCGGTGAAGATGTACCCGTAGAAGGCCATCGCCCTGCCCCGGAGCCGGTCGGGGGCGGCCAGCTGGACAGTGGAGTTGCTCATCGAGGTGTACGTCGTGAAGGCGACCCCGGTGAACACCAGCATCACCGCGCACGGGACCAGCCAGTGGAGCGGCGCCAGGACCATCAGCAGCGCCGAGAAGGCGGCGCCGCCGCCGAGCAGGAGGCGCCAGCTGGGCCGGCCCACGGTGGCGGTGAAGAGGGCGCCGATCAGGGCTCCCAACCCGAAGCAGGCGGTCAGGATGCCGAAGACGATGGGCCCGGATCGAAGCGTCACCGTCGCCATCACCGGCAGCAGGACGCTGAAGTTGATCGCGAAGGTGGAGACGACCAGCATCAGCCCGCAGGTCAGCCAGGCGGCGGGGGTGTGCACCACCCAGGCCACCCCTTCGCCGAGGCTGCTGAGCACTCCCTGCTCCTCGTCCCGCTCGGTCGTGTACAGCTCACCGGAGCGCATCAGCAGCAGGCTCGCGATGACCGCGAGGAAGCTGGCGGCGTTGATGGCGAAGCAGAGGGTGACGCCCACCGTGGCGATCAGAACCCCGGCCACCGCCGGGCCGGCTGCCCGCGCCAGGTTGAAGAGCGAGGCGTTGAGGGAGACCGCGTTGGGGAGCTCCTTGCGGCCCACCATCTCGAAGACGAAGGACTGGCGGGCGGGCATGTCCACCACCTGCACCGCGCCACCCACGGCGGCGAGGAGGAACACCTCCCAGATGGTGGCCCGCCCGGTGAGCGACAGGACGGCGAGCACGGCGGCGCAGACCATCAGGGTGGTCTGGGTGGCGACGATGGTGAGCCGCTTGTCGAAGCGGTCAACCAGCGGGCCGCCCAGCAGCCCGAACACCGTGTAGGGCAGGAACTGGAAGGCGGCGAGGGCGCCGAGCGCGAGCGGCGATCCGACCGGCGAATGGGTGAGCTCGACGATCAGCCATGCCTGGGCAACGTTCTGCACCCAGGTTCCGGAGATGGACACCGACTGGCCGGCGAAGTAGAGCCGGAAGTTGCGGTGCCGCTGGAGGCTGCGAAAGGTCCGCGCTGAGGTGCTGGAGACGCTCATCGGGGAGTGCCGCCCTCGACGAGGGCGGTCAGTGGCTCGAGCGCGGCCTCCAGAGCAGCCAGCTGCTCCGGGGTGAGCACCCGGAGCTGCTCGGCGAGCCACGCGGTGCGGCTGCTCCGCGCCGAGCGCAGGACCCGCGCCCCCTCAGGGGTCACGGCGATGTCGACCCTGCGCCGATCCCCGGCAGATCCCCGCGCCCGCACCACCAGGCCGGCGGCCTCGAGCTTGTCGACGGCGTTGGACATCGCCGGAGCGGAGATCCCCTCTCCGCCCGCCAGCTCGTTGATCCCCGCTCCGGGTTTGCGGCTGATCAGAGCGAGAATCTCGAGCTGGCCACCGGTGAGCGCCGTCCCCTCGACCACCCGCCGCAGGTGACGGGAGAGGTGGAGGAGGAGGGGGCGGAGGCGGTTGGCGAGCGCCGTCTCCTCCGCGCTCGGGGCTCGGGGGGCTGGGTGGGAGAGGAGCGTCATCAAAAGTAATTATATAGGCTAACTATTTGCCGGGCAACCCGGCGTTGAGGCAGACTAGGCGCGCGGCCGGCCGGACACGCCCCGGGGCGCCGCGCTCGCAGGGCGGGCGACTCCACCAGGTGTCACCTCCGGGGCGGCCTGAGCGCGGAGGGACCCTGTTTGGCCGAGACCACCCCCCAGGCGCCCGGCGGCGGGCGGTCGAAACCAGCCTCGTCCCACGCGGCCGTGCCCAACCTCTTCACGGGCCTCCCCCCGCTGTTCCTGCTCAGCCTGGGGGTGGTGATCGGCGCCGCCGTCAGCTTCGCCGTCGGCGTGGTGATCTGGTCGGTCTTCGCGTAGACGATGCGGCCCCCACGCCCGGTCTCCAGCCCCCTCATGGCCCTGCTCGCGCTCGGCGCCGGCCTCCTCCTGGGCACCGGGATCGGCCTGCCGACAGCCCACTGGGTGGCCGGCTTCCTCGTCCACCCGGCGGCGGCGACGACCTCCGCTGCGGGGGGGCAGCCATCGCCTCCGGCGCAGTCGCGGCCGTCGAGCACGCCGGCAGCCCCGAGCTCGGGCACGCCCAGCCCGAGCCCCACGCCCACTGCACCGCCGCCCACCTGCCCGCCGCTCGCCAGCGGGCAGCAGCCGCTCGATGCGCTGCGACCTCCTCCCTCGGGCTATGCCGCCGCCTCGGGACTCGACTGGCTCGGCTGTGGCGACGCGACGATCCCGGCGACCGCCCCGTTCACCGTCGGCGCGCCCTGGCTGGTGGTGGCCTCCTACTCCTGCCCCGCCGGCACCGCCGCCCAGAGCACCGGGTCCACGCTCACCGTCAGCGAGAGCGGCGGCGTGGCGGGCGCCGCCGCCGAGGCGCTCGTGGCCAGCAGGGGTGACGCCGCCGATGTGATCGGGGAGGGGGCCGGCGGCTCCCCGCTGGGTACGGGAAGCTATCGCCTCAGTGTGGTCACCGCCTCCGCCTGTCTCTGGCATCTGGCCGTATACCGCGGATAGGACATCCGCCGGCTCTGAACTGCCTCTCGCGCGTGTCGCGCGGCGTTGTTATGCTCTGAGGACGGGCGGCGGGCACAGCGCGGCGGGCGCGATCACATCCCCGCCGCACGAAGAGCCCATGAGCCCACTCCCGCAACCACAGGCCGATCGCGCCACCGCTTCGCGGCGCCCCTGGACGCTGCTGTCCAACCACGGCCACGTCCTCGTCTGCCTGGCCCGCGACCCGGAGATGCGGATGCGCGACATCGCGCTCGCGGTCGGGATCACCGAGCGCGCCTGCTACCGGATCGTCGGCGACCTCGAGGGGGCCGGCCTGGTCCGACGGGAGCGCGTCGGGCGCAACAACCGCTACACGATCGATCTGTCGGCGAGCATGAGCCACCCGGCGTGGCGCGGGGTGAGCGCGGTCGACCTGCTGGCGGCGCGCTGACCCGCCACCGGCGCGGGCACCGCCCGGATCAGCGGGTTTCGATCCGGTAGAAGCCCTCGGCCGACGCCCCCTCCGCCAGGCCGGCGGTCTCGGCGGCGCTGCGCAGCCAGGCCCTCACCCGCTGCTCCAGCGGGTCCCACTCCTGGTACTGGGAGCGATGACAGCGCAGGGCCTCCAGCTTGCGGTCCGCCGTCGCGGTCACGTCGTTCCAGACATTGACCCTCTCGGGGCTGCCCATCAGCCAGAGCTCGGCGACCGTGTGCGGCTCCAGACCCTCGCTCTCCAACAGCTCGCGGTGGGCGAAGGGGTTGCGCGCGTCCGGGTAGACGGCGCAGATGGCGGCCTCGGCGGCGGCGAGATGGTCCGGGTGGGAGGCGAAGAGCCGGTTCCAGCTGCGCTCCGGAGATTGGGTCACCACCCGGTCGGGGCGCTTGATGCGGATGACCCGGCTGATGTCGCGGCGCAGCTCATGGGTGACCGTCAGCTCCCCGTCCGGGTAGCCCAGGAAGGTGATGTCGGTGACCCCGACCACCTCGCCCGCCCTGGTCTGCTCGGCCCTCCGGATGCCGGCCATCTGGTCGCGCGGCAGCGAGCGGTCCCATCCCCCCGCCTGGCCGTCGGTGACGATGCAGTAGCTGACGTGGATACCGGCGTCGCTCCAGCGCGCCGTGGTCGCCGCGCAGCCGAAGTCGCAGTCGTCGGGGTGGGCGACCACGATCAGGGCGCGCTCGATGCCGTCGGTGTCGGGGAGGCTCTCGGCCATGGCCTCGATGGTACGAGGGGGGCCGGCCGGGACGCGGAGGTCGGAATCTCGGCGGTGCGCCTTCGATCATTCGGCAACGCCCCGGGAACGGTCTCCTGAATTCCCGCAGACACGGCCTCCAGCCCGGCGCCCAGCCTGTAACTTTGGACCAAGCGCCAAAAACGCTTCAAACAGCAATGACCATCCTTGATCTCTCGCACGTTGCCGGCATCCAGCTCGGCGGACCCGGGCGGCCCGGGGGGACCGCCGTCGCGGAGCCGGCGCCTGCACCGGCCGAAGAGCCCGAGACCGCCGCAACTCCGGAGGCCCCGGCTGCGCCGGAGGCTCGCCGTATCGCGCCCTCGGTGCTCATCGTCGACGACAACGTGCGCCTGGCTCAGACGGTGGCCGCCTACCTGGAGATGCAGGGCTTCCGGGCCCATCCCGCCCACAGCGCCGAGGAGGCTCTGCTGGCTGCCCAGCGTGCCCGCTTCGACCTTGTCCTGCTCGACATCAACATGCCCGGCATCGATGGCCTCGAGGTGTGCCGCCGGCTGCTGGCCGCCGCGCCCGCGATGCGGGTGCTGATGCTCACCGGACGCGACTCCGCGGAGGATCCGCTGCGCGCCGCCGCTGCCGGGGCGCGCGGTCTGCTGACCAAGCCGATCTCATTGGCCACGCTGCGGGAGGAGATCCTCCGCACCCTCACCGGCTGAGAGCCCAGCGGCGGTCCCGCCCGCTGATCGCCGTTCGGGGGAGGGGTGGTCTAGAGTACCGGCCGGTGCACGAGGACCAGCGCCGCACCCCCGGTACCGGCGGTCTTCTCCTCTTCTGGAGAGTGTGGTCCCCCGACGGCGCGTCGCCCGCCGGCCGGGTGCTGCTCAGCCACGGCTACGCGGAGCACGGGGGCCGCTACCGGCACGTCGCCGAGCGCCTGACCGCGGCCGGGTTCGGCGTGGTGGTTCCCGACCACCGCGGGCACGGGCGGTCGGAGGGACGCTGGGTGAGCGCGGCCAGATTCGACGACTACGTCGAGGACCTCCACCTGGTCGCCCGCGCGGCCGCCGCCGAATGGGGGGATGCCCCCACGGTCCTGGTCGGGCACAGCATGGGTGGCCTGATCGCCGCCGTCTACGCGCTCCACCACGCCTCCGAGCTGCGCGGCCTGGTGCTCTCCGCCCCCGCGGTCATCAGCCCGCAGGTGACCGGGGCCGCCGTCGCTGCCGGCCGGGTCCTCAGCCGGATCACGCCGGAGCTGGGGGTGATGAAGCTTCCCCTGCGGAAGATCTCCCGAGATCCGGAGGTGGTCGCGGCCTACCTCGCCGATCCGCTCGTCCACCCGCGCCGGGTCCGGGCGCGGCTGGGAGCCGAGATGCTCCGGGCCATGGAGGAGGTGGCCGCGGGGCTGCCCCGGCTCACGCTCCCCGTGCTCGCCATGCAGGGGAGCGAGGACGCCCTGGTGGACCCGTCCGCGGCGGCATACGTGCACGCCCGCGTCGGGAGTGCTGAGCGAGCCCTGCGCGTCTACCCCGGCCTCTATCACGAGATCTTCAACGAACCCGAGCGGGAGCAGGTCCTCAACGACCTGGTGGAGTGGGTGGGCCCGCGTTTGCGTCCGGAGCGGTGAGGACGCCGCGGGGGGCCGGCCCCCTGACCCTCCACCTGCTCCGCCACGCCAAGTCGAGCTGGGCGGAGCCCAGCCTCCGCGATGCCGATCGCCCCCTCTCCCCCCGCGGGGAGCGGGCGGGTCGCAAGCTGGCCCGCGAGCTGTCCCGGATCGGTGTCGCCCCCCTCCTCGTCCTCTGCTCGTCCGCCCGGCGCGCCGTCGAGACCATGGAGCTGATCCGCCCGTCACTCCCCGGCCACCCGGAGGTGCTCATCGAGGATGGGCTGTACGGGGCCGGCGGGAGAGAGCTCATGCTCCGCCTGCGACGGGTCCCGGCCACCTGTCGCGAGGTGATGCTCGTCGGCCACAACCCGGGGATCCAGGACGTGGCCCTGGCGCTGGCGGGGACAACCGCCCCCGGGTCCCTGCGCGAGCACATGCCCACCGGAGCCCTGGTCACGCTCGCCGTGGACGCCTCTCGATGGGCGGAGCTCCGTCCCGGCATGGGGACGGTGACCCGGTTCCTCCTGCCGCGCCGGCTCTGACCTGGCGGCCGAGCGGCCTGGCGACCCCGATCGGATTTGAACCGACGATCTCCACCTTGACAGGGTGGCGTGTTAGGCCAGGCTACACCACGGGGCCGC
>CAZDTK010000018.1:0-33792 GCA_964508345.1 uncultured Actinomycetes bacterium | reverse complement strand
AGGCGTCGTTGAGGTTGAGCCTCTCCAGCGCCTCCTTGAGCTCCTGGACGTCGTCGGAGTCGATCGGGAAGATCCCCGCGTAGACCATCGGCGTGACCGTCCGGTAGCCGGGGAGGGCGGCCGCGGCAGGGCGCTCCGCCAGGGTCACGGTGTCGCCGACCTTGGAGTCCCGGACGTTCTTGATCGAGGCGATGATGTAGCCGACCTCGCCAGTGGTCAGGGCCTCGGTGGGGGTCATCACCGGCCGGAACACCCCCACCTCGTCGACCATGAACTCCTTCTCGGTGGCCATCATCAGGATCCGCTGGCCGGGCTGGATGGCGCCGTCCATCACCCGGACGTAGACGACCACCCCCCGGTAGGCGTCGTACTTGGCGTCGAAGATGAGCGCCGTGAGCGGGGCGTCGGGGTCGCCGTGGGGCGGAGGCACGCGGGCGACCACCGCCTCCAGGACCTCGTCGATCCCGGTCCCGTCGCGTGCCGAGGCAAGGATCGCGCCACTGCCCGGGAGGCCGATCACCTCCTGGATCTCCCGGCGCACCAGCTCGGGGTCGGCGGCGGGCAGGTCGATCTTGTTGATCACCGGGATCAGCTCCAGGTCGTGCTCCAGGGCCAGGTCGACGTTGGCGAGGGTCTGGGCCTCGATCCCCTGGGTGGCATCGACGACCAGGACCGCCCCCTCGCAGGCGGCCAGGGCCCGGGAGACCTCGTAGGTGAAGTCCACGTGTCCGGGGGTGTCGATGAGATTCAGCTCGTAGGCGCGGCCGTCCCGGGCCGTGTACTCCATCCGCACCGCCTGGGCCTTGATGGTGATCCCCCGCTCGCGCTCCAGGTCGAGGGTGTCCAGGACCTGGTCCTGCATGTCGCGCAGCGCCACCGTCCCGGTCCGCTCCAGCAGCCGGTCGGCGAGCGTGGACTTGCCGTGGTCGATGTGGGCGATGATCGAGAAGTTGCGGATGTCGTCGCGGCGGACCTTGGGCACGGCGGGCATCGTATTCGAACCGGGCGCCGCCACCCCGGAGGCGGGAGCCGGCCGGGCGGTGCCGGACACGTGCCCCGGGGGTGCCGCTCCGCCACCCGGTCCGCCTCCCCGCTCAGTTGATGTCGACGTGGACCAGGTCGAAGATGCTCTTGTAGGCGCTGCCGTCACTCACCACGTAGCGGATCTCGAGCCCCGACACCGCGGTCGAGCTGTTGATCACCGAGGCGATGGAGAGGGTCTGGGTGGTCATGGCGGTGGTCTGGTTGGCGATCGAGAAGAGCGTCCAGGTGGAGCCGCTGTTGGCGGAGACCCCCACGTAGGTGGTGCTCCCCGCGGCCGGGGTGGCGCTGGCGTCGGAGACCAGGGTGAGCACCGCCGAGGTCACCGCGGCGCCGCTCACCACGGTGGGGGTGAAGCTCCACTGCAGGTACTGGGTGGCGACCGGCGCGAACCAGGTGGTGCCGCCGTTGGTCGTCTCCAGGAGGACGCCCGCGCCGCCCCCCCCGTTCGAGCCCACCGCGTAGCAATTGACCGCGGAGAGGCACTCGAAGCCCCAGACGTCATAGGTGGTCCCCGAGGTCTGCGCGGTCCAGGTGGTGCCGTTGGTGCTGGCCAGGATGACCCCGGCGTCGCCCCCGGCCCAGCAGGCGGTGGCCGAGTAGCACTGGACAGCGTAGAGCGCGTCGGTGGTCCCTGAGGTCTGGGCGGTCCAGGTGGTGCCGCCGTTGGAGGTGGCCAGAATCACCCCGCCGCCGCCGGCCGCCCAGCACTGGGTGGTGGAGACGCAGCTGATCCCGAAGAGCTCCTGGGTGGTGCCGGAGGTCTGGGCCTTCCACGTGGTGCCGCCGTTGGTGGTGGCGATGATGGTGCCGCCGGCGCCCGAGGCCCAGCAGTCGCTGGCCGAGACGCAGCTGATCTCGTCGAGGTTGTTGGTGGTGGTGGAGGTCTGGGCGGTCCAGGTGGTGCCGCCATTGGCGGTCACCAGGATCACCCCGCCGAAGCCCGACACCCAGCACTGGGTGGTGGAGACGCAGTCAATGGCGGAGAGCTCCTGGGTGCTGCCCGAGGTCTGCGCCGTCCAGGTGGTGCCCCCGTTGGTGGTGGCCACGATGGTGCCGTTGGCCCCGGTCGCCCAGCCGTCGCTGGCGTTCTCGAACCAGCCCCCGTACCACACCGGGTGCGACGGCGTGGTCTCCTCGGTCCAGGTCTCGCCGCCGTTGGTGCTGTGCCAGATGTAGCCCGTGTAGGTGTACGCCCAGCACGAGGTGGGGTCGGCACAGCCCATCCAGTCGGGGGACTGGCCGCCGAGGAGGGTCGCGGTGGCGCCCCAGGCGGTGAGGTCGGTGTAGGTGGTGCCGTCCGCCTTCGCCATGGCGTTGAGAGAGGCCTGCGAGAACGTGGTGGCGGTCCCGGTGTCATCCGTCCCCCCGGTCGCGTCCAGCGAGAGTGCCATCTCGACATCGGGGGTGTTGACCCAGCCGACGGCGCCCGAGAAGACCTCGTAGCTGTACTGGGTGTTGTAGGCGGCAGTGGTGTCGGTGTAGGTGGTGGCGGTGCCGGCCAGGGTGGCGAGAGTCGAGTAGGTGCCGCCGGGCGGGGTCGCCCGCTCCACGGTGATCCCCGGGCTGCCGCTGACCGCCGACCAGGAGAGGCTCACGTTGCCCGAGGTGTCGCTGCACGACGAATACGGCGTCGAGCCCCCGCTGCAATGGAGCGAGGTGACCGGGACCGCGGCCGCGGTCTCGGCCGCGACGCTGTTGCCGGCGTTCTCGGTGAGCCCCTGCCAGGCGCCCAGAACCCCCCAGCCGATCAGGCCGGCGCCGGCCACGGCGGCAGTCAGGGTGAGAGTGATCATCTGCCAGCGGCCGAGCCGCCAGCGGCGCGTGGATGCGGACATGGCACCCTGACACTAGGCAGGGCCCACCACATGGCTGCTGCCCATCCGTGACGACCTGGCACGCCGCCGCCCCGATCCCGTCACGGTGGCGGCGGGAGCGACCGGGAGACGACGCCTCAGCCGGTCGACACCGCCCGGAGGGCGAGCAGGAGGGCGACGACGAAGCCGGCTGTGAACGTCCAGGCCTCGCGGGGCGGTGCCCCGCCGCTCAGCGGAGAACCACCGAGAGCCCACTGGCGGGGAGGGCCGCGTAGGGGCAGGCGAGTGGCTCCCATTCCGCGTCCACCGAGCCGGGGACCAGGAGCGCGAGATGGTCACCGACGCGACGCCGCCATCCTTGGGGGGAGTCCGCCGCCTCCAGCTCCACCGGCTCGCCGTCCACCAGGGCTCCATGGGCGGCGTCGACGGCGACCGCAAAGGCGTCGACCAGCTCCCACCACTCGTCCTCGGACACTCTCGAGACCACCTCGTCCATGCCCGGGAGTGCCAGTGCCGCCTCGACGACCTCGCCCCCGGAGGTGACCAGCGACTCGAGGTGGACGTCGAGGCCCCGCCAGGTCGCCTCCTGGGAGTGGATCAGGGGCTGGCCGCGTCCCCGGCCGAGGCTCCGGAAGCGCTCATTCGGGCGCACGTCCAGCCGGCCCAACTCGGTGAGCGCGCTGCTGAGCGGCCAGGGCCCGCGACCGGACGCCCGGCGGCAGCGCACCCGGATGCAGCTCTCGTCGACGGTGGGGATGTGCACGTGCCAGAGCGGGACATCACCGGGCGACGGTTCGTCGGCCTCCGGCCGCCGCGGCGCACCGGTGCCGGCCACGCTGAAGACCGGGGCGGGTGGATCGCCGGACGCCGTGGGCCGGGTCATGTTCCCTGGGTGGTGTCGGGAGGCACGCAGATGTTGGCACGCAGGCCACTCGTAGCGGCGACCGCGCCGCCGACGGGGAGCGCGACGGCGAAGGTCCCGTACTCCCCCCAGGTCACGTAGCTCGTGCTCCGGATCGGCGGGTAGAGGAGCACGACCGTGATCGTCTGACCGGGGTCGATGTTGACCGAGCAGCTGCCGTCGATGGCCACCGTGCTCAGCCCGGCGAGCGGATAGGCCGGGTAGTAGAACTGGTTGAAGGTGGACCTGCTGATCCCGTCCGGGCAGAGCGCCGATGCGGTCCCGGCCTGGCAGGTGGCCCACGACGAGGAGGCGATCTGGAGGCTGTTGAGCTCTGGGTTGCTCGCGGCCAGCCCGTTGTTGGTCAGCTGGAAGGCGACGGCGGTGAGCGGGCCCAGTCCCGTGAGGGCCGCCCATTGCTTCTGGGCGCCGATCTGCTGAGCCAGCGGTTCCATGGCGACGTGCCCGAGCAGGGTGACGTGGATCGGGTCGGGGTTGATGTAGATGCCCCCGTCAGGAGAGGTGTCGTAGGTGGCCGAGGCGAGCACCTTGGGGTGGCCGGCACTGGGCAGGCCCAGCTGGGATGCCGAGAGGCTGGTCTGGCCGCCGCAGGCGGCGACCAGGGCGCAGAGGACGGCCGCGGCCGGACCCAGGCGCCGCGGGGGACGGAGGCGGAGGCTCCCGGACCGGGCGAGAGAGGAGCTGTCAGCTTGGAGCACGGCGGAGATTTCCCCTCAGCGGCGCTCCAGGAGGGGCCGGCTGAGCAGCCCGACGGCGGTGAGCGCCACCACGATGGCGGCCGCGCTGACCAGCAGGACCGTCAGCGGAGAGAATGCGGGAGTCCCGTCGAGAGCTCCGATGAAGGCGCTTCCCAGCTCCCCGAAGGGATCCAGGAGGGCGACCGTCCAGCCCCAGCCGATGCGGGAGACCCCGGTGAAGAGGCCCCCGAAGAAGAGCAGGGGGGCGAGCAGCACGCAGACGTCGAGGAGCACCTCGCCCACCCCCCCCGCGAGGCAGGCGACCAGGCAGCCGAGCAGGCTGCCGGTCAGCAGCCCGGCCAGCACGGCGAGCACCAGCCCGGCCCACTCGATCGGTGTCGCCGAACCGGCGACGGCCACCAGCACGATCACCGGAAGGAGCTGGAGCAGGTCCACCAGCGCTCCGGCACCGACCACGCCCCCCACCACGCGCCAACCGGAGCGGGGCACCAGGGCCAGCCGGACCAGCAGGCCCGACTGGCGGGCCCGAGCCAGGTTCACGGCGGTCCCGACCGCACCCATCATCGCCACCAGCACGGTGAGGAGCATCCCGGCCCAGAAGGTGGGGGCGCCGCCGACGATGAGCGGGAGCGCGAGGACGAGAGGGACGCCAACCTTGAGGGCGAGTGCGCGCCGCCGGGCGGCAACCACCAGCAGCTCCCGACCCAGGGTGCCGCGGGGGAGCCGCCCGGCGAACACCGCCCGGCGGGGCGCCGGTCCGGCCGGGGCGCCGCGGTGGAGCGGCAGGACCACGCTCACCGTCCGCCCCCCGGCTCACGCCCCACCAGGGAGTGGAAGCACTCGCGGAGGTCGGGGCGGCGCACCTCCAGGCTGCGGACGCCGGAGCCGATCTCGTCGGCAGCGGCGACCAGGCGTGAGAGCGCGGCGTCCTCCTCCAGCTCGGCGACCACCAGCCCCTCGGAGGCCGAGCGGAGCAGCACCCCCGGGAGGCGCGCCAGCCGCTCCGCGACGGCGGACACCTGGGCCTTCTCATCGCCGTCCGCGACCCGCAGCTCCACGATCCGGCGCCGGGGCACCTCGGCCAGCAGCGCCTGGAGCGGCGCCACCCGCAGGCACCGGCCCTCATGGAGCATGGCCACCCGGTCGGCCACCCCGGCCACGAACTCGGGGTCGTTGCTGGCGACGACCGTCGTCCGCCCGGCGGCCGCCCGGGAGCGGAGGACCGCCGTCACCACCTCGACGCCGTCCGGGTCGAGCCCCGCGCTGGGCTCGTCAAAGAGCGCCAGGGCGGGCTGGTGGACGAGCGCCTGGGCGAGGGCGAGACGGCGGCGCAGCCCGTAGGAGAGGGTCCCGACCGGCTCGTCGGCGCGATCGCCGAGCCCCAGGTCGGTCAGCGTCGCCGCGGTCAGCCGGCGGGCCCGCTCCGCGTCTCCGACCCACTGCCGGCACCAGAAGTGGGTGGACTGGCGGGCCGAGAGCGTCGCCTCTTCCACCGGCTCGTCGGCCGCGTAGCCGATCCGGCGCCGGGCGCGCCGGGGATGAGTGTCCCCCCACCAGCTGATGCGGCCGGCGTCGCCGCGGTCGGCGGAGGCGAGCAGGCGGAGCAGCGTGCTCTTGCCGGCCCCGTTCGACCCCATCAGGGCGAGCACCTCGCCGGGGTGGACGGCCAGGTCGATGGGGCCCACGCTCCTGCCCCCGGGGTAGCGGCGCACGGTGCCGCTCACCACCACGGGAAGCTCCACCTCGGCACGGTCGCGCGCCGGGAGGCGCTGCGGCGCGGCGCCGGCGCTCACGTGCCGACCTCCAGCAGGGTGCGAACCTGGGCGGCAACCTCGGTCGGCTTGAACGGCTTGCGGATGACCCCGGCGGCACCGGCGCGCACCGCCCTCTGGGCGGCCTCCTCGTCGCCGTGCTCGCAGATCGCGAACCAGCCGACCCGCGGGCGGGCGCCGCCGGCCATCCAGGTGCCCGTATCACCACCCAGGTCGACCTCGACCAGCGCGACATCCGTCTCCGGAGTGTCTTGGGTGGGGACCCGGAGCCAGGTCACAGAGTGCCCCTCCCGGCGGAGCTTGTGCTCCAGGATGCGCCCCACCATGGGCTCGCCCTCGAGGATGAGCAGCTCGCTCATCGCGCTTCCCCCGTACGCAGGTCCTCGGGGCGGTAGAGGCGAATCCGTCCCCGGTCGTCGACATCGCCGACGACCATCAGGGCGCTGACAAGGTGGTGCGCCTCCAGGGCCTCCCGGGCCATCTGCGCGGTGGTCACCCGGTGGGCGATCAGGTCCGGGCCGCTCGGCTCCAGCTCCCAGCCCATCTCCTCCAGACGAGCGGCGATGAACCCGACGGTTTTGAGCCGCTCCGAGATCCGGAGATGCAGGGCGGCCAGGGCGGCGGATACGCCGACCTCGCCGCTGATCACGTCGACGTCAGCGCTCTGCAGCGAGTGCAGCTCGTAGAGACGGCGCATCCAGCGCGGCCAAGGCGGCGCCACCGTGGCCGCCAGCTCCTCCTCGGCCGGACCGAAGACGCGGATCCGGAGGGCGATGCTGCCCTGGGGCAGCGCGATCGCGGTGGTGGTCATGGCCCGATCGGCCGCTGGCTGAGCGGGATGTTGGGAGCGGGCTGCTGCAGGATCACCTGGTGGTTGATGACGATGTTCTGGTTGACCAGGTAGGGGCTGCGCGAGCTCTCCCGGATGATCCCCATGATCAGCATCATCAGACCGACCATGACCGCCAGGGAGATCAGCAGCCGCTGGCTGCCCCGGGTGGCCTGGCCCATGGTCATGGGGGTGCGGACCCGGGCACGCACGTAGGAGGTGACCGCGTAGAGCGCGATCAGCATGTCGGCGATCAGGACCATCACCTTCCAGGGGAAGAAGAACCCGAGCGGATCCTCGAGCCCGCCGTCCCAGAAGGGCTTGGCGAGGTGGGCGGCCACGATGTCGGGGTATGAACCGGCGAACCAGGCCGGCTGGATCCCGAACAGCCAGAGCAGGATCAGCAGGATGAGGGCGATCTGGTGGCGGCGGGCGGTGACGTACTGGCCGGCCGCCTTGAGCCGCTGCCAGAAGTAGGCCACGCCGAAGATGAAGATCAGGCCCAGGCCGGCGAACTGGGCCAGGAAGATGTTGGAGATCCAGCCGTACATCATCTGGTACCAGCTGTCCAGGGAGTGGAGCTGGATCTCCTTGGCGTAGCTGTAACCGACCCAGATCTGGACGATGGTCAGACCGAAGGCGAACAGCATCCCCCACTGCCCGGCCCAGTCCCAGTAGGCGGCCTCCCGGTTGCGCTCCCGGACCAGCTCGCCCTCGGGCATGGCGCCCAGCGCGCGCACCGGCTCCCGCCGCCCCGGAACCAGGGCGCGCGCCTCCTGGCGCCGGGTCACGCGCAGGTACTGGAAGGCGGCGGTGAAGGCGACCAGCGCTCCGGCCCAGGCGATGTTGCCGACGGTGCGGTGGATGGTGAGCGGCAGGTTGGTGGGATTCAGGAACTGGAGCACGTAGCCCATGTTCACGGTCGCCCCCTGCACCGTCGGGGTCAGCATCTGGGAGGCGATGACGTCGATCAGGAACATCTGGAACCACTGATCGATGTTGAGCAGCAGCACCATTCCCAGCCGGGCCATCCGGTACCGGCGCATCCGCTCCCAGTTGGCGTAGAGGACGTAGAGGAGGACGATCTCGCCGACGAAGGTGAGCGCCTCGAAGAACCAGACCCAGAAGGTGAACTGCTGAAAGGTGACGAAGAAGCGACCCCACAGCCCCACCAGGATGAAGACGACGAAGAAGATGGCGATCGCCGCCCCGGTGCTGAACACATAGCCCCAGGCGTGCACCAGGCTGCGGGCCAGCCGCTCGTGGCGCTCGTCGTGGGTCACCATCGAGATCAGCTCGCTGAGCGCGACCAGGGTGCACGATCCGATCAGGAAGGTGGCGAAGAGGACGTGGAGCAGGGCGACCATGCCAACCGCCACGGTGTTGGTGAGGACCGTGCCGGGGATGCTGGTGGGGTTGAGGGTGAGGATCAGCTGCATCGGGTTGGGCTCACAGGTTGTAGAGGCGGTTCACGCCCAGCATGGCCAGGTAGATGACCGTGAAGATCAGGAAGAAGGCGGGCACCAGCACGTCGGGACGGCGGATCGGATGGCGCTCGGGGTTGCGGTCGATGAAGGGCAGGGCGAGCATGAGGGTGGCGCCGATGCCGACGATCACGAAGACGCCGAAGCCGATCAGCGCGGTGGGGAAGAACACCAGCAGCTGGTCGAGGGGAAGGTAGAACCACTCCGGCGTCGGCACGTAGGTCAGCGTGGCCGGGTTGGCGGGGCCGTCCAGGGGAGCGCCCGAGAGGACGGCCATCACGAAGATCAGGACCACCAGCCCGAGCGACACCACGGTGTCCTTGAAGACCTGGTCGGGGAAGAAGTCGACGGTCTCGCGCGGCACCGCGTACTTGGGCTGGGAGCCGCGGGCGGGATAGGGCGGCTCGGCGTGGCGGATCCGCTCCGCGATCTCCTTCTCGGGGTTGTCGGTGGTGGTCTCGTAGTTGACCCACGAGCCGAACTCACCGTGCCGCCGGAGCAGGTAGAGATGGGCGCCGATGAGCCCGAGCAGGAGTGCGGGGAGCACCCAGACGTGGAGGGCGAAGGTCCGGGTGAGCGTCACCGGCCCCACGAAGTTGCCGCCGCGCCACAGCGCCCTGATCCCGTTGCCGATAACCGGCAGGTAGTGGGGGATGTTGGTGACCACCACGGCGGTCCAGTACGAGGCCTGGTCCCAGGGCAGCATGGCGCCGGTGATGGCCAGGGCCAGCACCAGGAAGAAGAGCATCACGCCGCTGATCCAGTTCAGCTCGCGCGGCGCCTTGTAGCTGGCAGAGATGAAGGTGCGCAGGGCGTGGATCCCGATCAGCAGCATCAGGACATAGGCGCCCCAGAGGTGGATGCCCCGGATCCAGTCGCCGAAGAAGTCGTTGGTGCGCAGGTAGAGGAGGCTCTGGTACGCCTCGGTGGGCGAGGGCACGTAGTCGAGGAGCAGGAAGATCCCGGTGAAGAACTGGACCAGGATCACGACCAGGGTGGCGCTGCCCAGGGTGTAGGCCCAGCCTCCCTGCTTGGGGACCGCCTCGTAGAGCGCGTTGTGGAGCAGGCCCGTGAAGCCCGTGCGGTCGTCGAGCCAGGCCACGCTGCGCCGGAACGGGCCGAGCACCGGCTCGGGCACGATCCCGGCGAAGTCGCCCCTCTCCTCCGGCTCGCCGGCGCCGGGCATCTCCGATCCCGCAGTGCGCTCGCTCATGGGATCAGATCTGCTCCACGAGGCGGTTGGCGACCTGCAGGTAGGTGTGACCCATGGCGTCCTGGTAGGTCCGGTGCACCCACTGGGAGAGGGGCTGCGGCGGCGGTCCGCCGACGTTGCGCCCGGTCATCGCGTACAGCCCGCCATGGCAGGGGCATTCGAAGAGGTCGAGTGAGGGCTCCCAGTGCACGTCGCACTGCATGTGGCTGCAGATGTTGCAGAACGCGTAGAGCTGCCCCCCGGTCTTGACCACGTAGACCACCCGGTTGACGGGCGGGGTCGAGGGACCGAAGCCGAGCGGGACGGCGGCGATGCGCGCGGTGGGCAGGTTCTCGGGGATGTCGTCGATCGGCCCGCCCTGGACGGTCACCCAGAGCTCCTGGGTCGCCTGCCACAGCGGGCTGAGCAGGAAGCCGACCGCGGGGACCGACAGCATGGCGGTGATCAACCCGGCCATCGCCCCGGTGGCCCGGACCATGAACTGGCGGCGGCTGATGTTGCGCTGGCTCATGCCGCCAGCCCCTCCACCCGCAGCAGGATCGCGAGCGTGCTCACCCCGCCGACCCCAGCTGGAAGGACGGCGGGGTGGCGGGGTTGTTGGTGGCCCCGACCAGGGCGGTGACCGCCATGGAGAGGAAGAGGAGGCAGAAGAAGCCGGCCGCACCCACGATGAGGACGGCCATCAGACGGTTGCCGTCGCGCCACATGGGACGGATGGCGCGGAACACCCAGAAGGCCGCCATCACCACCAGGATGGTCATGCCCGCGCCCAGGATGGTGTAGTACCAGAAGGCCTCGAAGTCCGCCTCCCGGCCCGGGGTGAGCGGAGCGGCGGCGAGCAGGCGCAGCGCGGCCCCCGGGATCATGGGTAGTTGCTCTCCGGTGGCAGGAAGCGGGCGTGGGCGCTGGACTGGGTGAGCACCCCGTAGACCAGGTAGTCGCCACGCGCCTGCTCCTTGATGAATCCCATGTAGAGGGCAGTGACCATGGAGGCGACGCCGATCAGCACCAGGCTGCGGCGGAGCGTCACCCCGCGCACCGCCTGGATGAGCAGACCGCTGGGGTTCCAGCGGCTGACCAGGTGGAGGGCGGTGACCACCACCGCCACCCCCAGCCCGATGTAGCGCAGCGCGAGGATGTTGGGGGTGATCACCGACGACGGCATGCAGGCGACCACCATCCCCACCGTGGTGAGCAGGGTCGCCGCCAGGCCGAGCGGTGAGCTGCGCAGCCCGCCCCTCTCCCCCATCAGGGCGAGGTTGCCGCCGATGAGGATGGCGCCCACCAGCGCCTCCTGGGCGATCATGTAGCCACCGTAGGTGCCCAGCAGGCTGTCGAAGTAGCCGATCTGGACGTCGTGCAGCACGAGCACGAGGATGAAGCCGTCGATCGGCATCATCAGGGTGGCGATCAGGCCGATCCGAAGGTTAACCCGGGCCGCCCAGAACTGGAACCTGTGCTCCTCGGCGTCGGCGCTGCGCCACGCCAGCAGGGTGGCCAGGCCGGCCAGGAGCAGCGCCGTCCAGCCGATGTTGCCGATCAGCCGGTGGATGAGCAGGGGGAGATAGACCGGATCGAAGATCGAGGCGAGGCTCGCCTGCTGCGGGTTGATCAGGAAGCCGTCGAGGCCGACGATCAGCACCACGAACAGGGTCTGCAGAGCGGCGACGACACAACCGAGCAGGAAGTGGTTGCGGTCGCGCATCCGTCCGAAGCTGTTGCGGTAGAGGACCAGCAGCGGGGCCAGGACGATGAAGAGGCCCATGGCGATGCCGATGAGGGGCAGGAAGCGGTTGATCAGGGTGCCGATGCCGTTGCCGAAGAAGCCGACCATGGCCACCACCGCGAAGATGGCGAAGGTCGCCCCCAGGCTGAAGATCAGGTAGTAGCTGTTGGCCGCGGCCTTGGCGTAGCGACGGGCGAACGGGTTGCCGCTCCGCCACCCGTAACCCTCCATGGCGGCCGCCAGGGTGATGGCGCCCACCGAGAACTCGGCCAGCGCGATGTGAGCGAGGAAGAGCCCGCCGACGATCCAGGCATCGGGGATGCCGGGGAAGTTGGGGATGGTGACGCTGAAGCCGAGCACGTGCGCGGCCGCGGACACCGCGCTCATTGCTCTCGGCGCCCCCCCAGCGTCATTGCCCGGCGTCACCACCCGCGAGGCCGGCAGCCTCGGCAGCGGTCAGGCGGCGGCCGAGCATGTCGACGACCGGCGCGCTCAGCTCGTTGAGACCGTGGTCGTAGTCGGTGTGCGCGTGCGGGTCCCCCCCGGGGTGGGCGCCGCCCCCGTGCACCGGTTGACCCGGAACATGCACCGGGCAGCCCGGTGCGGCGGTGGCGGCGGCTCCCGCCGGGCACCCATCCGCGGCGGGCGCCACCGGTGTTTCCAGACGCTCGCGCATCTGGGCGCGGGCCTCGGCGATGCCGGCCTCGGCGTGGAGGATCTCGACCTCGGGAGCGCCCAGGGCCATCGCCAGGCGCTCGACCTGCTCCGAGGCCAGGTTGCGGAGGAAGCCGGCCGGGATGCGGGCCAGCCTCTCCTCCGCCTCGGTGCTCCAGGGCAGCCGCCGCGGCGAGACGTGAGGCCCGGTGTGCGCCTCGATGCCGAGCGGCGCGCGGTGCGGACCGGCGCCGTGGTCGAGAGCGTCCAGCTCGGGACGGACGAAGGCCTCCGCCACCTCGGCGGTGATCGCCGGCAGCCGCCGGGTGCGCGCCTGCTTCTCCACCATGGCCTTGACGCGGCGGCGCAGATAGCCGGCGGGAAGCTGCTGGAGGACACGACGGGCCTCCAGCGTCCAGCCCAGCTTGTGGCCGTCGAAGCCGGTCTCGGCCGCGTCGCCCTCGTGACCGGCGGCCTCGCGCAGCGCGGCGACGTCCAGGGCGTCGAACTCCGCAGGACCGGCGCCGCACACCGGGCACTGCGCGGGATGCTCCACCCGGGCGGCATAGCCGCAGACCCGGCAGATCGCGCGGGTCTCGTCGGCGGCGGGCTCCTCGAGCATCGCCTGCTCGGCGCCGTCCAGAGAGACGCGAGTCTGTGCGATCACCCGCATCGTCTTCTGGAAGGGCATCAGCTCGTCGAGCGCCTCGTCGACATCGCCGCTCGCCACCACGCTGTGGCCGCGCTCGGTCGCCCAGCGCAGCACGGCGGTGCGGGCCAGTCCGCGGACACCCGCCGGCACCCGCTCCATCCGCTCCTCCGCCTCGGGGGTCCAGACCACCGAGGCCTCGGCGCGCAAGTCCAGCGGCGGCAGGTAGGTGCCGCTGACGACCAGAAGGTTGCAGGGGGCGAAGCGGATCAACTGCTCGGTGGCGCTGCCCAGGTCCATGCCGTCGTCGGAGTGGATCCCGATCCGCCCCATCACCAGCAGCCAGGGCTTGCGCTCGCGGCAGTGGCGGAGGATCCGGTCGAAGGCCTTGCCGTCGAGGAGCGTGATGGGCAGCTCCACCCCCGCCTCTTGAGCGGTCGCCTGGGCGACCCGGAGGTGGGACTCGTAGATCTTGGCCAGCCCGGTGTCGATGATCTCCTCGTGCAGCGCCTCCTGCTCCTTGAAGCGGAAGACCTTGCTCGCCTTCTCGCTGAGCACGTCGACGATCCCGTTGAAGACGGCGTAGTGGAGGTAGGGGTCGTAGACGGCCACCGCCTCGACCCGCCGGCCGAAGCGCTTGCCCAGCTCGAGGGCCGCCTGCAGCCCGGCGAAGCACTGGGGGGATCCGTCGATGGCGACGACGATGTCCCCCTCGCGCTGCCAGTCGAGGTCGCGGACGAGCAGCACGTCGGTGCGCAGCCGGCGCAGCACCCGCTCGGCCACCGACCCCAGGGTCGACTCGCGGACCGCGCCGGTGCCCAGCGCCCCCATCACCACCAGGTCAGGCTTGACCTCGGCGACGTCGCTGACGATCTCCTCCCAATTGCGCCCGTCCCGGCGCCGCGCCTCGAACGGGACGCCTCGCTCCAGGCAGCGGTAGCGCATCACATCCGTGTAGCTGTCGCTGATCAGCTCGAGCCCGGTGGTGATCAGGGAGTCGTGGATGCGGCGCTGGCGGAGCAGCTCCGCCTCGTCCTGGTACTCCTCGGGGAGGGTGTACTCCATCTGCTTGAAGCGGAAGTCGTGCATCCGGGCGGCGTAGGCGTGCATCCCGACACAGCGGGCCCCCCAGCCCGACGCCAGCTCGATGGCGAGCCCGGCGGCAGCGTCCGAATGCTCCGAATTGTCCAACGGGACATACACGGTGGAGTAGCTTCCCGTCGTTGCCATCGTCCCCTCGATGTCGCTCCCCGGCGCCCGCCGGCGCCTCCCTCTGCACCCCGCGGCGGTGCGCCCACCAATTGTAGGAACATAAGGCCTATGGGTGCGTTGTCGATGGGCCGGAGGGCATAAACGTGGCGAACCGTCCAGACACGTCTGTGCATGGGGGAACGCCGCACACGGCCGCGCCGGGCGGCGGCTCGACCGCCGAGCTCGACCCGGCGCTCTGCCCCTTCCCCCACGCGGAGGGCGCCGCGCCCCACCCGGTGGCGCACCCCGCCGTGACCGGCATGAGCGTCGGCGCGTGCCCCGTGGCTAGTGTTCCGGCGGCGGTCGGCGACCAGGCGGGCGCTCCCCGGTGGACCCCCGACGCGGAGGCGGTGGTCCGGGAGCGCGCCGAGATCTGGTCACACGGCGATGTCCAGCGCGGCGAGGAGCTGGCCCGAGGGGTCGCCGAGGAGCGCGCCCGGGGACGGCAGGCGGAGATCACCGCCCTCTTCCTGCGCACGTTGGGCAAGAAGCTCGGCTACGGCCACCCCCTCAGTGAGAAGGGCGAGGAGCTCCACTTCACCTGGACGCCCGAGGCGGAGGCGCGGCTCGCCGACGTCCCCGAGTTCTGCCGCGAGCTGACCCGCTGGCGAGTGGAGTGGACGGCCCACAAGTTCGATCTCGGCACCACCATCACCCCCCACGAGATGGACGTGAAGTACGAGCTGTGGGGCCGCGTCTCCCACGCCATCCAGGAGCGCGAGCGGGACGGGCTGCCCTGGAGCGACTCGGCCCTGGAGCGCTTCTCCCGGGTTCCGGAGTTCGTCCGCGGCCAGGTCCTCGAGGCCATCGAGGGCAACGCCCGCACCCTGGGGGCCACCGAGGTCGACGACTCGGTGGTGGACCTGGTCATCGAGCGCTGGATCACGACCGGCGACTTCCATGAGGGGATGTACGGGTTCAAGTAGGCGTCGGGCGCGGCGCGGGGGTGGTGCGGCGCGGCGGTGGCGCTGCGCTCGGCCCAGGCGTCCGAGCGCCCTGACTGGCGCTCGTCACCTTCTGCTCGGCGGCATTGCATCTGCCGCCTGCGCAGAGCCTCGCTGCGCACGCACCTCCGCGCCGCCCTGGTGGCGTGAGCCCGTCACGGCGATCCCTCGGTGTGGTGGCAACTGGCAGGTGGCGCTGAGCGTGACGCGACCCTCAGCCCGCGCCGGCTCGGCTGCGAGAACCCTCCCTGGCCCAGGAGGGTGGCCGACGGGTAATCTCATGGCGATGGATGAGGCCCCCGTCAATCAGCAGGCCCTGCCTGGCCGCCCAGCGGCCGAGGCCGCGGTGAGGCGACTTCTCGGGATTCCGGCTGGGCCGCCCACGCTGGTTGCTGAAGACACCTCCGGGATCTTCACGGCGTCGATGGCGCTGTCGGGCATGAGGTGCATGTTCACCTACATGTTCATGCCCATCCTGACGCCCGCGCTCGGCGCGGTGGTGGGGCCGGTCATGGGGATCCCCCTCGCCCTGGTGGCCCTGGTGTTCGATGTCAGGGGGATCCGAACTTTCTGGCGCGTGGATCACCCCCAGAGGTGGTCGATGACGGCGGTCTACCTGGTTGTGATGGGCTGGCTCGCCTACCTCCTGTTTCGAGACATCACCCAGGTGCTCGCCTAGATTCCCACGCCGTGACCGGCTGTTCCCCGGCGGCGTCAGTCCCGGAAGCCGCTGACGTCGATGCCCCAGCGTCCGGTCGTCGTCTCCCCGGGCTCCAGGGTGATGACCCCCTCCCCGCTCCGCAGGGCGTCCGGGGGGCAGGTCATGGGCTCGACCGCCAGGCCGCGCCGCCGTTCGGCCGGCTGCATCCAATCTCCGGTGAAGACGAGCAGCCAGGGGAAGGCCCGATCCGCCCAGAGGACGAGGCGCCGTCCCTCCGCGGACTCCACGCTCACCCTGACGCGCCCGTCCGGATCGCGGACCAGATCGGTGAAGGGCGTGTCGAGCCGGGTGGCCCCGATGGGGCGCGCCATCCGGAAGTCGAACTCGGAACCCCGCACCGGCTCGCGAGCCGAAGGCAGCATTCTCCGATCGGTGCGGAGCACGGTCTCCGCCGGCAGGCGGAGCGTCCAGTCATCGACCGCGCCGGTGGCGACGGTGAGATAAGGGTGGGCCCCGGCGCCGTAGGGCGCTGGACGGTCCCCGAGGTTGGTGGCCGCCTGGCTCACCTCCAGACCCGCGTCTCCCAGCTCGAAGGTCGCGACCAGGTCAAGGCAGAACGGATAGCCGTCGCGGGGATGGAGCCGGTGGTGCATGACCAGCAGGCCGTCGGAGTGCACCGTCCCTTCCCAGTTGACCCAGCGGACCAGGCCGTGGATGGCATTGCCGAGCGCGGGCTCGTCGAGGGGTAGCTGGTGGTCCTCCTCCCCCCACCGGTACCGCCCGTCGCCCACCCGCCCGGGCCAGGGCACCAGGAGCTGTCCCCGGGCGTGGGTGGAGATCTGATCCTCGTCGAAGCCGAGCATCGCCGGCCGCCCTCCGACGCCGTAGGCCCGCAGCGTGGCCCCGACCTCGGTGACCACCAGCTCCTGGTCGCCGTGGACGAGCCGGTGCTGGAGCCCGGTCATGGGCTCGAGGGGCCCCGTCGCGACCAGGTCGGGCGCCTTCTGCGCCTTCACGTCAACGGCCGCCCCCGGTCGAGCCGTCACCGCCGCCGTGAAGGATCTCGCCGATGTCGGCGAGCCCGCGGCGCGTGCCGGCGGCGGGCTTGGTTCGGTGCGCGAGGACCATCGGAGCCACCCCCTCGACGTCCTCGAGGGTCACCCGATCACGGCCGTCATGGGCGGCGACGGCCTGCGCCGTCTTGCGGGTGACCAGATCCGAGCGGTGCCCGTCCACCTCCAGCTCGATGCCCAGCCGGGCAATCGCCACCAGGATCTGGCGATCGACCGCCACGTCGCTGAGGGAGAGGATGGCCTTCCGGATCCGCTCCGCCTCGGCGTGCTCCTCGGGCTCCCAGGTCGCGGCGAAGGCCTCGGCGTCCTCCTCGAAGGCCTCCCGCCGCTCGACGATCTCGACCCTCTGGCGAACGTCGCGGATGCCCTCGACGTCGACACAGAGGCCGAAGCGGTCGAGGAGCTGGGGTCGGAGCTCGCCCTCCTCGGGGTTCATGGTCCCGACCAGGATGAAACGAGCCGGGTGCGACACCGATACGCCCTCTCGCTCCACGGTGTTGGTCCCCATCGCGGCGGCGTCGAGGAGGACGTCGACGATGTGATCGTCGAGGAGGTTGACCTCGTCGACGTAGAGGATGTTCCGGTTGGCCTCGGCGAGCACCCCGGGCTCGAACTCCTTCTCCCCCTTCTTGATCGCCGCCTCGATGTCGATCGAGCCGACCACCCGGTCCTCGGAGGCGTTGATGGGAAGCTCGACCACGCGCATCTGCCGGGTGGCCCGGGGCAGCTCGCCGCCGCGCCGCAGCCGCTCGGCGCACTCGTCACAGCGGGGGCCAGAATCGTCCGGTGGGCAGCCGAAACGGCAGTCGGCGACCACCTCCAGCTCGGGGAGAAGCCGGGCCAGGGCGCGGACTGCCGTCGATTTGGCCGTCCCCTTCTCGCCGCGAATCAGCACCCCACCGATGGCGGGGTTGATGGCGTTGAGCACCAGGGCCTTCTTCATCGGCTCCTGGCCGACGATCGCGGTGAAGGGGAATATGCTGCGGGCGCGTCGCATCGCGCCATTGTTGCAGAGCCCCCACCCCACTAGAGTCCGGGGATGCCCGATGCCCCGCAGATCATCCTGCTGATCAAAGAACCCGGGACCGCGAAGACGCGCCTGTCGGGGGTGCTGTCCGCCGCCGAGCGCCACCGCCTCGCCGAGGACTGCGCCCGGCGGGCGCTCAGCGCCGCCCGGGAGGTCGGCCCCACCCTGGCCGTCTGCGGCGGGCCCGGGGCGGCCCGCCTGGCCCGCGCCGCCGGTGTGGAGGCTCTGGTCGAGAGCCGGCCCGAGGGCCAGAACCGCGCCGCCGAGCGCGGGCTGGAAACCGCCGCCGCCCGGGGAGGAGCCGGCTGCCTGGTGCTCAGCTCCGACCTGCCGCTGGTCAACGCCGACAGCCTCCGCCGGCTGCTGGAGCGGGCGGCTGCGGTCGACGGACCGGTGGCGGTCGCCGCCGCGGCGCTCGGCCGCGAGGGGACCAACGCCCTCTACCTGCGGCCGATCGGCGGATTCGACCTGCAGTTCGGCGAGGCGTCCCTGGCCCGCTTCGCCGCCGAGGCGAGCCTCCGAGGGCGGAAGTTCCTCGTCCATCACGAGCCGGCGCTCGCCCTCGACCTCGACGAGCCCGATGACCTGGCCACCCTGGACCGCTGGCGGGACGCGTCCCGCGAGACGGCGTGACGGAGGAGACGCCCGCCGGCGTCGCCGCCCCGCCTCAGGGGTCCGGCCTGGAGCTCCGCGGGGTCGAGGGGCTT
The DNA here is from genome assembly GCA_964508345.1 of uncultured Actinomycetes bacterium. Taxonomy (GTDB): domain Bacteria; phylum Chloroflexota; class Dormibacteria; order Aeolococcales; family Aeolococcaceae; genus Changshengia. The sequence continues at coordinate 15,324 of CAZDTK010000018.1, read as the reverse complement.
CCCGAGATCGCCCCCGGGGACGACCTGGGCGGGCTGATCGCCAGCCGCGCCAAGTGGCTCGGTCCAGGGGACATCGTCGTGGTGGCCCAGAAGGTGGTCTCCAAGGCGGAGGGCCGCGTGCGCGGCCTGGGCGAGGTCGTGGCGGGAGCACGCGCCCGGGAGCTGGCCGAGCGCCTGAACGCCGACGCGCGGATGGTGCAGGTCGTCCTCGACGAGAGCGTCCGAGTGGTCCGCGACGACCGGGTCCTGATCGTCGAGACGCGCCACGGCTTCGTCTGCGCCAACGCCGGGGTCGACCGCTCCAACGTGCCGGGGACCGAGCGCGTCTGCCTGCTCCCCGTCGACTGCGATCGGAGTGCCGCCGAGCTGCGGGAGCGCATCGGCCAGGTGGCCGGAGTGGACGTCGGGGTGGTGATCAGCGACACCTTCGGGCGCCCCTGGCGGCTCGGGCTGTGCAACGTGGCCCTGGGAGTGGCCGGGATGCCGGCCACCGTGGACTACCGGGGCAGCCCCGACGACTTCGGCATGCCCCTCCACGCCACCCTGGTCGCGATCGCCGACGAGGTGGCGTCCGCGGCCGAGCTGGTCATGGGCAAGACCCGGCGGATCCCGGCGGTGGTGGTGCACGGGCTCGGCCTCGAGGACACCGGCGGCAGCGGCCGGGAGCTGGTGCGGCCCGCTGACATGGACCTCTTCCGGTGAGGCGGTGAGGGTCACCATCCTGGCCGGAGGGACGGGGGCCGCCCGGCTGGCCTGCGGGCTGGCTCGCGTGCTCTCCCCGGGCGAGCTCACCGTGATCACCAATACCGCCGACGACGACGAGATGTGGGGATTGCTGGTCTGCCCCGACACCGACGCCGTCCTCTACCGTCTGGCGGGGCGCTTCAACCACGCCGCCGGCTTCGGGGTGCGCGACGACACCTTCGGCGCCCTGGAGATGCTGCGCACCCTCGGCGAGCCCACCTGGTTCGCCCTGGGTGATCGCGACATCGGCGTCCACCTGGTGCGCGCGACCCTGCTGCGCGCCGGCCTGACCCTGAGCCAGGCGGTGGCGGAGATAGGCCGTCGCCTCGGCGTGGCGGCGGCGGTGGTGCCGATGAGCGACGACCCGGTGCGCACTCGGGTGGCCACCGATGCCGGGGAGCTCGCATTCCAGGAGTGGTTCGTGCGCGATCGCTGCGAACCCCCGGTGCGCGGGCTGCGCTTCGAGGGGATCACGCGGGCGGTGCCCGCGCCGGCCGCCGTGGAGGCGGTGCGGGAGGCGGACCTGGTGGTCATCGGCCCCTCCAACCCCCTGCTCAGCATCGACCCCATCTGCGCTCTTCTCGGCCCCCACCTGCGCCGCGAGCGGCTGATGGTGGTGTCGCCGGTCGTGGGCGGCCGGGCTCTCAAGGGACCGACGGTCGCGATGATGGCCCAGCTCGGCGAGGAGCCGACCGCTCTCGGGGTGGCGCGACACTATGCGAAGGTCGCCTCCGACCTCGTGCTCGACATCCTCGACGCCGAGCTCCGCGACGCGGTGGGTGCCCTGGGGCTGCGCGTCCATCTCCTGGACACGGTGATGGCCGATGCGGACGGCGAGGCGCGACTGGCCGGTGAGCTGCTCCGGGCCTGGGAGCTCAGACGGGAAGAGGCACCCCGGTGATGGTGGCACAGCGCTCGAGCAGCGCCTCCTGGAGGTCCTCGTCGTAGGCGGCGGGGTTGGCACGGAGCTGGCGCCGGCGCTTGAGATAGCGACCGCTGACCAGGGCCTCCGGATCGTCGCTCACCGCCAGCCAGACCGGGGTCTCGGCGCCCAGCGGCAGCGGGTCGGTGGCGCCGGGCCCGCCCATCCGGGTCCTGATCCAGCCGGGGTCGACGGCGTTGCAGCACACCTGCTCCCAGCGCCTGGCGACGGCGAACGCCAGCAGGACATCCAGGAGCTTGGAGTCGGAGTACGCCTCCTCCCCGTCCCAGCGTCCGCGCTCGTGCTCCAGGTCGTCGAGGTCCACGCGCCCCTGAGCCTCCAGGCCCGAGGTCAGGTAGATGAGGCGGGCCGGCCGCGCCATGAGGGCGGTGAGCAGGTAGGGAGCGAGCACGTTCACCTGGAGGATGCGCTCATGACCGTCGGGGGTCACCTCGCGCCGGGCCGAGCGGCCGACGCCCGCGTTGTGGATCACGGAATCGTAGGGGCCCTCGCGCTCCGCCGCGACGGCCAGCGCTCGCGTCTCCTCCAGCGCGGCCAGGTCACCGACCACGATCGCGGCCGCCCCCGGGACGGCGGCGCGCGCGTCGGCGGCGCGCGCCTCGCTGCGGGCGTGGACCACGACGCGGTGACCCATGCCGACCAGGGTCTGCGCGGTCTCTCGGCCGATGCCGTCGGTCGAGCCGGTCACCAGTACGCTCCTCATGCAGGTCTCCTCGACGTGGGCGCGGCCGAGCGGCACGCCGTGGTGGTCGCGCTCATCGCGAGCGCAGGGTCCTCTCCACCCCGGCGACGATCGCCCCCTGGGAGAGGTCGAAGAGGCCAAGGTACTCCCCACCGCTCCGCTCGGCGAGGTCGAGGCAGGCGTTGAAGCCGAAGCCTCCGAAGAGGGCGTGGGGGGCGAGGACGCCGACCCCGGGGAGCTGAGGTCCGGTCGTGTCCCGCGCCGAGTCGATGACGAGCGTCCGGATCCGCTCGTTGCCGATCTGCTCGGCGACCCGCTGCGCCTCCAGCAGCGGCTCCTCGCCGAAGAGCGAGATGTTGCCCCGGCCATCCGAGATCAGCACGATCAGCGGGTAGACGTTGACGTCGCGGAGGCGCTCGGTGCGGACCAGCTTGAGTCCGGCGACCAGGCCGTGGGTCAGCGGCGTGGTGCCCCCGACGCTCAGCCGCTGGAGCCGCGCCTCGGCGAGGTCGACGCTGTTGGTGGGGCTGAGCGCGACCCGGGCGGTGCGGCCCGAGAACACGACCAGGGCCACCTTGTCGCGACGGATGTAGGCATCGCGGAGCAGGGAGAGGACGGCACCCTTGGTCGCCTGCATCCGCTGCTCTGCGTCCATCGAGGCGCTGGCGTCCACGACGAAGACGATCAGGGTCCCGGTTCGCCGGCGGCGGACCTTCTGGCGCAGGTCCTGGCGTTCCAGGCGGAGCGCCGGCCCCGCCGTGCCGCCCTCGGCGCGACGTCGGGCCTGGTGCGGGGCGGCGGCGCGCAGGGTGGCGTCAAAGGCCACGTCGGTGGTGCGTTCGGTGAGCACCGCTCGGACGTAGCGGCCGCGCTTGTCCCGTGATTCGGAGCTGGACCGCTTGCCGGTCGCGATGCGCGACTTCCGGTCGCGGGGGAGCTTGATCGAGCGCACCGGGAAGATCTCGCCGTCGAAGAGCTGGTCGACGCCCATCCGGGTCCCCTCCTGACCGGCGGCCTCGGCTCCAGGGCGCTCCGCGGTGCGGTCCCCGCTCTCCTGGTCCATCTCGGCGTCGGAGTGCTCAGCCTCCTGGGATTCGTCGACGGTCGCTGCCTGCTCCCGTGCCTGCTCGGCCAGCTCCTGCATCCGGTCGCGCTGCTGCTCGGCCACCTTGGCGGGGTTGCCGGCACCCTGGGCCGGTCGCTCGCGGCGGCGATGCGCGAGCGCGAGGTCGGCGGCCGCCATGATGTCGTCGACGGTCACGAGCAGGGACTCGGTGGGAGGGGCGCCCGCCTCGGCGCTGGTGCCGTGGTCAACCACCGCCTCGGCCTCACGCAGGGCGCACAGAGTCTGGGCGGTGCGGCTCACCACGATGTCCGCACGATGGCCCAGCGCCCCCGCGTCGATGCAGGCGAGGGCGATGAACCAGCGCATCTCGGTGGGGATGTCGACCAACGGGAGCAGCTCCTGGGCCTTGACGATGACGGCGCGGAGCCGGTCCTCCTGGTCCTGATTGGAGTCGCGCTGGGTGGAGGGATCCGCCTGCTGCTCGATGTTCCGCTCCATCACGGCCACGCGCTCTGCAACCGAGCGCAGCCCGGTCACGTCGACGCAGAGACCGAAGCGGTCGAGGAGCTGGGGCCGGAGCTCCCCCTCCTCCGGGTTCATGGTCCCGACCAGGATGAAACGGGCCGGGTGGACCACCGAAACGCCCTCGCGCTCGACGATGTTGACGCCCATCGCGGCGGCGTCGAGGAGAACGTCGACCAGATGGTCGTCGAGCAGGTTGACCTCGTCGACGTAGAGGATGTTGCGGTTCGCGTCGCCGAGGATCCCCGGCTCGAAGCTCCGTTCGCCGGCCTTGATGGCGCGCTCGATGTCGATGGTTCCGACCACCCGGTCCTCGGAAGCGTTGATGGGGAGCTCGACGACCCGCATGGGCCGGCCGATCCGGGTCAGGTGCTCGCCCGCGAGCTGGCGGGCCCGGCACTCGTCGCAGAGCAGGTCGCCACTCCCCGGGCTGCACGAGAACCTGCAACCGGCGACCACCTCGATCTCGGGGAGGAGCCCGGCCAGGGCGCGCACCGCGGTGGACTTGGCGGTGCCGCGCTCACCCCGGATCAGCACCCCGCCGATGGCCGGGTTGACCGCATTGAGCACGAGCGCCGTCTTCATCGGCTCCTGGCCGACCAGGGCCGTGAAGGGGAGGACCTCAGGCATCGCCATCCGGCCGATTGTCGCAAGCGCCGGGGCCGGGGGCGTCAGGTCCGTCAGGGGCTCTTCCGCACCCTGTCAGCAGCTCCGGAGCTGGTAGACGTAGTCGGCCTGGGGGGTGACCATCGTGATCTCGCTCTGGCTGACCACGAAGAAACTCCAGTTGCCGGTGTGATCGATCTCGAACCCCCCGGCGGGCTGTGCCTGGTGGGCGGAGCTGCTCGACTGGACGTATTCCTGACTCTTGAAGCTGATCGCCGCCGGTGCCTGGTCGGGATCGGGCGCGCCGGCGGCGCAGCTCCCCGCCTGGGCCGAGTCGAGGAGGCTGAGGCTGCCCGGGTCGGGATGCCCGGAGCGCCAGGGGGGCGGGGGCCCCGAGCTGCCGCAGGCCGAGACCAGGAGAAATGCGGCCGCGGCGGCGGGAGCTGCAGTTCTCCTCACGAAGGGGCCGGGGGAGCGGCCTTGAGATCGGCCGCGATGGCGGCGCGCTGCTCGTCGCTCAGCTCGGTGGTTGCCGAGTAGCGGGGATGGGTGACGCGGAGGAGGACCCGCGCCCCCTCGGTCCAGGCTTCGCGCTGGCTCGGGGTGAGGGCGAAGCGGAGGTAGGCGACCGGTGCGGCCCCCTCCGTCGGGGTGCCGAGGGGCAGAACCGCCGCCGGGCAGCGGTCCCCGTCGACCTCCAGCTCGACGCTCTCGGCGATGCCGTCCAGCTCGGTGAGCGCCGCGGCCAGCTCTGCGGCGTCCGGGATCTCCAGGAAGAGGCTGGCGGCGAGCCCTCCGTCGGGGGCGAGCAGCAGCCCGAAGCTGCCGGCCTCCTCGGAGAGCCGCGCCGGGGCATCGACGCGCTCGGCCCGCAGCGCCTCCTCGGCGGCGGCAACCAGGGTCCCCCGGCTCTCGAAGACCACGCTGAGCAGATCGCCCAGATCAACGCGCCGGCGCCGGCGGAGCTCGACGGCGGCGCCGCGGGCATCCCCGCGGACCGCCTCGTAAGCAGGTCCGGCCCGCAGCTCGCGTGGATCGAGGCTCACCGCCCACCCCCGTACCGCCGGTGCGCAGGCGGCGTCGCTCCAATGGGCTGCACCTTGCCCTCCGTACTCGGGAATCCCGCCCCGTGGCCGGGCGGGGCGTCCAAGCCTAGCAGGGCACTCAAACGAGCGCGCTCGTGCTTCGCCGGAGCTCAGGCGGCCGCGGTGGTCCCCTCGGTCTCCCACGCCTCGACCTCCCGAAAGGAGAAGTGGGAACGAGCGGTGAGGATGATGTGGTCGAGCAGAGGGAGGCCGAGGAGGCGGGCCGCGTCCCGCAGCGCCACCGTGACCAGTCGATCGGCGCGGCTCGGCGTGACCTCGCCGCTCGGGTGGTTGTGGGCGACGATCAGCGCCGCCGCCCCGGCCCGGAGCGCGGGTGCGAGCACGTCGCGGGGGAGCAGGCGGGCGCTGTTCAGAGAGCCGGCCACCACCGGTTCGACGCTGATCAGGCGGTGGCGCGCGTCGAGGAAGAGCGCCCAGACCTCCTCCCGGCCCAGGCCGCGCAGGCCCTGGAGCAGGTGCAGGGCGGCCCCGGGCGTGGTCACTGCCGGACGCTCGTCCGGGTACCAGCGCTCGGCCAGCTCCCAGAGCGCCGCGAGCCGGATCGCCTCGCGGGGGGGAACGCGGTGGTCTCGGACCAGCCCGCTCGCCCCCAGCGCCCGTCGCTCCCAGAAGGGAAGGCGGCACAGCCGGCCGGCGGTGGCAAGGAGGGCCGCCGGCGGCTCGGCCCCCCCGAGGACCTGGGCGATCAGCTCGTCCTCGGGCCGGCTGCCCAGGCCCGCGTCGAGGTGCCGGAGGAGGGCCTGCGTTCCACGGTCGGTGTCCACGGGGCGGGAGTGTAACTGAACGGTGTATTTGTGTGCAACTAGCCCGGGAGGGAACGGTCGAAGAAGTCGAGCACCCGCTCGACGTAGCCGGCCCGGTCCGCGAAGTACGCGCCCACGTGCGGGACGCCGGGAAGCACGCAGAGCTCCTTGGGGTCTCCGGCCGCCGCGAACAGCCGGCGGGCATGCTCCACCGGCACCGAGGCGTCGGCGCCGCCGTGGATGAGGAGCAGGGGTCGCGGCGCGATCCTGCCGACCCGGCTGATCGGGCTGAAGTCGTGCAACCTGGCCCCGGTGCGGCCGGCCAGCGCGGTCATCACCGGGACCATCACCGCGCCGGGAAGGGGCAGGCGCCGGCGGGCCCGCTCCATCAGCAGGTCGACGGGGTCGGCGAAGGCGCTGTCGGTGCAGACGGCGCTCACCCGGAGGTCCTCCGCGGCGACGCTGAGCGAGACGGCCCCCCCCATCGAGTACCCGAGCAGGGCCACCGGAAGGTGGCCGAGACGCACCTCGACGGCGTCGATCACAGCCTCGAGGTCGCGCTGCTCCAGGGCACCCAGCGTGTGCGGCGCGTGGTCGCTGCCCGGGGTCCCCCGCCAGCCGTAGGCGACCACCGGGAACCCCGCCCGGTTGAGGGCGGCCGCTATGCCCAGGACGTCGCTGATGTGGCCGCGGTAGCCTCCGCTCACCACGACCACCGCCCTCCTCGCGCCGGGCAGCAACCAGGTGAGCAGGCGCAGCCCGTCGGCGGTCCGGACCTGCAGCTCCTCATAAGAGAGGGCGAAGTCCGCCGGGGTGAGGCGGCGCAGGTCGCGGGCGGTGCCCGGGAAGGGACCGAAGGTGCGCCAGTAGACGAGGGCGCACACGCCCAGCCACCCGGCCGCCGTGGCGGCCGCCACGTCGCTGACGAGGCGTCGCGGTCTCACCGGTAGATCAGCTCGATGACGACGAAGACGATGATCAGCAGAGTGGCGAGTCCGCCCACCGCGACCCAGCCCGAGCCCAGCGCGAGCAGGTCGTGCACGCGGCCCGCGGCCGCCGCCGGCGAGGGCGTCTCGTCGGGGGGCTCCGGCTGGTCGCGGTCCTCCCCTGCCCGCACCACCACGAACTCGATCCGGCCCGCAGCATCCTCGGGGATGTCCACCGGCGCCACCAGCACGGGAAGGCGATCGACGCTCCGGCGCGGCCGGTGCTGGCGGGGGTCCGCGTCGTGGCGAGAGCGCTCGGGCAGCGAGGTGGAGTCCATGGACGAGGCGCGGACCGGGCTCTCGGGCACGCCCGCGGTCGCGTCGGGGCGAGCGGCCTCAGCCCCCTCCGGCACCTCCTCCGGCCCATGCCAGCCAGGTGCGCCCGCATCCCCCGACGCGGCGGGTTCGTCCGTCTCCGCGCCTGCAATGGGTTCGCTGGGCTCGGCGGGCTCCGCGACCTCATCGGGCTCCTCGAGCTCCTCGGGGTCCGCCGGCCGTTCAGCGTCCCCGCCTGCCGAGGGTTCGCCGGACTCGTCCACGCCGGTGGGATCGGCACCACCGGCAGGCTCCGCCGGCTCGCCTGCCACAGCGGCCGCCGAGGCTGCTTCGGGCTCGGCCGGCCCCTCCCCCTCGGTGGCTTCCAGCGCATCCTCGGGCTCGACGGGCTCCGCCACCACCACGCCGGGGACGGGCTCCCCGCCCGTGCTGCCTTCCTGCCTCTCGGTCTCAGCTGTCACGGTGCACCTCAGAACCGCTGCGGCGGCGACGGCGGGCCGATCTGCCCGAGGATCTCCTGGGCCAGGCTGCGGTAGGCCTGAGATACCTCCGAGCTGCGAGCGTAGACGGTGATCGGCGCCCCGGCCATGGCCGTCTCCTGCAGTTTCACGGTCACCTTGATGACGGTATCGAAGACATGCAGGCCCGGGATCTCCCGGAGCCCCTCCAACATCTGCTGGCTGAATCGCGTCCGCGGATTGACGAAGGTGGGCAGCAGCCCGAGTATCCGCAGCTCGGGGTTGAGCTGCTCACGGGCCGCGTGGTAGGTCCGCAGCACCTCCTTGAGTCCCTTCATGGCGTAGCCGGACATCTGCAGCGGCACCAGGATCCAGGAGGTGGCGCCCAGGGCGCTGACGGTGTGGAACCCGAAGTTGGGCGGAGTGTCGAAGAGCACCACGTCATAGCGGCCGATGCCGGCCCCTCGGGCCAGGGCATCCCGAAGCCGCAGCTCTCTGCCGACGCTGGTCGCCATCTCCGCCTCCACGGCGCTCAGGTCGGGGCTCGCCGGGATCAGCCAGATGCGCTCCCACTCGGTGGCGTAGGTGACCGCCTCGGGGGTCATCCCGGGGTTGACCAGCAGGTCGGCGATGGTGCGCTGCAGCTGGTAGGGGTTGAAGCCGAGCCCCGAGGTCAGGTTCGACTGGGGGTCGACATCGATAGCGAGGACCCGGTGGCCGAGCTCGCTGAACGCGCCCGCCAGGGCGGCGCAGGTGGTCGTCTTGCCCACCCCGCCCTTGCCCGAGACGCACGCGATCGAGATGGCCACGAGGCGCAGCTCACCGCCGGCGCGGTCCGGGCGGTGGCGGCAGCGGCGGGATCGCCTGCCACACCCGGTTGAGACAGGACTGGACCGACGCCACATGCCAGAGGCCACCGAACACCGGAATGAGGAGGCGGCAGGCGCGCCGGACAGGATGCAGCTGCCGGTCGGGACGGAAGCCGACCCGCTCCTGGACAAGACGGGTCCGCTCCAGCGTCATCGCCGTGGCGACCGCCGACGTCGGCAGGAGCAGCACCAGGTAGGGGACGGCCACCAGCCCGAGGAGCATGAGGTAGGCCCAGGGGATGGTCACCCCGTGCACGGCGGGTCCGGCAGCGAAGGGAGGAAGCCGCCACGCCAGCCGCAGCAGGTGGGCCAGCACCAGCGCGGCGCCGGCCAGGGTGCAGAGGAGGCCGGCCACCCAGGGCAGGGCGAGCGCGAACGCCGACAGCCCGGGGCGCACCTCCAGGCGCGCGTCGAAGTCCGACATCTCGCGGTTGACCCGGGCGTGCCAGCCGACGGTGTAGGCGCCGAGGGTGAGAATCGAAAGGGCGACGACCGCGGCGGGGTGGCGCTCCTCTCCGCCCGGCCCCAGGGAGGGCACGGTCAGGAGCTGCACCGCCGGTGACCGGCCCGTCCGCGTCGCGCTGAGCGCGGGGGGCGCGGGGGGCGGGGGTGGGAAGGAGGCCACGGCCGGCCCCGCCGCCCCGCCTGACCCGGAGAGCGCCGCCGCCGCGGGGACGACCGTCGATGCCTCGGCAGCCGGCGCAGCAAAGGTCCAGGCGGGGACACCGCGCACCGACGCCGCGGGCTCCGAGTAAATTCCGGTGAGGGCATCGGCCGTCGATCCGGTTCCGGCACGCGACGGCACGGCCGCCACCTGCTCCGAGGTGCTGGAGGCAGGCCGGGCGGTGGCTTCACTCGCCTGCTCCGCCCCGGGATCGGAGGGGATGGCGATGGTCAGACCGCCTCCCTCCTGTTCGGGATCGGCCATGGGAGTTTCTCCTCGATCCTGGTGAGACGTTGGTCGCGGTGGCTCCGGGTACTGGATTCGAACCAGTGACCTTGCGGTTAACAGCCGCCTGCTCTACCGCTGAGCTAACCCGGAACGGATCGAATCGGGATTATAGGGTCGTGGTGAGCCACCGGATCGAACGAGCACGGCCCGGTCCTGCCCACCAACGGGCCCCCGCGGGGCCCGGCGAGGGCGAGGTGGAGAGTGTGACCGCCTACTCCAGGTAGTCCTTCAGCTTCTTGCTGCGGGATGGGTGGCGGAGTTTGCGCAGAGCTTTGGCCTCGATCTGGCGAATGCGCTCGCGGGTGACCCCGAAGCGCTTGCCCACCTCCTCGAGCGTCCGCTGGTGACCGTCGATGAGCCCGAAACGCAGCTGCAGCACCCGGCGCTCCCGGGGGGTGAGGGTGTCGAGGATGTCCTCCACCTCGGTGCGCAGCATGGTCAGCGAGGCCGCGTCGCTGGGCGCGGTTGCCTCCTTGTCCTCGACGAAATCGCCGAGGTGGGAGTCCTCCTCCTCGCCGATCGGCGTCTCCAGGGAGACCGGGTCCTGGGAGACCTTGGTGATCTCCCGAACCTTCTCCGGGGTGATGCCCATCTCCTCGGCGATCTCCTCGTCAGCGGGCTCGCGACCCAGCTCCTGGAGCAGCCTCCGGGAAACCCGGACCAGCTTGTTGATCGTCTCCACCATGTGCACGGGGATCCGGATGGTGCGCGCCTGGTCGGCGATGGCCCGGGTGATCGCCTGCCGGATCCACCAGGTGGCGTAGGTGGAGAACTTGAAACCCTTGTGGTAGTCGAACTTCTCGACGGCCCGGATCAGGCCCATGTTGCCCTCCTGGATCAGGTCCAGGAAGGACATGCCGCGACCTATGTACTTTTTGGCAATGCTGACCACAAGTCGGAGGTTGGCCTCGGTGAGGGCGTTCTTGGCGTCCTCGTCGCCCTGCTCTATGCGCTTGGCGTACTCCACCTCCTGCTCGGCACGGAGCAGCGCTACCCGGCCGATCTCCTTGAGGTACATGCGCACCGGGTCGTCGAGTGAGACCGAGTCGATGGCCTCGGCGGTGGCCACCAGCTCCTCGTCGTCCTCGACGACCTCGAAGTCCTTGTCACCGTCGGTGACCTCGATGCCCATCTCGCGGAAGGAGTGGAAGATCCGCTCCAGGTGGTCCGGCTCCACGTCGATCTCGGGAAACGCAGCCAGCACGTCGTCCGGGGTCAGGTAGCCCGCCTCCTTGCCACGGACGATCAGCTGCTCGGCCGCGACCACCAGCGGGTCGGGGGCGAGCACGCCGGCAGCCGGCGAGGAGCCGCGCGAGCTGCCCCCGTGCGCAACCACGCTGGGAGCTCCCGGAGCCGGGTCGATCGGATCGTCGGAGGGCTTGGCGGAGGTTGTCACAGCAGAGGTCTTCTTCACCGGTGGCGTTGTGGAGGGGGATTGATCGGACGATGTCGTCTGGAGACCGAGGGAGGCTCTCGAGGTCGGGCTCATCGAGGCGGCGGTCCGGTCTGCGAGAACCGCCGAGGAAGACGCTGGAGGTGAGTGATCGCCCCCTCCCGCGACGGCTTGAGCCGGAACCCGGGCGCCCGTCCCGACCGCGGTGCGACCGGCAGCAACCGCCGCCGCGCGCAGGACGCTGGACGACGCCTCTGATTGTGCCCTTTTCGGGGCGGGGGGAGCAGTCTGCGCCACACGGGACGCAGGGGCGGTCGCCGGGAGGCGCTCCGTTGCCTTCCCGGTCAGGCGGGCGGATGCCCCCGTGGACGCGGCCACGTGTGTCGGAGTGCGCCTCGTGGCGGCCGGGGACGCGGCTGAGCGAGGCGCCTGCGCACCGACCCGGACCGCGGGCTTGGGTGCCGGCTTGGACGCTTGCTTGGCCGACGGAGGGGGCGCGCCGCGGCCCCGAGACGAGGCCGGTTGCGACGCCGGCCGGGAGGTCGACGCCCGCGACCCGGCGGCGCGAGAAGTCGCGGAGCGCGTGGTGCCCGTGCGCGCGGTGGCCGGTCGCGCCGCAGTCGTGCGTGGCGCCGACGTCCGGGACGATAAGGCGCGCGAGCCCGCTCCCCGCGACACCGTGGACCGCGGCGCCGTCGTGCGCGATGTCGCGGTCCGCGGGGCCGCCGTCCGGGAGGCCGTCGGCCGGGAGGCCGCCGTGCGGGAAGCGGCCGTCCGGGAGGCCGTTGTCCGGGAGGCCGCCGACCGGGAGGCGGCCGTCCGGGAGGCCGTCGCGCGGGACGAGGTCGTCCGGGAGGCCGTCGCGCGGGACGCGGTCGCCTTGGTGATGACCTTGGCGCTGCTCGCCCGCCCGGCCGGCCGGGTGGGCGCCGGCTTGCGCGTCGCCGTCCCTGCCGGGACCCGCTTGGCGGCGGTGGACGCCGCCCGCGTGCCTGCGCCTCTGCCCGAGGGGGCGGCGGCGGGGCGCGCGGGGGGCTTGCGGGTGCTGGCGACGGCCCGGGATGGGGCGGCCTTGACCGCCGCCGTGCGAGACACGGACCGAGTCGCGGAGGCCCGCGACGACGCCGGACTGGCGGCACGGGACCGGGTCGCCGGCACCTTGGCCGCTGCCGTGCGCCGCGCCGGCACCGCCGCCTTGGGGCCGGCCGGCTTGGGCTTGGCGGCCTCGCGGGCCGGCTTGCGCGCCGCCACGGGTGCCACCTTCCCGGGCTTCTTGGCCACCGTCTTCCTGGCCGCCTTGGTCTTGGTCGCCATCAGGCCTCCGTTGCGCCCCGATCACGGGACACTCGCCCCGCCCCGACGGGAACGCCGCCCCCGCCCCGCTCAGAGTACCAACGGGCCGGTGCTCCCGGAGTATCGGGGCTCCGGACGGTCCCGTGCCCGCCCTGGGGCTCAGCCGGGCGGGTTCCGCTCCTCCTCGAGGAGGCGGCGATGCCGGGCCGCCACATTCTCATCCCTGTCGGGATCGGGACCCGCGAGGATGTCACGGATGTCGCGACGGTACCGGCCGCGCCGGTCCGCCCCCCGCACCCTCTGGACGCAATCGGCCATGGCCCGCTCCAGGACAAGGGGGTCGGGGCCGAGCTCCGGGACGTCCCGGGTCTGGAGCTGGGCCGCCAGCCTCCGATCGCCCGGCCCCAGGCCGTCGACGAACAGCTCGCTGCCGGGCGGGACCGCCAGCGCTGCTTCGAGGAGGCGCCGCACCGCCGGGCTGGCGAGCTCATCGAGGTCCAGCCCCATCTCGTCGACCAGCACCCGGGCGAGCGCCGGTCGCTGGACGGCAAAGGCAGCCAGAAGTTCCTCCCACGAAGGCGGAGGATGCCCCACGTCCCCCTCCTCCAAACCGGCGCCGAGCGCCTCGATGCCGGCTGCGGGCGGGGGCGGGGGGGCGCTCAGGCGGACCGGCCCCCGGGTGCCGGGGGCACGGGCCTTGGCCACATCCGCCGCGAGCGCCGGCGCCGCCAGCTCCAACCGTCGCGCCGCCTCCTGAACATAGAGGTCGCGGGTGGTCGCCTCGGGGATGCGGACCAGGACGTCCACCACGCGTTCGGCCGCCGCCCGCCGCTCGTCGACGTCCGCACCGGCGTCCCCGATTGCCCACTCCACCAGGACCCGCCACTCCGGGGCGGCCCCGCCGATGAGCGCGGCGAAGGCCGGCGGGTCGGACCGGACCATCTCGTCGGGGTCCTTGAAGCCGGCGGGCATGACCGCGATCCGGGCCGGCAGCTTCTCGGCGGCGCAGAGGTCGACCGCGGTGCCCGCCGCCCGCCGGCCGGCCGCGTCACCGTCGAAGCAGAGCACCACCTGATCCGCGTGGCGGGCGAGGATCCGCACCTGATCTCGGGTCAGGACCGTCCCGCTCGAGGCCACCACCCCGTCCACGCCGGCGGCATGGGCGGCGAGCACGTCGAAGTAGCCCTCCACCACCACCGCCTGGCGGCGCTCGCGGAGCGCCTGGCGCGCCTGATCCAGTCCGAAGAGCGCGATCGACTTGTGGTACACGCCCGTCTCCGGAGTGTTGAGGTACTTGGGAGGCGCATCGCCGAGCGCTCGCCCGCCGAACCCGATCACCTGGCCGCGCTCGTCCGCGATCGGGAAGACCACGCGGTTGCGGAAGAGGTCGCGGCCGCGGCTGGCCAGCCCGGCGTCGGCCACCTCGGCGGGCAGGGCTCCCCCCTTGCCCGTCAGGTAGCGGACCAGGGCGCTGCCGGCCGGCCCGCCCGCGGGGGCGAACCCGACCCGGAAGCGTCGTGCCAGCGCCGGATCGACGGCGCGCTCCGCCAGCAGGCGCCGGCCGGGCTCGCCGGCGGGGAGGCTCCAGAGCACGTACTCGTAGTAGCGGGCTGCCCGGTCGTTCAGCTCCAGGGAGCGGCGCCTGCCGGCTCCGCGCGCCGCCGCGCGTGGGCTCCTCTCCAGCTCCACCCCGGCACGCTCCGCCAGCAGCTCGAGGGCGCGGGAGAAGTCGACCCCCTCGATCTTCTGGACGAACGTGAAGATGTCACCCCCCTCGTGACAACCGTGGCAGTAGAACGCCTGTCGCTGCTGGCTGACCGAGAAGCTGGGGGTCTTCTCCGCGTGGAAGGGGCAGAGGCCGATGTGCTGGGTGCCCGACCGGTGCAGGGAGACGTGGTCACCGACCACATCGAGGATGTCCAGCCGAGCCTTGATCTCGGCGACGGCGTCAGTGCTCACCCCGGATCAGCGGCCGACGACCTCGAGCCGGTACCGGGAGTTGTCGGTGAGCACCACGATCGACCCGTTCTTCTCGGTGATCACGGCGCGCACCGGGGAGGTGGCGAAAACCTCGGGTGCGTCGGCGTGCTCGACCACCGTGCGGCGAATGGCGTAGGGCTGCCCCGGGGTGGGCTCGGAGAGCTCGTCGCCCTCGACGACGTGGCCGTCGTCCAGGTTGGAGGGGCGGCCGTCGCGAGTGCCGATCTTGTGGATGCGGACTCGCTCGGTCATGCCGGACCGAGGATAGCGCGGCAGCGAGGGGTCACCCCGCCAGGTGGGTGCGGCCCGGGGGCGCACGGCGTCCCCGGGCTCACCTCAGCCTCGTTCAGCGATCGGCATCCCGGACCGCCAGCCGGGCGTGGGCGGCCGCCAGCCGCGCCACGGGGACCCGGTAGGGCGAGCAGGAGACGTAGTTCAGGTTGAGCTTCTCGCAGATCGCGATCGAGTCAGGGTCGCCGCCGTGCTCGCCGCAGATCCCCACGACGAGGTCGGGGCGGGTCTGGCGGCCCTCGATGACCGCGATGTTCATGAGCCGGCCCACCCCGCCGCGGTCCAGGGTCTCGAAGGGGTTGCGGGGCAGGATCTTCTGCTCGACGTAGGGCACGATGATGGTCGCCTCGGCGTCGTCACGGGAGAAGCCGAAGGTGGTCTGGGTGAGGTCGTTGGTCCCGAAGGAGAAGAACT
>CAZDTK010000017.1:0-39936 GCA_964508345.1 uncultured Actinomycetes bacterium | reverse complement strand
CGGCTGGAGATCAAGGCCAACGACGTCCGCTGCGGGCACGGGACGACGGTGGGCCACGTGGACGACGAGGAGCGCTTCTACCTGATGGCTCGCGGCATCCCGGCGAGCGAGGCTGAGAGGCTGGTCGTCCGCGGCTACTTCGCGGACGTCCTCGACCGGATCCCCATGGAGACCACCCGGGAGTGGCTGGTCTCGTTGCTCGACGCCGAGATCGGCGCCGTGGAGGCCGCTCCCGCACCCGAGGCGGAGCGGTGATCGTGGGCGAGTGGGTCACGGTGGCCCGGCTGGCCGACATCCCCCCGGGACATGCCGCGCGGGTCGAGATCGACGAGGCGCCGGTGGCGCTCTTCAACGTGGAGGGCGAGCTGCACTGCATCGACGACACCTGCACCCACCAGGAGGCCTCCCTCAGCGAGGGCGACCTCGACCCGGAGCGGTGCGCCGTCGAGTGCCCGCTGCACGGCTCGGCCTTCGACCTGCGCACCGGCGACGCCATCACGCTGCCCGCGGTGGAGCCGGTGCGCGTGCACCGGGTGGAGGTCACCGACGGCATGATCCGGGTCGCCCTGAACGGGTGACGGGCGTGGCCTCCGCGAACGACCCCGCCGCCACCCTGGACCTGGCCCGGATCCGTGCCGACTTCCCGATCCTGGAGCGGGAGGTCAACGGTCACCGCCTCGCCTACCTGGACTCGGCGGCGACCTCCCAGAAGCCGGTGTCAGTTCTGGACGCAGTCGACCATTACTATCGGACCACCAACGCCAACGCCCACCGCAGCGTGCACCGGCTGGCCGCGGAGGCCACCGACGTTCTCGAGAACGCACGCGCCCGGGTGGCCGCCTTCGTGGACGCGGACCCCGAGGGGCTCGTCCTGCTGCGCAACACCACCGAGGCCCTGAACCTCGTGGCCGGCTCCTACGCCCGGGAGCTGCTCCATCCCGGCGACAGGGTGCTGCTCAGCGTGATGGAGCATCACAGCAACCTGGTCCCCTGGCAGCTGGCCGCCCAGCGCGCGGGGCTCCGGCTGGCCTTCATCGGCATCACCGACGACGGGCGCCTCGACCTCTCCAACCTCGACGAGCTGCTCGCGCCGCCGACCCGGCTGCTCAGCATCACCCATCAGTCCAACGCCCTGGGCACCATCAACGAGATCGCCTCGCTCACCGCCGAGGCCCACCGGCGCGGCGTCCTGGTCGCGGTCGACGGCGCCCAGGCGGTGCCCAGCATGCCGGTGTCGGTGCGGGCCCTGGACGCCGACTTCTACGCCTTCTCCGGGCACAAGATGTGCGGCCCCATGGGAATCGGGGCGCTCTGGGCGAGGCCCGAGCTGCTGGAGCGGATGCCGCCCTTCCTGGGGGGCGGCGAGATGATCGCCAAGGTGGAGCTGGAGAGCTCCACGTGGAACGAGGTCCCCCACAAGTTCGAGGCGGGCACGCCGGATGTCGCCTCGGCGGCCGGGCTGGCCGCGGCCTGCGACTACCTCGACGGGGTGGGACGCGAGCGCATCCAGACTCACGAGCGCAGCCTGGTCGGCCACCTGCTCGACGTGCTGGACGAGTCGGGGGCCACCGTCTACGGGCCCCGCGACCTCTCCCTCCACGGCGGCGCGGTGAGCTTCAACGTCGCCGACGTCCACCCCCACGACACCGGCACCGTCCTCGACCGGCTCGGGGTGGCGATCCGCGCCGGGCACCACTGCTGCCAGCCGCTGATGCGGCGCCTGGGTGTGGCGGCCACCGCCCGCGCATCGGTGTACCTCTACACCACCCACGAGGAGATCGACCGGCTGGGCGAGGGCATCGCCGAGGTGCGCCGGGTCTTCCGGGTCTGATCGCCCGCCAAGCGCGCTCCCGCAGCGCGCCGACGATGGTCGCCGCGCGGGATCAGCTCTTCTGGCGCAGACGCTCGGCCATCACCGCCATCACGTCGAGGGCGAAGGTCGGGGTCTCCTGAACCAGGAAGAGGAAGCGGTGACGGTTGACCGTCGCCAGCGTGCTGTCGCTGACCGCCACCGCTGTGGCGCTCCGCGGCGAGTCGTCCACGAGCGCCATCTCGCCGAAGACCTCGTGCGGCCCGAGGTGCTGGAGCAAGCCACCGGCCCCGCGCAGCTCGACCTCGCCCTCGACCACGCCGAACATCTCGGCACCCGGGTCACCCTCGGCAAAGATCACGGTGCCGGCAGGCACCTGCCTCGTGTCCGTCGCGTTGATGAACAGCCCCCACACGGTGGACTTTCCTTCCATCGCCTCCACTCCCTTCACCCAGCGCAGCGTCCGGGCCGGATTCTCTCATATGCGGGCTCTCCACCCCGGGGACGGTGGCCGGTTCAGCCCGTCTGCTCCGCGCCCACACTGAAGGTCAGCCGCGCGGACGGATGGCTCCGGGCCAAGCGGGTCTGGGCCAGACCCAGGGCGCCGGGGCTGAGGGTCGCCGATGTCAGCGCGGTGAGGAAATCCTCGCCTCTGATCCGGAGCAGGGTGCAGGGCGTGGTGGCGCGCACCGTGGCGGTGCGGGGACGCCGTTCGAGCAGGCCGATCTCTCCGAAGTAGTCGGGGGCGCTGAGGACGCCGAGGTGCCTCTCCACGTCCGCCTCGCCCCTGGCCCCGACCTCGGCCTCCCCCGCCATGAGCACGTAGAAGTCGTCCGCCTCCTCGCCCTCGACGACGATGGCCGATCCCGCCGCGACGGTCTCTTCGACCGCGGCCCGGCAGAGGCCCTCGAGGGCACCTCGGGGGGCCCCGGCAAAGATCTCGAAGCCCAGCAGGAGGGCGAGCCGGGGCTGGATCTCGGCGAGCTGACCGCGAGCCCGCAGGTCGAGAGCCCGGATCCACGGATAGGCGAGCACGGACAGCGCCGGGATGGCGAGGCCCATCGCCAGGAGGGTGCCGTCGAGGCCGAGCAGCCCCAGCAGGAGCGGGGTGACCAGGGCGCCGAGCGAGATGGCGCCGAGCACCAGGGCAAAGAAGACGCCGAAGACGCGGGCGACGACCTTGGGGCTCACCATCCGCTGCATGGCGGTGATGGCCAGCACGTCGACGACGATGGTGCCTGCTCCGCGCACCGCCTCGAGAAGGGCGGCCAGCGCCGGGACGTGGACCAGGGGCAGGAACGCCGTCGGCAGGCAGTACACGGCCATGCCGATGGTGATCAGGGCGCCCAGGCGCCGCCCGGCGGCGACCCTGTTCATGAAGGCGGCCATGACGATCCCGCCGGCGCCCAACGCCCCCAGCAGGTAGCCGTATCCGGTGCTTCCGGTCCCCAGCAGCTGCTTGCTGACGAGCACGAAGAGCACGGTGTCGGTCCCGTAGACGAAGCTTGCCAGGATGCTGAATCCGGCCAGCAGGATCACCGTCGGTGAGCCCACGAACGCCCGGATGCCAGCGGCCATCTGGCGCAGCGTTCCGGCGGTCCCGCCCTCGCTGGCGTCGCCGGGCCGGCTGCGGGTCCGCATCCGCGCCACCAGCAACGCCGACACCCCGAAGCTCGCCGCGTTGACGGCGAAGACCATGGGCGGCGGACCCAGCAGGAGCAACCCGGCACCGATCGCCGACCCCATCACGAGCGACAGGTTCTCGACCGCGGACTGGAGGCTGTTGGCGAGGGCGAGATGCTCCTCGCCGACCACCGCGGGGGCGGCGGCCCGCGCTGCGGGATCGTAGCCGCGGCCCACGATCGAGGTCACGATCACCAGCGCCAGAGCCGCGGCAACCGGCCAGTGGAGGGCGGCCACCACCGCGAGCAGGCCCTGGAGTGCCAGGCAGACCAGGTCCAGCCTGACCATCAGGCGCACCCTCTCCACCCGATCGGCGAGGACGCCGCCGAAGGGGCTGGCGACAAGCGCGGCGAGGAAGCGGCTGACCGACGCCGCGGCGACCCACCCGGCGGAGTGGGTGACGTCGTAGACGAAGACCACCAGGGCCACGTTGTAGGCCCACGAGCCGATCTGGGAGATGGCGAGGCCGCCGACCAGGAGGCGGTAGTCCCGATTCTGGAGAAGGAGGCGATAGCCGGTTCGGGGCGGTCGCTCCCCGGCAGGGCGGGGTGCCACCCGGCTGTCCGCCGGGGATCGGCGCGGCGGGCGCGCTTCGGCAGTCGGCGTGTTCACGAGTCTCCTCTCAGGGGCGGGCGCTCTCACCCGTCCGAACGTGGGCCGGAGGCGGGCCTCGCAAGCGTAGCGCGGCGCTCCGCCGCCCATGGCTTCACCGTCATGCGCCGGGGACGAAACCCGGTGTAGACGCGGCTAACTGGTGGGTGTAACGTGTCGGTGATCGCGCCGGGCGCTGCAGGGCGCCCGGACGGAGGGCCACCGGAGGAGAGGGGATGCGGCGACACAAGCTGGGCATGCTGAGCGGGGGGGCGGTCGTCGTGGCCGCTGCCGTCGGGTTGTGGGGGGGACCGGCTTCGGCGACCGGCACCTGCCCTGCGGCCTCGGGGTGCGTGCTCGCCGTTCTTGCCGGCGGACCGGTGGGGGCGGGCACATCGCAGTCCGTCGCGGGCGCCGCGTCGCCTCTCACCCTGACCCTCACCGACAACACCACGCGGCCACTGGGCTCGGTGACGCTCACGCCCCCGGCCGGGTTCGCGATCACCGCCACCACCGTTCCCAACGATCATGACGGTGACGATCCCCCCGGATCGCCGCCCGAGGTGCAGGTCGTCGACAACGTTCTGCAGATGACCGACCTGGACGTCAACCGGGGAGGGACGTTCACCGCCCATCTCTCGGCCACCGCCGCCTGCACCGCCACTCCGGCGGGGTGGTCGCTGGTCGCCTACGCGAGCAACCTCTGGACCGGTGCCGTGCTGACCGACGATACGAGCAGCGCGCTCTCCGTCGGTGTCACCGGCGCGTGCTCACTGAAGTTCGCCACCGAGCCGGCCAACGCCGTGGCCGGCGCCGGCATCACCAGCTCGATCTTCAACCCCGGCGGGTCGCCGGTGGCGGTCGAGGCCCTCGACGCCAACCTCAGCCCCATCCCGGGGATTCCGGTGACCCTCGCCGCGGAGCTCGGAAGCGGTTCACTCTCCGGGGGCACGCCACCGTCCACGACGGGCTCCCCGTCGGGCCTCGCCACCTTCTCGCCGCTCACCATCAGCCAGACCGGCTACTACTACCTGGAGGCGAGCACGACGGCGCCGGGCTTCGCCCCGGTGAGCTCGGGCGACTTCCAGATCACCAGCACCTCCACGGCCTGCACCGGCAACTGCTCGGGGTCGGTGAACAGCGGCTCCGTCTCCGTCAACGTCTCCGTGAGCAACGTGGGCGGGGACTACCTCAGTGTGGCGCTGGGTGGCTTCACCTACAGCTGCCCCGACCGGTTCTCACCCACCGGCTACTACCAGACCGTCACCGGGACTGTCGGGGTCGACCTCTGGCAGTCGAATGGTTCGCTCGCGTCCCAGGGCTCCGAGGTGGTGACCCTCACCATCCCTGAACCGTCGATCAACCCCCATGGCCACTTCCTCTGGCCCCCGTTCCTGCCCTTCTACCAGGTCTGCTACGCAAGTACCCAGCCCTTCCGAACCCTCTTCGGGGTCGTCACCCCGGCCAGCACCGGCCCGACGATCCCCGGCTATCCCGACAGCACCTACATCGGGTTGCTGCCGCTCTGCCCACTCTTCCACGGCACCGCGAGCGACGCTCCCTGCGTCCTCTCCCAGTACTGGCGGAACGGTGACGTGGTCATCACCTTCCTGGGCGCGCCCGGCGATTTCTGGGGGTCCGCCTAGAACGAAACCGCCGCTCTCGCCTAGGGTGCACGCCGACCCGGGGGGCCTCGTGGCCGCTCGCCCTCCGGCCGGCGTGCAGGTCAACGGCGGAGAGCGCTCCCGATCCTGAGATGGCCATGCGCATCTGCCCGAGCTGCGGGGAGGAGAACCCCGAGAGGTTCCGCCTCTGCGGCTTCTGCGGGGCGGCCCTCGCCGCCCCGGCCCCCCCCCAGGAGGTCCGCAAGACCGTCACCGTCGTCTTCTGCGACCTCAAGGGCTCCACCGCCCTCGGGGAGCGGCTGGACAGCGAGGCGGTGCGTGAGGTTCTGGACGTCTACTTCGGCGCGATGCGGGGGGTGCTCGAGCGCCACGGCGGGCTGGTGGAGAAGTACATCGGCGACGCGATCATGGCCGTCTTCGGTCTGCCCCGCCTCCACGAGGACGACGCCCTGCGCGCGGTCCGGGCCGCCCAGGAGATGCGAGGGGCGCTGACGGAGGTCAACCGCCGCCTGGAGAGCCGGTGGGGCGTCCGGTTGGAGAACCGCACCGGGGTGAACACCGGTGAGGTGGTCGCCGGCGACCCCTCGACGGGGCAGCGGCTGGTGACCGGGGACACCGTCAACGTGGCCGCCCGGCTGGAGCAGGCCGCCCCTCCGCTGGAGGTCCTGATCGGGGAGACCACCTACCGCCTGGTCCGCGACGCGGTGGAGGTGGAGGCCGTGGAACCCCTGGAGCTGAAGGGGAAGTCCGAGCGCGTGGCCGCCTACCGCCTCTGCGGGGTTGGCCGGGAAGAGGGGGTGGCCAGGAGGGCCGACACCCCGCTGGTCGGTCGCGCAGAGGAGCTGGCCGTGCTCTCCGGCGCCCTGGGGCGGGCGGCGAGCGGGCGGGCTCCGGAGCTGGTGACCGTGCTCGCCCCGGCGGGCACCGGGAAGTCGCGGCTGCTCCACGAGTTCCTGGGTGGGGCTGACGATGGGGCGCGCGTGCTCCGCGGCCGTTGCCTCTCGTACGGGGAGGGGATCACGTTCTGGCCGCTCGCCGAGATCACCCGGGATGCCGCCGGGATCGCCGAGGATGAACCCTCGGACCAGGCCCGTTCCAAGCTGACCGCACTCCTCGGGGCGGAGGCGTCGGACGTCGCCGACCGGCTGGCGCCGGTCATCGGGCTCTCCGAGGCCACCCACCCCGTTCACGAGACCTTCTGGGCCGCCCGACGGCTGCTCGAGGGCGTGGCCCGGCGCGGCCCGGTCGTGGCGGTGTTCGAGGACATCCACTGGGCCGAGCCGACCTTCCTGGAGCTGCTCACCCACGTGGCGGAGAACGGGGAGGACGCGCCGCTCCTCCTCCTCTGCACCTCGCGGCCCGAGCTGCTCGAGCTCCACCCCGGCTGGGGGGAAGAGCGTGCGCGGGCGACGACCATCCGCCTGAACCCCCTCAGCCCGGCGGAGAGCGCCGAGGTGGTGGGCAATCTCCTGGGAGACGTGACCCTGGCGGTCGAGCCCCGTCGCCGGATCATCGAGGCAGCCCAGGGCAACCCGCTCTTCGTCGAGCAGATGGTGTCGATGATGATCGACGACGGCCTCATCCGCCGCGTGGGTGACGGCTGGGTGGCGACCACCGCCATGGACGCCCTGGCGGTGCCGCCCAGCATCAGCGCCCTCCTCTCCGCCCGGCTGGACCGGCTCGCGCCCACCGAACGGGCAGTGCTGGAGCGCGGCGCGGTGATCGGCCAGGTCTTCTCCCAGGAGGCCGTGGAGAGCCTCTGCCCGCCGGCGCTGCGCCCCGAGGTCGGACCCTCGCTCGAGAGCCTCGCCCGGCGCGAGCTGGTGACTCACAGCGACTCCACGCTGGCCGGCCAAGAGGCACTCAGCTTTCACCACGTCCTGATCCGGGATGCCGCCTATCAGGGTCTGCTGAAGCGGACTCGGGCCGAGCTCCACGAGAGATTCGCGGCCTGGCTCGAGGCCCGGCCCGGCGATCACGAGGAGATGCGCGGGTATCACCTGGAACAGACCGTCCTCTCCCTCGCGCAGCTGGGGCCGCTCGACGCTCACGCCGTCGCCTTGGGTGAACGCGCCGCCGGCTACCTGGCCGCCGCCGGAGGACGTGCCCGCGCCCGCGGGGACATGCCCGCCGCGGCAAGCCTCCTCCGCCGGGCCTGCGCCCTCGCCCCCGACGTCCCGGAGGCTCCGCGGTGGCTCCTCCACGCCGGCGAGGCGCTGGGCGAGATGGGAGCTTTCGCCACCGCCGATGAGGTGCTGTCGGGCGCGGCCGACCAGGCCGGCCGGAGCGGCGACGCCGCCCTCGCCGCCACCGCGACGGTGGTAGCTCAGATGTGGAGGTACCTGGCGAACCCCGAGGACGCGCGGGCCGAGGAGGTGGCCGCGGCCGCCCGCCAGGCCATCGCCGAGCTCGAGCGGCTCGACGCGCACGAGGGTCTGGCCCGCGCCTGGAAGCTGATGATGTACATCCACTTCCTGGAGGGGCGCTTCAGCCCCGCTCAGGAGTGCGTGACACGCGCCGTGCATCACGCGGAGCTCGCCCATGACAGGGTCTTCGAGGTTCGGCTGCTGTCCGCGATGGCATCCTGTCTCGTCTACAGCGCCACCCCCGTGACCGAGGCTCTCTCCCGCTGTGCGGAGCTCCTGGAGCGGGGCGCCGGTGATCGGCGCACCGAGGCCATGACCCTCTCGGCGATGAGCCACCTCGAGGCGATGCGGGGCGATGCGGAGGCCGCGCGCGAGCACTACCAGCGGAGCCGGGCCATGCTCACCGATCTCGGATTCGCACTCAGCGC
Source organism: uncultured Actinomycetes bacterium (assembly GCA_964508345.1). Lineage (GTDB taxonomy): Bacteria > Chloroflexota > Dormibacteria > Aeolococcales > Aeolococcaceae > Changshengia. The sequence goes on along the minus strand of CAZDTK010000017.1, from coordinate 31,433 downwards.
CGCGATCACCTCGCTCCACTCCGGCCCGGCGGAGATGCTGGCCGGCGATCTGGAGCGGGCGGAGGTCGAGCTGCGCGGCGACTACGAGACCCTCCGGGCGATGGGGGACACGGGCTATGCGCCCACGGTGGCTGCTCTGCTCGCCGAGGTCCTCCACGCCGAGGGTCGCGACCAGGAGGCGGACGAGCTGGCCGACGCCTGCCGCGAGAAGGCCTCGCCGCATGACGTCGGTGCCCAGTATCAGTGGCGCAGCATCCGGGCCAAGCTGCTGGCGGCGGAGGGGCGGCACGCCGAGGCGGAGGAGCTCGCCCGCGAGGGCGTGCGCCTGATCGGGACCACCGACCAGCCGGACGAGCAGGGGCAGGCGATGGTCGGGCTCGCCGAGGTGCTGGAGGCGGCGGGCAGCTCTGCTTCGGCCGAGACGGCGCTGCGCGAGGCGGTGGCGCTCTTCGAGACCAAGGGCAACTCGGTCGCGGCGTCGCGATCGCGCCGGGCGCTGGAGCGGCTAGGGGCCGCGCCGGTGCAGGCCGCGCCCACCCCGCCGTAACCGTCCTCGGCGCCACGCCTCGGTCAGGCCTGGCGCGAAGGGGCCGGGCCGGGCGGCTACACTCCCACGGTGCTTCACCGCCGGGGTCCCAGCAGCGGAGCGGCGTGGTGGCCGCAGGGGAACAGATGAGCGACATCGCGCAGGACGCCCGCGCCGCCGGGGAGGCGACCCCGGCGCCGAAGACGATCGTCATCCTCCCCACCTTCAACGAGCGGCCCAACCTGGAGGGATTGGTCACACCGATCCGGGGGTTCGGCTGTGACGTGGTGGTGGTCGACGACAACTCCCCGGACGGCACGGGCGACCTCGCCGAACGGATCGGCGCCGAGGACCCCGGCGTGCACGTGGTGCATCGCTCCGGCAAGCTGGGGCTCGGCACCGCCTACGTGGCGGGGATGACCCACGCCATCGAGCGCGGCTACGAGCTGGTGGTCACGATGGACGCGGACGGCTCCCACAACCCGCGACACCTGCCGGCGCTCACCGCGGCGGCCCACCAGCGAGACGCGCTGGCCATCGGCTCACGCTACGTCCCGGGCGGTGAGATCGCGGGGTGGACCCGGCGGCGCAAGTTCCTCTCGCATGGCGCCAACATCTACGCGCGCACCATCCTGGGGGTGCGCGTGCACGATTGCACCTCCGGCTACCGCTGCTACCCCCGCTGGGTGCTCGAGGAGGTCGACATCCACAGCATTCGATCTGATGGCTACGCCTTCCTCACGGAGATGCTCTACCTCTGTCTGAGGTGTGGCATACAGGTCGTCGAGGTCCCCATCCGCTTCGAGGACCGTCTCGCCGGCCAGTCGAAGGTCTCCTCCGCGGAGATCCTCAAGGCCATCGCCCTCGTGCCTCGGCTCCGCCTGGGCGGCACCGCGACGTCAGGACGCCGCCCGGTTGCAAAGCGCGCGCGGCACGTCGACACGGACTCCGACCCGGTGGATGCGGGTCACGCACCGGTGTCCGGCCGCCCAGACGGAGGGAGGCCCACCTGAGCCGACGCGAGCACCAGTGGACCGCTCGCTCGCGGCTGTTTCGGACAGAAATGGCAGGAACAGGCGCTCTATCGCGGATGTCCGCGCTTCGCCGCTCCGTCGCTCGCGGGGCGGTCCTGCTCGCGGCGGTGGGCGCACTCGCGGTCGGAGGCGTCGGGCCGCTGCCCGCCGCCGCCATCGCCTCCCCGGCCGCCACCTCATCGGCAGCCTGGACCGTCGTCACCAGCCCCAATCCGAGCTCGAAGGCGAGCCTCTCGGGTGTCAGCTGCTTCACCGCCGGCGCGTGCTGGGCGGTCGGGGTGGAGGGGGGGAGCGGCGGCGCCGAGGTGCCGTTTACGGAGGAGACCTCGGGCACCGGGTGGTCGCTGATCTCCAGCCCGGAGGTCGGCGGCGCCCTCCAGGCGGTGAGCTGCGTGTCGTCGGCAGCCTGCGAGGCGGTCGGGGTGCAGGCCTCCACCACGGTCTGGGGGGCGACGCTCGTCGAGCGCTACGCCACGGGGGGCTGGAGCGTCGTCTCCACGCCCGCCACCAGCAGCGGCAACGGCGACCTCACCGGCGTCGCCTGTGTCTCCACCAGCGACTGCTGGGCGGTGGGAGCCCAGGTCACCAGCAGCAACGGGGCCATCCGCGCGCCGCTCGTCGAGCACTACAACGGCAGCAGCTGGAGCATCGCCACCGCGGCCAACGCCGACGGCGGGCTGAGCGCGGTCACCTGCGTCTCGGCATCCGACTGCTGGGCGGCCGGCTACCAGACGGTCGCAGGCAACCAGACCGGGCTCGTCGAGAGGTACACGGGAGCCTCGTGGAGCGTCGTGAGCAGCCCGACGGTCTCGGCCTACCTGGACAGCGTCGCCTGCCTCAACGCCTCCGCCTGCTCGGCGGGCGGCAAGGACGTGCTCGAGCAGTGGAACGGCACCGCCTGGCAGGTGGCGGCGCAGCCCTCCGGTGTGCTCCTCGGGATGGCATGTGCCAGTGCTGCCGCCGAGTGCTGGGCGGTCGGCGGGAGCACCGACGTGCTGGTCGAGGAGTACGCGGGCGGTGCCTGGACGGTGACGGCGGGGGTCACCAACCCGCAGCCCACCGGCTTCTCCTTCGCCGAGCTGGAGGCCGTCGCCTGTGGCGACTCGAGCGAGTGCGTCGCGGTCGGGTCCACCAACGAGAGCAGCTCGGGGGCCAGCAGCGGGCAGACACTGGTGGAGGACCACGCGGTGGCGCCGGGGAGCGCCACGGCGGCGCCGGCGCCGACCCCCACGCCGAGTGCCTCGGCTACCGTCACACCGACGGCGACGCCCGCCGCCTCTGCCTCTGCGAGCCCCACCTCGGCGCCGACGACATCCACCGGTGGGAGCTTCCCCTGGGCGCTGCTCCTGGTCGTCTGCGTCGTGGTGGTGGCGGCCGCCGCGGGCGGCCGGCTCGGGATCCGCCGGCGCACCGCTCGGCGCTGAGGTCAGGGGACGGAGGGCCCGACGCCAAGGGTCCGCCAGACCTCGAGCTTGGCGCGCACCGCCTCGATGACGGCGTCGGTGAACTGGTCGGTGAGGGCGTTGCCCCCCAGGTCGGCGGTGCGCGTGCCGTGCCGGACCGTCTCGAAGACGCTCTCGTACACGGCGCGGGAGGCCAGCCGCACCTCGTCGCCGGCCATGAAGCCGAGCAACGAGGCGCACGCGAGGATCATGGCCATGGGGTTGGCGAGGTTCTTGCCGAGGAGCGCCGGGGCGGTGCCGTGCGGCGCCTCGGCCATGACCACGCTGGGGACGAGCGAGTCCCCGCTGAAGCCGATCAGCACCGACTCCGCCCCGGCGATCGACCCGAAGAGGCCGAGCACCAGATCGCTCATGCAATCCCCGTCACGGTTGAGAGTCGGCACGACCAGGGAGTCGCCCCCCTGGTTGAGCAGCAGCGCATAGGTGGCGTCGATGAGCTGAGGCTCGTACTCCACGTCCGGATGGCGGCTCGCGGCGGCGTCCATCTCCTCCTTGAGCATCCCCTCGTAGACCGGGGAGACGGTGTACTTGGGGCCACCGAAGACCCGCGCCCGGGTACGCGCGGCATGCACGAAGGCGAACTCCGCCACCTCGCGGCAGACCGCGCGCGAGATCTTCTCGGTGCGGTAGGCCACCTCCTCGGCTCCCGAGCCCTCCCGCCACTCCTTGGCACCGTAGGCGTCGTCGACGGCCATGCGCACCACGCTGATGGGAGAGCTGACGCCTGCGATCGGAATGACCCCGGGGATCCGCCGCCCGGTGCGCAGGATCACGGTGCCGCCCACCTCGGCGCGGAGGATCGCGTTGGGGCTGCCCACGTCGCCCTGCCCTTCGGGTGTGACGGTGGCGGCCTTGAGTCCGTAGCCGGTCTCGCGCATCGCCCGGCTGGCCTCGAAGACGACCTGGTTCTGGGTGGCGCGCCGCCTCTCCAGGCTGAGGTCGTGGTGGCGCAGCGCCACGTCCAGGCCGATCACCTCGGGGTGGAGCACCCGGAGAGCCTCGATGAGCAGCTCCTCGCCGGTCTCGTCGCCGTGGAGGACCTCGAGCGCGATGGGCATCACCGGCGAATCTAGCAGCCGCGCGGCCGGGACCGGCGTGTGGTCGCCTCGCCGCAGCTCGGGATGGACGCTAGGAGGTCGGACCGTACACCCAAGTGTCGGCCACGTCGGCGATGGTGTTGACCGACCCCCCGAAGAGCACCACCTGACCGCTCTCGGTGTCGTAGGCCATCTGTGCAAGGAATCGCGCCGGCGGAGATTGCGCCGGGTGCAGCTGCTTCCAGGTGGAGCCGTTCCAGGCCCAGAGGTCGCTGAGCGGCGAGCCCATGGTGAACGACTCGCTCTGGTCCCCTGATGCCGGCGTGTATCCGGTGACGGAGATGCCCCCGAAGAGGAGCACCTCGCGCAGCGCCGAGTCGTAGACCATGCTGGAACCCACGCGGGGTGAGGGGCCGCCGGGGACGGCGACCTCCGACCAGTCGTTGCCGTCCCAGGCCCACATGGTCCGCGATGGGTCACCGTAGAGGAGCAGCTGACCGGTCGCGGAGTCGTCGACCATCTGCACATCCTCGGTCGCCCCACCGATCGACGCAGGCGGCGACGTCACCAGCGAGAGCGGCTGCCACGTCCTGCCATCCCAGCTCCAGGTGGACGACTGGTCGGGAGGCGCGGACGCGGATGCCGGCTGCTGGCCGGGGGTGGGTGACCAGAGCACGAGCGACTGGCTCGAGGGGTCGTAGGCCATGGCACCGTCGGGATCAGGCGCCGGCTGGTCGCTGTCCGCGGCCGGTTCGGCGAAGCTGCTCGTCCACACCAGCCCGTTCCACTGGCTGGTGACGAGGCTGCCGCAGCTCGGCACCCAGATGGTGTCGACGGTTCCCGTCGCAGCGTCGTAGGCGCTGGGGACGCCGAAGACAGGTGGCGCCGTGGCGGCGGCATCCGTCCAACCCGAGCCGGACCACGTCCACGTGTCCTGGTACACCTCGCGGTCGGCACCACCGCACGAGCTCTCGCCGCCGCTCACCACCACGGCCTGGGTGGTGGCGTCGTAGGCCACCACCGCGGCGTCGCGGGGGAGGGGAGCGATCGCCGGGTGAAGCTCCGCCCAGTCGTCCCTGGGCGAGCTGGTGGACGGCGTCGACGAGCCGGAGGACGCGGCAGCGCCGGCGGGACCAGCCGTCACCGGTCCACCCAGGCCGAGGGCGAGCGCCGCGGCCGCACCCAGGATGCCGATCCGAGCGGCGGCGCGGTGCGGGCCAGGGGGCCGGGTCAAGCGCATGGGGAGTGCACGATTGTCGTCCCGCCAACCGCCCAGAGGCCACCCGCGCGGGTGGCGGAGACACCCGTCAGATAACCGAAGGGGTGACCATTCACGGCGTACAGGGCCTGCCAGGAGTCGCCGTTCCAGTGCAGGATGACGGCTCCCACAGCCCAGGCGTCCGTCGAGCTGAGCGTGACCACTCCGACCAGCGGGCTGACGCCCGGGAGGAAGGTCGGTTGGTGCGCGCCCGGCGCCCAGTAGCCTGGCCACCCGCCCACGCCGGACACCGCCACGGCCAGGCTCGGCACGAGGTTCCATGAGTCCCCGCTCTGGCGCAGGGTGAGAGCCGAACCGGGCAGCGCCCCGCCGACCGCCCAGAGGTCGCCGGCCGCGGCCTCGCCGGTCGCCATGAGCAGGTCGTCCGGCTGGGTGCTCCCGTCGGAGAGCGGCTCGGGCAGCGTGGCATCGGGCGCCGGGACGATCGACCACGAGCTGCCGTCCCAGTGCTCGGTGAGCGTCTCCCAGGGCGAGGCGTTGCCGGTCGCCGCCCCCATGTCGGCCTCGTAGCCCCCGACCGTCCAGACGTCGTCCACCGAGCTCGCGGCGATGCCGAGCAGCGCCGCGCTGCCCACGGCGGCGCTCGCGCCGACCGGGACCTGAGCGTCTTCCAAGGCCCAGTCAGGGGGCAGCGGCTCGGGGTCGGGCACGTCGACGAGGGTCCAGTACGCCCCGGTCCACTGCGCCACGAGGGGTTGGACCACGACGCCCTGGTCGAGGTCCCACTCGGTGATCCCGACCGCCCAGACGTCGTCCTGGCTGACCGCCTGAACCGAGGTGAGCACGTCCAACGGGGTCACCCCGTCCCGCGCCGCGATGTCGGGGACGCCCACGATCGACCACGACCTGCCGTTCCAGTGCTCGCTGAGCGTCTGCGCCGCAACCGCCGTCGAGGGGGCCCCCGCCGTCGTCGACGGGGGCGCAAGGCTGCCGATGTACCCCACCGCCCACACGTCGTCCGCGGAGACCGCGCTGACGGCGGTGAGCTGAGCCCCGCCCAGTGATCCCGTGTTGCCGGGGTCCGGCGCCGCGACGATCGACCACGAAGTGCCGTCCCAGCGCTCGACCAGGGTCTGCTGGGCCGCGCCGGTCGAGCTCGTCGAGCCGACCGCCCAGACGTCCGTGGGAGAGACGGCCGCGACCCCGGCGAGGTCGGTGCTCGCTGCGGAGTCGCCGCTCGGAACCAGCGCATGGCTGAGCTGCCAGGTCGCGGCACAGGAGGTCTCCGACCCGCCTCCGGACGAAGCCCGGGAGGTGGGTGAACCAGGCGCCGATCCTCCGCCCGACGAGCTGCAGCTGACCAGCAGCAGCGCCGCGGCTGCGGCGAGTGGGAGGAAGGGCTGCTCGTTCTTCAGCACTCGCAGACTGAACGACCGCCGTCGACGCGGCGTTACGACCGCCGTGCGGGGCGACGACGTCACGGCGCGCGACGGGCTTGGGGGTGGCGTACGCGGGTACAATGTTGAGCGTGACAGTCGGGATTACACCGGTCGATGACGACCTCTACCGCGAGATCATCCTCGACCACTACCGCAACCCGCGACGCCGTGGAGCCGTCGCCGACGCCGATGGAACCCTGGAGGCGGAGAACCCGCTCTGCGGCGACGAGCTCTGTCTGAGCTGGCGCCTCGACGGCGACCGGCTGGCGGAGATCGCCTTCACCGGCAAGGGATGCTCGATCAGCCAGGCGGCGGCGAGCATGCTCTGCGACCAGGTGGCCGGGCTGCCGCGCCAGGAGGCGGTCGACGTCGCCCGGCGGTACCGGCAGATGCTGGTGGGGGAGGGTCGCTCCGAGGATCTCGGCGACCTCGAGGCCCTCCAGGGTGTGAAGGCATACCCGGTCCGGGTCAAGTGTGCGGCGCTGGCGTGCAGCGCCATCCTCCGGGCCCTGGGGTCCGTTGAGGAGGGCGACGCGGCATGAGCGACGACCCGACGACCACCGGCGCGAAAGCGGATGGGGGCGCGGACCGTCCGGCGGGCGGGACGGCGCTGCGGGCATCCCAGGAGATGATCCGCGACGCCCTCTCCGAGGTCTACGACCCCGAGATCGGGATCGACGTGGTCTCCCTCGGGCTGGTCTACGGCACCGATCTCGACGAGGCGGGGCTGCTCAGCGTCGACATGACCCTGACCTCTCCGTACTGCCCGCTGGGCAGCATCCTTCAGAGCCAGGTGCACGCGGTCTGCGCGCCCCTCCCGGGGGTCGAGGACGTCCGGGTCAACCTGGTCTGGGATCCACCGTGGGACCCGCGCACGATGGCATCCGATGAGGTCAAGCTGGAGCTCGGTATCTACTGAGGGCGAAGGAGCCCGATGCCACGTAGCAGGCAGGAGTTGAGCCGTGTCTGCTCCCTCTGAGCCGGTCTTCGACAAGGCGGAGGCGGATGCTCTCCTCCCCCGGCTGGAGCCGCTACTCCGCGACCTCCAGGGCGCCGTCCTGTCGGATGCCATGGCGGGGATGCAGGAGCACGCTGCCCATGGCGGCCGGTCCAACGGAGCGGCGCGCGCGGCGGCGTCGGCCTCCCGCTCCGCCGCAAGGATCCACGCCATCCTCGAGGAGATCGCGGAGTTCGGCGTGATCCTGCGTGACGTGGCCACCGGCCTGTGCGACTTCCCCGCGCTCAGGGAGGGCCGGCCCGTCTACCTCTGCTGGAGGCTGGGTGAAGGCGAGGTGGGCTGGTGGCATCCACGCGACGCCGGGGTCGCCGGCCGCCGGCCCCTTTGAGCAGTCCTCCGGGCCGGGCGCGCTGGACGGCCCCCGCCCGCCGGCTCTCCCGGTACACTCCTCTCAGCGTCTCCGGCCCTTCGCCCCCCGCGCCTTCACCCTTGACGCTGATGCGGAACGGGCGATGCGGCACTCCGAGAAAAGGAGGGTCATGCCGATGAGTGATTGCCCACATACGGTGCCCCAGCCGACCAGCGCCGGAGGCGTCTGCTGATCGCCGGGAGCCTGACCTTGTGAGACGCGATCGCTGACGGCGGTCGTGATGTCTCCGAGCGCTCGACGGGGTGTCCACCACGGGGTGGGCGCCCCGTTGTCGTACCACCCGCGCTGAGGCCGCCCCCGTCAGCCGAAGCGGGCCGCCCCGGCCTGCGCCTCGCGCGTGGATGCCTCCGGCGCCGCCACGATCTGGTCGGTCTCGATGTATCCCTCGGTCCCGTCGGCGAGGCGAACCCTGGTGAAGGAGCCGGTGCCGCCGGGGATCGCCTCCACGCCGCTGGCCGTGAGGACGCGAGGGCCGCGCGGGGCATCCCACCGCGGCTCGGTGTAGAGGTGGTAGGGCATGCCCGCCCACGAGGCCACCAGGCTCACGGGGCCCGCCGGGAGCGTCCGGTGCCGGTACACCGTGCGGGAATCCGCGCTGCCCCGCGTGAGCAGCTGGACGAGCTGGAGGGCGCGGGGCATGGGGCCCCGGCCGCGGCTCGCCACCACCGTCACCTCCGTCCCGGCCGGGGTGACCCGAGCCTCGCAGCTGACCCAGCGGGTGAATATCTCCACGTGGCGGGACCACTGGCCGATCACCCCCTTGCGCCGGAACTCGGCGATGCGCGCCGAGCTCTCCCCGGTCAGCTCGAAGCGGAAGGGGAAGGTGCCGATCATCTGCTCCATGACGGCGAACACCTCGCGGGGCGGCGCGGCCGCGAGGAAGGTCCAGCGCTTGGCCTCCTTGGCGGGGATCGGTGGGCGGTGGGCGTCCCGGAATGCCAGCATCCGGCGGCGCATCTCCATCGCCCTCTCGTTCATGCGTTGTGCCTGCCGGAAGAGCGCCATGGTCGAAATTCTACGGATCGGGAAGGTCCCGGCCGCGGCGCCCCCACCCATTTCTTCACCAGATGGCAAACGTCGGTTCGCCTCATCTTCCCCAGCGAGCGGGGAGGATGGTCCGGGATGCGCCTGGCCATCGTGACGGAGAGCTTTCTGCCGCGGGTAAACGGTGTGACGCGCACCGTGACCGCGCTGACGGCGCACCTGCGCCGGCGCGGCCATCGCGCTCTCCTCTTCGCCCCCGGGGAGGGGGTGGAGGAGTACGACGGCTTCGAGGTCGTCCGGGTCCCGGGCGTCAAGGGCCTGCTCTATCCCGACCTGACCGTCTCGCCGATCGCGCCGGGAATGCGTCACCGGCTCCGGGACTTCGACCCCGACATCGTCCACCTCGCGTCTCCCGCGGCGCTCGGGGTGTGCGGGGCCTGGGCGGCGCGCCGGCTCGGCGTGCCGGTCGTCGCCCACTACCAGACGGACCTCGTCGCCTACGCCCGAGCCTACGGCGGGCCCCTGCTGGCCCTGGCCGCGGCGGCAGCCGAGCGGCGCCTCCACAACGGCTGCACCGCCACCTACGCGGCCACGCCGCCGCTCGCGGACGACCTTCGGGGCCGGGGCTTCGAGCGGGTGGGGGTCAGCGGACGCGGCGTGGACAACGTGCTGTTCCGCCCCGGCCGGCCGGGGTCGCTGGCGGCCAGGGGTCTCTGGCCTGCGGGCGACGGCCCGCGGGTCCTGTGCGTCAGCCGGCTGGCCCGAGAGAAGGGGCTCGACCGGATCGTCGGGATCGCCCGCAGGCTCCCCGAGCTGCGCTTCCTCGTGGTCGGGGACGGGCCCATGGCGGACGAGCTCCGCCAGGGCGCGCCGCCCAACCTCCGCCTGCCCGGTCTGCGCGAGGGGGACGCCCTCGCCGACGTCTACGCGGCGGCGGACATCTTCCTGCACGCGGCGTCCACCGAGACCTTCGGCCAGGTGATCCAGGAGGCGATGGCGTCCGGGCTCCCCGTGGTCGGGGTCCGGGCGGGCGGGGTCGGATGGCTGGTGGACGAGGGGCGCACCGGGTTCCTCGCCGAGCCGCCGGGCGACGGGCTCGGCGCGGTCCTGGCCGCGGCCGCCGGCCGGCCCGACCTGCGCGAGATCGGGGAGGCAGCGCGCCACGCCGTGGCGGGGAGGAGCTGGTCGGCGACGTTCGACGCTCTCCTCGACGATTACGCCACGCTCGCCCGGCGCCGGAGCCACCGGGTAGCGGCCTGACGCTCCGGGCACCCGCGCCTCCCGACGTCAGGGCGCGGTCGAAGCGTCGCTGGGGCCAGGTCCGGGGGAGAGCACCGCGTAGCGGGTGCACATGTCGTCGAAACGGTGGGCAGCGTGGTCGTCGAGCAACCCGCGGTGGGCGGCGATGAGCGGGGCGAGCACGCGACGCAGGTAGTCGCCGCGGGCCATCCACTGGTAGTAGTCGCGACCGCCGTGATGGTAGGGGCCGTAGAGGCGGCCGCCGGGGAACGTGACGGTCAGCCAGCGGAAGAGCCGCTCGTGGCGGACGTGCATCCGCAGCGTGATCTGGGGCTGCCGGCCGTCGCCTCCGAAGTGACCCTCCCCGACCAGCAGGCCGAGGAGAAAGCCGGTCGCGAGATCGCTGGTTGCGGCGGCGAGCGGTTCGTCCATGGCTCCGAACACTAGCAGTGTTCCACGGGAATCATGACGGTGAAACAACCCCGGCAGGCGATTGCGCCGGGTCTCGGGCCGGCCTCCCCCGCCCCTCGCGCGCCGCATAATCCAGGGCCATGCCCCCGCTCATCCTCGCCGTCGCCAACCAGAAGGGCGGGGTCGGCAAGACCACCACCGTCATCAACGTCGGCGCCCACCTGGCCGAGCTCGGGCGCCGCGTCCTCATCATCGACTGCGACCCCCAGGCCAACGCCACCTCGGGCCTCGGCATCGCCCGCCGGGACATCGCCGCCAGCACTTACGACGTGGTCGTCCTCGGCCGCCCCCTCGCCGAGGCCCGCATCGCGACCGGCGTCCCCGGCCTCGACCTGGTCCCCTCGGACATCGCGCTCGCCGGCGCGGAGATCGAGCTGGTCGGCGTCGCCCGGCGCGAGAAGCGCCTCGCCTACGCCCTCGAGGCGCTCGGCGACGACCCCGTCGACTACGTCCTCCTCGATTGCCCCCCGAGCCTTGGCCTGCTCACCGTCAACGCCGTGGTCGCCTGCGAGGCCCTGCTCGTCCCCATCCAGTGCGAGTTCTACGCACTGGAGGGCCTCGGCCTCCTCACCCACACCATCAGCCTGCTGCGTCGCGAGCTCAACCCGCAGCTGCGCATCGCCGGCATCGTCCTCACCCTGCACGACGGACGCCTGACCCTCGCCAGCCAGGTGGTCGACGAGGTCCGCAAGCGCTTCGGCGACCTCGTCCTCGATCCGGTCATCCCGCGCAACGTCCGGCTCAGCGAGGCCCCCAGCTTCGGCCTCCCCATCACCGCCTACGCCCCGGCCTCGCGCGGTGCGGAGGCGTACCGCGAGCTGGCCGTCAACCTCGACGCCCGGCTTCAGGCCACGGCCCGGGCCGTCCCCACCCCCTCCCTCGCATGACCACTGACAGCGCTTCCCGCCCACCCCTCGACCGCCCCGTCGCTCCGCCCCGTCGCCACGGACTTGGCCGCGGCCTCGACGCCCTGCTCGCCAGCAGCGATCCCGCTCGCGACCTCGGTCCGGGTGGCCCGGTCCTGGTCGAGGTCGACCCCCTGCGTGTCCACCCCAACCCCGAGCAGCCGCGCCGCGACTTCGACCCCGAGGCCCTCGCCGCGCTGGCCGCCTCCATCCGCCTCCACGGGCTGCTCCATCCCATCGTCGTCGAGCCGGATCCCGACGGCTACCGCCTGGTCGCCGGCGAGCGCCGCCTGCGCGCGGCCCAGCAGGCCGGCATCTCCGCCATTCCCGCCATCCTCCGCCCCGCCTCCGAGTCCGGCCGCCACGCCCTCGAGCTGGCCCTCAGCGAGAACCTCCTGCGCGAGGACCTCAACCCACTCGAGGAGGCCGCCGCCTACGCCCGCCTCGCCGACGCCTTCGGCCTCTCCCACGAGGCCATCGCCCTGCGCCTCGGCCGCGGCCGCCCGACGGTCACCAACGCCATACGGCTTCTCCAGCTTCCGGCGCCTCTCCAGGAGTCGGTCGCCAATGGCGCTCTCAGCCCCGGCAACGCCCGCGCCCTCCTGGCACTGCGCGACGAGGAGGCCATGGTCCGTCTCGGCCACCGCGTGGTCGACGAGGGTCTCACGGTGCGCGCCACCGAGCGGCTCGTGCAGCAGCACGCGGAGGCCGCCGCACCCCGCAAGCCCGGCTCGGGCCACGCCGCCCACGAGGCCCCGGGCCGCCTCTCGCCCGAGGACGAGCACCTGCGCCGCGGCTTCGAGCAGGCGCTCGGCCTCCCCGTCGCCCTGGAGCGCCGCCGTCGCGGCGGCCGGCTCCTCATCGACTTCGCGGGTGACGAGGACCTCGGGGCCCTCTACCGGCGCCTGGGCGGCCGGCCCCTCTAGCCGGCCGCCACGTCCCCGGACCAGTCAGCCGACCGGGCGGTCCAGCTTCCCGGTCAGCCGGCCCTGGCAGGTCGCCACGTCCAGGTTCGCCATGAAGGCCTCGATGTACTTGGGCCGCTCCGCGGGCTTGTAGTCGAGCAGGAAGGCGTGCTCCCAGACGTCCATCACCACCACCGGCTTGAACCCGGCGATGTTGCCGTCCTGGTGCAGGGTGATCCAGTGGTTGGAGAGCCGGCCGGTGGCGGTGTCCAGGTACGTGACCGCCCAGCCCACCCCGCGCATCCCGCCGATGGCGGTGAAGTCGCGCTTCCAGGTCTCGATGTCGCCGAACGACTCCCCGATCGCCCGGCCCAGGTCCGACGAGCTGGAGATCTCCCCGCCCGCGTCCCTGGCCAGGTTCCCGAAGTACCACTCGTGGAGGACCATCCCGTTGTACTCGAAGGGCAGCCGCCGGGTCAGCTCGTGATAGGTGGGGGTCCCGGCCTGCCCCTTCTCGCCCAGCTCCACCAGCTGCTCGGTCAGCAGGTTCGTGTTTTTGACGTAGCCGGCATAAAGTCCGAAGTGAATCTCCAGGGTGTGGTCGGATATCCCCTGCAGGCCGCTGAGCGGGAACTCCTTGGCCTTGTAGGGAGATGCGGACAGCAGAGCCATCGACAGTCCTCCGCCTGATGTGCCCGGGCCGGTGGGCCGGCCTCTGATCGCAATTGTCGCAAGGCGGGGGGGGGCCCCGGAGGCGCCCCGCCCGCGGCCGCCCCCACCGCGCCAGTGTGCCCGGAGGGTGGGCTTCCCAGGCCGCCCGTATAATCCGCCCCAGGTGGGGCGGACGGCGCCCCTCGCCCGCTCTCGCCCGCCCGCGTCGAAGCGGACACCCCCCCAGTCCACCTCGCCGCGCGGCGTCGCTGCGGCACCCCGGAGGCCGGTACGGTCAGCAGCCGCAACATGGAGCAGCCCGACCTCACGCCCACCCCCGAAACCCCCGACACCCCGTCCCCGCCGCTCCGGGCCCGGAGCACCTGGGTCCGCGACCTGCTCGAGATCCTCCTGGTCGCCGTCGTCCTCTACGCGATCATCTGGACCTGCATCGAGACGGTGCGGGTGGACGGCGACAGCATGCAGAACACGCTCCAGAACGGTGACTTCCTGATCGCCAGCAAGATCTCCTACGTCTTCGGCAACCCGGCGCGCGGCGACATCGTCATCCTCGAGCCCCCGCACTCCTGCGGCGACACCTCCGACGACTACATCAAGCGCGTGGTCGGCCTCCCCGGCGACAACATCGAGATCGACGCCAACGCCCACCCGGCGGAGCTCCTGGTGCAGCCCGGCGGCACCGGTCCGTGGGACGTGATCGAGGAGCCGTACCTCCCGGACGCCTGGGAGCAGGGGCCGGACTTCCCCACCCCGGGCATCGCCGACGCCGTCGACCAGATCCTCCACGTCCCCCCGGGCGACTACTTCGTGATGGGGGACAACCGCAACCAGTCCTGCGACTCGCGCTTCTTCGGACTGGTGCCCCGCGACCACATCCTGGCCAAGGCGATCCTCCGGATCTGGCCGCTGGGCAACTTTGGGGGGCTCGGCGCCGGGCCCACCCTGGTCACCACCGCGACCCCGACCGCCGCGCCCCACCCGGCTCTGCCGGGCCTCGCCGGGCTGCTGCTCGCGCCTCCGCTCCTCGGCCGCCGGCGCCGCCGCCTGAACGAGGAGCTGGCCCGGCTTCGCGCAGCGCCTCCCCACGGGGCCTGAGGCCCGGGGCGCTCAGCTGCCGACGGTCCAGTCCGCGAGCGAGCTCTCCCAGCTCACCAGCTCGGCGGCGCCGAAGAAGAGGGCCACCTCCACCTCGGCGCGCTCCGGCGAATCGCTCCCGTGCACGACGTTGGTCCCGATCGACACGGCGAGGTCGCCCCGGATCGTCCCCGGCGCCGACTTCGCCGGGTCGGTGGCCCCCATCGTCGCGCGGACCAGGGCGACCGCCCCCGGCCCCTCCCAGACCATGGCGACCACCGGCGACGAGGTGATGAAGCGGACCAGCCCCGCATAGAAGGGCTTGCCCACGTGCTCGGCGTAGTGCCGCGCCGCCAGCTGCTCATCGATCCGCATCAGCTTGAGGCCCACCAGGTGCAGCCCGCGGCGCTCCAGCCGGCCCACGACCTCACCGACCAGGCCGCGCTGGACCCCGTCGGGCTTCACCAACACCAGCGTCCGCTCCACGCTCATTCGACCTCGTACCTCCGGTTGGACCACCTCTGACGACCATCCCCGCCCCTCGCCCCGCCCGGGCGCCTCACGACGCCCGGCGCAGTGCCGCCTCGAATCGCTCCGGCTTGGCGAAGGGCCCGATGACGGCGGCGCGCAGACCCCGGCTGCAGATCCCCTCCGCCATCACCCTCACCTCCTCGGCGGTCACCGCCTCGAGCGCGGCGACCACCTCCTCGGCGACCAGCACCTCGCCGGTGAGCAGCTCCTGCTGGCCGAGGAACTGGCTGACCGCACCCGTCCCCTCCAGGTGCAGGAGCAGCCGTCCCTTGGCGTACTCCTTGGCCCTGCCCAGCTCGTCCTCGCCGACCGGCTCCGTCGCCATCCGCGCCAGCTCCTCCACGGCGACGCCGACCGCCTCGGCGGCGCGGCGCGGCTCGCAGCCCAGGTAGATCCCCAGACATCCGCTGTCCCGCAGCTTGGCCACGAAGGAGTGCACGTCGTAGGCGAGGGCCCGCTCCTCGCGCAGTTCCTGGAAGAGCCGGCTGGACATCCCCTCGCCCAGCACCACGTTGAGCAGGTCCACCACCGCGCGGCGCTCGTCGAGGTAGGAGCAGGCGTAGCCGCCCAACATGATGTTCGCCTGCTCGTTGCGCTTGTTGATGAGGCGGACGGCGCCCCCGGCGCTCTCGCGGGCGGCCTCGGCGATCCCGTCCGCCCCATCACCACGCCGGCCCACGCAGCCCTCGACCACCTCCGCAGCCCGGGCGGGGTCGATCGCCCCGGCGATGCTGACCACCAGGCGCGCCGGGCGGTAATACCGGCTCAGGTGCTCGCGGCAGGCGTCCCCGTCGAAACCCTGGACGGTCTCCTCGGTGCCGGCGACATCCCAGCCCAGCGGCTGGTCCGGGTACATCACCTCGTCGAAGAGGGTCCCGATGTGCTCCTGGGGGTTGTCCAGGCACATCCGCAGCTCCTCGATCACCACCTGCCGCTCCTTGGCCACCTCAGCGGGCTCCAGCACCGGCGCGAAGAGCATCCCGCCCAGCACCCTGCAACACAGCTCCAGATGCTCGGCGGGCACCTTGGCGTAGAAGACGGTCGCCTCCTTGTCGGTGGAGGCGTTGATCGAACCGCCCACGCTCTCGATCGCCTCGGAGACCGCCCGCGCCGTCGGGAAATCGCCGCCGCCCTTGAAGACGACGTGCTCGATGAAGTGGCTCAAGCCGGCGGTCGCCCGCTCCTCGTGACGGGATCCGACATCGAACATGAACGCGACCGCCGCCGAGCGCCGCTCCGGCATCGGGGCGGTGATGAGACGGGTCCCGCTTGGCAGACGGTGCAGCTCGTGGCTCCCGCCGCTCACGCTCACGGGGATCGGTCTAGCCGCGCTGCCAGCGCGACGGCCGCCGCTCGCGTCCCCGCCCGGCGTCCGCGGGCCCTGCGCTGCTCCGGTGAGCCGGGCGTCCCAGGCGGTCCGGCAGCTCCGGCAGGTCCGGCTGCGCCGGCCCGGTGGCGTGGATCACCACGCGCCGCGCCGGCTCCTTGCCGGTGCTCTCGGTCCGCACCCCCTCGTCGTCAGCGAGGGTGAGGTGGATGGTGCGGCGCTCGTAGGCGTGCATGGGATCCAGGGTGTAGCGCTGGCCGGTCCGCTTCACCCGGTTGGCCAGCCGCAGCGCCAGCTCCCTCACCTGCTCCTCGCGCCGCGCCCGGTAGCGCTCCACGTCCAGGATCACCCGGCGCCCGGTCCCGGCCTCGGTGTCCCCCATCATCAGGTTGAGCACGGTCTGAAAGGCCCGGAGCGTCTCCCCCCTCCAGCCGATCAGGAGCCCGAGGTCATCCCCCGCGATGTCGAGCAGCGGTGGGGCGGGCGGTCCGCCCGGCGTCGCCGCGGCCCGGCGGGTGCTGATCCGCGCCGGGATTCCCATCCGCTCGAGCAGCTCGGCCAGGGTGGCCCGTGCCCGCGCGGTGTGCTCGTCCAGCTTCGAGACACGCACCCGGGCCTCGGAACCGGCGGACACCCGCTCTCCGGGAAGCACCCGGGCTGGGCGCGAGAGCACCTCGACGGCGACGCTCTCCGGCCCCACCCCGAACTCCTCCAGCGCGGCGGCGATCGCCTCCTCCACGGTCTGGCCGCTCTTCTCGACGCTCGACCACTCCTCCTCGACGACCCCAGCCCCGGCTTCGGTCACCGTGCACCACCTCTTGGAAACACCATCAGCGCCGCCGGCGCGCCTTCTTCTGCGCCCGCGACGGGGTCCGTCCACGCCCCGGGGCCGCCGCCGGCGCCCCACTCACCGGTCCGCCCCCACCCGATCTCCTGTGCCCGTTGGAGGAGGAGGAACCGGGCGGAGTCCCGCCGCCACCCCCGCCACCTCCGGACGGGGCCGCCAGCATGAGGTCCTGGCGCGAGAAGGAGAGCGCTGTGGTCCGGTTGGCACCCAGCCAGCGCGGCATTTTCAGCGAGCCCCACCCCATCAGCTGGTACTGCTGGCCGACCATCACCAGCGCCGCCGTCATCCAGTACAGGGTCAATCCCTGCGGCCAGATGAACCCGAACAGTACGCTCATCAGCGGCATGAAGTAAACGACCGTGCGCATGGACGAAGCCATCTGGCGCTCCATGTCGCTCATGTCCGAGCGCATCGGCTGCATGGTCATCTTCGACTGGATGAAGTAGGCGGCCCCGGTGAGCAGCGGGAAGATCAGGAGCAGCAGGTTGGTGGGGTGGGTGAAGAAGCGCCCCCAGTCGGTGGCGCAGGTCGTGGTGCTGATCGAGCAGCCCGTGCTGACGCTGGTGCTGGCGCTCCCCAAGGCCTGTCCGATGGTCTGGGCCACGTTCCCGATCCAGAGGAAGCCAAAGTGGAACGTGCTCGGCAGGATGTCGAAGGCGACGGTCTTCTTGTCCATCCCGATGACGTCACGGATGCCCCAGTACAGCCCATACAGCACGGGCAGCTGGACCAGCAGGGGAAGGCACCCGGACATCGAGCTGAAAGGGCTGATCCCGTGCTCGGCGTAGACCTTCTGAGACTCCTCCGAGATCTTGCGGGTCTGACCCTTGTACCGCTTGCGGATGTCGTTGAGCTGGGGCGCCACCTGGCGCTGCTCACGCTGGATCCGCCGCTGGGTGCGCAGGTTCCAGCCCATGACGGGGTAGAGCAGCGCCCGGATGATCAGCGTGTTGACGACCACCGCCAGGCCGAAGGGGCCGATGGCGCGGAGTGGGCCCACGTCGTTGAAGAGGAGGCTCAGCTGCTCGATCATCCAGCCGATCGGGTAGCGGAGGACGCTCAGCCAGTCGAACGGGTTGAGGTCCACCGACCCCAGCAGGGATGGCGCCGCGGCAACGAGGTGCGCCGTGATCACACCGATCCCCGCTGGGCGAGACGGGCCTCGCGACGCCTCTGGCGCGCCTCCCGCCAGGTGATGTAGCGATCAGGCACGGGGTCGAAGCCGCCCGGGTAGTAGGGATGGCAGCGCGAGATCCTGCGGATCCCCAGCCACCAGCCCTTGCGGGCGCCGAAGCGGCTGATCGCCTCGACCGTGTAATGCGAGCACGTCGGCTCGTACCGGCAGCTGCTCATGGCCCCGAACACGGGGCCCAGGGTGAGCTGGTAGAGGCGGATGAAGGCCAGGCTGGCTCTCTTCACGGCCCCACCGACCCCCGGGGTGGCCGTGCCGGAGCCGGGCCGGCGGCGGCGCGAGCGCGGGCCACCGCGGTCAGCGCGGCGCTCCTCACCTGGGCGCAGAGCACGCCGAAGGGCAGCTCCAGGGCCGTCGCGTCCGTGTTCACGATCAGGTCGAAGCCTCCATCCTGGTCCAGCCGGCGGGCCGCCTCGCGCAGCCGTCGACGCACCCGGTTGCGCTCCACCGCGCTGGGCATGCCCGGGACCGAGAGCCCGACCCGCAGCTCACCGCGGTCGTTGCGAGCCGCCTGGACCCGGACCGCTCCGGCCCGTCCCACGCACCTCCACGCGCGCACCCAGGCGAAGCGCCCACGCCCACCAAGACTGCGCCCTCCCGTCAGCGCGGGCCGGTCGGGGTCAGGCGCTTCCGGCCCTTCAGGCGGCGTGCCTTGAGGACATTGCGCCCGCCCGGCGTCGACATCCGCACTCGGAACCCGTGCGTCTTGCGCCGGTACGCCTTCTTGGGTTGAAACGTTCGCTTTATCGGATCTCTCCTGCGGTCGGATCATCTGGAATCGCGCCCGGGGACGCCACAGAGCGCCCCACCCGGACGGCGTGGTGCCGCAAGTATATTCGCGCCGACCCGGCCTCCGGCGCTCCGCCGACTGCCCGTTGTCTCCCGCCCTCCCCATTGCTAGACTGACGTGAGCTCCGGCGGGACCCGGTCCCCCCGGTCGACCCAGCTAGGGTTGACACGCCCCTCCGGCAGCGGCGTCGAAGTTTATCCACCCCTGTTCACATCCTGTGGACAAGTGTGGCCGGGAAGGCGGAGGTTGGGCTGTGGCTTCGGCGCACGGGTACCGCGAGGTGCGATCTTGACGGTCGGAGCCGAGGACGACCTCCTCCCGACGGCCGCGGATCGGACCTCGGGCCAGCAGATCTGGATCTCCGCCCAGGAGGAGCTGCGCTTCCAGCTGGCCCGCCCCAGCTACGAGACCTGGCTGGCTGCGGCCACCCTGGTGGAGAGCGACGGCCAGCGCTTCCTGATCGGGGTACCCACCCGTCTCGCCCGGGACTGGGTCTCCGAGCGCTTCGTCTCGGTCATCCAGGAGGTGCTCTCCGGTCTCTTGGGGCACGACTGCCAGGTGGAGATCACCGTCGATCCCCAGGCCAGCCCGCCCCGCGACGAGCCGGCCCCCCTCACCGACTCCGACCTCGCCCCCGAGACCGACGGCAGTCCGGCGAGCGAATCCCGGCTCAATCCGAACTTCACGTTCTCCAGCTTCGTGGTGGGGAACTCCTCGCGGTTTGCCCACGCCGCCTGCAGGGCTGTCGCCGATGCCCCCGGGAAGGCGTACAACCCGCTCTTCCTGTACGGAGGGGTGGGGCTGGGCAAGACGCACCTCATGCACGCCATCGGCCACGCGGTCCGCGAGGGCCACCGCCGCCCTCCCAAGGTCGCCTACATCACCTCCGAGAAGTTCACCAACGAGATGATCTCCGCCATCCAGGAGAACAAGACCAACGACTTCCGGCACCGCTACCGGACGGTCGACGTCCTGCTCATCGACGACATCCAGTTCCTGGCCGGCAAGGACCGCACCCAGGAGGAGTTCTTCCACACCTTCAACGCGCTCCACGAGATCCAGAAGCAGATCGTGGTGAGCAGCGACCGCCCACCCAAGGACATCCCCACCCTCGAGGACCGGCTGCGCAGCCGCTTCGAGGGCGGACTCATGGCCGACATCCAGCCCCCCGACGTGGAGACCCGGCTCGCCATCCTCAAGACCAAGCTCGGTCCCCACAGCCGGCTCGTCCCCGACGAGGTGTGCAGCTTCATCGCCCACCGCATCCAGAAGAACATCCGAGAGCTGGAGGGCGCGCTCATCCGCGTGCTCGCCCACGCCTCTATCAACGGCCATGCCATCACGCTGGAGATGGCCCAGCGGATCCTCAGCGACATCATCCCCGTGGCCGATGCCCAGCCTCTCAGCATCCCCTTCCTCCAGGAGACCGTCGCCGAGTATTACGGCATCGGCGTCGAGGAGATGAAGGGGAAGCGGCGCGACAAGCACATCGTCTTTCCCCGCCAGGTCGCCATGTACCTGATCCGCGAGGAGACCGACTCCTCTCTTCCCGTCATCGGCGATGCCTTCGGCGGCCGCGACCACACGACCGCCCTCCACGCCATCGACAAGATCACCGAGCTGCTCCGCGAGGACGCCCGCCTGCAGAGCGACATCCGTCTGCTCCGCCAGCGCCTGCACTCCCATGCCTGACAGCAGACCACTCCCCCACGCGTCAGACGCGCCAGACTGTGCTCCCATCCCTCCCCCAGCCCAGTCCTCCAAGGCATGGGCTCACGGCTGTGCAGAGCTCCCTCCGACGCTGTGGCAAAGGGGCATTGCCACCTCGCCCTGGGGAAAAGCGCCGGCACGAGCCCTCCCACGTCCCCAGGCCCCTGCCGGTTCTCCCCAGGCCCTCGTATTCAGAAAGTGGAGTTATCCCCCGCTTACCCACCCCTATTAATCACCTCTTATCTCTACACTGTCACCACCCAAGGAGTTGCCTCCGGTGAACAACTGGCCCACTGGCGTCGGCACCCGCTCGGCCCTGAGATGCACCGTCTCCCCCTCAGCGCTCAGCTCCTCCCTGGGGCTGGTCTCGAGGGCGGTCTCGCCCCGCTCCACCCTTCCCGTCCTCAGCAACGTGCTCCTGGAGACGGAGAGCGAGGGGCTGCGGGTCACCGCCACCAACCTCGACCTGACCATCAGCGCGCTGGTCGCCGCCACGGTCCTCGAGGAGGGCCGGGTGACGGTGCCCGCCCGGCTTCTCTCCGAGTACGTCGCCTCCCTGGACGAGACGGCGTGCACGCTCGAGGTCGATGAGCGCACCCAGATCCTAAAGATCACGGCGGGCGTGCAGCGGGCCAACCTCCACGGCATCGACGCCGTCGAGTTCCCACCGCTCCCGGCGCGGGAGACCGCGCCCGCGTTCGAGGTCGACGCCGCCGCGCTGCAGCAGGCGATCACCCAGACCGCGGTGGCCGCATCGGGTGACGAGCAGACCCCCGTGCTCACCGGTGTCCTCCTCCACGTCGAGGGCCCCAAGCTCACCCTGGTGGCCACTGACCGCCACCGCCTCGCGGTCAAGACACTCGAGGCGCAGGTGCTCACCGAGGGTGCTCTGAGCGGCACCGTCATTGTTCCGGCGCGTCACCTCGCCGAGCTCGCCCGTGCCATCAATCCGACTCGCCCCCGGGTCGGCATCGCCTTCAGCGACGCGCGCAACCAGGTGTTCTTCACCCTGCGTGACATGGAGATCTCCTCGCGCCTTATCGAGGGCAACTACCCCAACTACACGCAGGTCATCCCCTCGCACTCGACCACCACCGTCGTGCTCCCCACCGCGCTTCTGCTCCACAGTGCGCGGACCGCCGCGGTTCTCGCCCGCGACGCCTCCAACCCGGTGCGTCTGCGCGCCGGCAACGCCGAGCTCGAGCTGCTCGCTCAGGCGGCCGAGGTCGGCGATCACGATGCCCCCCTGCCCGCCAAGGTGGAGGGCGAGGAGGTGCAGGTCGCCTTCAACGCCCGCTACCTGCTGGACGCGCTGCAGGCCATCGATGGCGAGGATGTGGAGCTGGCTCTGAACGGACCGCTGCAGCCCGCCGTGGTGCGCGCCCAGGGTCGGGACGACTACCTCTGCGTGATCATGCCGGTGCGGGTCCCCTGAAGCACGGTCAGCTCATCGATGTGAAGCGAAGTCGCTTCACGTCCTCGACTCCCAGCCGTTCGTTGAGCGCGCGCACGATGGTCGGCATCTCCAGCTGCAGCTGCTGAGCCAGCGCGCCGTTGCGCGTGGCCACCAGCACCGTGCCGCGCTGCAGGGAGATGGCTTCGCACAGGGGCGCGAGCGCCGGGCCCACCACCTCGGCAAAGGCATCGCGGAGCTGGACCTGACGCACCTCGCGTTGCACACCGAGACGGCGCAGCGCCGTTCCCAGCACGTCCGCGATGTGGAGTGGGCCAGGTTCCTGGTTGGCGCCGCGGGAGGGGGTGGGACCGTCGCTCACCGGGCCACCACGCTGCCGCTCCGCACCACGAACCGGCGCGCCCGGTGGGCTCCCACGACGTTCTCGTCCGCGGACGTCACCAGGGTCTGGGGGACGTCCTCGGGGACCGACAGAGCGCTGAGCAGGCGCTCCCGCCGTGCCGGATCCAGCTCGCTGAGGACGTCGTCCAGGAGCAGCAGGGGCATCCTCCCGGAGCGCTCCCGGACCAGCCGGACCTCCGCTATCTTGGTTGCGAGCACGGAGCTGCGCTGCTGTCCCTGGGAGCCGATGACGCGTGCCGACCGCCCGTTGAGGACGAAGTCGAGGTCGTCGCGGTGCGGTCCGACGACGGTCGTGCCCCGGGCGACCTCCTCGCGCTGCGCGCGCCGGAGCGCCGCCGCCAGCGCGCTCACGACCACCTCACGCTCCTCGCTGGGCTCCCCCGAATGGGGGGCGTAGCGGAGCTCCAGGGTGTCCGACGAGTCCGTGATCTCGGCGAGCGCCGCCGCGGCGAGGGGAGCCAGCTCACGCACCAGCCGGGCGCGGGCGAGCTGAACGCTGGCACCGTGATGCACCAGGGCGTCGTCGAAGGGGTGCAGCTCGCCGGCCGCGGTGCCGTCCCCCGCCTGGAGGCGCCGGAGCAGCGCGTTGCGCTGCTCGAGCGTCCGCCGGTAGCGGAGCAGCTCGTCGGCGGCGGAGCGGTCGAGCTGGGCCACCAGCACGTCGAGCAGCCGGCGGCGCGCCTCGGGCCCGGCCTTGACGAGCTGCAGGTCGTCCGGCCAGAAGAGGACCACCGGCCAGCGACCGAGCAGCTCCCGAGGCGAGATCGGGTGGCCATCTCGTGAGGTGGACCGTGACACCCGCACCCGCTCTCCCGGATCGACGTCGACAGCGGCGTCGCGAAGGCGGAGGCGCAGGGCCAGGGCCTCGCTCAGCGAGCCGCGGGTCAGCTCGGCGTCGACGGCGGCCTCCTCCGCGCCCCAGCGGAGCAGCTCCGCCATGTTGGCGGCGCGCGGCGACCGGGTGAGCAGCAGGGTGGCGACCGCCTCCAGGAGATTGGTCTTGCCCTGGGCGTTCTCCCCCACGAAGACGTTGAGGCCGGGGTCGAGCTCCAGCTCGAGGTCCACGTAGTTGCGGAAGTTGAAGAGGCGCAGGCGGGAGAGGCGGCCCTCGGCCCGCGAGGGTGAGGGGACGCTCATGCCAGCTTCAGGGCAACGGAGCGCACCAGCTCTCCGACCCCGGCCGTGGCCTCGGGCCGGGCGAGCTGGGCGACTACCTCCCGCATCGCGCGCAGCGACGGCGAGCCCGTCGCGGCCAGCTCGGCGACCTCGTCGACCAGCTCCGCATCGCCCGGCACGTAGCGCCCGGCCCCCGCGTCGATCACCCACTCCATGTTGCCGCGTTCCTGGCCGGGGAGGTACCAGGTGATGAGCAGGGGCAGCCCCGCACAGAGAGCCTCGGCGATGGTGCCGGGGCCGGCCTTGGTGACCACGATGTCGGCGGCGGTCATCCATTCAGACATGTTTGTCACGAACCCGTGGACGGTCACGGGCCGGTCGAAGCGATCCTTCAAGCCCTTCAAGCCATCGCGAGCGCGCTGGTTATGGCCACATATGACCACAAGCGAGACGTCCAGGCCGCTGCCGGCGAGCACCCGGGCGCGATGCTCGATGTCGCCGGATCCGTCGGCGCCGCTGCAGACCAGCACCGTGAAGCGGTCGGGCTCGAGGCCGAGCTGGACCCGACGCGCCCGGCGGGCCTCGGGATGGCCGGATTGATCGGTGAAGCCCGCATCCACGGGCAGGCCGACCTGCACCAGGCGGTCGGCGGGGACACGGTTGCGGCGGCAGCGGTCGAGCCCACCCGGCGAGGGCACGATCACCAGGTCGACGTCGGGCGACGCCCAGAAGGCGTGGATGTCCACCAGGTCGGTGATGACGGTGACCACCGGGACCCGGACGCCGAGGTGGCGGCGAGCCCGCACGGCGGCGCGGTTGAGCAGGGGGTGGAAGGAGACGACCGCGGCGGGGTCGAGCTTGGTCATCAGCCGCGCTATGGCGGGGTCGACGCTGCGCAGCACGACCTCGGAGGCACGCACCATGGCGCGCGAGTTGGTGACGTGGAAGAGCCCCCCCCACGCCCAGGGGGCGCGCTGGATCAGGGGGCCGTAGAGCGAGGCGGTCCTGCCCAGCAGCCGCGGCGACGAGGTGGCGAAGGGATCGACGATCTCGACCCTGAACTCGCCGGGGTGGGCGCGTTCCAGGTAGCGGCTCACCGCGGTGGCGGCGGCCCGGTGCCCACCGCCGGTGTCCGCGATCAGGAAGAGCAGGGTGCGCGGCACAGCCCGTGAGCCTAGCAGGGCGCGGAAGGACCTCTGGCGCCCGGAGGGGCCTGCGTCAGCCTCCGAAGGCGACGGTGATGGCCTGCAGGCCGGTCCCGAGTGCGGCCAGGGGGAGGGGCCCGGAGCCGTCGGCGTTGGCCACCACCGCCTCGTCCAGGCCGCTCGAGATCCGCGCGATGTAGGCGATCTGGCGGCCGCTCGCCGCCACCGTGGCGCTCTGGGGGTCGATGTCGCCCAGGGGAGTGGCGATGGAGGTGAGCGCCCCTGTCACGATGTCCAGCCCGCCGAGCTGGGGAGAGCCGGGAGGCGCGTTCAGGGCCACCACCAGGGTGGCATCGTCGGTGAAGCCGAGCGGCACCAGGCCGGTCCCGATCCGGATCGGCGGCTGGCCGCTCGAGGGGTCGACCACCCAGATGGTGGGGGTGGTCGAACCCGGCGCGGTCACGGCCATCGCCAGCTCCTCGCCCTGGGGGGCGGCCACCAGATCTGCGGCGCTGCCCGAGATGCCAGGCAGCTCGTAACGGGCGCCGAGTGCCGGGACGGCGAGGTCGACGTGGGCGGGGCTCCCCCCCGCCGCCGCCACCGGGATCGCCAGC
The DNA here is from genome assembly GCA_964508345.1 of uncultured Actinomycetes bacterium. Taxonomy (GTDB): domain Bacteria; phylum Chloroflexota; class Dormibacteria; order Aeolococcales; family Aeolococcaceae; genus Changshengia. Next base: position 5,989 of record CAZDTK010000017.1, on the reverse strand, counting down.
GCGGCGCCGTCCGCGGTCCAGACCGGCGGCCCCGACGGTGTGGATCCCGGCGGAAGAGCGGTGAGCGATTCGGTCGCCGGGTTCCAGAGCTGGACCGAGGATCCGGCGACGAACGCCACTGTCGTGCCATCCGGGGACCAGGCCGGCCAGCTGGCTCCGGTGATGTCGAGCTGGTCCTGACCCGTCTGGGTGTTGATGATGCGGAGCACCGGGGTCGCGCCCAGGTGCGTGATGTCGGTCTGGACGAGGGCCAGCCAGCGGCCCCCGGTGGCCACGCTCGCGTCGTCGATGACCGCGGTGGGCTGGCCCGGACCCACGTCGCCGCACCCCTGCGGGTCGGTGCACATGGGGACGGATCCCAGGACCTGGGCCGGGATGGGCAGCCCGGTGGCGGGGGCGGTGAGCTGCGCCAGCACCACCTCGGTTGCATCGCCCGGTCCGGGGCCGGCCAGCACCAGCACGTGGCCGGCGACCGACAGGGCGGAGGTGCGGAAGCTGAGCGTCACCGGCGCCGCGATCGGTTCGCCGAAGGCGTCGGTCGCCCGCCGGCTGACCGTGAGCGTGTACGTCGTCGAGGGCGCGAGCGGGCTGTCGGGGATGACCTCGAACTGGCCGAGGTCGAGCGTGTTGCGCACCACCTGCAGGCCGGAGACGGCGGGCGAGAGCGACACGGCGCCGGCCACCGCGGCCTCCGACATGGCCCGCGAGAACGAGAGCACGATCGGCGTATCCCTCGGAACGGTGGCCCCATTGCCGGGACTGGCCGAGTTGAGGACGGGCGCAGCCGCGCCGGTCAGGTTCCAGACGTGGTCCAGCGAGTTGACCTGGCCGCTGGTCGAGGTGACGCCGGCGCCGAGGGTGAACGTGTACTCCGTGTCGGGGGCGAAGAGGGCGCCCGGGTGATGGAGGACGAAACCGGACTCGCCGCTCAGCCAGGTGACCCAGCAGGGCGCGCCCGCGGGAGCCGTGAAGGCGGCCGCGACATTGCAGCCGGTGAGCCCCAGGCCGGTCCTCACCGTCTGGGCGACGCTGAGATGCGCCGCCACGCTCTGATGGGTGACGGGCTGATCGAAGACGACCTCGACGGTGGCGTTGGCGTCGAGCTGGGTGGAGCCGGCGGGAGGGTTGAGCTGGACGATCTGCGGCGGCGCGCTGAAGCAGCCCGTGAGGAGCACTGAGGGGGCGAGGAAGGCCACCGCGAGGGGCAGAGCACCCAACCGGAACGCGGGGCGGCGAGAGCTCAATAGGAGCGGGAGAGGGCGCTCTCCACGTCGATCTCCGACAGAGCACCGGCGCCGCTCTTCACCTCGATCCGCGCGGCCTTGTCCCCCGCGATCTTGGCCACCGCCGTCGTCGACGTGCTGAGCAGCGGGTGGTTCTGTGTGTAGGCGCCGAGGACGCGGCCCCTGGTCAGCAGGATGACGCCGATGTCCGTGCCGCCGACCACCAGGACCGCCCCCTCCACGCCCTCCTCGGTGAGATAGGCCAGCAGAGCATCGAAGTTGACGAAGTGGCCGAGCAGCCCGGTGAAGAGGAGCGGCGACGTGAGCAGCTGCGCCACGGCCTCGACCGTCTCGCCGGCGAGGTCGATGACGTCGAGGCTGCCGGCGCCCGCCTCCATGCTCCGGCGCATGGCCTGGAAGGCGAGCTCGCCCGTCCTCGCCGCGGGGGTGGTGGAGCGCGCGTCCAGCAGGTGGCCCTGATGGTAGAGGAGCACCCCGGAGAAGTCCGGGGCGACCAGGCGGACGTAGCCCGTGTGCTGGTCTCCGCGGAGGGTGCGCAGCAGCTTGGGGAAGTCGACGAAGGCGCTCTTCAGCCCCTCGTACTGGGGCCTGCCGCCGGGGAGGGGATAGAGGATGTCCAGGGGCGGGGCGGCGGGTGCCCCGAACACGGCCTGCGGGGCCGGCGCCGGCTCCGGCTCGGGTGCGGGTGCCGGGGTGGGCGCTGGTGGCGGCTCGGGGCGGTACGGGGTCCGCACCGGCGGCGCCGGTGGTTCCGGGCGGTAGGGGACCGTCGCGGGGGCGGGCCTCTGCTCGACCGGCGGGTAGCGTGGCGGCGCCTGGTAGGCCGGGGCGGCGGGCTCCGGAGCCGGCGGGCTCCACGGCGCATACCCGGCGGCCTGCGGGTCGCCGCCCACCAGCTCCTGATCACCGGCGGCGGCCCAGCCGTTCTCAGCGTAACCGCCGACCGGCTCCTCGTAGGTGGGGGCCGCGTACGCGGGGGCGGCGTAGGCGCCGGCGTCCTCGTAGCCCGCGGCCGGCCCCCAGCCGCCAGGGCTGTCCGGTGCTCCGGCGGCCGGCGCCGGGCCGCGACGCTCGGCCTCGGCGATCAGCTCGGAGGGCGAGGCCTTGATCGTCTCCTCGGGGGGAAGCTTGGCCCGCGGATCGAAATGGAAGCTGCCGTCGTGCCAGGTCAGGGCGTCGAGGACGACGTCCTCGCCCTGTCCGGCCGGGCCGGCGGCGTGGAAGAGGTGCCCGAAGAGGAAGAAGAGCGAGGCGCTCTCGTTCTGGCTCTCCAGGGCCAGCGCGCCGGTGGCGCGCTCTGTCTGCATGGTCTGGAGCAGGGATGCAAGGCTCGATTCCTGCAGCAAGCCCTGAGTCTGCACAGGCCCTTCTCCGTGTAGGGACAGATCCGCCGCGAGGGCGGACCGAAAACCTGAGATCGGCCGTATAGTAACAACCCCGTGCCCGATGCGCCCCTGTATTCCCAAGGAGTGCAAGGGGTGCGACCGATCCGTCCCCGCGCCGGGAGGCTCCTCCCAAACCGTCTAGACTGAGAGCGTGGGCACACCTCCCATGACCCTCGCTCGCGCGGTGCGGGTTGGCTGACCCGCCCGCCTCGGAGTCGGTGGAGCAGCCCGGACAGGAGAAGTCCGCCTTCCCCTCCTACGAGGAGTTGTCCGCGGATCTGATCGAGGCGCTCGACGGTGCTGGTCTGTTCATCGAGGACGTGCGCCACCACCTCGAGCCGTCGGTGGGCGAGCGGCGCTTCGAGTGCACCATCCGGCTCTCCTCCGGGGAGCCCCCGTCGCGCTACCACGTCCACCTCAGCTTCGTCTGGGACGCGCTCCTTACCTACGTCGCGGCCTACGGAGCGGGCGCCGACTGCGACCTGTATCACGATGACGACGACGCCGAGGACTGTCCCCATCACCAGCTTCCGCCCCAGCCCTTCGTCGAGCTGGAGGCCGAGTTCGTCCTCGGTGACGGCGGCTACGAGCTGCACGACGTCGCCGAGGTCTCGGCGTGGGTGGACACCGTCCAGGAGCTGCTGGCGAAGGTCTTCCGCGACGAGGACCGTCCCTCCGTCCATGTCGGCATCGCCTCCCTGGGGACGACAACCCTGGTCGAGAAGTTCACCGCCGAGCACTCCTGGCTCCTCGACTTCGAGCACGCCCCGGACTTCGAGGGGATCGCCCGGCAGGTACAGACGGCGCTGCGCATGGTGCCTCAGCTCGCCGACCGTCTCCCGATCTGACGCCTCAGGGCCGGGCGGGAGAGGCCGCTGAGAGGGCGACCTCCGGGTCGATCTCGCCGATGAGGCGCCACCAGAACGGGCGCCGGGCCAGCTCCGGGTGGGGGACGGTCAGCTCGCCGGCGCTGCTGACCTCACCCCGCCGGCCGAGCAGGATCAGATCCGCGTCGGCTCGCCGCGGCCCCCAGCGGTAGGTGGGGCGGCGGCCGCACCCCTCCTCCGCGGCCCGGCAGGCCTCCATCCACCGCCGTGCCGTCCAGGGGGTGGGACTGCGGGCGAGCAGCACCTGGTTGTGGAAGTCGCCCTGCGCCGTGACCCCGACCGGCAGGGTCAGGATCTCCGCCGACGCTCCCTCGATGACGATCCCCGACGACGCGAGGACGCAGCGCAGACAGGCCAGGGCTCGACCTCGGTGACCGAGGTTGCAGCCCAGGGCGATCCAGGCCCATTCGGACGCCGGGGCGGCGGCGCTCATCCCGTGCGGCCGGGGACGGGGGCCCGCCTCACCTCCTCGGGGACATCGCGCAGGACCGCGTCGGCCACGCGCAGCCCTCGCCGTATCGCCCCGACATCGTGAACCCGCACGATCTCGGCCCCGGCGGCGACGGCCAGGACGCAGAGAGCCAGGGTGCCCTCCACCCGCAGCTCGGGCGGGGCCCCGCCGAGGAGCAGACCGATGGTGGACTTGCGCGACGGGCCCAGCAGCAGCGGGCGCCCGAGCCCGCCCAGCTCCGGCAGCCGCTGCACCAGCTCGAGATTCTGCGCCGGCGTCTTGCCGAAGCCGAAGCCGGGATCCACCACGATCCGCTCGGCGGCGACGCCGTGACGCGCCGCGATGACCAGCGACTCATGGAGGTCGCGGCTGATGTCTGCGACCAGGTCGGCATAGGTGGTGCCGCCGCGGTTGTGCATCGCGACCAGCGCGACCTCCGGATGGCCGGCGACCACCGCGGCCATCTGCGGATCTCCCCTCAGTCCCCAGATGTCGTTGACGAGGGTGGCGCCCGCGCCGATGGCGGCTCGGGCCACCTCGGCCTTGCGGGTGTCGACGGAGATCGGCACGCCCAGGCGAGCCGCCAAGGCCTCCACCACCGGCATGACCCGCGCCAGCTCGGTCGCGGCGTCCACCGGAGAGGAGCCGGGTCGGGTGGACTCGCCGCCGACGTCGACGATGTCGGCACCCTCTCCCACCAGTCGCTCGGCCAGGGCGACCGCGGCGCCCACGTCACCGGCGAGACCGTCACCCGAGAAGGAGTCCGGGGTGACGTTGACGACTCCCATGATCAGCGTGGCCTCCCCCAGGAGGAGGCGGTGGTCGCCGCAGCGGAGGGTGGTCCGGGCACCGCGTCCCGCCAGGGCCCGGGTCAGCGCCCCGCCGAGCTCCCCGGCGGGCGGGCCCAGCTCGGCGAGGCGGGTGGCTGCCAGGTTCAGGCTGCCGGCGGGCCCCGCGAGCACGGCGCGCTCCCCGTCCGGGGCCATCGACGTGCGCCCGCCCTCGGCCTCGACGGCGGCCACCAGCCCGGCCGCCTCATCGGGACGGAGGCCCTCCAGGATCACCACGTCCCCGTTCGCCACCAGGGGGCCGGGGCGGGTGGGATCCCCCGTGGGTGCAGCCGCGATGCCCCGGCCGGCGCCCCCGGTGAGCGGCCGGATGTTGTAGCGGAGGGCGGCCTCGGCGGCGGCGATGGCGTCGGTCAGGGCTTCACCCCCGGTGGTCGGCGGCCGATCCGGCGGCCAGCCCACGCCGCCCATCCGCCCACGACGCCCGCAGCGCGTCGAGGACGTCGCCGATCGGGGGGTGGTCGCCGGCGCTGCCGCTGAGGTGGATGTAGGCCAGCCGGTCGCCGGGGAGGACCACGTAGACGCCGCCCTGCTGGTCGGCGATCCCGCGCACCCCGCCCTGCCGGAAACCGTGCCGGAATGCCCTGATCCCGGCTCCGACGGCGGCCGGACCCAGCGTCGACACCCAGCCGCGCCGGGCGCCGATGGCGCGGTAGCTGGCGAGGGACGGATCGCTGAGCACCCGGCAGCCGGGGCAATGAGCGGCCTCGAACTCTCGCGCGGCGACGTCGTCGCCATTGCCCACGAAGACGAGATGTGCCCCCAGCGCCTCGATCTCGGAGCGGCGCGCACGGAAGCCGGCGGCCTGCTCCCTGCACAGGATGCAGCCGTAGTGGCGGAGCCAGACCACCACCGCGGGGCGATCCCGCCACTCGTCCCCGAGGCGCACCGGTGCCCCGCTGAGATCGCTGACCCGGCAGTCGGCCAGGCCGCTGGGGTGGGCCACGCGGGGAGTCTATCGCCGCCTGTGCGGGCGAGCCCGGCTCGGGGCCACGGGGACCCGTGGGCCGGCGCCGGCCGGGCGCAGCACAACCGGTTGGGGTCGCCGCTTGTGCGGTGCGTACATGTCGCATCGGACAGCTGTCCCCGTAGCGTCGACCGTGAACAGTCGAGCGTCCGGACCGGACGGCACGGGAGGTCCTTGATCGCATGCTGCTGGCACAGTTCGTACCAG
>CAZDTK010000016.1:0-42759 GCA_964508345.1 uncultured Actinomycetes bacterium | reverse complement strand
TGGCACCCCTGCCCTCGCACGGCAGAGGTCCGGGGTTCGAATCCCCGCCGGTCCACCACCCTCCGATTGCAGCCTCCTGCAATTCAGGGTCATCCCCCTGCGGCGTGGCTGCATCCTGGCACCACGACAAAGGACTCTGGTGCATTCGGTTGGCTGGCGTGGAAAGCCATGATCGAAGCAGGGATATCGGGGGTGCCCAGGACTACCGCCCCATGGCAGGCGTGCAGGTCAGCGGTGCAGGCACCTCTCGCGGGGTCCTGGTGGTGAAACCGACCAGCGCCTTCCGCTTGCCCTCCCCCGGGGACACGAGGATCTCGGCCCTGCACCGGTCCCACGTTAAGGGGCGAGCGGCTTCCAGGGTGCGCAGGGCGCCCGCTGCCGTCGCCGCGATCGACGGTCGAGAGCCTTCTTGAGCTCTAGCCTTCCAAGGTCGATGTCGCGGGTTCGAGTCCCGTCTCCCGCTCCGCGTTGCCATGCCGGTCAGGGAGGGCAGAGACGCCGCAGCTCCCCCCTGAGGCAAACCCTGCGACACGCGATTCGGTCCCGAGCGGTTTGGTCGGCTCGCCCATCTCGTCGAGGCGGACGAGGGCGATGCCGGTGACGACGAAGACACCGCCCGCGAGCTGCACTGCGTCCAGCCGCTGGCCGAGCAGTAACCAGGCGAAAAACACAGCGAAGAGCACCTCTGTCAAACCGGCGAATGATGCAAGCTTCGCGCCAAGCCTTCGGGCGGCGGCGATCCCTGCGAGATACGCGACGACGCCAGCGACGACCGCCAATCCGAGCACGGGAACAAACCACGAAACCTGCCGATCAAGCAGCGTCACATTCCCTGTGGTCACGCGGATGGTCAGCACGCCGGCGGCTGCCGCGATGCCGAGCAATGCAGCGCCGACCGCGAGCCCACCCCACGCCACCGCGAGTGGAGGCAGGACGTCGTCGGTCAGCGACGCGACGACGAAGTAGACCGCCAGCCCCACGGAAGCGCCGAGACCCCACAGCACGCCGGCCAGATCGACGTGGCGGGAGGAGCCGGCGACGTCGAGAACAAGGACGAGCCCGCCGAGAGCCGCAGCCCCGCCGATCAGAGTTAGTCCACGCGGGCGGTGCCCATGACGCACCCAGCCCCAGGCGACAACGAGCAGGATGCCGGAGTACTCCAGCAACAGAGCCACCGCGACGGGCAAGTGCGAGACCGCGTTGAAGTAGCAGAGCTGCCCAACGGCGACGGCAAAGACGCCGTACAGCACCACCGTCCGCGTCGCTCGTACCGACACGCGCCGCGACCGGAGTTGGGCCAACGCCGGCACGGTTAGGAGCACCGCCGCGATGACCACGCGGGCGATGACGGCGGCGCCCGGAGTCCATCCGGCGTCGATCAGGCTTGAAGCGAACGATCCGGACGTACTGAACGTTGCGCCAGAGAGCACGGCGAGTGCTAGTCCAGTGTTGCCCAGCGCACCGGCACGCACGGTCTTTCCTCCTGTTCCAGTCTGTGTAATGACCAATCGGAGTTATGCTCCTAGTGTAGGAGTGAGCGCAGTAAGGAGTCAAGTTGCTTTTTGCCGATGACACCGAGGCGGCGCTACAGGCCGCGGCAGCCTTGGTAAACACAGACGATCCCGACGGTGACCAACTCACCGACGTGTCCGCCCTGAACCGCTTCCTCGACGAATGGGGCTGGACGGGGAGTCGCCGCGGCGATCAGCGCGAGCTCGACGACGTCCGCGCGCTGCGCCCCCGGCTGCGACGGCTATGGCAGCTAGACGAGGAAGGAGTCGTCGATGAGGTCAACGCGTTGCTGCGGGAGGCACATGCACTGCCGCAGCTTGCGAGGCACGACGGGCGAGAATACCACCTGCACGCGACGTCGCCTGAGACGCCGCTGGTCGAACGCATGGTAGTTGAGGCGGCGATGGCCTTTGTCGATGTCGTTCGGCAGAAGCAGCTCCGCCGACTACGAGTGTGCGGCGCAGGCGACTGCGAGGGCGTCGTCGTGGATCTCTCGAAGAATCGGTCGCGTCGCTACTGCACCGTCAGCTGTTCCAATCGCGTCAACGTTGCGGCGTTCCGCGCCCGCCACCGCTGACAGCAGGCCGATTCCGAGGGCTGGCGCCGTCGGCGGGCCACTCCAGTTCCGCTCCGATCACGGCCGCGAGTCGCGTGATCGCGTGACGCGTCGACTCGTCTCCGATCCGGTCGGCAGTCCAGGCGCACGCGATCGAAGCCGCAATCGGCGGCGCGGCGTCGACGATCTGGGCCAGGCACTCCTCGACAACGCTGAAGGACGGGCCCGCACCGACGGGAAACCGGAGCCCGGGCAGATCCTCGCCGTCGATGATGTCGATGTCGACGTGCAGGTAGACGTCACGCACCGATAGCTCTTGCAGCGCGCCGCGCAGCGCGTCGGGATTCGCGGGCACCCGCCGGACATGACTGGCCTCCAGCGCGTCGCGCTCCGCTGAGTCGAGATCCCTCGCATCGCTCAGGACGACGTGCTCGTCTGGGACCGGTCGCAGCCCGAGTCGCTCGCAGATCGGCTCAGGAGCGCGACCGGTCAGCATCGCCAACGACATTCCCGCGAGATAGCCGCTGACCGTGATCGCCGGCGTGTTGAAATCGCCGTGCGCGTCGAGCCAGATCACTGAAAGCTCGCGATGCCAGCGCTGGAGGCCCGCGACGAGTCCCAACGCCGTGAGGCAATCGCCGGCGAGCAGGAGCGGTCGGTCGGCCTGCGCGACCGCGTCCGCGACATGCCGGTAGCGGACGGTCAGCCTGTCAAGCTCGCTCGCGGCAGGGTCCGGCTGCCCGGCGACCGCGATCGCGCGAGCGGGAGCGGGGAAGCCCTCGATGCGCTCGTCGAGGTGCCATGGGCTCAGCAGTAGATCCCAATCGCGGTGCGATGTCTCAGATCCGCGCATGATCGACAGTAGTAACACATGGTCTGACAAGTCTGTCTCCGATGGGGTTGGGGGAGCCTGGATGCACCGGCTGATGCGTTGCCTGCACCCTAGCCCCATCGCAGCCCTACGCCGGGTGCACTTCGCATAGGAAACAGGTGGATCGGCCCCTTCACGGCTCTCACGAGTCCAAATTCGCACCACTGCCCTCGCACGGCGGAGGTCCGGGGTTCGAATCCCCGCCGGTCCACGTCCCCATGCGCCAGGCCGCATGGGGTCCCCTCGCTGTTCTCACAGGGGCTCGCCGCCCCTCGCCGGCCCGGCAAGGCCGGGCTCGGCTCACCCCGCCATGTGGGCGGGCCGCTGTTGAATCCCCGACGGGTTCCGTTTGCGGACGGAGGGTCGATACCGCCGGTCCACCACCTCGTGGTCGGCCCGCTGCGCCGCTCTCGATCCGCACTGAGATCTTGCGTGGGTCATCGTTGTGCGCTACCATACAACCAAATGGTTGTAAGTCAAGTATCCGACGCCGGGGTCGACCGCATCTTTCATGCCCTTGCTGACGGCACTCGGCGCGACATCCTCGCCCTGGCCATCGGGGGCAGGTACAGCGTGTCGGCCTTGGCGAAGCGCTACCCGATGAGCTTCGCCGCCGTGCAGAAGCACGTCGCCGTGCTCGAAGGAGCCGGGCTCATCACAAAGGAGCAGCGGGGGCGCGAGCGGCTCGTGCACACCGACGTCGACACCGTCCACACGGCCCGGATGCTCCTGAACGGCATCGAGGAACTGTGGCGGGCGCGGGTGGGCCGGATCGACGACCTTCTGGCAACCGAGAAGCGAACCACTGGAGGCAGGCGATGAGCGTTACCAGCGTCGAGAAGGACCCCGAATCTCTGACCATGACGGTCATGGCGGACCTCGATGCCACCGTCGAACGGGCATGGCAGCTGTGGGCCGACCCCCGCCAGTTCGAGCGGTGGTGGGGCCCGCCGGGCTACCCGACGACCGTGGTCGACCACGACCTGCGGGCCGGCGGACGGATCACCTTCTTCATGACCGGGCCCGAGGGTGAGCGCCACGACAGCACGTGGGAGGTGGTCGCCGCCGACCCGCCCCGTTACCTCGAGCTGCGGGACGCCGACGTCGACGACGACGGGCGCCCCAACGACGGAAACGCGATGACAGCATTCATGATCACCATTGACGAGCGCGATGGCGGAGGCGCGGTGATGGCGATCCGCACCCACTTCGACTCGCTGGCGGGCATGGAGAACGTGCTTGCAACGGGGGTTGAAGAAGGCATGCGCATAGTCTTCTCGCAAATCGACGCGGTCCTCGCTGGCACGCCTGCGTGAGGGGCGTGTCGGGTGGAACATCCCGGTCCGAATCCCTGCTGCTCAGACGAAGTAGTGGCCCTGTTCGATGTCCTCGATGAGGCCGGGGTGAGTGGGCTTCCAGCCGAGGAGCTCCTGGGTGATCGTGCTGGAGGCGGGCATGTCGGTGCTGAGGGTGTGCACGAGCATGCCGCCGAATGCCTCGGCAGGAAGGGACCGGGCGGGCAGGTTCAGGTGCCGACCGATGGCCTCGGCGATCTCGCGGACCCCCACGCCCTCGTCACCGACGGCGTTGAGCACAGCGCCGGCGGGAGCCCGCTCGACGGCCAGCCGGTACAGGCTCGCGGCGTCCTTCACATGAACGGCGGGCCAGCGGCTGGTCCCGTCGCCGATGTAGCCGGAGACGCCCCCGGCCCGCGCCGCGGCGATGAGCTGGGGGACGAAGCCGTGACGATCGCCCTGGCCGTGCACCGACCGGGGCAGCATGACCAGGCAGGAACGGACGCCCCTGTCCGCGGCGGCGAGGGCGGCCTGCATGTTGGTGATGCGGGCCGCGATGGGCCCGGCGGCGATGAGCTCGTCGCGTTCGGTCGCGGGTCGGCCGGGTGTCACGAGCGTTGCGCCAGAGATCACCAGGGGCCTGCCGGAGCCGGCGAGTCCGGTGATAAACGTCGCGATAGCCTCGGCATCGGTCCGCGTCGCAGCCTCGCTCACGCTGGGCACGACGAAGGCGAGGTGGATGACACCGTCGCTGTTGAGCGTGCCGGCGCGCAGCACGTCGGTGTCGTTCAGGTCACCGCGCAGCACCTCGGCGCCCATTCCGGCGACCGCTGTGGCCGCGGCGTCCGAGCGGGCCAGTCCGAGGACCTGGTGGCCGGCACCGATGAGTTCGGGGACTATCGCCGAGCCGATCCAGCCGGAGGCGCCGGTCACGAAGATGCGCATGGAGAGTCTCCTTGGTCGTGCTCTCTCTCGGGTTGGGAGCGGTGATCGCCGGACGTAGGGCTCACGAGGGGACCGCGCGACTACCGTCGGGCGGCTCGCAGTGCGTTGCGGGCAGATGCTTCTCCGACCAGGGGGCCAGGGCCATCTTCCCATTCTCGGCGGGGGCGACGATCGAGGCCGACGACACCGGGGGTGGGGTGATTAAGGTGCCGTCACCCCCTGGCGGGCCCCGAGCGGCTCCGCTATGGTTTCGCCATGCCTATCTTCAAGAACCCCTACAGCAATCCGCAGAACCCGACGCCGGGGCCGGTCCCCGGGCAGACTCCCGGCGGAACGGACTGGGAGGCGATGGCCGCCCAGGCCCGTGCCCTGGCCGGCCAGGGGAGGGGTGGGACTCCCCCCAACCTCGAGGAGCTGACCCGGCAGGCCACCCAGGCCCAGCAGGCCGCCATGCAGCAGATGTCGGCCACCCAGGGTGCTGCGGACACGGCGGCGAAGACCGGGAACGTGCGGCCGCTCATGGCCGCTCTGGGCATGGCCTGGAGCAGCGATTTCGCCAAGCGCTCCGCGTGCCCGACCTGTGGCGGCTCCAAGCAGCTGGGCTCGCCCACCGCGTACATCTACTGCGACTACTGCGGCAGCCTCGCCGACTACGACTTCCGCAAAGCCTGCGAGTCCGAGGAGGCGCCGTCGTCCGAGTTCATCAGCCTGGCCAACAGCATGCGCGGAATCAAAGAGCAGGCCAAGGCCGCCGGTGACCGCGACGGCTATCGCGAGGCCCAGACCAAGTTCTACGACGGCTACGTCACCAACTACCCGCAGGCAGTCTCCCACCGGGTCGGCGACCCCAAGTACCGAGCCGCCCTGGTCGCGTTCCTGGCCGAGAACTCGGTGATCGACGACTTCGACCCCGCGTTCTCGGCCCTGGCCGACGAGGTCAAGGAGAAGGCCAAGGCGCTCCAGTGGAGCGGCGGGATGACCAGCCCCAAGGTGAGCGGCGGCTCCTTCCGGGCCATGGCCGAGGTGCTTGCCCAGCAGGTGACCCGCGGCAATGAGCTGGCCCACTCCGCCGACCTGATCGACCTCGACCCCGACCACGCCGGCACCGAGGTCCGGCGCCGGATGATCGCGGCCACGCTCTGCCAGGGCTGGCTCCCCCACCTGGAGGAGGAGGACGCCAAGTGGCTCATCGGCGCCTGGGGCCTGGATGGCGAGTACTTCAAGCTGGAGGTCCCCAGCGACGGGCAGAACTGGCACTGCGGGGTCTGCGGTGGCGAGATCATGGTCCTCAAGGGAGCCAAGGTCGTCGTCTGCGACCACTGCGGCCATTCCATCGACGTCGGGGGAGGGGAGTCGCCCTGCCGCAGCTGCGGCGGGATGATCACCTTCCCGGTCGGCGAGTCCCACATCCCCTGCCCGTACTGCAAGGCCGACAACCAGCGCGTCGGGTGGGCCTGAGCGCCTGTCTCAGGATGTGAGAAAGGGCGCCCCGTGGGGCGCCCTCTCCTCCGGCGCGCCGGTCGCGCCTAGCTGGCCCGCCGCTGCCAGCGGGTCTTCTTGAGCATCTTCTTGTGCTTGTGCTTGCGCATCTTCTTGCGCCGCTTCTTGATGACCGAGCCCACGCGAGCCTCTCCATACCGGGGGCAGGGCGACTGCCCGCTCCGGCTGTGATTGATCCTGAATCAGAGGGGCCGACTATACGCGCTCGGCGGGATCGGACGCTCCTGCCTCAGCCCGGGGTGGGCGCGTCCGCCCCCGGCCCGGGGCCGGCGAGCGCCTCGCGCAGCCGCCGGGCGGTCACCTCGAGGTGCTCGGGAAGTACCTTGGTGTCGGCCAGCACCGGCATGAAATTGGTGTCGCTGCCCCACCGGGGGACCACGTGGAGGTGGAGGTGGTCCACGCTGGCCCCGGCTGCCGCGCCGAGGTTGAATCCGACGTTGAACCCGCCCGGGTGCATGACTGCCGAGAGGGCGTCGAGAGCCCGCTGAGCAGCCTGGAGGAGCGCCAGGCACTCCTCCGGGCCGAGGTCGCGCAGGTCGGCGGCGTGGCGGCGGGGCGCCACCATGACATGGCCGCTGCTGTAGGGGAAGCGGTTGAGCAGGGTCACCGTCCGCTCCGCCCGTTCCACCAGCAGGCTGTCCTCCGGCCCCGCGCCCGCGGCGGCGCAGATGAAGCACCCCTCGGGCGCCGGGGAGTCACCGCTCACGTAGGCCATCCGCCAGGGTGCCCAGAGCTGCCGCATCCCGCGGACGTTAGCGGATGGCCCGGGGGGGACGGGGCGGTGTCGGCCCCCGGGGCTCTCGCGGTCCGGTGACGCCGGTCGGCAACCGCCCCGTCGGATCGGACAAACGGCTGGCTTTCATGGTTTGACGCGAGTGCCGTCACGCGGCTGTGGCCGGATGCGCCACCGCTCCGTCGCACCGACCCTCGTAGCGTGCCCAGTGCCGTCTAGTGCATTTGAACTACCTGGTCGGAGCGACCCGAGGCGGCGGAGGTCTCAGGATCATGGGCAGGAGCCACAGGGCCAAGCGATCGCTGCGGGTCGCCCTCGTGCTGGGCACCGTCGTGGCCAGCACCGGGTTGGTCGGCTGGGGTGGCCTGGCGGCCTGGGATGCCTACACCGAGAACGCCGGCAACAGCGTGGCCGCGGGCACCCTCTCGCACTCCAACGGCTCCAGCTGTGTCTCGCTGCTCGGCGCGATCCCGACCACGACCGGCACCGGCTGGTGCGCTGCCGCGGTCACGATCTCGGGCGTCGACCCGGCCAACTGGACGGGCACCAGTGGGACCATCAAGATCGCCGACACCGGCTCGCTCAAGAGCACCTTCACCATCAGCATGGGGACCGGCTCCCAGGCCCCGACCGGCGGCCTCTGCGCCGACGTGACCCTGAAGGTGACGGACCTCAACACGGTCGCGCCCGACACCGGGACGGTGTGGGCGACCACGGCGCTCACCGGCACGTTCGCGTCCACCAGCCTCTACAGCAACGCCACCACCCCCAGCCTCAGCTGGACGGGCGGCGGCACCGCGGGCTCCGGCACCGGAGCCAGCGCCAACACGTTCACGATCGCCCTGGCTCCCGGCACCAACTTCGCCAACGACCCGACGGATGCCGGGACCAGCTGCGCCTTCGGGATCCTCTTCGACCAGACGGCTGCCTGAGCCCGCTCTCGCGGCGAGGAGACGCTCGACGCCGGCGGATCGCCCCGATCATGGCCCCGGCCGGCCCGACAGCTGATGAGCTCCGCGAGGCCCCGTGAGACGATGAAACCGATGCGCACCTACACCGTGGTGGTCGAGCCCGAGGCGGCCGGCGGTTTCATCGTCTCTGTGCCTGCCCTCCCCGGTTGTTACACCCATGGCCGCTCCCTCGGGGAGTGCCGCGACCGCGCCGCTGAGGCGATCGCCGTGCACATCGCCGGCCTGGAGGCGGACGGAGAGCCGATCCCCGACGAGGTCGGCGCGCTCCATCTGCTGAGGGTTTCGGTCGGCGTCTGAGCGGTCGAGCGGGGCGATAGGGCGGCGAGCGGTCGGACTGACGCGTCCTCCCACTCCAGGTGTCGTTGGGCGCCGTGCGCCCTACCCAGGCGGGTTTGACCAGCCGGTCAGGGTGATGATGTCATGGGCGAGGTCGACGGCTTGGCGCCCGCCGGTCGGGATGCGGTGGACCCATGCAGGTGCGGTGGCCTCCAGGTGGCGGGCCATCTCTGCGCTGCGGGTGAGGTGCGCGTCGAGTTGGCTGCCGATCTCTCGGCGGCCCAAGCGGTGCCGCACGGTGGTGTCGTCGGCGGTCAGCAGAACGCCGGTGATGCGGGATGTGCCGCCCATGGCCCGGCATATCAATTCGGACTCGAGTACGGATACGGTGTTCGTGTAGATCAGTTTCCGGCATCCCAGGGCGGCGTAGTTGTGCCAGAGGGCCGCGAGGTTCGCCTCGGTGATCAGGGTGCGGGCCGGGTCTTCCGGGGGTGCGGGGAAGATCTGGTCCAGGTTGTCGCCCTCGACCAGGGCGTGGGCGATCTGAGCGGCTTGGAGTTGCGCCGATACCTCCCAGCCGGCCGAGGACTTGCCGACCCCGGCTCGCCCGCCGATCAGGAGTGCTTCCGGTCGCTCGTTCTGGGACATAAAACGGCCCTGGTGGAGACGGGGAGGATCGAACTCCCGACCTCTTGCATGCCATGCAAGCGCTCTCCCAGCTGAGCTACGTCCCCGGGGGAAGGACATGGTACTGCGCGCTCCAGCCCGCGGGAGCCCGCCCCGCCGGACTCGCGCCGCGCCGGTCCGGCGTCCCTCGCCTCTCTGTTCAAGGATTGCAATCCGCCCGTGAGTGGGCGCGCCGACTATGATCGACGTGAGCGCGATGGCCGCTCCGACTGGTGGATCCAGACGGGACGGCTCTGGGCGTCAGTGGGATGAGGTGTGTGAAATGGCCATGTCCTCGGAAGAGGAGGAGAGCCAGACGTTGGAACACGACCGTCTGGATGCTGGCCCGGGAGGGCGCCGGGCGCTTGCCACGCCCCACGCCGATGGCGAATCGCCGGTGGTCCGGGCCGCGGAGCGCCTGGTCCACCGGATCGAGACCCTGGTGGAGGAGGTCGCCCGGCTCCGCGCCGACAACGAGGATCTGCGCCGCCAGATCCGTGATGCGATCGCAATGTTCGACCGCGCGTCGTCAGCCGCCGGAGAGGCGCGCCCGCGCCGGCGCGCCGTGGCCGTCGAGGCGTCCGTCGTGGCGCCGGGCAGGCGCCGCCGGCCCCGCAGCCGGGTCGCCAAGGGAAGGGCGACCCCGCCCGAGGTGACCGCCGAGGTGGTCCGGGCGGTCATCGCCAAGCTCGGCCAGGGTACCGCCGCCGAGATCGCCACCGAGATCACCCGCGCCGGGGTGAAGGTCTCCGGCCGCGCCGTCCGTTTCCTGGCCGAGAGGGCGGGTGCCGAGACCTTCCGGAGCGACGACGGCCAGCGCCGCTATCGCCTCCCCGCCGGCTGATCCCGGACCTCGCACGTGACCCCCGGCGGCGTGCCCGACGACGCCGGCCGTTCGCGGCAGCCGGCGGCGCCGCCGGAGCTGCTCCTCGTCCACGGTGACGACCGGCACCGGGTCGACGAGGAGGTCCGCTCCTGGCGGCAGCAGGCCGCCGACGCCCAGCTCGGTGTCGAGGTCGTCGACGCCCCGGCGCCCATCGACCGGATCCGCACCTCGCTTGCCGAGCTCCCCCTCATCGACCCGCGGCGTTACCTGCTGATCCGCGACCCACCCCAGCTCGGCGGCGGCCGCCGCGCCGGCGACGCTGGGCGGGCACTGGCAGAGGCGCTGGAGCTGCGGGCACCCAGCACCTCCGTGTGCCTGGTGAGCCACCAGCCCGTGCCCGCCGCCCACCCGGTGGCGGCCGCGGTGGTCCGGCTCGGGGGCCAGATCCGCGCCTTCCCGCTGCTTCGCCCCCGGGAGGTTCGGGCCTGGGCGGAGCGAGCGGCGGCGGACCGCGGTCTGCGGCTCCGCCCGGGAGGACTCGATCACCTGCTGCGGGTGGCCGGCACCGACCTGGGTTTGGTCGCCACCGAGCTGGAGAAGCTCAGCGCCTACTCGGCCGGCGAGCGCCTCGATGCCGAGACCGTGCAGCGAGTCGTCGGGGGTGCCGAGGCCCTCGAGGTCTGGAACGTGCTCGAACGGCTCCTCGGACCGCAGCCGGGCCGGGGCGCGGCCGCGGCCGCGGAGCTGGCCGGCGAGGGCGGGTCGACCCAGTACCTCATCGCCACCCTGGCCGGTCAGCTCGGCGAGCTGCGCCGTGCTCAGGGGCTGCTCTCCTCGGGCGGCTCGGCGGCCCGGCTGGCCGCTCAGCTGCGCATTCCCGAGTGGCGGGCCGACCGGCTGGCCCGCCAGGCGCGGTCAGTTCCGCCCGAGGTCGTCGAGGACTGGCTCCGCCAGCTTCAGAGGATCGACGCCGGGATCAAGTCCGGCGAGGCCGACGACCGTCAGGCGATCGGCCGCTTCACGCTCGGCGCCGCCCGGACCGTGGCCCGGGCCCGCGCCCACTGAGGCGCCACCGGGCCGGTGAGGCCAACCGGGGAGCCGACCAGCGCAGCGCCGGGTTACGAGTCGCCCTTGCTCCGGCGGGTCGATCCGGACGCCTTGGAGGCGCCGCGCCCGATGGGGGAGACGCCCGGCTTGGCGGCGGGGGACTTCGCCGCAGCGGCCGGCTTGGAGGCCGCCTTGGCCGTGGACCCCTTGGCTGCCGGAGCTGTGGTCGCAGCCGTCTTGGCGGCGGGCGTCCTCCCGGCCGCCGGGGCGCTGCCCGCCGCGCGCGTGGTCCGTCCCTTGGCGCCGCCGGTCGCGGCTGCCCGGGTGGCCGCCCTCTCCTCCTCGCTGCCGCCCGACTGGGTCAGCCTCGCGGCCATCGCCATGATCCGGGACTTGCGGCGGGCGACGTTGTTGCGGTGGAGGATGCCCTTCTCGGCGGCCTTGTCCAGCTCCTTGACCGCCGCCCGGAGCTCCTCCTCGACGCCCTCGAGCTGGCCGCTCACCAGCGAGCGGCGAACCCGGCCGATCCGGGTCCGGACGGCGGAGCGGACGATGCGGTTGCGGACGCGCTTGCGCTCGCTGGAGCGGATGCGCTTCCGGGCGGAACGAGAGTTGGCCACGTTGACACCTGTTGAATGTGTTGGAAAGCTGGGCGCCCAACCTCGACGCACGCCCGGGAGCCTGGAGTATAGCAATCACCTGCTCATGATCTACACGCCGTCGTGATCTACGCGCCCGCCTACGCCAAGCTCAACCTCGCCCTGAGCGTCGTCGGACGGCGGCCCGACGGCCGGCACGCCCTGCGCTCGGTGGTGGTCCGCCTCGACTGGCACGACCTGGTGGGCGTCGGGCTGGTGGCGTCGGAAGACCCCGCCGTCCTCGGGGTGGCCGTCTCCGGGCCGGGCGCCGGCGAGGTCCCGGAGGCGGACAACCTGGTGCTGCGAGCCGGCCGGGCGGTCCTCGACCGCCATCCCGGGAAGTCCCTCCGGCTCACCCTGGAGAAGCGCCTGCCCGCCGCCGCCGGGCTGGGGGGCGGCTCGGCGGACGCCGGGGTGGTGCTCCGCCTCCTGGGTTGCCAGCGCTTCGAGAGCCCGGGACCGGACCTCCTCCGCCTCGCCGACGCCCTGGGCAGCGACGTCCCCGCCTGCCTGGTGGGCGGCAGCCTCCTGGTGGGGGGAGCCGGCGAGCGTCTCGAGCCCCTCCAGCATCCCGTCCTGCACCTCGCCGTGGCGGTGGCCGGGCGCAGTGGCACGGGCGCGACCTTCGCCGCGCTCACGCCGGGGGAATGGCGCGGCGCGGAGCGCCCGGAGCGCCTGGCCCGGCAGCTCGGCGCCGGCGCCGGCGCTGATCCCGAGCTCTGTGGCTCCGACCTCGAGCCCGCGGCATGCCGCTCCCACCCCCAGCTGGCCGCGGCCATCGACCGCCTGCGGACCGGCGTACCCAGGGCGCGCTGGCACCTCACCGGAAGTGGCGGCGCCCTCTTCGCACTGGTGGCGACCGGGTCCGAGGCCGCGTCTCTCGCCGCCTCGGCCCGGAGCCTGGGCTTCCCGGCCCGCGCCTGCCGCACGGTCGTCGCCCCCTGACCCTGCCGGACAGGGGTGAAGGAGGCGTCGCCCGGCGGGACGGCTACTCGACGACGGCCACCTCGACGGCGGCCAGCACCTCCTCATCGGAGTCGCCCTCGAGCCGGCTCGCGATCCCACTCCAGAGGTGGACGGCCACCGCCAGGCCGGCGCCGCTGAGGAGCAGCGCCCCCGCCGCGTTGGCGAGGGTCTCGGCCTCCGACGGCCACACCTGGGTGCCGCTGGCCTCGCTGGCCGGGAAGAGGAGGAGGCTGGTGACCACGACACCGATCGCGGCGCAGACGATGACCAGGAGCGCGACCGCCGACCCCACCACCACGCCGCGGGCGCGGAGGAGGTGGTCGAAGCCGGCGTCCGGACCACCGGCCGCCTCACCGTCCCCGGCCTCGGCCGTGGCGGGCTCGTCCAGCGCCGGCCCCCATCGCCGCAGCTGCCACCAGGCGATGGCGAGCGCGGCGAGCGGGAAGAGGACCACGTAGGGGGAGGCCCACTCGGTGGCGTAGACGGTCGTGACCTCGAGGGGGTTCGTCTGGGGTGAGGCCCCGGCCTGGATGATCCCCGCGGCCACGTAGGCCACGGCGAGGAGGAGCAGGGTCAGGAGCAGGCAGATGCCGAGAATCTCCTCGAGATCCCACGGCGCCCTCTTCGCCCGGGTGATGGCGGCTTCCGGATTGGTCCCGTCGTTGTCCACGGCAGCTCCTTAGGTGACCCGGGCGGTGTGCTGCCGTATGTTCACAGGTGGGGGGGCGGGGCGCAACCGGCGCGTCAGCGGTGACCGGCGCCGTCCTCCCCCTACAATCCGATCTCGTGGCCGAGGCTGACAGCGCTCTCTCCCCGTCTCCCCCGCCGGCGTGATGCCCGCCGACCGGTCACCCTGGGCGTGACCCGATCATGACCCTTGCCCGTCCCGCCGACCAGGACATCGTGGTGGTGGGGGCCACCGGCGACCTGGCGGCCCGCAAGCTCCTGCCCGCCCTCTACAACCTCGAGATCGAGGGCCTGCTCCCCGAGCATGGCGATGTGATCGGGGTCGCCCCCCTGGATTGGAACGACGAGCAGTTCCGCGCGCACGCGGCGGATGCAATCAAGAGCTTCTCGCGCAACCGCTTCGAGGCCCGCCGTTTCGCCGCCTTCGCGGCGCGGCTCAAGTTCGTCGCCCTCGCTCCTGACGGTGACCTCCAGCCCCTGCGGGCCGTGGCCGGGAGACCCGAGCGCCTCCTCTACCTCGCCGTCCCCGCCTCCGCCTTCACCGCCCTGGCGCGCAGCCTGGGTGCCGCCGGACTGGCAGCGGGCACCAAGCTCGTCATCGAGAAGCCCTTCGGCCACGACAGCGAATCCGCCACCCAGCTCAACGCCACCCTCCACGAGATCCTCCCCGAGGATCGGATCTACCGGATCGACCACTACCTCGGCAAGGAGACCGTTCAGAACCTCCTCGTCTTCCGCTTCGGCAACTCGGTCTTCGAGCGGCTGTGGAATCGCGACATGATCTCCCGGGTCGAGATCACGGTCGCCGAATCCCTCGGGGTGGAGCAGCGAGGCGCCTTCTACGAGGAGACCGGTGCGATCCGCGACATCGTGCAGAACCACATGTTCCAGCTGCTCGCGGTGACCGCCATGGAGCCGCCCATCTCCTTTGCCGCCGAGGCCATCCGCAACGAGAAGGTCAAGGTCCTCGACGCCATGCATCCGGTGGACCCCGGCGACGTGGTCCGCGGCCAGTACGCGGCCGGCAGCATCGGCGGCGAGCGCGTGCCCGGGTACCGCGAGGAGGAGGGCGTCGATCCCACCTCGGAGGTGGAGACCTTCGCGGCGATGCGGCTTCACATCGACTCCTGGCGCTGGGCGGGGGTGCCCTTCCTGCTCCGCACCGGCAAGCGCCTGGCGGCCCGGGACACCCGGGTGGTGCTCACCTTCCACGACGCCCCCCTGCACCTCTTCCGGGCGGTGGGGCTGCATGCCCTGGACAGCAACCGGCTGGTGATCCGGGTCCAGCCCGACGAGGGCATCTCGTTCACCTTCGTCGCCAAGCGTCCTGGGCCGGAGGTGACCACCCAGCTGGTGGGCATGGACTTCAGCTACGAGGGCTCGTTCAGGGCCAGCACCCCCGAGGCTTACGAGCGCCTCCTCCACGACGCCCTGAGCGGCGACCACACCCTCTTCATCCGTGAGGACGAGGTGGAGCGGGGCTGGCAGGTGGTCCAGCCGGTGCTGGACGAGCCGCCGCCGATCAACATGTACCCGGCGGGGAGCTGGGGGCCGGGGGCCGCGAACCGGATCGCCCACCCCGGGCACTGGCACGACGGCTCCGCGGGCGACCCGCGCAGCCCATCCGGGCGCCGGTCATGACGCTCTCGGCGGGCGCTTCTTCGAGGCGCCTCGTCGGCATCGATCTCGGCGGAACCAGCATCCGGGCCGCACTGGCCACCGGGCCCACCACCTACTCACCCCAGGTGGTGCGCCGGGCCACCCCGGCCGGGGACGGGGCCGACGCGGTCATCGCCGCCTGCGCGGCGGCCGCGCGGGAGGCGGCCGGAGGTACGCCGGACGGCATCGCCATCGGCATCCCCGGTCCCCTCGACCCGCAGAGCGGCGTCGTCTTCGCCGCCCCCCACCTCCCCGGGTTCACCAACTTCCCGGCCCGGGAGAGGCTCTCCGCCGCGGCCGGCTGCCCGGTGGCCATCCACAACGACTCCAACCTCGCCGGCTACGCGGAGTGGGCGGCCGGCAGCGGCCGCGGGGCCCGCAGCTTCGTCTTCGTGATCATCGGCACCGGCATCGGCGGGGCCGTGATCATCGACGGCACCCTCCTCGTGGGCACCGCCGGCACCGCCGCGGAGGTGGGACACGTGCCCTGGAGCCCCGACGGCCCGCGCTGCGGTCAGGGGCATCCAGGGTGCCTGGAGGGCATCGCCTCGGGGACCGGCATCGCCCGGTGCGCCGCCACGGCGCTCGCGGCCGGAGAGGAGTCGGCGCTGCGGGGGGTGGATCCGCTGAACGCCTCGGCGATCGCCGACGCGGCCCGGGCGGGCGATGCCCTCGCCAGGCGCGTCTTTGCGGATGCGGGCAGGGCGCTGGGTCGCTCCTTCGGCGCCCTGGTCAACATCCTCGGACCCGACGCCATCGCCGTGGGTGGGGGCGTCGGCAGCCACGCCGACCTGCTGGAGGAGCCCATCGTCGCGGCCATGGCGGAGATCGCCTTCGAGACCCCGCTTCGCCACTGCCGGGTCGGCCGCGCGGAGCTGGGCAGCGACGCCGGGCTGGTCGGCGCCGTGGCCTGGGCGGTGCGCACCTTCGGGCAGCAGTAGCACCCCTGCGGCTGCCGCCGGGCCCACGCCCTGCGCGGATCGCCGCCATCACGGAGTCGTGACGCCGGTGTGCGACCGAAGCTGAGACATCGCCCTGCACAGTGGAGCGGTCGCGTCTATCGGTGTGTTGATAGGAGGTGCAACCGGGACTCTCGAAAGGAGGTGGTGCCCCCGTGAACGGATCTCTCCCCACTCCCCCCCGGCGAAGTCAGCGCCGTCATGAGGAAGGGCAGGGAATGGTGGAGTACGGACTCATCCTCGCCCTCATCGCGATCGTGGCCATCCTCGGACTGACCGTCTTCGGCCACGCGACCAGCAACCTCTATTCCAACGTCGCCAGCACCCTGGGCACCTGACCACCTTCACACCGAGCGCAGCGAGGGAGCCGCGGCGATGGCCGCGGCTCCTTTCTTTTCGCTACACACCCCTGCGGCTCCGCGCCCACACCCGGGTGCGTGCGCACGCCGCGCTGCGCCCGCCGGCAACCCCCGGCGGAGGCGCGGGCCGCCAGATCAGGCGGCGGGGGGGAGGTGGCGCCGGTCGATCTGCTTGCTGGCCGCCTGCGGATTGCCCCAGGTCACGCTGCCATTGGGCCAGACCATCGCCGTCGTCCGCGGGGGGCGCTCGGCGTGGACCTCGCCCCCGGCGATGTACACGGGGCGATGAAGGCGGAGCGCCTCTTCCTTGGCGCGCTGGAACAGTTCGATGTCGGTGCGTGCCGACGTCTGTGTGGTCAACGTGGGACTCTCCGTGCGGGCACTCTCCGGCCCGGTTGCTCCGTCAACTATATCACGGAATCCGAGCCATCTCCGTTCAATCCGGGCGCTGTCGCTCCATCTGGGACAACGCTCGCCGCGGCCTCCGGGGTACGGGCCAGGATCCCGGCCAGCTCGCGCGCCAGCGGCAGCGCCTGGAGGCTCTCCCGGTCCAGCGGCAGCGCCAGCGACCAGTTGGGGTTCTCCGGTCCGCTCCCGGGCTGGTTGGGCCGCTCCCGGACCTCGGCCACGTCCTCCAGGGTGGCGGCCAGCAGCTGGCAGCTTGAGGCAGCCAGGCGGCGGTGGGCGTGCAGGACCGCCGCCGTGACGTCCGCGTCCCGCGCCGGGCCATCGTCACGCCGCAGGCGCTCCACCAGCCCCTCCTCGGCGGCGGCGTCGGCGGGGAGCCCGATCCGGCGCCGAGACTCCAGGTCGCTGCCGTCCCAGAGGCCGGCGACCGTGGGCAGATCGTGGGTGGTCACCGCGGCCAGCGCCTGCCGGGGCCAGCGCGACGGCGGCCGCTCCTCGAAGAGCAGCACCACGTAGCCGAGCAGCCCCCGCCGGTGCAGCCGCGCCCGCAGACCCGCGGGCACCGTTCCCAGGTCCTCGCCGATCACCCCCGCCGCGTGGCGCACCGACTCGAGGGCGACGATGCCGAGAAGGTCGTCGACCGGGTAGCGGACATAGCCCCCCTCGGCGGGCCCCCCGCCCTGCGGGATCCACCACAGGCGCTGCAGCCCCATCACGTGATCGACGCGCAGGCCGCCATTGCGGTGGAGATTGGCCCGCAGCGTCTCGATGAAGGGGGCGTAGCCGGCGGCGCGCAGCTTCCACGGATCGAACGCGGGGATCTGCCAGTCCTGGCCGCGGGTGTTGAAGCTGTCCGGGGGAGCCCCCACCGACACCCCGGGCGCCATCAGCTCCTGCCAGAGCCAGGCGTCGGCGCCTCCCGGGTCGACACCCACGGCGAGGTCGCGGATCACCGGGAGGGCGGCCACGGCCTCCTCCATCTGGCGATCCAATTGAATCTGCACCCAGGCGTGGAAACGGACCCGCCCCGCCATCTCCGCGGCCGCTGCCTCGAGCGCCGCCGGGTCCCGCCGCGCCAGCGGGCGCGGCCAATTCCGCCAGTCCTTCCCGTGCCGCTCCGCCAGCGCGCAGAAGAGCGCGAAGTCGCCCAGCCGCGGCCGTGCGGCGAGGGCCGCGTCGACCTCCCCCGGATTCCCCCTCTCGGCGAAGGCACGCTCCAGGGCCGCGATCTTGAGGGTCGCCACCCGGTCGCGGTCGATGCGCCGCTCGTGGTTGAGCCGGCGGGCGGCGGCGGCCAGCTCCGGCGAGCGGTCGCCGCCGGGGACCTGATCGGGGCGCAGGTAGAGGGGGTCGAGGAAGATGCGGCTGGTGGGGAAGTACGGGCTCGGCTCGACGGGGAGCAGTGGGAGCGCCGCGTGCAGGGGGTTGACCAGGAGGGTGGCGGCACCCAGAGCGGCGGCCCAACGGCCGAGCCCGGCGAGGTCGCCCAGGTCGCCGATGCCCCAGCTCTCCGCGGAGCGGACGGCGTACAGCTGGACCGCGAAGCCGAAGCCGCCCCAGCCGGGGGGCGGATGGCAGCGCGATGGGGCCACCACCAGGAGACGGCTCTCGCCTCCCCGGTGCAGGCGGTGGTACCCGAGAGGAAGGTCGGGGGGGAGGTGGTCGCCGCAGGGGAGGGTCCTCCCGTCCTCGAGCTCCAGCTCTGCGCGCGCGTGTCCACCCTCCCCGGGCTCTCCGGCGAGCGCCGTGCTCTCGCCACGCACCACCACCAGCGGTCCGCCGGCCGCCGGATCGGGCCGGGGGCGATCGGCGCCGAGGGCGCTGAGCAGCGCACCGCGGGTCGCTGCGGAGACCGTGTGGAGGCGGCCGTCGGTGTCGACGTGGCTGGCCACCAGGCCCCAGGCGGTCGGGCTCGGTGCGGTCATGGCCACGTATCATCGCCGCGAATCGATGCGCTCAGACGCTAAGGTTGGCGGCCACGGGCGGCTGCGATCCGGCGCCGCCCTCCTATGGGAGCTTCCCCGCTGGAGCCGTCCAACCTGGCAGCGCAACTGGGGCCGCCCTCGCCGCTGCCAGCCCCCGACGCCGACCCGGACCCGTTCACGACCGCGCCGCATCCGGTGACCGTCGCGCGCGAGCCTTGGCCCGGGCAGCACTTTCCCCTCGGAGCGCACTGGGACGGTGAGGGGACGAACTTCTCGCTGTTCAGTGCCAACGCCCGGCGCGTCGAGCTGCTGCTGGTCCACCCCGATGGGAGCATCCGGGCCGTCCACGAGCTGATCGACCGGACCGACCTGACCTGGCACGGCTACCTTCCGGGGGTCGGCCCCGGCACCCTCTATGGCTACCGGGTCCACGGTCCCTACGAGCCGAGCGCCGGGCGCCGCTTCAACCCCCACAAGCTGCTGATCGACCCCTACGCGCGGGCCCTCACCGGCAAGGTGGCATGGGGCCCCGAGGTCTTCGGTTACGAGTGGAACCGGCGGATGACCGACGACGTCCGCAGCGAGCTCGACTCCGCCGGCCACGTGCCGCTCTCGGTGGTGGTCGACGACACCTTCGACTGGCGGGGCACCCGTCCGCCCCGGACCCCCTGGCCCGACACCGTCGTCTATGAGGCGCACGTCAAGGGACTGACCATGCGGCACCCCGGCGTGCCCGAGCAGTACCGGGGCACCTACGCGGGGCTGGCCCATCCAGCGGCGATCGAACACCTCAGGTCGCTGGGGGTCACCGCCGTCGAGCTGATGCCGGTCCACGCCTTCGTCGACTCCGCCCGCCTCGAGCAGCTGGGCCTGCGCAACTATTGGGGCTACGACACCATCGGTTACTTCGCCCCCGAGGGTCGCTACTCGTCAGCCGGTGACCGGGGCGGCCAGGTGGTCGAGTTCAAGCAGATGGTGCGGGCGCTCCACGAGGCCGGCCTGGAGATCTTCCTGGATGTCGTCTACAACCACACGGGCGAGGCCAACCACCTCGGTCCCACCCTCTCCTTCCGAGGCATCGACAACGAGACCTACTACCACCTGGACCCCAACGACCGGCGCCACTACTGGGACGTGACCGGCACCGGCAACACCCTGAACGCCGGGGCGCCCCAGACCCTGCGGCTGATCACCGACTCGCTGCGCTACTGGGTCACCGAGATGCACGTCGACGGCTTCCGCTTCGACCTGGCGTCGGTGCTGGCCCGCCAGTTCTACGAGGTCAACAAGCTGGCCGCCTTCTTCGACATCATCCACCAGGACCCGGTGCTCGCCGAGGTCAAGCTGATTGCCGAACCGTGGGACATCGGTCCGGGCGGCTACCAGGTCGGCAACTTCCCGGTCGGATGGGCGGAGTGGAACGGCAAGTACCGGGACACCGTGCGCGACTACTGGAGGGGAGCCCCCCTGGGTGTCGCCGGCCTCGCCTACCGGCTCACCGGGAGCAGCGACCTGTACGGCGGGGACGGGCGCAGTCCGAGCGCAAGCATCAACTTCGTCACCGCCCACGACGGCTTCACCCTCCATGATCTGGTCACCTACGAGGTGAAGCGCAACCAGTTGAACGGCGAGGACAACCGGGACGGCAGCGACGACAACCGCTCCTGGAACTGCGGGGTTGAGGGGGACACCTCGGACCCGGCCGTGATCCAGCTGCGCCGGCGCCAGCAGCGCAACTTCCTGGCCACCCTGCTGATCTCCCAGGGCTGCCCGATGATCCTCTCCGGCGACGAGCTGGGCCGCAGTCAGGGCGGCAACAACAACGGCTACTGCCAGGACAATGAGACCTCCTGGGTGGATTGGGCCGCCGCCGACCAGGAGCTGCTCGCGTTCACCCGGCGGCTGATCGAGCTGCGCGCCCGGCACCCGGTGCTGCGCCGCCGCCATTTCTTCACCGGCAAGGTGGTGGGAAGGGGCCGCAAGGACGTTCGCTGGCTGCGTCGCGACGGCGAAGAGATGATCGACCCCGACTGGGGCAATCACGACGGGCAGTCGCTGGCGATGATCCTCGACGGTGGCCTGATCCCCGACCGGACCGCGACCGGCGAGCGGATCTACGACGACACCCTGGCCGTCCTCCTCCACTCGCATGACCAGGGCGGGGGCTGGACCCTTCCGCCCGGGAGCTGGGAGGTGCTTCTCGACACGGCCGACCCGGCCGAGGGGCCGGGCACGCGGGTTGTCGGCGATCCGGCCCCCCTCCACGTCGAGGGGCACTCGCTCCTCGTCCTGCGCCTGGCGGTGCCCCCGACCCCCGCCGGGTACGCGGGGAGCGGCTCGGGGGCCGGCCCCGGAGCCTAGCGGGGTCAGCGGGGTCGTGTCGGCTCTCGTCCAGCACTGGGGGTACCTGGCGGTGTTCCTCGTGGCCGGGCTGGAGAGCCTCTGCCTGCCCTTCCTCCCCGGCGAGACGGCTCTGCTCACCGCCGCCGCGCTGGCACCGAGGCTCCACCTGGCGATCGTCGCCGTGATCGGCGCGGCGGCCGCCGGTCCCATCGTCGGCAGCGCCATCGGCTTCGCGATCGGTGGGTGGGGTGGCTATCGCCTCCTGGTCCGGCATGGGGCGAAGGTCCACCTCGGTCAGTCCCAGGTCCGGGTTGCCCACTACCTCTTCCGGCGTCATGGTGGCGGCATCGTCTTCTGGAGCCGGTTCGTACCGGTCCTGCGCAGCTTCGCCGGACTGCTGGCGGGGGCGAACCGGATGTCGACACTCCCCTTCCTCGCCTTCAACGCCGCCGGCAGCGTGGTCTGGGCGACCGCCTACGGGCTGGCCGCCTACACGGTGGGGACGGCGTTCGAGGACACCAGCGGCTGGCTGGCCCTGGGCATCGGCGGAGTGGCGGTGCTGCTGCTCGCCGCTGCCGGCCTGGTGCTCCACGGCCAGTCCCGGCGCCTCGAGGCCCGGGCCGAGGCCGCCTTTCCCGACCCGCTGCCCGGCTACCCCGGCGGATCGCCTCTCTGACGGCTCATCGGCCGTCCGTGCATTGACATGGGGGCCGGGCGACCCCTAGCGTGTGCGGGTCGAGCCGGTGAGACCGCCGGCCGGGGGAGATGAGAGGAGGTGAGCCCATGCCCGGTGTCGTTCCCTTCACCAGCAACATCGAGGACCTCTCCACCCAGGAGGGGTACCAGTTCGAATTCCGCTGCATGCGGTGCAACAACGGGTATCGCTCCTCGTTCCACCGCTCGCTCTTCGGTTTCGG
Source organism: uncultured Actinomycetes bacterium (assembly GCA_964508345.1). Lineage (GTDB taxonomy): Bacteria > Chloroflexota > Dormibacteria > Aeolococcales > Aeolococcaceae > Changshengia. Next base: position 20,700 of record CAZDTK010000016.1, on the reverse strand, counting down.
GGGCCGGGTCGCCGCCATCGGCGGGGGACTGCTGGGCGGCTCGGTCGGCGGGGACGTCGAGAGCGCCGGCTGGAACTCCAGCATGCTCATGTCCGGGACGGGCAGCCCGGCCAAGGACAAGGAGCTGGAGAAGGCGGCCCAGGAGGTCCACGACCGCTTCTACCAGTGCAACCGCTGTGGCAAGTGGGTCTGCCGGGAGGTCTGCTGGAACAATGACCGGGGGCTCTGCGTCGAGTGCGCCCCCAAGGTGGGCGAGGAGGTCGCCGCCATGCAGGCGCAGACGCAGCGCGACCAGCTGGAGCAGAAGATCCAGGCCCAGGACCTGACCCAGGGTGTCAACTACACCGACCAGGCCACCGGCCTCTGCCCCTCCTGCCACCAGGAGTCGGGCGGCGGCAAGTTCTGCCAGCACTGCGGCGCGCCTCTGGCCGCGGCCCCCGCCGCGACCAAGCGCTTCTGCGGCAACTGCGGGGCCGAGCTCACACCCGGGATCAAGTTCTGCGGCGAGTGCGGCACGGCGGCGCCGTGATCGCCGCCGGCTGAGCTGGAGCCATGCACTACCGGCTCAGCGCCGCCAGCGGCGAGGTGGTCGACGAGGGCGACGGCACGGTCGCTGTGGAGGGGGGCGCGGTGACGGTCTCGCCCCAGCTCGGCCAGCCGCTCCGGGTCGCCCCCGAGCAGATCACGGAGGTGAGCGAGCCCGCACCCTTCGTGGTGCGCGTCCGGCTCACCGACGGCAGCGCTGTAGACCTCTCCCAGCTGGGAGCGGTGCGCACCCAGATCCTCGCCCAGATCGGCGACATCCGGGTGGACAGCTCCCGCGAGGGCCTGGTGACCATCGGCTTCGGGACCCGTCAGCGCTTCCACGGGGCGGTGGACGACGTCGAAGCCGACATCAGCCTCTACGACGACGGTGTGGTGGCGATCCCCACCGGGGGGCTGCCGGTCCAGGTGCCCTATGCCGTCATCGAGGACGTCTCGACGGATCCCTCCGGTTATCGCATCACCATCTCGATGGGCGACGCCGGGAGCGTGACGGTCCAGCGCCTCGCCCAGATGACCTCACAGTTCCTCACCCTGCTCCGTCAGCGGGCGACCGACGCCCGTGGCCGCACCGGCGCCTTCCTCCAGTCGCTGCTCCCCGGGCTGGGCCCGCTGGCCCAGCGGCAGCTCGCCGGCGACCTCCGCGACGGGGTGGCGGTTCCCCGCCCCGCCCTCGACGGCATCGACCCCCGGGTGTGGCCCACCCTCATCGGCGCGGCGGTGCTGCCGGAGCGGGCGCCGGGGGCCGAATTGATCCAATCCCTGGGTCAGCCCGCCCTCGGCTTCCACCAGATCTCCTCGGTGGAGGTGGAGGCGCAGGGGACCACCCACGTCGCGGAGGCGGGGGCGGTCCAGAGCAGCGGACCAGGTCGGGGCCAGGGGATCGACTACGCCCAGATGGAGCAGGGGATGGGCGCGATGATGGCGGAGCGGTTCATGGGCGTCCCCACCCCGGGGTCGGGCGGTGGCGGGCCCCTCATCGGCGGACCGCCGGGGGGCGCGCTCGGGATGGGGATGGGCATGGGCATGGGGATGCCGGGGATGGGCATGGGCATGGGGATGCCGGGGATGGGCATGGGCTTTGGTGCTCCCTACGGAGCCATGGGCGGGATGCTCGCGATGCGGATGATGCGCGGCGGTGGCGCGTGGTCCCGGGGCGGGCAGGCCCAGGCCCAGTCGATGTTCCGGGTTCCCGAGGCACCGCCCGACGCCACCGCCGAGACCGCGGCGCACGACGATCTCGACCGCCTCACCGCCGGCGGTGACCACCCCACCATCGTCGCCTTTCTGCTCGCGCGCACCGCGTCGGGCACCTTCATCTACGAGTCGCTCAACGTCGAGGACCACGCCACCTACGTTTTCACCGATCCGTCGATGTCGCTGCGGGAGCTCGACCTCGCCCTCCTCCTCATCGGCTTCCACATCGAGGTGCTCGCCGGCGACGTCTCCGGCCTCGGTTCCCGCTATGCGGTGGCCGTGCAGAGGCTCCCGCACCTCACCCGGCTCGCCGCTGCCTTCCGGGGGCGGGCCATCCACGACGGGGGCTGGGAGGCAGCGCTCCGCAAGCTGCTGAGCTGACGCCCGCGCCCGGCGGCGCGCTCTCCGGCTGGCCCTATCATGGGGCCCCAGGATGCTGTCCGTGTGAGGTGAGAGCGTGAAGATCGTCGACGCCAAGGTCATCATCACCTGCCCGGGGCGCAACTTCGTGACCCTCAAGGTGACCACCGACGAGGGCATCACCGGGGTCGGAGACGCCACCCTCAACGGCCGCGAGCTGGCGGTCGCCAGCTACCTCACCGACCACGTCTGTCCGCTGCTGCTGGGGCGCGACGCAGCCCGCATCGAGGACACCTGGCAGTACCTCTACAAGGGTGGTTACTGGCGGCGTGGACCGGTCACCATGACCGCCATCGCCGCCGTCGACACCGCGCTCTGGGACATCAAGGGCAAGGCCGCCGGCATGCCCGTGTACCAGCTGCTCGGAGGCCGGAGCCGCGATCGCGTCACCGTCTACGGACACGCCAACGGGGAGACCGTCCCCGAGGTGCTGGACGAGGTCGCCCGTTTCCTCGACCAGGGGTACACCGCGGTGCGCGTGCAGGTGGGGATTCGCGGCATCAGCTCGGTCTACGGCGTGAGCCCGGACCGCGACCATCGCGAGGCCGGCTACGTGCCCGCGGCCGCCACCACCGCGGAGATGGCGGACTGGTCCACCCCTCGCTACCTCCAGCAGGTACCGGAGCTCTTCGAGGCGGTGCGGGATCGATTCGGCTTCGACTTCGCGCTCCTTCACGACGCCCACCACCGGCTGACCCCGATCGAGGCCGCGCGGCTGGGCAAGCGGGTCGAGGAGTACCAGCTCTTCTGGCTCGAGGACCTGGTGCCGGCGGAGCTGCAGGAGGGTTTCCGGATCATCCGCCAGCACACCACGACCCCGCTCGCGGTGGGAGAGGTCTTCAACAGCATCTGGGACTGTCAGCAGCTGATCACCGAACAGCTCATCGACTACATCCGCACCGACGTCGTCCACGCCGGCGGGATCAGCCACCTTCGCCGCATCTTCCAGCTCGCCGAGCTGTACCACGTGCGCAGCGGTTCGCACGGTGCCAACGACCTCTCCCCGGTCTGCCTCGCCGCCGCCCTGCACGTCGACATGGCGATCCCCAACTTCGGGATCCAGGAGTACATGCGCCACAACGCGCAGACCGACGAGGTCTTTCCCCACGCGTACCGCTTCGAGAAGGGCTACCTCCTCCCTGGCGAGGAGCCGGGTCTGGGGGTGGACATCGACGAGGAGGTGGCGGCCCGGCACCCCTATCAGCGCGCCTACCTGCCGACCAACCGGCTGGTCGACGGCACCGTCCACAGCTGGTGACGCGGATCGACCTGGACCCCGATCGCCTGCTCCCGGCGGAGCCTTCCCAGCGTGCGGTGGCCCGCCGTCTGCACCAGGAGGTGGGCAACCTGCCCATCGTCTCGCCGCACGGGCACGTGGATCCGCTCCTGCTGCTCGAGGACCGGCCCTTCGACGACCCCGCCGCGCTCTTCATCACCCCGGACCACTACGTCACCCGGATGCTCCACGCCCACGGCGTCCCCCTCGGGGCGCTGGGCGTCCCGCGGCGCGACGGGGACGGCTCCGGCGCCGATCCGCGCGAGATCTGGCGGCTCCTCTGCAGGCACTGGGAGGCGTTCCGCGGGACCCCGTCCCGCTACTGGATCGAGGCTCAGCTGGCAGGGGTCTTCGATGTGCCGATCCGCCCTTCGGCGGACGACGCGGACCAGATCTACGACCGGCTGCTCGAGCGTTTCGCCCTGCCCGAGTACCGCCCGCGCGCGCTCTTCGACCGCTTCAACGTGGAGGTGCTGGCCACCACCGACGACCCCTGCAGCGACCTCTTCGTCCATCGCCGCCTCGCCGAGGACCCCACCTGGACCGGCAGGGTCGTGCCCACCTTCCGGGCCGATCGCTACCTGGATCCCTCGCTCGACGGCTGGTCTACCTGCATCGACGAGCTCGGCCGCGCGGCCGGCGTCGACACCTCCTCCTACAGCGGCTACATCGAGGCTCTGCAAGAACGGCGCGCCCACTTCAAGCGGCAGGGCGCCACGGCGACCGACCACGGACCTCCCGATGCGGGGACGGCAACACTCTCCCCGGCACAGGCGGAGCGCATCTTCGTCAGCGCCCGGGGCGCGAAGGCCAGTGGCGACGAGACGCGCGCTTTCCGGCAGCACATGGTCTGTGAGATGGCGCGCATGTCGTGCGACGACGGCCTGGTCATGCAGCTGCATCCCGGGGTGTTCCGCAACCACCACCCCCAAACCTGGCGCGACCACGGGACCGACCAGGGGGCCGACATCCCGGTCGCGATCGAGTTCACCCGCGCGCTCCGGCCCCTCCTCGACCTGTACGGCGCGCACCCCAACTTTCGGATGGTCGTCTTCACCCTCGATGAGACGACCTGGTCACGCGAGCTGGCCCCGCTCGCCGGTTTCTACCCGTCGGTCTACATCGGCGCACCGTGGTGGTTCCTGGACACTCCGGACGCCCTGCTCCGCTTCCGGGAGGCGGTCACCGACACCGCCGGGTTCGCCAAGACCAGCGGTTTCATCGACGACACCCGCGCCTTCGGCTCGATCCCGGTCCGGCACGACGTCGCGCGCCGCATCGACTGCGCCTACCTGAGCCGCCTGGTGGTCGAGCACCGGCTGGCCGAGGCCGAGGCGGCGGCGACGGCACGGGATCTGGCCCACCGGCTCCCGCTCGAGGTGTTCAGGTTGTGAGACGGCTGGACCGGGCGAGCTGGCCGGCCGCGGGCCCCCTCCGACCGGTCCGTGCCGTCCACCTCGGTCTGGGAGCGTTTCACCGGTCGCATCAGGCCTGGTACACCGAGCATGCCGCCGATGCGGAGCGATGGGGCATCGCGGCCTTCACCGGCCGGAGCCCCTCGGCTGCGACGCCGCTCCGTGACCAGGACGGCCTGTACACGCTGGTCGAGCGCGGGCCGCAGATCGATCGCCTGGAGGTGGTCGCCAGCCTCAGTGCGGCACACGACGGCGGGGACGCCGCCGCCTGGGCCGCCTGCCTCGCGTCGCCGGGTGTCGCCCTGGTCACCCTCACCGTGACCGAGGCCGGCTACCACCTGGACGGCGCGGGTCATCTGCCGCTCGTCGACCCGGAGGTCGCCGCCGACATCGCCCTCCTCCGCGGAGCCACCGAGGGCGGGGCGGTCGCGGCACGGACCATGCCCGGGCGCCTCGCCGCCGGCCTGGCCGCGCGGCGCAGGACGGACGGTGGCCCGCTGGCGGTGGTCCCCTGCGACAACCTCATGGGCAACGGTGCCGCGACCCGCAGCGCCGTCGTCGAGATGGCCGAGGCCGTGGGGGGCGGGCTGGCGGAATGGATCGCGGCCAGGGTCTCTTTCGTCTCGACCGTCGTGGACCGGATCACGCCGGCCACCACCCCGGAGGACCTGGCCCTGGTCGGGCGGGGCATGGAGCTCGAGGACCTCGCCGCCGTCGTGACCGAGCCCTTCAGCGAGTGGGTGCTCTCCGGCGAGTTCCCATCGGGGAGGCCCGCCTGGGAGGGTGCGGGCGCCCGGTTCGTCTCCGACGTGACGCCGTTCGCGGAGCGCAAGCTCTGGCTGCTCAACGGCGGGCACTCCCTGCTCGCCTATGCCGGCTCCGCCCTGGGCCACCGCACCGTGGCATCCGCCGTCTCCGATCCGCGCTGCCGTGCCTGGCTGGAGGAGTGGTGGGACGGGGTCGTCCCCGTCCTCCGGATCTCCGCCGAGGAGGTGGCTGCCTACCGCGCCACCCTGATCGCACGCTGGACCAACCCGCGGATCAGCCACGCCCTCCGCCTGATCGCCAGGGACGGTTCCTTCAAGCTCGCCCAGCGCGCCGTCCCCGTCGTCTCACGCTACCGGGAGGAGGGGAAACGGCCTCCGCACGGGGCCGCGCTCCTTCTCGGCGCCTGGCTTGCCCACCTGCGCGGCTCGGGCGGCGAGATCGACGATCCCCGGGCGGCGGAGCTGCTCCCGCTGGCCGCAGGGGAGCCATCGCAGGCGGCGCGGGCGGTGCTCGACGCCCTCGATCCGGGACTGGGCGCCGACGCCACCCTGGTCGCGCAGGTCAGCGAGGCCTTCCGGGAGCTGGCGGGCATGGCGAGCGAGGCGGCCGGGGCGGGGGATACGCCCGGCTGAATCCATCTTGACGCCAATGTGGCGTCGCTTCTGCTTGACATGACGTCATAATGGTGCCATAGTGGCGCCATGAACCTCAGTCTGTACGTCGACGACATCCACCGCCAGCTGGTGACCGCCGCTGAGGCAGGCGGTGACGACTCCCGGATGGTCGCCGAACGGCTGGTCGCGCCCCTGGACTCGGCCCTGCGACTGGCGCTGCAGGACGCTCTGACCGCAGCGGCCGAGGAGATCACCTGCGAGCTCGCGCCGGGCTCGGTCGAGCTGCGACTGCGTGGCCGGGACCCCGAGTTCGTGGTCACTCCGGTGCCCCCGTCTCGCCCCGCGACCGGTCCGGCCGAGGACGAAGGAGATCGGACCTCGCCCATCTGGGGCACCTCGCCGGTCAGCTCGGAGGGCGAGGAGGGGGGGATGTCGCGGATCAATCTGCGGATGCCCGACCAGCTCAAGGCGCGGATCGAGCACGCAGCCGGTCGGGATGGGCTCTCGGTCAACGCCTGGGTCGTCCGCGTGACCGCCGCCGCGGTGGAGCGCGGCGAGACCGTCCATCGAAGTGAGCCCCGCGGTGCGCGGGGTACCGACCGCTACCAGGGATGGGCGCGCTAGCCGAGCCAGGAGACGTCGCGCGACGCGCTCGGGCAACGGGGATCGCCCGTCACGCCACCAAGAGGAAAGGACATGCCCACGTTCGACACGCCCGAACCCATCTCCGTCAACGTGGAGATCCGGGGCTTCGGTGACATCCGGATCGTCGCGGGGGATCGCGCCGACACGCAGGTGGAGGTGCGTCCCAGCGACAGCACCAGGAAGCCGGATGTCAGCGGCGCCGCTCAGTCCCAGGTGGAGTACGAGTCCGGCAGGCTGACGATCAGGGGGCCCCGCGCGTCGTGGCAGTACCTCCCGTTGGGGGGCGGCCGCGAGCACATCGACGTCCGGATCGAGCTGCCCTCGGGCTCGAGCGTGCAGGCTCACGTGGGGGTGGGCACGGTGCGCTGCAGCGGCCGCCTCGGCGAGTGCCGTGTCAAGTTCGGCGCCGGTGACATCCAGGTGGACCAGGCCGGGCCGGTGCTGCTCGGGACGGGCATCGGTGACATCACCGTGGGAGGGGCGGCCGGCGAGGCCACCCTCCGCACCGGCACGGGCACGATCCGGATCGACAGCATCGCCGGCCCGGCCGAGATCAGGAACTCGAATGGGGACACCTGGATCGGGGAGGTGACCGGGGATCTGCTGACCCGCGCTTCCAACGGCAGGATCTCCGTCGACCGGGCGGCCGCGAACGTGACCGCGAAGTCGGCCAACGGCGACGTCCGGCTCTGCGAGGTTGCCGGCGGCTCGGTGGTCGCGGAGAGCGCCTGCGGGAAGCTGGAGGTGGGAGTTCGCGCCGGGGTCGCCGCCTGGCTCGACCTCGACGCCCACCACGGCCGGGTCCACAACGAGCTGGACGCGGCTCCCACTCCCGCACCCGGCGAGGAGAAGGTGGAGATCCACGCCCACACCGGGTACGGCGACATCACCGTGCGTCGCGTCGCGCCGGCGGTTTCACTGAACACGGGAGGTGAGGCATGACCGCCACGACTGCCGCACCGGCGGTGAAGGTCGACGGCGTTCCCCCTCAGATCCACGGGCCTGCGATCCACGTGCAGGGCCTGAGGAAGTCGTACCGGAGGCTGGAGGTGCTCCGCGGCGTGGACTTCGACGTCGCCCCGGGCAGCATCTTCGCCCTGCTGGGCTCGAACGGGGCGGGCAAGACCACGATCGTGAACATCCTCTCCACGCTGCTCACGGCCGACACGGGGACTGCCTGCGTCAACGGCTTCGATGTCGCCACGCAGGCTGCGGAGGTGCGCCAGTCCTTCAGCCTCACCGGACAGTTCGCGGCCGTCGACGAGATCCTCAGCGGGCGCGAGAACCTGGTGCTGGTCGCCCGGTTGCGGCACCTCGAGGATCCGGGGGCGATCGCGGATGGCCTGCTCGCCCGCTTCTCATTGACCGACGCCGCTGCGCGGAGGGTGGCGACGTACTCCGGGGGCATGCGCCGCCGCCTCGACATCGCCATGAGCCTGATCGGGAATCCACCGGTCATCTTCCTCGACGAGCCGACCACCGGCCTCGACCCCCAGGGGCGCCTCGAGGCGTGGCAGGCGGTCAGGGAGCTCGCCGGCCACGGTACGACGGTGCTGCTGACGACGCAGGACCTGGGCGAGGCCGAGCAGCTCGCCGACCGGATCGCGATCCTCCACGGGGGTCGGATCATCGTGAACGGCACCCTCGCCGAGCTCAAGCAGCTGCTGCCGCCCGCCAGGGTCGAGTACGTCGAGAAGCAGCCGAGCCTCGAGGACGTCTTCCTCGCCATCGTCGGCGAAGGCGGCAGGGAAGGCGGCGCCGGCAATGCTCGCAGCGCCGGCAATGACCGCGGCGTTGGCATGGACAACTGAGGAGCGACGATGACCAGACACTTCTTCGGCGACAGCACCGTCCTGCTGGGACGGTCGCTGCGCCACATCACGCGCAGCCCGGACACGATCATCACGACCGCGCTCATGCCGATCGCCTTCATGCTGCTGTTCGTCTACGTGTTCGGGGGTGCGATCAACTCGGGGTCGCATTCGTATGTGAGCTATCTGCTGCCCGGCATCCTGCTCATCACGATCGTCTCCGGGATCGCCTACGTCGGATTCCGGCTCTTCCTGGACATGCAGAGCGGCATCTTCGCGCGATTCCACTCCATGCCGATCGCGCGGTCGTCCGTGCTGTGGGCGCACGTCCTGACCTCTCTGGTCGCCAATCTGATCGCGCTGGTGATCGTCGTGCTCGTCGCCCTGCTGATGGGCTTCCGCTCGGGGGCGGGGGTGCTGGCCTGGCTCGCGGTCGCCGGGATCCTGATCCTGTTCACCCTGGCGCTGACGTGGATCGCGGTGATCGCCGGTCTCTCCGCTAAGTCCGCGGACGGCGCCGGTGCGTTCGCCTACCCGATCCTCTTCCTGCCGTTCGTCAGCTCGGCGTTCGTGCCCACCGACACCATGCCGGGGCCGGTGCGTGCCTTCGCCGACAACCAGCCGGTGACGTCGATCGTCAACACGATCCGCGACCTGTTCGCGCAGAGGCCGGTGGGCACCGACATCTGGATCGCCCTCGCCTGGTGTGTCGGCATCCTCATCGTCGCCTTCAGCTTCGCCATGGTCATCTACCACCGCAAGGTCGCCTAGGAGAGCCCCGCGTGGGGGTGCCGGCGTCGGCATGCCGGCGGGCGCCGGTCTGGCCCGGGCCGGCCGCTCGCCGCCGAGGGCGATGACACTCTGAACGCCGCATGCTCGAAGGCGCGGCCTGGTGTTCAAGCCATGAACGCCACCGGCCTCCTGGTCGACGCGGTCGGTGGGGAGCACAACGGGCGGGTGATGATCGGGTAACGTCCGCACCAAGCTGCCGCCGGAGTCGCGGAGAGGGGCGCATGCTGGCGCCACCATGGGGTTGGACGGCAGCAGCCGGGTCATCGGCATCGACATCGGGGGCACCTTCGCCAGAGGCATGCGCGGTGCCCTGGTGGACGGCACCCCGTCCCTGATCGCGCGCAAGGAGGGCATCACGCCCCAGACCAGTCAGGAGGAGCTGGTCGAAGCCGTGACCACGATGGCCGGCCGGCTGGCCGACCTGGCCCGCCGGGACGGCCTGCCCGCGTCGGCGGTGGGGGTCGCGGTCCCCGGGCTCGTCGACGAGACCACGGGGGTGGTCCATGCCTGCCCCAACGTGAAGCTGCGCGAGTTCGGGCTGGGTGACTACCTCCAGGAACGGTTGAAGCTCCCCGTCTTCCTGACTCACGACGCCCGAGCCGGTGCCCTTGCCGAGTACTCCGCCGGCGCCGGCCGCGGCGTCTCGGACCTGCTGCTGGTGGCCATGGGGGTGGGCGTCGGCAGCGCCTTCGTCAGCGGCGGCCGTGTGCTCCGTGGAGCCCACGGAGCAGCGGGTGAGATCGGGCACATCTCGATCGACCCGGCGGGGATGCTCTGCGGGTGCGGCGGTCGCGGATGCGTCGAGACCTTCGCCTCCGAGACGTCCATCGCCCGCCGCTACACCATGGCCGCCAAGGAGGCGATCCTCGCCGAGGAGGTGATCGCCAGGGCCACGGCGGGCAACCCTGCGGCCGTGCGCGTCTGGAACGACGCCCTGGGCGCGCTGGCGACCGTCCTCGCCACCGCGGTGGCGCTCGTGGACTGCGACCTCGTCGTCCTCTCCGGCACGATGGGGATCCCATCGGAGGCGCTCGCGCCCCTGGAGGCCCTTCTTGCCAAGAGGATCAATCTGGTCCGGCTTCCGCGGGTCGCGGTCGGTGCGCTGGGCGGTGACGCCGCCGCCCTGGGCGCGGCGGTCGTGGCCTTCGAGCGCAGCGGTCTGGGCCATCCCAGCGTCGACTGGCGGGCGTCGGCGCGGCTTCCCGTGGGACTCGCCTGACACTCCGGCGCGCTTGCGGGTGACGCGGGCGGCTCGCACGGCGGGGCGGCCTCGTCGAGTGCATGTGAGCGCATTGGCCATTCGGCCCTGACAGGCCGGGACCGACGTCCCTTCGTCCAGCGCAGCACCGCACCGCACCGCCAAGGGAGGTGCTCTCCAATGATTCCGACGTGGTCGCCACGGTGCACTCATGGAGCTCCGGACGGCGAGCCCTTCAGCATCGGATAACGCTCGAACGGGGGGGCGCGGCCGAAGATTTCAGCCACTGGCGTCGTATAATGTCGCCAATTCTTACAAACCGCTGGACCAGTGTCGGTCGTCAGCACTTTGAACGATGCGGGCGACGACGAAGCGTCCTTGAGGAGGCGCGTTATGCTGCAGCCGAGCCGCGAAGACCGTTTCACATTCGGGCTCTGGACGGTGGGCTGGCAGGGCGTCGACGTCTTCGGCAGCGCGGTGCGCAAGCCGCTCGATCCCGTGGTTGCGATCAACCGCCTGGCTGAGCTGGGCGCCTACGGTGTGTGCTTCCACGACAACGACGTCTTCCCGTTCGCCGCCACACCGGCCGAGAGGAGCCATGCGGTCGGACGGGTGCGCCAGGCGGTGGAGAGCACGGGTCTGGTGATCCCGATGGTCACCACCAACCTCTTCTCGCATCCGATCTTCCGGGATGGCGGATTCACCGCCAACAACCGGCAGGTGCGGCGCTTCGCCCTCCGCAAGGTGCTCGACAACCTCGATCTCGCCGCCGAGCTCGGCGCCCAGATCGTGGTCTTCTGGGGTGGCCGCGAGGGCGCCGAATCGGGCGCCGCAAAGGACATCCGGGCCGCCCTCGACCGTTACAAGGAGGCCTTCGACGTGCTCACCGAGTACGTCATCGAGCAGGGTTATCAGCTCCGCTTCGCGGTCGAGCCCAAGCCCAACGAGCCGCGCGGGGACATCCTCCTCCCGACCATCGGGCACGCCCTGGCCTTCATCAATGAGCTCGAGCATCCGGAGATGGTCGGCCTCAACCCTGAGGTCGGGCACGAGGAGATGTCGGGGCTCAACTTCGCCCACGGGCTGGCGCAGGCGCTCTGGCATGGCAAGCTCTTCCACGTCGACCTCAATGGGCAGAACGGGCCCCGCTACGACCAGGACCTCCGCTTCGGTGCCGGCAACGCGCGGGGTGCCTTCTGGACGGTGGACATCCTCGAGTCGGGTGGCTACCAAGGACCTCGCCACTTTGACTTCAAGCCACCGCGGACCGAGGACATGGACGGTGTCTGGGAGTCGGCCGCCGGGTGCATGCGCAACTACCTCATCCTGCGTGACCGCGCCCGTGCCTTCCGCGCCGACCCCGAGGTGATCGCGGCCATGTCGGCCGCCCGGCTGGACGAGCTCGCCAGGTCAACCCTCGACCCCGGTGAGACGCTCAGCTCGTTGCGCAGCGAGACCTTCGACGTCGAGGCTGCGGCGGAGCAGGGCTGCGGTTTCGAGAAGCTGGATCAGCTCGCCCTGGACTATCTCTTCGGCGTTCGGTCGTAAGTGTCCCGCGCCGAAGGTTCTTCCGCGCATCGCGGCTCTGAAAGGCGGGCATCGGGATGAGTTCCAGCGCGCTGGTCGGCATCGACATCGGCACCAGCTCGGCCAAGGGCATCGCCGTCGACCCGACGTCGGGGAGCGTGCTGGCCGTCGCCGAGGCCTCCTACCCGGTGAGCTCACCTCAGCCCGGCTGGATGGAGCAGCGGCCCGAGCAGTGGGTGACGGCGGCCGGAGAGGTGCTCGACGGGCTCCGGGGCGAGGTCGACGAGATCCTTGGCATCGGGTTCTCCGGTCAGATGCACGGGCTGGTCTGCCTGGACGGGGCCGGCGAGGTGATCCGCCCCGCGATCCTCTGGAACGACCAGCGTTCCGCGCCGCAGTGCGTCGCCCTGAACGCCGGGGACGGGCGCGATCGCCTCGTGCGGCTCACCGGTAACCGTGCCCTGCCCGGCTTCACGGCCCCGAAGCTGCTCTGGATGCGAGACAACGAACCGGAGGAGTACGCCCGCATCCGGCAGATCTCCCTGCCCAAGGACTACGTTCGGGATCGCCTCACCGGTGGACACCGCAGCGATGTCGCCGATGCATCGGGCACGCTCCTCCTCGACGTCGCCGCGCGCCGCTGGAGCACCGAGCTCTGTGCGGAGCTGAGGATCCCGCCGGCGTGGCTGCCGGAGCTGGCCGAGAGCCCCGACGCCGTCGGGACACTCGAGGGGGTGCCGGTGGCGGCGGGAGCCGGCGACCAATCGGCGGCGGCGGTGGGGGCGGGGATCACCGGTCCCGGGCCCCTGTCGGTCGTCCTCGGAACCTCCGGGGTGGTGCTGGCCGGGACGGACCGCTTCCTCGCCGACCCGGAGGGCCGCGTTCACGCCTTCTGCCACGCCGTCCCCGATCGCTGGATGGTGATGGGGGTGATGCTGTCCGCGGCCGGCTCGCTGGCGTGGTATCACGACACCCTCCTCCCGGAGACTGGATACGACGCCATGCTCGGGGAGGCCGAGACGGTGTCGCCCGGATGCTCGGGCCTGATCTTCCTCCCCTACCTTGCCGGCGAGCGGACACCGCATTTCGATCCGGACGTGCGGGGCGCCTTCTGCGGTCTCACCGTTGCGCACGGCCGCGGGTCCATGACCCGGGCGGTGCTGGAGGGGGTCGCCTGCGCCCTCGCTGACTGCCTGGGTACCGTCCGCGACGTGGGGACGGTTGCCGATCGCGCCCGCGTGTCGGGCGGAGGTTCGCGCAGCCGGCCGTGGCTGCGAATTGTCGCCAGCGTCCTCGAGCTGCCCCTCGAGATCATGGCCACCGACCAGGGTTCCGCCTTCGGCGCCGCGCTCCTCGGGGGCGTGGCCGCCGGCGTCTACGCGGACCTGGAGCAGGCCGCTGCCGCCTGCGTCCGGGTCACGGAGGTCATCGACCCCGTGCCCGCGTGGACCGAGCCCTACCGGGAGCTGCGAGCTCGCTTCCGTGCCTGCTACCCCGCGCTCCGCTCGGTCAGCACCCGAGGTGGCGAACCGGCCTGACGGTCACCGGAGGGCCGGGCCGGCGGAGGCGATGGCTGTCCCCGGCCCTCAGGACGCTCTGATCTCGGCGGCCCTGGACGGCACCATCGTGGGGTCGTCGAGCACCCGCGTCAGGGCCAGCTCCGCGGCCCCCAGCAGGACCGCCTCGGCACCAAGCTGGGCGGGTCTGATCTCGACCACCTCGAGAGCGGGCGCCACGACGCGCACCCGGAGCTCCGCCTGCACGATCTGCTCCACCAGCGGCCACATGGTGCCCAGGTACCCGCCCAGGACCACACGCTGCGGGTTCAGGGCGTTCACCAGGCCGCCGAGACCGGCGCCGAGCCAGCGGCCGACCTCCTCGACCGCCGGGAGCGCCACCGGGTCACCCCAGGCGGCCTCCCTCACCAGCCGGGCGATCGCCTCCGGCCGGTACCCCTTCTCGGCGCTCCCAGCCCGCCGCAGCAGGGCCGGACCACCGATCTCCGTCTCCCAGCAGCCGATCGCTCCACACCGGCAGCGCACGCCCATCGGATTGACCTGGATGTGCCCCACCTCCCCGGCGCAGCCGGCCGCGCCCACCAGCGAGCGGCCGTCGATGACGAGACCGGCGCCCACCCCGACGTCGCCGGTGATGTAGATGAGGTGGCGCGTCCCGATTCCGGCACCCCAGGTGTGCTCGGCCACGGCGCCGACGTCGGCCTCGTTGGCGGTAAGGACCGGGAGCTCGGAGCCGAGCCGTTCGGCGACCAGGCGGCCGAGCGGCACATTCCGCCATCCCAGGTTGGGGGCGAAGTGGACCAGACCGTCGGCCCGGCGGACGACCCCGGGCACCGCCAGACCGAGGCCGGCGGTCCAGCAGCCGGCCGGGATCGAGGCCTGAGCGGACTGGATGAGCTTCACGACGTCCTCGACGGTCTCCTCGAAGGCGAGGCGGCGCGGGCTGTGGGCAACCCGAGTGACGCGCAGGACCTGGCCCCCCAGCCCCACCACGGCGGCCGAGAGGGAGTTGACGGCGATGTCGACCGCGATGGCGGCCGCGCCCTCAGGGTTGGGGCCGACCACCATCGAGGGCCGCCCGCGCGACCCCAGACGGGCAGGGTCTCCCGCCAGCACCAGCCCGCGCGCTCCTAGGTCGGCGACCAGCTCACCGACCGTGCTGCGGGTCATGCCGAGGATGGCGCCGATCTCCGACCGGGAACGCGCCCCGGATTGATGGAGGCGCCGGAGCAGGAGGCTCAGGTTGTCACGTCGTACGGTTTCGGGGGAGGCCACCGGACTCATGGGTCGCCAATATGGTCGAAGGAGAGGGACCTCTGCATCCGCGGCCGCGGCGACCAGGCAGCGGGGTGGGCGGAGGGTCGGGAGCTAACCGATCGCGGCCGTTGATCTGCGCAGTCCTGGGCCGGGCGTGCCGCTTGCCTCGACATGTCGTGCCCCCATGCCGGCGGGATGACCAGAGGGAGAGAGCGCCATGCGGGTGGCCCGCTGCCGGATGGGGTCAAGCGCGAGCCAGAGGGCGCCCACCATCTCCGCGCTCGAGCCGAGCTGGCCCGGGACGATCTCGACGGCACGCGCCGCCGCCGGCACGGCGCGGTGCATCACGGTCTGGCGCAGGGTTCCGAGGACCATCTCCTGGCCCCCGAAGATCGGGCCGGCCACGATGACCCGCTGGGGGCCGAGGAGGTTGCACAGGTCGGCGATCACGATCCCCATGGCCTGGCCGGCCTCGGCGAGCGCCCGGCGGCAGCGCGTGTCCCCCTGCTCGGCGAGCTCGATCACGCCGGCGATGTCCAGGTGCGTTCCATAGGCGCAACGGAGCGGTTCCAGGAAATTCGTGGCTCCCACGGCGAGATCGAGGCAGCCACGGTTGCCACAGGGGCAGGTCGGTCCGTGAGGGTCCACGGTCATGTGGCCGATCTCACCGGCGGTCCCGGCGATGCCACGATGCAGGCGGCCGGCCAGGATGACGCCGGCCCCCACACGCTCGTCCGCGTGGAAGAAGACGATGTCCACGAATCCGCGGCCGGCCCCCTGGCGCAGCTCGCCGAGGGCGCCGAGGTTGCAGTCGTTGTCAATCACGACCGGAAGCTCGAGCGTCTCCTCCAGGAACGCGCGGGGCTCGAGGCCCGCCCAGGGATGCGGCGTCGGTTGTCCCGTCAGGCGGCCCGAGGCCGCGTCGATGGGGTAGGGGAGACCCACACCGGCCTGGAGCACGTCGGCGTGGGGGACGCCGGCGTGCTCGAGAACGCGGGTCATCATCGCCCTGGCCTGGATGCACCCCTCCCGTGCGCCCAGGTCGGCGGGGAGCTCCCGCTCCTCGTCGGCGAGCACCTCCCCCCTCAGATCGGAGACGCCCACCCGCACGTGACGGTGTCCGAAGTCCACCCCCACGACCGCTCCGGGCGTGGCCACGTTGACCTCGAGGCCGCGGCCGCGGAGGCCCTCCATGCCGTCCCGCACCAGCCCTCGGCGGCGCAGCTCGGCCACGAGGTTCGAGACCGTGGCCCGCGAGAGCTTGGTGCGGCGGGCCACCTCAGCCTGGCTCAGGCCGCCAATGCCACTGATGACCTCGAGCACCCGGCGCATGTTGGCCTCCCGCAAGGCGTGGAGGGCCCCTCCAGGTGGACCGGCCGCCGATGCCGAACCTTCGTCAGCATCATCGGAGGAGATCATGTGGTCCCTGGGCGCCCGCCCCCGCGGGAGAGGACATCGATGGTCCCAGCTGCCAGCAGCACGAGGGCGATGCCGACGTCGACCCACTCGGACTGCACGCCCAGGAGGTAGAGGCCGTTGTAGATGCCGCCGATGACGATGCCTCCCAGGACCCCATGGATGGTCTTGCCCCGACCTCCAAAGAGGCTGGTGCCGCCGATGACGGCCGCGGCCACGGCCAGCAGGACGTAGCTGTTGGCGGACTTGATGATGTTGGTGGTGAGGAACACCTGCCAGGAGGCGAAGAGGATGCCGGCGATCCCGGCGGTCAGAGCGGCCAGGACGAAGCACCAGGTCCGGATCGAGGGCAGATTGACGCCGGCACGCCGGGCCGCCTCCGGGTTGCCGCCGATGGCGTAGACGTAACGCCCGAATCGCGTTCGCTGCAGCAGGATGGTCCAGGCGAAGAGGACGGCGAAGACGATCGGGATGAGGTAGGGCACCCCCTCGATGATCCCGAAGTGCGCGCGGTTCTCGTTGCACAGCAGGACCACGACCACCCCCGCCACGGCAACGGCGGCGATCTTGATCGCGGTGAAGCTGGCCGGTGGCGCCACCAGACCGCGGCGCCGCCGGCTGGCATCTCGGAACCACCACGACACACCCGTCGCGACCACGACCACGGCCAGCAGGATCCAGCCGACCATCGTGCTGAAGTGGCCCCAGAAGATGTCGTAGAGCTGCAGGTTCCCGAGCCGGACCGGGTTGCCGTTGAGAACGATGAGCGAAACTCCCTCGAGAATCAGTAACCCACCCAGGGTGACGATGAAGGACGGCATCCTGAAGCGGGCGATCATCGTCCCCTGAATGCCGCCGATGCCCATGCAGATGAGTAGCGTGACGATGATCGCCAGCCACCACGGGAAGGCAAGGCCGTGCGGGCAGAGCGCGCAGTTGGCCGCTCCCGCAGGCTGGACGAGCTCGGCCAGGGTGACGGCGGCCAGACCCATGACCAGACCGGTGGAGAGGTCGATCTCGCCGAGCAGCAGGGCGAAGATCTCGGCCATCGCCAGCAGCATGTAGATGCTGCTCTGCTCCAGGAGGTTGACGACGTTCTGGGCACCCAGGAACTTGGAGTCGGCGATCTGGAAGGCGACGTAGACGAGGATGATGCCCACGACCACGGGCAGGACCCCGCTGTCACCACCCCTCACCCTGCGCCAGTAGACGCGGAGGTACTCGCCCATCGACTGGGCCACCAGCTCGGGCGGGACCTCTTCGACACCCGCGGCGGCGGTCAGATCGACGTTCGCCCCCGCGACGTCGCTCGAGGAGTTGGCCGCCACAGGGACGGTCAGCGGGTCACTGTCGATCCGAGCCATCGCTCACCCCGAGATGTTCAGTCAGATGCAGATGTTCAGACACGAGCCGCGTCCTTTCCCGTCCGGGCGCCCCGCCGCGAGAGGACGTCGACGAGCACGGCGAGGAGCAGGACCGCTCCAGGCAGGATGTATTCGAGCGGGATCGACAGCGTCCCCAGGTTCATCAACGACACCCCGTAGGCGATGGCCCCGATGAGGAGCCCGCCCAGGACACCGTGGATCGCCTTGCCCCGACCCCCGAAGAGGCTGGTCCCGCCGATGACGGCCGCGGCCACCGAGTACAGGACCAGTTGCCCCGGGTCGCCGACGTTGCTGCTGTACTGACCGTAGTAGAAGGAGCCGAGCAGGATGCCCGCGAACCCGGCGGTTGCCGAGCAGAGCGCGAAGGACCAGGTGCGGATCCAGGGCAGGCTGACACCCGCCCGGCGCGCTGCCTCGGGGTTGCCGCCGATGGCGTAGACGTAGCGGCCGTAGCGGGTCTGCTGGAGCAGCAGGGTCCAGAAGCCGAGTATCCCCAACACCACCGGGATCACCCAGGGGAGACCCTGAATGGTCGCGAAGACGCCCCCCCGGTTGACGGTGCAGATGGCCAGCACCGCCACCGCGGCGGCAGCCATGAGAGCGATGCGGATGGCGGCCAGGCTCGCCGGCGGGGCGACCAGGCCGGAACGGCGCCGCGACGCCGCGCGGAACCAGGTGATCGAACCGAGGATCACGACCACCACGCCCGTCGCCACCCAGCTGACGACCACGTTGATGTTTCCCTGCTCCAGGTTGTAGAGGACGGCCTGGTTGGGATTGGTGGGGTCGAGCCCGAGCGACGTGTCCGCCCCCCCCAGGAGGATGACGATCATTCCCGTGAAGAACAGGAAGCCGCCCAGGGTGACGACGAAGGCAGGGATCCTGACCCGCGCCACCAGGATCCCCTGGAGCCCGCCGATCACACCGCAGCAGAGGAGGCTGACGAGGATCGCCGCCCACCACGGGAAGTTGGGGCTCGGCGTCTGGATCAGCTTGTAGGCGATGACCCCGCCCATGAGCGCCACGGCGCCGATGGAGAGGTCCAGCTCGCCCAGCAGCAGGACCACGATCTCCCCCATCGACAGCACCATGTAGACGGTGCTCAGCTCGAAGATGTAGACCAGGTTGCTGGGCCGCAGAAAGGCGTTCTCGGGGGTGATGAGCTCGAAGGCGATCGCCACGATGACCATCGCGACGAGCACGGGCAGCAACCCGCTGTCGCCACCCTTGAGCTTCTGCCAGTAGGCCCGGAAGTACTCGCCCAGCGACTGGGCCAGGATCTCCGGCGGGACCTCGGCGACCCCGGCGGCGGCGGTCAGATCGACGTCAGGAGCCGCCTCACCCGGCGCGACCGGTTCGAGTGTGCCCTGGGTCAGGGTCATGCCTCAAGCCTCCGTCTCGGCGGCGGCTTCGGCCGGCTGCTCCAGCGGGGTGTAGCTGGGATCGGGTCGGCCACCGGAGACCCCGGTGGTCATGTACTCGACCACACTCTGCCGGTCGAAGCTGGCGGCGGGCGCCTCGGCGACCATCCGCCCGAGGTGGAGGATCGCCAGTCGGTCCGCCACCTCGAAGACATCGTTCAGGTTGTGGGAGATCACCATGACCGCCAGGCCGTGGTCGCGGAGCCGGCGGACCAGGTCCAGGACCATCCGGG
Organism: uncultured Actinomycetes bacterium; assembly: GCA_964508345.1. Classification (GTDB taxonomy): domain Bacteria; phylum Chloroflexota; class Dormibacteria; order Aeolococcales; family Aeolococcaceae; genus Changshengia. Next base: position 1,265 of record CAZDTK010000016.1, on the reverse strand, counting down.
TCTGGACCACGCCGAGGGCCGCGGTGGGCTCGTCCAGGAGCACCACCTTGGAGTTCCACATCACCGCCTTGGCGACCGCCACCGACTGCCGCTGACCTCCGGAGAGCGAGCCCACCGGCTGCCGGATCGACCGCACCGAGGTCACGCGCAGACCAGCCAGGGTCTCGCCCGCGGACCGCTCCATGCTGTCCTCGTCGAGCATCTGATAGTGGGTCCGCTCCCGGCCCAGGAACATGTTCTGGACGATGTCGAGGTTGTCGGCCAGAGCAAGGTCCTGGTAGACCGTCTCGATCCCCAACGCCGCGGCGTCGCGGGCCTGGCGGATATGTACCGGCCGGCCCTCGAAGTAGATCTGGCCGCGGTCCGGCTGGTGCACCCCTGCGATGCACCGGGTGAGAACCGACTTGCCGGCCCCGTTGTCGCCGCACAGCCCGGTCACCTGGCCAGCCGGCAGGTCCAGGTCCACGTGGTACAGCGCCTGCACCGCGCCGAAGTGCTTGTCGATCCCCCGCAGCTTCAGGAGCGGCTCCGCCGTGGCGGATGGGTGGGGACCCACGCCGTGTTCGTTCTCTTCACTCATCTCACTGGCCTAGATCTGCGTCCGTTTCAGGCTGCCACGGTCGGCGTTCCCTCCCGGCGCAAGGTGAGATCCGGGCCGCCCACTTTGGGCGGCCCGGATTGTTCACCGAGGAGGATCTCTGTGAGAACGCTCCGTCAGCTGATTACGAGATTCCGTCCTGCGTGCAGAGCGCTGCGAGGTTCGTGTAGGACGGGTATGCCGGGGTTCCCGAGCAGATGGCGGCCGCGGTGTCGAACGCGTCCTTGACCACCGTGCTCTCCATGTTGGACTTGTTGACCCAGATCGGCGTCAGCAGCGACGCCGGCTCGCTGATGCTCGAGCTGGCGGGGTCCGTGGTCGTGCCGTTGAGGATGGACGTCGGCACGGTGTCGCCGGCGAGCAGGATGGTGGCCATGATGACCGCGTCCTGGGCCTCAAGGTAGATCGGCTTGTAGACCGAACCGCACTGGTAGCCCTCGAGGATGCTCTGCATGCCGTCGACGGTCGCGTCCTGGCCGGTGGTCGGGAAGGTCCCACCCTTCACGCCGTCACTGATCAGATCGCCGATGACCGCGTTGGCAAGGCCGTCGTTGGCCTCGATCGAGGCGGTGGTCTGCGGGTTGGCCGTGTACCACTGCTGGAAGATCGTGGCGCCCTGGGTGTTGCTCCAGCCGGGGGCGTAGTTCTGCCCGATCAGCGTGGCGCC
>CAZDTK010000015.1:0-52080 GCA_964508345.1 uncultured Actinomycetes bacterium | reverse complement strand
GCAGCTGCAGCTTGCTGCTCACTGAGGCCTGGTGCGCGGACCCCCTGAATCCAAGGAGCTAATCTGACCGGCAGCCATGCGCGCTGACCGGCTGCTCTCCACCCTCCTCCTGCTCCAGGCCAACGGCCGGATGAGCGCCTCCGCCCTGGCCGCACGGCTCGAGGTGTCAACGCGCACCGTCCACCGGGACCTGGAGGCGCTGGGCATGGCCGGGGTGCCGATCGTGGTCGAGCGCGGCGCCCGGGGCGGTGCGTCGCTGATGGAGGGGTACCGCACCGACCTCACCGGCCTCACCGAGGCCGAGGTGGAGGCGCTGCTCGGCCTCGCCAGCACCTCGGCGGCCGGGCACCTCGGCATGAGGCCCGACCTCGAGAGCGCGACCCGCAAGCTGTCGGCCACGCGGCCCGGTCAGACCGGCCTCCGGCTCCAGCAGCGCGTCCTCATCGACGGCGAGCACTGGTGGGCCGGAACGGCGGCCCCCCCTCACCTCGGACGGATCCAGGACGCCGTCCTCTCCGACCGCCGGCTCCGCCTGCGCTACCGGCGCGGCGAGGAGGCGGTCGTGGTCCGCGAGGTGGACCCGTACGGGCTGGTCCTCAAGTCCGGGGTCTGGTATCTGCTGGCGGGCCGTGACGGAGAGACGCGGACCTACCGCATCTCCCGCGTGGAGGACGCCGAGGTGCTCGACGCCCCCTGTCGCCGGCCCCGGGGGTTCGACCTGGAGAAGGCGTGGGCGGCGAGCGTGAACGCCTTCCGCGAGCGGGCGGTGGCGACGCAGGTGACGGTGCGGCTGACCCCCGGGGCGTCGGCCGTGTTTCTGCGCGTCGCCTCCGAGTACCTGAGGGGCCCGGTCGCCGGCGGGGTCGCCACCCTGGTCTTCGCCTCCGAGCAGGCTGCGGCCGCGCAGCTCGCCGGATATGTCGCCGAGGTCACCGTGCTCTCCCCCGCCGGCGTGCGCCGGCGGCTGGCCGGCATCGGCCGGCGCCTGGCCGCCGCCTATGCGGACGGGGACGCCTGATTGCGGCACGACGGCCCTGAGGCGCCCGGTAGGATGGCGGCGATGTCCACGGCCTCCCCCTACCTCGACCGGGTTCGCGAGGAGCTGCTCGGCCGCGCCAGCCTGAGCTTCACGCCCGACCGCGACCTTCCGCCGCCACCGGCCCGCCACGCCGAGACGGGCTCAGGCCCCCGCATCCTCTTCGTCGGCTTCCCCTCCGACTACTCGCTCGCCTTCCTGTTCGAGCTGCTCCAGCTGGACGTCAACGTCTGCGGGATCGTCACCTCCCCCGGTGCCCACCCGGCCATCCTCGGCGACAACGCGCTGAGCCGGATCGCCGACCACCTCGGGGTGCCGCTGCTGCGCACCTGGCGGATCAACGACGACCACAGCCGCCTCGACATCGCCGCTCTGGAGCCCGAGGCGGCGGTCATGGCCAGCTTCAATCAGATCGTCAACGCTCCCACCCTGCGCATCCCCCATCACGGCTTCATGAACATCCACCCCTCGCTGCTGCCCCAATACCGGGGACCGGAGCCGGTCTACTGGGTCATCGCCGACGGGGCGGAGCGCACCGGGATCAGCCTCCACCGCGCGGTGCCCAAGGTGGACGCGGGCCCGATCCTGGCCCAGGCCGAGGTGGCGGTCGACCCCCGCGCCACCTCGGGCACGCTGACCCGCGCGCTGGTCGCGGCCGGCCTGCCGCTGCTCGGCGAGGCGGTCACCGCGCTGCTCGACGACGCTCCCGGCATCCAGCCCGACCTTCACGCCGGCAGCTACCGCCCCTCGGTCGGCCACCGCCGCCTCGACGAGGCCACGAGCGCCGCCGAGGCGGAGCGCATGGTGCGAGCTGGGGTGCCCAACATGCCCGCCTGGACACGGGTCGCCGGGGAGGTCGCGTACGTCCTCGAGGCGCAGGTGCGCGCCCCGGGGTCGGACAGAACCGACGGGGCCCCCCCGCGGATCGCCTTCCCCGACGGCGACCTGGCCCTCCTCCTGGTGTCGCTGCGCTGCCACTGCCATCACGACGTCGAGGACTGTCCCCACCGCGAGGACGCCCGGACTGGCGGGGCGCTGACGGACCCCTGACGGTCCTGGTGCCCCCACCCTCGGCGATGCGGGTGTCGCGTCGCCGGTCTGGGAACGCCAATCCTCGCCGCGGGTCCGTCAGCGCCCTGCTGATCGCCCCGACCGCGCCGCGGCCATGTCACCATTCGATGCGGTGAACACCGAGGCGCTCTCCCATCTCCCCTGGGCGGTGACCCGGCCGGAGTTCCTCGCCACCGCCCGCGACACGGGCAGCGACGGGGCCTGCCTGGTCTTCGTCATCGCCGACGAGATCCCGCCCAGCGCGCGCGCCGGCTACGCACAGCTGATCATCGCCTACGCGCGGGCCAACGAGCCGGTGACCATCGACCGCGACGGCACCTCGACCCTGCTCATCACCGAGGGCGGGGTGGACGCTGGCGCGGTCGTGGCCGAGCGGGTCTTCGGTCTGATGCGGCGCATCTCGCTGCAGGCGACCATCCGGGCGGGGGTGGCGGCCCTGGGCGGCGATCCCGAGGCGTCGATCGCCACCGCCCGCAGCCGGGCGGAGCGGGCGGCTCCGGCGTCGGCGGTGCGGGAGGGCTGACCCCTCCCGCCGCCGGCGCGGAGCGCTCAGACCAGGGAGACGGCCACCTCCTCGAGGTCGTCCAGCGCCTCCTGCATGCCGGACTCCATCCCCGACGCGATGTGCAGGTCGCGGAACTCCCGGGTCGAGTGCTGGACCAGGAGCGTGAGGGTGGTGCGCCTGTCCCGCTCGGTGAACGTGGCGGTGGTCACCGCCTCGGCCTCCGGGGCGCCCTCGTAGACCTCGGTGGAGACGATCCGCTGATCGGGGACGATCTCCTGGTACTCCCCGTGAAAGGCGACCTCGAACCCGGCGTTCGCCGTCATCACGTACCTCCAGCGGCCGCCGGGGCGCAGGTCGACCTCGACGCTCACCACCTTGCCGTGGTCGCCGGCCCACCAGCGCCGGATCAGCTGCGGCGTCGTCCAGGCCCGGAAGACCAGGTGGCGGGGGGCGTCGAACTCCCGCGTGATCAGGATCTGTGTCTCTGCCGGCAGGGTCACCACCGCCGTCCCGCTGGTCGCCGTCATCCTCGCTCTCCTTTCGCTAGTCGTCGTCATCTCGGGCCTCCTCCTTGAGCTCTTCCAGCACCACGTCCAGGCGGTCGAATCGCTCCGACCACGAGCGCTCGTAATTCGTGACCCACTCGTGGATGGGCTGGAGCGGGCGACCGTTCACCCGGTAGAGCCGCTGCCGCCCCGCGCCGCGCACCTCCACCAGCCCCACCTCGCGCAGCACCCGGAGATGCTTGGAGACGAGCGGCTGGGCGAGGTCGAGGAGCCTGACGAGGTCGTTGACCGGACGCTCTCCCCCGGAGAGGAGGTCGAGGATCAGCCGCCGCCGGGGTTCGGCCACCGCGTTGAACGCGTCCGTCGTCGTCGCGGCTCGTGCCATGGAGGTAATATACCCATATGGGTATGTCATGTCAACGGCGCCGCGGCGGACGGACGCCGCGGACGGAGAGAGCCACCGAGGGTGTGTGGCGTCCGGGGGTGGGGTCCGAGATGAGCGGACCGCCGGCGCCGGGTTCCGCATCGTTGCTCGGTTCGGTATCGTTGCCCGGCGCCCTGGGTCTCCCCCACCGGTGTGCAGCGCGAGACGGGCCGAGGTAGCTCAGTTGGTAGAGCACGGGTCTGAAAAACCCGGTGTCCCCAGTTCGATTCTGGGCCTCGGCACCAGTACCCTTCAGACCATCTCCATCCGGGGAGTCGCCCGGTCGGTTTCGGGGAGCGACCCTCGTCAGTTGCGGGCAGCGTCACCACGGAGGCGATCCTGAGATGGGCGAACCCCTGGCCAGCCTTGACGCCCGCTTCAGTGACCCGGCAGCGACGGCCACCCCCTGGAGTGAGACGCGGAGGGTCCTCGAAGCTGCAGGGCTGTTCTGGATCACGACGGTTCGGGCCGATGGCCGACCCCATGTCACCCCATTGGTCGCCGTGTGGCTCGACGGCGCCCTCCACTTCTCCACCGGCGAGACCGAGCAGAAGGCCATTAACCTTCGCGCCAACCAGCACGTCGCGTTGACAACCGGATGTCACACATGGGCCGATGGCCTGGACGTGGTGGTCGAGGGAGACGCGGTGCAGGTCACTGACGACGCCCTCCTGTCCCGGCTCGCCACGTCATGGACCGTGAAGTGGGACGGACGCTGGCACTACGACGTTGGCGAGGGCCGCTTCCACCATCCCGACGGCGGGGACGCACTGGTATTCGCCGTGTCCCCCTCGAAGGTGCTCGCATTCGGCAAGGGGACCTTCAGTCACACGACCTACCGATTCTGAGGCGGCCAGGTCCGGCAGGCTGTGAGACGCAGTTGCGGGATCTGAAAACCCGGTGTCCCAGCTGAATTCCGGGCCTCGACGCCATGTTCGTCCGTGACACCCGGCTTCGAGCGGAGCCGGCGGGGCGCCGGCGCCCGTTTCGGGACCTCGGCTAGACTGGAGGCGATCCACCACGCGGAGGTATGGGGGTGCAGGGCCTGACGTGCGACCGGCGCCCGTCGCAATCCCCACCCCCGAGCCACCCGGCGGCAGGCCGCTGAGGGCGGGCTGAGAGTGATCGAGCACCAGGTCCGCGTCCATCGCAGCGCCGAGCAGCTCCGCCGGCAGGACCAGCTGGCGTGGAAGCTCGCCGAGGTCGCCGGCGAGCGGGTCCCGGTCGACGACGACGTCGCCGCGATGGTCGTCAACCGCCTGATCGACGACGCCGCGGTGGCGGCGGCCTCACTCGAACGAGGCCCCGTCGCCAGCGCGCGGGCCCAGGCGCTGTGTCACCCCCACGCCCCGGGATCCCGGCTCTTCGGCTGCGCGCCCTCGACCCGGGTTTCGCCGGAGTGGGCGGCGTGGTCCAACTGTGTCGCGGTGCGCGACCTGGACTTCCACGACACCTTCCTGGGCGCGGAGTACTCCCATCCCGGGGACAACATCCCTCCGCTGCTGGCGGTGGCCCAGCAGCGGCGCCGGTCCGGCGGCGACCTGATGCGCGCCATCACCACCGCCTACGAGGTGCAGGTCGCCCTGGCCCGGTCGATCTCGCTCCACGCCCACAGGATCGACCACGTCGCCCATCTCGGCCCGTCCGTGGCGGCCGGGCTCGGAGCCCTCCTCGACCTGCCGGTGGAGGTCGTCTTCGAGGCGATCGGCCAGGCCCTGCACACCACCACCGCGACCCGGCAGTCGCGCAAGGGAGAGATCTCGTCCTGGAAGGCCTGTGCACCCGCCTTCGCCGCCAAGGTCGCCGTCGAGGCGGTGGACCGGGCCATGCGGGGCGAGACCTCCCCCGCGCCGATCTACGAGGGCGAGGACGGTGTCATCGCCGTTCTCCTGGACGGTCCCGAGGCCTGCTATCGGGTCAGCCTGCCCGGCGCGGACGAGGGACGGCGGGCGATCCTCGACACCTACACCAAGGAGCACGCGGCCGAGTACCAGGCCCAGGCGTTCATCGACCTCGCCCGGAGGCTTCGGGAGCGCATCCCGGACCTCGGCCGGGTGCGCACCATCACCGTCCACACCAGCCACCACACCCATCACGTGATCGGCACCGGATCCGGCGACCCGCAGAAGCTCGACCCCTCCAGCTCGCGCGAGACCCTCGACCACTCGCTGATGTACATCCTCGCGGTGGCCCTCGAGGACGGCGCCTGGGATTGGCGGGGCTCCTATGCCCCGGATCGACCCCGACGCCCGGAAACCGTCGCTCTCTGGCATCGCATCACCACCGTGGAGGATCCCGAATGGACCCGCCGCTACCTCTCGCCAGAGCCTGGGGAGCGCGCCTTCGGGGGGCGGGTCGTGGTGCTTCTCGACGATGGGAGCACCCTCGAGGACGAGATCGCGGTTGCCGATGCCCATCCCCTCGGGGCACGGCCCTTCGGCCGGCGCGAGTACATCGACAAGTTCCACCGCCTGGCGGCGGGTGCATTGCCGGAGAGCGAGCAGCGGCGCTTCCTCGGGCTGGCCGAGCGCCTGGCCGAGCTCGGCGCCGGGGAGGTCGGCGAGCTGGGCTTCACCGCGCCTGGCCTCGAGGAACGGACGCCGGTGGGAGGGCTCTTCTGATGCTGCACGCCAGGGCGTCGGCGGCGGAGCGGCGCGCCACCTTTCGCAGCGGCCTCGGGTCGGGCCGGCTGCTCCGCTTTCCGGGTGCCCTCAACCCGCTCTCGGCCCTGCTCGTCGAGGAGCTCCGATTCGAGGGTGTGTACGTCTCCGGGGCGGTGCTCGCGGCCTCCTTGGGGCTGCCGGACGTGGGGCTGACCTCGCTCGGCGAGGTGGCCGCGAGGAGCCACGAGATCGCCCGGGTGACCGATCTGCCGACCCTGGTCGATGCCGACACGGGTTTCGGGGGACCGCTGAACGTGGCGCGGAGCATCCAGCTCTTCGAGGAGCTGGGCCTGGCGGGCTGCCATCTGGAGGACCAGGTGAGCCCCAAGCGATGCGGCCATCTGGAGGGCAAGAGCGTCGTCCCCCGGGAGGAGATGGTCGCCAAGGTCGCGGCCGCGGTGGCGGCGCGGCGGGATCCGAACTTCGTGATCTGCGCCCGAACCGACGCCCGCGCCGTCGAGGGCATCGACTCGGCCATCGACCGGGCCCGGGCCTACGTCGACGCCGGCGCCGACCTGATCTTCCCGGAGGCGCTCTCCGGAGCGGCCGAGTTCGACGCCTTCCGGCGCGCCATCGCGGCGCCCATCCTCGCCAACATGACCGAGTTCGGCAAGACCGAGCTTCTCGACGTCCAGACCCTCGGCTCGATCGGCGTCAACGTCGTCATCTACCCGGTGACCCTCCTCCGCCTGGCCATGGGCGCTGTGGAGCGGGGGCTGCGCACGCTGGCCGCCGAGGGGACGCAGAGGAGCAGCGTCGCCGAGATGCAGACGCGCGCACGGCTCTACGAGCTGCTCGACTACGACGGGTACACGAGCTTCGAGTCCACAGCATTCGGCGAATCGACCGCCGGAGGAGGGTGAGACCTTGGCCGACGAAGCGGACATCAAGCGGGGGTTGGTGGGGGTCGTCGCGGACACCACGGCGATCTCGATGGTCGACCCGGAGAGCAACTCCCTGCTCTATCGCGGCTACCCCGTGCAGGAGCTCGCCGAGCGCTGCAGCTTCGAGGAGGTCGCCCACCTGCTCTGGTACGGTGAGCTGCCCTCCCCGGAGGAGCTGGCCGCCTTCGAGGCCAGGGGACGCGCCCTCCGAGGGCTGCCCACGCCCCTTCCCGAGGTCCTCTCCCGCCTGCCGCTCGATTGCGATGTCATGGACGTGCTGCGCACGGCGGTGAGCGTTCTCGGCACCGCAGCTCCCAAGGAGGATGTCGCCTCAGCCGCCGCCGACCTCGACAAGGGGTTGAGCCTCCTGGCGAAGATGCCCACCGTGGTCGCCGCGGAGCAACGCCGGCGGCGCGGCCTGGGTCCGATCCCTCCCGATCCGAGCCTCTCGTTCACCGACAACTTCTTCCACATGTGCTTCGGCACCACCCCCGATCCGGAGGCCAGGCGCTGCTTCGAGATCTCGCTCATCCTCTACGCCGAGCACAGCTTCAATGCATCCACGTTCACGGCCCGGGTCATCACCTCGACGCTCTCCGACCTGCACTCCGCGATCACCGGGGCGATCGGGGCGCTCAAGGGCCCCCTGCACGGCGGCGCCAACGAGGCGGTGATGGTGATGCTGGAGGAGATCGGCGACCCGGAGCGGACCGAGGCATGGCTGGCCGAGGCCCTGGCCGCGAAGCGGACGATCATGGGCTTCGGCCATCGCGTCTACAAGCACGGCGACTCCCGGGTGCCGACCATGCAGGCGGCTCTCGAGAGGCTGGCCGCCTCGGGGGGCGAGGAGCGGCTGATGGAGATCCACCGGCGGCTCAGCCGGGCCATGGTGGAGACCAAGGGAATCCACCCGAACCTCGACTACCCCGCGGGCCTCGCCTACCGGCTGATGGATTTCGACATCCCCACCTTCACCCCGATCTTCGTCATGAGCCGCATCGCGGGATGGACCGCCCATGTGGTCGAGCAGCTGACCCACAACTCGCTGATCCGGCCTCTGGCGAACTACGTGGGACCGCCCCTGCGTCACGTCCCGGGTGGCGGCCCCGGCGACGTTCCAGATCACGGCGCGACCGGCCGGCGCTGAGCGCCACAGCGAGCTGGCGGAGCGCAGGATCGGCCGGTGAGCGCCGACGATGCCGACGTCGTGGTCGTCGGGGCCGGCCCCAGCGGTGCGGCCGCGGCCCTGCTCCTGGCACGGGCGGGGCACCGGACCGTCGTCCTCGACCGCAGCCACTTCCCCCGCGACAAGGCGTGCGGGGAGGGACTGATGCCGAGCGGCGTCTCGGCGCTGCGGCGCCTGGGCCTGCTCGACCCCCTGCTGGCGTCCGGGGCGCCCCCGCTCCACTCCGTCACCTATCGGGTGCTCGGCCACCCCGGGGCCGCGACCGCGGCTTTCCCTCCACCACCCGGAGGCGGGCCGGCCTGGGGGCTCGGAGTGCGGCGGCTGCGCCTCGACGCCCTCGCCGCGGCGGCGCTGCGGGCCGAGCCGGGGGTCACCCTCCTCGAGGGGGTGCGCGCCACCGGTCTCTCCCACGACGGCCGCGGCGAGGTCACCGGGGTGCTCACCGAGCGGTTCACCTTCACGGCCCGGGCCGTGGTCGCCGCCGACGGCCTCCACTCACCGATGCGCGCGGCCGCCGGCTGGACCTCGCCGGCGCCGGCCGGCGGCCGCTACGGACTGGCCGGGCACTGGCGGGTCGACACCCGCACCATCCCGGGCATCACCGTGACGTTCGCGCATGGTCACGAGTGGTACCAGGCACCGGTCGGTCCCGATGAGCTGCTGGTGTCGGTGCTCGGCGATCGCGCCACCATCGGCGCCATCGCCCGCGACTATCCGGGGGCGGCGCGCGCGGCGCTGCCGGCGCTGGCGGGCGCGGAGATGAGGGGTGGGCGTCCTCTCGCCGCCGGGCTCTTCCGCCAGCGGCCCCGCCGGGTGGCCGGCGGCGGCCTCTTCCTGGTCGGGGACGCGGCCGGCTACGACGACCCCACCACCGGGGAGGGGATCGCCATCGGTCTGCTGGCGGCCGAGCGGCTGGCCCTTCACCTCGACGCCCAGCTGAGTGGCCGGGTCTCGCCGGCGACGGCCGCGGCGGCGTACGCGCGGGAGCACCGCCGGCTGTGGCGGGATCGACGCCGGCTCACCGGGCTGGCGCTGCTGATGGCGGGCCACACCGCCGCCAGCCGCCGGGCCATCGCCGGAACCGCGGCACGGCCCGCCGCCCTCCAGGCCCTGCTCGGGGTGAACTGCGGCTACTGGGGTTTCGGGCGGCTTTCGTCCCGCGACTGGCTCTCCCTGGCCGGTCTCTGAGGGAGGAAGCGCGGCACCCCCGCGAAGGCCTCCCGATAGCCCGGCACCCGGTCCAGGAGCGCCTCCTCGGCGCGGATGCGGGGCACGAGGACGGCGGCGTTGGCGAGACTGAGCAGGGCGGCCTCGGGGTAGGCGCCGACGGCCACGGGCAGGGCCGCGAACTCGAGGATGACCGCTACGTAGTTGGGGTGGCGGATCCAGCGGTACGGACCGCTGGTGACCACCTCCATCTGCTCCGGGACCGACGCCTTGATGTTCCACGCCGGACCCAGGCAGCCGATCACCCACAGGCGGAGCCCGACCGCCGCCAGCAGCCCGGTCAGCGCGGCCAGCTCGACCCCGAGCGGCGGGCGCCTGCGCCGGGGCACGATGCAGAGCCCGAAGAGGGCGACGTTGACCGCGACCATGACCGGGAAGCTTCGCGGCGCGGCCTGCTCCGCCTCGCCAGCGCGACGGAGGTTGCGTGCCGACCAGACCACCTCGGCGAGGCGCATCCCGCCAAGCCCCGCCACCAGCGCCACGCGGCCGCGCCGGCTCAGCACTGCCACGCCAGCTCCAGCAGCTCGATCGAGAGCCCCGGACCGAAGCCGATGGCGAGACCCCGTCCCCGCGGGGACGGCGGTGAAGCGGCGAGCTCGCCGAGCACCGAGAGGATGGCCGCGGAGGAGGTGTTGCCGACGCTCCTCAGCGTGGCCCAGGAGGCCAGGGTCTGATCCCTGCTCAACCCCAGGCAGCGCTCCACCGCCTCCAGGATGCGGGGACCGCCGGGGTGCACGGCCACGGCCTCGAGCGCGGCGGGCAGCCGCTCGCCGAGGAACTCCCGCACCAGCGGGGGCAGAGCGTGGGCGAGCATACGCGGCAGCCGCTGGGAGAGCACGACCTGCAGGCCGGAGTCGGCGAGCTGATAACCGAGGGCCCCGGACGTGTCCGGCACGACCGCGGTTCGGCTCCGCCCGACCCGCAGGCCCCGGTCATCCGCGGTGACAACCACGGCTGCGGCACCGTCCCCGAACACCATGGCGCTGAGGAGGTTGTCGACCGACGTGTCATCGGGCCGGAAGGTGAGCGAGGGCACCTCGACGGCCACGACCAGCGCGGCCCGCCCCGGCTGTCCCCTGACCCAGTCGCAGGCGCGGGCAAGCCCCGCCGCACCACCGCCGCAGCCGAAGACGGTGAAGGGCATGCGCACCACGTCGGCACGCAATCCGAGGCGGGGGATGAGCATCACGTCGACGCCGGGCAGGACGAATCCGGTGCAGGAGGCGAGCACCAGGAGGCCGATCTCCTGGGGGGTGATGCCGGCGGCCTTCAGGGCCTGGGTTGCCGCCTCCTCGGCGAGCGCGGGAGCGACCTGCCGGTAGAGGTGGGTCTGGGCCCCCGGGGAGAGCGGCGTGGTCATGTCCGAGGGGGAGCGGACGAGCCGGCGCCCGACGCAGGCGGACTGCTCGAGGAGCGGTCCGAGGTGACGGGCGAGGCCGGGCCACAGCGCGCCCACCACCGACGCCACCTCCTCGGGCCCGGCCGGATGGGGAGGAGCAGCACTGCCGAATCCGGCGAGCCGCACCGGCTCGCCGGGCTCGAGCGGTCGGGCACTCACGAAGGCAAGTGTGTGCCACCGAGCGCACGGGACAGCGTCCCACCGTGCGGGACAGCTGGATCGCTGCCACGGCGGCAGCCCATGAGGTCCCCGTCCACTCGCAGGACGCTGACTTCAACGGTGTCCCCGGCGTCGCGGTGGTCCGCATCTGACACGGGGAATCGCGCGGGCCCTCAGCGCCGGAGGGCGCGCGCATGCGGCGGAGAATGGGACGCTGGGGATCAGATCGAATGGCGGGTCAGGTCGACGGTGACGCTGTCCTGGTCGGCGGTGCCGCTGGTGGGGCGGAAGCTGATGGTCATCACCGGCCGGGCGGTGACGTCGATGGTGACGACCAGGTAGCCGTAGTCGGGAAACGGCCCCCCCGAGATCGTGTATCCGCCCGCGGGCCCCGAGGGGAAGGCGCTCCGCGGCGGGGTGATGCCGTATCCGCCGCTCCCGGAAACGACGTACGGGATCTCCACCGTGCCCGTGCTGCGGGTGAAGCGCTGGTAGAGATGGGCGTGGCCGGAGAGGACGGCGTCCGGCCAGATCCCCGCCTCCTGGCAGGCGTGGTCGATGTCCGCCGAGAGCCCGGTGGATCCGCCGTGACTCGCGTCGGCGGAGGCCGGCGGGTGGTGGCAGGCGATGACCACGGCGCGGCGGTTGGCCACCCGATCCGGGTCGGACTTGAGCCGGGTCAGCTCCGAGGTCAGGAAGGTGAGCTGGTCGTCATTCATCGGGCTGGAGTACGTCCCACCCTGGGTGGAGATCACCCCCGGCCCCTCCAGCACGTTGGTGTAGAGCCCGATGATCGATACAAAGGGGGCGTCCAGGGTGAAGTAGACGCCCGGCTCGGTCATCGTGCTCCGCACCAGGCCCCCGGCATTCGGCGACGGTCCCGGCTGGACGGCGCAGAAGTTGGTGAGGAACGCCGCCAGCGTGGTGACCGCCGCCGACTCCGGGAAGCCGTCGTGGTTGCCGGGCACTGCGAAGATCGGCCGGTCGTAGCCGCGGAACGGCTCGTAGAACTGGTCGTAGTAGTACTGCGCCTCGCCGAAGTTGTAGATCACGTCGCCGAGGTGGAAGAAGAAGGCGGGCGTGTCCGGGCCACCGGCGGCCACATCCCTGGCCATGGCGTCGGCGACCCCGCCCTCGTTGGGGATCGACCCCGTCCGGGCGGCACCGGTGTCTCCGACGGCGTGGAAGGTGATCCGGCCGGCCGCCTGGATCTGAGTGATCATCTCGGCGGGCAGGACGTCGGCGAGCTGCATCCGCGGTGGGTCGACGCGCGGCGGTGGCACCGGCTGGAGCAGGGCCTGGTGCAGCTTGTAGTAGGCCGAGTTGTAGTACTGGTCGCTGGTGTTGTCGACCTGGAAGGTCGTCTCGTCGGGCCCGGGCTGGGGGTCGGCGAATAGCCTCCCGCCTGTCCCGCTGGTCCGGGCCCCGTACTCGCCGGCCATGCTCTCCTCCCGCCGGAAGCGCTGGCCCATCCTCGCCCGACAAAGAGTAGCAAGGGCCGGCTCCGCGCGGAAGATGAAGCGCGCGTCGGGAGACACGACCGACGCACGCGCGCGCTTCGCGCCGGACCGCACGGTTCAGCGGGTCGCGACGTCCGCCCAATGCGGTGGGATTCCGGCGAGGTGTGGCGGGCACGCCGGGCCGAGGCCGGCCCGGCGTGCCGCGCACGAGGTCAGCTGCTCAGGAAACCGTTCTGCACGAGCCAGTCGTGAGCGACGGTGGACACCGTCTCGTTCTGCAGCTCGACATCCGCATCGAGTGAAAGGACGACCGAGGTGGTGAGCTTGGCCGCCACCGGGTCCATGAGGGCGGCGATGGCCGGGTACTGGTTGAGAACGCTCTTGCGCACCAGCAGGCCGGCGTTGTCAGGCGGGAACAGGTTCTTGTCGTCCTGGAGGACGTAGAGGCTGTCGGACTGGATGGTGGCATCCGTCGTGAACACCTCTCCGGCGTCACACTGTCCGCTGTTGATCTCCTGTTCGGCGGTGCTGCCCACGGTGGTGTAACTGGCGTTGGCATACGACTGGTTGTACGTCTTCTCCAAACCGGGCAGGCCGTCGGGCCGCGTCTGGAACTCGGCGAGGATGCAGATCGAGGTGCTGGGGTGGGAGGCCAGGTAGGTGCCGAATTCGCTCAGGGTGCTCCCGTACGTGGACTCCTCGGAGGCCTTGATGGCGATGCCGTTGGTGTCGTCGAAGGGGGTGTCCGCGGTCCAGCAGATGCCGCGGGGTGCGTCCTTCCCCTGCACGAAGTTGAAGGCCGGGGTCAGCTGGGTGGGGAACTGGCCGGTGCTGTAGTCGAGATAGTCGGTGAGCTCGGTACCGGTGTACTGCCAGTACATGTCGATGGTGCCGTCGCTGAGCGCCGTCCCGATGGCCTTGTCGGACGCCGAGAAGGTGTCGGTGATGTCGAAGTCGTGAGCGTCGAGGACCTGCTGGGTGATGGAGGCCAGCAGCTGCTCCTCGGCGAACGGCTTGAAGCCGATCGAGAGGTGGGCACCGTTCCCGCTGGTCCCCGACGGTGCCGCGCACGCGGTCGCCGCCGACGTGCTGCTGCTGCCGCAGGCGGCCAGAGCGACCGGTGCCAGGATCAGGCCGAGCGCCGCGATCGCGAATCTCCTCAAGGTATGCCCTCCAAGTCGGTCAGGTCGTGCCGGGAGTACCGGCTCGCAGGCTGCGGGGAACCATCGCCAGCTCGATCAGGGAGAGCCCCCAATCTGCCAGCAATGCCAGCGCGGCGACCATCACCGCGCCGACGAAGACGATCCGGTCGGAGATGTTGATGCCGGCGTCGATGACGTCGCCCAGGCCTCCTCCGCCGATGAACGTGCCCAGGGTGGCGGTGCCGATGATCAGCACCAGGGAGGTGCGCAGGCCGCTGAAGATGAGCGGCGAGGCGAGCGGCAGCTGGATGCGGCGGAGCGCCTGCCAGCGGGTCATCCCCATCCCCCGGGCGGCACGCACCGCGTCGGGGTCGACGCTCTGCACGCCCACCATGGTGTTGCGCAGCACCGGGAGGGCGCTGAAGGCGATCAGGGCGATGATCACCGGGGTGACGCCAATCCCCAGGAACGAGTAGAGGATGGCGAGCACCCCGATGCCGGGCACCGCCTGCCCCAGGTTGGCGAGGGGAAAGACCAGCAGCCGGGGCGCCCGGCCGCCGACACCGAGCAGCGCCCCGAGCGGGACGCAGGTCACGAGCACCACCGCGAAGGACACCCCGCAGAGGAGCAGGTGGCCGAGCAGGCGGCTGAGCAGAAAGGGTCCGTTGAGAACCTGTGAATCGGCGGGGGTCCCTCCCAGGGTGAGATACACGAGGAAGCAGACACCCAGGCCCACCGCGATCGCGAGGGGACGGAGCAGGAGCCGGAAACCACGAGCAGCACCCGACGGCGAGCGCCTCTCCCAGGCAGGTGCGGCGGCAGCGGTGGGATGCTCCGTCACCGCGACGCCTCCCGGATGCTGTCGCCGTCGATGACGCCCAGGACGGTGCCGGCGTCGCGCACGGTGACCCGGCCGTCATCAGATCGGAGCACCGCGTCCAGAGCGTCCCTGAGGCTGGCGTCGGCCGCCACCGTCTCGGTGGGCAGCCTGGAGCCGTTGGGTTGAACCAGGCGGGCGTCGCGAACGCGGAGCAGCCCCAGCCGCCGCACCATGCGTCCCTCTCCCAGGAACTCGGTCACGAAGGCGGAGGCGGGATGGGCGAGCATCTCCTCGGGGCGCGCGTACTGCTCCAGCACCCCGCCCTGGGAGAGCAGGGCCACACGGTCGCCGATCCGAACGGCCTCGTCGATGTCATGGGTGACGAAGACGATGGTCTTGTGGAGCACCTTCTGCAGACGGAGGAGCTCCTTCTGCAGGCGGACCCGCACCACCGGGTCGATGGCACCGAAGGGCTCGTCCATCAACAGGATGTCGGGGTCGGCGCCCAGCGCCCGCGCCACTCCCACCCGCTGCCGCTCACCACCGCTGAGCTCGGCGGGCAGACGCCGGCGATACGCGGCCGGGGGCAGACCGACCAGCTCCAGCAGCTCGTCGACACGAGCTGTTATGCGCCCCCGGCTCCAGCCCGCCAACCGCGGCACGGTGGCGATGTTCTCGGCAACTGTCTGATGGGGGAAGAGGCCGACCTGCTGGATGACGTAGCCGATGCTGCGCCGGAGGACGTTGACGTCCATGCTGGCGGTGTCTCGCCCGTCGATGGAGATAATCCCCGAGGTCGGCTCGACCAGCCGGTTGATCATGGTCAGCGAGGTCGTCTTGCCACAGCCCGAGGGGCCCGCCAGGACAACGATCTCCCCTGAGGCCACCTCCAGGGAGAGCTCGCCCACGGCGACAACCCCTCCGTAGCGCTTGCTGACGCGCTCGAAGGTGATCACCCCGTCGCCGCCCGGCTGGCGCCACGGGCGAGGACGTGCTGGACGCCGGCGAGGGCCCCGTCCGCGACCAGGCCGATGACCGCCACGGGGATGACCCCGGCAAGCACCTGCACCAGCGTGCCGCTGCTGCGCCCCAGGGCCTCGAGGATCGGCTGGCCGAGGTCATCGGCTCCGACGGTGGCCCCCACCGTGGCGATCGCCACCACCATGACCGTCGCCTGACGCAACCCGCCCAGGATGGCGGGCGCGGCCAGGGGCAGCTCGACACGGGTCAGCACCTGGGTGGGACTCATCCCCATCCCACGGGCTGCCTCGGTGACGGCGGGGTCGACGGCCCGGATCCCGGTCGCGGTGTTGCGAACCACGGGGAGCAGCGCGTAGAGGACCAGACCCACGATCACCGGCGGGTTGCCGAACCCCACCCAGATGGTGAGCAGACCGAAGAGGGCGAAGCTGGGCACGGTCAGGATGGTGCTGGTGACACTCAGAATCAGCGCCGAGAAGCGCTCCGATCGAGCCGCCACCACACCCAGACCCAGGCCGATCAGGCCCGCAGCCAGCATCGAGATGGCCACGATTTGGACGTGGGTAACAACCTGAGGGCCCAGGGTCCCCCAGTTGTCAACCACATAGCGGACGAGGCTCACGGTACGTCGCCCCCCCGCCGAGGACCGAGCCCGGTCATGTGAACCCACCCCCACGGGAGTTGCATGAACCAGAACCGATCTTAGCGAACCGAGCCTCACCGCCGAGGCCCCGGCTCGGGGTGGTGGTCATGCGAGGCCGAGGTCGCGGAGCAGCTCGGAGTCCGGCGAGCTCAGGCGGATTCCGCTTCGATGTCGGCGACCGCTCCGTTTCGCCGCAGCCGGGAGTCCCATCTCTCCTCGATGCGGCCGAACCGCCAGATCAGGAGGGCCGCGGCCCAGGTGACCACGAACAGCCCCACGATGATGAAGCCCGCGGTGTTGATGTTGAAGCCAGCCATGTAGCTCCAGAAGGCTCCATGCCAGCGCAGCTCGACGGGGAGGAGACCGAGCACCTCGATGGTGCCGATCAGGAAGCAGATGGCCACCGAGAGCCCGGTGATGGCGAGGTTGTAGAAGACCTTGCGCACCGGGTTGAAGAACGCCCAGCCGTAGGCGATGTTCATGAAGCACCCGTCGAAGGTGTCCATCAGGCACATGCCGGCGGTGAACAGCACGGGCAGGCACATGATCGAGTACCAAGGCAGGGCCTGGGACGCCAGCACGGCTGTGGTGGCGAGCAGCGCGACCTCGGTGGCGGTGTCGAAGCCCATCCCGAAGACCACTCCCACCGGGTACATCTGCCAGGGCTTGGTGATCGCCCTCATCCACTTGCCGAAGAAGCGGAACATGAAGCCGCGGTTGTTGAGCTGCTCCTCCAGCTCGGCCTCGTTGAACTCTCCTCTGCGCATCCGGAGGAACACCCCCATGATGCCCACCAGGATGACGATGTTGAGGCTCGCGATCAGGTACAGGAAGGACGCCGAAACCACCGTTCCGAAGACGCCTCCGAACTGCTCCAGGCCGGACGAGCTGTGCGAGACAGCGCCGTACACCGCCTTCTCGGCGATGACGATTCCCGCCCCGATCGCCACCACGATCGTCGAGTGCCCCAGCGAGAAGAAGAACCCCACGCTGAGCGGGCGTTTGCCCTCGTTCATGAACTTGCGGGTGGTGTTGTCGATGGCGGCGATGTGGTCCGCGTCGAACGCGTGGCGCAGCCCGAACGTGTAGGCGAGGATGGCGACGCCGATCCCGAGACCCTTGAAGTGGCTGGGGACCACGAAGGCGATGAACACCCCGAAGCCCATGACGTGGAGGAGCAGCACGAACCCGAACATGAGCTGGGCACGGCGCCACTCCAGAGGGCTGAGCGACTTCCGGATGCGCTGGATGCGACCCCGGCCTGCCGACAGTTCTGCGGTTGCCAAAAGAGACCCTCCCCGCCACCGCGGCGCCTACCCGTCCGAGCCTCCAGGGAACGTATCACAGCTGCATCTCAGTCGCAACTGGGATCGATAGCCGCGTTCGGCGGCTTCCGCCCGCAGGGTCTCCACCAGTGACCGGCGGGTCCGAAAGGACGGGTCAGGCTCGGCGCCGCACCGTCCCCGCTCAGCGGCCCAGCCGCGTCGCCACGGCGCGAGCGAAGGCCGGGTGGACGCCGCGGAGCTGGATCCAGCGATCCCCGAAACCGTCGCGCACGACGCGGCCCTGAATGCCCAGGGTCGCCGACTCGCGGAGATCAGCCATCCCGGCTCCGATGATCGCCAGCAACCCGATCGTCAGCAGCGTCATGCAGACGGCCACCGCGAGGCGGGCCTCCGAAAGGGTGATCGCCGCCGGGATGATCGCGATCCAGGCGACCACGGCCATCGTGGTCAGCCGCACCACGTAGCGGTGCAACCGGCGGATGCGCTCGTCCACCGCGCTGCAGACGGGGAGCTGGCCGGTCGCGCTGCGATGGGTCGCGACCAGGGCGATGAGGAAGGCGAGGAGGCTGACGAAGAAGAGGCAGCCCACCCAGCCGGGCGTGCTGCTGAAGTGGCGGCGGAGATTGCAGGTGGCCGGCGCCCCCGTCACCACGCACACCCCGGGGAGGCGCCCCTCCTCGAAGTACCGGGCGGGGAAGCGCACGGTGTCCTCGCCCCAGCCGGGATACGGCAGGATCGGCCCTGAAGCCACCCCGGAAGCCTACCTGGGCCTCCTGCCCTCCGTGGGACGTGCGCGCGCCCGCCCCGGCGCCGGTCCGCCGATACCCCATACAATGGTGTGACCTGTGGCCCATGCGTTCCTGGGCCGAATGACCCTGCGGGCCAGCGCCGGGGTTGCTCTCCGGTCGCCGAGGGCGAGGGAAGAGGAGGGCACCCGGGTGACCGAGGCGAACATCCAGTACACCTGCGACCCGTCGGATATGCGCTTCCCCCACGGCATGCTCCGTGACGCCCTCCGGGACCCCGATGCGGTGCTGGGCCGGGTGCGGCCCGGTGACGCCGAGCAGGCCGCCCAGGTGGCCTCCTACTACGCGAACGTGCTGGACTTCCTTCACTCCCATCACCAGGCGGAGGACGTGCTGCTCTGGCCGAAGCTCCGCGAGCGCGCTCCCCGGCACGCCGACCTCTACGACCGCATGGAGGCGCAGCACTCCGGACTCAGCGCCGCCTGCGACGCCGCCCAGGAGGCGACCGGCGGGTATGCGGCCGACCCCTCCGAGGAGACCGCCCGCGACCTCGCCGCGTCCATCCACCACCTCGGCACCGAGATGGAGGTCCACTTCTCCGAGGAGGAGAGGGAGATCCTGCCCATCGCCGCGGTCACCGTCTCCCAGGAGGAGTGGGGAGAGATGCCCGGCTACGGGATGAGCCATCTGACCGCGGGCAAGCCGTGGCTGGTCCTCGGTCTGGTGCTCGAGCAGATGAACGATGAGGAGAGGGCGGTCACGCTGGCCCACGTCCCGCCTCCGGCGCTCGAGATGTGGGAGACGTCGGGGAGCTCGATGTTCACGAGCCTCATCGCCGGCATCCGCGGCACCGTCCCGGGGTAGGGATCGCTCGATGGCACTGACGGAGAGGCCGGCGCCGAGGATCCGCCGAGGTCCCGGCGCGCGGCGAGGCGAAGGCGGCGCCGGCGTGATCGCCGGCACCCCGTCCGCAGAGGCGGCGCCGGCCAACCGGTGACCGCTGCGCTCCCCGGCGTGACGTCGGAGCCGGCGCTCGCCCGACGCCACCCGCTCGACATCGCCAGGGCCGTGGCCGTCCTCCTCCATCCCGGCCCATCGCTCCTCGTCACCGCCTGCTTCGTCGCCGCCGCGGCGGCGGCGCGACATCAGATCCCCGGGGTGCTCACCGACCTGCGCCTGGCCACGGTCATGCTCCCTCAGCAGCTCGCCATCGGCGCCCTCAACGACCTCTGTGACCGCGACCCCGACCGCGTCGCGAAGCCGGATAAGCCGCTGGTGAGTGGCGCCGTGGTCCCCGGCGTGGCCTGGGCGGCGACGCTGGCCGGCTTCGCGCTGGCGATGGGGGTGGCGGCGACCTTCCCGCTCCCCACCCTGCCGCTCGCCGCGGTGTGCGCCGGGGCCGGGGTCGCCTACGACCTGGGCCTGAAGCGCGGGGCGTTCTCGTGGCTCCCCTACTGGGTGGGGTTCGCCTGCCTGCCGCTGGCCGCCGGGGCGGCCATGGGTCACCTCTCGGCGCGGGTCGCGGTCGCGGCGCCGCCGCTCGCGCTGGCGCTGGCGCTCAGCATCCACCTCGCCAACACCCTGCCCGACGTGGAGGCCGACCGCCGGAGCGGCGCGGCGGGCCTGGCGGTCCGGCTCGGGGCGCGCTGGACGCGGCACCTCTGCCTCGGCCTCGGCGTGCTCGCGGGCGTCGCGGCATGCTCCGCCGCGCCCGCCCTCGGCCAGCCCGTCGTCGTGGTGGCGCTGGGCGCGCTGCCGCTGGTCGCGGCCTCGGCGGCGCTGGCGGCACTCGGCCATTCCCGCCCCTTCCCCGTCCTCGCGCCCGCGGCGGCGGTGCTCGCGGCGGTCTGGCTGCTGGCGCTCCCGTAGCGGAGGGTCTCCGCAGGCTGCCTGCGGCGTGGAGGCGGGCGGGGGGCGGCGAAGTGCCGCCCCCTCCCACGTCACATGGCCTTGAAGGTCTCCGCCACCTCGATGCTGGCCCCGCCCTGGAGCACCGGGCACCTCTTGGCGATCTCCACCGCGGCATCGAGGCTCTCGGCCTCGACCAGGCTGTACCCGCTCACCGGGTTGGCACCGCCGCCGTGTGAGACCGACCCGTCCGCCGCGATGGTGCGGGCCTGGGATACCGGGTCGCCCGGGTCCGTGATTGCCCCGCCCGAGGACTCGAACCACGCGCCCCAGGCCGCCCCCACCTTGGCCCGCTCCTCCTCGGACTCCGGCATGCCGCCCCCGTGATAGGCAAGCAGGAACTTCGCCACAGATGCGCCCTCCTTCTCTCCGCCACGTTTGGTGGGCGTGATGGCTCTGGTGTCCACGCCGTAGCACGCAGCGGAAGCACTCCAAACGGTGTCATGTCCGGGGACGGCGGTCAAGGCCGCGGGCTCACCTCGCGCCGCCACCCCGGGCGCTCGCCACCTCTCCCGACCGCGTTCACGCGGCGTTCACACGGGGACGTGATCGTGAGGCCCATCGACCACCCACCTCTGGGAGAAAAACGCCATGTACAGCATCGCCCGCCGCCTCTGGGCGCTCATCGTGATCGGGGGCACGGTCGCCGTCGGCCTCACCACCCGCAACCCCGGGTTCATCGTGATCACCCTCATCGGAGGCCTCCTCCTCCCTCGTTTCCTCGGTTTCCACCGTCCTTTCGGAGCAGCGTGGGCAGCCCGGGGCCACAACCACGGCGACCCCACCACGCGGATGGGCGCCTGCTCGGGCCGGGGGCCGTGGGGCTGGGGCGCGACCGGCAGCTGGGAGGCATGGCACCAGCAGGCGCACCAGAACCCGCCCGCCGCCACCCCACCGGCGAGCGTCTGAGCCTCGAGGGGGTGGGCCCGCGGAGCCGGCCCACCCCCTACGATTCGCGCCGATGACCACCGTGCTCATGGTCGACGACCAGCCGGACATCGTCCGGCTGGTACGTGACTACCTGGAGCGCGCCGGCTTCGAGGTGCTCACCGCCGGCGACGGCGAGGAGGCGCTCCGGATCGCCCGCCGCGAGCACCCCGACCTGGTGATCCTGGACCTGACGCTGCCGCGACTCGACGGCCTGGACGTCGCCCGCGCCCTGCGCCGGGACGGCGACGTGCCGATCATCATGCTCACCGCGCGCACCGAGGAGAGCGACCGGGTGGCCGGCCTGGAGCTGGGGGCGGACGACTATGTGACCAAGCCCTTCAGCGCGCGCGAGATCGTCGCGCGGGTGCGCGCGGTGCTGCGCCGCAGCAACGGCGCCCGGGCGCAGCAGGAGGTGGTGCGGGTGGGCGAGACGCTCGTGCTCGACGCCGCCCGGATGGAGACGCTGGTCGAGGGCCGCCGGGTTGTGCTCACCCCCACCGAGTTCCAGCTGCTCCTGCACATGGCCGAGCAGCCGGGAAGGGTGTTCACCCGCGCCCAGCTGCTCGATGCCGTGCATGGCGTCGCCATCGAATCCTACGAGCGTGCCATCGACGCCCACATCAAGAACATCCGGCGCAAGGTCGAGCGCGATCCTCGCGCCCCGCGCCTGCTGCAGACCGTCTTCGGCGTCGGATACCGGCTCAGCGAAGGGGAGCGGTGAATCCGCGTCCACCGCGGCAGGGTCGCGGTCGCGGCCGGGGATCGCCACACCGCCCGCCGTGGTGGCCCGAGGACACGCCCTTTCCCCCGCGGGGCGGCCCGCACTCACGTCGCGACGCGGCCCGCACCGTCCGGCGCGTCGGCTGCTGTGCCGGCTGCGCCGTGCTGGTCACGCTGGCCGCGATCTCGTCACTGGTGTGGCTGCTGCTCAGCGCGTTCGGGCTGGTCGGCTCGATGACCCTGACCAGGGTCGTCACCGGAGGGGCTCTGGTCCTCGGCCTGATCGCCCTGGTCGCCATCGCGGTGACGCTGCGCCAAGTCGCGGCTCCGGTCGGCGGCCTGGTGACCGCCGCCCGGCGGGTCGAGGCCGGCGACTACTCCACGCGGGTCCCGGTCCGAGGCCCGCGGCAGGTCCGATCCCTGGCCCGCGCCTTCAACGCCATGAGCTCCCGCCTCGAAGAGGACGAAGCCCGCCGGCGCACCGTGCTCGCCGACATCACCCACGAGCTGCGCACGCCGCTGACCGTGATCCGCAGCCAGGCGGAGGCGATCGCAGACGGGGTGAACCCCGCCGACGAGGAGCATCTCGCGCCGATCGTGGCCGCGACCCGCACCCTGGAGGCCCTGGCGGACGACCTCCGCACCCTCACCCTCGCCGAGGCCGGCGCGCTCCACCCGGACCTGGAGCAGGTGGACGTCGTGGTCCTGGTCAACGAGACCATCGACGCGTTCCGCGCCGAGGCGGCCACCGCCGGGGTCCGCCTGGACAGCCGGATGGCGCCCGAGCTCCCGCTCCTCGACGCAGACCCGGCTCAGCTCGGCCGCGTCCTCGGCAACCTCATCGCCAACGCGCTCGCCCACACGGGGCAGGGCGGGATGGTCCGCGTCGAGGCGAGCGCCTCCGAGGGTCAGGTGAGGATCACGGTCCGCGACGACGGCGAGGGAATCCCCGCCGGGCTGCTGCCCCATGTCTTCGACCGCTTCGTCAAGGGCCCCTCATCCACCGGCTCCGGCCTGGGGCTGGCCATCGTGCGAGACCTGGTCGAGGCCCACGGCGGCTCGGTGGCGGCGGAAAGCACCGAGGGTCTCGGTACCGCGATCGAGATCACCCTGACCGTGTGACGGCGGCGAGGACCTCCTCCTCCGTCACGGCCCCGGGCGGGACGCGGTCACGCGCCATCCGGTTGGCGATCCGCTGGAGCGTGGCGTTGGCGGGCGTGGCCAGACCATGGAGGCGCCCGAGCAGCACGATCTCGCCGTTCAGGTAGTCGGCCTCGATGCTGCCGGCGCCGCGGGTCAGGCTCTGCCACGAGGAGCCGCCGCCCCGGATCCGGCCCTCGACGGGTCGCAGGGAGAGCAACCCGTCGCGACGGGTGGCATCCTCCTCCGCCGACACGTGAGCGATCCCGGCGGCGTCCAGCACCCCCACTCCCTCGCCATGGACCAAGCGGGCGAGCTCGCCCCCCCGCCCCTCCGTACCGCAGACCGCCTCGACGGCGTTGCCCAGGTTGACGAGCAGCTTCGCGTACTTCCAGCGCATCACGTCCGGCACCGCGCGCGAGCTGAAGGCGGCGGCGGTCATCGCCCCCGCCACCTCCTCCGCGGCGCTGGCGACCCCCTCCGGATAGCGTCCGACGTCGAGGATGCCCGGACAGGGGAGCGACTCGGCCTCCACGATCCCGGGGGCGAGGTGGCTGGCCGGGCAGATGACGCACATCCCGAGGGTGTTCTCGAAGCGCCGCAGCGCCGCGCGCTCGTTGGCGACACCGTTCTGCGCGCAGACGACCACAACGGACTGCGGCGCGACCGCGGCCAGCTCGGCGAGCGCGGCCTCGGTGTCCTGCGACTTCATCGCCAGCAGGACGATGTCATCGTCGCGCCAGCGAATCTCGACGGGCGCCGCCGCCGCCTCCACGCGCAGCGCGTGGGCGCCCTCGGGCGTGCGCAGGGTGAGCCCATCACGGCGGATGGCGGCGAGGTGCTCACCGCGGGCGATGACCGCGACCTCGAGCCCCGCCCGGTGCAGCTGGGCGGCGATCACCCCACCGATCGCGCCGGCACCGTAGACGACGTAGCGGCGAGACACGGCGCCGAGGATACCAACCGGTCGGGCCCCCATCGGCGCACCGGCGCTATCCTGACCGGCGGTGACCGCGCCCACGCCCCGCCTCAGCTTTGGGATCAAGACCAGCCAGATGGGGCTGACCTACGAGGAGATCCTGCGCACCTGGCGGGAGGCGGATCGGATCCCCCTCTTCGAGCACGCCTGGCTCTGGGACCACATGGTGCCGCTGCGCGGCGACGTCCGCGGCGCGGCGCTGGAGGCCTGGACGCTGCTCGCGGCGCTCGCCGCCCAGACCAGCCGGTTGCGGCTGGGGGTGATCGTCACCAGCAACCGGCTCCGCCTCCCGACCCTGCTCGCCAAGATGGCGGCCACCGTGGACATCGTCTCCGGAGGCCGCCTGGTCTTCGGCATCGGCGTGGGGGCCAGCCTCCTCCGCTCGCTCGACCCCGCAAACCTCGAGATCGCCCGTCGCGAGTACGACGCCTACGGTGTCGATCTGGTGCCAGGTCCGGACGCGATCGCGGCGCTCGGCGAGGCGCTGACCATCACCCGCCGGATGTGGAGCGAGGACGAGCCCTTCGACTTCGAGGGGCGTCATTACCGGCTGCGCGGCGTGATCTGCGAGCCCAAGCCGATCCAGCGCCCGGGGCCGCCGATCCTGGTCGGCGCCGGCGGCGAGCGCCTGTCACTGCGCGTCGTCGCCGAGCACGCCGACATCTGGAACTGCCCGTCCCGCTCCCCGGAGGACTTCCGGCACAAGAGTGCGGTCCTCGACGACCACTGCCGCGCCATCGGGCGCGACCCGGGTCAGATCGTGCGCTCGATGCAGTTCATCGTCCGGGGGGATCCGGCCCAGGCCCGCGACGAGGTGCTCTCGTACGTCGAGGCCGGCGCCACCCACCTGGTGCTGGCGGGGGTCGGCGTGCCCCCGGCTCGGCTCGCCGAGGAGGTCGCGGAACCCGTCCTCACCCAGATGACCTGAGCGAGCGCCGCACCATCCCTTCGCCGGCCGCAGTCACAGCGATGGCAGTTGTCACGTCAAACGCGCGCCGGCTTCGGCACGCGCACGGGGGTGGTGCGGGCGGCGCGCACGGCGCTCCTGGAGCCTGAAGGATGGGCCGAACGTCCTCCCCCGCCTGGTCATTTTGGCGGGACGATGAGTTACCCTAATGTCAGGTTTCTCTGGGGCCTTCGTCCCGGACCTGCATATGAGGGGGATCCCGTTCCCATGTTTCATCGCTCCAACCTTCCCACGCTGCTGACGGGAGCGTTCGCCATCCTGGCGCTCGCCGCCTGCGGCACCAGCTCGGCCACCTCGTCGAGCTCCTCCGGCTCCTCGAGCTCGTCCAGCTCGTCGAGCTCCTCGGGCTCCGGCGGCTCGGGCGGCTCCATCAACGTCGCCTCGTGCCCGTCCTCCTCCACGGTCAGCAGTGACCTCGGCGTCACCGTCGGCGCCCCGACCAGCGACACGGGGGAGACAGAAGACCTTCCCGCGGGCGCGACCGGCGTCGGCTGCGAGTACGTCACCTCCAGCGAGGGGGTGGTGATCATCATCGTGGCCAGCGGGGTGCCCTCCGGCTACCTCTCCACCGCGGAGGGTGCCGAGCAGTCGGCGCTCGCATCGGAGGCGTCCGGCCTCAACTTCAGCTTCACCCCGGTGTCGGGGCTGGGCAGCCAGGCGGCCTCCTACTCGTACACGGCCGACGGAATCAGCGCCTCCGGCGTCATCGCCGAGCAGGGAAGTGACGTTGTGGGCGTCTTCACCAGCCTGCTGACGACCTCCGTCAGCAGCGAGGAGAGCCTGGTCCGGGCCCTCCTCTGATCTGAGTCAGGGATCCGCGCGGTGGGCGCGCGCGCCGGTCGCCGGCGCGCGCCTCACCGGGTGCGGGGTGGCCTGGCGGGAAGCGCCGCCAGCACCACCAGCATCCCGGCCGCGGTGGCGCCGAGGCCGGCGAGCAGGGCGGTTCTCATGCCGGTCTGGAAGCTGCTTCGGGCCACCGTGGTCAGTCCGGCCCCCAGCGGGCCGCCCACGGCTCGAGCCACCGCCAGCGCGCCCCCCAGCGACCCCAGGATGTCCTGGAGGACCGCCGCGGGCAGGTGGCGGCCGATGAGGAGCGCGTTCATCGCGCTCTGGTAGCGGGTCGACAGCACGCTGCCGATCACGGCCACGCCGAGGGCCCCACCCACCTGGAGGGCGGTGCTGTTGGCGGCGGACCCGACCGCCGCGTCCTCCTGACCGAGGGCCCCGAGAATCGAATCCGTGGCGGCGGGGATGAGCAGCCCCGCCCCCAGTCCGATCAGAAGCATGCCGGGAAGGGCGAGCAGGTAGGTCACCGTCGGCGACGCGACCGCCGCATTCTCGGCCAGACCGCCGGCGATCAGCAGCAGCCCGCCGGCGACGATCACCTTGCTGCCGACCCGCCGCACCAGCCGTGGGGCCGCGAGCGCCGCGACGGCCAGCACCCCGGCCAGGGGCAGGATGCGCAGCCCGGCGCCGAGCGGGCTGTAGCCGAGAAAGAACTGGAGGAACTGGGTCTGGAGAAAGAGGCCGCCCAGCAGGGCGAAGGCCCCCACCACCATCGCCGCCAGGGCGATGCTGAAGCGCCGCGAGCGGAAGTACTTGAGCGGGAGCATGGGGTGGTCGGAGCGCCGCTCCCAGGCCACGAAGCCGGCGACGACGGCGACCCCGACGGCGAGCGCGGCGACGACCTCCGGTGACGACCAGCCACGGGCCGGCCCCTCGATGATCGCCCAGAGGATGGCGCCCAGCCCCCCGATCGAGAGCAGGGCGCCGACGGGGTCGGCGCGCCGGGGATTGGCACTCCGCGACTCGGGAACCAGCAGCAGCGTTCCCACCAGGCCCGCGGCGACGACCGGGACGTTGACAAGGAAGATCGACCCCCACCAGAAATGGGCCAGCAGCAGCCCTCCGGCAACCGGCCCGATCGCGATGCCGAGCCCGACGGTCCCGGCCCAGACCCCGACCGCCCGGGCCCGCTCGACGGGATCGCGAAAGATGTCGTTGATGATCGACAGCCCGGAGGGGATGGTCATCGAGGCACCGGCACCCATCAGGCCGCGCCAGATGATGAGGGGATCGACGCTCCCCGAGAACGCCGCACCCAGCGAGCCGCCGCCGAAGACGACCAGGCCCGCCACGAAGAGCCGCTTGCGGCCGTAGCGATCGGCCAGGCTCCCGGAGACGAGCAGCAGCCCCCCGAAGACCATCGCGTAGGCATCGACGATCCACTGGAGCTGGTCGGTGGTGGCCTGGAGCTTCTCGACCAGGGTGGGGAGGGCGACGTTGAGGATGGTGTTGTCCAGGTTCACCGTCAGGACCGCCACGCACAGCACCATCAGGGGCAGCCAGCGCGGGCGGCCGGCCCCCGGGGCGGCGGACGGCGGACCGGCGGCGGCTGCGGTCATCTCGGCCTTATTGAATACCTGTTCAATCTAAGATACGACCATATCACTCACGATTCTGCATGGCAAGTCGCTATACGATAGAATTGGATCGTGATCAGCCACTCCCCGACGCTGCAGGACTCCGACCTGAGTGCTCGGGCCAAGATCCGCGAGGCGGCCCTGGGCCTCTTCGCCACCTCCGGTTTCGGGGTGCCGCTGCGGACCATCGCCGAGGCCGCCGGCGTCTCGCCCGGGCTCGTGATCCACCACTTCGGGTCCAAGGACGGCCTGCGCGCCGCCGTCGACCAGTCGGTGCTGGCGCTCTTCCTCGACCGCTTCGACGTCCTGCCCCGGGACCTCCCCGCCGACCAGCTCTCGCGGCAGATGGCGACCGTCTTCTCCGATGTGCTGGGGACCAGCCCGGACATCCGCCGCTACCTGCGCCGCTGCCTCCTCGACGAGACCCCGGCGGGGACGGCGATCTTCGACGAGGTGGTGGCGGCCACCCATCGCGGACTGGAGCTGCTGGAGCGGGCCGGAGGCATCCGCTCCGACTCCGATCCCGAGTGGCGCCCCTTCCAGGTGCTGAGCGTCATCCTCGGGCCGCTGCTGATGGAGCCGGTGATCCAGCGTCACATCGGGGAGCCCGCCTACGCCCCCGACGTGGTGCGGCGGCGCACCGCCGCCAACCTCGACTTCGTGGCTCGCGGGCTGTTCGTCCCGAGCGCCTCCCCCGCCCCACCCGGGCGGCGCGCCTGAGCCGCGGGAAGGGCGGCGTCGGAGAAGCGATGCGGCTCACCATCGTCGCCGCCACCGGAGGGGTGGGCCGGCATCTCCTGGACCAGGCCGTCGCCGCGGGGCATGACGTCACGGCCCTGGTCAGGGATCCCCTCAGGCTCTCGCACACGGTGCCCACGGTTGTGGTCGACCTGCGCTCCCCCGATCCGCAAGCCCTGCGCGACGCGGTGGCCGGAGCCGACGCGGTGCTCTCGGGCCTCGGCGCCCGGTCGCGGTCGGAGGCGGGGATCGCGGCCGCCGGCACGCAGGCGATCGCCGGGGCCATGCAGGCGGTGGGGACGCGGCGCATCATCGTGGTGAGCGCCGCTCCGGTGGGAACCGTCAGCTCGCCGGGCCGGACCCGGCCGCCGAAGCACGACCCCGGTGACGGATTCCTGATGCGCCACCTGCTCAGCCCGCTGACCAAGCGAGCCTTCGGCCACGTCTACGCGGACTCGCCCTCATGGAGGAGGAGCTTCGGGAGGGCGCACTGGAATGGACAGTGGTCCGGCCTCCGCGGCTCACCGATGGGGCGCTGACCGGCGCCTATCGGACCGCCGACGGGCGGAACGTCCGGCGCGGCCTCGCGATCTCGCGTGCCGACGTCGCCCACCTCATGCTCCGGCTGCTCGACCGGCCGGAGACGATCGGACAGACGGTGGGCGTCGCTCGCTGACGCAGCGGGGCCGCGAAGCCGACAATGCGGAGGTGGACGGGGCGCCGGCCGCCCCCACCATCCACGAGAGCCACCGGCTGAGGAGGACCGCCCGTGCTGATCGCCGTGGTCGGAGAGCGCAACCCCGACAATCCCACCCACAGCGCCACCGACGCCGCCCTCATCGGGCTGGGCGCCGAGCCCGCCTGGCTGGGCACCCTCAACGTGCTCGGGCAGGCGGACCGTCTCGACGCCTACGGCGGGGTGCTGATCGCCCCCGGCAGCCCGTACGCGAGCATGGAGGGCGCCCTCGCCGCCATCCGCCACGCCCGCCAGCGGGGGATCCCGGTGCTCGGGACCTGCGGTGGCTTCCAGCACATGCTCATCGAGGTCGCCCGCGATGTCGCCGGCATCGACGGAGCCGACCACGCCGAGGAGCATCCGGACGCCACCGAGCTCGTGGTCGCACCCCTCTCCTGCTCGCTGGCCGGGCAGGTGCACCCCGTGCGGATCGAGGCCGGCACCCAGGCCGGCGACCTCTACGCGGCCACCGAGGCGAACGAGCCGTTCTTCTGCAACTTCGGCCTCAATCCCGCATACCGGGGCCGGCTCGAGGCGGCCGGGCTGCGCTTCAGCGGCTTCGACCTCGAGGGCGAGCCGCGCATCCTTGAGCTGCCCGGCCACCCATTCTTCATCGGCACCCTCTTCGTCCCCCAGGCGGCGGTCCGGTCCGGCGGACCGCACCCGGTGCTGTCGGGATTCGTCGAGGCGGCGCGGAGGAGGGCCTCCCCCTCCCCGCTCGGCGTCTGAGAGGGGGACGACATGGCGCTCCACCACCACCAGCCGGACGACGGCACCCTCGAGGTCAACCCCCTGTATGCCAGCGGCGCCGCGCGTTCGGGCGTGCCCAAGCTGCGCATCCCCAAGGAGCCGATGGACCCGGAGATGGCGTACCAGATCGTCCACGACGAGCTGATGCTGGACGGCAACGCCCGGCTCAACCTGGCCACCTTCGTGACCACGTGGATGGAGCCTCAGGCGGGGCGGCTGATGGCAGAGACCGCGGACAAGAACATCATCGACAAGGACGAGTACCCGCAGACCGCGGAGATCGAGCGCCGCTGCGTCCACATCCTGGCCGACCTCTGGCACGCGCAGCCGCATCAGCACGCGGTCGGCTGCTCCACCACCGGCTCCAGCGAGGCGGCGATGCTCGCCGGGATGGCGCTCAAATGGCGCTGGCGCGAGGCCCGGCGCGCCGCCGGCGCCGCCGGCGACCGGCCCAACCTGGTGATGGGCATCAACGTCCAGGTGTGCTGGGAGAAGTTCTGCCGCTACTGGGACGTCGAGCCGCGCTACGTGCCCATGGAGGGGGAGCGGCGCCACCTCACCGGCGAGGAGGCGGTGAAGCTCTGCGACGAGAACACCATCGGCGTGGTCGCGGTGCTCGGCTCCACCCAGGACGGGAGCTACGAGCCGGTCGCCGGGATCGCCGCCGCGCTCGACGCCCTCCACCAGGGCGGCGGGCCCGACGTCCCCGTTCACGTCGACGCCGCCTCGGGCGGCTTCGTGGCGCCCTTCGTGCAGCCGGCGCTGGAGTGGGACTTCCGCCTCCCCCGGGTGGCCTCGATCAACACCTCCGGCCACAAGTACGGGCTGGTCTACCCGGGGGTGGGATGGGTGCTCTGGCGCGACCGTGAGGCCCTGCCCGAGCAGCTCGTCTTCCGGGTCAACTACCTGGGCGGCAGCATGCCCACCTTCGCGCTCAACTTCTCACGCCCGGGAGCCCAGGTGATCGCCCAGTACTACAACCTCATCCGGCTCGGCTTCGAGGGCTACCGTCGGGTCCAGCAGGCCGCGCTCGACACCGCCCAGCACCTGGCCGCGGCCGTGGCCGCGATCGGCCCCTTCCGCCTCCTGACCGACGGCACCGAGCTGCCGGTCTTCGCCTTCGCGCTCACCCCGGAGGTCAACCGCTTCACGGTGTTCGACGTCTCCGACGGGCTGCGCAAGCGCGGCTGGCAGGTGCCCGCCTACAGCTTCCCCGCCCACCTCCAGGACACCTCGGTGCTGCGCGTGGTGGTGCGCAACGGGATGTCGCGCGACCTCGCCGACCTGCTGATCGCCGACCTCCGCCGCGAGGTGGCCGGGTTGGAGAAGCTCGGCTCCCGGCTGCCGCAGCACCCCGACCGCGCCCACTTCCACCACTGACGAGGGGGCGGGCCCCCAGCGCGAATCCGCGGCCGGGTGGGGCACGCTCCCCCACGCCGCCGGGCGGGCAGGGTCAGCTCGCCGGCAGGCCCAGGTCGGCACGCACGATGTCGCCCTCGGTGATTGCGGTGTCGCCGTCCGCGACCAGCTGGGCCTGCCACTCGGGCAGCTCGGCGGCGCTCTCGTTGCCGACCTTCTCCAGGTCCGAGATCACGATCTGGTCATCGCTCACCAGGATCGCGATGTCGCTGGCCGCGGTCCCAGTGGCGCCGATGTCGGCGATGTCGTTGTCGAACGTGGTCAGCGCGCCCGCGTACGTGGTCGCCGGTGCGACGAACTGGCTGGGCTGGTCGAGACCCACGATCGCGGTGGTCCACTGCGCGTAGGCCGCGTCGACGCCGCTGGCCGCCGCCAGGTAGTACTCGGAGGGAGGCGTCGACGCGGGCGCGGGCACCACGCTGGCCGGCGCCGAGCTGGTGCTGGACGGCGGGGGCGCCGAGGCCGTGAACGGCGGCGCCGACGTCGGCGCCACCGCGGCCGAGCCGCAGCCGGCCACCAGCAACCCCAGGCTCAGCACCGCGATGTATCTCAGGGTCATCTCCCGCCTCCGCGACGTGCCCGACACGACATGCACGGACCCCTCGAGTTCAGCTCACGCGCCGTGCCCCCGGCTGGCAGCCCGTTGTCCCCTTCGTAAGCGCGCCATGGTACCCGTCTCATGGGCAGGGCCGTCCACCCGGACCTCCCGCCCGACCCTGGTACTGTCCGGGGCTCGTGGCCATCACCCTGCCGATCGCCCTCTTCTTCGGCGTCCTCCAGGGCGCGAGCGAGCTGTTCCCGGTCTCCTCGCTCGGCCACGCGGTGGTCGTGCCCCCGCTGCTGGGGCTCGGGGTGAGGGAGAACGATCCCGACTTCCTCCCCTTCCTGGTGCTGCTCCACATCGGCACGGCGACGGCCCTGATCGCCCTCTACTGGCGGCAGTGGGGCAGGATCGTCGCGGGCTTCGTGCGCAGCGCGGTCACCGGGAGGATCCGGGGAGGTGACGAGCGCCTGGCCTGGCTGCTGGTGGTGGGCACCATCCCGGCAGGCCTGGTGGGCTTCCTCTTCCAGAAGCCGCTCCAGAGCAACTTCGGAGACCCCCGGCTGGCGGCCGGGCTGCTGATCGTGAACGGCGCCATGCTGCTCGGGGCGGAGCTGCTCCGCCGCCGGGCCGAACGCCGGGCGGGGATCTCACAGCGCGACCCCGGGCTGGAGGCGCGGCGCTTCCGCACCGTGGAGGAGATGAGCTTCGGGCGCGCGGCCCTGGTCGGCGCCTGCCAGATCGTCGCGCTCTTCCCCGGGCTCTCGCGCTCCGGCTCGACCATGGCCGGGGGCCTGATCGCGGGGCTGCGGCACGAGGAGGCGGTCCGCTTCTCGTTCCTCCTGGCCACCCCGATCATCCTCGCCGCCGGCCTCCTGGAGCTGCCCTCGCTGGCGGGCAGCGCTGACCTCGGCGCGATGCTGGCGGGCGGGGTGGCGGCCGGCCTGACCGCCTATGCCAGCGCGCGCTTTCTTGTCCGATACTTCCGCGCAGGCCGGCTCGACCCGTATGCGTACTACTGCGCGGGTTTGGGCGTGCTCGGTCTCGTCCTGCTCCACTAGCGCTCACGGGGGATGCCCACCATGTCCGACGCCGCCCATCCCAACCGCGGTCGCGCCCTGGCCGCGGTGCTGATCGTCGTCGCCGTGGTCTGCCTCGCCCTGGCCGTCTTCTACTTCACTCAGAAGACCACCTTCCTGGCCGGCCCCCCGGCCCGCATCCAGCTCAAGCACGGGCTGCTCTTCGCCGGCCTGGCCGTGGTCTCCGCGATCGGGGCCAACATCCTCTGGCGCTGGCGGGGCTGAGCCGGCCCCGCTGCCGGCCCCATCGGGGCCTGCACGGCTTGAGGATGAGCGGCGTAACCCCGCCTGCGTTCCCGCGCCAGCCGGCGCTCGCTCTTCGAGGGACCGGCCGCTGAGCCCCGCAGGAGGGGCTTGACACTGCGGCGGTATCGCGATATATCTTTATAATATCGTTGATCCACCCCTCCGACGAGGTCCTCCCCACGTGAACGACACCCCCAACGCAGATTCCTTCTTCCCGTCCGACCGAGAGCGCTGGGCGGGCCGCGCCCGGCACCTCGGCGCGCGGGCCCACCAGCGCGGCGGCTTCGACCCCGGCGCGGGGGAGCCCGGCGCTCCCCGAGGCTGGGGGCGGGCGCGCCAACGGCCGGCCTTCGGCGGACCGCGCTTCGGCGTTCCGCGCTTCGGGCCCTTCGGCGGGATGTTCGGGCCCGGCCCGGGCCGCGGGCCCCGCATGCGCCGCGGCGACGTGCGCGCCGCCATCCTCGCCCTGCTCAAGGAGCAGCAGCGCAACGGCTACCAGATCATCCAGGAGATCGAGCGCCGCAGCCAGGGCCTCTGGCGGCCCAGCGCCGGATCGGTCTACCCGGCCCTCCAGCAGCTCGAGGACGAGGGTCTCATCGAGGCCGTGGACGACGGGGGCCGCCGCGAGCTGCGGCTGACCGAGGCGGGCCGTGCCTACGCCGACCAGCACCCCGACGAGCTGGCCGCCCCCTGGGCCTCGGTCGCCGACTCGGTCGACGAGGACGCCCGGTCGCTCTTCGAGATCATGAGCGCGGTCGGGGCGGCGACCATCCAGGTCGGCCAGGCCGGCAGCGCCGCCCAGGTGATCAGGGCGCGCAGGCTCCTCGCCGACACCCGCAAGGGGCTCTACCGCATCCTCGCCGAGGAGGACGCCCCGGAGGCCGGGACCACGACCTGAGCCCCGGCCGGTCGGCGCCGGGGGCAGGGGCACTACCCGAGATCCGGCCACCTGCATCTCGCCAGCCGGCCGCGCGTCCGCCAGCATGAAGATGCAATGAAGGCGTTGAAGGCGTTCGGAGCGCTGGCCGCCGGAGCGGTCGCACTCGCGGCGGGCCAGGCCCTGGCGGCGGGACTGGAGGGCTCCGGCCAGAGCTTGGGCACCGCGCAGCAGGCGGTGGCCGCCTGCACCCAGGACACCCTCCAGGTGGGATTCATCACCGCCTACTCGGCCGCGATGGGGCCGGACGGCGGCTATGCCGTCACCGGCGTGACCGTGACGGATACGGCCCCGACCCCCGATCTCGCGGCCTGCGCCGGGCAGACTTACCGGGTGACCCTGGTGGGCGCCGGCGGGGCTCCCCTGGGCGACGTCGCCGGGATCGTGCCCGGCGGGGCCTCCAGCTTCTCCGCGACCGCCGGACCTGCCACCCCGGTGGACGCCTCCCAGGTGACCGCGACCTCCCTGGTCATCGGCGGCTGAGGCCGGCGTCCGACCCGGCGCGGGTCCGTCATCCTCCCGGGTGCCGCGTCCGGGTCGAGGACTGTGCAATCCCTCGTTACACAGGTGGTGGCCCAGTGACACCGGCGACGCAGGCCGCCAACGCTGCAATCGGGTCCACTAGTGCACCTGCACTATGGCCCTGCGACGCACCTGCCCCCCATGGCATGTGACGTGAGACGGAATTCACCGACCTGCGGCTCGCAGGGATGTCGGAGCGAGGAACACATGAAGCGCATCATCGGAGCAGCCGTCGCCGGCGTCATCGCCTTCAGCGGCATCTACGCCCTGGCGGCCAGCCTGAACCTCACCACCAGCAACCTGGGTGCCAGCCAGTCGGTGGTCGCGGCCTGCACACCGGACACCCTCCAGGCCAGCTACACCGGCAACACCTCGTACTCGAGCACGCTGCCCGGGTACCAGATCACGGCCGTGACCATCAAGGACACGACCGCCACCCCGACCTGGACCACCTGCAACAGCCAGAGCTACCGGGTCACGCTGAGCGGCTCCGGGAACACCTCCCTCGGTGAGGTCACCGGAACCCTGAGCGGCCTGGCCAACACCGCCGGGAACAGCTTCACGACGGGCGCCTTCGGCACCGCGGTCAACGCCAACCTGGTCACGGGCGTCTCCGTCGTCATCGGCAGCTGATAGTTCGCTTCGCTCCAACCGGCGGGCCCCGCGGCGCAGAGCTGCGGGGTCCGCCGGTCATTTCCTGAGGCGATCAGAGATGGGACGGCTCTCCACACCGCTGCGTTTGGCCGCCACCCTCGCGGTGGTGGTCGCGGGTGTGGCCGTGGTCGCCGACGCCGGCGGCCTTGCCGGCTCCAGCGCCAAACTCGGCGCCATAGAGGTGGCGGTGCAGCCGTGCGCGACCACCGCGATCACCATGACCGAGACCGGCGGCGCCACCATCTCGGGAATCGACCTGAGCGGGATCCCCTCTGCCTGTGGCGGCGCCAGCCTCTCCGCCACTCTCAACAGCAACAGCGGCACCACCAGCACGGCGACCGGGACCGTCCCCACCGGGGGCGGGACGCTCGACCTGACGCTCTCGCCCACCGTGCCCCTGACCGACGCCGGCCAGGTGGACATCGTGATGACCGGAACATGAGAGCCGGGTTGGTGGCCGTCATCGCCGGCTGCACCTCGGTCACCCTGTCGACGGCGTCCGCGGCCAGCCTCAACCTCAACTCCCAGGACCTGACCCCGGCCCGGACCTGCGTCCTGAGCGGCTACCCCAGCACCGAGACGATCGAACCCGACTCGATGGTTGAGCAGGCCAATCCCGGCACCACCTACGGTAGCGACAACTACATGTACGTCGCCTCCGGGACCAACAACGACCGCGCCTACCTCAGCTTCGCACTCACCGCCTGCACCCCCGCCATCCCCTCGACCGCCAGCGTCACCGACGCGGTGCTCCGCCTCTACGCCTACACCGTCGCCACCACCTGCCGCAGCTACGACCTCTTCCGGGTGGGGGTGGGCGGCACCACCTACTGGCCGGCGTCGCTGACCTGGACCGCGGCCGCCATCGACTGGACCAATCAGCCGGCAGGCACCACCACCAACAACCCACCCAGCGCCGACGCCACGGCCTCCGAGAACGTCGGCACCGGCTGCACCAGCGGAATCGCGGCCGCCGGCTACGCGAGTTGGGCGGTGACCAGTGACGTCCAGGCGTTCGTCAGCCGGACCGACACCAACGACGGCTGGATGATCCGCGACGCCACCGAGGGCTCCACGACCACCTACCACACGTACTTCCGCTCCGAGAACGACGACAGCGCCACCCAGGAGCCCCAGCTCGTGATCACCTACGTGGACGTCCCGTGATGGGCGCGGTGGTGGCCGCCGGGAAGCGGGGCGGCTCGGATTCGCAGCTGCGGGTGGCGGCGGCGGTACGCGCCCTGCGCGACCGGACATCCGCAACGCTGCGCTCCATTCGGCGCCCCGTTAACGCCGGCTTCCTGGTAGTGCTCGCTGCCGTGGTCGGCCTCTGGTGGACCAACCTCCGACCAGTGGCGCTCGGCGGCCCCGCCAGCTACCTCATCGTCCACGGGGACTCGATGAACCCGGTGCTGGCCAGCGGCGACCTCGTCCTGGCCAGGGTGCAGCCGAGCTACGGTGTCGGCGAGCTGGTCATCTACTCGGTGCCCCGCGGCCAGATCGGTGCGGGTGACACCGTGATCCACCGCATCGTCGGCGGCACAGCCTCCGCCGGGTACACGCTCAAGGGCGACAACAACCCGGCCCCCGACCCCTGGGCGGTCCCGCGCAGCGACATCCTCGGCGAGGCGACCACGGTCATCCCCGGCGTCGGCAACCTGCTGGTGCTGATCCATACCCCACTCTTCGCCGGAGCGGCGGCCGCCGTGATCGCCGCATCGATCGTGCTCAGCCCGCCGGGATGGATGCGGCGCCGGCCCGTCCCCGCGCTGGGGCTGCCGGCGGTCGTGGCCGCCCCTGCCGCCGCCGCGGTGCCACCGGTCGCAACCAGGCGCCCACCCACCCGACGCCCGGCCCGCACGAAGCCTGCGAGCGCGCTTTCCGAATCCCCTGCGCCGCGGACCACGCGGCCTGCCGCCCGGCGCACCGCACAGACCCGTGGCGCAGTCCCCACCCCGGTGGCGCCTCCGCGTGCACGGCGCAGGCCAGTCACCCCCGCCGAGACTCCCGCGCAGCCTCCCGCAGCCCGCCGGCCGCCCCGGCCGCGCAGGAGCCGGCGGGACCAGGCCCCGGTCCGGCCAACGGAGCGCTGAAGAGGCTTCAGGGCCCGGTCAAGGCTCCTCGGGACCGTCCCCGTCCGCCGGCGGGAGGGCGACGAGCTGCGGCCGGGCACGCTTCTCGCGGCTCCGCGAGGCGGGCAGGGCGATGAGCGCCAGCAGCGCGGCGATCGCCGCGACCAGGGCCCCGGTGAGGAGAGCCAGGTCCATGCCGCTGATGAACGCCGACCGGGCCCAGGCGGCGAGCACCTGACCGACCATCCCCCCCTCGTGGGCGGCAACGCCGAGGGCCCCGCCCACCGATCCCAGGATGGTCGTCTCCAGCCCGGCCGGGACGTGGATCGGGGCCAGGGAGGTCATCATCTGGCCCTGGTAGCGGGTGGAGAGCTGGCTGCCCAGGACGGCCACCCCGATCGCTCCGCCCACCTGGAGGAAGGCGCCGTTGGTGGCGGCACCGACGCCGGTGTGCTCCTCGGGCAGCGACCCCATCACGCCGGCCGTCACGGAGGGGATGACCAGGGCCGCACCGACCCCGAGCAGCACCATCCCGAGCACGATCCCGCCATAGGTGGTGGTCACGGAGGTCGCCGAGATCTGCCAGAGGCCGGCGGCGATCAGCAGCAGGCCCAAGCCCACCACCACGCGGCCGCCCAGGGCGCGGTCGAGAAGGCTGGCGAAAGGAGCGACGATGATGATCGAGCCCGCCGCCGGCAGCACCCTGATCCCGGTCTGCAGCGCCGAGTAGCCGAGGTCGAACTGGAGGAATTGGGTCAGCAGGAAGAGGGCGCCGAACAGCCCGAACATGACCATGCTGACGGAGATCACGGACACCGAGAAACGCCGGTTGCGGAAGAAGCCGAGCCGGAGCATGGGGTGGGACGCATGCCGCTCCCAGAGGACGAAGCCGGCCAGAACCACGACGGCGCCCAGGCCGGCGCCGATCACCGTCGGCGAGGACCAGCCGTGCACCGGCGCGTCGATCAGCGCCCAGAGCAGCAGGCCCAGCCCGCCGATGGAGAGCAGCGCCCCCAGCAGGTCGGGTGGCTCCGCCGCCGGATTCTTGGAGTTGGGCACGAAGGGGATCGCCAGAACCAGGGCCATCGCAGCGATGGGGACGTTGATCAGGAACACCGAGCCCCAGCTGAAGTGGGCGAGCAGCAGACCGCCGATGATCGGGCCCAGCGCGACCCCCGCCCCGGTGGTGGCCGCCCACATGCCGAAGGCCCGCTGCCGCTCGCGGACCTCGGTGTACATGCTGGTGATGAGCGAGAGCGTCGACGGCATGATCAGCGCCCCGCCCAGTCCCATGCTCGCCCGGGCGGCGATCAGCATCCCCACCGAGCCCGAGAAGGCGGCCCAGGTCGAGCAGCCGGCGAAGGCGACCAGGCCCACCAGGAAGGTCCACTTTCGGCCGAAACGATCGGCCACGCTGCCCGAGACGAGGAGCAGGCCGGCGAAGACCAGCACGTAGGCGTCGACGATCCACTGCAGGTCCGTCGATGTGGCCCCGAGGTCGCGCACCAGGGTGGGCAGCGCCACGTTGAGGACGGTGTTGTCGAGGGAGACGATCAGCAGCGACAGACAGAGCACGGCCAGCGCCAGCCAGCGCCGCGACGGGCGTGCCGGCGAAGCCTCATCCCCCCGGCTCGGGGCGGCGACGGCCCGGCTCGGCAAGCTCACCTTGGTTACTCCTTAACGCAGTGAGGTTTGCGTTAGTATAGGGCCCGATCCTCCTTAACGCAAGGTGAGTAGCGATAAGGCAGGAGTAATGCAAGGCGAGTAGCGATAAGATCAGCCGCATGGAGGTCCAGGCGTCGCGCCTGCCGGCGCGGCGGACCGGGGGAAGGAGCGCCAGGGTGCGCGCGGCGGTCATCGACGCCACCCTCAGCGCGCTGCTCGAGCACGGGCTCGACGACCTCTCGATCGCCGAGGTCGCCCAGCGCGCCGGGGTCCACGCCACGACCATCTACCGGCGCTGGGGAAGCCGGTCCAACCTCGCCCTCGACGCCGTCCTCAGCGGCACCGAGGCGGAGATCCCCACTCCGGACACGGGGTCGCTGCGCGGCGACCTGCTGGCGGTGAGCAGGGGGATCTCGGTCTTCCTGCACACCCCGCTGGGCGAGCTCCTGGTCCGGATCGCGCTGCGCCGCGACCTCCCCGAGTACGAGGAAGCTCGTGCCGGCTACTGGCTGGAGCGCTTCCGGACGGGAGCCGCCCTCTTCGAGCGGGCCAGGGCGCGCGGCGAGCTCCGCCGCGAGGTCGACCCCATCCTCGCCATGGAGGCACTGGTCGGGCCGCTCTACGTCCGCATGCTGATGACCGGCGAGCCCCTCGACGACGCCCTGCTGGTCCGCTGCGTCGACCTGGTGCTCGACGGGATCACGGTGGGATCGCGTTAGCTCCGAGCGCGCTCCCCCCTACAATCGGCCCGGTGGGACGGGTGATCCATGTCCGGGTGCGCGGTCTGGACGAGAGCCGCCGGGACGCTGCCCAGAGGCGTTTCTCCGAGCTGGCGCACCGGCGCGACTGGCGGGACGGACATCCCTGGCTGGCCGACGACCGCTCCCCGGACCTGCTCCCCCAGCTCTTCTTCGGCGACCAGCGGGAGGCCAGCTCGCGCGCGGAGCCGGCGGCCGACCCGATCTCGGCGGCGACCTTCATCCGGGTGCTCGGGGACGAGACCGACGCGCTGGCGGTGCTCTTCATCTTCCGCGACCTCTCCGAGCGCTTCGGGCTGTGGGTGGAGCTGCGCGACCCCGACAACCCGATCGCCAAGCTGCGCCGGGTCGAGATGGACCGAGGCCGGCTCCCCGGAGGGCGGCCGCTCGAGGAGGTGCTGGTGCGTCGGCCGATCTTCAAGAAGCTCCCCGACGGCCGGCGGATCGAGCTCCTCCCACCCCGGGCCCTGGCCTCCGCATACGGGGTCAGCGACGGCCGGGGCCCGGACCACCGCGGCTGGAGCTTCATGGTGGCGGGGATGCGCGGCGAGGCGCCCGACTTCTTCGAGGCCGAGGCCGAGGCGATGCGGATGCACCGCGGGCTGGACAGCCTGGGTCAGGCGGGATGAGGGCGGTCGTCCAGCGGGTGCGCCGCGCCCGGGTCACGGTCCGGTCCGGGGGTGACGGTGATCTCCCCTCCCCCGGCGGGCGGGCCGCCGCCGCGGACCGGCCGGCGGAGCGCGTGACCGGGGAGATCGGGCCCGGCTTCTGCGTGCTGCTCTCGGTCGGCCCCGCCGACACCGAGGCCACCTCGGAGCGTCTGGCGGAGCGGATCGCCCGGCTGCGCATCTGCGCCGACGAGGCGGAGCGGATGAACCTCGATCTCGAGCAGACCGGGGGCTCGGTGCTGCTGGTCAGCCAGTTCACGCTCCATGCGGACACCTCCCGGGGCCACCGGCCCAGCTTCCTGGGTGCGGCTCCGCCCGAGCTGGCGCGGCGTCTCTGCGAGCACTTCCGGGCCGCCCTGGAGCGGCGGGGGCTGACCGTCGCGACCGGTGAGTTCGGGGCTCAGATGCAGGTGGAGCTGGTCAACGACGGTCCGGTCACTCTGGTCCTCAGCAGCGGCGAGGGACCCTGGCCCGCCGACGCCGGCTGAGGCCCGCCAGGCGAACGGTCAGGGGCGCTCCCACGGGGAGGGCGGCCGTGATGAGGGCCGCGGGCGGTCATCGCCGTCGGGGTCGCGCCGGATCGGCACCGGCTCACGTCGGAGGGCCGGCGACGCCACGAGGAACGCCCTCGCCCCGGCGCGCACGCCGCCCGGGACGATCTCCCGCCGCGGCCGCACCCGCGGGTGGCGCACCCGCACCTTGCGCGACCAGACGACGGCGGCGACCGTGAGCAGGACGGCCGTCGAGGCCAGCGTGTGGAGGACCGCGGGCATGACCGGGTCGGCGGGGAGACCGCCGGCGCGGTATGCGAGCTGGATGGGACCGTCGAGGGGGAGCAGGACGTTCACCCAGGCGCTCTGGCTGAGCGAGAGCTGGACCCCGACCACGCCGATGATGACCAGGACCCCCTCCAGGTCGTGGGGGAGGACGGCGCCCACCGCCAGCCCCAGCGCGACGGAGACGACCGGGACCAGGGCGCAGGAGGCGAGCAGGGCGGCCTCGTCGGCCGGGTCGGAGACCAGGGTCATCCCCAGGGCGCCCAGGCCGGCGAGGACGACGCCGACCCCGAGCAGGAGGAGGAATCGCCCCACCATCAGCTCGGCGGCGCGGTACCCGGCCAGCACCAGCCGGGGCTCCACGGCGCGGGCCGCGAGCACCGAGAAGAGCGCGGCCGAGGCCACCGACCAGGACATGCCCAGAGCGCCGAAGGTGATGGCGCTCTCGCTGCCGTTGGTCAGGGTGCTCAGGTAGAGGGCTACGGGGAGCGCCAGCAGGATGTAGAGCGAGAGCCGTCGCCGGAGCAGCTGGCGGGCCTGCATCTCGGCCGCGGTGAGCGATCGGCGGAGGAATCCTCGCATCAGCGCGCTCCGGCCTCCACGGCCAGGGGACGCTCGGCGGCCAGCTCCACCACCCGGTCCACCCGGTTCAGCTCGGCGAGCATGTGGGTCACGATGACGACCGCCTTGCCGCTCGCCGCCCAGCGGTCCACGTGGTCCCAGAAGTTGACGTACACCCCGCGGTCGAAGCCCTGGTACGGCTCGTCAAGCAGGAGCACGGCGGGGTCCCCGAGCAGGGCGAGGGCGAGGTTCAGCTTCTGCCGGGTGCCCCCGGAGAGCTGCTTGGTCATCCTGTCGCCCGAGGTGGGGAAGCCGAACTCGTTGAGGATCCGGCGGCCGACCGCGACCGAGGTGGACCGGCTGAGCCCACGGGCGGCTCCGAAGTAGACCAGGTGCTCGTCCGCGGTCAGCAGGTCCAGCAGGCCGGGGTCCTGGGGGCAGAACCCGACCCGGCCGCTCACCTCGATCGTGCCCTGGTCGGGCTCGAGCAGCCCGGCGCAGATGCGCAGCAGGGTGCTCTTGCCGGCACCGTTCTCACCGACCAGGCCGACCACCTCGCCGGCCCGGGCCATCAGGTCCACCCCGGCGAGCACGCGCTGCCCTCCGAAGCTCTTGACGATGCCCTGGGCGGCGAGCGCCGTCGGGCCGGACGGCCACGGGCCCCCGCCCCGTCCTGCCGCCACCATCGTCACCCGACTGACCTCCGTCACCGCCATGGCCTGCCGGAGCGCCGTGTCAGCCCCACGTGGCAGCCCCTCGCACGCTACCAGCCCGACCTTTCGGCCGCGTTGCGGAGGTGTAGCGGGTCCCCGACAGGACGCCGCGCGGCGCGGAGAGGGCCCCCATCCGAGCCGGAGAGGGCAACCCGCCTCAGGCGGAGCGGCGCGTCCTCAGAACCGCCAGCTGCTCCTGCTCGCCACCGCTTCCGGTGTAGCGGAGCAGCTCCGGGGGCCGCCCACCGGTTCCGGCGGGGCTGTGAAAGCGGGCCACCCGGAGGCGGAGGGCGGCAACCTCCGAGTCGCGGACGGGCTTGAGCACGCCGATGTCGCGGAGCTCCTGGACCCTGCGGCGGAAGGTGCGTTCGCTCCCCTCGGGCTCGCCGTGAAGGGCGATGTAGAGGCGCAGCAGGTCGTCGCCGGTGAAGACATCGCCGAGCAGGCTCACCGCCCCGGCCACATGGCGGGAGTCGGCGCGCAGCCGCTCCAGGCACGCCCGGAAGGCGGCGGCGTCCGGGCCACGGAGGTTGGCCCCGCGGCCGGCCGGGGTCCAGGCCGCCGGCCGGTCCACCTCGGCAAAGGGCACGGTCGCGTAGTACCAGGCGGTCAGCTCGCGGGCGCGGCCGCCCGGCTCGTCATCCAGGCCGACCAGGCGGAGCCGCCCGGCCCCATGGCCCTTCCGACCCGCCTCCAGCCGGACGCCGGCCTCCTCGACCGCCCGGGCCCCCGCCGCCTCGAACGTCTCACGGGCATCGAGCTCGGCCTTGGGCAGCCCCTGCCGCAGGGTGAGGACGTGGAGGGCGCGTTTGGACGGAGTATCAGGGCTGGGATCGAATCCGAACACAGCCACAGTGACCCCCAGGGACGCCTGGGACCTGGCCATCGCCGGGAACCTCCGTCGTTTTGGGCGATGATGCCACGAACTTGAGGTCCCGGGGAGATCTCGTGTCGGCTTCGTTGCGCCGGCCTCCCCCGGCCCCTCGGGGCTCCCCGCCGGACCGCTCCGTCGGGCGGGTGGACCGCCCGGCCCGGCGGCGGGGAAGCCGGCTCCGAGCTCCCCGCCAGCCCTTCAGGCTGAGCGCCGGGGATTCACGACACGGCTGACGACAACCGGCGCTCCCCTCCGCCCATCCGGAGAGCCTGGCCGGTCCCGTCCCCACCCGCCGGGGCCGATCGCCTCTGAACCGCCCCGGGGTCAGTCCGACCGTGCGGACACCGGGGCGGCCGGCCGCTCAGATCGGACGGCGATTACGCGCCCGGAGTCCCGTCGTGATGAGGAGGAGCGCGGCGACCCCGAAGAGCGTGAAGACGATCCCCCACGGCAGTGCGGGCGACGAGCCGGTCACCGCTCCGCTGGTCGGTACCGGAACCGTGGTTGTCGGAGCGGAGGCACCGTATTCGTAGGCGCCGATGGAGCAGGCGGTGCCGGCAACGCCGGGCCGCTCATAGCCGCGCTGATCCTCGCTGTCGTTGACGC
Organism: uncultured Actinomycetes bacterium; assembly: GCA_964508345.1. GTDB lineage: Bacteria > Chloroflexota > Dormibacteria > Aeolococcales > Aeolococcaceae > Changshengia. The sequence continues at coordinate 8,560 of CAZDTK010000015.1, read as the reverse complement.
TCGTGCATGCGGTTCCGGATTCCCCGGCCTCGATCGCGGCACTGCCGGCATCGAGTGCCATGGTCTGCGTGGGCCCACCGTTGCTGGCGAGTGAGCCCAGGTCCGGATCGGTGCTGCTGTGGTCCGAAGCCGCGGTGAACCCGCACGACGTTCCGTTGTCGATGTTGTACCCGCCATCGGTCACTGCACCCGAGCAGCTCACGGTGGATCCACCGGAGTTGGTCAGGATGGAGCCCGCGACCGTGACCGTGACCGTGTCGCCCTCCAAGATGAAGATATCATCGCCCGCTTCGCTGGACGGGTTGTCCGCCAAGGTGCTGTCGATGATGTCGATCGACCCGTCGTCGTGGAAGGTGCTGATGGCTCCGCCAAGACCGGAGTTGTCGTTGAAGGTGCTGTCGATGATGTTGAGCGTTCCACCCTGGACGAGGATGCCCCCACCACGGATGTCGGACACGTTGCCCACAAACGTGCTGTCGAGGATGTTGAACGTTCCACTGCCGTTGTTCGCCGCCCCCCCTCCGCTTCCCTCAGTGACGGTGTTATTGGAGACGGTGGATTGGGTAATGGTCACAGTCCCGGACCCATTGTTGACAATCCCAACGCCGTCATCGTCGTCTCCGGCGTTTCCGGTGACGGTGCTGTCACTGAGATCGAGGCTGCCCCCATCGACATCGATGCCGCTGCCGTTGGCCTCGTTGGTCGACCCGTTCTCGACGGTGACGCCCGACAGGCTGAGGCTGACACCGGCATCGACTTCGAAGACGCGGCTGGCGCCATTTCCGCTGATCACGGTGTTGGACGCGCCGTTGCCCGTGATCGTGAGCGTCTGACTTCCCGTCAGCTCCAGCTCGCCGCTGGTCAGGGTGATGGTCCCGTTGGCGGTGCTGGCAAAGGTGATGGTGTTGGTCCCGCCGGCCGTGTTGGCCAGGCCGATCTCGTAGGGGAGGCTTCCGGCCGTGGCGGGGTTGCCGCTGTCAGTGGTGACCGTGTAGGTCGCAGCCAGCGCGCTGGTCGAAACGAACACACCGATCGCAAATGCGACCACGAGGGCAACCCCGGATCCGGCGGCGATTCGCGTGGCTGCCCTGGTCATGGTTGCCCCCCGCTGGTCAGATCCGATCGCTGCATCGTACCGAGTTTGCCGTATCTAATGTTTGCGCCGTTTGGCCCCCGGTGGGGGGCCGGAGTGGGCGGAGCAGGGCTCGAACCTGCGGCCTTCTCGGTGTAAGCGAGACGCGCTGACCAGCTGCGCCATCCGCCCCGAACTCGACTCTACCGGCTCCGGGCGGTGCGAACCTCCCGGACCCCGCCCGTCTCGTCGCCAACCAGCACCAGGTCGGTCATGCCGAGGAAGAGGCCGTGGCCGACCACGCCCGGGACCGCCTGGAGCCGGCGGGCCAGCTCCTCCGGGTCCTCGATCAGATCGAACTCGCCATCCCCGAGGAGGTTGCCGGAGTCGCTGAGCAACGGAGCCCCGTCCGGGCCGGTGCGGAGGCGGAAGGGGGCGCCGCATCGCTCCAGCGCCGCCAGGGTGGCGTCCGCTCCGAAGGCGAGGATCTCGACCGGGACCGGCCCCCGCAGCTCGAGCACCAGCTTGGAGGGGTCGGCCACGACCACGTAGCGGCGGGCGGCGGCGGCCACCACCTTCTCCCGGACGTGGGCACCCCCAGCCCCCTTGATCAGCCGGAGATGGGGGTCAATCTGGTCGGCCCCGTCCACGGCGAGATCCAGGCCATGGCGGTCGAGCTCCACCAGCTCGATGCCCGCCTCGGCAGCGAGCCGGGCGCTCCCCTCCGAGGTCGCCACAGCCTGCAGCCGGAGCCCGGAGCGGACCGCCTCGCCGGTCGCGACGATGAACCAGTGGGCGGTGGAGCCCGTGCCGAGCCCCACCCGCATGCCGTCACGCAGCAGCTGGGCGGCCGCCCGGCCGGCGGCCTCCTTGGCCCGATCGGAGCTCACCGGCGGAGCCTAGCAGCCCGGTGGGACGGTGGACCCGAGGGCCGGATCAGGAGACCAGCCGCCCCTTGAGCCGCATCTCGTCGCGCCCCGGGAGCCCGCCCATGGGCTGGCGCATGAAGCGCTCCTGGGCGGCGAAGACCGCCTCCACCAGGTCGGCCGGGGTGGCCTCGCGGCCGACTGCCACCCCGCGGCGGCGGAGCTGGGCGTACACGCGAGGCGGCAGCGGCTGGCCGCGGAGGTTCATCTCCTCGATCTCGATCAGCAGCCCGTCGAGCTCACAGAGGATCTCACGCCGCCGGGACCGGTAAGTGTCCGTCTCGGGAGTCCACTGCAACTGGTTCAGGACGCGGTTTCTGACGAATGTGGCCATGACTGCTCCCTGGAAGGCCGCCTGCCCGGTGGCTGGTGAGATGTTGAGATGAGGGCATCCGGGTGGCTGGGCCTTCCGCTCCAGCGATGGTAGCCAACGTGACGTCACTTGGCTAGTGGTTCTGTTGCAATCGCCCGGGAACGGGTCAGAGTCGGCGAGAACTGTGGGGACCTCAGTCCGGGTCCGTTGCGCTGAGGCCGGGTTCCCCCCGGCTCAGGCTGCAACGGCGGCGACGAGCCCCTCAAGGTCCACCCCGGCCTCCGCGGGGACCGCGCCCAGGGCAGCCGCCAGGTCGGCGGCCAGCTCCCCCGCGACGGCCTCCAGGGTGAGACCGGCCGCCCCCTCCCGGGCCAGGGAGGTGACCCCGGCATCGGCGATCCCGCAGGGGATGACATGGGCGAACCAGCCGAGATCGGTGCAGACGTTGAGGGCGACCCCGTGCTGGGTCACGCCGCGGGCCAGCTTGACCCCGATTGCGGCCAGCTTGGCGCCTCCCACCCAGGCGCCGGTGTAGCCGGGGCGGCGATGGGCGACGACGCCATGCCGGCCGGCGGTGGCGATCAGGGCCGTCTCCAGAGCCCGAACGTAGGCGATGGCGTCGCCCCGCCCGGGGTCGCCCGGCATCGGAAAGGCGCCGGCGAGCCGGACGATGGGGTAGCCCACCAGCTGGCCGGGCCCGTGGAAGGTCACCGAGCCACCCCGGTCGACCTCGACGCACTCCGCCCCCAGAGCCCGGAGCGTCTCGGCCCCCCCACCCAGGTGGGCGACCTCGGCGTTGCGGCCCACCGTGTACACAGGCGGGTGCTCGAGGAGCAGGACGCAGTCCTCGATCTCGTCGGCCGCCCGGGCCGCGGCCAGCCGGCGCTGGAGCTGCCAGGCCTCCTGGTAGGGGACGGTGCCCAGCCAGAGGTGGCGGAGGCGGCGGGGCGGGCCAGCCATCGGCAGCCCCGGCTCAGACCGCCGAGGCGGCGGCCGCCTGGCCGGCGGCGTGGTAGCTGGAGCGGACCAGCGGTCCCGACTCCACGTGGTCGAAGCCGAGCGCGAGCCCGTACTCGCGCAGGCCGGCGAACTCGTCCGGGTGCCAGAAGCGGATCAGGGGGTGGTGCTTCAGCGTCGGCCGGAGGTACTGGCCGATGGTGACGATCTCCACCCGGTGCTGGCGAAGGTCGCGGAGCAGCCGCTGCACCTCCTCCAGCTCCTCGCCCAGGCCGACCATGAGCCCGCTCTTGGTCCGCAGGTCGGGGCCCATCTCCTTGGCGGCCTGGAGCACCCCCAGGGAGCGACGGTACCCCGACTTGGGCCGCACCCGCGGGTAGAGGCGGGCGACCGTCTCCATGTTGTGGTTGAAGATCTCCGGCCGCTCGGCCACCACCGTGCGCAGCGCCTCCAGGTCGCCCTGGAAGTCGGGGGTGAGCACCTCGACGCTCGTCCCCGGCGACTGACGCCGGATCTCCCGGATGGTCGCGGCGAAGATCGACGCCCCCCCGTCAGGCAGGTCGTCGCGATCGACCGAGGTCACCACCGCATGGCGGAGCCCCATCCTGGCCACCGCCTCCCCCACCCGGCGGGGCTCGTCGGCGTCCACGTCCCCACCGCGGCGGCCGCTCTTGACGGCGCAGAAGGCGCAGGCCCGGGTGCAGGTGTCGCCCAGGATCATGAAGGTGGCGGTGCCCGCGTTCCAGCACTCGCCGAGGTTGGGGCAGCGGGCCTCCTGGCAGACCGTGACCAGCCGCTTCTCCGCCATCAGCGAGTGGAGCTGGGTGACCCCCTCCCCCACCGGGGCACGCACCGTGAGCCAGGGGGGCCGGCGGTCCACCCCCTCGGGGAGGAGCCGCTGCCAGGTCGGCCGTGGGTCCGGGCTCCGGTCAGGTGCCGGGGTGCCGACGGGCACGAGCGGGATCTGCTGCATCGCCGCAGCCCACTCTACCAGGCACCCTCCGGCGAGCCCGGCGGCGGCCCCCGACCGCCCACCTCCCTCGGCCCGGGGTCAACGCGGCACAATCCCACCCATGGCCAGAGTAGAGATCCCCACCAACGAACCAGTCCTGTCGTACGCTCCGGGCTCGCCGGAGCGCCACCGCCTGCAGCGAACCCTCACCGACACCCGCGAGGCGGGGCCCCGCGACCTGCCGATGCACATCGGCGGCCGCACCGTGGAGGGCACGGCCGGCACCCTGCCGGTGCGCGCCCCCCACCAGCACAGCCTGGAGCTGGGCCGGGCGGCGCAGGCGACCAGCGCGGACGTGGAGGCGGCCGTCCAGGCCGCGCTCACGGCGAGCCGGGAGTGGTCCCACACCACCCTCGAGGAGCGGGCCTCGGTCTTCCTGCGCGCCGCCGAGCTGCTCTCCGGCCCCTGGCGCGACCGGATCAACGCCGCCACCATCCTCGGCCAGAGCAAGTCCGTCTACCAGGCCGAGATCGACGCGGCGTGCGAGCTGATCGACTTCTGGCGGTTCAACGTCCACTTCGCCTTCCGGCTCCGCGAGGACCAGCCGCTCAGCTCCAAGGGGGTCTGGAACCGGACCGAGCTGCGCCCCCTGGAGGGGTTCGTGGTCGCCATCACCCCCTTCAACTTCACCTCGATCGCGGGCAACCTGCCCACCGCCCCCGCGCTGATGGGCAACACCGTGGTCTGGAAGCCGTCGGTGACCTCGATGCTCGCGTCCAGCACGATCATGGAGCTGCTCGAGGAGGCGGGCCTGCCGCCGGGGGTCATCAACATGGTGTCGGGCCACGGCGCCGGCGTGCTCGACGCGGCCATCTCGCACCCCAGCCTGGCGGGGATCCACTTCACCGGTTCGACCGACACCTTCCGCGGGCTCTGGCGCCAGGTCGCCGGCAGCCTCGACAGCTACCGGACCTACCCGCGCCTGGTCGGAGAGACGGGCGGCAAGGACTTCGTCCTCGCCCACGAGAGCGCCTCGCCGGAGGCGCTGCTGGTGGGCCTGCTCCGCGGCGCCTTCGAGTACCAGGGCCAGAAGTGCTCGGCGGCCTCCCGCGCCTACGTCCCCCGGCGGCTCTGGGAGGAGATCCGCGGGCCCTTCGCCGCGGCGACCGAGGCGCTCCCCATGGGCGACCCCGCCGACTTCTCCACCTTCATGGGGGCGGTCATCGACGAGCGCGCCTTCCGCAAGCACGAGGCGGCGCTCAAGGCCGCGGCCCAGGACCCCGCGCTGCACCTGGTGGCCGGCGGGGAGTGCGACGACAGCGTGGGCTGGTTCATCCGCCCCACGATCATCGCCACCGACGACCCCCACCACGAGCTGATGGAGCGCGAGCTGTTCGGTCCCATCCTCACCGTGCACCCCTATGACTGCGACTGGGAGACCGCCCTGCGCCTGGTCGACGAGACCTCCCCGTACGGGCTGACCGGAGCGGTCTTCGCGACCGACCGGCGGGCGATCGACACCGGGATGCGGGCGCTGCGCCAGGCTGCCGGCAACTTCTACGTCAACGACAAGCCGACCGGGGCGGTGGTGGGGCAGCAGCCCTTCGGCGGGGCCCGCCAGAGCGGCACCAACGACAAGGCGGGCTCGGCGCTCAACCTTCTCCGCTGGGCCTCGGCCCGGTCGATCAAAGAGACCTTCGTCCCCGCCACCGACTGGCGCTACCCGCACCTGGACGCCGACTGAGGGGCTCCCGCGCTCGGCCGCCCACCACCTCCTCACCCGTTTTCGCAGCACCCCCCACCACCTGGAGGGGGTTTCGGACTTCCGTGTCCGAAACCGGTCGGGAGACACCCCGGGGCCGGCCGCGGCGCCAGAACCCGTCTCGAGACACCCCAGGGCCGGCCGCGGCGCCGGAACCGGTCGGGAGTCACCCCGGGGCCGGCCGCGGCGCGGGAACCGGCGTCTCCCCTAACCTGGAGGAGTGACCCGGATCCCCCGCCCGCCCCGGCCGGGCGCCCTGCTGGCGTCCCTCCCCCCACTCAGTCTCCTGCCCATGCCGCTCCGCGATCGGGCTCCCGATCCCGGCCTCTTCGGCCCCGGTTCGGTGACCTGGCGGGTTATCCGCGAGCCGCTGCTGGTGGTCTGCGGAGCCCGCGCGCTGCTGCTCCAGGCCGCCCATCCCCTGATCGCCGAGGGTGTCATCGAGCACAGCAGCTACCGCAGCGACCCCTGGGGCCGGCTGCTGCGCACCCTGGAGTGGGTGGCCCTCTGCTCCTTCGGCACGACCGAGGAGGCCCGGGCGTCGTGCCGCCAGGTCAACCAGGGCCACGCCCAGGTGCAGGGGCGGCTCGCCCGCGATCACGCCACCGCCGAGCACCCTCCCGGGAGGGAGTACACGGCCCGCGACCGCGAGCTGCTGCGCTGGGTGCACGCCTGCTTCGTGGACACCATGCTGGTCGCCCACGACGCCATGATCGGCAGCCTCGACGACGGGGAGCGCGACCGGCTGGTCCGGGAGTGGAACGCGGTCGCGGCCCTGATGGGCGTGCCCGCCACCGACCGCTTTCAGAGCCGGGCCGAGGTCGCCGAGTTCGTGGCCACCGAGGTCGCCTCGGGACGCGTCACTCCAGGCGCCGGCTCCCGGGAGGTGGCGGCCACGGTGCTGGCCCCGCCCCTGCCCGGCCTGGTGGCGCATCCGGCCACCCGGCTCTTCGCCCTGGGCACCATTGGCCTGCTTCCGGCCGAGACGCGGGCGGCGTACGGCTTCGGCTGGAGCCCGGCGCACGACGTCGCTCACCGCACCCTCTGCGCGGGACTGCGGCGCCTGCACCCGGGCCTGCCCCGGGAGCTGCGCATCTCGCCGGCACACGACTGGTCGGTGCGCCGAGTGCGCGGCGCCCTCTCGCCCCCCCGGCCGGCGGGCGAGGACGCGGCCGCGTAACCGCAGAAACCCGTCCCTAGAGAAGGGTCGCGGTCTCGTCCAACCCCTCGAGCTGACCCTTGACGTCCTGCAGGAAGCGGGCCGCCTGGAGGCCGTCGTTGAGCCGGTGGTCGAAGCTCAGACCGAGATTCATGATCGGCCGGATCGCGATCATGTCGTCGAGGACGACCGGCCGCTTGACCACCGCATCCATGGTGAGGATCGCCGCCTGCGGCTGGTTGATGATGGCCTGAGTCATCACCGCGCCCAGGGCCCCGGTGTTGTTGAGGGTGAACGTCCCGCCCTGGATCTCGTCCAGCTTGAGACGGTTGGCCCGCGCCCGGTCGCCGAGGTCGGTCATCGCCTGGGCCAGGCCGGCCACGCTCAGCCGGTCGGCGTTGCGCAGCACCGGCACGACCAGGTTCTCCTCCAGGGCGACCGCGATGCCGAGGTGGATGTCGTGCTTGAGCACCACACCCGCCTCGCTCCACTGGGCGTTGAGGGTCGGACGGCGGCGCAGCCCCTCGATCACGGCGCGGGCGACGAAGGGCAGGTAGGTCAGGGAGATCCCATAGCGCTCCTTGAACGCCGCCTTGCTCCGCTCCCGCAGGCGCACCACCCGGGACATGTCGACCTCGACCATGATCCATGCGTGGGGGGAGGTCTGGCGGCTGCGCACCATGTGCTCGGCGATCGCGCGCCGCACCGAGGTCATCGGCAGCAGCCGGTCGCCCTCCTCGGTCTCCGCCGAGGCGACGGGGGCGAGACCGGCGGGCGGCGAGGCCGGGGCCGGTGCTGGGGCCGCAGAGAGTGCCAGTGAAGTCGCCGACGGCAGGACAGGAGCGGGCGCCACGGCGCCGGTCCGGAGGGCGGCATCGCGCCGCTGGACGTGGTCGAGGACGTCCTTCTTGGTGATCCGGCCACCGATGCCCGACCCCTGGACCTGGTCGAGATCGACGCTGTGCTCACGGGCCAGCATCCGCACCGCCGGGGTGACGTGGTGGTGGGCCTGGGAGGCCATGGAGCCGTTGGATCCGACAGCGACACCCGGAGCGGCGGCGGGGGGGACAGGCGTGGCGGCGGGGGCGGCGGGCGCGGCGGCCGGCGGCGTCACAGAGGCGGAAGCGGCGACGGCCGGGGCCGGGGGTGCCGGGGTCTCCACCTGGGGCTGCGGGGCGGCGGCCGCGGGGGCCGGAGCCGCGGCGGCCGGGGCCGCGGCGGCGGGGGCGACGGCAGGCGCCGCGGCGGCGCCCTGCTCGATGGTGCAGATCGGCTGGCCCACGCTGATCACCGACCCCTCGGGTGCGATGATCTCGCCGAAGGTGCCGTCGGCAGGAGCGGGGATCTCGGCGTTGACCTTGTCACTCGCCACCTCGGCGATCGACTCGTACCGGGCCACCGGCTCGCCGGGCTGCTTGA
>CAZDTK010000014.1:0-58542 GCA_964508345.1 uncultured Actinomycetes bacterium | reverse complement strand
GGGGCAACCCCTTGAGCTGAGCGGTACTAATCGGTCGAGGGCTTGACCTTTCTATTTTCACACTCTTCAGCGCAGCGGAGGGCGGCGGCCATCGGGTCGCCGGCGCGATCGTTGTTCACCTTGACGCAGAGGATCCGGAGCTTTGAATGGCTCGAGATCAGCAGACTTGATTCTTCTTGTCGAAAGAAAGGAGATATTCGGTGACCATAGCGGTGGGGAGACACCTGTTCCCATCCCGAACACAGCAGTTAAGCCCACCAGCGCCGATGGTACTGCCCTGGCAACGGGGTGGGAGAGTAGGTCGTTGCCGAATATCTCTTTCTTCGTTAACCGGGCCGGACGCCGGCCGCGGTGCCCACTGGACTCCGTCTCCGATGGGACTGGTGTCCTCGGACCCGGTGCCGGTGTAGACTCCGCACCTGCCGGGCCGAGGTGGTGGAATAGGTAGACACGCCAGCTTGAGGGGCTGGTGAGCGCAAGCTTGTAGGGGTTCGAGTCCCCTCCTCGGCACCATCGCCCCGCCTGGGACGGGGTGGGATCTCTGAAGGGAGGCGGGATGACAGGGCAGCCACCGGGTGATGGCATGACCATCGGCCAGCTCGGCCACCACATCGGGCTTCACGTCAACGTGAACCTGGAGGGCAAGCGGGTCGGCGGGGTCGTCTTCAGCGCGGAGGAGTGGGTCCCCGGGGTCATAGTGGGCTCGGGAGCCCTGGGTGACTCGGTGACCATCAAGCTGGACGCGCCCGTCGGCGGCGGCGATCCCTCGGGGCCGTTCCACCACGCCTCGAAGGGCGAGGAGATGGTGTCGGTCGACGACCCGCAGCGGATCCGCCCCCTGGACCTCTCCGAGACCCAACCGGCCGGGGTCCCGGCGGAGATCCTCGAGCTGGTCCGGAAGGGCAAGACGCGGGAGGCGATCCTGCGCTACCGCGCGCTCAACGGTGCGACGCTCGACGAGGCCCAGGCCTTCATCGCCGGTCTCGGTCAGCCGCCACCCTGAGCGGCCGCGGCCCGCTCGCGTCGTCGCCGGCGCGCCCCCGTCCGGCGCCGGGCCCGCGGGGTGGCATAGTGGAGATCGTGACCGCCATACCCGAGCCGCTTCCGAACGACCCCATCGCCCGCCTGACCCGCGAGCTGCTGGTCGAGCTGGGCGAGGATCCCGAGCGTGAGGCGCTGCTGCGCACCCCCGAGCGGGTTGCCGAGAGCCTCCGCTTCCTCACCCAGGGCTACACCCTCGATGTCAAGGACGTGATCGCCGACGCCGTCTACGCCGAGCCCTACGAGGAGATGGTGGTGGTGCGCGACATCGAGGTCTACAGCCTCTGCGAGCACCACCTGCTGCCCTTCTACGGCCGCGCCCACGTCGCCTACATGCCGCGCGACCGCATCGTCGGGCTCAGCAAGCTCCCCCGGGTGGTGGACGTCTTCGCCCGGCGGCTCCAGGTGCAGGAGCGGCTGACCACGCAGATCGCCGAGGCGCTCGACGATGCACTCCACCCGTTCGGGGTGGCGGTGGTCATCGAGGCCTTCCACCTCTGCATGATGATGAGGGGTGTGGAGAAGCAGAACAGCCAGACGGTCACCTCATCTCTCACCGGCGTCTTCCGGACCGACCCGAAGACCCGCGGCGAGTTTCTCGAGCTGATCGGCCGGCGACCGCGCTGAGCGCGAACGGTCGCGCTCCTGCCATGCCGAGCCTGACCACCCCGCGCCGCTCCTCCACGTCCTCACCCGGGCACGCGGGCGGAGCCGCCCCCGAGTCCGGCCCCGGTCTCAGCACGCTGGACGAAGCCGAGCTGACAGCGGTGCTCGCCGAGTTGGGGGAGCCGGCCTGGCGGGCCCGCCAGATACGGCGAGCGGCGTGGCAGCCCTTCGTGGCGTCCTTGGACGACATCCACCAGCTGTCGGCGGGGCTGCGCGGGCGCCTCGCGGGCCGGCTCCGCTTCTCCACCGTCACCGTCGCCGCCGAGAGCCTCGCCGACCAGGGGCTGACCATCAAGCTGCTCTGCGCCCTCGCCGACGGTCAGACGGTCGAGACGGTGGCCATGGAGAGCCCGGCGCGGGGCGGCAGCGGACGCCGGGCGACCGTCTGCGTCAGCACCCAGGTCGGCTGCGCCGTCGGCTGCCCCTTCTGCGCCACAGGGAGAATGGGCCTGCGCCGCAGCTGCACGCCTGCCGAGGTGGTGGACCAGGTGCGGCTGGCAGGTCAGGCCCTCCACCGGCACGGACTGGGACCGGTCACCCACGTCGTCTACATGGGCATGGGCGAGCCGCTCGCCGCCTACGAGACCACCCTGGCGTCGGTGCGTGCCCTGGCCGGCGACGGTGGGATCAGCCCGCGGCGCATCACCGTCTCCACCAGCGGGGTGGTGGCGGGGATCCGGCGCCTGGCGTCCGAGGGGCTGCCGGTGACCCTGGCCGTCTCGCTGCACGCCGCCACCGACGAGCTCCGCGACCGCCTGGTGCCCCTCAACCACGCCCACCCCATCGACGCCCTGGCGGCCGCCGCCGGCGCTTATGCCCGCACCAGCGGCCGGCGGCTGACCCTGGAGTGGTGCCTGATCGGCGGGGTCAACGACGGCCTCGACCAAGCGGCGGGGCTGATCGGCATCGCCCGCCGCCTCCGCGCCCACGTCAACGTCATCCCCATGAACCGCATCGAGGGGAGCGCCTGGGGCCCACCCCCGGCGGCGGTGAGCCGGACCTTCCTGCGCCACCTCGCGGCGGCGGGCCTCACCGTCACCGTGCGGGACACCCGCGGCGGCGACGCGGCGGCCGCCTGCGGCCAGCTCCGCGCGGCGCTCGAGCCACGCCGGGACCTCCGTCCGGATGGGACCCTCGGTCCGCAGCGCCCCACCCGGTTCGCGACGCGGGGGGCGGCGGGCCAGGCGCGGCCGCCTGGGGTCTAGTGCGCCTGCTTGGTGGCGGTGCGCATGCAGCGGGTGCAGAGGGTCGTCTTGACCCAGTGGCTCCCGTCGAGCACGCGCGTCGACTGCAGGTTGGGCATGAAGCGGCGGCGGGTGCGGACCTTGGAATGGCTGACGTTGTTACCCGTCATCGGGCCCTTGCCGCAGCGGTCGCATCTCTGGGACATGGTGAGGTCTGGATCCCTGGTGGCCGGGGTACCCTTGGGGGCGCCCCGGCGGCATACTTAGCAATCCGTGAGCCGGGCGTGACGGCAAGTCCGGCACTGGATACCGGCGAGGATAGCACAGAGGCGGCGCCGGATCTGATGGGAGCGACGTGACGAGCAGACAGCGGACGGCTGGGCCCCTGGTCCGGACCGCCGGCCTGGGCAGGATCGAGGTCTCGCCCCGCGTGGTGGCCTCGATCGTGGGCCATGCCGCCGGCGAGTGCTACGGGGTCGTCGGCATGGCGGCGCGCGGGCTGCGTGACGGCATCGCCGAGCGGCTCAACAGGGAGACCGTCCACCGCGGCGTCGAGGTCGAGGTCCGTGACGGTGGCCTGGTCATCGAGCTCTACATCATCGCCCAGTACGGGACCCGCATCAGCGAGGTCGCCCACAACCTGATGAGCGCGGTCAAGTACGAGGTCGAGAAGACCCTGGGGGTGGATGTCATCGCGGTCAACGTGAACGTGCAGGGCATCCACCTGGATCAGGCCGATGAGCAGCGCTGATCGGGCGGCGGCAGTGACACGGGAGCCACTCCGCGAGGTCGACGGCGACGCGCTCCTGCAGGGGCTGCGCAGCTCGCTGTCGTGGCTGCAGGCCAACCAGGAGCAGGTCAACGACCTCAACGTCTTCCCGGTGCCCGACGGGGACACCGGCTCGAACATGTACCTGACCCTGCGCTCGGCGGTCGAGGACGCCCAGGGTGCCCCCGTGCCGTCGTCGGCGGGCTCGGTGATGCGGGCGGCAGCGCACGGCTCGCTGATGGGCGCGCGCGGCAACAGCGGGGTCATCCTCTCGCAGATCTTCCGCGGCTTCGCCCAGGGGGTCGGGGACCGGGATGTGCTCGATGCCAAGGCGTTCGCCGAGTGTCTCCAGGAGGGTGCCCGGGTCGCCTACAAGGCGGTGATGAAGCCGACCGAGGGGACCATCCTCACCGTGGTGCGGGAGGCCGCCGAGGCCGCCCAGCGCACCGCGGCCTCCTCCTTCGACATCCGGGTGGTCCTGGACGAGACGGTGCGCGAGGCCCACACCGCCGTCGAGCGGACCATCGACCAGCTCAGCGTCCTGCGGGATGCGGGGGTGGTGGACGCGGGCGGATTCGGCCTGGCGGTGATCCTGGAGGGCCTCACCCGCGCCGTGGGTGAGGGCGAGGGGAGCTCGCAGCGCCCCCGTCTGGTGGGCGATCGCCGGAGCGGCGAGCCCCGGGTGCGCCGGCCGGACGAGCCGGCCGTGCTGCCCGCCGAGGAGGGAGCCCCGCGGGCGGACGCCAAGGCCTCGCCGCCGGTGCGCGCCGGGGCCGGAAGGCGGCGCGGTGCGGCGGCCGTGGCCCGCCGCGAGGAGGGCTGGGGCTACTGCACCGAGTTCATGATCACCGGCCCCGGGCTGGACGTGGAATCGATCCGCGAGGAGCTGGGTGCGCTGGGGGAGTCGAGCCTGGTGGTCGGTGACAGCGACCTGGTCCGGGTCCACATCCACACCGCCGACCCGGCCGCGCTGATCGGCGTCGCCGCCCAGCGCGGCGGGCTCTCCAGTCTCAAGGTCGAGGACATGACCGCCCAGCACCACGAGATCCTGGAGCGTGCCGATCGCCGCGACGCCGCGCGGGCGCCTGAGGACACCGTTGCCGCCCCCTCCGCCATCTCGGTGCCGAGCGCCGCCGCGGCGGCGCGGGGCTTCGCGGTGGTGGTCGTCGCCCCCGGCGACGGCTTCCGCGAGATCTTCCAGAGCCTGGGCGCAGACGCCGTGGTCGAGGGTGGGCAGACCATGAACCCCTCGATCGAGGACCTGCTCTCCGCGGTGCGGGGCACCGGTGCGAGCTCGGTCGTCATCCTTCCCAACAACGCCAACGTCGTGATGACCGCCGAGCAGGTGCACGGGCTGGCCGGGGAGATCGACGTGCGGGTCGCCCCGTCACGCAACCTCCCCCAGGGGATCAGCGCCATGCTGGCCCTGGATCCCGGCGGGGACGCCGCCGCCAATGCCCAGCGCATGACCGACGCCCTCCCCCGCGTCTCCGCGGTGGAGGTGACCCGGGCGGTCCGCGACAGCCGGGTCAACGGTCTCGCCATCCACGAGGGCCAGGTGATCGCGCTGGTGGACGGTGACATCGTCCAGGCCGGCGAGGACGAGCCGGCGGTCATCGAGGCCGTCCTGCGCGGCCGCGCGGCCCCGGCCGAGCTGGTCACCGTGTACTGGGGCGCCCAGAGCGACGAGACCGCCGCCGCCGCCCTGGTGGACCGCCTCCGTGGCGCCTTCCCGGGCACCGAGTTCGAGCTGCACCGCGGCGGCCAGGACCACTACCCCTACATCCTCTCGCTGGAGTGAGCAGGGCTCACCGGTGAGGTGAGCCCGGACGCGCGCGAATCAGCGGTCGCCGAGCGCTCGCCGCCCCGATGCGGGGCGTGATCGGCCACTACGGCAGGAGGTGGATCGGGCTCCCCAGGTAGTTGACCTCGAGGGTGAACGAGTTGTCGGCGGATGTCGTCGAGGTGATCCCGTAGTAGAGGGACCAGTACGCGGACGCACTCGGGTTGTAGTTCGCTGGGACCGAGATGTCAAAGACCAGCCACGATCCCCGGTAGACGTTGTCGCCACTGTATTGGTCACCGTTTTCGTTCGTGGAAGCCGTGCCCACCTCGATAAAGGCGCTGGACGCAGAGGCGCACGGGTACGGCGCGCTGGTGCAGGCTGCGGTCGTGGTCGGCCCCTGCTGATAGGGTTCACTCGTTATCGCCTCCGGCGTGCCGCAGTTGGTGCCCGACAGGAGCGCCAGGCTGGTGCCGAGGTAGTCGGGATCGGTGTCCGAGTCGCAGACGGGGGCGATGGTCGCAAACTTCTCCGCGGTGGAGCCGAAGGCGGGTTGGAGGATCCCGACGTCGACGTTTCCGCCGCTTCCCGTGCCCGGATTGAAGAGCGCGACCTGGACCACGCTGCCGGCGTAGGCGGCGGGGAGGCTGAAGAGTGGCACGGAGAAGTTGGTGACCCCGCTCGGTCCGTAGAGGGGGGTGAAGGCGGACATGTCGCCCATGCCGGCCAGGGTGCACCCCGAGCAGCTGCTGGTCGTGAGCTGCAGCGAGTAAGCGTTCTGGCCCTGTGCCTCGCCGTTGCCACTGTCGTCGCCGTTGACGCTGGGGTAGTTGTACTCGTTGTCGCTGGTGACGACCGCGCCGTTCCACGCCAGGGTGTCGACGCGCAGCCGGTAGTACGTTCCGTTGGTGCCGCCGGTGAGCTCCCCGCCGGAGATGTACTTGCTCTCTTCCGAGCTGTTGACGTAGCTCGGGTAGTAGAGGCTGGCGGGCACCCCCGTCGTAGATGCGGGGTTGACGACGGAGATCCAGTTGGGTCCGGTGGGCAGCGATCCGCTGTACCCGGGGGGCGCGTTCCAGAGTGGCATGCTGGTCACGCCCGTGACGGGCGTCGGCGTGCTCGGCGTGACGTCGTAGTTGGGGTTGCAGGCCGAGCCCCCCGAGCCAGAGCCGTCCGGATAGTAGCTGTAGTCGGCCTTGCCGGTGTCCAGGTCGTAGGCGTCAAATGGGCAGAAGATGTTCTGGACCAGGGGGATGTCGTCGGCACGGTCGCTGAGGAGGGGCACGGCGAAGACGGTGTAGCCCATGCTGTCGTAGTCGTCGACCGGCACGCAGCTGGTGGCCGGGTCGCCGGGATCACTGCAGGTGGTCAGGTTGGGCATGGTGCCGTCGTCATCATGGATTGTGAACGCACACTGTTCGGCGGATACGGTCGCGCAGCCGCTGTTGGTGTTGTTGCCCGGATCGGAGCTGGGGTTGTACACCTCGAGCGTCGTTGACTGGCCTGAGGGAACCCAGATCAGGAAGTTGGAGCCGCCGGTGTCATTGAGGCAGAGCTGGTTGGTTGTCACACCACAGTCGGTGTTGGGGGAGCTGTCGACGTCCTGGTTGCACAGATCCGTGCCCACGAGGCAGCTGATCTGGTGGACGTCGGGGTTTGCGGTGGCCGCGCAGCTCGTGAGATCGGGTCCGCACGAGTCCTCGACGTCGTTGGCCGTGCTGTCGAAGGGGTTCCCCGTCTTGCGTTCAGTACCGAATCCCTTGGTGCGCAGGATGTAGCCCCCATTCCCGTCTTGGCTCTGCTGGCCGAGGTCACCCGCCGACGTACCCATGACAGCTCCGAGCTGGGTGCCGGGCTGGCCCAGGGCGATGGGCGGGAGGTACTCGGCGGTGGCCGTTCGAACCACCGGGTGAGGGCCGAAGCCGATCAGCTCGAGGAAGGTGGTGGGGACCTTCACCGTGATGGTGACGGTGAGCTCGTTGTCGGCGGGCTGGGTGACCATCACGCACGGGAACTGGCTGGCGGTGCAGGTCGTTGCGCCGGTGCTGGGCGTGAAGGTGCCCATGTCGCTGAAGCCGTTGCGGGCCGCCTCCACCACGGCGACATTGCTCGCCTCCGGGAACTGCCCGGGGAGGTAGGCCACACCGGCCAGGGCGGCGGCGTTGGCGGCACGCTGTACCGAGTCGCTGGAGAAGTAGCTGATCCCGGCGTCGATGGCGAGGCCGGCGATGGCAAAGAGGACCACGGCGATCAAGGCGAAGATCACCATGACCTGCCCGCTCCGGGAGAAACGGCCGCTGCGCCGCGCAGGGGTTGGTGTCATGGTGGGTTCATCCCTCCAGCCGTTCCACGCTGTACTGCGTGTCATTGGCGATCGTGAACAGCCCCCACGTCGGTGAGGTGTATGCGAACTGTATTGCGACACCCAGCTCGGACTGGTCAGGTTGGGTGGTGTCGCGGTCGGTGAGCAGATACGTGATCGTGGTGGGGGCACCGACCGACGTGCCGCTGATCGGGTAGGTGTCCACATACTGGTAGTATCCGGCCAGGAAGGCCCCGTCATTCGGCGGGCATGTCCCGCTGGTGAAGGAGCAGCCGTTGCCGCTTCCGTCCGGCTGATAGATGTCCACGTATTTGACCACGGCATTGGGCATGTTGGTGGAGATGACGGGCAGCATCTCGTCGATGATGTCGACGTCTACCTGGCAGGTCGACTGGTCGGCGGCCGCCAGCCCGCTGCAGGGGCTCCCGACCGTGGTGCCGGCGGGTAGCGTGCCGCCCAGCTCGGCGCCGTAGCGCGCTCCTGTCTGGGTGGCCTGCAGCGCGGTGTCGTTGTCACCGACCAGGGCGGTGGCGGTCCAGGAGCCGAGGAAGAGGGTCAGGAGGAGGGGAATGAGGATGGCCAGCTCCACCATCGCCTGGCCGCGGGTGCGCCGGTGCACGCGCCTCACAGCTGCTGGGGCTCCAGCCGGAATACGTTGGTGGTGGTCTCAGAGAGCGTCGTGGCTCCGGGCATGCCCACGATCCGGTAGCTGAATTGGATCTGCAGCTCGGCGAAGTCGGCGCTCTCCTCGGTGACATTACGGCCGGTGTCCGGCCAGTCGTTGAGGGTTTGCTGACTTCCCGTTGCTGAGTAGATGTCCTCGCAGCCGGAGGTACCGGATCCGGGACCGCCGCCGCTGGAGCACGTGAGGGTCATGCAGGGAGAGCTCCCGGTCCCCGTCCCGTTGGTGCCGCAGGTGCTGACCGGCGTGTCGTTCTGCTGCTGCACCCTCCAGATGTCCACCTGGCTGACGGTGATCAGAGCGGTGGTGGTGAGGCCTGCCGCGTCCATGCGACAGATGGCGACCGCGTCGGCATAGTTGCCGTTGAGAACCGGACAGGGGGATGTCAGGGGGGCGCAGTTCCCGAGGGTGGAGGTGCAGTCCCCTTCGGCGGCCAGGGTCTGCATGCCGACGTCAGCCGCGTGCTCCACGGCGCTGCGGCTGTAGAGGAAGAAGCCCGCGTTCACGATCGAGAAGATCAGGAAGAAGAAGAGCCCGCCGACCAGGGCGAACTCCACCATGCCCTGTCCAGCTTGACCCGGGCGTCTCCCCCTTCTACAGGGTGGGGCGTTCCACCGCACTCTTGTTCGTCCTCACTCCGGGGCAACATGAGACGCGCCTGGTGACGCGATTCACGATGATACCGAATGACGCGGTTGATGTATCAGACGTCGCTGATCTGTTACGAAAATGTGGAGATGACCCGGTGGCCGCTTCCAGCCGCGACCCCCCCGGGCCCGCCAGGTGCCTACAGTTTGCACGATGCCCGAGCTCGCGGACACCCGTGGCCGGATCGTGAAACTGCCCAGCGCGGGGTGGCCCGAGACACCCGTGGCCGAGATCGCCGGGGTGGGTCCCGCCCGGGGACAGCGCTTCTCCCGACTGGGGGTCGTGACCGTGGCCGACCTCCTCCTGCACCTGCCCCGCCGCTACGAGGACACCCGCGAGCTGGTCCCGCTTCGGGACCTGCGTCCCGGGGGCCCCCAGACCTCCCGGGCCAGGGTGCGGGACATCCGCGCCCGGCACAGCCCCCAGCGCCGGATGCAGCTGGTCGAGGCCACCCTGGAGGACGACGGCACCCTGGTCGGCGCCATCTGGTTCAACCAGGCGTACATCGCCAAGCAGCTCGCCCCCGGGACCGAGGTCCTGGTCAGCGGCCGGGTGGTGAGCGGGCTCCACGGCCTGACCTTCCAGAACCCCAAGTACGAGCGGCTCAGCACCTCGCCCCGGCACGTGGGCCGGCTGGCCGCCGTCTACCCCGAGACCGAGGGGATCACCTCCAAGTACCTCCGTGCCCTCATCGGCCGGCTGCTGCCGGTGGCGGCGCAGATGCCCGACCGGCTCCCTCCCCAGGTCCGGGACGCGGAGGGTCTGCTCCCGATCGGGGAGGCGCTGCGCCAGGTGCACCTGCCCGACGACGAGGATGCCGCGGCCGCGGCTCGGGAGCGCCTGGGCTTCGAGGAGCTCTTCCTCATCCAGCTGGCCGCGGAGAGGGCGCGACGGCGGCGGCTGAGCTCCGCCGGGGTCGTCATCCCCTACGACGTCGAAGTCGCCCGCGCCTTCTCGTCAGGCCTGCCCTTCCGGCTCACCGACGGCCAGCGGATCGCCACCCACCAGGTGCTCTCCGACCTCGCGGCCCCCGGCCCCATGAACCGGCTGCTCCAGGGCGACGTGGGCAGCGGCAAGACGGCGGTGGCGGCGATGGCGGCGCTGATGACCTTCCGGGCCGGGTTCCAGTGCGTGGTGATGGCGCCCACCGAGATCCTGGCCCGGCAGCACTACGCCACCCTGGAGGCGCTGCTCTCGCCCCACGGGCTGTCGCCGCGCCTGCTCATCGGCAGCACGGGGTCGCGGGCCCGGCGCGAGATCCTGGAGGGGCTGGCCGCCGGTCACGATCCCCTGGTGGTCGGGACCCATGCCCTGATCGAGGACGACGTGGTCCTCAACGACCTCGGCCTGGTCGTGGTCGACGAGCAGCACCGCTTCGGGGTGGCGCAGCGGCAGCGGCTGCGGCTCAAGGCGCGGGCCGCGCCCAACTTCCTGGCCATGACCGCCACCCCGATCCCGCGCTCGCTCACCCTCACCCTCTACGGCGACGTCGACCTCAGCGAGCTGCGTGAGATGCCCCCCGGCCGGCTGCCGGTCGAGACCCGGGTGGTGGCCCCTCACCTGCGCGCCGAGGCATACGAGTTCGTGCGCGACCAGGTCCACCAGGGCCGGCAGGTGTTCGTCATCTGCCCCCTGATCGAAGAATCTGACAAGTTGGGCGTGAAGTCCGTTACCGCCGAGCATCGCAAGCTGACCGAGGAGGTCTTCCCCGACCTGCGCGTCGAGCTGCTCCACGGGCGGATGCCGGCGCGGGAGAAGGCGCAGCGGATGGACCGCTTCGCCGCCGGGGACGCCGACCTCCTGGTCGCCACCTCGGTGGTCGAGGTGGGCGTGGACGTCCCCAATGCGACGGTGATGATCATCGAGGGGGCGGAGCGCTTCGGCCTGGCCCAGCTCCACCAGCTCCGGGGAAGGGTTGGCCGCGACCGCCACCGCGCCTACTGCCTGCTCTTCGAGGACGGCATCGACGAGGAGGGGTCGCAGCGGCTGCAGGCGGTGGCCTCGACCCAGAGCGGATTCGATCTCGCCGAGCTGGACCTGCGGCTCCGCGGTCCCGGCGACGTGGCCGGGCTGCGCCAGCACGGCCTCCCCGAGATGCGCGCCGCCGACCTCCTCGACGTCGCCCTCGCCCAGCGGGCCCGCGGCGCCGCGCTGGCCTGGCTGGACGGGGATCCGGAGCTGACCGCGTACGAACCGCTCCGCGACGCGATGCACGGCTATGGCGCCGTCTTCGACCTCGATTGAGCTCCCGTGGCTGAGAGTCGGATCACCGGGGGCGAGTGGCGGGGCCGGCAGCTCACCACCCCCCGGGGCATGGTGGTGCGCCCCACCCGCGGCATGGTCCGTCAGGCCCTCTTCAACATCCTGGGGGCGCGCGTCACCGGCGTCCGGGTGGTCGATCTGTACGCCGGGGCCGGTTCGCTCGGCTTCGAGGCGCTCAGCCGCGGAGCGGCCCACGCCACCTTCGTCGACCAGCGGGCCCAGAGCCTGGGCCTGATCGCCGCCACAGCGCGCCGCTTCGAGTGCGAGGACCGGGTGGAGCTGGTCACCGCCGACGCGGTGAGCTGGCTGCGCCGCCGGCCGGCGCAGCTGAGCGTCGCCGGCATCTGCTTCGTCGACGCACCGTACCGGGATGACCGGCTGACCGTGGCGCTCGAGCTGCTCGGGGAGCAGGCACCCGGGCTGGTCGTGTGCGAACATCACCGCGCCCGGGCCCTTCCGTCCGAGCTCGGTGGCCTTGTCGCGGTGCGCACGGCCCACTACGGGCTCACCGACCTCACCCTGTACCAGCGCCGAGAGCACCAGGAGCCGTCCCCATGAAGGAGCGCGTGGCCCTCTACCCGGGGAGCTTCGACCCCATCACCCTGGGCCACCTCGACATCCTGGAGCGGGCGACGGCGATCTTCGACCGGGTGGTGATGTCGGTGCTGCGCAACCCCGAGAAGCAGCCCCTCTTCAGCGTGGAGGAGCGGCTCCAGCTCATCCACGAGTCGACCCGGTCGCTCGGCGGCCAGGTGGAGGTGGACACCTTCGACGGTCTCACCGTGGAGCACGCCGAGCGGGTGGGGGCGATCGCGATCGTGCGCGGCCTGCGCGCGCTCAGCGACTTCGAGACCGAGTTCCAGATGGCGCTGATGAACCGGCGCCTCGACCCCGCCGTGCACACCGTCTTCCTGATGACGTCGGCGCCCAACGTCTTCATGTCCTCCAGCATCGTGAAGGAGGTCTGCCGGCTGGGCGGCGACATCAGCGAGTTCGTCTCCCCGACGGTGGCCGAGGCCCTGCGCCGGCGCCTCGGCAAAGCGTGATGCGCGGGAAGCTCGGATGACCGGGGAGCCGCGCCGGCCGGGTGAGGCCCCGCCCTCCACCATCGATCTGCTCGACGCCCTGGACACTCTCCTCAACGAGGCCCACCGGGTCCCCTTCAGCGCCAGCGTGATGGTCAACGACCAGGACGTGCTCCAGCTGGTGGACCGGATCCGGCTCTCCCTGCCCCAGGATGTGGTGCGCGCCCAGCGCATCCTCGACGAGCGTGAACGGGTCCTGACCGACACCGAGGAGCGTGCCCGGGAGATCGCCGAGCGCGCCGAGGCCGCGGCCCAGGAGCTGCGGGAGCGCGTCGAGGGTCAGGCCCGCGAGCTGATCCAGAGGGCGCGCACCGAGGCGGCGGCACTGGGTGCCCGGGCCGAGGCCGACGCGGCGCGCACCGTCGCCGAGGCGCAGGCGCACGCCGAGCGGCTGGTCTCGGAGCACGTCGTGGTGCGCCTGGCCGAGGAGCGTGCGGCCGTCCTGATCCGGGAGGCGGAGGAGCGCGCCCAGAGCGTGAGCGCCGACGCCGAGCGGTACGCGAGGGACGCCGACGACTATGTGCGCGCGGTGATGGGCGAGCTGGAGGGGCAGCTGGTCGCGGCCACCGAGACGGTCCGCAAGGGGCTGGGCACCCTGGCCGGCCGCTCCCCGTCGCCGTCCCCCGCGGCCGGGCGCGGCCGGCGCGGCGGGCGTCGCGCCTAGTCGGAGGGGAGGGGGGCGGCCGGGCCAGGGGCGGTCGGGTATACTCGGCCATCGGGTCGTGCGTGGCCCTGTGCCGCGCGCCCTGACTCCCTTCCGGAGACGTCATGCCTCTTCCCAAGCAACACACCTCACAGCGCCGCCGTGACATGCGGCGGTCGCACCACGCGCTGGTGCTCCCGACCCTCAACCCGTGCCCCCAGTGCAAGCAGCCGCGGCTGCCCCACCGGGTCTGCCCCAACTGCGGTCACTACGACAAGCGCGAGGTGATCGCGACCGAGTGAGCGGGCGCTCGCTCCGGGTCGCCCTCTGCTTTCCCGGCCAGGGCAGCCAGTCGGCGGGGATGGCCGCCGGGCTCGATGCGACGGATGCCGGCAGCCGCCTGCTCGCGGCCGCGCGCGCCGCCGGGGCCGACCTCGACCCGGCGTTCGCCGGTGACGAGGAGCGGCTCCGCGCCACCGAGGTGGCCCAGCCCGCTCTGGTCTTCACCGAGCTCGCGCTCGCCGCCGCCCTGCCCCCGGGGCTCGAGGTCGTCGCCTTCGCCGGTCACTCTGTCGGCGAGCTCTCGGCGCTGGGAGCCTCCGGTGCCCTCGACCCGGAGCAGGCGCTCCGCCTGGCCGTGGAGCGCGGCCGGCTGATGGCGGGGATGCGGGAGGGGACGATGGCGGCCGTGCTCGGGCTGGAGGCCGATGTCGTGGCCCGGCTCTGCGCGGAGATGGAGGGGACGGTG
This sequence comes from uncultured Actinomycetes bacterium, assembly GCA_964508345.1. Lineage (GTDB taxonomy): Bacteria > Chloroflexota > Dormibacteria > Aeolococcales > Aeolococcaceae > Changshengia. The sequence goes on along the minus strand of CAZDTK010000014.1, from coordinate 44,708 downwards.
GTCGTCGCCAACCTCAACGCCCCCGGCCAGGTGGTGGTGAGCGGCGCGGCCGCCGCCGTGGACGCGCTCTCCACCCGGGCCCGCGAGGCCGGCGCCCGCCGGGTGCTGCCCCTCAAGGTGAGCGGCGCCTTCCACTCCCCGCTGATGGTGGAGGCGGCCGCCGAGTTCGCTCAACTGCTCGCCACCGTCGAGATGCGCGTGCCCTCCGCCCCGGTGGTCGCCAACGTCGACGCGCTCCCGGTGACCGACCCCGTCCGGCTCCGCGAGGGACTGGGCCGCCAGATGGTCTCCCCGGTGAGGTGGAGCGAATCCGTCCTGCGCATGGCCGAGATGGGCGCCCAGGCGTTGGTCGAGGTGGGGCCGGGAAGTGTGCTGACCGGGCTGGCCCGCCGGATCGCCCCCGCCACCCCGGCGCTCAGCGTGGACTCGCTGGAAGCCGCCGCGAGCCTCGAGGAGCGGCTCAGGGCGGTCGCCGACGGATGAGCGAGTCCTGCGCGGCTCCGTCGAGTACCCTAACGTTCGTGCACGTGACGGCCCCGGCTGACAGCTCGCGCCACCCGGCGGCCGCCGGTGTTTGAGGGGGGCCTCCAGGGCCAGGCCGCGCTCGTGACCGGCGGGTCGCGGGGGATCGGCAGGGCGACCGTCCTCGCCCTGGCCCAGGCCGGCGCCGACGTCGCCCTCAGCTACTCGAGCGCCGCCGACGAGCGCGCCGGGCACCCTGGCATCGCGGATGCGACCGCCGCCGAGGCGCGGGCCCTCGGTGTGAAGGCCCTCATCCTGGAGGCGGACGTAGCCGACCCGGCCTCGGCCCTGGGCATGGTGGAGTCCACCCTGGAGGGACTGGGACGGCTGGACATCGTTGTCAACAACGCCGGGATCGCCCGCGACAACCTGGCCATCCGGATGAGCGACGCCGAGTGGGACCTGGTCATCGCCATCGACCTCTCCGCGGCCTTCCACGTCTGCCGGGCCGCGCTCAAGCCGATGCTCCGGCAGCGCTCAGGACGTCTCATCAACGTGAGCAGCATCGCAGGGATCATGGGCAACCCCGGTCAGGCCAACTATTCAGCCGCCAAGGCGGGGTTGATCGGCCTGACCAAGACGCTCGCCCGCGAGGTCGGCTCGCGCGGCATCACCGTCAACGCCGTCGCCCCCGGCTTCATCGAGACCGACATGACCGCGGCGCTCGGCGACAAAGTGCTCAACTCGGCGCTCGGCGCCATCCCCCTGGGCCGTGCCGGCAAGGCCGAGGACGTCGCCGCCGCGATCCGCTTCCTCGCCCTCCCCGAGGCCGGGTACATCACCGGCTGCGTCCTCCAGATCGACGGCGGCATGGGGGCATGAGGGTGGGGGCGCCCGTCCCTCACATGAATCAGAGGAGCTAGTGCCCGATTCTCCAGCCGAGCATCCGGGGGCGGTGGGTCCGAAGAGGACCGGCCACCGGCGCCGCTCGAGCACCCCGGTCACGCCGCCGGACCCGGTGGGCGGGGCCGCAGGACCTCCCCCGGAACCCCTCCCGACCGTATTCGTCGACGGTGCCTCCGGCCGCTACGCGTTCCAACCCCCGGCGGTCGCGTCCGCCGTCGAAGCCTCCGCGGAGGCTCCACAGACCTCGTCGCGCGCGAAACAACCCACGCCACGCGCTATTGTTTCCCCCCAACCCGCAGCCGCCCACGCTGATGAGACAGAAGGACTGACGACTGATGCCAGACGTGACGTTCGACCGGTTCAAGACGATCGTCGCCGAGCAACTCGGCGTGGAGCCGGACCAGGTGACGCCGGAGGCGTCGTTCGTCGAGGATCTCAACGCGGACTCGCTCGACCTCGTGGAGCTGATCATGGCCTTCGAGGAGGAGTACCAGATGGAGATCAGCGACGAGGACGCGGAGAGGATAGGGACGGTGGGCCAGGCCTGGGACTACATCAAGGAGAAGAGCGGGACGGAGAGCTAGCGCCTCCGCTCCCGGAGGCGCCGCCGCCCGCCGCCGCTGAGGCGCCGGCCGCGCCGGCGCTGGCGCACCTCCCCGGGTCGCCCCCGCCGGGCGTCCCCGACGTCTCCACCTCCTCGGCCCCGGCCGCGTCCGCCGCGGAGGGGGCTCCCCCCCGGCGCCGGCGCTCGCGCTCCCGGAAGCCGGCCGCCGCGGCGGCGGCTGCAACGACCCCGGCACCTCCCGCCACCACCGCGGCGCCTGCCATCGCATCGGCACCTCGCGCCCCATCGGCACCCCGGCCGGGACCTGTGCTGGAGTTCGCGCCGTCGCTCCCGGAGCATCCGCTCGCGGAGGACCAGCCGATCCTGCTCCCCGAGATCGGCCCGCGCCCGGACCTGAGCGCCGACGAGCAGCGCGGCCTGGACGAGCTGGCCCAGCGCCTCCAGATCCGCTTCCGGCGCCCGGAGCTGCTCCGCGAGGCGATGACCCACGCCTCCTGGAACAACGAGCGCGGGGAGCCGAGCGGGCCCGGCCACGACAACGAGCGGCTGGAGTACCTCGGCGACGCGGTCCTGGAGCTGGTCGTCGGCGAATACCTCTTCCGGAGGTTCCCGGGGTACGACGAGGGCCAGTTGACCCAGCTCAGGGCAGCGCTCGTCAACACGATGTCGCTGGCCAAGCTCGCCGAGCGCCTGGGACTGGGCGACACGCTGCTGCTCGGCAAGGGGGCGGCCAAGACCGGGGCCCGCCAGCTCCCCTCCCTGCAGGCCAACTGCTTCGAGGCCATGATCGGCGCGATCTTCCTGGACCAGGGGTACCGGGTGGCCACCCGCGTCTTCCTGCAGAGCATCGGCGACCTCTCCGAGTGGAGCGACGAGAACCACAAGGGCCGTCTCCAGGAGGCGGCTCAATTGCGCCTCGGCGCAACCCCCGCATACCGGGTCACGACCATGGGTGGCCCCGGGCACCGCCGGGAGTACCGGGCCGAGGCCGTGGTGGGGGGAAAGGTCCTCGGCGAGGGACGGGGCGGCACCAAGCAGGCCGCGGAGCAGGCCGCAGCCCAGAAGGCCATGGAGCGGCTGAGCGTTCCCGAGGGCCGCCCCGCGACCACCCGGGCGCGCCGTCCCGCGGCGGCGTCCGCCGAGCCGGCCCGGGTTCGCCGCCGGGTGGCCGAGGTGGCCGCGGACCGGCGTGCCGCCTCGCGTCCGCGGGCGGCCGCCCCCGTCGCCGAGGAGACCGAGGCGCCCCGCTCGCGAGGGCTGCTGGGGGCGATCCGAGCCGCCGCCCAGGTGCTGGTCGGCCACCGTGCCGAGCCGCCGCCCCCCGCGGCGCCCGCCGAGCCCGCCTCCGGTCCCGACCTGGGGTCGACGGCGCAGCGGCGCAGCCACCGTGGGCATCGGGGAGGCCGCGGCCGGCGCCGGCCCGCGACCGGCAACGGGTCGTCGCCCGCCACCGGAGGGTCCTCGCCGGCACCCGGACAGTCCCCGCCGGCCGCCACCGCGCCGTCGCCGCCCGCCTCCGGTCCCGTGCCCCCGGGATCGCCGTCGCCGTGACGGCCTCCGCCGGGAGGGAGCTCGCCCCGACATCTTGTGGTGGCCTCTCGCGGCGTCCCCCAGATGTTGACGCCGGGGGAGTGGGACACGGAGAATCAGCCCGGTGAGGCTGCAGCGTCTCGTCCTCAGCGGGTTCAAGACCTTCGCCCACCGCACGGAGATCCGCTTCGAGCCCGGGATCACCGCCGTGGTCGGCCCCAACGGCAGCGGCAAGAGCAACCTGGTCGACGCCGTGCGCTGGGCCCTGGGGGAGACCAACGCCCGTGAGCTGAGGGGCGCGCGCCTCGACGAGATGATCTTTGCCGGCGGGGCGGGGCGGGACCGGATGGGCGTGGCCGAGGTCGAGCTGATCCTCGACAACGAGGATGGCGCGCTGCCGGTCGAGGACGCCGAGGTGGCGCTGAGCCGCCGGGTCGTGCGCGGGGGTGAGGTCGAATACCGGATCAACGGCGACCGTGCCCGCCTCCGCGACCTCGAGCGCATCCTGGGCGGGACCGGGCTGACCCAGCACGGCTATGCCGTGGTCGCCCAGCACGACATCGAGGCCATCATCGAGGCGACCCCGCGGCAGCGCCGCTCCCTGGTCGAGCAGGCGGCCGGCGTTCGCCCCCTCCGGGTCGCCTGCGACGACGCCCGCCGCCGTCTCGAGCAGGTGGCCACCGCCGTCCAGCGCCTGGTCGACCGCCTCGGCGAGTCCGAGCCCCGGTTGGAGGAGCTGGCCGGCGAGCGCGAGGCGGCCCTGGAACAGCGGGGACTGGCCGAGCGGCTCTCCGCGCTGCGCGGCAGCCTGGCCCGGGAGGCCTGGCGGGCGGCGCGGGCCGAGGTGAGGCAGGCGCAGCGGCGTCTCGACGTGGCGGAGCGGCGACTCGAGGCGGCCACCGAGGCGGAGGCGGGCTACGCGGAGCGGTCAGACGCGGCCCGGGCCGGCCTGGAGGCTGCGCGTGCGGCCGAGCACGCGGCGGCCGAGCGCCTGGAGGCGGCACGGGTGGCGGCCGAACGCTGCCGTGGTGAGGCCCGGCGCTTCGCCGACCGCGTCTGGACCGCCGCCCTCCACCGCGCCGACGCTCGCCGCCAGTGGCGCGCCGCCAGGGTGGAGATCGAGGAGGCGGGACGGGCGCTCGACTTCCTTATGGGCGCCGGGCGGGAGGCCGAGGGGCGGCTCCAGGAGATGGGGGTGGTCCTGGCCGAGCTGACCGAGCGCAGCCGGGCGGCGGCCGCGGACGCGGCATCCGCCCAGCGTGCCCTCGACGACGCCGAGAGGGAGGTCGCCCGGGCCGCGGCGGCTGCGGCGGCGGCCCGGGCCGGAGCGCGCGACCGCGCCCAGAACCGCGAGCTGCTCGAGCAGTCGTTTCAGGCCGCGGGGGCTGAGCTGGCCGGGGCCCGGCAGCGGGCGATCGAGCTGGAGACCGCGGCCCAGGCGGCCCGGACGCGCCTCGCCGAGCTGGAGGCGGCGGTACAGGCCGCGGAGGCGCAGGCGGATGGCCGGGCCGGGGAGCTGGAGGCGAGCCGCCGCCTGCTCCGCGCCGCCGAGGGGCGGCGCGTCGAGGAGCGCGAGCGGACCACCCGCTGCCTGGCGCACGCCGCCAGCCTGCGCGGGCAGGTGGAGGGCCGCCTGGGCGGGTCCGGCGTGATCGGACCGCGGGCCCAGGAGCTGGGGGCGGTCCGCCTCATCGACGCTCTCCGGGTCGCGGACCCCGCGGATGCCGCCGCCGTCGAGGCGGCGCTGGAGGCACACCTCGGCGCCTGGGTCGTCGGCGACGTCGACCGGGCCCTCGAGCTGCTGCGCGGTGCCGACCTGCGTGAGGAGGTGCTGGGCGCCGAGCCCGCCGCCGGCGCCGTCCCGGATGCGGGCTCTGTGGACCCCCCCGTCTCGGGCGCGCCTCGTGCGGCTCTCGAGGCGGTCCGGGTGGAGCCGCGGGCGCGGGCCGCGGCCGCCCACTGCCTGGCCGGGACCTGGCTGGTCGCCGACCTGGCCGCCGCCCGCCGCGCCGTCGCAGAGAGGGGTGGGCGAGCCGTCCTCCCCGACGGTGCGGTGATCACGGTGGCCGGCGCCCGCGCCGGCGGTGGCGCCGCGCCGACCCTCTCGCTGGTGACCGCCGCCCGCGAGGCGGAGCAGGCGGCCGAGCAGGCGAGCGCGCTGGAGGCCGCGGCCGACGCCGAGGTGCGGCGGAGCTCCGAGGCGGTGGCGGCCGCCGACCAGGCCCTGGCCGTCGCCTGGGCCGAGCTCAGCGCCCGGCGTCGGGAGGCGGCCGAGGGCACCGCCCAGGCGGCGGCGGCGGGGATCGCGGCGGGGATGGAGTCGCGGCGGCTCCCGGCGCTGGAGGCCGAGCTCGCCCGCCAGACCCAGGCGAGGGCGGCTGCCGCCGCCGCCGCGGAGGGCGCCGCCCTGGAGGCCGAGCGAGCCGGTGAGGGACAGCAGAGGCTGGGTACCGCCGCCGAGGAGGCGCGTGCCCGCCATTCCGATCTGCGCGAGCAGAGCGATGCCGCCGCCACGGCGCTCAGCCGGGCCGAGGGGGAGCTGGCCGAGGCCCGCGCCGCCGCCGAGGAGGTCGAGCGTCACCGTGCCGAGAGCGAACGGCACCTCCACGATGCGGGGCTCCGTGTCGCCGACTCGGACCACCGGGTGGCGGGGGCGGAGACCGACGCGCTGGTGGCCCTGGCCCATGGTGGGGCGGCCGAGGCGGCCGCGCGGGCCGCCGCCCGGGCGGTGGCCCAGGCCGCCCGCGACCTGGCCGAGACGTCCCGGCCCATCGCGGCGATGGAGGCCGCGCTGAACGTCCTGGAGGCGGAGCGCGGCGAGGTCCGGGTGGCGGTGGCCCGCGCCGAGGATGAGGTGAACGCCGCTCGCAGCGACGTCGGCGTCGCCGAGCTGCGCCTGGCCGAGCAGGCCGAGCAGGTGCGGGGCCAGGTGGACGAGGAGACGGCCGAGCTGGACCCGGCTGCGGCCGAGCGCGCCGAGCGGGAGATCGCCCGGCTGGAGCGGCGGATAGCGGCCATGGGCCCGGTCAACGCGCTGGCGCCGGAGCAGTACGCGCTTCTCGAGGAGCGGGTCGGCCGGCTGCGTGTCGACCGTGACGACCTGGCGGTGGCGTCGGCCGAGGTGACCCACCTCATCCGGCGCTTCGAGGAGGAGGCGAGCCGCCGCTTCGACGCCGTCTTCGGGGCCGTCAACGCCCACTTCGCGGAGCTTTTCACGGAGCTCTTCCCCGGAGGGCGGGCCGCGCTCCGACTGGAGGTGCCGGCGCAGCCCGCACCGGAAGCAGACGCGGACGGGGAGACGGCCGCCGCCTCCGGGCGCTCCGACGACGATCTCTCGGGGGTGACCATCCTGGCTCAGCCGGCCGGCAAGCGTCTCCAGCCGCTCACCCACCTGAGCGGGGGAGAGCGGGCCCTCACCGCCCTGGCGGTGGTCTTCGCCCTCCAGCAGGTGAACCCGTCGCCCTTCTACATCTTCGACGAGGTCGACGCACCGCTCGACGACACCAGCGTGCTCCGCTTCACCCGCCTGCTGGGGCGGCTCGCGGCCGCCCAGCAGTTCATCGTGGTGACCCACAATCACGTCACCATGGCCGCCGCTGACGCCCTCTATGGGGTGACGATCGACCGCGACGGGGTGAGCTCCGTGCTCTCGGTCCGCTTCGCCTCCGACACCCTGGCCGCCGATGTGACCGGGACGCTCGTGTCGCCGCTCCGCCGTGTCGCCTCGTAGCGGGGGGTGGCGGAGACCGCCCGAAGGGGTGGCACTCCCATGACCCGCGAGCTGGTCAGCCGCCCGCAGCGGGAGTCCTGGTGGAGGCGGATGTCAAGGCGGATGGATCGCGCCTCGCTCAGCTTCAGCGAGCAGGTGCACGACACCGTCCTGCTGCGGCGCAAGCTCGACGACGAGTTCTGGGACAGCCTGCTCGAGGTGCTGGTCGGCGCCGACTGCGGGCTGCCGGTGGCCGAGCGGTTGGTGGAGCGGCTGCGCATCCGCGTTCGCGAGGAGCGGATGTCCACCCCCGAGCAGGCGCTCCAGGCCCTCAAGGCGGAGATGCTGGCGGTCCTTGAGGCGCGCGACCGCCGGCTCCAGCTCGACCAGGTCCCCGCCGTCGTGCTCATGGTGGGGGTCAACGGCAGCGGCAAGACGACTACCATCGGCAAGCTCGCCCACCGCCTCCAGAACGAGGGGAGGTCGGCGCTGATCGCCGCCGCCGACACCTTCCGGGCCGCCGCGATCGACCAGATGCGGGTCTGGGCCGACCGCAGCCACACCGACCTGGTCGCCCACCAGCCCGGGGGCGACCCGGGCGCCGTCGTCTACGACGCCCTCCAGGCCGCCATCGCCCGCCGCGTCGACTGCGTGCTGATCGACACCGCCGGCCGGCTCCACACCAAGGTCAACCTGATGGCGGAGCTGATCAAGGTGCGCAACGTGGCTCGGCGGGTCATCCCCGAGGCGCCCCACGAGACCCTCCTGGTCATCGAGGCGCCCACCGGGATGAACGCGATCGCCCAGGCCCGCGTCTTCCACGAGTCGCTCGGCCTCACCGGGATCGTGCTCACCAAGCTGGACGGCAGCGCCCGGGGCGGAACGGTGCTCGCCATCGAGGAGGACCTGGGCGTGCCCGTGAAGCTGGTGGGGCTGGGGGAGGGCATCGACGACCTCAACGTCTTCGACCCCGGCGCCTACCTTGACGCTCTCTTCGCCGGGGTGCTGGAGGCGCCGGCCAAGGGGTAGGTGGGGCGACCTGGCCGGGCCGGCCGCCTCCGCGCAACGGGGGCCGCTCGCGCCCCGCATAATGGCGCCGGCCGGCGGCTGCCGAGCTGGCGGTGCGGGTAGGAGAGGTGGAGATGGCGCAAGAGGTCACGATCGGCGGGGAGATCTTCAAGCGCCGCAACCCGATTGCGGTGTGGCTGATCCTCCCCCTCGTCACCCTCGGCATCTACTTCTTCGTCTACTGGTACAAGATCAACAACGAGTCCCGCCGCTACCTCCGCGATCCTTCCATCCAGCCGGCGATCTCGCTGATCGCGGTGCTGTTCGGCTGGATCCTCATCGTGCCCCCCTTCGTCACCGTCTTCACGACCGCGGGACGGGTGCGGCGGATGCAGGAGAACGCGGGCGTCCCTGATCGGATCGATCCCTGGATCGCGCTGTTGCTTCGCTTCTTCTTCGGTCTCGACATCCTCTACATCCAGGTCAACCTCAACAAGGTGTGGGACGCCTACCTGATGAGCTACGCGGCGGCGCAGTACCCGCCCATGCCTCCCCCGGGGGCCATGCCGTACCCGGGGGCATCCCCCTACGGGTCGCCGCCCTATCCCGGCGCCGCGCCGGTCCCCCCCGGCTACGGGCCCCCTCCGCCTCCGCCTCCCCGCTAGGGGCCGCCTCCGGCGGCGATCCGGTAGACTGTCCAGGCTTTGACCTTGACAGTCTCGCCCTCCCAAGCCGTGCCGGCCCCCACGGACGCCCTCCACCGCAATGCGCGGCTCCAGCGTCTCCTCGACGTCTATGGGGCGCTGCTCACCGACCGCCAGCGCGAGGCCTGCCGCCTCCACCTCGACGAGGACTGGTCGTTCGCCGAGCTGGCGGAGGAGCTGGGCTGCAGCCGCAGCGGTGCCCACGACCTGGTGCGCCGCGGTTTCGCCCAGCTCGAGCACTGCGAGGCCCGCCTGGGTCACGCCGCCGAGCTGGCCCGGCGGGACGCGGTCGAGGCGTCGCTGCGCGCTCGGCTCGTGGAGCGGAGCTAGTCATGTTCGAGTCCCTCTCTGACCGTCTCGGCGACATCTTCAAGTCGCTCTCCGGACGCGGCCGGCTGACCAAGGAGGAGGTGGAGCTGGGGATGCGCGAGGTGCGCGTCGCCCTGCTCGAGGCCGACGTCAACTTCAAGGTCGCCCGCGCCCTGGTGGACCGGATCCGGGAGCGCGCCGTCGGCAGCGATGTCCTCGAGTCGCTGACCCCCGGGCAGCAGATCGTGAAGATCGTCAACGAGGAGCTGGTGGCGCTGCTGGGCGGTGAGCAGCGCAAGCTCCGCTACCAGTCGCAGCCGCCGACCGTGGTGATGATGATCGGCCTGCAGGGGAGCGGCAAGACCACGACCTGCGCCAAGCTGGCGCTCGCCACCCGGCGCGAGGGGCACCGTCCGCTGCTGGTCGCGGCCGACATCCAGCGACCCGCCGCTCCTCAGCAGCTCGAGAAGCTGGGCAAGGACAACCAGATCCCGGTCGCCATGCCGGACGGGAAGAGCAAGCCTCCCGAGCTCTGCAGGCGCGGGCTGGAGGAGGCACGCCGGCTCAATTGCGACGTCGTCATCCTCGACACCGCCGGCCGCCTCCAGATCGATCAGGTGATGCTCAGCGAGCTCAAGGAGATCCGCAAGCGCATCACCGTCCATGACACGGTGCTGGTGGTCGACGCCATGACCGGCCAGGAGGCCGTCAACGTCGCCCGGGAGTTCGACCAGCAGGTGGGGGTCGACGGCGTCATCCTGACCAAGCTGGATGGTGACGCCCGCGGCGGCGCGGCCCTGTCGATGAAGGAGTCGATGGGCAAGTCGATCCTCTACACCGGGGTCGGCGAGAAGGTGTCGGAGCTGGAGCCCTTCCAGCCAGAGCGGATGGCGTCGCGCATCCTCGGCATGGGCGACATCCTCACCCTGGTCGAGCGCGCCCAGACCCAGATGGATCAGAAGACCGCCGAGGCGCAGGCCCAGAAGCTGCTCTCCGGGCGCTTCACCATGAACGACTGGCTGGACCAGATGCGCCAGCTCCGCAACATGGGCCCCCTGGAGGGGATCCTGGGAATGATGCCCGGCGGCCGCCAGATGATGAAGCAGGCGGGGGCGGCGATGCCCACCGAGAAGGACCTCTCCCGGATGGAGGCGATCGTGCTCTCCATGACCGCGCAGGAGCGGGTGCATTCCGAGATCCTCAAGAGCGCGCGCCGGCGCCGGGTCGCCGCGGGCAGCGGCACCACCCTGGCCGACGTCAACAAGATGCTCAAGGGATTTGAGCAGATGCAGTCGGTGATGCGCTCGCTGGGCGGCAAGGGCGGGGCCAAGGGGGCGCGCGGCAAGGCCAGGATGCTCCGCCAGCTCCGCGGCATGGATCCCTCGCAGCTCGGCCTGCCCACTCCCTGAGCGTCTCAATGCCATCGAAGCCCGGCGGGAGCCGGTGCACAACCACGACGGAGGAGAAGTTTTGGTCAAGATCCGCCTGAAGAGGATGGGGACGACGAAGCGACCGTTCTACCGGTTGGTGGTCGCCGACTCGCGAAGCCCCCGCGACGGCCGCTTCATCGAGGCCCTCGGCTTCTACGACCCGCTGCCCCAGCCCGCGTCGGTGAGGATCGACGCCGAGCGCGTGCACGAATGGCTGCGCCGCGGCGCCCGCCCCAGCGACAGCGCCCGCGACCTGCTGGTGCGCCAGGGCATCCTGGCCGCCGGCCCGCACCGGGAGCGGCCCGCGGCGGCGGCGGTCGCCGAGCCCGCGGTGGCCCCCGTGGCGGCTGTGGCCGCTGTGGCGGCTGACCCCGACGTGGCGGCTGTGGCCGCTGTGGCGGCTGACCCCGGCGTGGCGGCCCCGACCGCCGCCGATGAGACGGACCCGGAGGCGCCCGAGGCGGACGCGGAAGCGCCCGAGGCGGACGCGGAAGCGCCCGAGGCGGACGCGGAAGCGCCCGAGGCGGAGACGGACGCGGTCAGCGAGGGCGAGTAGGTGACCGACTACGCGGACCTGACCCGTTTCATCGTCGAGCGGATGGTGGCGGCGCCCGAGGCGGTCACCATCCGGTCGGTCGCGAAGGGGCGCACCACCATCATCGAGGTGGGGGTCGCCGAGACCGACATGGGCAAGCTGATCGGCAAGGGCGGGCGCAACATCGATGCGGTCCGCGCCGTGGTGCGCGCCGCCGGCCTGCGCGCGCACGAACGGATCCAGGTGGAGCTCGCCGACCAGCGATGACCCGCGCCGTCGGCCCCCGCCCCGCTTCCGGAGCCAGCGCCGCCGCAGGTGGCCCCACCGGTCGTGCCCCTGCCCGGCCGGTCGCCGCCGCCCCCGACCTGCTCCGGGCCGCGCGCGTTCGCAGGCCGCACGGCGTGCTCGGCGAGGTGCGGGCGGAGAGCCTGGGCGGCGACGCCCGGCGCTTCCAGCGGGGTGTCCGGGTGGTGGTCGAGAGCAGCGGGCAGAACCTCACCGTGCGCTCGGCGCGCGGGCTCGCCGACGGCGATCTGCTCCTGCGCTTTGGCGGTGTGGACACCCCGGAGGCAGCCGCGCTGCTGCGCGGCGCGTACCTCTGCGTGGAGGCGGCGCAGGCGCGCCAGCTGCCCCCGGGCGAGTGGTTCGTCTGGCAGCTGGTCGGGCTCACGGCCGTCGACGCCGAGGGAAACGCCCTCGGAGTCGTTGACGATGTGGAGGAGGGTTCCGCCCACGACGTGCTGGTGGTCGCCACCGGGCACGGGGAGCGGCGGTTCCCCATGGTCGCCGCCTTCGTCCGCGAGGTGGACGTCGCGGGCGGCCGGATGGTGCTCACCCCCTGGGACGAGGAGGAGGCCTGAGCGGCCCTTCCGAGATGCGATTCGAGGTCCTCACCATCTTCCCGGACGTCTTCCCCGGCCCCCTGGGGGTCGGGGTGGTCGGCCGCGCCCTGGAGCGCGGCGACCTCTCGCTGCATGTCCACGACCTGCGCGACTTCACGACGGGACGCCACCGCCAGGTCGACGACATCGCCTTCGGGGGCGGGCCCGGGATGGTGATGAAGCCCGAGCCGCTGGTGCGGGCGGTGCGCGAGCTGCGCGCCCAGGTGCCCGCCCTCCGGTCGATCCTGCTCTCGCCCCAGGGAAGGGTTTTCGACCAGGGGGTGGCGCGGGAGCTGGCCGCGGAGCCCGCCCTGCTCCTGGTCTGCGGCCGCTACCAGGGGGTGGACGAGCGCGCCCGCGCCGAGATCGGCGAGGAGCTGTCGCTCGGGGATTTCGTTCTGAGCGGGGGGGAGATCGGGGCCATGGCGGTCATCGAGGCGGTCGCCCGGCTGGTGCCGGGGGTGGTCGGCTCGGCCGATTCGCTCGCCGACGAGAGCTTCTCGGCCGCCGCCGAGGGGGGGCTGGAGGCTCCCCTCTACACGCGTCCCGCCGATTTCGAGGGCGAGGTGGTGCCCGAGGTGCTGCGGGGCGGCAACCATGCCGAGATCGCAGCCTGGCGCCGCCAGGAGAGCAGGGCTGCGACCCGGCGCCGCAGGCCCGACCTGCTAGGGTCGTCGGGCGCGATTTCTGGAGGTGCGAAGTGAACGTCGTCGAGCTCCTGGAGCGGGAGCAGGAGAAGACCGAGGTCCCGGTGCTCCGCAGCGGGGACACCGTGCGTGTCCATGTGAAGGTGGTCGAGGGCACCCGGGAGCGCATCCAGGTGTTCGAGGGGGTCGTCATCTCCCTCCACGGCAAGACCGGGATCGGCTCCAGCTTCACCGTCCGCCGCATCGCCTCCCACGGTGTGGGAGTGGAGCGGACCTTCCTGCTGCACTCGCCGCGCATAGATCGGATCGAGGTGCTCCGGCACGGTGACGTGCGCCGGGCCAAGCTCTTCTACCTGCGGGAGAAGGTCGGCAAGCGTGCCCGGATCCGGGAGCGCCGCCAACCGCTGGGTGGCGAGACCGCCGCGGTGCGCCGTTCCGCCGTGCCGGGCCAGGAGGAGGAGGGCGAGGCGTCCGAGTATCCCGAGGACGCTCTCGAGCTCGAGGCCGCCGAGGAGCCCGAGACCGACGTGAACGCCACCGCCGACGAGCCCTCCGGGGACGCGGAGCCGGGGAACGTCTGACCGGCGCGAGGGGAGCCGCGCGGGCTCAACCTCCGCCCCCAGCGGCCCAACCTCCGCCGCGGTGGGCGCTGCCGGCGAGGCGATCGCCCTCGCCCACCTGCAGGCGAGCGGCCTCAGGGTGGTCGCCCGCGACTGGCGCTGCCGGCTTGGGCAGCTCGACCTCGTCTGCGAGGAGGACGGTGTGCTGGTCGCAGTCGAGGTCAAGGCGCGCCGGGGAGATGGCTTCGGGCCGCCTCAGGAAGCGGTGGACAGGCGCAAGCAGGCGAAGCTGCGGGCACTCCTCGAGGCCTTCCGCCAGTCCACGGGGCGCCGCGAGCAGGCGTGCCGCATCGACGTGGTGGCGGTGCGATTGGATCGCGAGCTGCGGCCGCTGAGCTGCGAGCACATCCGGGACGCGGTCGAAGGCTGACGCCGCGGCGCCGACCGGGCACGCGCCGAGGAGCGTGACCGTATGATCCGCGGCGGATGAGAGCGGGACGCGTATCCGTCGGCGCCGGCATCGCCGCGGCCGTGCTGGCGTGCGGGCTGGGTGCCCTGGGAGCGTCGAGCGCACCGGGAGCCGGGACCGCGGCCATCTCCTCGACACCGACGCCAAGCGTCTCCACGGCGCGCACGCCGACCCCCACCCCGGCCCCCGCGTCGGGCCTGGCCGAGCCGACCGCCGGTCCCGGGGGCTGCTCGATCGCCGCCCCGGCCACTCCTCCCAGCGGGCTCACCCTCTATGTCTGCTACACGATCAGCGGCTCGGTCAATGCCACGGGCGGCTTCGTCGACGAGGACCAGGGTCCCGGGGCGTTCAGCTGCGCGGACTGGGCGGAGAGCGGGGACGAGCCCCCGGGCTCCGCCATCGAGGCGCTCCAGGCTCCCGACCCGGGCGACGCTCAGGTCGAGGTCAACGGCATGACCCTCGGCTTCGACCTCGCCATCCAGCCGTACACGGGTCCCGCTTCCTACTCCTCGACGGGGATCGCTCAGAGCGTGAGCATCGGGTACAGCCTCAGCTGGTCGACGAACAGCACCACCACGGCCACGTTCAGCGCCAATTTGGAGGCGGACGGATCGGGGTCCGTGACGGTCACCAACCTGCACGACGACTCGAGCAACGGCACCACCGAGAACGCGACCGAGAGCTGGGTCTGCGTCATGGCCACGGGCACCTGAACCGCCCCTGACGCCCGGACCCCGGCCCGCGACGGCCCCGCCGCCTTTGCGATACTATGCAGGACTGTATGGTAGCGACGGCAATAAGCTGTGCCATCCAGGGCTTGTCCGGGGTTCCGGTCACCGTCGAGGTGGACGTGGCCAACGGGCTGCCGAGCTTCACGATCGTGGGTCTCACCGACCGCGCCATCCAGGAGGCGCGCGAACGGGTCCGCGCTGCCGTGCGCAACGCCGGCTTCGCCTTCCCGCAGCGGCGGGTGACCGTCAACCTGGCCCCCGCCGAGGTGCCCAAGGAGGGGACTGGCTTCGATCTGGCGATCGCGGTGGCGCTCCTGCGGACCGAGCGGGACCTCCCCCTCGACGGTGTCGCCTGCGTCGGCGAGCTGGCGCTCGACGGCGGAGTTCGCGGGGTCGTCGGCGTGCTGCCGATGGCCCGGCGCCTGCTGGCGTCGGGCGTCCGACGCCTGATCGTGCCGCTCGAGAACGCGGCCGAGGCGGCCCTGGTGGAGGGCCTCAGCGTGGTTGGGGTGGAGAGCCTCGGGGTTGCCGTGGCCCACCTGGAGGGGCGCCTCCCCCTCGAGCCCGCGATCGCGCCGGCGATGGGCGATGGAGTGTCCCCCGACGGCGTGGACCTCGGCGCCGTCCGCGGCCAGCACCTCGCCAAGCGTTCCCTGGAGATCGCGGCGGCCGGCCGCCACAACCTGCTCATGCTCGGCCCCCCAGGAGCGGGCAAGACCATGCTGGCCCGGGCTCTCTCCGGTCTGCTGCCCGACCTAGGCTCGGACGAGGCCCTCGAGGTGGCGGCCATCTACTCCCTGCGCGGCCGGCTCGGTGACCGGCCTCCCACCAGTCTCCGTCCTCCCTTCCGTGCGCCCCACCACTCCGTCTCCCGCGCCGGGCTGGTGGGCGGAGGCACCGGGCTCGCCCAGCCCGGGGAGGTCAGCCTCGCTCACCGGGGCGTCCTCTTTCTCGACGAGGTGTGCGAATTCTCGCGCGCTCACCTGGAGGCTCTCCGCCAACCGCTGGAGGAGCGGCGGGTGGGCGTCACCCGGGTGCGCGGGACCGTCGTCTTCCCGGCCGACTTCGTGCTGGTCGCCGCGGCCAACCCGTGTCCCTGCGGCAGGCTCGGCCAGCGCGAGGGCGCGGGCTGCCGCTGCCCCGAGGACGCCGTCGTCCGCTACCAGGCTCGCCTCTCGGGCCCGATGCGCGACCGCATCGACATGGTCGTCGACGTGCCCCGCCTGGACGGAGAGGCGCTCTTCGGATCGCGCGTCGAGGAGCCCACCGCGACGGTCCGTGAGCGCGTCGCCGGGGCCCGCGCCCGCCAGGCGCAGCGGGCCGCCGGCACTGGGGTCAGCGCCAACGCCCTCCTCGAGGGAGAGCAGCTGGTGGCGGTCTGCCGCCTCGACGCGCGATCCCGCGATCTCCTCACCACGGCGGGGGAGAGGTTGCGGCTCTCGGCTCGTGGCTACCACCGGGTGCTCCGGGTCAGCCGCACCATCGCTGATCTCGCCGGCGAAGAGCGGGTGACCCGGCCCGCGGTGCTCGAGGCCTTCCAGCTGCGGGGACACTCGCAGTGACCCGCTGCCGGCTGGACCCCAGCGATCCCCGGTGGCCATCCGAGCTGGGAGATCTGTCCCAGATCGGCTGCACCCCACCCGTGCGCTCGCTGTGGGTGGAGGGCAATCTGCCGGCACTCCCCGGTGTTGCCGTCGTCGGCTCCCGACGCGCCAGCGGCGCCGGGCTGGAGGCGGCACGCCGAATCGGCGCGGACCTTGCGCGCCGCGGCGTGACCGTGGTGAGCGGCTTTGCCCGCGGGGTGGATGAGGCGGCGCACCGGGGCTGCCTGGCAGCTGGAGGGCGCACCGTGGCCGTGCTCGGCTGCGGCCTCGACGTCGACTATCCACCCAAGCGCGCCGGGTTGCGGGGAGAGCTGATCCGGACCGGGGCGCTGATCAGCGAGTACGAGCCCACCGATCCGCCTCTGGCCTGGCGCTTCCCGCACCGCAATCGGGTCATCGCTGCGCTTGCGCTGGCGGTGGTGGTGGCCGAGGCGGCGAGCGAGAGCGGAGCGCTCAGCACCGCCCGGTGGGCGGCGGATCTCGGCCGCGAGGTGCTGGCGGTACCCGGCTCCATCCTCGGTCCAGCCAGCGCGGGCTCCAACCGCCTGCTGCGCGACGGGGCCCGTCCCTACCTTGACGTTTCTGACCTGGCGGACGTCGTGCCCGCCTGCGCTGCACCGGTCGCGGCAAGAGGCGAGCACCCGCCACGCATCCTCGAACCTGAGGCGCCCAGCGGGTCGACGGTGGACGGCGGGGAGCCGTCCCGACTGCTCGCTCTGCTCGGAGGTGAGCCCATGCAGCGCGAGGTCCTCGGCAGGGCACTCGATCTCAGTCCGAGCAGGATCAGCGTGCTCCTGGGTGAGATGGAGTTGGCAGGGGCCATACGCGCCTTGCCGGGTGGGCTGGTCGCGCGCACCCGCTGGTGAGCGCCGCGACGCTCGAGGTCGGTGGAACACGGTGCGGCCCGAACACGGAGCCTCCTCAGCGCGCCTATCCTCCTCGCGTAACCGATATGGCTGCGGGCGCCCCGTCTGCCGCCGCCCCCAGCACTGGGTGGCAGGAACCGCCGTGGGGGACGTCACCGGGCCGCTCGCGCTACCGGCGAGCCCATCCGCGATGGCCATGGGCCTGGGCGTGGACCACGAACTCGACCTGGATGTGGGCGTCAGGCTTCGCCGTCATCCCCGTCGTCGTGGAGGTCTGCTCTCCATCGATCCGTGCGCAGCCACCCTGGCTGTGGCTCCCGGGCCTCATCCTCTGCGCGCTGCTGGCCGCGTCCGGTCTCTCGCGAGGGATCGGTGTCGTCGCCACAGCGTCGACGCGGCATCGGGCGTGGCTGGCGTCGGGGGCCTGGTGGGGAGCGAACGCGGCCAGCGCCACGTGGGCCGGCCTTGCGTCCTGTGCCTCGGTGGTATCCGCACTCGCCCTCGGTCTGGCTGGTGCCGGCGCGCTGAAGCTGTCACACCCAAACCCTCACTCGCCGTGGATGATGCTCATCCCGGTCGTCATCGCGGCGACCTTCCTTCCGGCCCTGGGATGCGTCCGCGTCGCGCGGACCCTCTCCAATCGGGAGGTGAAGCGCACCATCCTGGCCGGGCTCGCCCCGGTTTAGCAGGTCTCACCAGACGGGACGTGGTGGTGGGATGGGGCCCGCTGGGTCGGGATCGGGACGGCGGCGCCCGAGGCGGCGGTGCGCTCGCCTGATGGCAACTACTGGTGGGCCGGGCAGACGTGGATCGCACTCCCGACGCTGCCTGCGCTCTGAGCCCACCACCGGGAGCGGCCAATCGAGAGGTAGGCGGGGCGAGCAGCCGAGGGGTGAGCCGGGGGCCTTGACGTTTGAGGGCCAGGTCAATATAGTTCGTCACGAAATGTTCGTAACGAACTATCGCCCGACCCCCACATTCACGTACCCCTTCGGAGTGCTCCCATGATCCGCGCCGGCCGTCCACCCGCTTCCGGGGCAGGCCCCCCGCCGGGAGGCCGCCGTCCGCGCACCGACGCCGACACCGCCCCCCGCCCGGAAGCCGTCCACGACGGGCTGGAGATCGCGCGCCTCTATGGGGAGATGTGGAGGCGCTTCCAGCCCCAGCGCCACGCCATCAGCGGTTCGGCCATCACACCGCGGATGCTCGCGTATCTGCGCCACCTGGTCGCTTCCGGGCCGCTGACGGTGGGGGAGCAGGCGCGCCATCTGGGCATCAGTCGCGCTACCGCCACCGAGGTCGTCGATCGCCTCGAGGCCAAGGGCCTGGTGGAGCGCTTGCGGGATGACCGCGACCAGCGGCGCGTCTTCGTGTGGCTCACCGACAGAGGCCGGGCGCAGACCGATGCCCTGGCCGGTCAGAGCGTCGACGACCCGTTCCTGAGGGCCGTTGCCGCTCTTCCGTCAGCTACGCGCACCGCCATCATCGACGGTCTGGGGGCTCTGCTCCAGGCCGCTGCCGCCACGGATCAGTCGATTCACGAGGAGGAGATCGCGTGACTCCGGAGATAACCTGCCTGAGCTGCGGAATGCCCCTGACCTCGGCCGCCGACCACGCCCGCGGAGACGAGGGCACCCCGTACTGCGTCCACTGCACCACCGAGACCGGGGAGCTGCAGCCCTTCGAGGAGCGCTTCGAGAGGATGACGCAGTGGTCGATGCGCAAGGACGGCCTCGACCGGGCGTCGGCGGAGAGCCGCACGCGCGAGTACATGCGGGGCATGCCCGCCTGGCGCGACCACCCCGCGCTGGCGCTCCTTCAGTCGGAGCGCGGATAGCGGTTGTTCACGGCGCTGATGTCGAGGTGGCCGGCGTCGGCCGCCACCTCGTTCACCAGCTCACGCGTGACGCCCACCAGCGGCGTCGAGCTGCCCGCCGTGTGGAACAGCTGCAGCGCCAGGTCGAGGTCCTTGATCAGGTCGCGCACGGCGAACTGGGTAGGGGTGTGGACGCCGAGCACGTAGCCGTCGCGGCGCGCGTTGAGGACGGGGCAGATCCGCGCCGAGGCCCAGAAGACATCCTCGGAGCCGAGCCCCGCCGCCTCCCCGGCGCTCTGCAGCTCGGCCGCCGCCAGCACCGCCACGCCGAGCATGCTGTTGGCGACCAGCTTGAGACGTGAGCCGCTGCCCGACGGCCCGACGTGGCGCACCTCTCCCAGGAACTCGAGGGTGGCACGCGCGGCCTCCACGGCCTCGGTGGGGCCCCCCACCAGGATGGCCGCCTCCCCGCGCCGGACGGCGGCTGGGGGACCCATGATCGGCGCGTCGAGGAGGGTCGACCCCCCGGCGGTGAGCAGCTGCTCGATCTCTGCGACGACGTCCGGGCCCGCCGTGCTCATGTCGACGAGGATCTGTCCGTGGGCGCCGGCGGCCGCGCCGTCCGGCCCCAGGTAGGCGCTGCGGACGGCCTCGGGACCGGTCAGGCTGCTGATCACCAGCTGAGCTCCGGCCACCGCCTCGCGGGGCGTGGCGGGCACGGGTCCGAGCCGGAGCCGGTCGGCGAGATCCGACGCGCGCCCTCGGGTTCGGTTCCACACGACCACCTGCACCCCGCCCCCGGCGAGACGCTCGGCGATGGCGGAACCCATCCGCCCTGTCCCGAGGACGGCTACGCGAGAGTTCATGGCTGGCCCTCCACCTGCCGGCTGTGGCTGGAGCTGATGGTGATCCGATCCTCTGCCCACCGCCACTCTCGCCTGGCCGAACGATGCAGACGCTCCCCTCGACGCGATCCGTCACAGGTTTGGCCAGCGCACGGCCGGGGTGATGATCCGGGATAGAGTGAATGAGGGTCCCGGACCGCGGACGGGGCCGCTGCTATCATCGGCCGGCCTTGGCCCCGCCAGGGGGTGCGGGCGGCGCCCGCCATAGGACACGAATGCCGAACCGCCTGATCATCGTCGAGTCTCCCAGCAAGGCGCGCACGCTCGCGAAGTTCCTGGGCGCCGGTTACACCGTCAAGGCCTCCATGGGTCACATCCGCGATCTGCCCAAGTCGACCCTCGGGGTGGACCTGGAGCACGGCTTCCGCCCCGAGTACCTGGTCATCCGGGGAAAGGAGAAGCAGATCAAGGAGCTGCGCGACGCCGCCAAGAAGGCGGAGGAGGTCCTGCTCGCGGCTGACCCCGACCGCGAGGGGGAGGCCATCGCGTGGCACCTCGCCGAGGCCCTCAAGCTCAAGGACCCCGACCGCATCGAGGTTCACGAGATCACCAAGAGCGCGGTGGACGCCGCCCTCCGGTCCCCGCGCAAGGTCGATCGCAACCGCGTCTACGCCCAGGAGGCACGCCGGGTGATCGACCGCCTGGTCGGCTACCAGCTCAGCCCACTGCTGTGGCGCAAGGTGCGCACCGGGCTGTCCGCGGGCAGGGTGCAGTCGGTCGCGGTGCGCCTGGTGGTGGATCGCGAGCGGGAGATCGAGGCCTTTGTCCCCACCGAGTCCTGGAGCCTCGACGCCCAGCTGGAGAAGGCGGAGAGCCGATTCACCGCGCGCTACCAGGGGCGCCGCGACGCGCTGGCGGCGGCGGCACCTGCCGCCAAGCGGGGCCGGGGAGCGAAGCGGCCGGTCGCCCCTGAGGGGGAGGGCGCGGACCAGCCGGCCAGGGTGGAGCTGCCCGCCCAGGCGGACGCCCTGGAGGTGATGCGCGCCCTCAACTTCGACGACGCGGGCCACCGGGACGTCGACACCCCGCCCTTCGTGGTCGAGGCCGTGGAGAGCTCGGAGACGTCGCGCTCGGCGCCGATGCCGTACACGACCAGCACCCTGCAGCAGGACGCCAGCACCCGCCTGCGCTTCTCACCGCGGCGCACCATGTCCATCGCCCAGGAGCTGTACGAGGGTGCGGAGCTGGGCAGCTCGGGCCCAGTCGGCCTGATCACCTACATGCGCACCGACTCCACCCGCATCAGCGACCAGGCGCGGACGGAGACGGCCGCCTACATCACCGAGACCATGGGCGGGAGGTACGTGCGCACCGGCCAGGTGCGTGAGCGCCAGGGGCAGAACATCCAGGACGCCCACGAGGCCATCCGGCCCACCGACGTGAGCCGAACCCCCGAGCAGGTGGCCGACCTCCTGCCCCGCGACCAGGCCCGCCTCTACGAGCTGATCTGGAGGCGTTTCGTCGCGAGCCAGATGGCTGCGGCCCGCTTCCTCAACACCCGGGCGACGATCGCCGCCGCCGACTACATCTTCCGCGCCTCGGGATCCTTGCTCCTCTTCGACGGCTTCCAGAAGGTCTGGAAGCGCGACGAGGAACGGGACCGCGACGGCCAGCTGCCCGAGCTCGCCACCGGCGATGAGCTGCACTGCCGCGAGGTGGTGGCCGAGCAGCACTTCACCCAGCCCCCGCCCCGCTACACCGAGGCCTCCCTGGTCAAGGAGATGGAGGAGCGCGGGATCGGGCGACCTTCCACCTACGCGCCCACCATCGACGTGATCCAGGAGCGGGCCTACGTCCGGCAGGAGGAGCGCCGCCTCCATCCCACCGAGCTGGGCAAGACCGTCGACGGCCTGCTCCGCGAGCACTTCGCCGAGATCGTCGACATCGACTTCACCGCCGACCTGGAGCGCCGTCTCGACGCCATCGAGGCGGGCAAGCGGAAGTACGAGACGACGGTCCGCGAGTGGTACACGCCCTTCAGCAAGACCGTGGAGAAGGCTCACACCGACATGCAGCGGGTCAAGGTCCCCACCAAGTCCACCGGCGAGGCGTGCCCGAAATGCGGAACCGGGGAGCTGGTCGTGCGCGAGGGGCGTTTCGGCCCCTTCGTGGGCTGCTCCCGTTACCCCGAATGCGACTACATCAAGGACAAGAAGCAGTCGACAGCGGTTCCGATCGGGGAGAGCTGCCCGCGCTGCGGCAAGCCGCTGGTGAAGCGCGAGGGCAGGCGGGGGCCGTTCGTCGGCTGCAGCGGTTACCCGAAGTGCCGGTTCCTGCGCGACCTGGCTCCCGACCCGGCCGCGGGCACGGGCGCCGGGTCCGGAGCCGGCTCCGCAGCGGACGGCGAGCAGGCGGATCTGGGCCCGTGCCCCGAATGCGGCCGCCCGCTCGCTCATCGCCGCAGCAAGCGCGGCAGCTTCGTCGGCTGCTCCGGATACCCGGACTGCAGGTACATCCAGCCCCAGACGGGGGCATCGGCGCGGCCGGCGGCGGCCGCCGCCGAGCCCACCGGGGAGAGCTGCCCGGACTGTGGCAAGCCGCTGGTCCGCCGCCAGGGCCGGTTCGGCCCCTTCGTGAGCTGCAGCGGCTACCCGGAGTGCACATACCGGCCGCCGCGCAGAGCCGCCGCGGCGGGGGCGGAGGTGGCCTCGTGACCGAGCGCCCGCATGCGACGACGATCGTCGGGGTGCGCAGGGGCGGCACGGTGGCGATCGCGGGCGATGGTCAGGTGACGGTCGGGGACGTGGTCATGAAGCACCGCGCCGCCAAGGTGCGGCGGCTCCACCACGACACCGTCCTGGCCGGTTTCGCGGGCGCCGTCGCCGACGCCCTCACCCTCTTCGACAAATTCGAGCAGCAGCTCGACCGCCACCAGGGCCTCCTGCTCCGGGCGGCGGTGGGGCTCGCCAAGGAGTGGCGCACCGACCGCTACCTGCGTCATCTCGAGGCCATGCTGATCGTCGCCAACCGCGACCAGCTGCTTCTGCTCTCCGGTGACGGCGAGATCATCGAGCCCGACGACGACCTAGCGGCGATCGGCAGTGGAGGGCCGTACGCGCTGGCGGCCGCCAAGGCGCTGCTCCAGAACACCGACCTCGATGCCGCGGAGATCGCGCGCACCGCGCTGACGATCGCGGCCTCGCTGTGCATCTACACCAACGATCAGATCACCGTGGAGACCCTGAGCACCGAGGCGGCCGCCGAGGTGGCGCCGGCCGGAGGGTGACCGTGAACCGCGCACGCTCCGTCCCCTCGGTCCCGCACCCCCGCCGCTCTGTCCGGGTGAGACGCCGCGCCTCCGCCGAGCTGCCGCTGGGGAGCGTGAGTGGGACCGGCGTCGACCCGACCGCGACCACCGGGCCTGCCGCGCCGGCCGATGGGGCGATGGCGAGCGCCGGCGATTCGGCGGGGGCGGTTGCCGGCGCGGCCGCCGAGGGGCCCGATCCCGACGACCTCCGTCCCACCGAGATCGTCCGCCATCTCGACGCCTACATCGTCGGGCAGGCGGGGGCCAAGCGCGCGGTGGCGATCGCGCTCCGCAACCGGGTCCGGCGGCGCCGGCTCTCCGACGAGATGCGGCGAGAGGTGCTGCCCAAGAACATCCTGATGATCGGCCCCACCGGGGTGGGCAAGACCGAGATCGCGCGCCGGCTCGCGAAGCTGACCGCCTCCCCCTTCATCAAGGTCGAGGCGACCAAGTTCACCGAGGTCGGCTACGTGGGCCGGGATGTCGAGGCGATCGTCCGCGACCTGCTGGAGCAGACAATCACCGACGTCCACGAGGAGCGCATGTCCGAGGTCGAGGAGCGGGCCAAGGAGGTGGCCGAGCGCCGCATCCTGGACATCCTGGTCGAGGCCGAGTTCGGCTCGGCGACCGCCGCCGCCGGCGCCACCGCCGCAGCGGGCAGCGCCGCGACCTCCGCCGCGACTGCCGGAGCGACCGCCGCCGCCGGCACCACCGGCAACGCCGCCCCGGCCGGCGTCACCGAGAACTCGCCGGGCTCCGAATCCGGCCCCGCCGCGAGCGGCCCCGCCCTCGCCTCCGCCCGCGCCGCTCCCGCGCCCGACGTCGCCGCCGCAGCGCTGGCCGCGGAGGGCACGCCGGGGGCGGGGGCTCCGGACTCCACCGCGGTGGAGCGCCTCCGGCGGCGTCTGCGCCGGCGTCTCCTCGTCCAGCTGCGCACCAAGCAGCTCGAGGACCGCTACATCGACGTCGAGGTCGAGGAGCCCTTCCAGCCCGCCTTCGAGGGCTTCGCGGGAAGCGGTCTGGAGGAGGTGGGCTACTCGCTCTCCGACTTCTTCTCCCAGATGGCGCCGGTGCGCAAGCGCGTGAAGCGGATGCAGGTCGCCGACGCCCGCACCGCGCTCGTCGAGGAGGAGACCGACCGCCTCATCGACATGGACCGCGTCTACGACGACGCCATCCGGGACGTCGAGGAGGCCGGCATCGTCTTCATGGACGAGGTCGACAAGATCTGCGGGCCCTCCCCCGATCGCGGCCCGGACGTGAGTGGCGAGGGGGTGCAGCGCGACCTCCTTCCCATCCTGGAGGGGTCGGTGGTCCACACCCGCTACGGGTCGGTGCGCACCGACCACATCCTCTTCATCGCCGCCGGCGCCTTCAACGTGGCGCGGCCGAGCGACCTGATCCCCGAGTTCCAGGGCCGCTTCCCCATCCGCGTCGAGCTGAGCTCGCTCAGCGAGAGCGACCTCGAGCGGATCCTGACCGAGCCCAACAACGCCCTGACCAAGCAGTACGAGGCCCTGCTCGGCACCGAGCAGGTGGAGCTCTCCTTCACCGACGACGGGGTGGCCGAGCTGGCCCGCCAGGCCCACCGGGTCAACGAGCAGGACGAGAACATCGGGGCCCGGCGGCTCTTCACGATCATGGAGAGGGTCCTTGAGGAGGTCTCCTTCCACGCCGAGGACTACGCCGGGAAGCGGGTGGTCATCGATTCGGCGATGGTTCTGCAACAGCTCAAGGACCTTGTCTCCGACAACGACATGCGGCGATACATCCTCTGAGGGATGTGACCGAGCACGAGCCTCCGCCGGCAGTGTCGCCACCACCTCCGCCGGCAGCGTCCCCACCACCTCCGCCGGCAGTGTCCCCGACGCCCCCACCGCCGCCCGCAGCGTCCGCCTCGCGGCCGGCAGCGTCCCCGGCGCCACCGGTACCGTCCCCGCCCCTGCCGGCGCCGTCCCGACCGTGGCCGGGATCACCTCCGGCCCCGCCTCCGCTGGCAGCGTCCGCACCGCGGCCGGCAGTGCCCCCGGCGCCACCCCCCCGTCCACCTCGGGCGGCGCGGATCGACGTGGGCGCGCTGTTGCGCTCGAGCGTCGCACTGGTACGTTCGCTCGCATGGGAGCAGGCCCTCATCCTGGGCGCGCTGCTCCTCCTCTTCATCTTCTCCTTCATGCCCGGATGGATCCAGCTCGCCTTCAACTGCCCAGCCGATGACGTCTACTGCGTCTCGAACTCCACCACCGTCGACTCGCTCTGGACCGGCCTCGGCATCCTTCCCGCCCTGATCATCGTCATGGCACTCATCTGGTTCGTGGTGACCGAGCTCCCCCAGGGTCGCCCGGTCAGCCCCGCCCGCGCCCCGGCGGCATGGCGCGAGGGATGGATCGCCTTCGGCGTCGTCGAGATCGTCCTGTTCCTGGTGGGCTGGGCGATCGAGGGCGGCGGCTTCGCCGGGTACTCCAGCGCGCCGGGCTGGGCGATGATCGTCTCGATCATCCTCGCGGCCGTGGTCGGCATCGGCGGGTACCTCGAACGCAAACGGAGCCTGCGGCTCGCGGACGAGGCCGCGGCGCCGGAGGCCGCCGTCCTCTCGGCCGTCCCGGCCCAGGTGCCCGCGTCTCCCAGCGCCCCGCCCGCGCCGGCCGTGGGCACCCTCGCCCCGGACCGCTCAGCGTGGTTCGACGGGAGCACCTGGCGGGACGCCTCACTCAGTCCGCCACCGGGTGCGCTGGTCTCCCCAGACGGGGGCCACTGGTGGGACGGCGCCACCTGGCGCGCGCTTCCCCGTTGGGGCGTCAGGCCCTACGGCGAGCCCACACCTCGCCGGCCGTGGGTCGCCGTCGGCTCAGATCAAGCGGAGCCTGGCGCCGCCCAGCGGGGGCAGGGTGGGAGCGAGCGGGAGCCCGGCCGCGGTGGGCAGGAGCTGCATCGGCAGGAGGGCGTCCCTCAGCGGGCTGGACCGGCCGGCTGACGGGCTGGACCGGCCGGCTGAGGGGTGGCAGCCCTGCGGCGGCCGTCCGCCGGGGCGCCCGCGGTCGGGGAGCGGAGTCCGACGCGCAGAGGCTGGGGGATGGGCGGGCTTGTGTCAGACTAGTGCCCGATTTCACACGCCCGGTTCACGCGGCGCGCGGGTGCCCCTCGGGGTCGCCGCCGCGGATCACCCCGGGCGGAGGTGCCAAACCCCCACCGGAAGGAGGCTCGCCGTGCCGGCAGCTACCCTCCGCCAGCTGCTCGAGGCCGGAGTCCACTTCGGCCACCAGACCAGCCGGTGGAACCCCAAGATGCGCGACTACATCTTCACGTCGCGCGACCGCGTCCACATCATCGACCTCGCCAAGACCCAGCTGATGCTGGACGACGCCTGCGACTTCGCCCGCGAGCTGGTGGAGGGAGGCCAGAAGGTGCTCTTCGTGGGCACCAAGAAGCAGGCGCAGGACGCCATCGTCGAAGCCTGCGCGCGGACCGGCCAGCCCTACGTCGTCCACCGCTGGATGGGGGGGATGCTCACCAACTTCGCGGTGATCCAGCGTCAGCTCAAGCGGCTCACGGAGCTCCGGGCCATGAACGAGCGCGGCGACTTCGAGCGGATGAGCGGCAAGGAGGCCAACGCCAACAAGGACGACCTGGAGCGCCTGGAGCGCAGCTTCGCCGGCATGGTCGAGATGAAGCGTCTCCCCGGCGCCCTCTTCGTCATCGACTGCAAGAAGGAGCGGCTCGCCGTCAGCGAGGCCAACAAGCTGGGCATCCCCATCGTGGCCGTGGTCGACACCAACTGCGACCCCGACCTCATCCAGCACGTGATCCCCGGCAACGACGACGCCATCCGCTCCTGCCGGCTGATGGTCAACGCCCTCTCCGAGGCCATCCTGGAGGGGCAGCGTCTGCTCGGTGAGCGCGAGCTGCGCGAGCGCGCCGAGAGCGAGGCGGCGGCCGCCCGGGCGGCGCACGAGGAGGCGGAGAGCGCCCGCCTGGCCGCCGAGGCCACCCCGCCCGCTCCCGAGCCGGCGCGCGAGGCTACCATGTCGGCGCCGGCCGAGCTGGACGGCGGGGAGGCGTCCCAGGATGCCGCCGCCGCGCCGCCCGCGGCGACGCCGGTCCGCAGGCGGACGAGGGCAGCCGCCCCGGTGAGCGGTGCCCCCGACCCAGCGCCCGTCGCCACCCCCGAGGAGAGCTAGATGGCAGACATCTCCGCCAGCCAGGTCAAGGAGCTCCGTGAGCTCACCGGAGCCGGCATGATGGACTGCAAGCGCGCCCTGGTGGAGTCGGGAGGCAACCTGCAGGACGCCCAGGACTGGCTGCGCGAGCACGGCATCGCCCGGGCCGCCAGCAGGGCGGGCCGGTCCACCAACGAGGGTGTGATCGAGTCCTACCTGCACAGCGCCGGCGGCGCGCCCCCCAAGGTCGGTGTGCTGATCGAGGTCAACTGCGAATCCGACTTCGTGGCGAGGACCGACGACTTCAAGCACCTGGCCCGGGAGCTGGCCCTCCAGGTGGCCGGCGCCGACCCCATGTACATCCGCCCCGAGGACGTCCCCGAGAAGATCGTGGAGCACGAGCGGAGCGTCTACCGCGCCCAGGTGGAGGGCAAGCCGGAGGCGGTCGTGGAGAAGATCGTCGAGGGCAAGCTCGCCGCCTTCTATTCCGACGTCTGCCTGCTGGAGCAGCCCTGGATCCGCGACGAGAAGCACAAGAAGAAGGTCAAGGAGCTGGTCCACGAGACGGTGGCCAAGCTCAAGGAGAACATCACGGTCGCCCGCTTCGTCCGCTACCAGGTCGGGGAGACCTCGAACGAGGAGGCCGGAGCGGAGACCGAGTGACCGAGACCGCCGATGCCGACCTGACCGGCCCGGTCGAGACGGACGGACGCCGTCCCGTCTTCAAGCGGCTGGTGCTCAAGCTCTCCGGCGAGGCGCTGGTGGGCGGTGGGGCCTACGGCATCGACATGGAGACGCTGCGGCTCATCGCCCAGCAGGTCCGGCGGGTGGTGGCCCGCGGCGTCCAGCTGGCCATCGTCGTGGGCGGCGGCAACATCGTCCGCGGCACCGACATCAGCCGGCACGGGATCGACCGCGTCACCGGCGACTACATGGGCATGCTGGCCACGGTCATCAACGCCCTCAGCCTCCGGGATGCCATCGAGGGGCTGGGGATGCAGTGCCGGGTGCAGAGCGCCATCGCCATGCAGCAGGTGGCCGAGCCGTTCATCCCGCTGCGCGCCATCCGCCACCTGGAGAAGGGGCGGGTGGTGATCCTCGCCGGAGGCCATGGCAGCCCGTTCTTCACGACCGACACGACCGCCGCGCTGCGGGCCGCCGAGATCGGCGCCGAGGCGCTCCTCAAGGCCACCCAGGTGGACGGCATCTACACCGCCGACCCGATCCGCGACCCCACCGCCACCCGATTCGTCCATCTCTCCTACCTCGAGGTGCTGAACCGGGGCCTGACGGTGATGGACAACACCGCCCTCACCCTCTGCATGGACAACCACATGCCGATCATCGTCTTCAACCTCCATACGGAGGGCAACCTGGAGCGCGTCATCCTGGGCGAGGCGGTCGGCACCCTAGTCGACGGGGAGGGAGCGCCATGACCGAGCCGAACAAGGCCGAGGAGGCCCTGGCCCAGATCGAGGAGCGGCTTCTCGACGCCGAGATCCGCATGGAGAAGAGCGTCGAGGCGCTGCACAAGGAGCTCTCCGGGATACGCACCGGCCGGGCCAGCCCCTCACTGGTCGAGCGCCTCCAGGTCGACGCCTACGGCGTCCCCACCCCTCTCCAGTCGCTGGCCGGCATCTCGACGCCGGAGGCCCGTCTGCTGGTGATCCGCCCCTACGACCGCAGCGCGATCCCCGCGATCGAGAAGGCGATCCAGCGCTCCGACCTGGGGCTCACCCCGAGCAACGACGGCCAGCTGATCCGGATCGTGATCCCCCAGCTCACCGAGGAGCGCCGGCACGAGCTGGTGCGGCTCTGCGCCCGCCGCACCGAGGAGGCGCGGGTCGCGGTGCGCAACATCCGCCGCGACGAGGTTGAGCACCTGCGCAAGGTCGAGAAGGAGGGCCACGTGAGCCGCGACGAGCTGGAGCGGTCGCTGGCCGAGGTGCAGCGGATCACCGACCAGTTCGTCACCAAGGTCGACGACGTGGCCCGGAGGAAGGAGGCGGAGATCCTCGAGGTCTAGCCGGCCAGGCCATCGCGCATTCGCGTCCCCGAGGTGCGCGGCATCCCCCCGCCGCGGACCATGGGACACTACCGTCAACGCGCCGAACGGCCCTCCCGCCCGGCCGCACGTTCGAAGAGAGGCATGCTCCGTCCCCCACCGCCCACCGCGATCCCCGAGCCCGGCGCGCCCGATCTGCCGCGGCACATCGGCATCATCATGGACGGCAACGGTCGCTGGGCCAAGCAGCGTCACCTGCCCCGCGTGGCCGGCCATCGGGCCGGGGTCCGGGCCATCCGCCAGGTGATGGAGGCGTGCAACGACGCCGGTGTCCACATCCTCACGCTCTACGCCTTCAGCACCGAGAACTGGCAGCGCCCGCAGCGCGAGGTCAGCGCCCTGATGCGGCTCTTCCAGGAGACCATGGCGAGCGAGGTGGCCGAGCTGGACGCACGGGGGATCCAGGTGCGGATCATCGGCGACCGCTCCAAGCTCACCCGGACGCTGCGGGCCAAGGTGGACGAGACCGAGCGCAGGACGGTGCACAACCGGGACAACATCCTCAACGTGGCCATCAACTACGGGGGGCGCAGCGAGGTGGTGGAGGCGATCCGCGAGCTGGCCGGCGCCGGTGCCGACCTCCGTCACCTCGACGAGTCGACCCTCTCCGGCGCCCTCTACACCGCCGGCCTGCCCGACCCCGACCTGATCATCCGGACCGCCGGGGAGCTGCGGATCAGCAACTTCCTGCTCTGGCAGGCGGCGTACGCCGAGCTGCACGTGACCGAAACCCTGTGGCCGGACTTCGGCCCCGCCGACGTGGGCGTGGCCCTGCGGGACTTCCGTTCCCGAAGCCGCACCTTCGGACAGGTGCTGGACGGGGCGGGCACGGAGGTGGGGGCCGCCAGCGGCTCCGCGGGCAGATGACCACCCCGCCCGCGCGCGGCGCGCTCCGGCCGCTGGGGATCGGCGGCGCCGATGCTCCCACCGCCGGGGCCGCCTCCGACACCGCGACGCCCGCGGCCGCCCCCGACGCCATCGCCCCGGCGGCCGCCCTGCCGGCCCGGCGGATGAACCTCATCCCCCGGGTGCTCTCCGGCGCCGTGCTCCTCATCCTGTCGGCGGCCGCCATCTACTTCGGCGGGATCCCCCTCGACGTGATGGTCGGGGCCGGGGCGGCGATCTGCGCGTGGGAGCTGGCCGCGCTGCTGATCCAGGTCCCCGTGCCCGCCCCCCGCTGGCTGGTGATCGCCTTCACCATCTGGCTCGCCGAGCGGGCCGTCCTCCCCGGTGCCGGTGGCAACCTGGAGGTGATCCTCCCGGCCGCCCTGGCCGCCGGGGCGGTGGCGGGCATCCTCCTGCACGCCCCGTGGGAGGGGTGGGCCGGCGGCCTGGGCGGCGCGCTCTACCTCGGCATCGGCCTGGGCAGCCTGCTCGGCCTCTACCACTGGCCGGGAGCGGCCCCCGGGGTGGGACTGCGTCTCCTCGCCATCCTGGTCGCGGCCGTGGTCGCCACCGACACGCTCGCCTACTTCACGGGGCACGCCTTCGGCCGCCACCCCTTCTTCGCCTCCATCTCCCCGCGGAAGTCGATGGAGGGCGCGGTGGGCGGCGCCGTCGGGGCCATGCTCGTGGTCGGGATCGCCGGCACCCTGGTCATCCGGCTCAACCCGTTCGCCGCGGTGGGGATGGGGCTGCTGATCGCCGTGGCGGCCGAGGCCGGCGACCTGGTCGAGTCCGCGCTCAAGCGCCAGGCCGGGGTCAAGGACTCGGGCTGGCTGATCCCCGGGCACGGCGGGCTGCTCGACCGCATCGACGGCCTGCTCCTCGCCGGGCCGGCCGTATATTGCCTGCTGGTCCTCATCGCATTCCGGTGATCTCCCGACCGGGCGCCGGAGGTCCGCCCCGCGCCCCTCATCCCCGCATCCCGGAGGCAGCATCCCACCCCATGGAGCTCAGGAAACCCGCCGCGCCGCCCCGCCGCGTCGTCCTTCTGGGCGCCACCGGGTCGATCGGGCGCCAGGCGGTGGACGTCATCTCCCGCTTCCCCGAGCGCTTCCGGGTGGTGGGAGCGGTGGCCGGACACGATGTGGCCGGCCTGCGCCTGGTCGCCGAGCGTCTGGGGGTTCCCCGGGTCGCCGTGGTCGCCCCGGCCCCCGGCGCCGAGGTCCCGTCGGGATGGGGCGTGGGCATGGAGGCCGCCTGCGAGGTGGCGGCCCTGCCCGCCGACGTGGTCTGCGTCGCCATCACCGGGGCGGCCGCGCTCCGGCCTACCCTGGCAGCCCTGGATGCCGGCACCACCGTGGCCACCGCCACCAAGGAGGTGCTGGTCATGGCCGGCGAGGTGGTCCGCGCCCGGTCGATGCTCTCCGGCGCCCGGATCATGCCCATCGACAGCGAGCACTCCGCGCTCTGGCAGTGCCTCCGGGGTGAGGACCCGGCCAGCGTCCAGCGGCTGATCCTCACCGCCAGCGGGGGGCCCTTCCGGGAGCGCGACCCGGCGACGTTCGCCGCCATCACCCCCGAGGAGGCGCTGCGCCACCCGACCTGGAGCATGGGCCCCAAGGTCACGATCGACAGCGCCACCATGATGAACAAGGGTCTGGAGGTGATCGAGGCCCATTTCCTCTTCGAGGTGGAGTACCGGCGCATCGACGTCGTGGTCCACCCGGGCTCGGTCATCCACTCCATGGTGGAGTTCCGCGACGGGGCCACCAAGGCCCAGCTGGGGGTGCCCGACATGCGCATCCCGATCGCGCTCGCCCTGGCCGACGGCGAGCGCCTGCCCGGGATCGCGCCCCCCGCCGATCTCCCGGCGCTGTCGCCCCTGCTGCTCCTGCCTCTCGATCCTCGCCGCTTCCCCGCGGTGGGCGTGGCCCGCCGGGCGGGCGAGCTTGGCGGGGTGGTCCCGGCGGTGCTGAACGCCGCCAACGAGGTCTGCGTCGAGGCCTTCCTGCACGGCGCCTGCCGCTTCGATCAGATCACGAGCCTGGTCGGCGAGGCGGTGGAGGCGGCGCCCCGGGTGGCCGCCCCCAACCTGGAGGACGTCCTCGACGCCGACGCCTGGGCGCGGAGGAGGGTGGGGGAGGAGCTGGCCCTGCCCGCCGGCGGGGCGGCCGGATGAACGTGCTCGGCGTCGTCATCACCATCCTCGCCTTCGTGGTGGTCATCACCCTGGTGGTGGTGGTCCACGAGGGCGGTCACTTCGTGGTCGCCAAGCTCGCCAAGATCCGGGTGGACGGATTCTCGGTGGGCTTCGGCCCCGCCCTGGTCAAGGTCCGCCGGGGGGAGACCGAGTACGCGATCCGGGCCCTGCCCGTGGGTGGCTACGTCCAGATGGCGGGGATGCTGGGGCTGGAGGGCGAGGCGGATGCCGGGGAGCGCAACTTCCACCGCGCGTCGATCCCGTGGCGGACCGCGACGATCGTGGCCGGGGTGGTCTGCAACCTGGTCTTCGGCGGGCTCTGCCTCAGCCTGGTGTACGCGCAGCCCATCCCGTCCTCCGTGGTGGCGGGGGAGCCGACCGCCAGGGCGGGCCTGGTGAGTGGCGACACGATCCTGAGCGTCGCCGGCAGTCCCATCAGCTATGCGACCTCGGCCGCCACCGACACCGACTTCTACGCCGCTGTCCAGAGCGGCCACGGCCAGGCCATCCCGGTCACCTACCGGGGGACCGACGGCAGGGACCACACCGTGGGGATCACCCCCGAGCTGGTCGTCTACGCCCTCGGCCAGCCCAGCAGCTTCCCGAGCAGCCTGGACGGCGCCGCCCTGGTGGTGACCTCGGTGAACGGCGCCGCCCCGGGGACCGGCGACCCCGCGACGATCCTCGGGGATGGGGCAGCGGTCACGTTGAGCGGCCACGTCGAGGGCGACTCCGGCGACAGCTTCAAGGACCTCCAGATCGCCGGCATCCGTGACGGCAACGGCAGCGCGTCCGGCTACGCCCAGGCGGCCTGGCGGATCGGATTCGGGGCCGGGATCCCGGGGGACACGCCGATCCAGGCGCTGCGAGACGGCTTCGGGCTGATCCCCACCTACCTCGTCGACGAGGCCCAGGTGATCGGCCAGCTCTTCGTCCAGCCCTCGCAGGCGACCCAGCAGCTGGAGGGGCCGGTGGGGATCGCGGCGGCCGCGGGCACGGCGGTCCGCCAGGGGTGGATCCAGTTCGTCTGGCTGATCGGCCTGATCAGCCTGGCGGTCGGCTTCATCAACGTCCTGCCCATCCCGTTCCTCGACGGGGGCCGGCTGCTCTTCATCGCCATCGAGGCGGTCCGCCGCCGTCCGCTGGCGGCGACGCCGCAGGCGGTCGCGATCGCCATCAGCCTCGCCTTCATTATCCTGTTCGTGGTGCTCATCACCATCAGCAACATCCACCAGCTCTCTGGAGGCTCCCCCTGAGATGACACCTCCCAACCGGCGCCGCACCGTCCCCATCAACGTTGGCGGTGTGGTGATCGGCGGCGCGGCTCCGATCTCGGTCCAGACCATGACCAAGACCCAGACCGAGGACGTGAGCGCCACCCTCGCCCAGATCGAGCGGGCGGCGGCGGCCGGGGCGGACATCGTGAGGGTGACCTGCGACACCCCCGAGGCGGGCCGGGTGATGCGCGACATCGTCCGCGGCTCCCCGGTGCCGATCGTCGCCGACGTCCACTACGACGCCCCCCGCGCGCTGGAGGCGCTGGAGGCGGGGGTGGCCTGCCTGCGGCTCAATCCCGGCAACATCACCGACTCCGCCAAGGTCGCCGACATCGCCCGTGAGGCGAGGGACCGCGAGGTGCCGATGCGGATCGGCGTGAACGCCGGCAGCATCCCCGGCCGCAAGGGGCTGGAGCGCGGCCGCGGCGGGAGCGTCGACGAGACCGCCGAGCTGATGGTGGAGGCGGCCCTCGGCCACATCCGGATCCTGGAGGAGCTCGACTTCCACCAGATCAAGGTGTCGCTGAAGGCGTCGGACGTCGCCACCAACCTGGCGGCCAACCGCAAGTTCGCCGCGCTGGGCAACCGCTACCCCCTCCACCTCGGCCTCACCGAGGCGGGCCCGGTGGACACCGGCAGCATCAAGAGTGCGCTGGGCATCGGCATCCTCCTCGCCGAGGGCATCGGGGACACCATCCGGGTCTCCCTGGTGGGCGAACCGGAGGAGGAGGTCCGGGTGGCCCGGCAGATCCTCGCCTACCTCCAGGACAAGCCCAGCGGCCCCAACCTGGTCGCCTGCCCCACCTGCGGGCGCCTCGAGATCGACATGTTCCCCATGGTCAAGCGGGTCGAGGAGGCGATGCTGGGCATCCACCGGACCCTCACCGTGTCGGTGATGGGCTGCGTCGTCAACGGGCCCGGCGAGGGGATGCACGCCGACATCGGGATCGCCGGCGGCAAGCACAAGGGGGCCCTCTTCAAGAGCGGCCGGGTGGTGGCGTCGCTCCCCGAGGCCGAGCTGATCGACACCCTGGTCGCCGAGCTGCGCGCGATCGCCGCCCAGGACGCCGAGCTGCTGGCGGCCGGGAAGCCGCTGCCGGAGGGGATCCCCGATGGCGCCAGTGCGCCGCGCGCGCTGACTCCGCTGAGCGTCGTCTGAGGTCACGGCGCGGGGGGAGACGTGCATGACTCCGGGTAAACTCGGCGGCCATGGCTGACGAACGCCCGCCCATGCCCAAGGCGATCACCCGCAAGGCCGACGACTTCGACCGCTGGTACACCGACACGGTGCGCCGCGCCGAGCTCGCCGACTACGCGCCGGTGCGCGGCTGCATGGTCATCCGCCCCTACGGGTACGCGCTCTGGGAGCGGATCCAGCGCGCCCTGGACGACATGATCAAGCGGACCGGGCACGAGAACATGTACTTCCCGCTGCTCATCCCCGAGTCCTACCTGCGCAAGGAGGCGGAGCACGTCGAGGGCTTCGCCCCCGAGGTGGCCTGGGTCACGCACGGCGGGCAGAAGGAGCTGGAGGAGCGCCTGGCGATCCGTCCCACCTCCGAGACGATCATCTGCTCCATGTTCGCGGACTGGATCCACAGCTACCGCGACCTGCCGGTGCTGATCAACCAGTGGGCCAACGTCATGCGCTGGGAGCGGCGCACCCGGCTCTTCCTGCGCACCTCGGAGTTCCTCTGGCAGGAGGCGCACACCTTCCACGAGACCCACGAGCAGGCCGCCGGCGAGGTCGACACCGGGCTCGAGTGCTACCGGGAGCTGGCCGAGGAGTGGCTGGCCATTCCGGTGATCGCCGGGCGCAAGACCGAGTCCGAGAAGTTCGCGGGCGCCGAGTACACGCTCTCCATCGAGGCGATGATGAGCGACGGGTGGGCGCTCCAGTCGGGGACCTCCCACCACCTGGGGCAGAACTTCACGCGCGCCTACGGCATCAGCTTCAGCGACCGGGAGAACGTGCTCCAGCACCCGTTCCAGACGTCGTGGGGACTCTCGACACGGATCATCGGCGCCCTCATCATGGCCCACGGCGACGACGCCGGCCTGGTGATGCCGCCCCGGGTCGCGCCCATCCAGGTGGTGGTCGTCCCGGTGACACGCAGCAACGATCCCGAGGGGTCGGCGCTGGTGGAGGAGGCCTGCCGGGGCGTGGAGACCGAGATGGGCGACGTCCGCCTGCGCGTGGACCGGCGTGAGGGGATCCGCCCCGGCGAGAAGTACGCGCACTGGGAGCTGCGCGGCGTGCCGCTGCGGATCACCGTGGGGGCACGCGACCTCGCCGCCGGCCAGGTCACGATCACCCGCCGGGTCGACGGGGAGAGCTGGACCGAGCCGCTCGAGGGGGTGGCGGCGCGGCTTCCGGCGCTTCTCGACGAGGCCCAGCGCCGCCTGCGCGAGCGCGCGGAAACGCTGCTGCGCGAGCGCAGCGTCGAGGTGGACAGCCTCGATGCGCTGCGCGCCGCCTTCGACGACCATCCCGTGTTCGCCAACGCCCCGTTCTGCAATCGCCCCGAGTGCGAGGAGGCGGTCAAGGGTGCGGCGCACGCGCTCACCATCCGCGTGCTCCGCCGCGATCGCAGCGGCGAGAAGGGGCGCTGCCTGGCCTGCGGCGAGCCGTCCACCGAGGTCGCTCTGATCGCCCGCGCCTACTGAGTGCGACGGAGCGAGGGAGGAGAGCCGCAGGCTCTCAGCCCGAGCGCAGGGACCCCTCAGTACCGGAAACGAATACTGAGGCCGACGGAGCACCGAGGGCGTGGATGCCCTGCTACTTGAGCGGCCCGTACACGTACACGTAGGCGGCGATGACCAGCATCACCACGACCAGCAGGAGCAGGACCCAGAAGAGCGGTGGTCGCCGGGGCCGCTTGACCGGCCGGGCGCGTGGGGCGGGGAGAGGCTCGAGCAGGTCCGCCGGCACCCGGCCGCGGGTCGGGACCGGTGGCGGTGCGGACTCGGACGAGGGCCCGCCGGTGGGGGGCAGCGGCCATCCGCCGGGCGGGCCCGACGTGGGCTGACCGGGCCAGGACTCGGCCGGGGGGGGCGCCCCCCACGGGGTGGGCTCGGCCGGTGGGGGCGCCGGAGGCGCCGGCTGCTGAGCCGCGGCCGGGGGTGGTCCCCACGGTGCCGGTTGCTCCCATTCGGTCGATGGGGACGCGGCGGAAGAGGGTTGCTGCGCGGGCGGCGGACCCCACACCTGTGGCCTGTCAGGAGCCTCCCCGGCGCTCCAGGGGGAGGAGCCCGAGGCCGCCGTCAGCGGTGGCGGGAGGGGTCCGAGGCTCCCAGGAGGCTGGGGCGGGGGAGGGCCGGGCGGAGGCGACGGTGGGGCCCATTCCTGGGGCCCGGGGCGGACCCCCCACGCCGGGACGCCGCGAGAGGCCGGGGGAGGCGTCCCTCCGGGCAGACGGGGAGGAGCGCCGCCGGGTGGCGTCGGGTCAGGGTACGGGCCCCCCCAGGCGGCCGGACCCGCAGGTGGCACGGGAGAAGGCCCTGGCGGCGCAATGGGTGTGGCCGCGGATGGCGCCGTCGGCCGGTGGGCAGCGCGCCGCCACCGCTGGCCGTCCCACCAGAAGCGGTGGTCGGAGCTGAACAGCGCGCCCGGCGGCGGCGCCGGCGGATCCTGGTCGTAGCCTCCACCTGAGTCGCTCATCCGAGCCCGAAGCATATCCGCCTCACGGGCGTGCTGCGAGAGGCGATCCGGTCCGGCCGGCGGGCGGCGGGGAAGGCGGTGCCGTGGCCGGACCGCGGAGCGGCGGGGAGGAGGCCGCCGGGGATTCCGCGAGCCGGGTGATCGGTACACTCGGTGCACAGCGATGTCCTTCACCGACCTCGAGACCCGGACCGGGTACCTGTCCGAGTCCGATCGCGCGATGCTCCGGCGGGCCTACGACCTTGCCGCGCGCGCTCATGAGGGCCAGTTCCGGCTGTCAGGGGAGCCGTACGTGGAGCATCCCCTGGCGGCCGCCATCCTCCTCAGCGATCTGCGTCTCGATGCCGAGACCCTGGCCGCGGCCCTCCTCCACGACACCGTGGAGGACACGGAGGTCACCCTCCCTCAGCTCCGGGAGGCGTTCGGCGAGCCCGTCGCCAAGCTGGTCGAGGGGGTCACCAAGCTCGGCAAGATCCACGTCCACACCCGGGAGCAGGCCCAGGCCGAGAACATCCGCAAGATGCTGGTGGCGATGGCGGAGGACATCCGGGTGGTGCTCATCAAGCTCGCCGACCGCCTCCACAACATGCGCACGGTGGGGGCGCACGCGCCGGAGCGACGCCTGCGCATCAGCCGTGAGACGCTCGACATCTACGCGCCGCTCGCCCATCGCCTGGGGATCTGGCAGTTCAAAGCCGAGCTCGAGGACCTCGCCTTCGCCCAGCTCGACCCCGACAACTACCACGCCATGGAGGCGAAGCTGAGCAGCGGCCGGGAGCAGCGCGAGACCTTCGTCCAGGACGTCAGCGAGATCCTGCAGCGCGAGCTGGAGGCGGTCGGCGTCCGCGCCGAGCTGAGCGGCCGCTCCAAGAACGTCTACAGCATCGTCGACAAGATGAACCGCCAGCAGAAGGACTTCGAGGAGATCTACGACCTGATGGCGGTGCGCGTCGTGGTCGACTCGGTCAAGGACTGCTACACCGCGCTGGGCGTCGTCCATCACCTCTGGAAGCCCATCCCCGGTCGGTTCAAGGACTACATCGCCATGCCCAAGGGCAACGGCTATCAGTCCCTTCACACCACGGTGATCTCCCACACCGGGGAGCCCGTCGAGGTGCAGATCCGCACCCTGGAGATGCACCACACCGCCGAGTACGGAATCGCCGCCCACTGGCACTACAAGGCGGGCCCCCAGCAGGTGCGCTTCGACGAGCGCTACGGCTGGCTCCGCCTGCTCATGGACTGGCAGAAGGAGCTTCTCGACGCCGAGGCGTTCGTCGACACGGTCAAGGTCGACATCTTCCAGGACGAGGTCTTCGTCTTCACGCCCAAGGGCGACGTCCGCTCCCTGCCGGCGGGGAGCACCGCCGTCGACTTCGCCTACCGGGTGCACACCGACGTGGGCCACCACTGCATCGGGGCCAAGGTCAACGGCCGGATGGTGCCTCTCGACTACCACCTGGTCAACGGCGACATCGTCGAGATCCTCACCACCAAGGCTCCCCACGGCCCCTCCCGGGACTGGCTCAACTTCGTGAAGACGTCGACCGCCAAGGAGAAGATCCGGCAGTGGTTCAAGAAGGAGCGGCGCGAGGAGAACGTCGTCAAGGGCCGGGAGATGCTCGACAAGGAGCTCCGGCGGCTGCGCCAGACCACCCTGGCGTCACTCAAGGACGAGGGACTCCTGGAGCTGGCCCGCGACTTCAAGTTCTCGACCGCGGACGACTTTCTGGCGGCGATCGGCTATGGCGAGCTGAGCAGCCGGACCGTGGTGCTGCGCCACGCCGACCGCGACGTCCCCACGGAGGGCGATGGCCGCGGCCTCGTCATCCCGCTCACCTCGCCGACCGCGGTGCCGAGCGGGGAGGTGAGGGTGCACGGGGTGGGCAACATGCTCACCACCTTCGGGCACTGCTGCAACCCCCTGCCCGGGGAGCCGATCCGGGGCTACGTCACCCGGGGCAAGGGGGTCACCGTCCACCGGGCCGGCTGCACCAGCATCCGTCACGCCCAGGATCCCGACCGCCTGGTGGAGGTGGAGTGGGAGGGGGGAACGCATCAGGTCTACCCGGTGAGCATCAAGGTCGAGGCCTGGGACCGGACCGGCCTGCTCCGCGACATCGCGGCGGTGATCGCCGAGTCGAAGATCAACCTGGCGGGGGCCGATGTCCAGGTCTACGACGACCGGACCGCGGTTATCTCGGCGATCGTCGAGATCTCCAACCTGACCCAGCTCAGCCGGCTCCTGGAGCGGCTGGAGCAGGTCCGGGACGTCCACACCGTGGCGAGGGACGTGGGCTAGGGTCCCGTTTCCCCGGAGCCGCTTCCGCAGGGCCCCTCGGGGTCGCCCGTCGGCGCTCCGGGACACGCTGGCAGAGGGTTGCGACCGGGACTCCACGGGCGCGTTACCCGAGCCTGCCACCTTTGACGCGATATCCGAGACAGCCCGGCCCTCCCTTGGCGCCCCTGGCGCCCGGCGATAGCCGGGCGCGTTGATCTGGAGGAACGGGAGTGCCTCGGCGCCGGACCAGGGAGCGGGGGCAGGTCGTCCCCCTCATGGCACTGATGATGATCGTCATCACCGGGTTCGTCGGTGTGACCATCGACGCCGGCATCGACTACGCCCAGTCGCGCTCCGACCACGACGTCTCCGACGCCGCCTCGCTGGCTGCGGCGTACGCCCTCGCCAGCGGTGCCTCCCTGGGCACGGCCTACCAGGATGCCGAGAACATCGCAAAGATCGACGGCTGCACCGACACCGGGGCCTGCCAGGTCCCCGACTTCACGGTCGGTGGCGTCGCCTACCCCTACCTGCAGGTGTGGACCAGCGCCTACACGTCGGGCTCCAACCCCAACTACTACGTCAACAGCAGTGGCCAGTGCTCCACGAGCTACGTGACCTTCACCACGACGACGTGCCCCTCAGTGTCGACGGTGACCGACGTGGGGGCTGCCGTGCAGGACAGCACCACCACATACTTCTCAGCCCCCGCCGGGGGCAAGGCGTCGAAAGTCGTGGGCAACGCGGTCGCTCAGACCTCGGGCAGCAGCGGGGGCAGCAGCGGCGGCAACGGCATCTCCTTCAAGTGCATGATCTGCGTGCTCAACACCTACAACGCGTCGAGCGTCTCGGGGGCCACCATGGAGTCCTCGTCGGCGGGCAACATCGAGGTCGGGGTCGAGACAGAGCTCGGGTATGACAATACGATCACGGCGTCCGGTTCCGGCAACACGGTCGACCTGGCCGGCACCGTCAAGGATGACGGCAGCACCATGGTCGACACCAACACCGGCTCCCAGTCCACCAACGGGTGCACCAGTGCGCTGAACTACGAGGAGGACACGATCAGCCCGTGTCCGTACTCCACCGCTGCGGTGACCAACCCCCTCGCCGGGGTGAACCTCGACTTCACCAGTTCCTCGACCTACACCTACTCGGGGAGCACCTACTCGTTCGCCGCCGGGAAGTACTGCACCACCTCCACCTGCACCACCTGGACAACGCCCAGCGCCACCGCCGCATGGGCGCTCAACACCGCGGGGACATACTATCTGCAGCCCGGCTACTACTACGGGATCACGACCGGTGCCGGCGGGACAGTCACCCTCGATCTGGCTCCGGGCGTCTACATCTTCGACGGCAGCGGCCTCCAGCTCAACGGGTCCGCGATCGTCCTGCAGAACACCCCGGGCGACTCCGGTGGGGTCTCCCTCTACTTCACGTGCGGCAGCAGCGGCTCGCCGGCCAACTGCACCAGCGGCACCGGCGCGTCGGCCGCCGAGTTCTACACCAGCCCGAGCAGCCTCACCATGGATCTCACAGCGCCCACCTCGGGGTTCGACAGCAACCTGCTCTTCTGGTACGACGCTCTCGCCACCTGCACCAGCCAGACGGGCGGCGACTGCTTCAACCTGGCGGGCGGCAGCTGGAGCATCGCGAGCACCGGGGCCATGTACGCCGCGTCGGGGACGCTCAACATCAGCAACACGGTCAGCCTCCCCGGACCGCTCATCGTTGACAACATCAACATGACCGGGAGCAGCGTGGAGCTGGGGGGATCGACCGGGATCACCGGGACCACGACGGTCAGCGAGACCGTCGGGCCGGGCAACCTGGCCCAGTAGCGCTGCGCCGGCGCGGGAAGGCGTGGCCCCCGGCGACGCCACCTCGTTACGGATCAGTCGCCGTCCGACCACCGTGGCGAGACGTGCCCGCGGATAGGCTGAGCCTGAGGGTGGGCCGAGGCGATCGTGAGGAGAGACGTGTCGCAGTCTGACCCGGC
Organism: uncultured Actinomycetes bacterium; assembly: GCA_964508345.1. GTDB lineage: Bacteria > Chloroflexota > Dormibacteria > Aeolococcales > Aeolococcaceae > Changshengia. The sequence goes on along the minus strand of CAZDTK010000014.1, from coordinate 3,299 downwards.
GACAGTGCCGGCAGGGAGGGTGAGCCGGCCCCAGAACCGCCGGTCGCGCCGCCAGCGCGGCCAGGCGATGATCGAGTTCGCCCTGACCTTCCCCTTCCTCCTGCTCCTCTCGGTCTCGGTGGTGGACTACGGTCACTACGAGGAGACGACCAACAACCTGGCCACCGTGATCCGCGACGGCACCCGCTACGCCACCCTGCAGCCGGCTTCGACAGGCTGCACCAGCGGGTCGACCAACTGCTCTTCGGACACAGTGCAGGGGGTGCTCCAGGCCGAGGCCGAGAGCCTGACCGTCCCCGAGGGCGGACTGACCCTGACCAACATCAACTGCACCTGGAGCGGCTCGGACGCGCCCCCGGCGCTGTCCGCCTCCCCCGGCGCCCCCGACGCGCCGGCCAGCAGCTGCATCACCGTCGCCTACTACACCAACGACACCGTCGGGACCTCCGATTGCGCGTACTTCAACGCCAGCACTGGAGCGGTCACGGGCACCTGCACCGCCGCCACGGCGTCCTACGTCCAGATCACGGTGTGCGTCGCCTCCAGCGACGACGACAACCCCCTGACCCTGACCCTCAACTCGACGTTCGGCCTCAAGCTCACGATCGCGCGGAGCTTCGTGATGTCCATCGAGCCGGGGGTGTGAAGGTGCGACGCCAGCGTCGCCGTCGCGGCCAGACCATGGTGGAGTTCGCCATGGTCTTCCCGCTCTTCCTGCTCGTGGTGTTCGCCACCATCGACTACGGCGGCTACTTCGGTTCGCGCCTGTCGATCGAGAACGCGGCTCGGGCGGCGGTCCGCTACGCCTCGGTGCAGGGCTGCCCCACGACCGGTGCGGGCATCACCTCGGCGGGCAACAACGCCTGCTGGACCAACGCCAGCACGCCCGCGGCGGGAACCATCGAGGCGCAGGTGATCGGCAATGCCGGCGACGCCAAGGTCACCAATCAGGACTGCCCGGACTCGGACGGGGTCTGGCCTCCCAGCGCCACGGACCTGGCCACGCTGACGCCGGACACGGGCTGCATCAGCATCCGCTACTACGACCTCAATGCCAGCGACCAGACGTGCACCGCCGGCCCCGGCACCTGTCAGCTGACGCTCTGCGCCGTCTGGAGCGCGACGAGCGACGAGCTGACGGTGGAGAGCGGGTACACGCCGGGAGCCAACTGCCTGGTCAACGCGTCCAGCAGCGTCGCCAACATCGTGCAGGTGCTGGTCGGATACAACTACAGGCCGCTCACCCCGATGCCGTCGATGCTCGGCTCGGTCATGACCACCACCGCGGCCGAGAGTCAGCTCATCCTCGAGCAGGGCTAGCCGCCCGCGGCCCGGGGCCGCGCGAGGGCGCCGCCCACCGGCGCCCGACCTCGGAGACGGCACCCGCGGCTAGACTTGCCGGGCCATGCCGCCCATCACCCGACCGCGGGGCACCAATGACCTCCTGCCGGCCGACGCCGGCCTGCGCGGCTGGGTCCTGGAGACCCACTCCCGGGTCGCGGCCGCCCACGGCTACGAGCTGATCGGCACCCCCGTCTTCGAGGCCACCGAGCTCTACGAGCGCGGCACCGGGGCGGGCACCGACGTGGTGGAGAAGGAGATGTTCTCCTTCACCGACCGCGGCGGCCGCTCGCTCACCCTGCGCCCCGAGGGGACGCCGGGCGTGCTCCGCGCCGTCCTCGCGGCCCACCTCGACCAGGAGCGCCGCCCGGTGCGGGTCCAGTTCACGGGGCCGATGTTCCGTTACGCGCGCCCCCAGGCGGGCCGCTACCACGAGTTCTGGCAGCTCGACGTCGAGGCCATCGGTGAGCGCTCCCCCGCCCTGGACGCCGAGGTGATCGAGGTCGCCTGGCGCTTCTACGAGGCGCTCGGGGTGACCGGACTCAGCCTCCAGCTCAACACCCTCGGCGACCTCGAGGACCGGATCCGCTACCGTGCCGCGCTGGTCGAGTACTACACGCCGCTGCGGGACCGGCTCTGCGACGACTGCCGGAGGCGGCTCGGCGTCAACCCCCTGCGCCTGCTCGACTGCAAGCGGGATGCCGGCCTGGTGGCGGGTGCGCCCGAGATCGGACCGTCGTTGAGCCCGGAGAGCCGCGCCTTCTTCGCCGAGGTGACCGGCTTCCTGGATGCCGCGGGCATCCCCTTCAGCCTCAATCCGCGTCTGGTCCGCGGGCTCGACTACTACGCCCACACCACCTTCGAGCTGTGGCACGAGTCGCTCCAGGGCGCCCAGAACGCGCTGGGCGGTGGTGGCCGCTATGACGGCCTGGCCGAGGTCCTCGGCTTCCCGCCCACCCCGGGCACCGGCTACGCCCTGGGCGTGGAGCGCACCCTGGCCGTCTGCCGCGAGCAGGGGCTGGGACCGCAGGAGCGCCGCAGCGAGGTCGTCGTGCTCGGCGTCGGGCCGGGGGACGCCCGGGCGGCCGCGGCGGTGGCCCGGGAGCTGCGCCGCCTGGGGGTCGCGGCCGTGCTCGACGTCTCCGACCGCAAGCTCGACCGCCGGCTGGCCGGCGCCGCCCGCCGGCGGGCGCGCGCGGCCGTCATGGTGGGGGCGGAGGAGGCCGCGGGCGGGACCGCGACCTGGAAGGACCTGGACTCCGGCCACCAGGAGACCGCCTCCGTAGCCGAGGTGGCCGCGGCGCTCGGGCGCCTCCTCGCCGCCGGCTGAGGAGCGCCGCCTTGGCCCGCGGTTCCGCGGTGGCCGCTCCGGGTACCATGGACGCGGCCCCTCGCCGGTTGCAGCGCATCGAATGCGGCTGGACCAATAGAGAAGTTTTCGGGATCCCAACATCCGCCGCCAGCCTTCGTGCCCCTGCGACGGGGAAGGAGAAAAGCGCCGTGCGGGAACCCACCTGGTCCTCGGGCTCAGCCCAGGACTGCGGCGCCGGCGCCGGGGCCACTCACCCGGTGACGTCTCCGTGAGCCCCGGCCTGCTTCTGGGCGTCGTCTTCGCCCTCATCGGCGCCCAGGTGACGCGGCTCATCGTTCCCCACCGGCTGGGCTACGCGGTGATGGTGGCCCTGGCCGCCGTGGGCGTCGTCGCCGGCGAGCTGGTGGCGCTGGCGCTCCACGGCGGGGGCCCCGTGCTCGGACCCCTCCACCCGCTGGCCGATGCCATCGGGATCGCCGCAATGGAGATCATCGGACTCAGCCTCCCGGTTCCCGGCTCCCACCACGGGCGGGCATAATCGAGACCTCAGCCACCGCACTCCGAACCGAGCCCGCACCTCATCCGTGCAACTGGAGGACCGGCCATGCGTCTGCCCATCCCCTTCGGCCGCAAGGGCCTGATCGCG
>CAZDTK010000013.1:0-61696 GCA_964508345.1 uncultured Actinomycetes bacterium | reverse complement strand
CCCCGGCCGCCATCCTCTCGCCCATCGCCTTGCCCGCAGCGTCGCCAGCCGATGTGGACCGGCTACCCCAGCCGCCCTGCGTGAACCCGCCTCGGGTGTCTTCATCCGGGCGTCCTGGTGCCTGCATCACACCATCCAAGGTCACATGGTTCATGACGACGATCCGACCCACGTCAGGCCTCCATGAGGGGTCCCAATTCAAGCCGCATCGATTGTCCTCGGTAAGGGCGTCGCGTCGCTTGCGGGTGAAGGCTTCGGGCTGGCAGGCGGACAAGGAGTCGCCGCCCAGAACGCCGCCGTGATGGCTGAGGATTCGCTGCACCCGCTTGCGGTTCACAGCCAGCCCCCCTGGCGCAGCAGCGCACAGATCCGCCGGTACCCGCATCGGATGGGCGGCGTCGTCTAAGGTGGTGGTGATATCCCGGCGCTGTCGAGAAGCTTCCGAAGCGCGGCGACGTAGCGGTCGAGCGCCTCGCGTCCGGTCCGGGTAAGGGATACATCGGTCACGCCGTTGACGCCGCTTCCTGACTTGTTCATCGCCACGTACCGGGCGGCCTCGAGCTTGCGCAGGTGCGTGATCAGGTTCCCTGAGGTGAATGCCATGAGGTTCTGCAACCGGGTGAACGAGAGGCTGTCGCCGTCCTTGAGCGTCGCGAGCGTGACCATGACGCGCAGACGGGCGGCACTGTGGATCACCGGGTCAAGCCCGTCCTCGATCATCGACGGTCGCGGATCATGACAAGTCCTCCCATCACGAGGAAGGGCAGGCCAACGGCCAAGGCGTCGATGCCCCACACTCCCTCGGGACCGGCGAAGCTACTGAAACCCGCCACACCAATGAGCCAGACCCCCAGGGCGAAGAGGTACCAGTTCAGCCAGGCTGCCGTAACGGCCACCAGGACCACCCCTGCGACCAGCAGCGGCGATGCAGCCGTAAACACACCGATCATGCCCTGGCTGGCGCCTTGGTGCCGGAGCGCACCCTCCATGACGATCACCCCGAGCCATCCGGCGGCGAGCGACAGCCAGTAGATGCGCCGCTGCACCGTCGACAAGCCCTCCACCCCCCTCGTCGCGCGGTCCGTGACCTGCGCGGTGACAGCCAGGGCGGCGATTGCCAGGAGGACGAGGAGAGCCAGGGCCCACCCGGCCGGTCCCTCATAGGGGCGCTCTCCTCGGACCGAGAGCCAGACCGCTCCATACCCGAGCAGGTAGCAGAGCGCCCAGCTCACGAAGATAACGGGCCGGTTGATAGTCAGCTCGTGCCGTGCTCGATTCCGCGCCTGCTGCACAAGCGCCGCCGCGTCGACCGGGCTCATTCCAGTTGCGTCATTCACATCCATCGGGCTCCCTCGAACGTGGGGTGACTTTGCAAACCAAAGTTACTCCACCTTGAAACACAAAGTCAAGGTGGGCCACCGGGCCTCGCCGAGGCGCTCCAAGGCATCCCTCCACCGGAGAAGCATCCGGTCGGACCCTGCTTCGACCCGTGATCGGGGTCGAGTACCTCAGAGCACTCACAGCCTCGGTGCGCACAGGGCGATTGAGTTGGTTGGCTCAGTGCCGGCGTCGGTGCCCATTTCGGCACTGGGCCAGTGCATGCTCGCGCGCCATCACAACCAGGGAACTCCCTCTCCGCCCCCCTTCACCTGGTCCCACGGAGGGTGTGGTGGCGGCATCTCCGGCCAGCTCACTGCTGGACGCAGCCGCCCCGCGGAAGGATGGTAGGGTTGCGCCGTGTCAGCCGCCGAATCGCAAGCCGTCCTGGCCCCTCTCACCGAGTCAGCGATCTTCCTGGTCGCGACCGTCGATCCCGGGTCCGAAGACGCGCTGCGCGAGGTTCTCACCGATGTCAGTGGGCTCACGCGATCGATCGGCTTTCGCTTCCCCGACGGTGGGCTGACCTGCGTGGTCGGCATAGGCTCCGATCTTTGGGGTCGCACGTTCGGTCAGCCGCGTCCGCCTGGCCTGCACGCATTTCGCGAGGTCATCGGCCCCCGCCATACCGCGGTCGCCACGCCGGGCGACCTTCTGTTCCACATCAGGGCCACCCGTTTTGACCTCTGCTTCGAGCTTGCGGAGAGGCTCACCGACCGGCTCCTCGACTTTGCACAGGTCGTTGACGAGGTGCACGGGTTCCGGTCCTTCGATCAACGCGATCTGCTCGGTTTTGTGGATGGGACGGAGAATCCTGCAGGTCCGGCGTTGTTGGATGCGGTCGTGATCAGCGAGGAGGACCCCCGGTTCGCCGGAGGCAGCTATGTCGTCGTGCAGAAGTACCTCCATGACCTCGCCGGCTGGGATGCTCTCCCGGTGGCGGAGCAGGAGCTGCGCATCGGCCGCTCCAAGCTCTCCGACATCGAGATGCCGGATGATCTCAAGCCGGCCAACTCACACGTGGCTCTCAACACCCTCGTCGGCGACGACGGCAAACAGCGCCAGATCGTCCGCTACAACATGCCCTTTGGTCGGGTCGGGGCCCGTGAGTTCGGCACGTACTTCATCGGCTACGCGAGGGACCCGCAAGTGATCGAGCAGATGTTGACCAACATGTTCGTCGGCAATCCGCCCGGCACTTACGATCGGATCCTCGATTTCTCGAGGCCCGTGACGGGCAACCTGTTCTTCGTACCCTCCGCCGACTTCATCGACGATCCCCCAGGCGCCCTCACTACCGTGAGCACGCAGGAGGCCGCGGAACCGGTTGGGCTGGCAGTCGCCCCCCCGGCGAGCCGATCTGCTGAGGAGGATGGGTCATTGGGAATCGGAAGCCTGAGGGAGGGCCGGGTGTGAACCACCTACTTCGCGAGCACGCTCCGATCAGCGCCGCCGGGTGGCAGCTTCTGGACGAAGAGGCGCGCCAAAGGGCAACCCCAGCCCTGGCCGCCCGCCGCCTCGTCGACTTCTCCGGCCCTCACGGCTGGGAATACTCGGCCACCAACCTCGGGCGCACCCGCCGGACGGCGGCGACGCCCGTCGAGGGTGTCACCGGGTTGCAGCGAGTTAGTCTTTCGCTGGTCGAGTTGAGGGCCGACTTCGAGGTCTCGCGGGCTGAGCTCCGCGACGCCGATCGAGGCGCGGGTGACACAGACCTCGCCAGTCTGGACAGGGCAGCTCACCAGCTCGCGGTGGCCGAGAACGTCGCCGTGTTCCACGGTTGGAAGGGTGTGATCGCCGGCATCAGCGAGGCCTCACCTCACGCGAAGGGCAAGCCTGGCGCCGCCGCAGACGGTTATCCGCGACTGGCGGCTCAGGCCGTCGAGCAGCTCCTTGGCACGGGGGTCGGCGGGCCGTATGGGCTGGCCCTCGGACGCGAGCAGTATCGGGTGGTCGTTGAAACCTCGGAGCACGGCGGCTACCCCCTCCTGGAGCACCTGGGCAAGATCCTGGGGGGCCCGATCGTGTGGGCGCCCGGGGTCGACGGGGCCGTGGTGCTCAGCCTGAGAGGTGGTGATTTCGTCTTCGAGTGCGGGCAGGATCTCTCCATTGGTTACGACTCACACGACGCCGAGGTTGTGCGCCTGTACCTCGAGGAAACCTTCAGCTTCCACGTGGCGACGCCGGAGGCGGCGGTGGCACTGACGACGTCGTAGGCTCGGTGCAGCCTATTCTGATGACGACGACTGGGTCAGCTTCGGGTCTCGACTCTCACGCTGCATTGGGCCGTGGCGGAGTCGAAATCCAGCAGCATCGCCTCAGCTTCCAGCTCGACGACGGACGGCGTGATGTCATCCCCGCCGAGGGCAAGGCAGTGCCGGTGGGCGACCCGCAGGCTCCTTTCAGGATCTCGAGGACTGTGCTCATGAGGGGCTGCGGGACAAATCCGAATACGAATCCGAGCACGTTCCTTCCGAGCTGGAGGTCGCGGGTTCGAGTCCCGTCTCCCGCTCCGCTCCGTTTCGAAGTTGAGTGGGAGCGCTTACTGACGGGCCGGTCGAGGCTTGGGCAGCGCACCCTCAGCTGAAGGCGCATGGATCCCGATCAGCTTTGGAGGGTGAGGCGGTGCTTCGTTGGCAGAGCGCCTGAGCCGAGCGAGTCACGACAATGAGGGGTCGATGGACTGTTGCACCCCCAAGGGCTACCGGTGGGCCTTCAGCGAGCGAAGCGCAGAGGCCCAAGCCCGCCGGTACCGGCGGAGGGGCCTCGATGCGGTGTCCTCACGGCTGGTGCGTCTGCTCCGAGAGCGTAGCCTGGAAGGCTGCAGCCTGCTCGAGGTGGGCGGGGGGATCGGCGCGATCCAAATCGAGCTGCTGAAGTCGGGGATCAGCAGCAGCGTCGTGAGCATCGAGATGACACCCACCTACGAACCGGTGGCGGCAGCCCTGCTGCGGGAGGCGGGCTTCGACGACCTGGTCGACCGCCAGGTGCTCGATTTCGCTCGGGCCGGCGGCAAGGTGCCCCCCGCCGACATCGTGGTGTTGAACCGCGTCATCTGCTGCTATCCGGACATGCCCACGCTCGCCGGCGTGGCCGCCGATCACGCGCGACGCATCCTGGTGATGAGCTTCCCGAAGGAGCGATGGTGGACCCGTTCCGCTGTCGGGTTCGGCAACCTGGCGCTGCGGATCGGGCGGCGGGAGTTCCACATGTTTCTGCACCCGCCCGAGCGGGTCCTGGAGGTCGCCCGACAGCACGGGCTGATCACCGTGGCCAGCGAGACCGGCGCCTTCTGGCAGGTCGTCGTCCTGGGGCGGGCACCCGCCTGATCCGGAGTGTCGCCGGCTGGGCCCTGAGCTCGAGGGCTGCAACCGCCCCCGCGTGGAGACAGGCGAGCGTTGCATGGGCCACTCCGGACGGTGCCGCAGGCGCGTCTCAGGTTCCTTGGAGCGGCGGTGCCTCGAGTGCACAATGCGCTTGGCGACTCGATGGGCGGGGAGCAACCGAGGGCCACCGGGCCGGGTTGCGGATGGCGAGCATTGCGAGCAGGCCGCCAAACGCGCAGAGCAACGCGGCAACCACCATGGCCATGTGGAATCCGCGGGAGAACATCAATGGATGTAGGTAGCTCGTGCCGGAGATGCCGGCAATCGCGGGGAGAGCGACGACGGCCATCAGGCCCGCGGAGCGTGCCACGTCATTGTTGACGGCAGAGGCGACGCCGGCCTTCTCGGTGGGAGCTGCGGCGAGGACGGTCACGGTCAGCGGCGCCACCATGACCGCGAGTCCCAACCCGAGGACTATGACGGCCGGCAGCACCTCTCCAAGGTAGCCTCCCGATCCGTCGACTCGGACGAACATCCAGAGTCCGACGGCGACGATCAGCGGTCCGGTTCCCATCTGCAGTTTGGGGCCTATGCGGCTGGCGAGAGCGCCGGAGCGAGACGAGAGCGCGAGCATCATCGCTGTGAGGGGCAGGAGCGCGACCCCCGACTCGAGCGGCGAGTAGCGTGCGACCTGCTGCAGCTCGATGGGCAGGAGGAATAGCGCACCTCCCAAGCCACCGTACACGACAAAGGTCACCGCGTTGGCCACGCTGAACTGGCGCGCCTTGAAGAGTGACAGCGGAAGCATGGGGTGTTGGTTTCGCGCCTCAACGAGCAGGAAGGCAACCAGGCTGACGGCCCCGGCCCCCATCATCAGCACCACTGGGATCGCTCCCCAGCCGAGAGCCGGTCCCTCTATCAAGCCGTAGCAGAGACCGACCAGTCCGGCGGCGCCGAGGGCGGCGCCAGCGAGGTCGAGTGGGCCGCTCGCCGCGGGGTCGCGCGACTCCGGCACGTGCCGGACGGCGATTGCGACCACGGCCAAGCTCAGGGGAAGGTTGATGAAGAACACCAGTCGCCAGGAGACCGCTCCGATGAGATACCCGCCGAGAAAAGGGCCGATTGCGGTCGCCACGCCCCCGAGTCCCGACCAGGCCCCGATGGCAAGCCCTCGGTCCCCTGGCACGAAGGTTGCCTGGAGGATTGCCAGGCTGCCGGGGACGAGAAGCGCTCCGCCCACCCCCTGAAGTGCGCGCGCCACAACCAGGACCGGCGTGTTGGGAGCCAGTCCGCAGAGGAGCGATGCGCTGGCAAACCAGACCACACCGATGACGAAGATGCGTCGTCTTCCGTACCGGTCGCCCAGGGCGCCACCGAGGAGGAGCAGGCTGGCCAGGCTGAGCAGGTAGCCGGTCAGCACCCACTGAAGCCCGGCAACGTCCGCATGGAACTCCCGACCGATGGATGGCAGGGCAATGCCGACGACCGTCGCGTCAAGCGCGGCGATGCCAGACCCGAGGACCGTGGCCACAATGACCCAGCGCCCAGCGGGTGATCGATAGCGCAGCACTCCCGCGGTGGCCCCGTCTGACCGAACCACTTCCTTCCGCTTAGTGGCCCGCGCAGGGGATTGGGACGGCTCGCGTTCTTGCGTCATTCAACACAGAGTCAGGGCTGCGGACGCAACACACATAGGGGCGCATTGTGGCGCTCCGTCAAAGGTGCCATGGCGGTGGTCTCACGGTACCAGACCGCTCCTGTCGTTGCGCCGGGCTCACTGGCGATCTGCCGACGGTGGCATCTCGATGGACGACGGATGCAAGCCGAACGGGCTTCTCCCGCTCCGCTCCTTGACGTCGCGCTGAGTGGGAGCGGTTGCGGACGGGCCGGTCGAGGCTTGGGCAGGGCTCCCTAGACTGAAGGCGCATGGATCCGACCCGGCTGTGGAGGTGAGGCGGTGCTTCGTTGGGAGAGCGGACACGGACTGCGCAGGGAGGCCCGCGGCAGCGAGATGTGGTTCAAGGCCACGGCATCGAACACCCAGGGGCGGTTCTCCTTAATGGAACGGACCTTGCCGTCTGGTGGCCGGATGCCCCCGGCGCATAGGCATGTCGGGAACGATGAGGCGTACTTCGTCTTGGAGGGACTCGTTGAATTCCACGTTGACGGTGAGGTCTTCGCTGGCGAACCGGGGACCTTCGTCTTGGTCAGCGCTGGAGAGGCGCACACCTTTGGGAACACAAGCGCTGCACCGGCTCGGCTTCTTGTTCTTCACGCCCCCGCCCTGGACGGCTACTTCGAGGAGCTGGAACAGGTCTGGGCTGCGCCCAACCCACCGGACCGCGAGACGGAGCTAGCTGTCATGCGGCGACACGGGATGGAACCGGTCTAGAACTTCTTCCCCTGCCCCAGGGAGGGCTACCGCTCCGCGCACCGTCTTGATCAGTTTGGATCGGTTCATGTGACCTGGCGGGGCCGTGGCGGTGGCACTGACGGACGGTTGGGTCTTGTGCCGCTGGCCGGCGAGGTCAGGAATGGAGCACGATGACGTCCGTGATCAGCAAGCCACCCCGCAGCGAGGTGGACCTGCTCGGTCCGCGGCTCGACCAGGAGTTCTTCGACCGGCTTGCGGCCCGGGTGGCGGCGAGCGGTCGGGCCCAGCCGATCCCCATCGAGATGCCGGCGACGGGTGTCCCGCTGGGCGAGGTGCCGCACAGCACGCCCGAGGATCTGGTGGCGGCTGCCGAGGCCGGCCGCACGGCTCAGCGCGCCTGGGCCCGGGTTCCGGTCGCCGACCGGGCGAAGGTGCTGGTGCACTTCGGCGAGCTCGTGCTCGACCGGCAGGTCGAGCTGCTCGACGTGATCCAGCTCGAGAGCGGCAAGACGCGCCGAGACGCCTTCGAGGAGGTCCTCGATGTCGCGCAGGTGGCCCGCTACTACGCCCGGACCGCTCCAGGCCTGCTCCGGCCGCATCGGCGGGCGGGCGCCCTGCCGGTGCTCACCCAGACCTGGGAGTACCACCACCCCAAGGGCCTTGTTGGGGTGATCTCGCCGTGGAACTACCCGCTCACCCTGGGCATCAGCGACACGCTGCCGGCCCTCATCGCCGGCAACGCCGTTCTCGCCAAGCCGGATACGAAGACGCCCTATTCGGCCCTCTTCGCGGCCCAGCTGCTCGAGGAGTCCGGACTGCCGCCCGGCCTGCTGCAGGTCGTCGTCGGGCCGGGCCAGGAGCTTGGCTCGACTGTGATCGCCGTCAGCGACTTCCTGATGTTCACGGGCAGCACCCGGCTCGGGCGCAGCGTCGCCGCCCAGGCGGCCGAGCGGCTCATCGACTACTCGATGGAGCTCGGGGGGAAGAACGCCATCCTCATCCTGGCCGACGCCGACCTCGACAAGGCCGCGTCAGGGGCCATCCGGGCGGCGTTCTCCAACACCGGCCAGCTGTGCATCTCCATGGAGCGGATGTATGTGGAAGCCGAGGTGTGGCGCCCGTTCATGGAGCGCTTCGTCGCCAGAACGAAGGCGCTGCGAATCGGGAGCGCCCTCGACTACAGGCCCGACGTCGGGTCCCTCATCTCCGCAGGCCAGCTGGCCACCGTGGCCCGCCACGTGGACGACGCGCTCGCCAAGGGCGCCACGCTGCTTGCCGGCGGCCGGGCGCGACCGGAGGTCGGCCCCTACTTCTACGAGCCGACCATCCTCACCGACACGACGCCCGACATGACCCTCTACGCCGAGGAGACCTTCGGGCCGGTCATCTCGCTGTACCGGGTGAGTGGCCTGGGGGAGGCGATCCAGCACGCGAACGACAGCAACTATGGGCTCAGCTTCTCGGTCTGGACCCGCGATCTTGCCAAGGGTCGGGCCGTGGCCCGCCGGTTGGAGGCGGGGAGCGTCAACGTCAACGAGGGCTACGCCGCGAGCTGGGGCTCGGTCGACGCGCCGATGGGCGGCTGGAAGGAGTCCGGCGTGGGCAGCCGCCACGGCGAGCGCGGGCTACTCAAGTACACCGACGCCCAGACCGTGGCCGTGCAGCGTCTGCATCCCATCGCGGCGCCCAACTTCGTCTCCCAGGAGAGGTACGCGAGAGCGATGACCACGGCCATGCGCGCCCTGGGGCGGCTGCCGGGCCGGCGGTGAGGCAAGGTCCCAGCTGAGTACCCAGCGCCTCGCGCCTTGCCACCAGCAGATATGCCCCGCTGGGGTTCATGCACCCGAGGCGGTGGTCGGCGGTGACCCGAGAGGGTGCTCCAGCCAGTCAGGTCGCCCCTGCCCCGCCAGCATCTCCCTGATCAGGGGAAGCGATTCCCTGACCTCGATGTCGTCGGCCATGGTCGCGAAGGCGAGGGTTGTGGTGCCTTCTTCCTCCGGCTGGAATGTAGCCACCTTGCTGGAGTTCACCCAGACCTGGTTGCCATCCTCGGCGAAGGAAAGGACGAGGAGAACCGGAGCCTCCGGGTGTTGGCCCACGAGCAGCCCGATCTGATCGGGGGCTTCCAGGACCGCGAACTCCTCGTCCCAGCCATCCAGGTTGAGGCGCGTCACCACCCCGTTCTCCCCAACCTCAGAGGCGCAGAAGAAGTTGATGGCCTGGATCGAGACGAGGACGGGGGCGCGGTCGTCCGCGTCGGTGAGCTCTATGTGCGTCGTCACGGCCGCCATTCTAGGCCCTGACGGGCAGGCCTCCAAGGGCAGCGGCGGCGCCGAGCCGGGCCCCCTCCAGGACATCCCGACACGCTGACCCCGGAGGACGGAGCTCACCCTGGTGGCGTCCGCCCCAGCCCCCTCCTCCAGCGCCACCGGCATCAAGACCCCGGGAGGCTCTGCGGGCGTGGAAGTGAAGAGACAGTCTCGGGGCGTAGCCGGGGTGAAAACGGATATAACCGGCGCCCATGAGACTCACGTTGCACACCTTCGTGACCCTGGATGGCGTGATGCAATCGCCCGGAGATCGGAACGAGGATCCCGACGGCCCGTTCGAGTACGGGGGCTGGCAGTTCGCGTACGGCGACGCGGAGGTCGGCGCTGCCATCGTCGGCTGGTTCGAGAAGGCTGAGGCGTTTCTCCTCGGGCGCAAGACGTACCAGATCTTCAGCAGCTACTGGCCGCACGTCACCGACCCTCACAACCCGATCGCGACCAAGCTGAACGCCCTCCTGAAGTACGTGGCGTCCACCACCCTCGACTCGGTGGAGTGGGCCCACGCATCGCTGCTCGGCGCCGACGTGCCCGCGGACGTGGCCCGGCTGAAGGAGCAGCCCGGTGGCGAGCTCCAGGTCCACGGCAGCGGTGACCTGGCTCGCACCCTCATCGATCACGACCTGATCGACGAGTTCCGGCTCCTGTACTACCCGCTGCACCTGGGCACCGGCAAGCGCCTCTTCCAGGACGGCGCGCGGGCTGGCGCGTTGCGGCTGGTCACCAGCACAACGACCAGTTCCGGCGTGGTGATCGCCACCTATGAGCCGGCCGGGCCGGTTCCGCCAGGCTCCGGCGGCAACCCGGCCTAGCCGCCTGGCCAGCACTGGGACGAGGGACCGCTGAGGGTCACGAGAGGCCGGGCATAATTCTGCTTGTCATTTGTACAAGCGTGTGATTGAATAAGGTCGTGGTCGCCAGCCCGGAAGCAGCCGACGTCGCCCTCCGGGCCCTGTCTGATCGCAGCCGGCGGCGGATTCTCTCCCTGCTGGGTCAGCATCCCCGCTCCGTGGGCGAGGTCGCGCGCGAGCTCGGATCCTCACAGCAGATGGCCTCACACCATCTGAGAGTGCTCCGGAACGCGGGCCTCGTCGGCGAGCGGCATGAGCACACCCGACACGTCTTCATGGTGCAGACCGAGGGGCTGGCCGCGGTCCGGGACGTCCTCGACGGGTTCTGGCCCGTGCATCTGGCGGCCCTCAAGTCAGCCGCCGAGGCGCACGCCCGGGGACGGTCGCAGCCGGGAACGAAAGATGGCTGAGTTCTCCATGTCCATCGAGATTGAAGCCCCCCCGCAGGTCGTGTTCGAGCACCTCACCGTCGCGGAGCGCATGGTGGCGTGGATGGGCCAGCACGCCGTGCTCGAGCCCACCCCGGGGGGCCAGGTGGCCGTCGACATCAACGGTTACCAGTTCCGCGGTGAGTACTTGGAGCTGGAGCCCCCGAAACGGGTCGTGGTCTCCTGGGGCATTGCGGGGGCAGCCGATCAGCCACCCGGCTCGTCGCGGGTCGAGTTCCGCCTCACTCCGATCCCCGGTGGCACGAGGCTGACACTGAGGCACACGGGCCTCCCGGAGCCCCCCGTCAGCACGCATGGCGCCGGTTGGGCCAATCACCTGCCTCGGCTGCGCGTTGCAGCGCGAGGGAGGGATCCGGGTCCTGACATGTGGATGAGCGCAGCCAGACTCGCGAACGACCGCAGCAAGCAGGATGAAACCCGCGGTGATGATCGGGCAGACCCCCGACAGGAGAAGAGATACATGAGCGACAAGCCCAGCGTTGTGCTGGTCCATGGAGCGTGGGCCGATGGATCGAGCTGGAGCGCGGTGATCGAGGCACTGCAGGCAAAGGGGTTCTCGGTGACCGCCCCGCAGTTCCCGTTGACCTCGCTCGCCAACGACGTCGCGCGGCTTCGGCAGGTGCTCGCGCGCCAGAGCGGTCCGACCGTGGTTGCCGGCCACTCGTACGGTGGGCACATCATGACCGCACTCGGGGCGGACCATCCGAACGTCGCGGCGCTCGTCTACATCGCCGGGTTCGGGCTCGATCAGGGAGAGTCACTCGGCGCCCTTCTCGGAGGTGGACCGACACCGCCGGTGATGGCCCACCTGATCGTCGACGAGCAGGGCTTCGGCTGGCTCCCCAGGGAAGACGTGGTGGGGCACTTCGCCGCCGACGTCGATCCGGTGAAGGCCAACGTCATCTACGCCGTCCAGCAGGGGATCTCGATGAGCATCCTGGAGACGGTCATGGGAGAGCCGGCGTGGAGGTCGCTGCCGTCGTGGTACCTCGTCGCCGCCAATGACGAGGCCATCCCGCCGGACGCTGAGCGCATGTTCGCCAAGCGCATGGGCGCGACCACCGTGGAGGTCGCCTCCAGTCACGTCGCCATGGTGTCTCACCCGAAGGACGTGGTGCAGCTGATCGAGGCCGCAGCCGAGGTGGTCGGCGGCGCTGGGAGCCAGGTGTGAGGGTGCAGGGAGCTGGCGCTGACCGCGGAGGCGCGGGCGGCTCCTCCTGAGCCGTCCGTGGCCGGCCGCCGTCCCTGACGTTGCGGCTTTGCGAAGGTCCCATATAGAATCGCGTCCGACATGATCGCCGACATCTATGATCCCCAGGTCTGGGGCGGCTTCTTCCAACTGGTCGGCACCGGTGCGGCGGCGCTGACCGGATTGGTGTTCGTCTCGATGTCTCTCAATCTTCATGCCATTGTTCAGGATGACACCCACAGATACCGTGCCATCTGCAACCTGTCGGGCCTCACAGCCATCTTCACCATCTGCGCATTTGCGGTGATGGGAGGGCAGAATCACGCAGCCGTCGGCGCTGAGGCGTTGATCATCTCCATTGTTGCTCTGTCCATCTACGTCTACGGCTACACTCGGGCCTTCGTCGGAGCCGGCAGCAGAGTAGGCCTCAGCCTCCGACGGTTCGTGACGGGAGTCTCCTGCTATCTGATCATGATCGCGGGTGCTGTTGTGCTGATATCGGGCCATATCACGGGCATGTTCGTGCTGGCCGCGGCCATGACACTGAATATCCTGTTCTTCATCTCCGGAGCGTGGCTGCTCATGGTTGGGGTTCAGCAACCCGTGAACCGTCCCAGTGATCCCGGAGGATCCACTCCCTGAGAGGCTGGAGCGGGGGCGTGGAGAAGCAGGCATCCCCAGGACGTTCATGACCGGGCGGTCCGGCTGGTGCTGGCCCGGCCGGGGTCAGTGCGGGTCGGGGGAGGCAAGCGATCACCTCGATCGCCCCTCCGGGGGCTTGCGACGGCCGTCGAGGGCCCTCAGAATCTGTCTGGCTGGCGTGTGCTAAGGAGCGCGGAGAGCCCAGAAGCGCTCCACAGGGAATCTCCATTGCTGCGGTTGTTGCGCACCCTCCCGCAACGTGGGCTTCACCGGGCGCCACCGGTTGGACGGCTTCGCTGCGAGCAAGCCATAGGAGGGCCTCCCATGACAGATCTACAGGTGCAGGAGCCGGTCGTCAGCGAGAACGGCCAGAGCCACCGCGATGTGGCCAGCACAGCGCCGGCGACGACCGCTCCCCCGGCCCGGGCCGCAACCCGAGCCAGCCCGCCGCGCACGACGTGGTCGGGCCGGTCCGTGATCCGGCTCATCGAGCTGGCCGCCATCGGAGTGCTCGGTTTCCTCACGTTGGACTTCGTGTTCCGCGCGACCGGCGCGCTCAATGTCGGGTTCGCGGGGCTCACGTTCACCGTCGGCTCCTTCCTGGCCTCCCCATTCGTCGGCATCTTCAAGACCACGCCCGCCTCCCAGGGGAACCTCTTGGTCTGGACAGACATCCTGGCCATCGGCGTCTACGCCGCGGCGGCTCTTGTCCTCTCCTTCGCAGCCGCCAAGGTTGCCGGCAGTCTGGTGAGGAAGCCGGCTTAGAGCTCACGCCCCCCCATAAGGTCACACGTCGGAACCGAATGCGGTTCCGACGGTGACTGACCCCAACGTAGAACGCAGCGCCACAGCGCTCGGCAGCGGCATCCCAAAAGGCGAAGACCCATGCTTCTCAGCTCCATCAGCATAACTCTCGACCCCGGCACGATCCTGATCTGGGCCGTGATCGGCTTGATCGCTGGCTTCCTGGCCAGTCACCTCGTCACCGGCAGCGGCAAGGGCGTTCTGGGCGACATGATCGTAGGGCTCATCGGCGCGCTGGCCGGGGGCTTCCTCGCCCAGATCCTCAACATCGACTTCAGCATCCCGGGCCACGCGACCATCACCGAGATCATCATCGCCTTCGTTGGCGCCGTGATCCTCCTCATCATCGTGCAGCTGTTCACCGGCAGGCGCGGGCGCAGGTAGGGACGAGCGGGGCTTCACGGAGG
The DNA here is from genome assembly GCA_964508345.1 of uncultured Actinomycetes bacterium. Classification (GTDB taxonomy): domain Bacteria; phylum Chloroflexota; class Dormibacteria; order Aeolococcales; family Aeolococcaceae; genus Changshengia. The sequence goes on along the minus strand of CAZDTK010000013.1, from coordinate 47,950 downwards.
TCGGCGCCCTGAACTGGATGTGGAGATGGCTGCGGTGACGAGATCGAGTTGGGCGGGCGCTGCCGCGGTGGCCGTGGCTGGCATGGCGGCCGCCTGCGGGAGCTCCGGCCTGGCGTCGGAGCCCCCATCGAAGGTCCTCTCCGCCGCCGTCTCCGCCACCACGGAGGCGGCCGGCTACGAGGTGACCGGCAGCGGCGACTTCACCGACAACGTCACCAGCCTGGACATCCGAGTGATTGGCGCGGATTGGAGCGGGACGTTCGTCGTCGGGGGTGTGACCATCGACATCATGCAGGTGGACGGCAACGTCTACGTGAGGGCGCCGGCTGCCTACTACTCGGCAGCGGGTGACAGCAGCGCCGAGGCGGCGGATCTCAACGACGTGTGGGTCGAGGGGGCGGCCGGCTCCAAGGTCGCCAACGACTTCGCGGCCCTCTCCGCCCGCCTCGACATCTCGTCGGATCTGGCGGCCACCGGAACCGTGACCTCAGACGGCACCGCCAGCATCGACGGCGAGCCCGTCGTGATCCTCAAGGCGGCCGACGGATCGACGGTCGACATCGCCTCCTCCGGGCCCGCCTACCCGCTGCGGGTGACGACGACGGGCTCGGGCGCCGCCGTGTTCGACCTCTCCCAATGGAATGCGGTCGCCTCCTTCACCCCGCCGCCGAACCCGATCCTGATCCCCAGCGGTTCCTGAGCCGGCGGCCCGATCCGACGTTGGCGTGCCGCCCCCCGCGCGAACCCTAGGGCGCGCTGCCGGCTCGCCGGAATGGGCGGGGACCGGCTGCGGCTGGTACTCTCCGGAAGATGCGGAGAGGGGGCCCCGAGGAACCGGATTCCTTCGACCTGGTGGTGATCGGCTCCGGCCCGGCTGGAGAGAAGGGGGCGGCTCAGGCTGCCTACCACGGTCACAGCGTGGCGGTGGTCGAGCGTCGCAGCCAGGCGGGAGGGGCGGCGATCGCGGTCTCGGGGGTGCCCGTGAAGGCTCTGCGAGACACGGCTGTGTATCTGACCGGCTGGGCGCGCCGGGATGTGTACGGCGTCGGCATCAGCCTCGCGCCCGACCTGCTGATGAATCGGCTGCGAGCCCGCACCCGCGACGTGGTGGCGACCATGAACGCGGCGGTGCAGGCGAACCTCGAGCGCCACGACGTCGAGCTCGTGCACGGCGAGGCGCGGCTGGGTCCCGAGCGGACCGTCATCGTGTGCTCCGACCCCGGGGCGGAACGGACGCTGCGAGCCCGTGTGATCCTGCTCGCCACCGGCTCGCGTCCCCACCACCCGCCCGGGGTGCCATTCGACGACCCCGACGTCCACGATTCGGAGACGGTGCTCGGGATCGAGCGCCTGCCCGACAGCATGGTGGTGGTGGGGGGTGGACCGGTGGGCAGCGAGTATGCCTCCATCTTCGCCGCCCTCGGGACCCAGGTCACCCTGGTCGACCGGGGAAAGCGGCTGCTGCCGATGCTGGACGCAGAGCTCTCGGAGGCCCTCGCCGAGAGCATGCGGCGCTCGGGAGCGCGTCTCATGTTCGGGGCGCAGCTGGACTCGATGGGGCGTGATGCCGATGGCCTGAACCTTCGCGTCGATGGCGAGGTTCTCCGCCCCCAGATGGTGCTCCACGCGGTGGGACGCGCGGGCAACGTCGAGGTCCTGGGATTGGCCGCGGCCGGTGTGGAGGCCGACGATCGCGGCCGGGTCCGGGTGGACGCCAACTTCCAGACCACCGCACCCGGCATCTACGCCGCGGGCGACATCACCGGCCCTCCCGGCCTTGCCTCGGTGGCCATGGAGCAGGCCCGTGTGGCCATGTGCCGCGCCTTTGAGATCCGGTTCAAAGAGACCGTCGACCCGGTGGTGCCGTCGGGCATCTATACGCTGCCCGAGGCGTCGATGGTCGGCCTCTCCGAGGAGGCCGCACGCTCCGCCGGCGAGGACGTGGAGACGGGTCGTGCCCTCTTCGAGGCCAACGCCCGGGCCCGGATCGCGGGCTCCACCGAGGGCCTGTTGAAGCTGGTCTTCCGAGCCGCTGACAAGCGTCTCCTCGGGGTTCACATCCTGGGCGAGGAGGCCACCGAGCTGATCCACATCGCGCAGGCCGTTCTCCACCAGGGCGGGACCATCGACGAGTTCATCGACACCACCTTCAACTTCCCGACCCGGGCCGACGCCTACAAGTACGCGGCCTACGACGGGCTGCAGCGCCTCGACGCCCGAGCCCAGCCGGCAACCCATCGCCCCATCTGAACTCGACTCCGAACCAGTGGCGGTCGGGGCTCAGAAGGCGAGTGCTCCGAGGTCTGACGCCAGCCCCTGGTTCACAACCCCGCCTCCCATCCGGCCTCTAGGGATGCGAGGGTGCCGGCGGCGCGCCCTTCAGCTCGAAGAGGAGGTCGTCCGGGTAGCAGTAGTACCAGTCCTCTCCCGGCTCGTAGGAGCGGATCACGGGATGTCCGGTGGCTCCGCTGTGCGCCGTGGCGTGCCGGCCCGGCGAGGAGTCGCAGCAGCCGACGTGCCCGCAGAGCTGGCATACCCGGAGGTGGACCCAGTCGTGCCTGCCCGCCGCGAGGCACTCGACGCAGCCGGTTCCCGAGGGTCTGACCGCCTGGATCTGATCGAGATGGCCACAGGTTGCCTTCATGCGCCAGCACCTCCTCGTGTGTATCCCAGATCGTACGGCTCCCGGAGGTGACCGCTCGAGCCGGTGCCCGCCCGTCGGGTAGTCCCAGCGCGCTGCCGGGGGTGACAGCATCCCGGCCCTGAGCCTCGGCAGCCTGGGGACACCGTGCGCCTCTGAAGGTTTGGAGTTCCATACAGACGGGTACAACAAGAGAGCGTGGCGACCTCCGTGGTGGGGTCGCACGTCGGAAGCTGGCGAGGTGGCTGCGAATGGGACGGTGCTGGAGCCCCGAGACCGATCCGGGCCAGCTCTGGACCGCGGGGGATGGCGCCCGAAGCTCGGGCAGCGCAGCAGGCAACCGCGTCAACGTGCTGTGCGCAGGGTGGACGGGCCCTGTATAACCAGACCAGCGCCACTGTCGACGATCTCAGGGCGCACGACCACGAGGGGCGCCGGTTTCGGTACGCGCGCCGTCACCGGATTCGGCTGATTGACGGGCTCCTCAACGAGCTGGAGTTGCTGAACCTGGCCGGGGAGTCGGAGGTTCCGGGCCAGCTGAGCCGCCGGGCCACCGGGGTCATCATGAGTGCCGAGATCCATTCGCTGGTCATGCCGCCCGACCGCGAGATCCCCATCGCCGCGTGGATGGCGGCTCTCTTCGAGGTCCAGGACGCGCTCATGGTCTCCACCGAGGAGCTCGCCGGAGGCTGACCTGTCCGATCCGGCTGGGAGCTGGAGGGAGGCCGCGGTCTCCGCGCCAGCGATGGCTCTGCGAAAGGGTCATTCGCCTCCCTCGAGGCTCGAACTGCTCGATGCGGAGTGCGGTGTACGCTGCCGTGATGCTGACCGGCGCGGGCTGATCCGACGGAGCGACGCAGCTTGACCTTCCTCGCCGGCCTGCACGGAGCCGTCGCCATCGCCCTGCTCGGCGGGCTGCTCTTCACCGAGGAGGCGGGGGTCCCCCTGCCCTTTGCTCCGGGGGAGCTGACCCTGCTCGCCGCCGGTCTTCTGATCGCCGCCGGCGGGCTGGACCCCTTCATCTTCATCCCGGTGGCACTGATCGCCTGCGTCGCCGGCTCGCTGGTCGGATACACGTGGGCCCGTGCGGTGGGCGACCGCGGGCTCCAGGCACTGGCGCGGCGGATCCATCAGCAGCACAGCCTGGAGCGGGTGTCGGGACGGGTCCGCTCCGCCGGGTGGGGGGGGATTGCGGTGAGCCGGCTCATCCCCGGGCTCCGCATCTACACGACGCTCGTTGCCGGCGCAGTCCAGGTGCGCCGCTCCACATTTCTGCTCGGGATGGTCCCTGCCACGGTGATCTGGCTGGCGGTGTACATCGCCCTCGGCGTCCTGGTCGGCGTCCCCATCGAGCACTTCTTCACCGCTGTCCAGAAGCTCGCCATCCAGGGCGGCATCCTCGTCGTCATGGGGCTGGGTTGCTACTTCCTCATCCGGAGGACTCCCGCGTCATCGGGTGCCGGCCTGGTGCGGCTGCCCCGGCCGGTGCGCGTGGTGATCGCGGCCGTCCTCGACATCGGCGTGGTCGCCAGCGTCAGCACGGGTCTGCTGGCGCTGGGGCGCCTGTTCGGGCTGGGGCTCCAGGCCGGCTGGGTGGATCCGGTGGTCGCGCTCCTTGTCGTCGCCGGCTTCTACGTCGTTGTCGCCCGGCGCAGCAGCGGGGTCACCGTCGGCGAGGCGCTCCTCCAGACCAGCTACGCCACCGGCCAGCGGCTGCCACTCCGCCCGCGCGCCGCGCTCCATGCCGCCCGCTCTGTGCTGTCGCGGAACGCGGACGAGCTCACCGCGACGTCCGATCTGCTCCGGGCGCTCAGTGACCCCGAGCGGCTGCGAATGGTGAGCCAGCTGCTCGAGAAGCCGCGAACCGTTCCCGAGCTGGCCACGCTGATGAATCAGCCCCCCTTCGAGGTCCGCCATCAGCTGGAGCGCCTCTCATCAGCCGGGGCGCTGCTCGTGACCGGTGAGGAGCCGGGCCTCGCTTACGTCATCCGCCCCGATCTGAGGCGCGCCCTGACCCAGCTCCTGGCCGTGCTGCCGACCAGCTAGGCCGATGGGTGGGAGCGGGGGAGTGCGGCACGGGTTGGCCGGTGCGGCAGGCCCTCCGCATCCGTGAGCCGGCGGGCCACCGCAACCGCGTCATCGAAGAGGGCCTCGGCGCCCACGATGTTGGCCTCGGCCCCGGAGCGCGCGCTGACGCGCTGCCAGTCGATCCCGTCTCCGACCCGTCCCTCGGCGCGGTCGTAGACCGGCCGGCCGGCCGGGTTCCGCCCGTCGAACCAGGCGCGTGCGAGCGTGGCCAGGCTGTCGAAGGCCGGATCTCCCGTCGTTTCTGCCAGGCGGCTCAGCGTGTAGACGGCTGAGGCGACGTCATACGGCTGGACCTCCAGGAGATCGAATTCATCCCTGACCGCGCTCTCGAACACAAGCTTCGCGCTTTGGCCCGCGATCGCCAGCCAGTCATCGCGGCCCAGCCGGGCGGCGACGTCGGCGAGCACGCCCTCCTGGATGTGGCCCCACAGGTGGGGAGCCCCACGCTCGTCCGGGGAGTTCATCAGCATGCCCGCGTCGCGGCAGCTCAGCAGTTCCTCGCTCCAGATCGGCAGCCGCTCCCCCAGCCCATGGTCGTCGGGCTGGTCGGCGAGCGCCAGCGCGGCCCTGAGGTGGAGGGCCCGCACGTCACTGGCGACGTCGGTGGCGGCTAGGATGGGAGCCAGCCCGCGCCGGAGGGCAGGCTCGATGCGCGGGTCGTCGAGAATCGGGGCGGCATGGGCCAGCGCGAGCACCGCGCGTGCCTGCCAGAAGTGGCCTCCGGGCACCGAGGTGCAACCTTCCCGATTGGGTGTCCCCTCCCAGTCGAGGATGAAGTTCAGCCAGCGCCCATCGTCACCCTGCATGGCGAGGATGAAGTCGAGCAGGCCATCGCACCACTGCCGCAGCCAGGGCGCCCGGGTGGCCGCCCACAGAGCGCAATACAGATCGAGGGCGCGTGCGGCGTCGTCGACGCAGGCGACGCCTTCATAGCCGGACTCATCGGCGCGGACCGGCTCATTGAGGCCGTCTGCGTAGACAGCCAGCGCCAGAGCGCGGTCGCCGGCGAACGGGACATGGCGTCCCAGGCGCGCCAGCTGCCTCAGCACGGGGTCATCTGGTCCAGGACGGCCTGAACGTGGAAGTCCGCGGCCGCGAGGCAGTGATCGGCGGCCCCGTAATAGACGCGGATGCGCTTGCCCTGAAGGTCGAGGGGAACCAGTCCACACGAGAAGACAGCGTCGTTGAAGACGCCGATGCGCTCGTAGGGGCGGGTAGGTGCGAGGATCGGCGTGGCTGATCTGGCGATGACGTGGGTGGGGTCATCGCTGTCCAGCAGAAGCGCGCCCAGCGCGTACCTGGTTTCGCGATCGACGCCGTGGTAGATCTCCAGCCAGCCGCCGTCAACGCGGAAGGGGGGGGCGCTGGCGCCCGTGCGCAGCTCGTCCCACATGCCCGGCCGGGGCAGTGCCAGCGGGGCGTGCTGCCCCCAGTGGACCAGGTCGTCGGAGAAGGCGATCCAGATACCCAGGACACGGCCGAAGGACTGGGGCATGGGGCGGGTGAGGGCAGCGAACCGACCGCCGACACGCTCCGGGAAGAGGACGACGTCCTTGTGGTCGGGCAGGAACATGAGCCCGTGACGCTCGAAGGAACGGAAATCCGTGGTGGTGAGCCGGCTCGTGCTGATGCCGAGCCGCCCCACCGAGACATAGGTGATCTGCCAGACCCCGTCGATGAGGGTGGCTCGCGGATCCTCGCAGCCGTACTCCTCGAAGCGGGTGGCGGGAGGGATGGCCGGATGGTCCTCCACGTCGAAGTGGACGCCGTCGCGGCTCCGGGCCACCCGCAGGTGCGACATCTGGGTGAGGAAATCGCTCACGTCGTCCGCTGCCGCGGTGAATCCGCCCGCCAGGTTGCGGTAGCGAATGGCCCGCGGGTCCGTGAGGTCGAGGCCCGGAGTGCTGCGGGGGATGAACACGGGGACGACCCGGTTGGGGGTGTGCTCGGTGTCGAGAAAGGCGATGCCGACGACCTCGTCGGCGGTGTAGCCCGCCGCCAGCGGCTTGAGCTCCGGCTCGGGCTCGGCGAGATCCAGGGTGAGGGCATCCGGTGGAGGCACCGCGCCCACGCGAGGGCGCTCGCCGACGCGGAGCAGGAGCAGGATCTCGTCCCCGACCCGGGCAGCGGCCGCGTTGAAGACCGAGACGACCTCCATGCCGGGGAGCGACGGGGGCACGTCGGCGGGGGAGAGGAGCGGGTTCTCGCGCAGACGCCGTGCCAGTGGCGGCGCGTTCTTCAGGCGCTGGGGCTCACTGGCTCGGGCAGCCGAGCGCGGCGGCAGGCCGGTGACGACGTCGAGGAAGGCGCGCGCCGAACGGGGCCAGGTCGCCTCGTGAGCGTAGGCGAACGCCGCCTTCTCGAGCTGCTGTTTGAGTGGAGCGTTGTCGAGGATCCTGCAGACCGCTTCGGCGAGCTGGGCGGGGTCGCGGAAGTCGACCAGCACGCCGCGACCGTCGCCCAGGGCTTCGGCGGCGTGCAGGTACGGCGTCGACACCACCGCCTTTCCGGCCCCCAGCGCGTAGGAGAGGGTGCCGCTCGTGATCTGGTTGGGGTCGAGGTAGGGCGTCACGTAGACGTCGGTGGCGAGCAGCAGCTCGACGATGTCGCGTTGGGACATGTAGCTGTCGATGAAGGCGACGTGGTCGTCCAGTCCCAGGGAGTGGGCCTCGGCCACCAGGCTGTTGCGATAGGTCTCGCCCTGCGCTCTCAGGAGGTCGGGGTGGGTCTGGCCGGCGATCAGGTAGAGGGCGGTGGGATGGTGGGTGACCACCGCGGACATCGCCTCGATCATGTACTGGAGGCCCTTGCGGGGATCGACCAGTCCGAAGGTCGAGATCAGGGGCCGGCCCTCGACGCCGAGCTTGGCCTTGAAGCGCACCCGGCCGTGCGGCTCCATCACCGGCATCCCGTGGGGAATGACCCGCGGAGGCTTGGTGATGCCGTAGTCGGTGGCGAACAGCTCGACGGCCCGCGAGGCCATCACGATCACCTCGTCGCTGAGAGCGGCGATGCCGCGCACGGCCTCGCGCATGGAGGGCGATGGGTTGGGCAGGACCGTGTGCATGGTCGTCACCACCGGCTTGCGCAACTCCTCGAGGAAGGGGCGCAGGTGATCCTCGTAGACGCTGTCGGTCATCTCTCCGGCGATCAGCTCTGGCTTGGTCCAGACGCCATAGAGGCCGAACTCGTGCTGAACGTTGACGGCGTCAGCGTTCGAGCTGTTGATCGCTCGGGCCGCGGCTCGGTAGGAGTCGGCATTGCCCTGGCGTATCCGCCAGCGCACCTCGGAGGGGTAGGGGCGGAGCACGGTCGGCTCCTCGATGGCCGCGATCCGGCAGGTGACGGTCGGATCGGTGGCGCGGATCGCGGCGACCAGACTCGCCGAGAAGGTCGCGATGCCGCATCGCCGGGGTACAGCTGATGACACCACGGCGAGATGCAACGAGGGCCGCGAGCCCCTAGGCGGCGGCGCGATGGGAACCCCTCAACCGGCCACTCGTGCCTGGCTCTCCGCGCAGGCCTCGCAGAGGCTGCGGTTGGGTGCCAGGTCGGGATCGGAGCCATCCGGAGGGATGGCGACGCTGACGAAGCCGAACCCCAGGTCGTCCTTGCCGCACGACCTGCAGCTGGCCGAGTTCGCCAGGGTGTTGAACCGGAAGTTCTCGCCGCCGATGCTCAACGCCCGCTGGGGGTGGGGGTTGAAGCTCGCGGCCGGGATCAGATGGCGGTCGCGGTCGCCATCGGGGCTCTGCGACGACGCTGGGTGGCCGCGAACGACCTGCAGCTGAGCGGTGGCGCTGTGGCGTCGCGTCGCAACCACCAGCACCGGGAGACCGTCCACGCTGGTGTAGCCGGAGATCGGGTGCGCGAGCGACTGCCATCCGGCGGGGCCACCCTGGCTGGGGTGCTTGCCCGTCCGCAGAAGCCTGCGATGGAAAAGGGGGGCCAGGCTAGTCTCCCCTGTGGCTGCCGCGGAGGCCACCGCGCGCCATCGACGGATGGGCTCGGGTGCCGTCTCCGGCGTCCTCCCGGGCGTACTGCCAGGCGGTGCCCCGCTTGCGTCCGGCAGCGAGATCCGGATCCGCCTCGGCCACGACCCTGGTGATGTCTGGGGCCTTGCCGAGCAACCAGTCCTCGAGGGCGGCCTCGTCGATGGGGAGGAGCGCAGCCACCGGTCTGCCGTTGCGAGTCACCAGCGCCGGGCGTCCCGACGACTGGACGCCCTGGATCACCGAGGCCGTGTTGCGGGCGAGCTCGCGGAGCGTGACGGTCGCCATGGGTAGAGTGTACGCCATTCTGTCAGACAATTGTCTGTCAGATGGCCCAAAACACCGCCGGCGGGCGTTCCGCCCGCCGAGGCCGGCCCCGCCGTGACGGCCTCGGCCCGTCGGCTGGCGGCAGGGACATCACCCCGCGTGCTTCGACGCGATCGCCCTCGCCCATTCCGGAACGTCGAGGGGGCGTCGCGGCAGGGCCTGCTCTTGATCGGTGAACGGTCGCACCTCGATGCAGCCGAAACGGGCAACCGGATGGCGAGACGCAACCTCCACGGCCTCGTCCAGGTCCGCGCACTCGATGACGTCGTAACCGGCCATCTGCTCCTTGGTCTCCGCGAAGGGGCCGTCGGTCACCAGCAGCTCGCCCGCTCGCGCTCGAACCGTCGTGGCCGTGCTCACCGGCTGGAGACGCCCACCGTGGAGGCTGACCCCGCTACCGATGGTGTCCTCGAGCCATGCGCTCATCCGTCGATCGGACTCGGCGACATCCTCCGGCGAGAGTTCCACCGCCTCGTCGACGCAGACCAGGAACATGTACTTCTTCCTCCGACTCTCCCTCCGCTCAGGCGCGGGTGCGGTCGACCGTGTCGGGGCTGGGTTCGGCTGGGCGCCGGCCCGGTTCATGGCCTCGGCCCACGCCGCCACCTGCAGAGGCCGCCGCGGCAGCGCTTCGTCGCCTGCGACGAACGGACGGATCTCGATGCTGCCGAAGCGCACGGGAAGGCGGGAGACCAGCTCGATGGCCTCATCGAGGTCCGCGCACTCGATGACGTCGTACCCGGCGATCTGCTCCTTCGTCTCGGCGAACGGGCCGTCGCTCACGAGCAGCTCGCCCTCGCGGACCCGAACCGTCGATGCGGCCCCGGCCGGTTGCAGGCGTCCCCCGTGCAGGCTGATGCCGCGAGTGATCGTGTCCTCGAGCCACGCCGTCATCGACCCTTCAATCTCCGCGCTGCCGGTCGCGTCGACCTCCGCGTCCCTGTCAACGCAGTGCAGGAGCATGTACCTCATCTCGGTCTCCTTTCTCTCGGTGGGGCGCCCGGAGCCTACGCGGAACCGGGGCGCCCCGGGGTGGGAACGCGGGCCGGGTTGGGGCCCCTCACCCCCACGACGAAGGAGGAGGCGCCGGATGGACACCTGCTTCATGGGGCCCGAGACCCGCGCCCGCGGAAGGCCCGGCTGTCCATCCCGGGACCGCTCGTTCGTCGTCCTGGCGACCACCCACTGGAACACGCACCACGACGCGAGGCTCGGTCCTGTGGGGAGGGCGGGAAGTGAAGTTGGAGATCCACGATGAGCCCATACATCCCCTACGTGATGACCGTGAAGCCGGGGGCCCCGACGGCCGCCGAGATCCGGGCCATGGACGACCGCCTGGGATCCTGCGCCGTCCGGATCGACGCGATCTGCCGCGCCGTGATGGGGCCGGCGAAGGTGCTCGGCCGGGTGGCGCCTCGCCGGCGCGACGGCGCGGCGATCGGTCCGGTCGTCGCACGGGACCTGGGCGGCGTGGCGACGGCCGACCATCGAGAATGAACCCATCCGACGGGACCCGCCGGCAGGGAGGCCTTGCAGCCCGGCGCGCGGAGAGCCCGACCACCCCAGGAGCTCTGGATCGATGCCTGACACCGCTGACCCGACCGTCGAGGCCGCGGTCACCGAGGCCTTCCACCAGGAGTGGGGCCGGGTGGTGGCCACTCTCATTGGCGGCACCGGCGACTGGGACCTTGCCGAGGAGTGTGCCCAGGATGCCTTCGTTCAGGCGCTGCAGCGCTGGTCCCGAGACGGGGTGCCGTCCCGCCCGGGAGCGTGGCTGACCACGGTGGCCCGCAACCGTGCCGTGGACCGGCTGCGGCGCCGTGCCGTCGAGGCCACCAAGCTGGAGCGGGCAGCGCTGCTGGAGCAGACGGCGCTCACCGGCCCGATGGGAACGGCCGAGGACGATGCCGGCGAGATGGGGATTCCGGATGAGCGGCTGCGCCTCATCTTCACCTGCTGCCACCCGGCGCTCCCCATGGAGGCGCGCATCGCCCTCACCCTGCGTTCCCTGGCGGGGCTGAGCACCGCGGAGATCGCCCGCGCCTTCCTGGTCCCGGAGGCGACGATGGCCAAGCGCCTGGTCCGCGCCAAGCACAAGATCCGCGACGCCGGCATCCCCTTCCGCATCCCGCCGGCCCATCTGCTCCCGCCGCGCCTCGGCGGCGTGCTGGCCGTGCTCTACCTCCTCTTCAACGAGGGGTACTCGGCCAGCTCGGGCAGCGACCTGTTGCGCGTGGACCTCACCGCCGAGGCGATCCGCCTGACCCGCGTCCTGGCCCGGCTCATGCCGGAGGAGGCGGAGGTCACCGGGCTTCTGGCCCTCATGCTGCTCACAGGCGCGCGGCGCGGCGCCCGGTTGGACCCGCAGGGCGAGCTGGTCACGCTGGAGGAGCAGGATCGCTCCCTCTGGAACCAGGATGAGATCGCCGAGGGCCGCCGGATCCTCGGCGCCGCGGTCGACCGCCGGCCGGCCGGGCCGTACCAGCTGCAGGCGGCCATCGCCGAGTGCCACAGCGCCGCCACGGATGCCGCCCAGACCGATTGGGTGGCGATCGCCGACCTCTACGCCCAACTGGCGGAGAGGTTGCCCTCGCCGGTGGTCGAGCTCAACCGCGCGGTGGCGCTCGCCATGGCCGACGGGATCGACGTCGGCCTCGCCCGGGTGAACGAGCTCGAGGCGTCCGGCGCCCTGGACGGCTACTACCTGCTGCCGGCGACCCGGGCCGATCTGATGCGGCGCCTCGGCCGCCTCGTGGAGGCGGCGGCCAGCTACCGCGCCGCGCTGGACCTGGCTCCCACCGATGTCGAGCGCCGCTATCTCCGCCGGCGCCTGGCGGAGGTGGAGCGGGGGACCTCCACGGAGAAGGACGTCCCCGGAGCCACCTGATCGCCTGGGGAGAGGGGCGCAGGCTACCCGGCGGCGAGAAGCGGGACCAGGATCCGGGTGTTGGGAGATCCCCATCCCGTGACCGGGTCCCAGCCAGCCCCGGCGCTGTAGCCGGTGATCACGGCCGGAGGGAAGCTCACGGTGTTGGACCCCTGAGTCACGTCCTGAAATGCTGAGGGATCCGCCTTGGCAATCGAGTAAATGGAGGCATTGATCGAGCCGAGCCCACGATGGGCCAGCTGATCCGCGAGGGCGACCACGCCCGCCCACAGTGGCGCTCCCGCGCTGGTGCCGCTGGTGGCGAAGATGGCGTTGTCACCGGGCCCGAGCGTGACGACTCCGGCCATGCCGGTGGCGAGAGCGGCGTCGGCGGCCACGTCGGGCACCCCCCTCCCCGACGTGATGCCCGGCACCCCCTTCTGGTAGGCGGGCACCCCGAACGCGGTGCTGAACCCGCCGCCGGACGCATCGGAGTTCTCATCCGCCGAGGCATCGACCCCGGTGTTCCACACCACCTCGCTGACGTAGGCACCGGTGGTCGAGTTGACGACCAGGTGGGTGCCTCCGACGGCCAGCACGTGCGGGTCGGCGGCGGGGATGCCGACCTCCTTGGTCGTGTTGTCCTCACCGGGGCAGGGCTTGGCCACCGCCCCATAATCCCCGGAGGATCCGGTGACGGTCACGCCGTGCGCGGACACGGTGGCAAGCGTGGAATCCAGTGATTGCAGCTCGGTTGACGTGAAGCACTGCTCGCCGTAGCTCACGCTGAACGAGATGATGTTGCCCTCCGACGCCCCGAGGTTGAGCGCACTCTCGAAACCGGTGATGGCCTGCGCCGCGGTGGCGTACGCCGTGGACGGTTGCAGGACGACATCCACCGCCGCCCCCGGCGCGACGGTGTGCACCAGCTCGACATCCTGAACCTCCTCCGAGTCGGCCAGGGTGGGGTCGGCCGTCGGGTCGAGCTGCGTCTCCACGTTGAGGGTGAGCGCCGGGAATCCGTACTGGGAGTCGAAGGCGGCGATGTCCTGCTGGATGTCGCTCACGTCGGGAGGGTCGAGCGCGGTCTGGGCGATCTCGCGGAGGACCACGGTCTGGCCCGCTCCCGTGATCCCCGCGCTGAGCACCGGCGTGATGTCGTAGGCCGCCCGGATCGCCGCGGGGGTGATGCACGTCACCTGCCCATAGCTGCTGCAGTCGACGTACGGGTTCGCGACGGCTGCCGGGGAACCCGGGATCGACGTCGGCGCCGGCGACCCCGTGGGAGAGGAGGGCGTGGGAGCGCTGGTCGTTCCGCCGCACGCTGCGAGCGTCACCCCGAGGGCGGCCACCCACGCCAGGCGAGGAGTGCGCATCGCCTCCGAATGATACCGGGGAGAGGCTGCGCCCACGGCCACGGACGCCCCGGGGGGCGGGGCGGCCCCACGCGGACGGCTGATAAGCTCACCGGCCGTGGAGGCCGTCGAAGCCCTTCCGTCGTTTGCTCTGAAGGGACAGGTCGCGCTGGTCACGGGCGCTGCCCGGGGGTTGGGTCGCGCCATCGCCGTGGCCCTCGCTCATGCAGGCGCCGACGTCGCCGTGGGTCTGCGATCGCTGGACACCGCGGCGGAGGTCGTGTCGGGAGTCGAGGCGCAGGGGCGGAGATGCCTACCCCTGGCCATGGATGTGCTCGACCTCGACCGGGTGCGCTCCGCGGTGGGCGAGGCAGCCTCCGAGTTGGGGCGCCTCGACATCCTGGTCAACAACGCGGGCCTCGGTCCCTCCAACCTCGCTGTGGATGTGACCGTGGAGGATTTCGATCTCACCGTCGATGTCAACCTGAAGGGCACCTTCTTCGCCAGCCAGGCCGCAGCGCGGATCATGATCGCTCAGGGATCAGGTCGGATCATCAACCTCAGCAGCCAGGCCGGCTTCGTGGCCCTGCCCACGGAGTCCGTGTACTGCATGACCAAGGCGGCCATCGCCCATCTGACCAAGTGCCTGGCCGTCGAGTGGGGCAGCCACGGCATCACCGTCAACGGGGTGGCGCCCACCTTCATTCGAACTCCTGGCACCAGGGCTGCGCTGAGTGACCCGGCCTTCGAACGTGACGTGACCGAGCGCATCGCTGCCCTGCACCGTATCGGGGAGCCGATGGACGTGGCGGGTGCGGTGGTCTTCCTCGCCTCCCCCGCCGCGTCGCTCATCACCGGCGAGACGATCCTCATCGACGGTGGATGGACGGCCCGCTGAGACTATCCGCAACGTCGCCAAGGCGCGCGAATCACCGCGGGATGCGATAGTCGGCCAGCAGGTATCCCTCGGGCGACATCGTGCCACGGAGCGATTCCATGCGAATCGACGGCAGTCCTTCCAGGAGACGCCGCCCACCGCCGGCGATCGCCGGCGCGACGACGAGCCGCACCTCGTCGATGGCGCCGGCTGCCAGCAGCGCCTGAGCGACAGAGATGCTGGCGTGGACGCCGATGTCACCGCCGGACGAGCTCTTGAGTTTCTGTACGAACTCGACCAACCCGCCCTCGATCACTGTCGCGTTGTGCCACTGTCGGGCCAGCGGGGTGGAGGATGCGACGTACTTGGCGACCCCGTTGATGAACGTGGCGAACGGCTCGATCTCGCTGCCTGGCCAGAACTCAGACCACTCCTCATAGCTGCGACGGCCGAGAATGACCGCGTCCTGGGTGGCGATGACCGCGGCGAGGTTGGCCCCCATCGCCTCGTCCCAGTCGATGAAGAACCTGGTCGGGTCCTCGGCCACGCCATCGAGGGACAGCAGCTCGTACAACACCACCTTGCGCATGGATGCTCCTCCTGCTGGCGGCGCGGCGTCCTATGCCGCCACCGCCTCCCTGACCGCCGGGACCACCTCCTCGGCCCAGCGCGCGAGCCCCGCCTCGGTGAGGGCGCCTCCCGGCTCGCGGTAGACGAAGCCACCGACACCCGTCGTCGTCGGCGCCATCGCCCGCCTGCGCGGCTGCTGACAAGGCCGGCGACGCAGCTCTGACAGCGTCATGCTCAGCCGGTGACGTTCTGACAGGTCCAGCTCTCGGTGCCGCTCTCGGAGCGCTGGCCGGCATCCTGCCAGTTGGAGAACGTGAACGTCCCCGACCCGCTGGTGCTGACCGTCAGGGATTGGGTGGCACCCGGGGTTGGTTGAAACGGTTCGTTGCTGCTGCTCTGATCCACGATGACCGTCATGGTGTCGGGATCGCTGAAGGTGAGGTTGGGGTAGCTGCCGGGCCCATGCCAGCCGGTGTCCGCCACGACGCCGATCTGGAAGACGGTGCCGTCGATCGTGGTCTTGTTGTCCCCCTCGGGGATGTCGAACTGCGAGGGATTGGTGGTGCCCTGCGCGTACTGGCTGCAGCTCGAGCCGTTGGAAGCCGAGGTGGTGTAGGTCGCCGAGCCGCTGACGGCGCCGCTGACCGTGAGGGTCACGTGGAGCTGGGCAACCTGGGCCTGCCCTCCCAGGCCGACCGCCGTCTGCGGCGGGGTCTCGCCGCATGCGGCTGCGAGCAGGCATGCGAGGCATGCGGATGCCGCAAGGAGGGCTCTCATGGCCGCTGCATCCTACTACAGCCGCGTCCGGCGATTGGAGCAGCGCGGACGCCCGCGACCCGGTCCCGGGAGAACTCAGCCGCTTGACGGTATACCGTCCCGCGTAGTATGGTGGGGGAGTGGAGAGCGAGCTCGGAACCCTCGGCCGCTACGCCGGCCCGGCCACGCTGATCCTCTCCAGCCTGGCCGGCGGCTCCAAGCACGGGTACGGGCTCACCAAGGACATCGAGGAGTTCGCCGGGGTGCGACTCCAGCCCGGCACCCTGTACGCCGCCATCAGCCGGCTGGAGCAGGACGGGCTGATCGAGGCCCTGGCGGCCGATGGGCGGCGGCTCCCCTACCGTCTCACGACCAGTGGGCGCGCAGCGCTGCAGTCCCAGCTGGCCTCGCAGCGCCGGGTTGCCGACGTGGGTCTGCTCCGGCTCAGGGCGGGGGGGGCGTAGCCGTGCCGTGGGCTCTGATCGGGCCGGTGGCCGGACTCTGCCTGGTCGCCGCTCTGATCGCCAATCACGCGCTCCGGCGCGGGGATATCGACGTCAGGCGGGCGCGGCGCGTCGAGCGTCTGCTCTCGTGGTACCCGGCTCGCTGGCGTGCACGGTACGGTGACGAGTTCGCGCAGCTGATGCAGGACACCATGGCCGAGGGTCGCGACGGCGTTGGGGTGACCCTCGACGTGCTGCGTGAGAGCAACGCGGCGCGCGTCCCCGTCGAGGGTCCGAGCCGGGGCGTCGTGGGGTGGCTGCACCACATGACCCACCGGGTGCCCGGGGTGCCTCCGCACCCTGAGGCAGGAGCTCATCCGCCCCGGCGATCCGGGGAGAGGCATTCCCCGCGCCATCACCGCTGGCAACCCCGCACCGCCGGGCGGCGCCAGCGAGCGTGACCGATTTCGCGATCTCCGCCGAGCCCCTGACGCACTCGTTCGGTTCCACCCCCGCCCTCACCGACGTCAGCCTGACGGTTCCGATCGGCACGGTCTCCGCCGTGACCGCGACTCATCTCTTCCAGCGGGCGGCGACGATCAGCTGACCCCTCGGGGTGGGACGGGCGGCGGCGGAGGGCGCCTGCCACCCACGGTCCCCGTCGGCGGGCGGGGAGCAGGAGAGCGGGGCACGGGGGCAAGGGGGTCACGCCGATCGCCCACCCGCCTCGTCGACCCCGCAGGGTGAGGCGGCGCGCGCCTGCATTTACCAACGGCTCCGCCACCTCCGAGGGGCCGTGGGGCGACCCAGGTCCCATACGCTCCGGTACGCTACGGTGCTGACTGGAACGTTCACAGCAGCGCGGAGTGCACCGGTTGGCCGAGCCGCCAGCTATCCCTACACGGGCCGTCGTCCCCGGACGACCCCCAAGGTCTCCTGCATCCTCATGCGCCCGGGCCCGGTTTCGCGGGTGACGCTCCAACACCTTCAATAGCCCACCCCCTCACTCCTCCTCTAGGTGGCGGTGGTGGAACGACCGGGCCGGCCGGCGCCCTGCGCCGGCCGGCCTCCACGCCCGGGTGAGGGGCGCCGGCGCGTTCTCCGGAGGAAGCCGGTGCGGAGCTCGGCCAGGGAGAGGGGTCGACCGCTTCCCCGCACCCTCTTCGGTGGGACTAGCGGCGGGCCGAGGCCTGGTTCAGGCTGACGGCGGCTCGGATGAGCGCCACGAAGGCCTTCTCATCGATCTCGCCGTCCTCGTGGAAGTCGATGGCGCGCCGGGTGTTGCCTTCGAGGCTCGAGTTGAACAGCCCCGAGGGGTCCTTCAGCGCCGCCCCCTTGGAGAAGGTGAGCTTCACGACGCTCTTGTACGTCTCCCCGGTGCAGATCGGGCCGTCGTGAGACCACACCGGAACCCCCGGGCTGGAGGGCTTCACCCACTTCCACTCCTCGACCACCTGGGGGTCGGCCTGCTTGATCAGCGCGCGGAGCCGGGCCAGCTTCTTGCCGCGCCAGTCATCGAGCTCCCTCGTGCGCGCGTCGATCAGCTGAGCCGGAGCCCCAACCGTCCGCGAGCCATCCTTCTTCTTCATGGTGCGATCCCCAGTCTAGGCGCAGCTACCGCTGCGTGCGGGCCGCCTCCGCTGGGGGGTAGCGGTCACCGGTCACGGCGATCCGAGAGAGGGCGGTGTCGATGTCCCGCAGGTCGTCGGGCGTGAGCTCGACCGAGGCCGCGGCGATGTTCTCCTCCAGGCGGTTGAGCTTGGTGGTGCCGGGGATCGGGACGATCCATGGTCTCTGCGCCAGCAGCCAGGCCAGCGCGACCTGCGCCGGCGTCGCGCGCCGCTGCTCTCCCAGTCTCTCCAGCAGCGCGACGACCGGGCGGTTCGCCCGGCGCGCCTCCGGCGTGAACCGCGGCAGCGTGCCGCGATTGTCGTTGGCGCCGAACGGGGTGGTCTCGTCGATCCCGCCGGTGAGGTAGCCCCTGCCCAGGGGGCTGAACGGAACGAAGCCGATCCCCAGCTCCTCGCAGGCGGGCAGCACGTCCTCCTCGGGGTGGCGCCACCACAGCGAGTACTCGCTCTCCACGGCCGCCACCGGCTGGACCGCGTGCGCTCGGCGGATGGTCTCGGGGCCCGGCTCCGAGAGGCCGAAGTGCGTGACCTTGCCCTCGTCAATCAGCTCCCGGACCGTGCCCGCCACGTCCTCGATCGGGACGTCGGGGTCGACGCGATGCTGGTAGAAGAGGTCGATGCTGTTGACCCGCAGACGCTTCAGCGAGTCCTCGGCCGCCTGACGGATGCGTTCCGGGCGGCTGTTGAGGCCCCCCGATCCGCCGGGGCCGAGGTCGTAGCCGAACTTGGTGGCGATGACGACGCTCCCCCGGAAGGGCTGCAACGCCTCACCCACCAGCTCCTCGTTGGTGAACGGGCCATAGACCTCGGCGGTGTCGAAGAACGTGACCCCCCGCTCGACCGCCGCGCGGAGCAGATCGATCATCTCGGTGCGGTCCGGGGCCGGCCCCCGGTGATAGTTCAACCCCATGCAGCCCAGGCCGAGGGCCGAGACCTCGAGCCCACTGCTCCCCAGCCTGCGCGTCTCCATCCGAGAACCTCCTGGCTCGCGATGCGGGCGCCGGGGCGCCGCGCCGGTTCGGTGCTGTGCCACTGGACGTTAGCGCTCGGCGGCTCGCCCGCGGCGGCTCCGGCCGGCGGCGCTGGGCTTGGAGGCATCGGAGCTTGGCGTTGGGGCGGGCGCCTCAGCCGAAGGTGAAGTCGTACGCCTCGACCCCGGGCGACGCGGTGATCAGGAGAACGCCGGACTGCGTGGACGAGCCTGATACCAGGGTGTACAGGCCGGGGACGCCGGAGACGTCGACCGTCTTCAGCGGCTTGCCGCTCAGCGTCAGCGTGAGGGTGCCGCTGCCGCCGAGCACGAGGTAGACGTCCTTGGCCTGGAAGTCCAGCTCAAGGCGCGCATTCGCCCCGGCCGTCGACTCCTCGGAGTTGATCGTCCAGGTCCCCGAGAGGCCGTACTCGACGACCGAGATGGAGCTGGGGAAGGAGTAGGTCGCCGGCGCGTTGTCGACCGGATTGGCCCCGACCAGGTACTGCAGCCGGTCGTAGCCGAGATAGGTCTCCGGGCTCATCAGCTCGGTCGGCGTGAGGTCCGGCACGCCGCTGGCCGGCGGCAGCTTGACATCGGGCTTGGCGTCGACGAGGAGCTGACGGATCGCCGATTCCGTCTCACCGTACTGCCCCTCGCCGAAGCTCTCGTAGCGGACCTCGCCGGAGGCGTCGATGAGGTAGTCCGCGGGCCAGTACTCGTTGCCGTAGGCGTTCCAGGTCGCGTAGTTGTTGTCCAGCGCGACGGGGTAGGTGATGCCAAACTGTTGGACGGCGCTCTGGACGTTGGAGGCGACGTGCTCGAAGGCGAACTCGGGCGTGCTCACCCCGACGACGACCAGACCATCGGCGGCGTAGCGCTGGTACCAGGCCTCGACGTGAGGCAGGGTTCTCTGGCAGTTGATGCAGGAGTAGGTCCAGAAGTCGACCAGGACCACCTTGCCGCGCAGCGACCGGATGGTCAGGGGCTTGCCGCCCGCCGTGTTCAACCAGGCGCTGATGCCCTGGAAGTCAGGGGCCTGGAAGCAGTCATCGAGGGTGGTGGTGAGGTTGCAGCTCATCAGGGACTCTCCGCTGGCGCCGGTGAGATCCTGCAGCTGGGTCTTGACGCTCGTGCCCCCCTCCACACTGTTCTGCAGCGTGGAGGTGTACCCGGGGACGTCCTGCTGGAACCCGTCGGTGAGGTTCAGGCCGATGGCGAGGGTCATGACGAGGAGGACGGCGCCGCCGGCGATGCGCATCCCCCGCGCCCGGTCGCGCAGCCCTCGGACCCGATCGATGACGGCGTCGCCGGCCAGGGCGACGGCGAGCAGGGGCACGCCGGCTCCGACGGCGAAGGCGAGCGTGAGCAGCACCCCGGTGAAGCTCAGGTGATGGGTGGCCCCGATCACGGCGATGGCGGCCAGGATCGGGCCGGCGCAGGGGACGAAGACCGCGCCCAGGCCGAGGCCCAGGACGAATCCTCCGCGCGAGGTCGCCGGCCGGGGCCCGTGCAGCCGGAGGAAGGGGCGTTCGAGGATGTCCGCGATGGCGGGGACGAGCAGACCGAGGCCGAAGAGACCGAGGAGCACCAGGCCGGCGTCACGGAGCAGGTCCTGGGGCAGCCCGAGAGCGCTGAGCAGGGTGGTGCCGAGGAGGGTAATGGCGCTGAAGCTCAGCACCAGGCCGACCACCACGGCGACCGAGCGCGACCGGCGCGCCGACGGTGCCGTGCCCGTGGCCCCCGCCACCAGGACGACCGGCAGCACCGGCAGGATGCACGGCGAGATCCCGGTGATCAGGCCGGCGACGAGGCCGACGAGGAGAAGGCTCAGCATCTGAAGCTCACCATAACCCGATGTCCGTGTTCAGCGAAACCTGACCCATTCAGATCCGGCACGAGCCGGCGCCGCGCTTCTCCAGATACTGCTGGTGATGCTCCTCGGCGCGCCAGAATGCGGTCGCCGGAACGATCTCGGTCATCACCGGTCGCTGCAATGCCGCCGCGGCACGGGCCTTGGCCTCGGCGGCCACGGCGTGCTGGGCCGGGTCGTGGAAGAAGATCGCGGAGCGGTACTGATCTCCGACGTCCGGGCCCTGGCGGTTGAGCTGGGTCGGATCATGAAGTGCGAAGAATCTCTCCACCAGCCGCTGGTAGCTGATCTGTTCAGGGTCGAACTCGACCTCCACCGCCTCGGCATGGCCGGTGCGGTGACCGCAGACCTCTCTGTAGGTCGGTTGATCGGTGTGGCCCCCCGTGTACCCGGCGGAGGTGCTGGTGACACCGGGGAGCCTGCGGAAAGCGTCCTCGACGCCCCAGAAGCACCCGGCTGCAAAGGTTGCCGTGGCCATGAGCTCAGTCCTCTTCGTCGATGGGTGGCGATCAGTGATCGGTGGTGGCGGCGGATGAACCCTCGCGGTGCTCCAGCGCAAGAGACGCAGAGTTGATGCAGTACCGCGGCATGCCGTCCGGACCGTCATTGAACACATGACCAAGGTGTCCGCCGCAGGCCTGGCAGACGACCTCGGTGCGCCGCATGAAGAAGCTGTTGTCCTGGTGCAGCGCCACCGCGTCCGCGACCGCGGGTGCCGTGAAGCTCGGCCATCCCGTGCCGGAATCGAACTTGGCATCGGAGTCGAAGAGCAGCGCACCGCACCCCGCACAGTGATAGGAGCCGTCCTCGTGCACGTTCCAGTACTGGCCGGTGAAGGCGCGCTCCGTGCCCTTCTCGCGAAGGATGTGGAACTGCTCAGGCGTCAGTCGCTCGCGCCACTCCTCAGCGGAGCGCTGCGGGGTGGAGGTGGTGCTCGGATCCGTGCTCATGACTGGTCTCCCATCGCTCAGGCCGGGGCTGATGCTCTCTGGTCTCCGGATCCGCCCGATTCGTTACGCCGCCCTGGACCGGGCGTCCGGATGCGCCAGAATGTTCCCGGCTCCGGCGGGGCGGGCCACCGGCGGGGAAGGACGGCCCGCCGGGTTCTCCAACTCGGATGAGGAGGCGAGCACGTCGCATGGCGCCCGTGAAGCGAGACGGCGAGGCGGAGCCCACCCCTCCCGCGGAGGCCGGCCGGACCGACGACGCTGGCCTGGTCGAGGCTCTCCGGCGAGGCGACGAGGCCGCCTATCGCGCCCTGGTCGACCGCCATGGCGCCACCCTCCTCCGGCTGGCCTCGATGTACGTGAGCAACCCGGCGGTCGCGGCCGATGTCGTGCAGGAGGCGTGGATCGGCGTGCTCCAGGGCATCGATCGGTTCGAGGCGAGGTCATCGCTCAAAACCTGGATCTGCCGGATCCTCGTCAACAAGGCGAAAACCGCGGCCCAGCGCGAGGGACGCACGATCGCCTTCGCCGACCTCGGCGAGCTGGGCCCGACCGTCGATCCGGAGCGGTTCCAAGCGGAGGGGCCCCACCGGGGAGAGTGGTCCATCGCGCCCCGGGAATGGGACCATCCCGAGGAGCGCCTGCTCTCCAAGGAGGCCGGTGCCGTGGTCGAGCGGGCCATCGCCGCCCTTCCCCCTAACCAGCGCATCACCATCACCCTGCGCGACATCGAGGACCTGAGCTCCGCTCACACCTGCTCCGTGCTCGGCATCAGCGAGGGGAACCAGCGCGTGCTCCTGCATCGAGCGCGATCCCGTGTCCGAGCCGCCCTCGAGGACTACTTCTCGGATGTAACGCGGACCCCATGACCGGAGACTGTGAGGACAGATGAGCTGGACAGATGCCTTGGGTCGACTGGCGCGGCGCCGGCGGCGGAACGGGGCTCCGGCCGCGACGGAGGGTGGCGAGCTCGTCTGCGAGGAGCTGGTCGAGCTCGTCACCGGTTACCTCGAGGACGCCCTCTCGCGCGGCGATCGGCGCCGGTTCGAGGCGCACCTTCGCGGTTGCGAGGGTTGCAGCGCCTATCTGGAGCAGATGCGTGGGACGATCCTGGCGGTCGGCGGAGCGGCCGCTCCGGATCTCGACCCCGTGATCCGGGAGCGGCTGATGGTGGCGTTTCGAGATTGGAGGTCATCGCGTGACGTCTGAACAGCCGGCGGCCGGAGCGGCGGCCGGGCCCGACGCTACCTCGCTCCAGGAGCAGCTCGATGCCATGGCCGCCAGGACGCCTGACCAGATTCGGTCACGTGTCCAGACGGCAATCGACGAGATCGAGAGGGGAGGGGAGGCGGTCGGTCTGCCGGTGGGCGACGTCGCCCCCGACTTCGTGCTTCCTGACGCGCTGGGGCGGCCGACCGCTCTCAGGGCGGCGCTGGAGCGGGGCCTCGTTGTCCTGACCTTCTACCGGGGTGAGTGGTGCCCCTACTGCAACTTGCAATTGCGCTCTCTTCAGGCTGCGCTGCCTGATATCCGTGCCCTGAACGCCTCCCTGATGGCGGTCAGCCCGCAATCTCCCGACCACAGCCTCTCCGTGACCGAGAAGCACGGCCTCGAGTTCGCGGTGCTCAGCGACGCGGACCAGTCGGTGATCCGTGCCTATCGCGTGCAGTTCGCGGTGGCGGGCGAGCTCCGGGACCTGCACCTCGACGTCTTCCACAGCGACCCCCGCGACAAGAACGCCGACGGTTCCATGAACCTTCCGGTACCGGCGACTTTCATCATCGGGCGCGACCGCGTGATCAGAGCCCGATTCGTCAATCCCGACTGGCGTGTGCGAATGGAGCCGGCAGCCATCATCGCAGCGCTGCGCGGGGTGGGCGCGGACGCTGACCCTGGCTGAGCCACAGCGCTGACGATCTGCCGCCGGGGCGCCCCCGCTGATGGTGGGCTCGTGGGCCGGCCGCGTGGATCCTGCCACCCCGGGGTTCCGCCTCACCCCCGGACGACCAGCGTGCCGCCGGCCGTCGTGAACCCGGCGACGAGCACGCGCCGGGCCGCCTCGTAGGCCCAGGCGACGTCCCCTCCGTCCAGCTCGACGCTCACGGGCACGAAAGGGGTTCGCAGGGTGGCGAGGGAGGCCTCCAGGACGTAGGTCGTCTCCCGTCTGCCCGCGAGGGTGAGCCGCCACCCCGGTCCGTCGGGCATCTCGTCCGAGGCCAGGTGGAGGCCGGGCCCCGCCCGCCCCCGCCACGAGCCGCGCGGAAAGGCCAGCAGGCGCAGCTGATCCGCCCGGTCGGCCGCCCGGACCACGCTCCCCTCGCCATGGTCGGAGAGCGTCCAGACGTCGGCCGGGAGCAGTGGCAGGACAGCCCCTGCCCGCACCAGCAGCGGGATCTCGTCCAGCGGAGCGGGAAGCTCCACGAACGCGGGCCCCTCCCGCACGGCGGCCCGCCCCATCCGTATCGACCCGTCTCGCGGCTCGTATGCGGCCGATCGCCAGAGATCCACCCACCCACCCTCGGGCAGGTAGAGACGGCGCTCGCGCTGCCCGGTCTGGAGCACGGGGGCGACCAGCAGGTCCGGGCCCAGCAGGTACTGGTCCTCGCGCGCGCACGCCTCGGGGTCGTCGGGGTGGGTGAGGGCGTGGTGGCGCAGCAGCGGCAGCCCCGTCTCCACGTACTCCATCGCCGCGGCGAGGAGGTAGGGGCTGAGCTGGGTGTGCAGCTTGGCCCAGCGGCGCCAGTGACCGATCAGGCCCGGATCCCAGATCTGGGGCCGCGGCTCCGGGGGGATCGAGATGCCCCCGGCCTTGGTCCGCATCAGCGGCGTGAGTGCACCCAGCTCGATCCAGCGGATCAGCAGCTCCTGGTCGAGGCGCGAGTCGCCCAGCGAGAAGAAGCCGCCGATGTCCGACCCCCAAAAGGCGATCCCGGAGAGGCCGGCCGAGAGGCCCTCGATCAGGGCGGACGCGAGTCCGGTGTACCCCCAGCACGTGGTCGGGTCCCCTCCCCAGACCAGCGGCAGATGCCGGGCGGCTGCGGTCCAGCCCGAGCGGGCAAACCGCGCCACCGGCGCGGCCTCACCGGCCTGCCCGGTCCCGCCGGCCCGCGCGGCTGCCGCGGCCCGATCCGCCGCCGCGTGGTAGAGGAGGGGATAGGGGTTGTGGCCCGTCTCTCCCCGCGTGCCGTCGGCGAACATCGAGTCGGGGGGCGTGTACTCGCCGAAGTCCTCCATCCATCCGTCATGCCCGTCCTCCAGCGCCTCGGCGGTCAGGTCGGCGAAGAGCTGTTCCGCGGCAGGCGTCGTGAAGTCGAGCTGGCCCTCGGTGGTGATCGGGGGCATGCGGCCGCCGATGTAGGCCGGATAGACGTAGGGGGTGCCGTCCGCCCGCCTCTGCAGGGCGCCGGTCGCCAGCGCTCGCGCGTACGCGCTCGCGTAGTCCTCGCTGACGAAGGGGTTGAGGTAGGTGAGGCAGGCGAGGCCGCTGGCATGGAAGTGCGCGGTCCTCTGCCGCTCCTGGTCGCGCCGCTGCTCGTGGGCGCCGCCGGGCAGGCGGCGCATGTGCGTCTCCGCCGCCGAGACCGGCGCGTCCGCCTCCCGGAGCCGGCTCACGTAGGCGGCCTCGAGCTCCAGCGGCACCAGGTCGTCGTGCCCGGCCTGAAACCAGGGCCCGAGGAACCAGGCCCGCGCCGGATACGGCTGGCGCCCGGTGGCCTCCGTGAAGCGACGCAGGGCGTCGGCCGGCCGGGGCCCGGCGAAGAACCGGTACTCCAGCCGGGGCGCGCGCACCTCGACGCTCCAGCGGCCCGGATCGCCCTGGGCGAGGCGGAAGAGGCTCAGCTCCGGGCTGTCGAGCAGGATCCCGTGGCTGCGGGAGCTGAGCACCCAGGGCACCGGGAAGTAGGTGGCGTCCGGCCGCCGGCGCCGCGCCCAGACCGGGGTGATCGCGGTGAGGAGCGGCTGGTCCTCCAGCCGGCGGGCACCCTCTCCCACCCAGCACTCGGCGCTGGAGCCGCGCCGCTCGACCCGGTCGCTGCGCTCGCCGAATCCCCAGAAGCGTTCACCGGGCTCGCAGGAGAAGGCCACGGAGAGGAGCGCCGGGGGCTCGCCGAGGAGGCGTGAGCTCACCGCGACCACCCCCTCGCCGCCGCTGCGCACCTCGATCCGCACCAGCTCCCCGCCCGGCTCCAAGCGCACGGTCAGCTGCCCGGCGTCTGCGGACACCTCCAGGTCGCCCGTCGCCACCGCGTCGTGCCAGCGCAGCCGCGGCGGATCCGCGGCCCAGCCCTCGCTCTCCGTCACGTCGGCGGCCGGGTGAGGGGCGGCCGGGTCCAGAGGCTCGCACCCGAAGCCCCGGAGCTGGCCCAGCGCGGTCTCGCCGCGCTCGTCCTCGAAGCTGAGCAGGTGCGGCCCGTCGTCGATCACGACCATGACGCCGTTCAGGTGCAGGGCGCGAGCCACGGATCGAGCATACGAAGCCGCGGTGCCTGAGGAGGCTGGTGTCCCCCTGGCCCCGACCCTGCCGCCGCTCGCTTCAGAGCGCGAGCTCCTCGCCGGCCTCCAGCGCTCGCCGCCCGCCAGGGGCAAGCACCCACGCGCGCTGCCGGCCCCTGACCACCCAGCGGGCCAGATCGGGATCCTCGCTCACGATGGCGGTCTCCTCGTCGATGCCCACGAGGGTCACGCCCTCGGGGAGATGCCGGGCCGCGAAGTGGGAGAGGCCGGGAATCCAGCGGCTCATGCGGTCGAAATGGGGGATCACGCGCAGCCGGGGCACCACCCCCAGGCCCGGGTGGGCCGCGGCGGTCGGGCGCCGGAACTCCGGCACCCACGAGGTGAGGGCCATCGCCCCCGCGCTGCAGCCGGCCAGGGCGGCGCCGGCGCTCCACGCGTCGGCGATGGCGGACCACACGCGGGTTCCCCGCAGCGAGTCCGCCACGTGGGTGGGACTGCCGCCGGAGAGGTAGATGAGCCCGGCACCGGCGACCAGCGCTGCGTTGGCCGGGTCCTCGGCCCCCTCCCGGTCGAGCACCCTCAGGGGCACGGCCTCCACCCCCATCCGCGCCGCCTGCTGCACCCCCAGCTCGATCCAGCGCGAAACCGACCCGTCCCCCTCCCGCCCGGCGGCGGTGGGCAGCTGCACGTAGCGGGCAGGCCGACCGGCGATCAGCGAGGCCTCCACCTCCTGCATCACCGGCAGGTACTCCCCGCTGCCGACCAGGGCGACCGGGCCGTGCTCCGCCATGCCGATCAGACGCTCTGCCGCCGGGACGCGGTCAGCGGGACCGTGCGCCGACGGCCGCCTCGGCGGGTGCCTCGACCGGCGGCGCTCCCGCGGCCGCCGTCCCGTTCGACGCGGCGGCGGTGCGGGCTCCCTCTGCGGCTTCCTCGTGGATGTAGCGGCCGCCGCGCAGCGCGCTGGCGCCCGCCGCCAGGACGCAGGCGGCGATCGCGAAGTCGAAGGCCGCCCTCAGGCCGTCCATGAAGGGACCCGAGATCAGGTGGGGGAAGAAGGCGCGCCCGGTCAGGTAGGCCTGCTGGGCATGACCCAGGGTGGGCAGGACCGGGCCCAGCAGCGAGGCCATCGGGTTGTAGCCGAGGAAGGAGGCGAAGAGGCTGCCGACCGCCGGCAGGTGCGAGATCCGGGTGGCGGTGGCGGCGGGCACGCCCTGCGTGACCAGTCCCTGGTAGAGGGTGTGGGGGAGGCTGGAGGAGAGCCCGAGGATGATGAGGGTGAAGAAGATGCCGATCGAGAGCACCATCGCCGAGTTCTGGAAGGTGGCGGCCATCCCGGCCCCGGCGCCCCGCTCGTTGGGGGGCAGGCTGTTCATGATGCCCGCCTGGTTGGGCGAGGCGAAGAGCCCGGCGGAGAGCCCGTAGAGGCCGAGCAGCACCGCGAACAGCACGTAGTTGAAGTTGGCCGGCAGCAGCTGGAAGAAGGCGAAGATGACCGCCGAGGCCGCCACCCCCAGGGTGGCGAACAGACGGGAGCCGAAGCGGTCGGAGAGGATGCCGGCAATCGGCCCCGCGATCAGGAACCCCGCGGTCATCGGCAGCATGTAGATGCCCGCCCACAGCGGCGTCTCGGCGAAGCTGTAGCCGTGCTGGGGCAGCCAGATCCCCTGCAGCCAGATGATCAGGATGAACATCAGGCCGCCGCGCGCGAGCGAGGAGAGGAGCGTCGCCAGGTTGCCCGCCGCGAACGCGCGGATGCGGAAGAGGCCGATGTGAAACATCGGCGCCTCCACCCTGGTCTCGACGTAGCAGAACAGCGCCAGGCAGGCGACGCCGCCGAAGATGCCGGCGAGGACCAGGGGGTTGCCCCAGCCCATGCTGGCGTTGCCGTAGGGAAGGATGCCGTAGGTGATGCCCACCAGCAGTGCCACCAGCCCGACGGCGAAGATGAGGTTGCCCCCCCAGTCGATCCGGGCGGGCCGGCGCACGCCGTTGTCGCGCAGCATCAGGAAGGCCCAGACGGTGCCGAAGAGGCCCACCGGCACCGAGACCAGGAAGACGAGCTGCCAGGCGATCGGCCCCAGCACCCCGCCCAGCACCAGGCCGATGAAGGACCCGGCGATCGCCGCCACCATGTTGGTCCCCAGGGCCATGCCCCGCTGGTGGGTGGGGAAGGCGTCGGTGAGGATGGCACTGGAGTTGGCCAGGAGCATGGCGCCGCCGACCCCCTGGAGCACCCTCATCACGATCATGTAGAGGGCTCCGTCCGCGCCGCTCATCCACGTGAGCGAGAGCAGGATGGAGAAGAACGTGAAGACCAGGAAGCCCAGGTTGTACATCCGCACCCGGCCGTAGATGTCACCGATGCGCCCCAGGGTGACCACCAGCACCGCGGTCACCACCATGTACCCCATCAGCATCCACAGGAAGAGCGGGGTGTTGCCGGGAGCCAGCGGGTTGAGGCGGATGCCTCGGAAGATGTCCGGGAGGGCGATGAGCACGATCGATGCGTTGATCGTGGCCATGCTGATGCCCAGGGTCGTGTTGGAGAGGGCGATCCACTTGTAGTGGGGGCCCACCGGGCGCTGCGAGTTCTGCCGGCCGCTGGCCAGGCTGCCGCGGAGGCTCAGGACGTTCATCGGCCACCCCCGGCCGGCGTTGCCGCGAGCGCCCCGGTCCCGATCGTGGCGGTCGCGCTCCGCATGTCGCCGGCAGGTCCCGCCGCGCGCGCCTCGGCGGCCTGGACCCGCGTCGCCAGATGGTCGAGCAGCTCCGCCAGGCGCTCGCGATCTGCGGGGGAGAGCTCCTCGACGGCGGCTCGAACCTCACCCCCCTTGCGCGCGGCGGCGGCCTCGATCAGGCTCCGGGCCTCGTCGGAGAGAGCGAGCTCGGTGACCCGCCGGTCTCCCGGACGCGGGCGGCGCTCGATCAATCCGCGCCGGGCCAGGCGGTCGATGAGGGCGGTGGCGGTCGATGCCGTGATGCCCAGGTGCTCGGCCAGGTGGCCGCAGCTCGCCGGCTGGTCGCGCAGCAGGTGCAGAACCCGCAGCTGACTCAGCGTGAGCCCGAGGTCGCCGAAGCGGCGAAGGTCGAGAGCCTCCATGCTGGCCAGGAGCTGGACCAGCGCGTCGAGGGCTCTCCGGGTGCTGTCCGCGGCATCGGCGCGCGGCAGGTGCGAGGGGGCTGGGCTCACCCGGGCATTGTACGCTCTAAGCGTACCTTCTATCAAGAGCGAACTAATGGCCTCGGCGCCCCGGGGCACCTCAGTAGGCGGCGGTGAACCGCTCGCCGATGAAGCCTCCCTGCTCGACTGCGTCCAGAACCGCGCAGGCGAGGTCCGCGACGCTGAGCCGGCTCTCCCCCGCGATGTCGACGATCGGCCGGTCGGTCGCTGCCACCCGGAAGACGCCGGTGCGCGGCCCATCGGTCAGGTGCAGAGGCGGTGGGCTGAAGTAGCTCCACCGCGGCAGGTCGCCCCGGAACCGGCGCAGGACGTCGAGCGCCTCGGCGGCGGCGAGTGCGGCCTCCCGGTACGCCTCCGGGAAGTGGGGGTCGTCCAGGAAGCGTCGACCGGGCGCAACCTCCAGAGTGGCGCCGCCTCCGATGGTCAGCAGCCGGCCGACTCGGCAGCCGGGGAGCACGTCGAGAAGAACGGCGGTGGCCTCGGGCACGGTCCGAGCCGCCTGGGGCCCGCGGCCGGCGAGGGCCGCGATCACAGCGTCGTGGCCGCTCACGGCCCGGCGAAGGGCGACGGGGTCGAGCACGTCGGCCGTCACCCTGGTCGCGCCCTCGACCCGCTCCAGCCCCTCCGCGCTGCGGGCCACGGCGGTGACGCGATGACCCCGGGAGAGGGCCTCGGCGATCACCACCCGCCCGACCCGACCGGAGGCACCGAGGACAGCGATCCTGAGCGGCTTCCGCACCTTGTCCACCGGCCGGCTCCTCAGGCCGCGCCCGGCCGATCGGCGCCGGGGGCATCCGCGAACTCCCACACCAGTTCGGCGAGTCGAGCGGGGGTCTCGAGCTGGGGAAGGTGCCCCGCATCCGCGATGATCTCGAGCCGGGCGCCGGGGATGGAATGCGCATAGGCCTGGCCGTGTTCCAGCGGGATCATCCGGTCGGCGGCGCCCCACACCACGAGCGTGGGAGTGCTGATGCCGGCGAGGCGCTGCAGCAGGCTGGCGTCGGACATCGTGGCCCCGCCGTAGACCGCCAGAGCCGCACGGTTGCGCGCCATGACCGCCTTCTGCGCGTCGGGGATCTTGGAGAGGTCAATGCGGAAGGCGTCCGGGTCGTGGTAGCTGAGATTGGTGACCTGGTCGAGGTCGAGCGCGAAGAAGTCGGGGCTGGGGTGCTCGGGGATCTCGAGGCCCCCGGCGTCGACCAGGATGACGCTGCTGGCGCGCGGGCTGTGCAGCAGCGCCACCTCCGCGGCGAGCCAGCCGCCGACGGAGTTGCCGATCACGCTCACGTCGGAGAGCCCCAGCTCCTCCAGGAGGCCGGCGTAGACGGCGGCGAGAGCTCGGATGCTGGTGAGCGTCTCCGGTCGGGGCGTGCCACCGAAGCCGGGATGGGTCGGCGTGATCACCCGGGCCGGCCGCGCCGTGGCCAGGAGGTCGGCGAAGCGTGCCACCGACTGGGGTCCGGCGCCGCCGTGGAGCAGGAGGAAGGTCCGCCCCTCGCCCTGCTCGGTGATCGTGACCTCGACCTTCCCGGCGTCCGGGGTGGTGACGGTCGTGGTGCTGGTTGTGCTCATGGTTGGGCTCCCCGGTGATGGTTGAGAGGGGTGGCGCGGCGGCCGTCCGTATCAGCAAGTTTATATCAAGGTATTGATATAAGCAAGCTGAGACCGGCAGGGCTATACTGATCACATGTCGCGAACCCTTCAGGAGGTCGGCCTGGGCGTCAAGCGGCTCCAGGTCCGCCATCACCGGGCCATCGACGCCCGGCTCGCCAGCCTCGGCATCAGCCTCGTCCAGTGGGATGCCCTGCGCCACCTCGCCGCCAATCCGGGGGCCTCGCTGCACGACCTCGCGCAGCTGACCTTTCAGAGCGACCAGGCCTTCGGAGCGCTGGCCGGGCGGATGGTGGAGCACGGTCTCATCGAGCGCGCCCCGGGGCCCGGCCGGGCGGTGCACCACCGGATCACCGCCAGGGGGCGCCGGCTCCTGGCCCAGGCCAGCCCGCTCGTCGACGAGGTCCTCGCGGCCTCCCTGGGGACGCTGTCGGAGCGGCAGCTCGCCCTCTTCGGCGATCTGCTCGACCGGCTGCTCAGGCCCGACGCCTCCGTGCACTGAGCCGCCTCGGCCCGGGGTCGTGGGGGAGCCGTCCGCCCTCAGCCGGCGAGGCCGGCCGGCGCCTCCTCGATCCCCGGGACCACCCCCCGCGCCATCCATTCGCGCACCGACCACGTCGCCTCCACGTCGCCGCGGTTGTACTCGAGCAGCCAGCGCCGCGCCCCCTCATCCCCGCCGGCGGCGGCGTCGTACCGGACCATCGACTCGCCGCCGCCCGGGTCCTCGACCGCCCAGTGGAAGCCGGTGAGCGGGGCCACGACCTTGAGCCCGCTGCTCTGACCGGTGATCAGCTGTGACTCCCACACCCTCAACAGGTCCACCCACTCGTCCGACGCGATGAAACCCGCCACCTCGTCGACCAGACCCACGGCCAGGCCCAGGCGGCGGAGCTGGTGGTTCTCGGCGCCCGCGTTGTAGCAGTAGGCGCGAAAGCTGCGCCCACGCTGGTGGGCCGCCGAGCGCACCCCCATCAACCATCGCCAGAAGGCGAGCGAGTTCTCGGCCTCGCTCTGCGCGGTGAGCGGATCCCAGGTGGCGAAGGGCACGTACTCGTGGCGCGGCGCCGCGGTGGCGCGATCGGTGAGCAGGCTGCCCCAGAGGTAGACGCCGACCTCGGAGCATTCCATGTCGACATCCACCTCGACGTCGGCGCGGGGAACGTCGACCCGATCCACGCCGCGACGCCGATACACGGTCTCGGGTCCGAGCGCGGCCCGCGCCATGTCGATCTGCTCGGGCAGGGATCGGAGATGCGCGGTGGAGTAGCGTGCCGCCGCCTCGTCCAGCGCGAGCAGCTCCGCCACCGTCCGCACCTGAGCGGCACTCAGCGCCTCCAGCTGCCGGGCTGACCGGCTCAGGCTCTCCAGCACTGTCACCGGCGCATCCGGCGCCAGCCCCACCGCCAGCGCCTGCAGCGCCGCCACGTCCACGCCGTCCGCGACCAGCGATGCGGTGCGCCAGTCCAGCCCGGCGAGCATCGCTCGGTTGGTGATGCCGTGGTCGTGGTGCACCTTCCAGTGGGTCCAGCCAACCTGGGGAAGCAGGCTCACGTCGCCGGCTCCCTCCTCGAGAACGGCGCGGCACCGCTCGCGCCACGGACACGTGGGACACTCGGAGCAGCGCACCGGCACGACCAGCAGGCCGACCGACCGATCGCGGCGGTGCTGCTGCGCGACGGCGATGATGTCGAGCCGGAAGTCGAACTCGAAGTCGTAGCGCTCCATCGTCGTGCGCAGCTTGGTGGTGGCGGTGGAGGAGGGGGTGCGCCAGAGCGGCGCGTCGAGGTCGTACCAGACCACGCGGCGCTCGGTGCCGATGATGCCACCGAACCGGGGGCCGTTCGCCGCGTGGTCCGACACCTCCAGCAGGCGCTGGTAGTGGGCGAGCTGGAGCGGGTCGTCCTCGCTCCTGCGGGCGGCGACGGCAGGATCGGCGACGGCTGTATCCCGGGTGAGCGTCTCCAGCCCGGTGCAGAGCGCGAGGATCTCCGAACCTCTGCCTTCGGAGGTCTGCAGCACCTGATGCGCCTTGATGTCGATGGCGTGGTATCCGCCTTCTCGTGCGGCGACCAGCAGGTCGGGGGCGCCCACACGCCTCCCCGCGGTATCGGCCGGGAGCCGGCCGCCGATGATCAGCGGTGCGCGCGAGGCCATGGCCGCGACGGTCGCCTCCTCGCGTCCGCGCGCATCCTCCGCCTCGACGCACAGTGCATCCGGATGGAGACGCAGGATCTCGGCGACGAGGTCGGCTTGAAAGGCGTTGCCACGCGCCATGAGCCGCTCGGTGAACGGGTCCGGCGCAACCGTCTCGATGGGATGCAGCGCGTCGTTCTGCGCGCGCACAGGGCAGCGCTTGGCGACGTACGCCCCCTGCAACGGGACAGTGCTCACGTCCTGGCGAGTCGCCATCAGCGTGATTCTCCTCCTCGCAACATCCGCACGCGCAGTGTGCGACAATTGTGATCCTCGCGGCCCGTGCATGTAACGATGGCCGGGGCGTGGGTTGCGGCGTGGACCGGTACCGTGCTATGGTCCGCAGGTCGCGAATCGTTCCGGTCGCAAAGATTGGGCACGGTGAGGTCAGTTCCCTCCACCGGTTCCGCGGCCCGCCGACCTCAACCTCGGCGGAACCTGATATCACAGGTACATCGTCGCCTGCCCTTGACGCGAGATCGTGTCGGGTGTGGCGGCGATGCACCGCTACCCGGAGGTTGCTCCTCATGCGCCGTCTCATCACACGCCGTAACACTGGTATCTGCGTGACCGGTCTCCTGGTGGTCGCCATGGCCGTCCTCGGCACCGTGCAGTCGGTGGGCGCCAGCCGCTCCGCGGCAGCCGACCTCGCCCTGCTGCGCCACCTCACGCTGACGGCGTCGACGGCGTCGACCGCGCCGGCGGTTCCCTCACCGTCTCTCTCCGCCACGCCGTCACCGTCCCCCACCGCCACGCCTGCACCGTCATCCTCCGCCTCGACGCCACCGACCATGACCCCTGACGCGGTGGTCACAGCGGTGCCCGCCCCGCCCGCGCCGGACCCGCACGCCCCGCCTCCCGTGTCGGCGCGCCCGGCGTACTCGCAGCAGGACATCGAGGCGATCCTGACCGCCGCCGCTGATGCGGACGGGGTCGACCCGGGCTGGCTGATCAGCACCGCCGAGTGCGAGTCCAACCTCAGCGCCTACGCCTACAACCCCTCCGGGCCGTTCGACGGCGTGCTCCAGTTCCTCCCCTCGACGTTCGCCGCCCACGGGGGCACGGACATCTGGGACCCGACGCAGCAGGCGCAGATCGCCGCCAGGATGTTCGCCGCCGGTGAGTCGGGGGAGTGGCCGGTCTGCTCGCGGCGCTGACCGGGCGCACTCGCCGGCGCTCAGTTGGGGTGCGGCAAAGGCCGTGATGAGGGTCCGGTGACGGACCCGCGTTCACTTGTGCGGACGGGCCGGAGCCTCGCGGTGCGCCATCTCGCCGTCGCCACCGGCCCAGCCCAGCTCGGCCCGAACCCGGGGAAGGGCTGACGGGTAGCGCTCCTGCAGGAAGGCGAGCGCCTTCTCACGCACCTCGCACTGCAGGTTCCATGAGCGGCTGCTGTCGGCGGAGCTCATCAGCGCCCTGAGCTGCACGGTCTCGCGCCCCAGCTCGGTGACCTGGAGGTTCCAGACCTGGCCGTCCCAATCCGGCGAGGCGTGCACGACCTCTCCCAGGTGGGTGCGCAGCGCCTCCACCGACATCGTGTAGTCCACCAGGATGTAGACGAAGCCGAGCACGTTGGCGGTGGAGCGGGTCCAGTTCTCGAAGGGGTTCTGGGTCAGGTAGGAGACGGGCACGACCAGCCGCTTGAGGTCCCACAGCTTGACCACGACGTAGGTCAGGTGGATCTCCTCGACGCGGCCCCAGTAGCTGGTGCCGCTCGGGTTGTAGATCACCACCACGTCGTCGAGCCGGATCGGCTGGGTGACCGCGATCTGCAGACCGGCGACCAGGCTGGTGACGATGGGGGTGACGGCGAGGCCGACGATCAGCCCCACCACGCCGGCGGAGGCGAGCAATCCGGCACCGGCGACGCGGGCCTGGCTGAACGTGAGCAGCACCCCGCCGATGCCGATCAGCGCGCCCACGAACACGGTGACCCGGCGCAGCACGTGGATCTCCGTCTCGAGCTGCCGGGCGCGCAGATTGCCGGTCGGGTCAAGCTGGTAGCGGGCGAGCACCGCGTCCTCGAGGACGTACGTGAGCCGCACCAGCAGCCAGGAGCCGGCCAGGATCAGCCCGATGACGAGGCCGTGGAGGATCTCGCCACGCAACCATCCGGCCAGCGGCACCAGGTTCGCGGCAACGGTCGCGGCAGCGAGCGGGAGGAGGAGCTGCACCGGCCGGTGCGTGTTGCGCAGGAACGAGCGGGCCACCGCCTGGCGGGGTGCCTTCGCCCGCCTCCGGAGCACGAAGTAGCTCGCACCCTGGCCGACGGCCACCACGACCAGGGCTCCCACCACGATGGCCAGGGCTTGGATCAGCGACATGATCTGGGGCCCATGCTAGCCCGCGCTCCTTGGCTCATGCACCCTCCGGGTGCACTCCCCGCGGCGCGTGCCGGCACCTCGGGATGATCTCGCCGGGCAGGCGGTCTGCTCGCGCTGATCATCGGTCCAGATCAGGGCCGTCCCGGTCAGAGCCCCACGGCGGCCCCGATGAGTCTCCCCAGGCCGAACGTCACGCCCGCCGCCAGCATGCCGAAGAGCAGCTGGCGGCTCCCCGAGAACAGGACGCTGCGTCCCGTCAGCAGGGTTATCAGAGCACCGATGACGAAGAGTCCCACCGCGGCGAACCCTACGGCGAGGCCGACCGCGGGCAGGCCGGCCGCGAACAGGAAGGGCAGCAGCGGGATCACGGCGCCGATCGCGAACAGGCCGAAGGACGCCGTTGCCGCACTGTTGGGGGAGCCGCCGAGCTGCGACGGGTCCAACCCCAGCTCCTCGCGGACCATGGTGTCGAGCGCGCTCCCGTGCTCGGCCATCAGCCGGTCGGCGATCTCGGAGGCCTCCGCCGCCGAGAGCCCCTTGGACTCGTAGATGAGGGCCAGCTCCTCGCGCTCCTCGTCGGGCACCGTGCGCAGCTCGGCCGCCTCCGTCTTCACCTGCCGCTGGTACAGCTCCCGGGTGCTCTGCACCGAGATCCACTCCCCGATCGCCATCGAGCAGGCACCGGCGAGCAGCCCGCTGATGCCGGCGACGAGGATCGCCTTGCCGGGCAGCCCGGAGCCGGCGACACCCATCACCAGGGCGAGGTTGGAGGTCAGTCCGTCGTTGGCGCCGAGGACGGCGGCCCGCAGCGCGTTGCCGCCCGGGGCCCGGTGCCGCCCCTCCAGCTTGCCCAGCGTCTCGCCCGCCAGCCCGGCGGGCGAACCTCCGGTGATGTAGCGGAGGACCCGGGCATGCGAGCGCTCGTCCTCCGGCATCCCGCTGCCCTCGGTCTCCGGCTGGTCGTCGTAGTCGGTCTCGTCGGCCTGCTCCAGGCTGGCGACGGTCGGCAGCACCATCTGCGGCCCGAACCTGCGCGCCAGGAGGCGCATGGCACGGGCGCGCCAGGACGGCCGCCGGGGGCCGGGGTCGCGGCCGAGGCCGCGCAGCTGCTCCTCCCAGAAGCCGAGGTGACGCTCCTCGACCTCGGCGAGTCGCACGTAGACGGAGGCCAGGTGCTCGTCCTTCTCCGCCTTCGCCATCGCCCGGTAGACGATCGCCGAGTCGATCTCCCCCTGGCGGTTGGCCCGGTATCTCGCCTCGTCGCTCACCGCGTGTGCCACCTGCCGCCTCCTGGTCCGGGCGCGCCCTGCCGCTTCACTCCCGCGCCCGCGACGGTAGCGCTGCGCGCATGCCTTCCGTCCGGTCCCGCAGCCGCGGTTCAGCTGTGGACGGACCCGTCCTCGCCCAGCGTCCAGCCGGGATTGTGGGCGACCACTCAAATCTAGCCGTCACGGCGGCGAGAGTTCACGAGAAGATAGGGGACACGGCCCGCCGCCGGGCCGGGGCCCGGCACGAGAGGAGAGCATCGATGACCCAGACGGCCTCCCGCATCCTCGCCGCCGACGCGCCCGCCTCGCTCGTGCTGGAGGTGCCCGCGGCGCCGCCCGAGGCGGCATTCCGCCATTACGCCGCCAAGCTGAGCGTGGAGACCGACCCGTCCGATGTTCACCATGACCTGGAAGCCGGCCTCTCCGGCTTCGTCGTCGTCGACATGCGCGGGGCGAAGGACTACGCGGAGGAGCACGTCGCCGGCGCCATCAGCCTGCCCTATCGCACCCTGAGCGAGGAGTCGACCGTGCACCTCTCCCGCGACGCGCTCTACGTCTGCTACTGCTGGGACCCCGGCTGCAATGCGGGTGCCAAGGGGGCGGCGCGGCTCGCCGAGCTGGGCTTCCGGGTAAAGGAGATGATCGGCGGCATCGAGTACTGGAAGCGCAACGGCTACCCCACCGAGAGCGGGAGCTGAGCGTCACGATCCGCCGGCGGGACCCGCGTCGCGCCGTTCGCTGAACGCGGCGAAAGCTTCACAAGAAAACCGGGCGGCGCCGCCCTGCGCCAGAATAGCGCCCTGCGCATCGGCGTTTAGGTGACTGCAATCAGCTCGAATCACAACGGTCCCCCCATGTCCAACTCCCGCACGCGAATCTCCCTGCTCCTCGCCGCCACCCTGCTCGCCGTGGCCGCCTGCGGTGGCTCCACCGCCGCCCGGAAGTCGCCGACCCCCAGCCCGTCCGCCACGTTCACGCCCGGGGTGCCGACCCCCACGCCCACCCCGGCGCCGCTCTCCGCCCCGCTCCTGGTCCAGGTCGAGAACCTCTATCAGGCGCGGCCGCAGTCGGGGCTGGGTGACGCTCAGGTGATCTACGAGTACCAGACCGAGGGCGGCATCAGCCGCTTCACCGCCATCTACTTCGGCGCGCCGCCGGCGGCCGACATGGTCGGCCCGGTGCGCAGCGCCCGCCTCGTCGATCTGCGTCTGCTGGAGATCTGGGACGGCGCTCTGCTCTACTCGGGGGCGAGCGACTACACCCTGGCCC
Organism: uncultured Actinomycetes bacterium; assembly: GCA_964508345.1. Lineage (GTDB taxonomy): Bacteria > Chloroflexota > Dormibacteria > Aeolococcales > Aeolococcaceae > Changshengia. The sequence continues at coordinate 10,310 of CAZDTK010000013.1, read as the reverse complement.
AGCTCAACTCGAGCGGCCTCAAGCAATACAGCCCCAACAACGCGGTGGTCGGCTCCACCGTGCTCTTCCGGACCTCGGTGCCACCCCCGGCCAGGGAGTACGGCGCCCCTCACAACCTGTACACCAACGGCTCCGAGCTGGCGACCCTCGCCCAGAAGATCGGCCTCGGCACCGTCAGCTACCAGCTCTGGCAGCGCACCGCGATCGACGACCTGCCGACCGGCGGCAGCGCGGTGAGTGCCTTCGAGGTGCCGATCTCCACCGAGGAGACCCCCATCTACACGTACGAGGCGGCCACCGGGGAGTACCAGCGCAGCGAGCCGGCGACCCCGGAGTACCCCGCCACCGGCATGCTCAACGACGCCAACACCGGCCAGCCCTGGGAGACGCCCAACGTCGTCATCCTCCAGGTCCCGGTGATCACGGTGCCACAGGACAACGAGGACTCCGCGGTCACGCCCTGGGTCGACGGCCTCGACTTCGGCATCGGGCCCGCCGCCAGCGGGAGCGGCCAGCTTGCGGTCGGTGGCCTGCTCTATCCGATCAGCTGGAGCCAGGGGACGAGCGGACCGCCGCAGTTCACCCTCGCGGACGGGCAGCCGGCACCGCTCGCGGCCGGCCAGGTCACGATCGAGCTGGTCCCCCAGGGCGACGCGGTCACCCCCTCAGCGCCCGCCGCCCCCTAGCTCAGGGCCGGCGCCCTCGCTCAGGAGGTCTGCAGCCGCCCGGGCTCACGGGTAGATGCCGCGGGCCGCGGTCGCCTCGGCAACCCGCTGCACGGCGACCGTGTACGCACCCAGGCGGAGCGGCACCCGATGCTGCGCCGCCGCCTCCCAGGCGGTCTCGAAGGAGGCCGTCATGATGTGCTCGAGACGATCGTTGATCTCCTTCTCCTCCCAGAAGAAGGACTGCAGGTCCTGCACCCACTCGAAATAGGAGACGGTGACCCCGCCCGCGTTGGCGATGATGTCGGGGACCACGGTGACGCCGCGGCGGGCCAGGATCTCGTCGGCCCCGGGGGTGACCGGCCCGTTGGCCGCCTCCAGGATCAGGGACGCCCGGATCTCCCCGGCGTTGGCGGCGGTGATCTCGTTCTCGAGCGCCGCCGGGACCAGGACGTCGACCGGGGCGGCCAGCAGCTCGGCGTTGCTGATGGCGCGCGTCCCGGGGAAGCCGGCGACGGAGCCGGTGCGCCGCTTGTGCTCGATGACGTCGGCCACCGGCAGCCGCTGGTCGCTCCAGATCGCGCCGCCGGTGTCGGAGACGGCGTGGACGCTGAAGCCGTCCGCCTCCATCAACCGGGCGGCGATGCTGCCGGCATTGCCGAAGCCCTGGACGGCGACGGTGGAGTGGCTCGGGTCGCGCCCCAACCGGGTGCAGGCGCGGAGCGCCACCACCGATACCCCGCGCCCGGTGGCCTCGTTGCGGCCCTGGCTGCCCCCCACCGCGAGCGGCTTGCCGGTGACCGACGCCGGGATCGAGTAGCCGGCGCTCATCGACATCGTGTCCATGATCCAGGCCATCACCTGGGGGGTGGTGTTGACGTCGGGCGCGGGGATGTCCCGCTCCGGTCCGATCAGCACCGAGATCTCGGCGGCATAGCGGCGGGTGAGCCGCTCCAGCTCGCCCAGGCTGAGTCGCTTGGGATCGACGACCACGCCCCCCTTGGCTCCCCCGAAGGGAAGGCCGGCCGCGGCGCACTTCCAGGTCATCCACATGGCCAGCGCCTTGACCTCGCTGAGGGTGACCCTGGGGTGGTACCTGATCCCGCCCTTGGCGGGGCCGCGGGCCAGGTTGTGCTGGACCCGGTAGCCTTCGAACATCTGGATCGAGCCGTCGTCCATCTTCACCGGGAAATTGACGATGAGCTGGCGCTGGGTCTCGCGCAGGAAGCTGCGCACCCCCACCTCCAGGCCGAGCAGCTCGGCCGCGGCGTCGAACTGTCGCTGCGCGTTCTGCCAGGGGTCGTCCACCGCCACCGTCTGCGCCGTCGCGATTGCTGACTGGGCCACGGTACTCACCTCCTGTGATGACCGCGGGGCGTCGCCCTGGGATGTGCCCAGAGGGCAACCGGCTCCGCGGCGTGCCGTCCCCATCCTCCCACCGGCGCCTGCGATCCGCCAGTGCGGGCCCGCTCAGCGGGGCAACCTTTCATTCAGCTTTCGGTCAGATCGTTCCCAGAGGCTCTGTCAGCCCCCGCCTATACTCCGCTGCGTCTGAGATCGGGCTCATCACTCTCACCACGGCACTTCAGGAGCAACCGTTGTACTTCCGCTATCTGGGACGTGAACTCCGCCGCCGAGCGCGCTCGGCCGCCGTCGTGGCCATCGGTCTGGCCCTCGCCGTGGGTCTGGTGATCACCGTCACGGCCGCTGCCTCGGGTGTCAATGCCGCCCAGGGCCAGGTGCTCTCCTCCCTCTACGGGGTGGGCACCGACCTGACCGTCACCACCGCGGCCACCGCGGGGAGCGGGGGGGCCTTCCGCTTCAGCGGCACGCCTCCCAGCAGCGCCCAGGCGGGCCAGAGCTTCACCCAGGACCACCTCACCTCCAGCCCCGGGCTGACCACCATGTCCGCCAGCGACGTCACCGAGATCTCCAATCTCAAGGGCGTCGCCGGGGCCGCCGGCGCTCTGGTCCTGAACTCCGTCCACATCACCGGCACCTTCACGGGATTCGGGGGGTTCGGCGGCTCGACGGCCACCCCCACGCCGACGCCCACCCCAACTCCCACCCCGACCCCGTCGCCGAGCGCCTCGGCGTCACCGTCCAGCAGCTCCAGCGGTTTCGGCGTCTCGACCTTCTCGGTGGACGGCATCGACCCGTCCACCCCCGGGGTCGGGTTGCTGGCCGGTTCCAACATCACCTCGGGGGCCTCGGCGGTCAGCCAGTGGTTCACCGAGGCGGCGCAGGGCAGCTCCTCCGACCAGCTGCTCGCCCTGGTGAGCAGCAGCTACGCCAAGCAGCAGTCGCTCTCCGCCGGTTCGACGTTCACCATCTCCGGCACGACCTTCACGGTGGTCGGGGTGGTGTCGGTCACCGAGACCGACGGGGCGGATGTCTACATCCCGCTCAGCGAGGCCCAGAGCCTGAGCGGTGATACCAGCGACGTCAACACCATCTACGTCACCGCCACCGACAGCGCCTCCATCAGCGCGGTGCAGTCGGAGATCTCGAAGCTGCTGCCCTCGGCCACGGTGACCACCGCCGCCGACCTGGCCAGCCAGGTGTCGGGATCGCTGAACACCGCCTCGACCCTCGCCAACACGCTGGGGGTCTGGATCTCGGCGCTGATCCTGCTGGCCGCCTTCGTGCTGGCCGTGCTGCTCACCGTCTCCTCGGTGACCCGCCGGGTGCGCGAGTTCGGGACCCTCAAGGCGATCGGCTGGCGCAGCCGACGCATCGTCGCCCAGGTCCTCGGGGAGGCCGCGGTGCTGGGGGTGATCGGGGGCGCGGTGGGGATCGGCCTGGGGGTGCTGGGAGCCTTCCTGGTCACCAAACTCGCTCCCCCCCTGAGCGCCACGGTCAATGCGACGGGGCTGGGCGGTGCGGCCACCACGACCGGAGGTGGCGGTTTCGGGGGCGGGTTCGGCGGCGGCGGCGGCGGATTCTTCGGCTCATCCGGGGCCTCGCCGCGGGCGTTCCCCAGCGCCGGCGCCAACTTCGCCCGAACCTTCGCGTCCGGCACCCATTCCGTGCCGGTCCACCTCACCGCTCCCCTCAGTGTGGAGGTGATCCTGGTGGCCGTCGCCCTGGCGATCGTCGGTGGCGTCGTCGCCGGCATCTTCGGTGGCTGGCGCGCCGCCCGTCTCCGGCCCGCGGAGGCGCTGCGCCGTGTGGAGTAGCCCGGCCCCGCCAGCACCCCCCTCCGACGTCGCAATGGACACCCCCCCGGCCCTGGAGATGACCCCCCATGTATGAGCTCAAGAAGGTCTCCCGCATCTATCCCAAGGCGAGAGGCAAGGTCGCGGCCCTGAGCGGGGTCGATCTGGAGATCCCGGACGGCGAGTTCCTGACGGTCCAGGGTCAGACCGGGCACGGCAAGACCACGCTCCTGCAGATGCTGGGAGCGCTGGACCGGCCGACCGCGGGCAAGGTCATCTTCGATGGCATGGACCTGGGCGCGATGCCCGAGGCCCAGCTGGTGGACGTCCGTGCCCAGAACTTCGGCTTCATCTTCCAGAACTACAATCTGCTGCCCACGCTCAACGCCGAGGAGAACGTGGAGGCGGCGCTGGTCCCCCTCAAGATCAAGGGTGAGGAGCGGCGCGCCCGGTCGCTGGCGGCCCTGGCCGAGGTCGGGCTCGCCGACCGTGCCACCCACTTTCCTCCCGAGATGTCGGGCGGCGAGCAGCAGCGGGTCGCGATCGCCCGGGCCCTGGTCAAGCAGCCCAAGGTGATCCTCGCCGACGAGCCCACCGGGAACCTCGACGAGGTCACCAGCGTGGAGATCGTCGGCCTGATGGAGAAGCTCTGGCGCGAGAGGGCGATGACCCTGATCCTGGTCACCCACGACACCAAGGTGGCTCGCCGCGCCCCGCGCACCGCGCTGATCATCAAGGGCAAGCTGACCCTGCGCGACAACCGCGCGCCGCGGCCGGTGGTGCGACCGGGCGCCCCCGCCCCCGCCGGAGCCCCGCCCTCCATCCCCGGGACCGCTCCCGCCCCGGCGGGCTGACCCGGGCGGCGATCACCGACAATCGGGGGACCTGACCGCGGGCGCCTGACCGCACGCGGCTGACCGGGAGGCCGTCTCCGTGGACCCCGAGATCGATGCCCGGCGGGCGCTCAGCCATCTGCGCTACCACGACCCCGAGCTGGGCCTGCTGATCGACCGGGTGGGGCCTTTCGGGCTCTCCCTGAGCGGCGAGGCGACCCTCTTCGCCGCGCTCGCCGAGGCGATCGTCTACCAGCAGCTCTCGCCCAAGGCGGCGGCCACGATCTTCGCGCGCTTCTGCGCCCTCTTCCCTGGCGCGCCCTCCTGTCCGACCCCGGAGCAGGTGCTGGAGGCGTCGATCGAGCAGTTGCGCTCCGCCGGACTCTCGGGCGCCAAGCAGCGGGCGCTGGACGACCTGGCGCGGCGGGTGGTCGACGGCGAGGTGCCGACCCTCGCGCAGACGAGGGAGATGGACGACGAGACGATCGTCGAGCGTCTGACCGCGGTGCGCGGGATCGGGCGCTGGACCGCCGAGATGTTCCTGATCTTCACCCTCGGCCGCCCCGACGTGCTGCCCGCCGACGACTACGGCCTCCGGCGCGGCTTCCAGGTGACCTTCCGGACGCAGACCGTGCCCACCCGGGACGAGGTGCTGCGCCGCGGCGACCGCTGGTCCCCGTACCGGAGCATCGCCAGCTGGTACCTCTGGCGCGCCCTGGAGGTGGCCGCGTGACCACACCCCCGGCATCCGCGCTGCTCCCCGCGGGCGGCGGCCCACCCGTCCGCGCGGTCCTGCTCGACATCGACGGGACGCTCTCCCTCCACCGCGTCCCGATCCCGGGGGCGGCGGCCACGCTCGCCTGGCTGCGCGACCGGGGAATGCAGTTCCGGGTGACGACCAACATCGACTCGCAGTCGCCCGAGGCGGTCTGCGCCGACCTCAACGGGGCCGGCCTCGAAGTGGAGCCGGGCGCGGTCTTCACCCCGGTGGTCGCGGCCCTCCGCTATCTCGAGCGGCGGCCGTCGGAGCGCTGCCACCTGCTCCTCACCCGGGAGCTGGCGGCCCGCTTCGCCGCCCACGATGCCGCCGGAGGTCCCGCCGACCACGTCCTGGTGGGGGACTGCCGCGAGCTCACCGGTTACACGCAACTCGACGCCGCCTTCCGGCAGCTGATGCAGGGCGCCGATCTGCTCGCGCTCCAGCGCGGCCGCCGGTGGCAGGCGCCGGACGGTCCCTCGCTCGACACCGGATCCTTCGTCGCCCTCCTCGAGTACGCCAGCGGGAAGACGGCGCGCAGCTTCGGCAAGCCCTCGCCCGACTTCTTCGAGATGGCGCTCTCCGACCTCGGCTGCACGGCCTCCGAGGTCGTCGTCGTCGGCGACGACCCCGAGACCGACCTCGCCGGCGCGCGCGCAGTGGGGGCGCGCTGCGTCCTGGTCCGCACCGGCAAGTTCGACGCCCGCACGGCTGCGCCGGCGGCGGTCCCGATCGCGGTCATCGACTCCATCGCAGGCCTGCCCGCCCTGCTCGAGGCCGATCCCGCCCCCGGGCCCTCGATCCATCTCTCAACGTGAACATTTGACGCTGATAATGCACGCTGATATGCTGCCCACTGATGCGGAACGGAACCTGCGCGCTCCTCTCCTTCTCCCGCTGGGGCGAGATGGATTTCGTCCGCCACGTCGCCTGCGCCTGTATGTAGCCGCTCTCCGCGGCCGGCCTGAGCTTTCGCCCACATCGCTCGACCCCACACAGGCACATTCACCGACGCACCCCCCCGGCTCTCCGGTCGCACACTGACTGCCGACCCTGCCCACCGCCGGCCCCCACCGGGCCGGTCCCCGGAGAGTGACCCAAGGTGACCCCGACCTCCGACCCGACCCCCCGCCCCGCGCTGCCCCCCGGAACGTCCGGGCGCCGATCGTGACCACCGCCGTCCCCGCCGACGAGCTGGAGGTCGCCGCCCGCGACCTCGAGGACGCCGATCCCGAAGCGATCCTGACCTGGACCTTCGAGCGCTTCCATCGGGTCGCCGTGGTGGCCAGCTTCCAGGCCGAATCGGTTGTCCTCATCGAGATGGCCAGCCGGATCAGCCCGGGCGTGGAGGTGGTGACGCTCGACACCGGGCGTCTCCCCCAGGAGACGTTCGAGATCATCGACACGGTGCGGAGCCGATTCCCCATCCGGCTCCACGTCGTGAGCCCCGACCCCGCGGAGCTGGAGACGATGACCGGCGCGCACGGCGTCAACCTCTTCTACCTCTCTCAGGAGATGCGCAACCTCTGCTGCGAGGTCCGCAAGACCCACCCGTTGCAGCGGGCGCTCGCCGGCTACGACGCCTGGGTGACCGGGCTCCGCCGGGAGCAGGCATCCACGCGCCGGGCGACCCCGGTGGTCGCCCGCGACCCCGGCCACGGCGGCATCGCCAAGGTGGCGCCGCTGGCGCGCTGGAGCCACCAGGACGTCTGGGAGCAGATCCGCTCGCGCGACCTGCCCACCCACGGCCTCTATGCGCAGGGGTACACGTCGATCGGCTGCGCGCCGTGCACACGCGCCACCCAGCCGGGCGAGGACGAGCGCGCCGGTCGGTGGTGGTGGGAGGGGGATTCCATCAAGGAGTGCGGCATCCATCCCGCGGGCACTGCAGCGGCGGCTCAATCGGCCGCCCCCGCCCCTGGCTCCCCCGCCCCGGCGGCGCCGGGCTGAGATCGCGCGGTGAGCTACCCCGTCACCCTCCAGCTCCGCGACCGGCCGTGCGCCGTCCTGGGCGGCGGGCCGCTCGCCGCCGAGAAGGCCCGGGGTCTCGCCGGTGCCGGTGCGCGGGTCACCGTCCTCGCCGGCCACCCCGGCCCCGAGCTGCAGGCCGTCGAGACCGAGCTGGGAGTCGAGGTGATCCGCCGCGATTACGCACCCGGCGATCTGGCCGGCCGCTTCCTGGCCATCGACGCGTCGGGTGACGAGGAGACCAACCGGAGGAGCTTCGACGAGGCGGAGGAGCGCGGTGTGCTCATCAACGTCGTCGACCGGCCCGAGCGCTGCCACTTCCACGCCCCCGCCCTGGTCCGCCGCGGTCCCCTCCAGGTCGCCGTCTCCACCGGCGGCGAGAGCCCGTTCCTCGCCGGTGCGCTGCGCGCGCGCCTGGAGCGCGTCGTCGGCGAGGAGTGGGGGCCGTTCACGGCCATGGTGGGCGGGGTGCGCCGCCGGCTGCGCGCTCGCGGGGTCGCGCTCGAGGAGCAGAACCGGGTGTACCGGCGGCTGATGCGCTCCGAGGTGCGCGACCTCCTCCGCGACGGCCGCGCCGAGGACGCCCGCTACGTCGCGGCGGCGATCGAGTCCGCGGCGGCGATCGAGCCCGCGGCCGGCCACCCGCGCCCCGGGCGGGTCGCCCTGGTGGGCGCCGGTCCGGGCGACCCGAACCTGCTCACCCTGGCGGCGCGGGAGCTGCTCGCCGAGGCCGACGTCGTCTACCACGACGCCCTGGTCGACCGGCGCACCCTCGCCCTCTGCGGTCCCACCACGCGCCTCGTCGACGTCGGCAAGCGGGGCGGGGGCGCGCAGACGGAGCAGGCCTCCATCACCGCGCGGCTCATCGCGTCGGCGCGGGCCGGTGAGGACGTGGTCCGGCTCAAGGGAGGGGACCCCTTCCTCTTCGGTCGCGGAGGGGAGGAGCTCACCGCCCTGCGCCAGGCGGGCCTCGAGGTCGTCGCCATCCCCGGGGTCAGCGCGGCGCTGGCGGCGCCGGCGGCCGCCGGCATCCCGGTCACGCTGCGCGGGGTCGCGTCGTCGCTCGCCGTGGTGACCGGATCCGAGCGCGACGGCTCCGGCCCGGCGCACCTGGAGAGGATCGCCGCGGCCGTCGACACGCTGGTGGTGCTGATGCCGCTCGGCAACCTGGAGGGCATCTGCGCCCGCCTGGCGGGAGCGGTCGGTCCCGACCGGCCGGCGGCGCTGGTCGCCTCGGCCACCCTCTCCCATCAGGAGGTGGTGCGCGCCCCGGTCGCGCGGCTGGCCCGGGCTGCGGCGGAGGCGGGCATCTCCGCACCCGCGACGCTCGTGGTGGGTGACGTCGTCACTGCGGTCCCGCTGGAACGGGTGCGCGAGGTGGTGGCTCAGGCCGGGCTCGGCACCGGCATCGAGGAGGTCGGACGATGATCGGCGAGCAGGAGCGGGAGCGGGAGGTTGCGGCGCAGGACCTGGAGATCGCGCCCGCGATCGCCGCCGAGATCGCCGAGTTCGAGGAGCGCGCCCACGCCTTCGCGGCGGGCGCCGAGCCCGAGGAGACGTTCAAGCCGTACCGCCTCTCCTTCGGCATCTACGGCCAGCGCCAGCCCGGCTACCAGATGGTGCGCGTCAAGATCCCGCACGGCCGCCTGACCGCCGCCCAGCTGGAGGCGCTGGCCGACTTCAGCGAGCGCTTCTGCGACGAGGGCGAATACCCGGGTGGGGGTGGCCGCGGCATGGGTCACGTCACCACGCGGCAGGACCTGCAGTTCCACTTCGTGCCGCTCCAGCGGGTGCCGGAGGCGATGCGCCACCTGGCCCGCGCGGGGCTGACCACCCGCGAGGCCTGCTACAACACGGTGCGCAACATCACCGGCTGCCCGCTCGCCGGCGCCTGCGGCACCGAGGCCTTCGACATCACCCCCTACGCGCAGGCGGCCACCGAGCTGTTCCTGCGCAACCCGATCTGCCAGAACCTGCCCCGCAAGTTCAAGATCGCCTTCTCCGGCTGTGCCAGCGACTGCGGCCTGGGGGCGATGCACGACATCGGCGCCGTCGCCCAGGTGGAGAACGGCGAGCGCGGCTTCAGGGTCTGGGTGGGCGGCGGCCTGGGCAACTCGCCGCGTCCGGCGACGCTCCTCTACGACTTCCTGCCGGTCCGCCGCTTCTTCCCGGTGATCGAGGGGATCGTCCGCGTCTTCGACGCCGAGGGGCCGCGCAAGAACCGCAACCGCGCCCGGATCAAGTTCCTCTTCGACAAGACCTACACCGCCGAGACGTTCCGAGCCCGGGTGGAGGCGGAGGCCGACCGGCTGCCCGCCGACGCCTGGTCGTACCGGATCCTCGACGGGCTGCCCGAGCGCGTGGAGCGCGAGCAGGAGCGTCGCGACGGGATCGCCCCACTGCAGGTCATCGCGCTGAACGGCGTCGCCCGCGGCATCGACTTCGCCCGCTGGCGCGTCACCAACGTGATGCCCCACCGGCTCGACGGCTACGGCCTCGTGTCCCTGCGCCTTCCGCTCGGCGACATCACCGCCACCCAGCTCCGGGTCGCCGCCGAGGCGGCGCGGCGGTGGAGCGGAGGAGAGGCGCGCACCAGCGCCGGGCAGAACCTGGTGCTGCGCGACGTGCGGCTTGCCGACGTCACCGCCGTCTACGACTTCCTGCTCCCCCACGCGCTGGCCGGCGCCGAGGCGTCGGGGATCCGCGACGTCGTCACCTGCCCGGGAGCGGACACCTGCAACCTCGGAATCACGTCGTCGCGCGGCCTGGGCCGGGCGGTCGGCCGCTGGCTCGACGACGAGCGGCTGCAGGACCTCCCGGAGTTCGCCGGCACCAGCATCAAGGCGAGCGGCTGCCCCAACTCGTGCAGCCAGCACCACATCGCCACCGTCGGCTTCTACGGCAACAGCAAGCACGTCGGCGACGACCC
>CAZDTK010000012.1:0-63607 GCA_964508345.1 uncultured Actinomycetes bacterium | reverse complement strand
GGGAAGCCCGGGAAGCGGACATCGGTGAAGTCGAGGTCGAGGCTGCACTGCGCCGCGATGCCCGATGCGTGATCGAAGGCGGCGGGAAACTCCGCAAGCCGCCGGCGCAGGGCGGCCTCGGGGAGCAGGCGATGCTCGGAGTTGGGCAGGAGCAGGCCATGGGCAGCCGCCTGTTCGAGCGTGGTGCGGTGGCAGATGGCGGTGAGGACGTCGAGCAGCGGCTTGTCGTCGCGGGTGGCGTGCGCGGGAGTGGCGCTGGCGACCAGCGGCAGGCCTGTCCCCTCCGCCAGCTCGGCGACCTCGGCGGCCAGCCAGCGGTCGGCGGGATGGAGGTGGTGGGTGAGCAGCAGCGCCGCCCGGTCCTGGCCAAAGCAGTCGCGCAGCCGTTCGGCCAGACGCTGGGCTCCGCGCCGGTCTCCGGCCACCAGACAGGAGACGATGGCGCTCTCCGGTCCGCCGGCGAGCGCGATGCAGTCGTCGAGGTCGGCGGGGTCGATCACCGCCGGCGGGCTCTCCACCAGGTCCCGGGTCGAGGGGAGCGACGGCCAGCCCTCGGGGAAGGGACCGGCGGTGGGGCGGAGGGCGGCTGGGCGCGAGGGCGGGGGGAGTGTGGGGCGGCGCCGGCGGAGGCGTGGGGGTGGTGCTTCGCTGCGGCTCAGGGGACGGAGGAGTGGGGGTGGTGCTTCGCTTCGGCCCGGCGGTCGGGACGGCCTGACTGCCGTCCCGCCGCCTCTGCTCGGCGCGGTTGCAACCCGCGCCTGCGCAGAGCCTTCGCTGCGCACGCACCCCCACTCCTCCTCTTCCGCTGCTCCACCCTCATATCCCACCTCCGCTGGTTCACCATCGTTTCCCCGGACCCCGTCCACCGGCTCCTCGTCGGTGAGGCCGGCGATGCGCAGCCGGGGCTGGCCCTTGACGCCGGCGAGCTGGGCGGCGCTGATGGCCCGGCAGAGCTGGCGGTAGCCGCGCCGGCCGCGGGCGAGCAGCCGGATGCGACCGGCGTCGACCAGGTCCAGCTCGACCCCCACCACCGGGCGGATGCCGGCCTTGCGGGCGGCCTCGATGAAGCCGACGGCGCCGTAGAGGCCGTTGCGATCGCAGAGGCCGAGGCTCCCGATCTCCAGCCGGGCTGCAACCTCGACGAGGTCGCGGGGCGAGGCCGAGCCCTCCAGGAAGGAGTAGTGGGAGCGGGCCGCCAGCTCGGCGAAGGGCGGGCTTGACATCATCTACAAGTTTGTGTAACTATGCTGGAAAGTCGTTCGGCGCGAGAGAGTGTCACGCCGGGAGCAGCAATCCCCACATGGGCCGCCGGTACCCCTCGACCGGCGGCCCTCCACACCGTCCGGGCATCCCCCTCCTCGCCTGCAGACCACGCCCGCCCCATCAGTCGTAGCGGCGGGACCAGTGCCACTCGCCGGTCTCCAGGTCGTGATAGAGCTCGACGCATTCGTCCGCCTGCTCCTGCCGGGCCGACGTCCCAGGACCGGTGGACCGGCGTCCACCTCCCCGGCACTCCAGCAGCAGGCGGACGTAGTGGCGCCGCACCGGGATGCGCCACCAATCGGTCTCGACCAGCCACTGGTTGGCGACCCGGACGACCCTGCACCAGCGGCCGGCCAGGCGCACCGCGCCGACGCTGCCCGCGGCGTTGGCACGGACCTCGGCGACCCCGTTGAGAAGCTCGGTCATCGCCGCAGCGCCGGCATCGCCGCCACCGGCGCCCCGGACACCGCCGGGGTCCGCTCCTCCGCCGCGGCGGGTGCGGATGCGGTGCCGGCCAGCGGGGAGCCGTGACCCTCGCCGTCCACCTGCGCCACCGGCTCGGCCCAGCGAAAGCGCCGCTCGGGAAGGTCTCCGGGATCGACGGCCAGCTCCGCCCGGCGCACCGCCGCCCGGCCGAAGCGGGCGCGCAGTCGCGAGGCGGCCCCGTCGATCTCCTCACCGGCGGCGTCACCGCCCCGCCAGAGATCGACCTGGCGCCCGGTTCCCGGCCGCAGTCCCTCGACCTCCAGGCGGACCGCGGTCACCGGCGCCACCAGGCGCAGGCCGGCGAGCAGCTCCAGCGCCACCGGCCAGAGCTCGGCACCGCTCCCCGGCGGCTGCAGCGGGGTGATCCGCAGCCCCGCCGGCTCCGCGTCCTCCAGCTCGCAGACCAGGGTGACCGCAGCCGCCCGGCAGCCACGGTGGCGCAGCCGGTCGCCCAGCTCCAGAGCGGAGCGGTGGACCGCGAAGCGCAGCGTCTCCAGATCCCCCGTTCCCCCCTCGAGGATGACCCGCTCCCCGAGCCGGCGGGGCGGGGCGGGAGGACCGAAGCCGTGTCCGAACTGCCACTCCCCCACCCCATCGCCACCGCGGGCCCGGCGCCAGAGGTCCATCCCGGCGGGACCGAACTGGCGTTGCAGGTCGGCGGCGGAGAGGTTGGCCACCGCACCGACGCAGTCGAGGCCGAGGGCCGCCAGCCGGGTGGCGACGGCCGGGTCCATGGGGAGGACGCTGAGGGGGAGCGGGGCGAGGAAGGCCGCCTCCTCCCCCTCGGCCACCCGCCGGATGCGGCGGGGCCCGGCCTGCCGGGCGGCGATCTCCGCCACCAGGCGCGACCCGGCAACGCCGACGGCGATGCCGTCGTCATCGAGCAGCTGATTGATGCTGCGGGCGATGGCGATGGCCCAGCCGGCTCCGTCGGAATGGGCGGCATGCCGGCCGCTGAGGTCGCACCAGGCGGCCTCATCCCCCACCTCGACGGTGGGGGCGAGCCGGTGAAGCTGGGTGAACAGCTCCTCGTGCAGGCGCGCCGTCGCGGTCTCGTCGAGGGCCACGAAGGCGGCGCCGGGGCAGCGCTGCTGGGCCTCGCGCAGCGGCTGGCCGGGCCGGACACCGGAGGTGCGCGCCGCTTCCGACGCGGCGAGGACGGGGAGGCGCAGCTCCGGGGCGCCTCCGACGACCACGGGCTCGGACCTCAGCTCGGGATGGGCGCGCCAGGTGACGACCAGGGCGAGGTGGGGGAAGCGGGCGCAGAGGAAGCGGGAGCCACCCACCACCTCACCCCGCCGCACTCAACGAGACATCGGTGACGTCGGTCGTGAGGGGCAGGTCGACCAGCGCCGGCCGGCCCACCGCCTGGGCGGTGGCGAAGGGACGCGGATAGCGGAGCAGCAGGACCGCCGTCTCGCCCGGCACGCTCACCTTGCTCTTGACCAGGGTGAGCCGGGTGCGCAGGCCGAGCACGTCGCCGTGGGCCTCCTCCCAGCCGCCCGCCGCGCAGTCGAGGGTCAGGGAGGCGGCGTACCCCAGGGCCGGTGGCAGCGGTGAGGCGGCGGAGACCAGGCAGACGGCCCGATGGGTGGAGACTGATTCAACCAGGCTGGTGAGACGGTGCTCCCATCCGGCGCCGGAGCGCAGTCCCGGCCTCTGGAGCGGCTCGGCCCCCGGAAGCGCGACGGCGAGCCAGGGGGCGCCTGCCCCGACCAGGCTCCGGGCCATGGCGAGCCCCTCCTCCCACCGTCCCGACGGCGGTCTGACCACCAGCAGGGAGGTGAGGTCGGCCCCCAGGTCGGCGAGGAAACCGGGGTCGAGGCTGCCCACCAGGTCGAGGTAGACGGCGATCCGCTCCCGGCTGGCGGCGGAGGTCAGCGCCTGGAGCAGGGTGAGCCGGCCGCTCGCCCCCGGGGCGGCGGCCAGGAGGCTGATCCGCCCGACCGGCAGGCCGCCGGGGGTGAGCCGCTGGTCCAGGATGGGAAGGCCGGTGGGCCAGGCCTCGACGCCGCCCAGGGCGTCGCCAGACCGGATCACACCTTCCCCATGGCGCCGCCGCAGCGTCGCCAATGCCTGAGACAGCGGGGTGGACATCGCTCCTTCGCCTCCGTGGTCCCCGGCCCAGGGGGATGGACGGGACGGGAGCGTGGCCGGGAGTCGGATTATAGCGAACCCATGTTCGTTTCACGTACATGCGTTCGCAATACCTGGCGATCCGCTCAAGGGCCCGCCGGGGAGATCCGAGCCATGCCGGCCGGATCCGCCAGCGACGGGAGCGCGGACGGCCCGCCGCCGCCCGCGCTCCGTCTCTCGTCGTCAGCCGGCGAGCAGAAGCTCGAGCTTGTCGAGCTGCTCGGACCAGCCCTGCTCGGCACCACCCATCGCCTCAGCGGGAGGCATCGGCTCGAAGTAGGACTGGCGGACGGTGAGTGCGGTACCTCCATCGCGGGCCTCGAAGGTCATCTCGATGAGCGTGGCGAAGAGCTCTCCGTGCTCGTCGTTGATGGCGCGGCCGCTCATGACGAGGCGATGCGGGCGCTCGATCTCGTAGTACTCGCCTCCCAGGTAGTGGGAGAACTGCTGGTCGGTGGGGATGAAGTCGGGCCACTCCATCGCGAGCCGGTACATCCCGCCGACGCGAAGGTCGACCTCCGCTGCGGGGCAGGTGAAGCCCTTGGGCCACCACCATTGCCTGAGCTGGTCCGGGTCGGTGAAGGCGTCGAAGACCCGCTCCGGCGAGGCCTTGATGTTGCGCTCGAGGACGAGCTGCTGGGTCGCGGTGGCGGATCGCAGATCGACGGCGGCATGGGTCTCAGGCATGGGGGCTCTCCTGTGAAGTGGTTGTCTCGGTTCGGGTGGCGAGATGGGCCTCGAGACGGTCGAGGCGGTCAGACCATTCGGAGTGGGCTCGCCGGAGCCAGTCGTCCACCGGGATCAGGCCCTCGAGATGGAGCCTCGCCGGGCGGCGCTGGCCGTCGCGGGCCCGGCCGATGAGACCTGCCCGCTCCAGCACCTTGAGGTGTTTGGTGATAGCGGGCTGCGTGAGCGTGGAGGCGTCTGCCAGCTCGACGACGCCGGCCTCGCCGCCCGCGAGGCGTTCGAGGATGGCCCGGCGGGTGGGATCGGCAAGGGCGGCGAAGGCGCGGCTCAGGGGATCGTCAGTAGGCATAACCGTAAGATTATATAACCAGTAGGTAATAGTCAACCCCGCGCAACGTCACCGGCTGAGGGCGACGAAACCCGGGGAGCCGTCGGGCGGCCGGCTCGGGCTGAGAAGCCCGATGGCTACCTTCTCGGCTCGTACCGCAGCGCCACCGCACCCGAGCCGAACTCCAGCCGGCTCACGAGTCTCAGGTCGACGTATTTCGACAGCCCCGCGAACAGCGTCGGCCCGTGGCCCGCGAGCCTGGGATGCACGACGAGCTCGTACTCATCGATCAATCCCAGCTCCGTCAACGCCAGCGGGAGCATCACACCTCCCACGAGCAGTCCCCTGCCCGGCTCCCGCTTGAGTTCCTGGACGGCATTGCCCAGATCCCCGCGCACCAGCTCCGCGTTCCAATCGACCCGCTCCAGGGTGCTCGACACGACGTACTTCTTTGCCGCGTTGATCGTCTGGGCGAAGGGTTCCATCCAATCAGGTCTCGCTCCCGCCGGCGCGGGCAGCCGCCACGCAGATTCCATCATCTCGTACGTCACCCGGCCGAAGAGAAGGGCATCGACCTGGTCGAGGTTCTCGGCCGCGTGACGATGCAACTCCTCGTCCGCGGGGATGGCAAGATGATCGCAGCACCCATCCAGGGTGACGTTGATGGAGTACCGAAGGGGTCGCATTTCGCAAGCGTAGCGCCGGTGCTGCTAGCCTGCGCGCGCGATGCCCGATCTGCTTGCGCGATGGCGTGGAAGTCGGCGTTCCGGGCGGCGATCCGATCCGGGGACGCCCGTTTCGCAGCCCATCGCCACCCTGCGTGTCGTCGCCGCAGAGCTCGCCGACTCTGAGGAGAAGATCGACGAAGCGCTGGGGCGAGGCCGGCTGCCCGAGCGGCTGCTCCGGACCAACGCCTGGGACAGGGACCGGGCGCGGTTGCACGCCACAGCGGGGATGGAGCGCCTCTGCGCCGATGTCGAAGCTGCCTACGCCGAGGTTCGGCGCATCCGGCTGGCCCGGGCGGGGCGCATGTGGCAGGCGTACCTCGCGGAGCCGGAGGACCGGGTGCAGGATGCGCTGGCCCGGATCCGCACCGCCCTCGACGCGCTCGAGATGACGATCGAGGCGCTGAGCACGCAGGGGCGCCCCGCGGCGCCCTGATCCGCAGAGCAGGGTCGGAGGCGGACGGACGGGTATCGGCGTCCGCATCGGAGTGATACGCCGTCTATTCCATTGAGCGTCCCCGCACGCGATGCTGGGTGCAGGTATCCATCCTGAGCGGCACGGCCGGCCTCGGGAGACGGTGCCCCCGCCTCAGTGGAAGGCCCCGGGGGCGCGCTCTCCCGGCCGGGCTGAATCCCCGCCGAGGTGACGGACATGGTGGAGCGGCGGGGCGAGACCCGAGGGGACGGTCGATCGCAGCATGACGGTCACTAGAGCGGCGGCCGTGCTCGCGGTCGGTGCCGTTGAGGAATCGGTCGGCATGGGCCGGATCCGCTCGTGGGTGCTCTACACCGCCCTGGCGGAGGCGACCGACTGGCCTACGGCGGGCGGCGACCCGCCGTTCCAGGTCTGTGTGAGCCTGTCGGCGAGAGAGCTGGTCGATCCGCTGCTGCGCCAGCGCGTGCGCGAGATGCTTGCCGCGACCGAACTCGACTGGGGACGATTGACGAGCCTGGAGATCGCCGAGACCGACGTGGCGGCGGATCCCGCCCGCGTCGTGCGGATCGCCGGCCGCCTTCGCGACATGGGTCTGCGGATCGCGATCGACGATGTGGGCACCGCGTACTCCGCGCTGCTCTATGTTCCGGGGTACCCCATGGACGGGCTCCAGATGAACGGCGCCGTCCTCGCCGGCATCGTGGGCCAGGGGGTCGACGCCTCCCTCGTCCGGCTGGTGCTCCGCCTGACCCATGAGCTCAGGCGGGCGGCGGTGGAGGAGGGTGCCCACAACTACAAACACCGGGATCAGCTGGAGTGGGTCGGCTGCGATGGCGGGCGGGGCTACCTCTGGTCGCCCGCGCTGCCGCCGCTCGAGGTCACCCGCTGGCTGGGATCCGCAGGCGCCGGCTGGAGCTAGCGAGAGGCGGGCTTGTCACGAAATGCATCGATCAATTCCTGCTGGGAGTGGACGCCGAGCTTCCCGTACACCGATAGGAGGTGGTTGCGCACGGTGCTCTGGCTGACGAAGAGAGCGGCGGCGATGGCCGGGACCCTGTCACCCGAGACCAACCGGCCGACGATCTCCAGCTCTCGCGTGGTGAACTGGCCGGCAGCGGAGGGGTCGCGCCAGCGCGGCGCCACGGTCACGCGCCCGAGCAGTTCCAGGGCGCCGGCTCTGGCCAGCCGGGTCACCTGAGCCTCCACCTCGGCCCGGCTGCCGTCGGCGTGCTCCGCGGCCGGCCGGGGCAGCAGCGCGAACCCCAAGCGTGGCGCGGGCAGCAAGGGCCAGAGCACAGCCTCGAGCAGGATCTCCTCGCCGCCCCGCGCACGGGCGACGACCTCGAGGAACACGCCGGCTCGGCTCTCCGCCACCTGGGCGGCGGCGTCGGCCAGGCCGGCGACGCAGCTCCGGTCCACGAGCGTGAGGATCGAGCGCCCGGTGACATCCGCTGGGCGGTAGCCGAGCAGGGCTTCGACGTCACTGCTGATCCGCTCGATCATCAGACCCTCGTCGGCCGTCCCCACCACCGGCGTGAGTCCGGGAGAGGCCGGGGCGGGGAGGCGGAGCCCGGCGCGGGCGGCAGCGCTCGCCAGCACCGCAACGGCGAACCGGGGTGGCATCTCCCTGCCGATAGCCTGCACCCACACGTGCACGGTGAGCGGCGGCGCCGACCCCCGCCGGAGGGAGTGCGAGGTGGCGTAGCTCTGCAACCTGCCCGCCATGAGGAGGTCGAGCGCGCCGGAGAGCCCGTCGGCGAAGAAGCTCTCCAGCCTGCGACCGGTGAGGTCACCGTCATCGGGCGCCAGCAGGGCGTGAGCGGAGGGGCTTGCCGCCACGATCCTCGCCTCGCGGATGTCGAAGACGACGGCGGGGAAGGGGGCGCCGGTGATGACCTCGATCACGACCGGCCCGGGACCGTCCGTCTCGGATTGGCTGGGCTTTGCTGTCGTCTGTTCCATGGCGTGCGCGAGGATTGTCTCCCGGTGGCCGCCTCCACACGGGGCGGATCGGCGGATTCACGGTGGACCCCGGGAGCGCCGATGGCAAGCCGACGGTCCTCGGCGACTGTTCCCCAATGCCCGCATCGAGATGGGCCGCGTGGCCCTGCCGCCTCAGGGGCACGTGGGATCGGGAGCGGGCCGGACGCGGGGTGGCGGAGTGCTCGCGTCCGATGGGGCCGTCCAGCGGCATCGTGGCGCGCCGCCGGCACCGGGAGCGCAGGGTGGCGCTCACCACGCCCGGGGTCGCCCCCACGCCCGGGAGATGGATGGCGTACGATCCGGCCCGATTTCGGCGCTCCGGCAGGACGGAGAGAGGCAGCTCATGAGCAAGCAGGCGACCTCCCCGGCGACGCGGGACAAGGGAGCTCAGGTTGCGCCCCCGCAACCGCCGTGGTGGCGTCACTACCTCTGGCTCATCGCCCTCGCCATCTTCATCGTCATCTTCTACGTCCTCCCCGCGGTGGAGAGCACGACCCAGCTCACCTACTCGCAGTTCCTGAGCGACGTCTCCGCCCACAAGGTGACGTCGGTCACCCTCAACTCGGATCAGAGTGCCACCGGCACTCTCGCCAACGGCGATCAGTTCACGACGGCGGTCCCCACGCAGGCCGGGCAGGCGTTCCTCACCGAGCTGCAGCAGGACGGCGTGCAGATCACGGCGGGGACCTCCAGCTCCCTGGGTTCCGACATCCTCACCTGGATCCTGCTGCTGGGCCCCTTCCTCATCGTCGGCTGGCTGTGGTGGCGCCTCTCCAAGGGAGCCTCCGGTGGTGGACTGCAGGGAGCACTCGGGGTCGGCCGGTCCAACGCCAAGGTGTTCGACGAGGAGCGCCCCCAGACGACCTTCGCCGACGTGGCCGGGTACGAGGGCGCCAAGCAGGAGATCCGTGAGGTCGTCGACTTCCTCCAGCGCCCGGAGCGGTACGCGAGGGCGGGAGCGATGGCGCCACGGGGCATCCTCATGATCGGTCCTCCCGGCACCGGCAAGACCCTGCTCGCCCGAGCCGTGGCGGGGGAGGCAAACGTCCCCTTCTTCTCGGTCACGGGCTCGAGCTTCGTCGAGATGTTCGTCGGTGTCGGAGCGGCGCGGGTCCGCGACCTCTTCCAGGAGGCCCGCAAGCGAGCTCCGGCGATCATCTTCGTCGACGAGATCGACGCCATCGGTCAGCGCCGGGGCGGTGCGGGCGCGGCCGTCGCCAACGACGAGCGGGAGCAGACCCTCAACCAGTTGCTCGCCGAGATGGACGGATTCGACCCCGCCATGGGGGTCGTCGTCCTCGGTGCCACCAACCGACCCGAGATCCTGGACCCCGCACTGCTCCGGCCGGGCCGCTTCGACCGCCAGGTCACGGTTCCGCTGCCCAACCTGCGCGAGCGGCTGGCCATCCTCCAGGTCCACTGCCGTGGCAAGCAGCTCGACCCGAGCCTGAACCTCGACGTGGTGGCGAGGGGGACACCCGGCTTCTCCGGTGCGGACCTCGCCAACCTGGTCAACGAGGCGGCGATCTGCGCAGTGCGAGTGGGTCGCGACGTGCTCACCGCCCAGGATTTCGACGACGCGCGCGATCGCATCATCCTGGGCCGGCGCGAGGGCTCCAACGTCCTGCTTCCCGAGGAGCAGCATTCGGTCGCCGTCCACGAGGCCGGCCACGCTCTGGTCGCCGTGTACTCGGAGAAGGCCGACCCGGTCGCCAAGGTGACCATCCTTCCCGCCGGCCAGGCGCTGGGTGTGACCGAACAGCTGCCTCTCATCGAGCGGCACCTGTACGGCGAGGATTACCTCAACCAGACGCTGGCGGTATACCTCGGGGGCCGCGCCGGCGAGCTGGTCGTCCTCGGCCAGGGCTCGACCGGCGCCTCCAACGATCTCGCTCGGGCGACGGACCTGGCGGTCAAGATGGTGCGCGAGTTCGGGCTCTCGCCGGCCCTCGGGCCGGTGGGCTATCCGGAGGGGGGTTCCGTCTTCCTCGGGGGTGGCGGCAGCCAGCTCACCAGCCGC
Organism: uncultured Actinomycetes bacterium; assembly: GCA_964508345.1. Classification (GTDB taxonomy): domain Bacteria; phylum Chloroflexota; class Dormibacteria; order Aeolococcales; family Aeolococcaceae; genus Changshengia. The sequence goes on along the minus strand of CAZDTK010000012.1, from coordinate 53,543 downwards.
CCCTTCGCGGAGCAGACCCAGGCGACCGTCGACGCCGAGGTGTCGCGGCTGCTGGTCCAGGCCGAGAAGCGCGCCGTCGAGATACTCACGGAGCACCGCGACGTGCTCGACAAGCTGGCGCAGCTTCTCGTCACCGAGGAGACCGTGGACGGTTCCGAGATCTACGCGCTGGCCGGACGCCCCGAGCCGACGGGCGGTGCGAGCGTGACCATGGCTCCTCAGCGCAGCGTCTCGGCGGCCCAGGAGCCGCTGGGCACGGACCCGGCCAGGGAGGTGGAGGCCGGCCCGCCCGGCTGACATCTTTCGCCCGCCCGCGGAGCCGCCGCCACGCGCGACGCCGCCTGTAGGCGCAGCGCCTCAGTTCGAGGTGCCGGCGATTGCCCTCTGCAGGCTCAGCCCGGTGCCCGACGCCGACAGGCTGCGGAGGTTGGCCGAGACCATCTGGTTGTAGGCCTGGATCAGCACCGAGTACGAGTCCGCATCCAGCTGGGGGGTCCAGGTCAGGTAACCGAAGAAGCAGCGGGCACCGTCGAAGAAGGCCACGTAGGAGAAGCCCTGCGAGCGCACGTAGTTCACCATCGCGGTGACGTAGCTCTGGTCGAGCGGCTCCCAGAAGCCGAAGCTCACATCCTTCTGCTCGTTGACGGCCCCGTCACCGGCCAGCTCGGAGGTGCCGGCGGGACCGAAGCTGCCGTTGGTGAAATCCTTGTAGAGCCAGGTCTCGTCCATGACCAGCGGCTTGTGCGCTGACCTGGCTGCCGTCACATCGCTCTCCAGGTTGGTGATGTCGGCGGGGGCGAGCGGATAGACGTGGACGTCGAGGTAGTCGATCGAGGTGGTGAGCAGCGACTGGTCGATGGCCGGGCTCGACCAGGTGCCGCTGCCTGCACCGACCAGGGTGGAGCCGCGGCTGAGGCCGGCGATCTCGTCGCTCACCACCTGGGCCGCGGTCGCCGGGGTGTCGAGGGTGAGGTGGAGCACGCTCGAGAAGGTGTCCGGCTCGGTGAGCAGCGAGAGGTATGCCGGCTTCATGTCGTTGATGATCAGCTGCGCCTGCTGCTGCTCCTCGGCGGCATAGCTGGGGAGGGTGAGCCCCGCGTAGCTGAAGGAGAGCGAGGTCAGCGGGGTGCCGGAGAAGACCGGGTTCTCCTCGACCGAGAGGACCATCCCCCGGGAGTGGACCTGCTGGGCCACCTGCTCGTAGAAGCTGAGGTAGCCGGAGCTGCCCGGGGTGCTGGGCAGGAGCAGGGGGAAGGAGACGCAGACGGTCACGCCCTGGACGCCGAGGGCCTGGTAGGCGTTGAGCTCCGCCTCCACCCCGGAGATGGCCTGCGGGTCGAGGAGGCCGCTGCCGATGTTGCCGTTGGCGGAGAGGAGCTCAGCACCGACGGCGGTCGAGCCACCGGCAGGCGAGCCGCCGGAGAGGCTCTCGAAGGACTGCGCGTAGGCCTGGACGGTGGCGTACTCCGACTGGTACTCGGCGGGCACCGGCCCGGGCGTCTGGCCGAGCGGGGTCAGCTGGCTGCCCGATGACGTCGGCGGGGGAGCGCTGGCGAGCGGCTCTGCGGAGGTGCTCGACGCGGACCCGCAGGCCGCGAGGGCGAGCGGGGCGAGCACGGTGGCAACGCCCGCCGTCCGCCACCGCATCATGGAGACAGCCGGCCTGCGCGCCGGCCGCGGCCGATCTCCGGTTGTCAACGTCGGTGTGCATCGAGCCACGCGCCAACCGTACGACTGCACCGATCGCGGCCACTGAGAGGGCTCTGAGAGGCGGCTGAAACCGGGCTGAGGCCTCCCAGTGCTCGCACCCTCCAGGTCGACGGGATGGGCCGACGCTGCCCGTCAATCGCCCGCGGTCGCGCCGCGGTCGGCGATGGTGAAGCTCAGCCGGCTCCGCACCCGGGCCAGCCCGGTCAGCACCGGCGCGCCCAGGACGATTACCGCGAGCGCATCCCCGGCCGCGCGGAGCGTGTCCCACACCGCCGAGGTGGCCAGGTAGAAGCGCGAGAAGCGCTGCAGCAGGATGACCGTCCCCGCACCCGGCAGGAAGCCGAACGACGGGCTGCCCCGGTAGAAGGTGGTCCAATCCCAGACATCGAGCAGGGCCCCGTAGGCGTATCCGGCGACGATGCTCACCAGGGCCAGGACGGCGATGTCCCGCAGCCCCGGTGTCGAGCGCCGGTTGAGGCCCGCCATGCCGGCCACGGCACCGGTCCAGCCGCAGCCGAACATCTCATAGGGGAGCCAGGGACCGATCCCCCCGGTGGCCACCGCCGACGCCAGCAGCGAGGTGGCGCCGCAGATGAACCCGAAGGACGGCCCATACACGTAGCCGGCGACGAGGATGAGGAAGAAGATCGGGCTGAAGCCGCCGACGCCGGTCACCAGCACGAGCCGGAGCGCGGAGTCGATGCCGGCGATGGCGGCGATGAGCGCGAAGCGCCGGGCGTCGAGGCGGCGCGTCGCCGCCTCCACGGCGGCGAGGACGGCGAGCGTCCCCAGCGCCAGGGAGAGAGCCACCAGCGGCGCCGGTGCGTCCGAGGCGATGAAGGGCCAGACGAAGAGCAGCGTCCCAAGCAGCGACACCGCGATCAGCGTCATGGCGACACCAGGAGCGGCGCCCGCGCCTCGCGGGCGGCCCCGTCATGCAGCTCGACAACCCGGGTGGCGACCGCCGCCGCCAGCTCCTGATCGTGGGTGGCGACGACCGCACTTCCGCCCATGGCGGCGATGCGGGTCACGGCCGCCGTCAGCGCCGCGCGCGCCTCGCGGTCCATGCCGCGGGTCGGCTCGTCGAGGAGCAGGAGCGGGGGGTCGCCGGCGAGCACGGCGGCAAGCGCCGCGCGCTGCCGCTGGCCGCTGCTGAGGTCCCGGGGATCGCGGTCGGCGAGCGCGCTCAGACCGAGCTGCTCGAGCACCGCCTCCGGACCGCCCGCAGAGCGGGTGCGGCGCAGCGTCCACTCGATCTCCGAGCGCACCGTCGCGCGATGGAGGAGAGCCGACGGGTTCTGGGGCAGATAGGCGATCCGTCCCGGTCGCCGCTCCACGCGGCCGGCGAGCGGAGGCAGCAGCCCGGCGATCGTGCGCAGCAGGGTGGACTTGCCGCTGCCGTTGGCCCCGGTGAGCGCGACCACCTCGCCGCCCCCCGCGGCCAGCTCGAGGTCGTGCAGGACCGCCACCCCGGCATGGCCTGCGTTCACCCGATCGAGCCGCCAGCTCAGCTCGGACGGCGGCTGCCCGCTCCGGCGCGCCGGTGCCACCACCTCGGGCGGAGGCTCGGGCGGCAGCTCGACGATGTGTCCGCCCTGCATCCGCAGCCACCGCCCGGCGCGGTCGCCGATCGCGTGGTGGCGGTGCTCCGCCACCAGCGCCGTGGTGCCGGACGCGACCGCGGCGACCAGCGCCTGGCGCAGGGCGCTCGAACCCTCCGGGTCCAGCTGCGAGAACGGCTCGTCGAGGACGAGGAGGCGGGGCCGCATCGCCAGCACCCCGGCCAGCGCCAAGCGCTGGCGCTCGCCCCCCGAGAGGGTGGTGACGGCACGGGTGCGGAGGTGGCTGATACCGCACCTCTCGAGCGCGTCCGCGACCCGGCGCAGCATCTCGGCTCGGCCGACCCCGAGATTCTCGAGGCCGAAGGCGGCGTCGCGCTCGACGGTCGGGTAGACGGCCTGCAGCTCGGGATCCTGGAAGACGAAGCCGACGTCACGGGCCATCTCGCGGGTGGGGGTGCGCAGCACGTCGTGACCGAGGACGCGAGCACTGCCCCCGATCACGCCGCCGTGGAAGTGGGGGATGAGGCCGTTGCAGACCCGGAGCAGGGTGGACTTGCCGCTCCCCGAGGAGCCGGTGAGCAGCACCAGGCCGGCGTCGATCTCGAGGTCGAGCCCGTCGAGAACCCGAACCACCGTCTCGGGATATGCGTAGTGAAGCCCGGCGAAGGCAACCATCGCCATCTAGCGCCCCCCCCGGAGCGAGGGCAGGACCAGCACCGCGCAGCAGAGCACGGCGGGCATGCTCACCGGGGGTGCAGTGAGCACCGGGAAGGGGAACCAGCCGGGCGCCTGACCGGTGAGCGTGAGGAGCAGGAACGCCGCCGCGGCGAGCAGCGCCGACAGGGCGACCAGCGTGTCGAAGGCGGTCCAGTGCTCGACGGCGAAGTGGGTGCGGGTCGCGGCGCCGTAGCCGCGCGATTCCATCGCCTCGGCGAGGGTCAGGGAACCCTCGATGGCGGTGAGGACCACCGGCACCGCCACCGCCGGCCAGTCGACGACGTGGCGCGCTCGCCAGCCGCGCATCCGCTGCGCGTCGCGGACCTCGGCGGCGCCGCGCACCGTGCCGGGAATGAGGTTGAGGGCGGCGCCGACCGCGGCACCGGTGCGCGCCAGCGCCGGCGGCAGTGCATCGACCAGCTCGTGGGGCTGGCTGATCAAGGTGAACGGGGCCACCGTGAGCAGTGCGGCGGCGATGCCCAACCCGGTGGCCAGACCGAAGGCCAGCGCTTCGAGGGTCAGCGCCCCACCGATCGCCGGGATGGCCGTGGGGAGCCGCACCAGCACCTGCTGACCGGTGTGGCTGAGCAGGAGGGTGATCGCCGTCGACGTCAGGGCCGCGACCGTGATGCCCACCAGGAGCAGCCGCGGACCCGGGCCACCGCGAGCCCGGGCGAGGAGGAGGTTGCAGGCGCAGAGGAGGACGACCGCCCGGTAGACGGGGTTGCTGGTGGAGAGGACGATGACCAGCCCCGCCCCCGACCACGCCGCCAGCGAGCGGGTGCTCACGCCCGCCTGCGCCGGAGGGCCATCTGGACCACCAGCAGCCCGGCCAGCGCCCCCAACACCGCCGCGACGACGAGCAGCGCCGGGCTGAGCCCAGCGGACGGCGTCCGGGCCGTCGAGGCGGTCGCCGACAGGTGTCCCTGGTCACCCGCGGCGATCACCGCCGGCGCCGGTAGGGTCGCGGGGGTCGGTGCGGCCGAGGCCGCGCTCGTCACCGACGGCTGCGAGGCGGGGGGCGGCGCCCCCCCCGACGACCCGCTCCCCGAGGCCGCGGCCGCGACGGAGGGAGTGGCGAGCGCGGCGGCGCAGATGCCGGCGGGGGAGGGTGGCGGCGGGTCGGGCCCGTCCTGGGGGTCGTAGCGGAAGCCCTCGGCGTCACCGCTCGTGAACGTCTCGCTGGAGATGCCGCTGCTCGCCTCCTGCCAGCTGCCACCGCCGCGCGCCACGAAGAGGGCCCAGTAGGAGCCGCCGCCGGGCAGGCAGGAGCTGTAGGCGGTGGGCTCGCCGTCGATCTGGCAGACCGCGTCGCCGAGCGAGCCGTAGCTCTGCGCCGCGTACTCCAGCCCGCTGGCCTGGAGGATCTGCTCGCCGGTGATGCTCCCACCGTCGAAGCCGATGCACAGCCCGATCACCTGGCCGTCCCCGTGCTCGACCATCAGGGTCACGTGGCCGCTGTAGCTCGCGGCCCTGCAGGGGGCGGCCGCCGGGAGCAGCCGGGCCGCGCTGGCGCCCAGACCGGCCGCGGCGCCGAGGGCGACGACGGTCACGACGTGGACCACCCCCCGCCTGATCATCGCCGCATGGCCAGCACCAGCCCGCCCCCGCCGACGACCACGGCCACCCCCAGCGCGACCACCGCGTAGATGAGCCAGCCCGGCAGCGACCCGCCGCCGCCGCCCTTGGGGGATGCGACCGACGGCATCCCGATCACAGGGACGGCCCCCTCGGGCGTCGCGATCGCCGCCGGCGTGGGCGTCGAGGCGGCGGGACTGGCCTGGGCCGACACCGCCTGCACCTGCGACGCCGCCGGCGACGACGCGGCCGCGGCAGGGGAGGTCGACGGCGTGATCACCCCTGCCGGGGGAGCGGACGGCGGGGAGGCGGTCGGGGTGGGGATCGCCGACGAGCTCGGGAAGGGGCTGAGCGTGGTCCCCGGCACGTATCCGACGCCGTCACCGAAGGCAACCGGGAACGCCAGCCGCTCCAGCGCGAGCGGGACCTGGCTGGTGGTGAAGGGGTCGGGGCCGGAGTTCCCGGGGAAGGTGTAGCCGCCGTCAGCGTTCTGGTTCGCCTCCAGGTAGCCGAGCGGCGTGTCCCCGCCCACCGTCCACGTCGCGGAGAACGGGTCGCCCCCGGTGGCGACGATCGCCTGCACCACCAGCGCCGTCGAGTCCGGGTCGCTGCCAACGCTGTAGGGTCCCGTCTGGTACGTGAAGCCGCCATCGGAATCCTGCTGGGTCGCCAGCCACTTCAGGGCGCTCGAGTCATCCGTGTGGTCACCGGCGGCGTCCAGCGCCATCAGAACCGTCGACGTCGAGTTGGTGTCGCTGCCCGACGAATCGCCCGCCAGGTCCAGGTAGTCCCAGCCGCCGTCACTGTCCTGGGCGTCGATCAGGAACTGGATCGCGGCGGAGGGCACCTGCTCGCCGGCTGCCACCAGCCCCTGGATGGCGAGCGCCTGGGTGAAGGCCTCCCCGTCCCCGTACTCGCCGGTGCTCGTGTCATACGACGCATCGAGAAGGGTCAGCAGGTCCTGGCCCCCGAAGCTGGAGGGGTCGCCCCCCGCGGCCACCACCGCCTGGATCAGCTCACCGCACGCGCCCGGATCAAGGCAGGCGGCAGCGGCGTTGTCGGCCAGGTAGGTCATCACCGACACCCCCGACGACGTCGCGACCAGCGCGTTGGGGTCGAAGCCGTCCGCGGCCGCAGCGATGGCGAACAGCTCGCTGTCCGCGTAGCCGCCGCCCAGCTCCGGGATCGACCCGTCCGCCTGCTGCTGTCCCTGCAGGTAGAGCAGGGAGTCGAGGATCGACCGGTCCTCATGGGCCGGTGTGAAACCCGAGCTGAACGTGGCATGGATCGGGTAGGGCTGCTCCAGCAGCGCCAGGGGGACCTGGCTGGTGGTGAAGGGGTCGGGGCCGGAGTTCCCGGGGAAGGTGTAGCCGCCGTCAGCGTTCTGGTTCGCCTCCAGGTAGCCGAGCGGCGTGTCCCCGCCCACCGTCCACGTCGCGGAGAACGGGTCGCCCCCGGTGGCGACGATCGCCTGCACCACCAGCGCCGTCGAGTCCGGGTCGCTGCCAACGCTGTAGGGTCCCGTCTGGTACGTGAAGCCGCCATCGGAATCCTGCTGGGTCGCCAGCCACTTCAGGGCGCTCGAGTCATCCGTGTGGTCACCGGCGGCGTCCAGCGCCATCAGAACCGTCGACGTCGAGTTGGTGTCGCTGCCCGACGAATCGCCCGCCAGGTCCAGGTAGTCCCAGCCGCCGTCACTGTCCTGGGCGTCGATCAGGAACTGGATCGCGGCGGAGGGCACCTGCTCGCCGGCTGCCACCAGCCCCTGGATGGCGAGCGCCTGGGTGAAGGCCTCCCCGTCCCCGTACTCGCCGGTGCTCGTGTCATACGACGCATCGAGAAGGGTCAGCAGGTCCTGGCCCCCGAAGCTGGAGGGGTCGCCCCCCGCGGCCACCACCGCCTGGATCAGCTCACCGCACGCGCCCGGATCAAGGCAGGCGGCAGCGGCGTTGTCGGCCAGGTAGGTCATCACCGACACCCCCGACGACGTCGCGACCAGCGCGTTGGGGTCGAAGCCGTCCGCGGCCGCAGCGATGGCGAACAGCTCGCTGTCCGCGTAGCCGCCGCCCAGCTCCGGGATCGACCCGTCCGCCTGCTGCTGTCCCTGCAGGTAGGCGAGCGCGCGCGATGCAGGATCCTCCTGCGCTCGCACCACCCGGCCCGGCTGCAGACCGAGCAGCGCGCATGCCGAGACGAGGCCGAATGCCGCCACCACGCCGGTGCACCTGCGGGATACCTTCATCCCACGTTCCTCAGGCGGCGATGGTGCTCCACCTCGCCGAAGGCATCCTCGCCGCCATGAGGCCGTCCTCCCGTCACGCGCGGGGGTGGAGTCCCGCCTCGGGTCGGTCTCCTGACTTGCGGATCGTCGCCATCGGTCGCCTTCCCACGAGAGACGCGTCTCGCAGTGGCACGCTGGCCTCGGCTCCCCGCTCACAGTTGCGCGACAGTGCCGGATTCCCACCGGCTTCCCGTCACCCGGGGCGTTATTCAGGTGTGACCAGGATTATGGCCCGGCTGCGGCCGCGACCGCACACGCCCCACCGGGCCGCGCCGGCGGGGTCGCGTGGCAGCGCATCAATCCCAGCGAAACCTCCAGGTGGCAAGCGTGATGGCGCCCACCGCCCAGGCCGCCATGACCAGGCAGTCGGTGGTGATCGCGCTGAACCCGGCGCCGTTGTTCATGACCTGGTGGAGGGCGTCGCTGGCCCAGGCCAGGGGGAGGATGCGGGAGATCACCTGCACCACCTCGGGGAGTCCCGTCATCGGGAAGAAGATTCCGCTCAGGAACATCAGCGGGAAGGTGACCATCGCCGCCAGCGCCCGCGCCGCCTCGCTGGTCTTCGCGATGCTGGTGATCAGGAAGCCGATGCCGACGAAGGCGGCGGTCCCGAGCAGGACGGGCGGGATCAACAGCAGCCAGCTGCCGTAGTTCTTGGCCCCGAAGACGAACATGCCCAGCAGCACCAGGACGCAGATCTGGAGCAGCACGATGAGCATGCCGCCCGCCACCTGGGCGGCCAGGATGGTGCCGGGGCGCACCGGGGTGGCCCGGAAGCGGCGCAACACCTGCTTGACCCGCATCTCGACCAGGCCGATCGCCACGTAGTTGACGCCCGAGAACAGGATGATGTAGCCGATCATCGAGGGCAGCATGTAGTCCATCTCGGTGATCTGGTTGACGGCGGCGGCCTGGGGAGCGCCGAGGCTGATGCTCGGATGGCCCCGGCCGGCGAAGCCCGCGGTCACGTTGGCGACGACGGCGTCGACGATGGCGGTCGTCGACGTATCCCCGCCGGCCTGGTACAGCGCCACCTGTTGGGGCTGGCCCTGCCCGGCCGCCGCCAGCGCGAAGCCGCCGGGGATGACGAGCACGGCGTTGACGGAATCGTCCTTCAGATCGGAGAAGGCGCCGGCGTGGCTCTTGACGTGCACGGTCACCCCGTTGACGTCGCGCAGCTGCTGCACATAGGCGGCCGATGCCTGACTGTGGTCGTTGTCGACGATGTCCAGGGCGATCGAGGCCCCGTTGCCACCGAAGAGGAGGCCGAAGATGACCATGAACAGGACGGCGAGCCCGAGGGTGAAGATCAGCGAGGTCCGGTCGCGCACCGAGGCGCGCACGCGGTTGAGGGTGAGGGCGCGGAACGAGTTCATTCGCGGAGGCTCCTGCCGGTGAGGCTGAGGAAGACGTCTTCCAGGGTCCCGTGACGGACGACCAGGTCGCGGATCATCCCCTCCCCCTCGCCGTCGTCGCCGGCGGCAGGCCTCGCCCAGGGTGCCTGGGGGTCGAGCAGCGCGTGGAGCACGGTCTCGGGCGTGCGGGTGGTGACGCTGACCTGCCCGTCCACCACCACCCGATCCACGCCGGGGATCCTGCGCAGGATCTCGGCATCCAGGCCCGGCACCCGCGCGAACTCGACGGTCGTTCCCGCGGCATGCTGGGCGATCAGGTGGCGGGGCGAGTCGAGGGCGACGATGTGGCCCCTGTCGATGACCGCGACGCGGTCGCAGAGGCGCTCCGCCTCCTCCATGTAGTGGGTGGTGAGCACCACCGTCTTGCCCCGCTTGCGGATCCCCTCGATGACCGTCCAGATGTTGAGCCGGGCCTGGGGGTCGAGGCCGGTCGTCGGCTCGTCGAGGAAGACGAGGTCGGGGTCGTTGATCAGGGCCAGCGCGATGGTCAGCCGCTGCATCTGACCGCCGCTCAGCTTGTCGGTGTAGGCGTCCGCCTTCTCCTCGAGGTTGAACTCGGCCAGCAGCTCGGCGGTGGGACGCGCGTGCCGATAGAGGGAGGCGAACAGCTCGATGGCCTCGCGAACCTTGGTGAAGTCGGGAAGGGCGGTGGCCTGGAGCTGGACCCCGATCCGCTCCTTGACCGTCTCGGGGTGGGCGAGGACGTCGGTCCCGAGCACCGACACCGTCCCGGCATCCGGCCTGCGCAGACCCTCGATGATCTCCAAGGTGGTGGTCTTGCCCGCCCCGTTGGGGCCGAGCATGCCGAAGACCTCGCTCTTCTCGACGGCGAAACTCACGCCGTCGACGGCGGTGAGCGCCCCGTACCGCTTGACCAGGCCAGTGACGTCGATGTCTGCCATCTCTTCTCCCAGCCCCACTCCGGCGGGCATCGGCTCAGCGCGAATCATACGGACTCCCCCGCACCCGTCATGGCGACTGCGGCTCGTCTCGACCGGATCGCCTCGGACTGCTCGGCGGGGACCGGCTCGGCCGGGTCGTCGCCGGCGCTGGCGCCGATCCGGCGCGCCGCCGACTGCCCCCTCTCCGCGACGGGCGCGGGCGCGCTCGCCGCCGCCAGGCCGAACACCGGCATGTTGTTGTAGACGCACTCGTAGCCTCCGGCCGGGACCCGGAAGGTCTCGTGCCAGATGCCGACGTCACCGCCGGTGCCGACGGCTCGGTTGAAGCGCCGCCACGCCCCCCGGTGCGGCTCGTCGGGGTTCCTGGCGAAATCCGCCAGCTGGTCGAAGCTGCGCCAGTACTGGATGGCGGTGAGGACCCGCCCCCCCATGACCAGCCGGGAGCCGAGCATCCCCTTGGAGGGGTCGCGCCGGAGCGATCGGACCATGGGGCCCATCGCCCGCACCACGGGAAGCCACTTGTGGATCTTCCAGAGGCGGTTGATCCGCATCCCGACCAGGAAGACCACGAACTCGCCGTCCACATCGGCGGTGCAGCGGCCCGGGACGACGGTGGCCATGGGCATCCTCCTGACGGGGAAGTTTCAGAACATTGATTTGAAACGTTGTTATAGAACCACGTTCGGATACACTCTGTCAAGTGGCACGGCCTCGTACGCACGATGAGCAGCTCCGCCTCCGCCTCCTCGACGAGGGCGGCCGCCTCCTGGCGGAGGAGGGCCCCGAGGCCCTCACCGTCCGCCGCCTCGCCGAACGGGCGGGTACCTCCCCCTCCGCCGTTTACAGCCTCTTCGGGGACAAGTGGGGTCTGGTCGACGGGATGTTCCGCGAGGGCTTCCGGCGCTTCGCGGCGCGGATCGCGGCCGTGGAGCACAGCGGCGACCCGCTCGCCGACCTCAGCGCCCTGGGGGACGCCTTCCGGGCCAACGCCCGAGCCAACCCGCATCTCTACGACCTGATGTTCGGCAGCCCCTTCCCCCAGTTCGTCCCCGCCGAGGAGACACGGGTGTTCGCCATGGGCACCTTCGGAGCGCTGGTCGAGGCGATCGGGCGCTGCGTCGACGCCGGCCTGCTGGAGGGCGACCTGCTCACCCTCTCCTCCATCTTCTTCGGCCAGGTCCACGGGATGACGAGCCTCGAGCGGCTTGGCTGGATGCCCTCCGGGGAGCAGGCCGGCGCGGCCTGGAGGAGAGCCCAGGTCGCGCTCTACCGAGGGCTGAGGCCCGATCCGGTGGAGGGCTGATCCGCGCCACCGGGTGATCGCCGCGCGCGGGGCTCAGGCCCTCCGCGGCATCCAGCGGAAGAAGCGGAGCGCGATGAGCAGGGCGGCCGCGCCCCAGGCCAGGAGGATCAGCAGGTCCTCTCCGTCCCACCCGCCGGAGGACGGCTTGGCGCCGTAGGCGGTGAGCATCGCCTCCTTGAACCAGAAGATGGGGAAGACGTTGGCGATGTCGTTGAAGACGGCGTTGCGGAAGCTGAAGAAGAAGCCGGAGATGAACATCAGGGGCAGGTAGCTGATGTTGATCACGGCGATGGCGGCGTCGGCGTTGGGGATGACCACCGTGATCGCCATGCCCAGGGTGCAGAAGACGACGCCGCCCACCAGGACGGCGACCAGCGTCGGCACCCAGTCCACCGGCCATGGGGCGGCGTAGAGGAAGTGGCCGACCACCGAGGTCAGCGCGACCAGGAGGACGGCGGTGATGAGCGCCGAACCGATGACGCCGGCGATCATCGCCACCGGCGCCAGCGGGGTCCCGCGCGTCCGCTTGAGCAGCCCGGCGTCGCGGCGGATGCAGAGGGTGACGGCCACGTTGACGTAGCAGGCGGTGATCACGCCCCAGGCCGCCATCGCCGGGACGAAGAAGGTGTTGTAGGGGACCAGCGTGCCGCCCACACACTGGCCGTGCGTGCCGTAGTAGCCGTCGAGGCACTCCATGTCGCCCTTGAAGATGGTCCCGAAGATGAGCAGGAACATGATCGGGAACGCGAATCCGAAGAAGGCGGCGGTGGGGTTGCGCCAGAAGCCGCGCTGCTCGGCGCGCACCTGCCGGAGGCTGACGCTCACGTCACTCACCTCCGGTCAGCTCCAGGTAGACGTCCTCCAGCGACGGCTGGGTGACCTCCAGCCTCTGCAGCTCGATGCCGCGGGCGACGGCCCATGCGGTCAGCTCGTGGAGGGCCTGGGTCGGGGTGTCGGTGGTCACGGCGACCATCCCATCCTCCCCGCCCGCGGCCGGCTCGCCGACCCGGGGCACGGACACCCCCTCCGGCCGGACGAACTGGATCCGGGTTGACGCGCGCTCGGCGCGAAGGCTGGACGCGGTCCCGATCCTGACCACCTCCCCATGGCTGATGACGCAGACCCGGTCGGTGAGGTTCTGCGCCTCGTCCATGTAGTGGGTGGTGAGCAGGATGGTCTTGCCCAGCCTGCGCATCTCGCGCACGATCTCCCAGGCGTTGCGCCGGGCCGACGGGTCGAAGCCGGTGGTCGGCTCGTCGAGGAAGAGCAGCTCCGGGTCTCCGATCAGCGCCAGGGCGAGGTCGAGGCGCCGCTGCTGCCCGCCCGACAGGTTCTTGACCCGGACGGTGGCCTTCTCCTGCAGACCGACCAGCTCGATGACGTCGTCGGTGACGAGCCGCGTGGGGTAGTACCCGCCGTAGAGGTCGACCACCTCGCGCACGCTCAGGTACGGGTCGACCGCGCACTCCTGGAGGACCATGCCGACCCGGCGCTTGAGCCGGCGACCGCCCTTCTGCGGATCCTGGCCGAGCACCTCGACCGTCCCCGCATCGCGGTGGCGGTACCCCTCCAGGATCTCGACGATGGTGGTCTTGCCGGCCCCGTTGGGCCCGAGCAGGCCGAAGACCTCCCCCGGCTCCACCCGGAAGCTGACGCCGCGCACGGCGCGCAGCGGACCGTAGGACTTGTGCAGGTCACTGACGGCGATGGCCGCCGGCGGCGCCTCCTCTCCCATCAGCCGGGGACCCTCTCGGGCGTGGCGCCCGCCTCCGCCTCCGCCGCCGCGGACCGCTCCGCGGCCTCGACGCAGCCGTCGATGACCGCGGTCATCACCCGCCCCACGGCGTCGGCGTCGAGCCGGGGGACGCGGGCGGCGACGTGGGCGATCACCTCCTGCTCGCGAGCGCGGTCGCGGACGGCCAGGCCGGTCCGCCGCTTGTCCCGCTGCACGGCGTCCACCGCCGCCGAGCGGCTCTGGAGCACGGCGCCCAGCGCCTGGTCCAGGGAGTCGATGATCCGGCGGTGCTCGGCGAGCTCGGAGGCCTGGTGACCTCGCAGCATGGGCGCCAGCACCGCCGCCCCGGCGATGATCGCCTCGAGGGTCTCCGGGGTGATGGCCTGGGCCGCGTCGCTCCACGACTCGGCGGGCACGGGGTGCGATTCGATCAGGAGCCCGTCAGCCCCGGCGGCGACCGCCGCCAGAGCCAGGGCGGGGACCCAGTCGGCGCGGCCCGCGGCGTGGCTGGGATCGACGATCACGGGCAGCGGGGTGCGCTCACGCAGCACGGGCACGGCGGAGACGTCCAGGGTGTTGCGGGTCGCCGTCTCAAAGGTGCGGATGCCGCGCTCGCAGAGGATCACCTGGGGGTTGCCCTCGCCGAGCACGTACTCGGCGGCGGCCAGCCATTCGTCGTAGGTGGCGGCCATGCCCCGCTTGAGGACGACCGGCAGGCCGGAGCGGCCGGCGGCACGCAGCAGGGGGGTGTTCTGCATCGAGCGCGCGCCGATCATGAAGGCGTCGACGCGGCCGCTGAGCATCTCCACGTGCTCGACGGAGAGCGGCTCCACCAGGACCGGCCTGCCGGTGAGGGCGCGGGCCTTCTCGACCAGCAGCAGCCCCTCCTCCCCCATCCCCTGGAAGGCGTCGGGACGGGTGCGGGGCTTGAAGATGCTGGCCCGGAGCGCCGAGGCACCGGCGTCGCGCATGGCCAGCGCGTGGCCGATGTAACCGGGCTCCACCGCGCAGGGCCCTGCGATCACCGGGACGGCGGGCCCGCCGAACACCACGTCGCCGAGGACTACCCGTCGCCGGTCAGGCGACGACGTTATGGGTTTGAGCAGATCGGTGAGCATCGGTTCCTCCAGCTGTCTTGTGAGAACCGGCCCGGCTCGCTCAGATCCGGATCGGCCTCTCGGCCACCCGGATCTCGGCGCAGGTCTACTTGCTCAGCAGCACCCGCACCGGCCCTGGGGCCGATGTGGCGTACTCGAACCAAAAGTAGAAGGGCGACGCGATCGCGAACATCGAGAGGGATCGTACCAGGACGCGAGGGTTGAGGGGAGGTCAGCTCGCAGCCCCCGCATCGTCGTCGGCGGGCGACGGAGCGGGGTCGCGCCGCTCGACGGCGGGGCCGGGCGCAGGCGCCCACGAGGCCCCGGGCGCGGGGCCGGGTCGACCGCCGACCGCGGAGGCGATCAGGCCGATGGCTACGACGATGAGCACGATCGGAGCGACCCAGCTGAGCCGGGCGACCAGGTCCACCTGGTCGGTGAGCAGCAGCACGCCCACGCCGATGAACAGCAGGCCGGAGACGAGGCACGTCCAGCTGGTCTGATGAGTGGGCATCACCGTCCTCCGGCGTGGGCGCTGCTCAACCCGGCCGCGGAGATCGCGTGCTGCCCGCTGTCCCCGGCCGTGGTCTGCGCGTCCGGGCCGCCGGTCATGACGGTCAGCTGGCCGCAGCCGACGCTCACGGTCAGTCGCAGGATGCCCGCCGGCTCGGGCCCGGTCGCCGTGTCCAACTGGGAGGAGATCTGAAGGCCCGAGTCGGTCCGCCCGAAGAGGCTCTCCTCCCCCGCCCCGACACTGGCGGTCAGATCGACCGTGGTGTCCGCGGGGACCACGACCACGAGGTGGCCGAAGGCCACGGTGGAGGTGACGGTGACGCTCGGCCCACCCAGATCGACTGCGCTCAGATCCACGTACATCTGACCGGCGATCAGGTGGTAGGCGGGCTGCACCGTGGAGACGGTCTGGGGCGCAAAGCTGACGTTGCCGACCCCCCCGCTGAGCGGTTCGGAGACGAGCACGGCGACCGCCGCGAAGGGGAGGAGGCAGATACCGAGGGCCAGCAGCCCCCCGGCCCGGCCGAAGGGCGCTCCCACGACCATGGTCAGACCGAGCACCACGAAGACGATGCCGAAACCCATCGCGATGGTCAGGTGGATGACCCCCGAGCTCTGCAGCAGGAGGGCGACCCCGAGGGCAAGGACCGCGGCAGCCAGGCCCAGGGTCCCCAGATGGAGGCGGCGCTGGAGGTGCGCGCTCCCCGGCCAGGCCACCGGGGCCGCAGAGGCCGGCACCCCATAGCCGGGGTGGTAGGAGGGGGGCGAATAGGACGCGGTGGCGTAGGAGTAGGGAGCGTAGGTGGGCCCCGCCGCGTAGGGCTGATCTGCGGCAGCCGGGGTGTACGGGGCGGCCGCCGCCGCGTCCGGCGGGGGTCCGGGCGGGAACCCCGCCCGCGGGCCGGGCCCCGACGGCGTGGGGAGAGGTGCGGCAGCGTAACGCCACGGCCGCGACTCGCCCATCAGGAAGAGGAGGCCGATGGCGATCAGCAACGCACCCCAGACCAGGCCGGAGTCCTGGAAGGCGAAGTTGCTGGCCAGCACGATCACCGCGATGATCAGGAAGAAGGCCCCGGCGATGATGCGCAGATCGGCTCCAGCCCCGCGCCCGGCGGAGAACCCCGCTCCCCAGGACGGCGGCCCCCCCCCGGCGACCGGACCGGCCGGGGGAAGGCTGTCGACCGACGGCATCAGCACGCACCCGGCGATGTAGAGGAGGACCCCCAGGCCACCGAAGAACGTGAGGATGACGAAGGCGAGCCGGACCCAGGTGACGTCAACGTCCATCGCCGCGGCCAGCCCGGAGGCGACCCCGCACACCACCCGGTCGTTGCGCGGGCGGTAGAGGCGGCGCGCCGGCGGCACCGTCCCCGGGTAGGGGACGGCGTCGATGGGGGGCATCACCACCCAGGCGACGATGTAGACGAGAAACCCCAGCCCGCCGACGAAGGCGAGCACCACGAAGGCCAGCCGGACCCAGACCGGATCCAGCTCGAGGTGGGCCGCCAGCCCGGAGGCGACGCCTGCGACCACCCGGTCGTTGCGCAGCCGGTAGAGCCGGCGGACCGGCGGGGGCGGACCGCCGGGAGGAGGTGCGGCTCCCCAGGGGGGCGGCAGCGGACCGCTCGACGGAGGGACGGCTCCCCAGGGGGGCGGCAGGGGACCGCCCGAGGCGGATGCGCCACCTGACGGCACGTCTCCCGCCGATCCGGCGGAGGCGTCGGGATCCTGCTGGCCGGGGGTCTGCTCCATGGTTGATCTCCTGGATCTGGCGACCTCACGCGGCTCGGGGCCGGCGTCACTCTGCCGTTCCCTCTCGGTCGCCTGCCCAGCGTGGACCTCGCCGCGGCCGATCACCATCGGGGGAGTCCCTGGAAGGTCCCCGAGGCTCACCGGGATCTCTCAGGGGAGCGCCCGATGTCGCGACCATGCAGGGCGTGTCAGGCTTGACGCGGTGAGCGCAACCTCCACCACCGATGATCCCCGCGGTGTGAGCGGAGCCCGCGCAGGCGCCGGCGGGCAAGGGCCACACCGCTACCGGCTGGTGGTCCGGAGCCGGACCGACCGGGTCCTCACCGGCACCGCCGGTGGGCTGGCCGAGTCGCTGGGCGTCCAGCCGCTGCTGGTCCGCCTCAGCCTCGCGGTCCTGACTGCTGCGGGCGGGACCGGGATCGTCCTCTACCTCGTCCTCTGGGCGCTCAGCGCCGAACCGGATGCCGCCGGCGCGGCCGCGGCGGGCGCCCAGCGCCTCGTCACCCGCCAGATCGCCGCGCTCGCCTGCATCGTGGGCGGCTGCATGCTGGTGCTGAGCTCGATCGGTCTCGGGTTCGGCAACGGCTTCGCATGGCCGGTGGCCCTGGCGGCGGCGGGCTCGGCCCTGATCTGGGCCCGCAGCGACGCTCGCGACCGGGAACGCTGGGTGCGGATCAGCCAGCGTCTGCCCGGCAACCCGGTGGTGAGCGTCTTCGGGGGCAGGGTCTCCCCGCTGCGGATCGCCGGCGGAGGCCTGCTGATCGCCGCCGGGATGACCATCTTCCTGGTCGTCAACGGCAACCTCGCCTCGGTGCGCACCGCGCTTCTGGCCGTGCTGGTGACCGCGGCCGGGCTCGGCTTGATCCTCGGGCCGTGGATCCTCCGGCTCACCCACGACGCCGGCGAGGAGCGGCGTCAGCGCATCCGCTCCGAGGAGCGGGCCGAGATTGCCGCCCACCTCCACGACTCGGTGCTCCACACCCTGGCCCTGATCCAGCGCAGCGACGACCCCGCGGATGTCGCCGCGCTCGCCCGGCGGCAGGAGCGCGAGCTCCGCGCCTGGCTCGACCACCGGCCGGCGCCCTCGGCCCAGCAGGACCTGCGCGGGGCCGTGGACGCACTCGCCTCCCGGGTGGAGCAGCTCCACCACGTGTCCGTCGACACCGTCGTGGTGGGCGACGCTCCGGTGAGCGAGCATGTCGAGGCGCTGCTGCTCGCCTGCCAGGAGGCGGCGGTCAACGCCGCCCGCCACTCCGGCGCACCCCGCGTCTCCGTCTACGTGGAGGCCGACACCGACTCGATCAACGCCTACGTCCGCGACGAGGGCAGCGGCTTCGACCCCGATGCCGTGCCCGCCGACCGCCGCGGCATCGCCCACTCCGTGATCGGGCGGATGCGCCGGCACGGAGGCTCGGCGACGATCACCAGCCAGCCCGGCAAGGGCACCGAGGTCCACCTCGAGCTGCCCAGGAGCGCATCGTGAAAGCTGCCGACCCCCGGACCCGGCTCTTCCTCGTCGACGATCACCAGCTCTTCCGGAGCGGGCTTCGGGCCGAGCTGGAGGATGAGTTCGAGATCGTCGGCGAAGCCGGCGACGTGGACCAGGCGGTGGCGGGTATCGCGGCGCTCAACCCCGACGTGGTCCTGCTCGACGTCCACCTCCCCGGCGGCGGTGGGGCCACGGTGGCCGACGCCATCCTCCGCCGCGCCGGCGTCGAGACCCGCTTCCTCGGCATCTCCGTCTCCGACGCGCCCGAGGACGTCATCGGGGTGATCCGGGCCGGGGCCCGCGGCTACGTCACCAAGTCGATCTCCCCCGCCGACCTCGCCGACGCCATCCGCCGGGTTCGTGCGGGCGACGCCGTCTTCTCCCCTCGCCTGGCGGGTTTCGTCCTGGACGCGTTCCGCGGCGAGCTGCCCACCAGCATCGACCCCGAGCTGGATCAGCTCACCCCGCGCGAGCGCGAGGTGCTCCGGCACATCGCCCGCGGCTTCACCTACAAGGAGATCGGGGTGCGGCTCAATCTCTCCGCCAAGACGGTGGAGACCCACGTCTCGTCGGTGCTGCGCAAGCTGCAGCTGAGCAGCCGCTACGAGCTGACCCGCTGGGCCATGGACCGCCGAATGATCTGAGCCGATCAGCCGTGCAGCCGCGCCATGTAGCGCTCGACCTCGGCCTCGGTGATCGGGCGCCGGACGAACGCGGTCCAGAAGTGGATCACCAGGCCGCAGCCCCAGAAGAGGAGCACGAAGCCCGGCCAGAAGATCCCGTGCGACACCAGCGCCCAGACCAGGACCAGTCCGGCGTTGACGAGGACGTAGGCCAGCAGGTGGGGCATGAAATCGCGCCGCTCCTGGAGCTGCTTCAGAGCCACCTGGCGCAGGTCGTCGGGGGTCACGCTCATCGGATTCCCTTCGCTCG
Source organism: uncultured Actinomycetes bacterium (assembly GCA_964508345.1). Classification (GTDB taxonomy): domain Bacteria; phylum Chloroflexota; class Dormibacteria; order Aeolococcales; family Aeolococcaceae; genus Changshengia. The sequence goes on along the minus strand of CAZDTK010000012.1, from coordinate 34,556 downwards.
GTTGGGGGGCGGGCCCAAGCTCCTCTTCTATAGGGCGAGCGACCCGGAGACCGCCAGGGCCCTTGGTCGGCCGGCGGGGGTGACCAAGAGGGCAGACGACCGCGCGCCCCGTTCCCCAGCTGCGGCTGCGCGATCAGCCCGCCCGTGGGCCGGTGGCTCCCGCCCCCGCCGCGGTCACGCTCCTCAGCTCGTCGAGCGACTCCCGGATGACCCGGGGCAGGTCGCGCTGGCCACTGTCATTGATCCAGAGCTCGAAGGCGATCCTGAAGGCGGCGATCCCGGCCTCGGCCGCCAGCCCCGCAGCTGGGTCGGCGACACCACGCCGGCGCAGGGCGTCCGCCATCGCGGAGGCGAGCGATGCCAGCTTGATCAGCTCGCGCTCGCGCAGCTCGGGGTTGGCGGCGATGACGCTCTGGCGCAGGCGGGCCCTCTCCGGGCCCTCCTGCATCACGGCGCCGGCTCCCTCGAGGGCCGCGCCCACCGCGTCGATCGGCGCTGCGGAGTCCGGCGCTTCGGCGACGCGGCTGACCAGAAGCTCCTGGAGCGCGCCGGCGCCCCAGAAGAGGACCTCTCGCTTGTCGGCGAAGTGGCGGAAGAACGTGCGCTCGGTGAGCCCCGCCCGCCGGGCGATCTCCGCCACCGTGGTCTGGTCGAAGCCGCGCTCGACGTACAGCTCGAGCGACGCCTGCTCGAGCCGCCCCCGCGCATTCGGCTCCCATCTGCCCATGGGGTCATCCTACCTGACGTCAGTCGCTGACATCTGTGCTAGAGTGATGGCAGTAACTGACATCGGTGGATCGCCGACCCCTCCGGGGGCGCCCCACCACCTGGAGGCTCTCGCATGCGCGTATTCGTCACCGGCGCGTCCGGCTGGATCGGCTCCGCACTCGTCCCCGAGCTCATCGGCGCCGGCCATCAAGTCGTCGGGCTGGCCCGATCGGAGGCCTCGGCGACCGCCCTCACCGCCGCCGGTGCGGAGGTGCAGCGCGGCACCCTCGACGATCTCGATGCCCTGCGCAGCGCCGCCGCCGCGTCGGATGCCGTGATCCACCTCGCGTTCAAGCACGACATCTCCTTCGCGGGCGGCTTCGAGGAGGCCGCCAACACGGATCGCCGCGCCGCCGAGGCCTTCGGAGAGGTGCTGGCCGGATCCGACCGACCCTTCGTCCTCGCCTCGGGCACCCTGGGGCTCTCGCTGGGACGTACGGCCACCGAGCGAGACGGACATGACCTCGACTCGCCGGCGGCCGCCCACGCGGCGCCGGGCCCGCGGACCCGGTGGGCCACCTCCGAGCTGGTGCTCTCCATGGCGGATCGCGGCGTCCGCTCCTCCGTGGTGCGCCTCTCTCCGACCAATCACGGCGAGGGCGATCACGGCTTCGTCGCCTCCCTGGTCGGCATCGCCCGCGACAAGGGCGTCTCCGGCTACATCGGCGAGGGCGCCAACCGCTGGCCCGCCGTGCACCGGCTCGATTCCGCCCACCTCTTCCGCCTGGCGGTGGAGAGGGCCCCGGCGGGTTCGACGCTGCACGCGGTGGCGGACGAGGGCGTGCCGATCCGCGACATCGCCGAGGTCATCGGGCGGCATCTCGGCATCCCGGTGGTCTCCATCGCCCCGGAGGCGGCGGCCGAGCACTTCACCTGGATGGCCGGCTTCCTCGGGCTCGACAACCCGACCTCCAGCGCGCTGACCCGGGAGCACATGGGTTGGGAGCCGGCGCAGGTGGGGCTCATCGCCGACCTCGACCAGGGCCATTACTTCCGCGCCCCGGCCTCGTGACCGCGGACCGGCACGCCTCTGCGATCATCGGAGGCGTGCCGGCGCGAACAGGAGGTTGAGGATGGACGAGAGGGAGATCACCGTTCACACGGCGGAGGGGGAGATGACCACCTTCGTCGTCCATCCCGACGGCGCCGGGCCCCTACCGGTCGCGGTCCTCTACATGGACGGGGTCGGCTACCGCGAGCAGGTCAAGGAGAACGCGCGACGGTTCGCCGCCGGCGGCTACTTCTGCGTCGCCCCCGACCTCTTCTACCGCAGCGGTGCGCGGCTCAGCTTCGACATGGCCGGGCTGGCCGCCACGGGGTTCAGCGGTCCGGAGGCGGAGCGGATGATGGCTGCGGTGCGGGCGCTGTCGCCGGCGAAGATCGTCGCCGACACGGAGGCGGTGCTCGCGGCCATCGCAGCCGATCCGGCCGCCAGCCCGGGACCGAAGGTGTGCGTCGGCTACTGCATGGGTGGACGGTTTGCGCTCCACGCCGTCTCCGCGCTCGCCAACCAGTTCGTGGCGGCCGCCTGCATCCATCCCGGCGCGCTGATCACCGACCAGCAGGACTCACCTCACCACGACCTCGCCACCGTCCGGGGTGAGCTCTACGTCGGCTTCGCCGAGAACGACCGCACGGCCACCCCGGAGGTGGTCGACCGCTTTCGTGACGAGCTGGAGCGGCAGGGCGTCCGCGGCGTGGTGGAGAGGGTGCCCGGCACCGGGCACGGATATGCGATGGCGGACCTCCCCGTCTACGATCGCACCGCTGCGGAGAGACATTTCGAGCTGACCCTCGAGCTGTGGAGGCGCAACCTCACCGCTCAGCCGGTGGGCGTCTGATCCGGACCGGATGGCGGCGGCGCCGCCCGGATCAGTCCCGGTGACCTGAGCCAGGTTGCGCGCGGGCCGGCGCGGCCGGCCCGGTACCCTTGACTTCGAGCCCATGCCAGTGAGTGCCCCCGCCGGCGTCATCGCGCCCGCCAGCGGACCGCCCCAGCGTCCCCGCGAAGGCGGCTACAAGTGGGTGGCCCTGGCCAACACCACTCTCGGCGTGATGATGGCGACGATCGACGGGACGATCATGCTGATCGCCCTCCCCGACATCTTCAAGGGCATCCACCTGGACCCGCTGCAGCCGGGCAACAGCTTCTACCTGCTCTGGATGATCCTCAGCTTCCTGGTGGTGAGCAGCGTCCTGGTGGTCAGCCTGGGCCGGCTCGGCGACCTGCACGGGCGGGTCCGAATGTACAACCTCGGCTTCGTCATCTACACGGTGTCCTCGCTGCTGCTCACCGTCACCTGGCTGACCGGGCCGTCCGGAGCCCTCTACCTGGTGCTGATGCGGGTGGTGCAGGGGGTGGGTTCCGCCTTCCTGATCGCCAACTCGGCGGCCATCCTCACCGACGCCTTCCCCGCCAACCAGCGCGGCCTCGCCCTCGGGATCAACAACGTGGCCGGCATCAGCGGCTCCTTCATCGGCCTGGTGCTGGGCGGGATCCTGGGCCCGATCGACTGGCGCCTGGTCTTCCTGGTCTCGGTCCCCTTCGGGCTGGCCGGCACGCTCTGGGCGTACTACCGGCTGCGCGAGATCGGCGTCCACCACCGGGCCCGCATCGACTGGGCGGGAAACGTCACCTTCGCGGTGGGGCTGGTGCTGGTGATGATCGGCGTGACCTACGGCATCCAGCCGTACGGATCGAGCAGCATGGGCTGGACCAGCCCGTTCGTCGACGGTGAGCTCGCCGCCGGCTTGGCCCTGCTGGTGGCCTTCGGCGTCATCGAGGCGAGGGTCGCGGAGCCGATGTTCCGGCTCGCGCTCTTTCGGATCCGCGCCTTCACCGCCGGCGTGCTGTCGAGCTTCCTCTCCGCGGTGGCCCGCGGGGGGCTGATGTTCATGCTGATCATCTGGCTGCAGGGGATCTGGCTGCCCGAGCACGGCTACAGCTTCGCGTCCACGCCGCTCTGGGCGGGCATCTTCATGCTTCCACTCACCGCCGGCTTCCTGCTGGCGGGCCCGGTGTCCGGCATCCTCTCCGACCGCTTCGGCTCGCGCCCCTTCGCGACCGGGGGGATGCTCGCCGCCGCGGCCACCTTCGGCCTCCTCGAGCTGCTCCCGATCGACTTCCCGTACTGGGCCTTCGGCCTCATCCTTCTGATGAACGGCCTCTCGATGGGGGCGTTCGCCGCGCCCAACCGGGCCGGGGTGATGAACAGCCTGCCGCCCCAGGACCGGGGTGCCGGTGCGGGGATGAACGCCACGTTCCAGAGCTCGGCGCAGGTGCTCTCCATCGGCATCTTCTTCACCCTTGTGATCCTCGGGCTCTCGGCGAGCCTGCCCGCCGCCATGGACCACGGTCTGGTCGGCGCCGGGGTCCCGGCGGCGGCCGCCCTCCGTGCCGCTCAGCTGCCTCCGATCACCGCGCTCTTCGCCGCCTTTCTCGGCTACAACACCATGGGCCACCTCTACCGGTCAGGCGCCCTGGGGGTGCTTCACCCGGCGACCGTCGCGACCATCACCGGGCGCAGCTTCTTCTCCAACCTGATCATCGCGCCCTTCGGCTCCGGGCTCCACATCGCCTTCGCGTTCTCGATCGCCGCCTGCCTGGTCGCCGCGGCCGCCTCGTGGAGCCGGGGCGGCCGTCGCACCCATGCCGCCGCGGAGCGGGACCAGGAGCTCAGGGAACCGGTGACCGTACCGCTGGAGACGGCCGTCTGACCGTTAGCGGGGTGTGGAGGAGCCCCGCTAGGGCTGCTGGTTGATGCGGACCAGGTTGCCCGCGGGATCGCGGAAGGCGCAGTCGCGGACCCCGTACGGCTGCTGGACCGGCTCCTGGACGACCTCGGCGCCGCCGGCCTGCACCCGCTCGAAGGCACCGTCCAGATCGGCGGTGGACAGGATGATGCTGGCGAAGCTGCCCTTGGCCATCATCTCGGTGATGGTGCGGCGCTCCTCGTCGGTGATCGGACCGGGGCCGGCACCCGGCGGGTACAGCACGATGGACGTGCCCGGCTGATGGGGCGGGCCGACCGTGATCCAGCGCATCGCTCCGTGCCCGACATCGGCGCGGACCTCGAAGCCGAGGGCGTCACGATAGAAGGCCAGGGAGGCGTCCGGGTCGTCATGGGGGAGGAACGACGAGTGGATGGTGATGTCCATGCCGGTCATGCTAGCTGCAGCTCGGGGGCCGGGGCTTCTCGATTCCTGATCGGTCGGGTGACCTGTTTCGCCACGCACGCCGGCATCCCCGCCGTCGCGCCCGCCTGGTGGCGCCGGTAGCTGCTGGGCGGCATGCCCACCAGCTCGGTGAAGCGGCTGCTGAAGGTTCCCAGCGACGAGCAGCCGACCGCGAAGCAGACATCGGTGACGCTGAGGTCGCCACGGCGCAGCAGCGCCATCGCCCGCTCGATGCGCCGCGTCATCAGGTAGGCGTAGGGCGACTCGCCATAGGCGAGCTTGAACTCGCGGCTCAGGTGCCCGGCCGACATGTTTGCCCCGCGAGCGAGCGCCTCGACGTCCAGCGGCTGCGCGTACTCGCGGTCGATCCGGTCGCGGACGCGACGAAGCCGCACCAGGTCGCGCAGGCGCTGGCTCTCGGCGGGGCTGCGGGTCACCTGCAAGATCGTGCCACGCCGTCCCTGGGGTGTCCAGCGACTACGAGCGATCCCGTGCCGATCGCCTCCCCTCCTCCATGTGCAGCTCCAGCGCCTCGACGATCAGCTGGTGGTCCTCCGCCGAGGTCAGGCCGGACAGCGTGATGCTCCCGACGACGGGGCCGTCCGGCGCCAGCCGCACCGGAAAGGACCCTCCATGGGCCGCGTACAGGCCGGGGTCGAGCCGCGACGATTCCTCGAAGGAGGTGCCCCGCGCGCGAAAGCGTGCTCCCACCAGGTGGGAGCTGGCCCCATAGCGCTCGACGACGCGCCGTTTGCGGTCGATCCAGCCGTCGTTGTCGGCGCTCGAGCCCGGCAGCGCGGAGTGGAACAGCTGCTGCGCGCCGCAGCGGATGTCGATGGCGACGGGTGCCCGCCGCCGGCGGGCGAGCTCGACCAGGCGGGTGCCCAGGCGCCATGCCTCGTCGTAGCCGAAGCTGGGGAAGATGAGCCGGCGCTCCTGCTCCTCGAGATCGCGCAGCAGCTCGTCTGCGCTCTGGGACTCCGTCACCACGTTTCTCCGACCAATCATGTGACGCGAGTGGTCGAGGATAACGCATCCGAGCGGCTCACCCGGCTCCATTTGACTCGGTGGCTCGAGCAGCGCTGCCGGGTGTCGAGCCGGGGGGCCCGGCGGTCCGCCAAGGTTCACGCGAGAGCGGGAGGTTCCTCCCTCCTGACCGCGTCGAGCAGCAGCTCGGCGGCCACCGTCGCCCCATCGGCGTGGATCGTGCCAGCCACCCTGGTCGCTCGGGCGCGGGTCTCGGGGCTGAGGGCCGACCTGAGCGCGGCTGAAAGGGATTCCGCGGTCGGGGTCGGACCCTCGTGCGCCGCGCCGATGCCGAGAGCGGCCACCCGGCCGGCCCAGTACGGCTGATCCGCCATCTGCGGCACCACCACCTGGGGCGCGCCCGCCCGGGCCGCCGTCGTCGTCGTTCCCGCGCCGCCGTGATGCATGGCGGCGGCCACCCGGCCGAACAGGACCCGCTGGTTGACTTCGCCGACCACGAAGCGGTCGTCACGATCGTCGATGGCGACCAGGTCTGCCCAACCGGGGGCGACGAGCGCGCGGAGCCCCTGGGCGCGGATGGCCTCGATGGCCACCCGGCCGACGTCCTTGGGCACGGGCATGCTGCCGAAGCCCACGTACACCGGTGGTGCGCCGGCCTCCAGGAAGGCGACCAGCTCGGTCGAGAGAGGGCGCTCGTCCGGAACGATCCACGCTCCGGTTTGCACGACGTCGAGATCCGCCGGAAGGCGCCACGGGGCGAGGGTCTGGTCCGCGGCCAGCCAGGGGTGGTCGGTGAAGGCGAATGCGTAGACGCTGTCCACGGGCGGGAGCCCGATCGACTCGCGGTGGCTGTTGAGCGCCGCACCGAACAGCGCGTTGGCGCTCTGCGCGGTCAGGTCCCACAGCACCCGGTTGTCGGTCTCCTCCGGTGGCAGCGGCCGGCCAGGGAAAGACGACGGCCGGTGGTGCGGCGACGGCAGGAAGATCGGACAGTAGGCGGCGTAGACGTAGGGGATGCCAAGCTTCTCGGCGACCGAGCGGGCGCCGGCCGCGGGGGGCAGCAGGCCCGTCGCCAGCAGCACATCACATCCCTCGGCTGCCGCGAGGAGCGGCGCGTACTGCGCGGCGATCAGCTCGGCCGCCAGCCGGGGCAGGTCCGGCGGCGAGCGGCGAACCGGCCCGTGCAGCAGGGGGCGCACCGGCAGGCCGACCGGGATCGCCGGCACGCCGACCTCCGTCAGCCGCTCCAGTCGGTCCGGCGGCGCGCACACCTGCACCTCCGCGCCGAGTGCCTGCAAGCGCAGCGCCAGCGCGGCCAGGGGTTCGACGTCCCCACGCCCTCCGTACGTCGACAGCACCACGCGCATCTCGCAACTCCACCTCAACGGGCAGCGGTCTCGACCGGCAATGGTGGGGCACGACCCGGGGCTTGCCGCAAGCCACGAGTGCGCTGGTACGATTAGGTGGCGGGGTGAGCGCTTCTCGTTCGCCTTCCGCCCTGCGGTGGCTCAGGCCGGGGCGGCGACCGGCAGCCCGGCCACGGTAGGTGCCGCCGGCTACGACGGCGTGGCGGGCCGGCCGCCTGCCCGCTCACTCAGGGCCACGTTCTGCGCGTCGACGACCGCGATGGCGGCCACGTCGACGATATCGGGGACGTCGACCCCTCGGCTCAGCACGTGCACCGGTCGCGCCATCCCCATGAGGATGGGACCGATGGCCACCGCGCCGCCCAGGTGCTGAAGGAGCTTGTAGGCGGCGTTGGCGGACTCGAGGTTCGGGAAGATCAGCACATTGGCCTCGCCGACCAGCGTCGAGAAGGGGTAGTCGTCCTTGCGCATGTCGGAGGACACGGCAATGTCGGCCATCATCTCGCCGTCGACCATGAGATCGGGCCGTCGGGCTTTCACCAGAGCGGCGGCCGCGGCCATCTTGGCAGTGCGAGCGTCGGGAGTGGAGCCGAAGTTCGAGTAGGAAAGCAGCGCAATCCGGGGCTCGATGTCGAACTCGCGGGCACGCTCGGCCGCCATCACGGCGATATCGGCCACCTCCTCGGCGCTCGGATCGACGTTGACCGTGGGATCGGCGAGGAGCACGACCCGAGCGTCGCGGGTCACCATCAGGTAGAGGCCCGCAACCCGTGAGACGCCCCGGGCCGCACCGATGATCTGCAGAGCGGGACGGATGACATCGGGGTAGTGGTAGGTGAGACCGGCCACGAAGGCATCGGCATCGCCCGACCGGACCATCATGGCGCCGAACACGTTGGGGTGAAGCAGCTGCTCGCGTGCCTCGCGAAGAGTCACGCCCTTGCGGGCGCGGTGTTCGTGGAGAGCGGCCGCGTATGCCTCGAGCCGGGGAGAACCGGCCGGATCGATGACCTCGAAGGCGATATCGACTCGCAGCTCCTCCGTGATTCCACGCACGACAGCCTCACGCCCGATGAGGATCGGGGTGGCGATGCCCTCCTCACGCAGACGGATGGCGGCCCGGATGATCTTGCGCGCCTCGCCCTCGGAGAACACCACCCGCTTGGGTGAGGCCTGCGCCTTCTGGATCACGACGCCCATCACCACGCGCCCGGGCGTGAGCCGGTTGGCCAGCTCCTCGGCGTAGAGGGTGAGATCGACGGAGCGGCGGGCCACGCCCGAGGCCATGGCAGCACCCGCGACCGCCGGCGCGACGCGGAGTGGTACGCGGGGGTCGAGCGGCTTGGGGATCAGGTACTCGGGCCCGAAGTCGAGATGATCGACGCCGTAGGCTCGCAGCACCGAGTCGGGCACGTCCTCCTTGGCCAGCTCGGCCAGGGCGCGCGCGGCGGCGAACCTCATCCCCGGATCGATGGTCCGGGCCCGCACGTCCAGGGCCCCTCGGAAGATGAAGGGGAAACCCAGCACGTTGTTCACCTGATTGGGGTAGTCCGAGCGGCCCGTGGCCATGATCGCGTCGGGGCGCGCGGACTTGGCGTCCTCGTAGGTGATCTCCGGATCAGGGTTGGCAAGTGCGAAGACGATGGGGCGGTCGGCCATGGACCGGACCATCTCCTTGGAGACCACGTCGCCCACCGAGCAGCCCAGGAAGATGTCGGCTCCCTCCATGGCCTCGGCCAGCGTGCGCTTGGGGGTGTGGACGGCGAGCCGGGCCTTGTACGGGTTGATGCCCTCCGTGCGGCCGGCGTAGACCACACCCCTGGTGTCGACCAGCATCACGTTCTCACGGCGCATGCCCAGGCTGATGAAGAACTCGGTGCAGGCAATGGCCGACGCGCCCGCACCGCTGACGGTCATGTGCACGGCGTCGATGTCCTTGCCGGCCACCTCGAGGGCGTTGAGAAGGGCGGCCCCGGTGATGATGGCGGTGCCGTGCTGGTCATCGTGGAAGACCGGGATGTTCATGGCTTCCACCAGGCGCTGCTCGATCTCGAAGCAGTCGGGAGCGGCAATGTCCTCGAGGTTGATTCCGCCGAAGGTGGGCTCGAGCGCCGTGACGATCCGGACCACGTCGTCAGGGGTGGGGGCGTCGATCTCGATATCGAACACGTCGACATCCGCGAAGCGCTTGAAGAGGAGACCCTTGCCCTCCATCACCGGCTTGCCCGCCAGCGGGCCGACGTTGCCCAGCCCGAGCACCGCGGTCCCGTTGCTCACCACGGCCACCAGGTTGCCCCGGGCCGTGTAGAGGAAGGCATCGTCTGGGTTCTGCTGAATCTCGCGCACCGGCTCGGCCACCCCGGGCGTGTAGGCCAGGGCCAGGTCACGCTGGGTGGCACATGGCTTGGTGATCGACACGGCGATCTTCCCCGGACGTCCGGAGCTGTGGTACGCGAGCGCTTCCTCGCGCAGACGTGAATTCGACTGCATCCTCATGTCAGGCCTCCCAGGATGTCCCGGCCGCCGTGGCTTCTGGTGGGATGGCGGTGAGGCAGGGTCCTCTCCCGACACCGTCGATCACCGCGTACCCCGCGAGCCTAGCGGTCCCCGATCGATGGTGGTTAGCTCGCATCGATGGTGGCCACCAGGGCCTCCGCCTGACTCCGGAGCCGCTGCGCTTTCGCTCCCATCACCTCGACCAGCCCGGAGTCGGTCATGGACCGGAGGTTGACGGCGACGTTGGCGAGCGCGCCGGCGACCGCGGCGTGGAGCATGTGTGCCGCCGCGAGGGCGTCGGAGACGGCGTTGGCGTTGCCGGTGCGGACCAGCTCCTGGGCCAGCGGCAGAAGGCCGGCTGACCGCTCGGCCACCTCCATGGGAACCTCCGCCGCCGATGCGAGTGCTGCCTGCATGCTGGCCTTCCGCGCCGCCTTCTCCTCGTCGGTCTGGCGCGGGAGCTTGCCGGCCGCCATCACCAGGTCGAAGGCGGCGACATCGCGGTCGACCAGCGCGAGCAGGGCGGTCCGCTCACGCTCCGCCTGGGTGATGAGGTCGCCCATCCGCTCCGTGAGGGCCTCGTACCCCTTCCGTCCTGTGGTGAGCCGGGCCACCATGGTGACCAGCGCCGCACCGGTGGCACCGGCGAGCGCGGCCACGGCACCGCCCCCGGGGGTGGGCTGGGCGGAGGCGAGGACGTCCAGGAAGCTCCCCACCGCCATCGATCCGATGCCAGCGGCGGCGACGGCCTGCGCCTGAGATCCCGACCCGCCCTGGCGGGCCACCAGGGTCTCGATCACCTGCTCCTCCGGTTTGAACCCGCGCAGCTGCAGGTAGTGGGCCGCCGACTCGTCGAGCGCGGCCTGCGGGACGAGGCCGACGATCTCGGTGTCCAGCACGTGCATTCCGTACCGGGCGGCCTCGAGCCTGACCAGCTCGAGCGCCCGGTATGGCGGGGTGACCAGCGGGTCGAGCAGGTTCATGGAAACCTGAACGCAGCCCCGCTCGGCCACCACCAGGCCGATGGCGCGGACGTGGACGAGGCCGCCCGAGCGCTCCCGCACCCGCCTGGCCACCTCCTTGGCGGCTCGTTCCTCGCCGCTCAGGTAGACGTTGAAGGCCACCAGCGGCGGTCGGGCCCCCACCGCCGTGGCTCCAGCCCGGCCGAGGGCGTGGGGACCGAAGTCGGGCAGCCGGCGACCGGCCGCCACATCGGCCTTCAGCCCCTCGTACTCGCCCTTGCGGACGTCGGCCAGGCTGGCCCGCTCCGGGCTGGCGGCCGCCCGCTCATAGAGGTAGACGGGCAGGGAGAGGCTCTCGGCGAGCTCGCGCCCCACCTCCCTGGCCAGCTCGACGCAGTCGGCCATGGTCACGCCGCGGATGGGGATGAAGGGGATGACGTCAACCGCCCCCATCCGGGGGTGGCTGCCCCGCTGCACCTCCATGTCGATGAGCTCCACGGCCTTGGCGGCGCCGGCGCAGACGGCGGCGCGCGCCGCCTGAGGTGAGCCGATCAGGGTCGTGTCCAGCCGGTTGTGATCGGGATCCGACTGGCGGTTCAGGAGGGTCACCCCGGACACGGCCGTCATGGCGCCGACGATGGCGTCCATCACCTCGCCGCGGCGGCCCTCACTGAAGTTGGGAACCACCAGCACCAGCGGGTCCAGCGCCGGCACCGCCCCCGTCACCACGGCATCGAGGCGGACCCCTGATGCACCGCCTCCCGCGTCTGCATCATTCCACCTCGCTCCGACGCAACCGTGACATCTCCTGGATCGGCGGCCTGACCGTGGCCTCGGTGCTGTACTACGCTCCACCGCGATCGCGGCGGGGCCGGGTTCCGGCCGCGCAGGCGGGGTCGGCCGCCCCCGCAGGAGGATCAGTATGACCGCCACCCCCATCCACGGACCCCGCACCGTCCACGCCCCCCGCGGCAACCAGCTGAGCTGCCGCGGCTGGCCCCAGGAAGCGGCGATGCGCATGCTGATGAACAACCTCGATCCGGAGGTTGCCGAGCGGCCGGATGACCTGGTGGTCTACGGAGGCAGCGGCCGGGCGGTGCGAAGCTGGGCCGCCTTCGACGCGGTGGTGAGGACGCTGCAAACCCTGGGCGACGACGAGACGCTGCTGATCCAGTCGGGCAAGCCCGTCGGCGTCGTCCAGACCCACGAGTGGGCACCTCGGGTGCTGATCGCCAACAGCAACCTGGTCCCGGAGTGGGCCACCTGGGAGGTTTTCCGTCGCCTGGAGGAGGCGGGCCTCACCATGTACGGCCAGATGACCGCCGGCTCCTGGATCTACATCGGCACCCAGGGCATCCTGCAGGGGACCTTTGAGACCTTCGCCGCCATCGCCAGGAAGCGCTTCGACGGGAGCCTGGCCGGGACCATCACCCTGACCGCCGGCCTGGGTGGCATGGGCGGCGCCCAACCCATGGCGGTGACCATGAACGGCGGGGTGGTCATCTGCGTCGAATGCGACCCCGCCCGCATCGCCCGGCGGCTCCGGCACGGCTATCTCGACGTGCAGGCCGACGGCGTCGGGGATGCCCTGCGTCGCGCCACGGCCGCGCGCGACCGTCGCGAAGCCCTGAGCATCGGCCTCCTCGGCAACGCCGCCGAGGTGGTTCCAGAGCTCCTGTCACTGAGCGCCCCCATGGATATCGTCACCGATCAAACGTCGGCGCACGACCCGCTCACCTACCTCCCGGTGGGGATGCCGATCGACGAGATGGCAACCCAGGCCGCCGAGCTCCCCGAGGAGTTCATTCGACGGTCTCGCGCCTCCATGGCCCGTCACGTCGAGGCGATGGTGGGCTTCCAGGACCGGGGTGCGGAGGTCTTCGACTACGGCAACTCGCTGCGGGAGGAGGCGCGACTGGGCGGTTTCGAGAACGCCTTTGCCTACCCCGGCTTCGTGGCCGCCTACATCCGGCCCATGTTCTGCGAGGGCAGGGGGCCATTCCGGTGGGTGGCCCTGAGCGGCGAGCCTGACGACATCGCGGTCACCGACCAGGCGATCCTCGAGCTGTTCCCGGAGAACGAGTCCGTCACCCGCTGGATCCGCATGGCCGGCGAGCGGGTCAAATACCAGGGGCTGCCCGCGCGCATCTGCTGGTTGGGCCTCGGCGAGCGCGACCTCGCCGGGGTCCGCTTCAACGAACTGGTGGCGTCGGGCCGGATCCAAGCACCGATCGTGATCGGCCGTGACCATCTGGACTGCGGCTCGGTGGCATCTCCGTACCGTGAGACCGAGGCGATGCGCGATGGCTCCGACGCCATCGCGGACTGGCCGCTCCTCAACGCCATGGTCAACGTCTCCTCGGGCGCCTCGTGGGTATCGATCCATCACGGCGGCGGGGTCGGTATCGGCCGGTCCATTCACGCCGGCCAGGTGATGGTCGCGGACGGCAGCAAGCTCGCCGGGGAGAAACTCCACCGCGTGCTCACCAATGACCCCCTGACCGGGGTGGTGCGCCACGTGGACGCCGGCTACCCCGAGGCGTCCGCGACGGCCAGGCGGCTCCACGTCCGCGTCCCCATGGAGGAGGCCGGAGAGCAGCAGCGTCATTGAGCGGGGAAGCGCAGAGGGACACCCAGCCCCTCCGGAACGGCTACGCTCGGTGCAGCGTGCTCACTCTCGATGGCTCCCCGCTCGGGCTCGACGACCTGGCCGATGTCGCCCGGCGTGGAACGGAGGTCGAGGTCGGCGAGGCGGCGCGGCGCCGGATGGCGCCGGCCAGGGACCTGGTCCAGCGGCTGGATGCCGAGGGGGGGCCCGTCTACGGGGTCAACACCGGCTTCGGCGCCCTCGCCGAGATCGTCATCCCCGCCGAGCAGCGGGTCGAGCTGCAGCGCGCCATCCTCCGCAGCCATTCGGCCGGGATGGGGTCACCCCTGCCTGCCGAGCTGGTGCGCGGCATGCTCCTGCTCCGGGCCCGCAGTCTGACCGCCGGTCACTCCGGCGCGAGCGACGCCCTGCCGGCGTGCATCTGCGCCCTGCTGAACGCGGGCATCACCCCGTGGGTCCCGGAGCACGGGTCCGTGGGGGCGTCGGGCGACCTCGCCCCGCTTGCCCACGCCGCATCGGTGCTGGTCGGAGAGGGCTGGGTCGACGACGGGTCGGGCGGCCGCCGCGCGGCGGCGGACGCCCTCGCAGAGGCGGGGCTCGAGCCCATCGACCTCGGCCCCAAGGAGGGGCTGGCGCTGATCAACGGCACCGAGGGGATGAGCGCAATCCTCGGTCTGGCCGTCCTCGATGCAGAGGCGCTGCTGGTCGCTCTCGACTGCGCCTGCGCGATGACCGTCGAGGCCGTGCTCGGCACCCCTCGCGCCTTCGATGCCGAGGTGATCGCGCTGCGGCCGGCCCCGGGACAGCGGGCGAGCGCTGCCAACCTGCGCGGCCTGCTCGCGGGATCGCCGATCGTCGCCTCTCATCGCAGCTCGCACCACGCGGTCCAGGACGCGTACTCGCTGCGCTGCGCCCCCCAGGTGCATGGGGCGGCTCGCGACGTGCTCCGCTTCTGCCGGGAGACGGTGGAGCGGGAGATGGGCAGCGTGGTGGACAACCCGGTCGTCCTCGCGGAGCGCGGCGAGCTCTTCTCCGCCGGCAACTTCCACGGCCAGGCACTCGCCTACACCGCCGACCTGCTGGCAGCCGTGGCTGCCGACACCGCCGCGATCAGCGAGCGGCGGATCAACCGCCTCCTCGACCCCGCCAGGTCGCGCGGTCTCCCCGCCTTCCTCAGCCCCGAGCCCGGACTCAACAGTGGCCTGATGATGGCCCAGTACACGGCGGCGAGCTGCGTGACCCAGCTCCGCCAGGCCGCCACCCCCTACGCGGTGCAGAGCCTGGACACGAGCGCCGGCCAGGAGGACCACGTCTCCATGGGCTTCGCCGCCGCGCTGCGCAGCCGGCGGAGCCTCGAGCTGCTCCGTCAGGTGGTGGCCGTCGAGGTGGTCTGCGCCGCTCAGGCGCTGGAGCTCCGGGCACCCCTCCACCCCGGGCCCGCGACCGGGGCGCTCCTCCGCTCGCTGCGGCGCCGGGTCGCCCACCTCGAGGCCGACCGCCCCCTGGCTCCCGACCTGGAGGCGGCGGAGCAGTGGCTGAGCGGCGGGGAGTGGCGCGCGGCGGCGGAGCTGGCGGGCACCGCCCTGGAATGACCGGCTGCTCCCCCGGTTTCACCGGGGCGCGGGCGGGGCGGCCGCGACCGGCCGGTCCAGGACCCGCTGCCATGAGTGCTAGGTTGGCGGCGTGACCGCGCCGCAGCGCCCACCCGCCACCCTGATGGTGACGAACATCGGCCAGCTGGTCACCGGCGACCCGCAACTCCCGGCTCCCGGGGTCATCGAGAACGCGGTGCTGCTGGCGGACGGGGATCGCGTCGTCTACGCCGGGCCCGCGGCAGGCCTCGACCTCCGCACCGGGCCGGACACCGTCGAGGTCGACGCGCATGGCGCGGCCGTGATCCCGGGGTTCATCGACGCCCACACCCACCTGATCTGGCTGGGCGAGAGGTCGGAGGAGTACGCGGCCCGCGCCGGAGGCGCTTCCTACGAGGAGGTGGCGGCGCGGGGTGGTGGGATCCGGAGCACCGTCGCCGCGACCGCCGCCGGCACCCTCGGCGACCTGGTGGACGCCGCCCGCGAGCGCGCCCGGCGGATGCTCCTGCTCGGCACCACCACGGTCGAGGTCAAGAGCGGCTACGGCAATGGCCTCGCCGCCGAGCTGCGCCAGCTCGAGGCCGCCCGAACCCTGGCCGGGGAGCCCGGCCTGCCCGATGTGATCCCGACCTATCTCCCCCTCCACGGGCCGGCGGACGGCGACCGCGCCGGGTACCTGGAGTCCGTCCTGCGCGACGGGCTTCCCGCCGCCGCCGGGCGGGCCCGCTTCGTCGACTGCTTCTGCGAGATCGGAGCCTGGACTGTCGAGGACTGTGAGCGCCTGCTCCTCGCCGGCCGGGGCGTCGGGCTCAGCGCCAAGGTCCACGCCGAGCAGCGCAGCCACTCCGGCGGGGCGGCGCTGGCCGCCCGGGTGGGGGCCGTCTCCGCCGACCACCTCGAGCGGGCCAGCGACGACGACCTGCGCGCCCTGGCGGCCGCGGGGGTCACCGGGGTGCTCCTCCCCGGGGCCGCGCTGGTCCTCGGCGGGCCGCCGCCGCCGGGCCGCCGCCTGATGGATGCCGGGGCTCGGGTCGCCCTGGCGACCGACTGCAACCCGGGCACCTGCTGGTGCGAGTCGATGCCCCTGATGGTGTCGCTGGGCGTCTCGACCGCCGGACTGACCCCGGCCGAGGCGCTGCTGGCCGCCACCTCCGGGGGCGCTGCCGCCCTCGGGCTCACCGACCGGGGGCGGCTCCTGCCCGGGCTGCGCTGTGACGCCCTGCTCCTCGACACTCCCAGGTGGCTGGACGTCGGCTACCACCTGGGTGCCAACCCGGTGGCGCAGGTGATCCGCGGGGGTCAAATCGTCCCTGCAGCTTGAGGAGTGGCGACCTCAGGCGTCACCCTGAAGCGTCTGCGCTCACCCTGGCCGGAGCGAGATCCAGAGATCCGGCTTGATGAGCGCCGCCACGACATACGGCGGGCCGTAGCGGGGGCCGTGGCAGCGGTAGCTCACGACCTCGTCCTCAGCGACCTCGAGGGCACGGAGCGGGCTTCGGTTCCGGCCCCCGCCCAGCAGACGCAACGAGTGCCGACCCGGGGTGACCGACACCTCGACGGTCTCCCCCGCGGCGATGGCGCCCACCACCCCGCCATCGATGGAGATCTTGTAGGTCTCCATCCCCAGCAGGGGGCTGTAGCTCACTGCCCGTGAGAGACGGATTGTCGCCTCGCCCATTCTCGAGCCTCCTTACGCCTGTATTCGCCGCACCACGCCCAGCCCGGCGCTGCCGCCGGTGCCCAAGCCCGTCCCATGCACCGCACGGGAGCCGGTGATCAAACGCTCCCGGTCGAACATGGCGGCCACCACCCGCCACATGGCGACGTCGATGACCAGCAAACCGAGCCCGAACCCCACCGCCGTCCACACCCCCAGGGGCACGATCTGGAACGACACGAGGGCAGTCACCGCGAGCGGCGGCAGGCTGGCCAGCGTTCCCAACTGCTGCGCGACCCGCACGTCGCTGGATCGCGTCGAGATCGCGGTGCCGACCCCGATCGACCACACCGCGAGCAGGGGCGCGAACAGCGCCTGGGCGAGGATGTGCGAGCCGTCGCTCAGGTTCGCTGCGACAGCGGGGTTCTGGGCGAAGAAGTGGGCGAGGATCACGACCAGGGCGAAGAGGAGGTAGGCGATCCCGACCGAGGGGATGACCGGGGCCAGCGCCTTGCCGATCAGGATCTCTCCGCGTCGCACCGGCGTGGTCAGCAGCGGCTCCAGGGTTCCCTGGTCCCGCTCTCCCACCACCGAGTAGGCGGCGATGGTGGCGGGGATGACGGCCGGCACGATCAGGAGGACAAGGAACGTCGAGCCCACCTCCTTGGCGACCGCCGCGGGCTTAACCGCGGCACTGAGCACGAAGATGACGATCGCCGGGTTGATCAGGAAGATGAAGGGCAGCACCAGCATGGCGCCGACGATGAATGGCGTGCGGCGGTAGTCGCGCAGCTCCTTTCGGGCCACCGCGGCCACCCGCCTCCCATCGAGTCCCATCATCGTGGTGCCTCCGGGTCCGCCTCGACCAGCTCGAGATAGACGTCCTCCCGCGAGTCGCGCGCGACCGCGATCGACATCCCGTCGGCCCCGGCGGCCACGTGCGCGCGAGTCACGCTCGGCGTATCACCGGACGCCTGCTGCTCCGCAACGGAGGGCGCAAGGTCGTTAGGCAAAGCTAAGCCCCGGCGCCGATCGGTACCCGCCTCGCGTCTTCACCACGAGCGACCCTATCACCGCCAACACGCCCTCGGAAGGGCGGCCTGGCTTCGCGGCCAGATGAGTGACCGCAGAGGTCCTTGGCACGGTTCGGAACCATGACCGAGTCGGCGTCGCCACTCAGGACCGCCCGTCAGGTTCGACGGATCGAAACTCGCCAGGCGAATGCACCGTTGGGGAGATTGTTGGTCACGAGCGTGGAGGCTTCGATCGACTCCACCTGCCACCCATCACGGAAGCTGGCCTCGATCTCGTCCTGGGTGACCCGCCGGGGGCCCCAGTCGCCCGGCTGGCGGTCACTGAAGCACAGCATGTGAAAGCGACCTCCCAGCGGAAGGACGGCCCGGAGGCTGTCGACGTACGGGAGGCGGTCATCGTCGCGAAGGACATGGAATAGTCCGCAGTCGAGCACGTCGTCGAACTGTTCGCCGAGTTCGGCCGCCTGAAGCGCGTCCCAGACGAGGAAACGGGCACTCAGGCCGCGATCGCGGGCCTTGCCCTGAGCGATGGCGATCGCTGACTGGGCCGTGTCGATGCCGGTGGCGGCGTGGCCGAGGCGAGCGGCCATGAGGGCGTGCTCTCCCGTCCCACAACCGATGTCGAGCACCCGACCGCGCAGCGCACCGCCCTCCGCAAGCTCCAGGAAGGCCGGCTGAGGTCGGCCGATGTCCCAGGCGGGGGTGCCGGTATAGGACGCGTCGAAGCCCCCGTGCCTCGGTGGAATGGGATCCGGCACGCCGTCGAGAGCCACCGTTTCACCGCTCATGCACCTTGTGTACCACGACATGGCCGGGTGCCACCTCGCAGCCATGGCGGACCGTCCCAAAGGGACTGAATGACCCGACCGTCACCGTGGTCTGCCAGAGGCGCCGCGCCGGTGGTGAGCCGGGCCACCCGGGTTGCGGCGGTGGAGCGTCCTCTGTCCGAGCTGCCCTCGAAGGCCGTCATGCACGGGGTGGATCTGTCGAGCTACCCTCCGAGGCTCGAGCTCTGACGAGGTCGTCGACGTCAGGATCTCTCTGATCCTCGAAGGGAGGCTGATGGTGGAGCGTAACTCGGCACCCTCGCCGCGAACCGCGGCGAGGGCTACCGGTGCTGTCTACTTGCTGTACTTCCTGACGTCGATACTGGGCGCCGTGGCCTACGGGGGACTGGCGCCATCCGCCAGCACCATCCTGGCGAATGAAACCGCATTCCGTTGGGGATTCGCGCTCGGCCTGGTCTCGAGCGTGTGCTATGTCGCAGTGGTGGGCCTCCTCTACCGGCTCCTCCGGCACGTGGGCCGGACCCCGGCCTTCCTCGCCGTGTTGTTCGGTCTGATGGGAAGCGCCATCACGGCGGTCGCCAGCCTCCTTCAACTGGGCCCTCTGGTCATCGCGGGAAGGACCGCCTTCACGGCAGACCAGCTGCACGCCCTGTCGAAGATATTCGTCGACATGGGCGCTCAGGCCGGCTACATCGCACTTGTCTTCTTCGGAATGTTTCAGCTCCTGCTCGGCTACCTCATCGTCAGGTCGACCTTCCTGCCCCGCATCCTCGGTTGGTTGATCGCGCTTGCCGGTCTGGGCTGGCTCACCTTCCTCTCCCCGCCCCTGGCAATGCATGTGAAGAACTACCTGTACGTCTTCGGCTTCGTGGCGGAGCTGGCCTTGATGCTCTGGCTCCTCATCGCCGGCGTGAACGTCGAGCGGTGGAACGCGCTGGCTCACCCGGCGGAGGTGTCGACCGGTGCATGAGCCCAGAGCCGGTTCTGACCGTCGAGGCGCGTCGTTGGAGAACGCCGCGGTGATCGTCTCCGGAGTAGCTGCCAACGAGCTCGGCCACCCGACACCGTGAGCCCGCTGCGGTCTGTTCACCTGCCTACTGCACGTGCCGACTCGGAGCATCAGCCGGTGCGCTTGGTTCGCTCTAATGTCAGCGAGAGCACCCTGGGGTGACGAGGTATCCGGCGAATCACGCCTGACGGCCCGCAGACAGTCAGCGCGGTTTCCCACCGGTGAGCGTCGCCCGCGAGGACGGGCTCTCACCACCAACGCGGAGTCGTCGTGAACACCGTACAATCCCCACAGCCCGCGAATGGGTCAACGGGCGGAGGGAGGACAGTTGTGCTGCGCTTGATGCGGTCGAGGATCACGGTCGGCTCCGGCGTTGTGGCGATCGCCGCCGGGGCGCTGTGGCTGGCCGGACCGGTGAAGGTCGCCGCCGTCGACGACGTGGCCAGCTTCACCACCCAGGGGTGCAGCACCTGGTCGGTGCCCTCCGGAGTCACCTCGCTGGACATCGTGGCCGTGGGCGCCGCCGGCGAGGCCGGTGCCGGGGCTGTGGCGGGCGGCTATGGCGACGGGATCTCGGGGACCGTGACCGGTCTCACCGCCGGGCAGAAGCTCGACGTCTGCGTCGACTACGGCGGGGGCGGCGGCCGCTTCGGCACGTCGTCGTCGGGGGGGAACGGGGGCGGGGCGTCCGGGGTGAGCTCGGGATCCGACTTCTCCTCACCGCTGCTGGTGGCCGGTGGCGGTGGTGGCGGCGGGGGAGGGACGGGTGGTGACACCGGCGGGTCGGCACAGCTGTACTACGGACTGCCGCAAACGCCCACCGGGATCGATGGCCAGGGCGGCCAGTACACCGCCGCGGGGGCCGGGGGCGGGAACGGCGGTACGGGTACCGCGTCGAGTTCCAGCGGACCGGGGACCGGCGGGGGCGGTGGGGGCGGTGGCTCCGACGCCAACGGGGGTGGCGGTGGAGGCGCGGGCTACTACGGCGGCGGCGGCGGCGGCGGCGCCGTCAGTTCGGCGGCCGGCGCCGGCGGCGGCGGGGAAAGCTTCTGTGCCGCCGCCATCGCCGCCTGCATCGACAACTACGAGGCGGGGACTGAGACCACCGCCGGCTCCGCGACCGGCTATGCCCAGGTCATCCTCACCTATGCGACCACCACCACGCTGACCACCGCCGGGTGCAGCACCTGGACGGTGCCCTCCGGCGTGAGCAGCGTGCAGATCTTCGCCATGGGCGCCAATGGTGAAGCGACGACCGAGGCCAACGGCGGATACGCCAACCCGCAGACGGGGACCGTGGGCGGCCTCTCCGCCGGACAGACCCTCGACATCTGCGTGGACTACGGGGGAGGTAGCGCGGGTGATGCCTCCGCAGGGGCGGGGGGCGGGGCGTCCGGGGTGAGCCTGGGATCGAACTTCAGTGACCCGCTCCTGATATCCGCCGGGGGCGGGGGGGCGGCCTTCGACTCGGGCGGTGGTGACGGCGGATCCGAGGACGGGAGCCCCGGCGAGCTCCCGGGCGGTGGCTACGGCGCGGGCGAGGCGGGAGGCGGGGCCCTCGACTGCACGTCGTGCACCCCCCATTCCGGTGGGGGGGCCGGCGGGACCGCGGGGACCGATGCCGCAGATGGCAGCGCGGGCCAGGAATTCACGGCCAGCGGGCCGGGTGTCGGCGGGGCTGGCGCAGCCCCCCCCACGGAAACCGAGGACCTGGGTGGCGGGGGAGGCGGAGCGGGCTACTACGGCGGCGGCGGGGGCAGCGCCGCCCTGTTCGGTGGTAGTGGCGGCGGCGGCGGGGTGAACTACTGTGCCTCGTCCCTCACCGGGTGCGCTGATAACGGCGGGAGCACAGCCGAGGTCGTGCTGATCTACGCGTACGAGGGGCCGGCGACGACCGTCCCTGTCCCGGAGAGCGGCGCGGCGGGTGCATCGCCCGGCTGGCCGGTCGGGTTGTTCCTCCTCCTCGTCGGCGCGGCGCTGCTCGGGGGTGGCCGGTGCTGGTGGGGGCGGCGCGCAGCCGGGGCCTGACCAGACAAGCCGGCACCGCCGGGACGACCCATCCCCCGCAAGGTGCATTGGTTGACCTCGGGTGGTTGGGGATCACGGGGCAAATGACCAGGGACTTTCGCCCAGACGCGGAGCCGAGTGGTCCCTGGTCGGCGCTAGATATTGAATGCCTCGACGACGTCGCCCTCCTGGTCTTGGGGGGACACCAGGGCGAGGCCCTCGCTCACCTCGAGAACAGCCGGAGGGCCCGCCAGGCAGACGCCGATGCCATCGGGGTCATCGTAGGCGGGCAGGGGAATGCGCGAGATTTGAGCCCCCGAGGCCAGATCGAGCGCGGTCAGATCGAAGAGGCCGGCGCGCGGTGGCAAGGTCTCGGGGTTGTCGTAGGCGGGCGCTGCATCGGTGGCGAGGGCGACGTAAAGGTTGCCATCAGCGGTGATCACGCAGGGTTGGGAGATGGCCGATAGGTCGATGCATTCGAGGGCGGGGATGGCTGCGCTCGCTCCCTTGCCTGGCCAGTTGAGTGACCAGCGCGGTGCCCCGTTGCTCGGCGTGCGGCAGTCGGCGCCGATGTCGGTGAGGATGCAGAGGCTACCCGCTCCGCCGACCACCTCCACCGCCTGCCCGGCCACGCCCTGGAGGTCCCAGAGCGGTTGGCCGGTCGCCGGGTCGAGCACGACCACATCATTGGTCTGAGAGTAGCCATAGGGGTTGCCGATCACCGTGGACACCACCGGGGTGGGGGCAGGGGCGGTCACCGGCGGTGCGTTGGCAGGCGGAACCCGGCTGATCGGCACCACCGCCACCTCGCCGGTCGGCGATCCGGTGCTCACGGTCGTCAGCATCTGGGGGTCCGGGCTCCAGCCCTCGGGGGCGGACCAGTTCCACATCGTGGAACCGTCCGTCGGGTTGAGCGCCTCCACGCCGCCGGAGGTCACACATCCATAGCCGACCACGGCCACGGTCTCCCCTGTGCTCGAGAGGGTGAGAGGCCCGACCGGGGCGGCTCCTGGGTTCAACGGTCCCAGCCATTCGGAGCACTTGGGATGGGCGGAGTCCTTCCAGAGTTGATGCCCGTCGCTCTCGTCAAGGCCCACCACCGTGCCGTCTGCTTCCGTGACGGCGACTACACCGCCAGCGAGCACAGCGGGAACTGCTTGACTGTCCTCGGGAAGGCTGACAGCCCATCGCGGGTCGCCGGTGGCGGGGTCGTAGGCGACCAGGCCGGTGACGGCCCCGTAGACCATTGCCGGCGCCTGACCGAACTGGTTCCCGACGGCGGCGAGGACCGTGGTCGAGTCGGCGATGACCCCGAGGAGTTCTGGGTGTTCGGCGGGGGGCCTGGTTGCCCATTCGATCTGCCCGCTCGCGACGTCGGTGGCGACGACGCAGGCTGTGCCCGAGTTGTCCTCGTAGGCGATGCCGAAGCTTCGATTCCCCTCGACGGCCCGAGGGGGTCCTATCCGTGCCGACCAGACCGGAGCCGTGGCCCCCCGGGCGTCGAGGCCGAGAGCCGCGGGCGCACCGCTGTAGGGCGACGAGCCGGGGAGGGTGCAGCCGCTGGAGGAGAGCGAGGCGGCCGGCGAGGAGGCTGAGGGCAAGGAGGTGGCTGGGGGCAATGTGGTCTCGGGCGACGCGCATCCGGCTGCCGCCAGCGCCCCCAGCCCGACCACGGCCACCCGGGCCATGCGTCTCCTCACACTGGAGGCAACGCCAGATTCCGCTGCAGGTTCCACCCCAGCGGCCATTGTGCAGCAGGGAGATGGCCCCAGTTAGCGCCAAATGGCGTCATCAAGGCGAATCCGTCGCCGATCCCGAAGCTACGCCGAGTGCGTGGCGCATCGCTCCCGTGAGAAGGGAGGGCACCCTGGCCTGGCCGAGTGTTGGGGAATGTCCCTTGAGCGGGAGCTGGCGGCGACGGGCCGCTGGCCGCCAGGTTGACACCGCTGTGAGCGATCTGTAATCTTGTCTTATGACAATAGATAAAGATATCAGGCGGGCGGAAGATGGGGGTGGCAGCGCCCCGCCTGGCGCGGGAGTCGCGGACGGTCCTGCGACTGCACGCGGACCGGTGTCGCCCATCGATTTCCGCCTCGACCCCGGTTCGGGGGTGCCGACCTACCTGCAGCTGGTCCAGCAGGTGGAGCACGCGCTGCGGCTCGGCTACCTCAAACCCGGCGACCAGCTGCCCAAGGTCAGAGATGTGGTCGCCTCGCTGGCCATCAACCCCAACACGGTCCTCAAGGCCTATCGCGAGCTGGAGACCAAGGGCCTGGCGAGCGGACGGCCCGGCCAGGGAACGTTCATCGAGGCCACTCTCAACCAGGTTGCCCTGCCCGAGCTGACCGAGCTACGCCGCTCCCTGCTCGGCTGGCTGGCCACCGCCGACGCGACCGGGCTCGACGAGGACGGGATGGTTGCCCTGTTCACCAGCGCGCTTCGGGATCTTCGCGAACACCGCGGCGCACCGAGCGGTGAGACGGAGAGCGTCGCATGAACGTCATCGAGGCCATTGGTCTGGGCAAGCGCTACGGCAGCACGTGGGCGCTGCGGGGGTGCGCGCTGGCGATTCCCGCCGGGCACGTGGCCGCTCTGGTGGGCCCGAACGGCGCCGGCAAGACCACCCTGCTGAACCTCGCAGTCGGCCTAACGGCGCCATCGGAGGGCACGGTCACGGTGCTCGGCGGCTGGCCCGCCGGGTCGCCGGCCGCGCTGGACGGCATCGCATTCGTGGCTCAGGACGCGCCGGTCTACAGGAACCTGTCCGTGGCCGACATGCTGCATTTGACCCGCAACCTGAACCGCAGCTTCGACCAGACCTACGCCGAGGCGCGCCTGGGTCAACTGGGCATCCCGCTGAGGCGCAGGGCCGGCAACCTCTCCGGGGGCCAGCAGGCGCAGCTCGCACTGACCCTTGCACTGGCCCGGCGGCCGCGCCTTCTCGTGCTGGATGAGCCGATGGCGATGCTCGACCCGCTGGCCCGGCACGACTTCATGGCGGCGGTGATGGCCGCGGTGGCCGACGGGGACGTGTCGGTGGTGCTCTCATCGCACGTGCTGGCCGAGCTGGAGCGTGTAGCCGACTATCTCGTCCTCATAACGAGCGGGAGCGTCCAGGTGGCCGGCGAGGTCGACGATCTGCTCGCCTGCCACCGCGTGCTGACCGGTCCGGCCTCCGAAGCTGACACCTGCGCGCAACGGCTGGACGTGGTGAACGCGCGGCGCGGAGGGGCGCAGACCCACCTGCTGGTCAGGATCGACGGGAGGTCCGGCCCGGAGCCACCTGGCTGGGAGGAGCATCCGGTCAGTCTGGAGGAGCTGGCCCTGGCCTACCTGCGCGAGCCCGGCGTCTCGGCGCTCCCCGGCCCGACGCGCGACAGGGAAGCCGAAGCGGTGGAGGTGACGAATTGGCAGCGCTGACCGCTGCGCGGCCGGGACAGGACGCCGGTCTGCGGCCGATGCCGTGGCGGAGGATGACCTGGGTCACCTGGCGGCAGCACCGACTCGCCGTGGCCGGTGTCATCGCGCTGCTCGGCGTGGCAGCCGCGTACCTGGTCATCACGGGCCTCCAAATGCGTCAGGCCTACGGCGCTGTGAGCGCATGCCGCCCGGCCGGTTCGGGTGTCTGCCAGCAAGCAGCCAACGATTTCTTGGGCAGCTACGCGCCCGGTGTCGGGGTCACCCTCGGCGTGTTACAGGTGATCCCGGCTCTCATCGGAGCGTTCGTCGGCGCACCGCTGCTGGCCAGGGAGTTCGAGACGGGCACCTTCCGCTACACCTGGACCCAGAGCTTTGGGCGGGTGCGGTGGGCCATCGCCAAGCTGGCGCCACTCGCGGTCGCGGTTGCGCTTGCGGGCGGAGCGTTCACAGTGCTCGTCTCCTGGTACCTCCAACCGTTATTTGGCGCGGGAGACGACGACGGTGCACTGTATCCCACGCGCTTCGACTTCCTCGGGGTTGCGCTCGCCGCCTGGATCCTCGCTGCCTTCGCCATTGGCGTCCTGGCCGGTGCCCTGGTCCGCCGGGTCATTCCCGCGATGTTCGCCACCCTCGCCGCGTGGACTGGACTCGCGTGCGTGACCGGATTCTTCCTCCGCCAGCACTACGAGGCGCCGTTGGTCACCAGCAACCCCGCCATTCCTGCCGGCTCATGGGTGATCAGCCAGGGGTGGTTCCGGGGCGGCAATCCGGCGAGTCTGGAGATGATCAACCAGACCCTTCGCCCAGTCGACGTCCAGGCGGTGACGCCCGACCTGTTCCAGCCCGGGCCTGCGACCCCGGCCAACTTCGGCGACCCCGTGCGCTACCTCATCCAGCACGGCTACACGCAGTTGACGACCTACCAGCCAGCCAGCCGATTCTGGCCGTTCCAGTTGATCGAGGGCGGCTGGATGCTCGCGCTCTCCCTGCTACTCATCGCCGCGACGGTCTGGCTGGTGCGCCGCCGGGCAACCTAGAGGGCACCGGCAACCGTTGTCGGCTGATCCAGGCGGCTCTGGACGCCGGGTGATCACCGACCTGAGGTGGGAGGCGGCCCGCTTGGCATCTCCGGCCGATTCAGTCGACGGCGAGGCACGGATTGCGATTGGAGCACTCGCTCCAGCCACGGTGAGGACACACTCCGCTGGCCCAGTGTCGGGGAATGTACCTTGAGCGGAACCGGAGGCGTGGCTGCAGAAACGGGATGACCCAGGCCACGAGCGCGTCACCACCCCAGGGGACGGACCTCGGGCAGCTGCAGGGTCGTCCCGTCGGGCCGGACGATGATCGGCGTCGTATATGGCTGGCGCGTGCCCTGCGAGCCTGGGACAGGCCCCCAGCTGGAGTAGGGCTCCACCACAACGTCCCCGGTGTTGGGCTGGGTCAGGAAGCCGCCCGGGGCAAGGTGGTCGCTCCAGAGCACCGCTCCCGTGCGCCAGTCGACCAGCCGGTAGATGCCGCCCTGGTTGGTGCTGTTGAACTCCTGCACGGTCAGCACCCGGCTGTCGTCGTCGCTGAAGGTGACGATGTCGTTGGGGACGGTGGCCAACGCCGCTCCGGTGCTGCTGTCGTAGACCGTGAACTGGTTGGCCTGGTTGGCGCTGGGCCCGGTCCCATTGGTGGATCCTTCCGCGACGAGCGTGCCGTCGGCTGAGGCCCCTGCTCCCAGTGGGGCTTGGGCGGAAGGAGGAGGGTGTGGGGTGAACGCCGCACTGGCGCCGGTGCCCAGGGTCACGACGTGCAGCGAGCTGACATTTGCCACGAAGCTCTCGCCTACGACTGCGCGGTCATCGGGGACGCTGCAGGAGAGGACGGTCGGACCGCCCAAGGGGTCCTCAGTCCCGAAGCGCACGACTCGGCGCGAGGCTCCGGTCGCGGGGTCGTCGACGAAGAGGGCTCCTGGCTCGGACGTGCTGCTCTGCTCGACGAAGTCCGCGCCGTTCGGCTGGCGGAAGGAGCAGAGGTGGCTACTGTCGCGAGCCCAGGTCGCCTGGCCATCGGCGCGGCCGATGAGTTTCGCCCCGGACACCGGTTGGGCGTACACCAGGACGAGGGCCGACCCGTCCGGGGACTGCAGAGCGCCGAATGGCTGCGAGTAGCTGAGCCGGATGCTCCCCACCTGGTCTCCCTCCCAGTTGTAGGCAACCAGCAGGTGGTCATCCGTGCGGTCCAGGAACCAGATCGCCGGATTCTCGGCGGAGGCGACGGTGCTCGGGACCCCGACGACCCACTGATCCTGGAATGAAGACGAGGAGCCGGCAGAGGCGCCGCTGCCGCCGCAGCCGACGAGGGCAGCGGCGGCGGCGATCACTGCCGCCATCACCAGGCCCAAACGGGAAGGCCTCGAGTAGCTGGCCGGCATAGATTCGTTCATCGTTCCCGTGGCGGAGCAGGCGGTGGGAGCGCCCTCGGGCGAGACGGTGTTCCGCATGCCCCAATGGCGCTCTCACTGTGAGCGCTCAGTTCATCCGCTCAGTTTGCTCCAGTGTGAGCAAGCGCATCCTCGGCTGGCCCAGTATCTGGCAATGTCACCTGACGCCCAACGTGGCGATCCCAGCGACGATGGCCCATAGTAGCCGTGCGTGACCTCCGAATCTGACGTCGACCACCCGAGTTTGGAACTGGCCCGCCGTCTGCTCACCCACGAACCCTTCGGCCCGAAAGTCGAACTCTTCGTGGGAGGCTTGCCGTTGAATCTCATCGAGGACCTACCGCCGCCGGCCAGTGCCCGGCTTCTGGGCAGTGTCCTAATCTCCCCGGACACGCAGGGCTCGGTCCTGAGGGCGATCTTTGACGCAGACGGCGATCCCGCCTTTGTGTTGGCCGCCTACCAGCGGCAGCTAAAGGAACTGGGATGGGATACGTTCGAGGGTGGCCGCTTTCCCCCGCATGGCGGGTTCGTCACGCGCCAGAACGCCGAGAACTTCATGATGTGGCGCGGAGGACACGGGCCTATCCTCCGCGCGGCGGTGGGGGCAAGCGGCCAGCAGAGCGTCGACCTGCGCGTCACGCTCGACTGGGAAACTCCACGCCATACCGAAGAGCGGCAGAGCCCTGCCTTTCGCGGCCAGGAGCGGATGCCGACCCTGTGTGCACCGGCCGGCGTCACCGTGCGGCCCCGAGGCGGAGGAGGCGGCGGCGGCCGATGGCGCCAGGAAGCCGTCGCCGAGACGGACCTCGCCGCCGGAGTGCTCGAGGCTCACTTCGCGGACCAGCTTGCCAAAGGCGCCTGGATGAGGGTGGATGGTCGTGCAGAGGACGTGGTGGCCTGGAGTTCGTGGCAGCTGCCGGGTGACGACAACTGGCGGGGTCTGCTCCTCGTCCTGGCCCTCTTTGGCACGACACGGCGGTCCCTCTGGCTGGGGATCGAGTCCGACGCGTCGGGCGACGAGGGCGGCTCGTCGAGCTCGCTCCTTCGGGCCTGACCTCCCCCGGGTAGAGGGACACCACCCTTGGCTGGCCCAGTGTTGGGGAATCACACTTGAGGAAGCGGCCGGGCAGCGTGACGTCGGCTCTCATCGCGTGCAGGTGAATCCGGCCGACACGTGACTTGGGGTGGCCCGGCATCGAGCAATCGCCTCGACTGATCCTGGGGTCCAGTCAGGCCACGGTCACCAGGTTCGTGATTCAGTTGGGAGGCACGAGGCCTGCCTCTTCATGGCGTTACTGGAGCGAACGGAGCGTTGGCTTATCTGGAAGAGCGCCGTTATTGCGGCCCGGGTCCACCAGGTAGACTGGCTGAGTCGTGACGGGCAAGGATGTGGTGGCACTGCAGCTTGCGGGGTCTTTCAACCTCATTGCAGGGCGCCTCGACAGGGCGTCGACCGGCTGGACGCGTCGCGCATTCGAGACCGGCAATCCCCCCGGCTTTACGCTTTGGCACTGCGCTCGAATCATGGATTGGGGCGTTCAGTGTGGCATCCGGGGACTCGTCGAGGTGGCCCGGCGCGACCGGTGGCGCTCCCTCATGGCCCCTCGCTATGTTTGCGGCGCGGGTGTCTCAGCGGATACAGCTCATGAGATCGCCCAGGCTTTCGTCCCTGGGGCCGTGGCCGAGTACCTCGACGACGTGCGCGTGGAGGTGATGACATGGCTGGACACGCAGACCGACGCCACCCTGGACGCTGTGCCCGCGTTCCGCAACCACAACGAGAAGGTGGACGGCTACACGGAGCCGCAGGTCTGGAGCGAGATCGATAGCCTCGTCGGCATCCCCGCCTGGCAGATCCTGGCACGCCCCTGCATCTCGCACATCCGGGTCCATATCGGAGAGGTCGACGTCACCCTGCAGGCTCTCGGCGCTGCCCGGGAGTAGACGTCACCCGCAGCGCAGGCCGGTGCCCGGCGGATCGAGCAGAGGGCTCCAAGATCCGGTCGATTGGCAGACTCGCGCGCCTTGCTCGAGTGTGAGTAACAACACCCTGCGCTGGCCCAGCGTTGAGGAATGACACTTGAGTCGGCGGCTGGCCTCAGCCGCAGGTCGGCGGCCCGAGCGCCCGGGGAAGAGCGGCTCTCGCAGAGGCGGCCGGCACGAGGCCTCCTCGGTCGCCGGTCGTGGGCGAAGGTCGTCCTGTCGTCTTCGGCTGATTTGGATCTCGCGGTGGCGGAAGCTCCCCGCGACTCCATCGGTGAGGAGTGCTCGACTACCGCGCGCACCTCGCGGCTCGCCACCTTCAGGCCGGGGCAGTCACCGGAAGTCCCGCCTCGGCAGCCGCCATCGACATCCGCATGTCGTAGGTCACGACCCGATCCAGGTCAGCGCGCAGCAGTCTGGCGGTGGCCAGGTGAATGGCATCCAACGACCGCAGCGATTCGGGCCGCAGCAGGCCGGCGTCATGAAGGACGCGGTCGCTGATCCTGATCAGGTCGATCCTGGTCAGGACTTCCTCACCTCGCTCGACCGCTCTGCGGCCCAGGGGAAGCAGTGCCCGTGCCACCTCGGTGCGGGACAACGCGCTGCTCACCAGCGTCGGCCGGCGCCGGAGGTAGCGCCGAAGCGCCGATGATTCCGGCTCTCCCACCGCCAGCTTCACGATGGCGGAGGAGTCGAGGTAGGTGGCGCGCTCAGCGCTCATCCCGTCGGAGCCGGGCGAGGATGGCCGAGGGCGCCTCCTGGCCCGCTGTGAGGGGCAGGGGTTCGGGCAGCTCGCCGGGTGGGCCCTGGGCAGGGATCACCTCTCCCTGAGACCTGAGCTGGGCCAGGGGGCCGCCGGCGGGCAGCGGGGTCAACAACGCCACGGGGCGCCCGCGGTCGGTGACCTCGACCGTCTCGCCGGCCTCCACCTGGCGGAGCAATTGGCTCGCCCGCTGCCGCAACTCCCGCACGCCCACTGTAAGCATCGTGCTATTTGTAGCACATCTGAGGCTCCGTCACGAACGGGGAAGGGTGACAGGACAGGGTGCCCGCCACCTGAGGCGGGGCGCACACCACGGGCAGAGGCGTCTCCGCCTGCTTGTCCGCCCGCCGAGCGCCGCCTAGAGTGTCGGCATGACGACCGCGAAGCGGGGGCACGGTCGTCTCACGGCCGCCCCGGTTGCGCTGGCACTGCTCCTCGGGGCGGCGGTGCTGGGGCAACCGGCCGCGGCTCAGAGCCCCGCACCGGGGAGCCCGGTGCCGTTGGACGAGCTCAGCCTGGCCCAGCCCGGGGTCATCCAGTCGTTCGGCGCCTGGACGTCCAGCGACTCCTCGGTGTGCCATGCGACGGCCGGTACCTCACGCACCGGCTCGGCGGTGCTCGCCGGCGGCTCCTCCGGGGCGCTCCTCGACCTCACCTTCCCGGACCAGACCGCCACGCCAGAGCTGTCGGTCCTGCAGGCGGAGGCGGGTCAGCTGGAGCTGGAGTGGAGCGCCGACGTCGGCAGCGGCAGCTCCGCCAGCCATAACAGCTGGGAGATGAGCGGGATCGGATCCCAATTCGCCGGCACCGTGACGGTGACGTTCGCCGCCAACGGGTGCTCGGTGACCGAGGACGACACGCTCACGCTGGCCGGGAGCGGCCTCACCCTGGTGGCGGCGAGCCCGTCCACCACCGCCTCCCCCTCCCCCGCCTCCGGCCCGGCCATCCCCACCCCCGAGGCGGGCGCACCCGCCTGGTTCCTGCAGGGCTGCTACCAGGGCGAGACCGACGACCCCCAGAACGTCCAGAGCAGCGCCACCGACCTCCTGGGAGCGGGTCAGGCCACGGTCACCCTGGACGTTGGCCAGGCGGGAACGCTCGGCGGGACGCTGGCCTTCGACGGCAGCGGCAGCAACGGGAGCGCCATCGCCTACCGCCCGGGCGTCGTGCCGATCACGCTGCTCGATTCGGGCGATGGTCCGCCTGCCTACTCCTGCTCCGACCCCTGTGTGGTCGCCTTCGACGGGAGTGGCAGCAGCGGCAGCGCCATCGGCTACCACCCGGAGGACGGTCCCCCGGCGCTGCTGGCCGACTCGGGAACGGGGTGCGACCTCAGCTTCGACGGCGGTACCGGCTCGGGCAGCGCCATCGCCCACCGGCCGGGTGGCGTGCCAAGCGCATCCCTCGACGCGGAGCGGCTGCCAGCCGCCACCCTCACCGCGACCAGCCCCACGCCGGTCCCGGTGGGGACCGAGGTGGCGACCGGTCGGGCCTCCCACTCCTCCTCCGGCAACCACACCCTCGCCCTGCCCCTGACCGCGGCGGGCCGCTCCCTGCTGGAGCAGGTGAAGACCGAGGATGCCACCTACTGGGCGGCCAACCCGAGTGGCACCAGTCCGCCGTATGCGCTGATGACCCTGACCCTCACCTTCACTCGGGCGGTATCCGCGACGGGCGGGCTTTCCATCGCCGTCTGGCTGGTGCCGCTTGTCGTGATCGTCATCGCCGTCATCGCGGTGGTGCTGCGGCGGAGGCGCCGGAGCCGACTGGCGCCGGTCTGATCTGACCTCGGCCACCCCCTCTCCGGGGCCAGCTGCCGACCTCGGGTGACAGGACACAGCACACTGGGCTGGCCCAGTGTTGGGGAATGTCCCTTGACCGGCTCGCCCGATGCACGGCTCCCGGCCCGGGTGGGGGCGCTGTGGTCAGCCTTTCGTCACCGCCCCCCGCCGCGTCGCGCGCCGGGTGCCGGGAGCATGCGTGCCGCGTTGCGCCAGCGCGAGCAGATCGCCGCTCCCGCTGACGGTGAAGGAGATCTTCTCCGATCCGAGCGGCTATCCTCCGGGGGCGTCACACTCCTGCCAGGCGCCCCGTACTACCGGTGGCCCCGGAAGGCAGGCCAGCGGCGCCGCCGCGGTCCGCCAGGTGCAGGGATCAGGAGACAGCGTTGATGCCGACGACGGCGGCTCGGTCGGTCGCACTGGGGCTGGCAGTCCTGAGTGCAGGGTGGCTGCTGGCGGCATGCTCGCCCGCACCCGCTGGGGTTGGTTCCAGCGCGAAACCGAGCTCAAATGCCAGCCCGACCTCGACCGCGACCGACACCCCATTCCCAACCAAACCGCCGGCCCCCTCCCTCAACGTCACCCCGCTGCCTGCTGGGACGTTCTCGGTGTCGTCTGTGACCTTCGTATCGCCGCAGGTGGGGTGGGTCCTCGGGGGCCAACACTGCAACGGCTCGCTCCTCTGCCTCGGGCTCATGCGCACCGAGAACGACGGGACCACCTGGACCAGCGTCACTCCTCCGCCGACACATCTCAACTACATCGAGCAGCCAAGCGGCGGGGTTTCGCAGATCCGCTTCGCGAACAGCCAGGATGGGTGGGCCTTCGATCCTGACCTATGGGCCACCCACGACGGCGGTGCGACGTGGACCCAGATCCTGCTGCCCGGCCCGTCTTCCACCACGTACGTGGTCTCCCCCTACGACACCATCTTCAGCCTCGAGACCGCGGATGGGCTCGTCCAGGCGGTGGTGAGCAACGGGAACGCCGAGATGGAGATTGAGACCAGCCCGATCGGGGTGGACGACTGGACGGCGTCGCCGACGACGGTCGAATTCGGTGCGGGCCCGGCACCCATGCCTCAGCTCGTGCTGCAGGGGAGTCTGGGGTGGCTCCTCGAAGACGACCGGACAGTCATCGGAGGCGCTCGGCTGATCAACGGACAGTGGCAGCCGTGGCAGCCGCCCTGCCTGAACGTGAATGGCCCGGCCCTGCTCGCAGCCTCGAGCGCCCAGTACCTCGTCGCCATCTGCGACCAGGGGCTCTGGGGACCGGCTAGCCCCGCGGGCGTGCGTGCCTACGTCTCGACGAATGGAGGGGCGAGCTTCGGGCTCCTCACTACGCCGGTGCCGTCCTATGGCAGCGTCGCAAGTCCGGCCCCCGGAGTGATTGTGCTTCCGGGCGAGGCCACGTTCGATGGCGGCGCGACCTGGACCACCGTCTCCGCTCCGACCGATGTGAAGTACGTGGGCTTCGAGACGAGCACGCAGGGGGTCGCCATCGCGGTCAACGGCGCAGGTGTCATCCCGGTCGGAAGCCTGCTGATGACGTTCGATGGCGGCCACATCTGGATCACCGTCACGTTCTGACTCGGGCCAGCGAGAGCTGCCGGCCCTGTTTGGCCGCTAAGCCGCCGCCTCGGCGGCGGTATCTCAACCCGAGGATCTTTGCTCCAGCCCCGCCACTTGCTCAATCGATGCGCGTGTCAAGTGCGCATCCGGTGCTCCAGTTTAAGTAACAGCACCCTCGCCTGGCCCAGGCTGACCTCGCTGGACCTCGCGCTGGATCAGACGGGGGCCGGCTCCGCGACGGCAGGACGGGTGACAGCACCCTGGCTCGCTGAGGCAACGGTGGCCGCGTACTTGGCGAAAGCACCGGTGCGATAGTGGGGCTCCGGCCGTTTCCACTCCCGCAGGCGGGTGGCGATCTCCCCCTCCGGCAGCTCGACGGACATCTCGCGCGCCGCGACGTCGATGTTCACCATGTCGCCGTCGCGCAGCGCGGCCAGCGGCCCGCCGAGGGCGGCCTCCGGCACGACGTGGGCGACCATGAAGCCATGGGTCGCGCCCGAGAAGCGGCCGTCGGTGATGAGGGCCACGGAGTCGTCGAGGCCTGCGCCGGCGAGCGCGCCGGTGACCGAGAGCATCTCCTGCATCCCCGGACCGCCTACCGGTCCCTCGTAGCGAATGACCACGACGTCGCCGGCCTGGACACGGCCCTCGCGCACCCCGGCGAAGGCCTCGTTCTCCGAGTCGAAGACGCGCGCCGGCCCGCGGTGCGACGTCTTGTCGTGGCCGGCCAGCTTGATGACGCAGCCTCCTGGGGCCAGGTTGCCGCGCAGGATGGCGATCCCGCCGTGGGATCGGACCGGGTTGTCGGCGGGCCGGAACACCTCCTGGCCCGGGGTCTCGTGGGCGGCGGCGGCGACCTCCGCGAGGGTGCGACCCTCGACGTTGCGGGCGTCGGCGTGGAGCAGGCCGAGGCTGATCAGGCGCTGCATCAGCACCGCCAGCCCCCCGGCGCGGTGGATGTCGGTGGCGACGAAGCGCCCGCCCGGACGGAGGTCGGCGAGGATCGGGGTCCGGGCGCAGATCGCCTGGAAGTCGTCGATCTCCAGCGGCACCTCGGCCTCGGCGGCGATGGCGAGAAGGTGGAGCACCGCGTTGGTCGAGCCGCCGGTGGCGGAGAAGTAGGCGATGGCGTTCTCCAGCGCCTCGCGGGTGACGA
>CAZDTK010000011.1:0-76699 GCA_964508345.1 uncultured Actinomycetes bacterium | reverse complement strand
ACCCCGGACCTCTGCCGTGCGAGGGCAGCGCTCTCCCAGCTGAGCTACCGGCCCCTGGGCGCCCCAGTGTACCGGCGGCGGGAGCCGCAGGGGCCGCCGCTCAGCTCTCCTCCACCGCCTCGTCCACGAAGTACGTCTCGCAGGCCTCGTCGAGGAGCTTGGTGGTCAGCTCCGGCTCGCGCCCCAGGTACCGGCAGAGGTGGACGACGTGGTTGAGGAGATCGCGCGGGTGTGAGCCGTGGAAGGCGCGCCCCTGGGCGACATAGTGGCGGGTGATGAGGTCGTTGATCACCTCCGCGCGGAAGGGGATCTCCTGGGAGGCGCAGACCCGGTGCCAGATCTCGGTGAACTCCTCGCGGGTGGGGTCGGGGACGTGCACCTTGAAGCGGACCCGGCGCAGGAAGGCCTCGTCCATGAGATTGTGGGGTTCGAGGTTGGTGCTCAGCATCAGCAGGCAGGTGAACGGAACCGCCACGCTGGTCCCGGCGCGGGCGATGTTGACGTAGTCCACGCCGTTCTCGAGGGGGACGATGAGCCGGTTGAGCAGGTCTCGCGGCGACATCTTCTGCTGGCGGCCGAAGTCGTCGACGAGTAGGAGGCCGCCGTTGGCCTTGAGCTGCAGCGACGCCTCGTAGAAGCCGAGGGCCGCGTCGAAGCCCAGCTCCAGCATGCGCGGGGTGAGCTCGCCGCCGGCCTTGACCGACGGCCGCTCGGCGAGCTGCCAGCGGGTGTCGTGAGGGGGCAGCTTGCGGTCGATCGGGGTGTGGTAGATCGGGTCGTAGAAGCGGATGACCTCGCCATGGACGTAGAGGGCGCGGGGTATGAAGACGGGCGGGCCCATCACCCGCGCGCTGGCGTCGGCGATGCTGGTCTTGCCGTTTCCGGAAGGGCCGTAGAGGAAGCACGCGTGGCGGGCCGAGAGGGCCGGGCCCAGGTGGTCGAGCACCCGCTGGTTGAGGACCAGGTGCCCGAAGACCTCGTGGAGGCGCTCCCGGTTGACGGCGATCCCCACCTCGGCCTGGCGGGCGGCCATGGCGTTGTAGTCGCCGATCGGTACCGGCGCAGGGCCGGCGTACTGGTTGATCTCGAGCAGCTCCCGGGCGCGCTGCCGGCCGGTGGTCGTGATCGTGAACTGCATGCCGGCGTTGATCGACTCCTCCTCGGCAAGGACCGCGGCGCGGACCCCGGCGGAGGCGCAGTAGCCCTCGTCGGCGAGGAACTTGAGCGTGGTCTCCACGAAGGGGAAGGGGATGCAGACGTGGCGGGCCACGTCGCCCCCCAGCATGCTGCCGTTGAAGTAGAGGACCTTCAGGACCAGGTCGCACACGAAGCTGAAGGGGAGGCCGGTCTCCTCCGCGGTCCGGGGCATGGGGGGAAGCGCAATCGGGGCCGGCGCGACGGGGAGCGCTTGGACGGCCATATCTCGGCCGATTGTGTCATCGCAACGTTGCCGGGGCCGGGCGGGGCCGGGGAACTGTCATCGACCTGACACACGCCCGCGTCGGTGATCCCGCGGCGGCCGCGCGGGCCCCCTTCGCGCTCGGGGAGCCCTGTTGCCGAGTTATGACGCCGCGGTGACGGGGCGGTCGTGGTACCTTGCCGCCATGCGGGTGATCCCACTGGACGAGGGCTACCGCGACCGGCGCCGGGTCGGCGCCTTCTGGGTCGAGGAGAGCGACGGCCTGATCTGGTTCGGGGATCTTGTTGTCATCGCCGTGATCGGCCTGTACATCCTCGCCGCCGTCTTCAACGGGGCGTAACCAGCACGGCCTCGGGCCGTTGTCCATGAGGGGCGGTGCTCGGCCTGCGCCCGCCCGACACACCGGAGTCTCATCAGGGTCGTGCCCACCACCCCCCCCGACAGCCCCGGCCCGCGAAGGGTCCGCGCCGGCACCGTCCGCAACGGCACCTCCGGAGCCTTCCCCGGGCGCGGGACCGCTGCCGACCTGGACCCCGCTGCCCGCCGCCGGGCGCGCCGCGACATCGTCCTGGGCCGGCGCCGCAAGGCACCCCGCCCCCGCCGGCCGGTGGTGCGGATCGGCCTGCTCTTCGTCGCCCTCTTCGCCACGGTCGGGGCGAGCGTGGCGGCCACCATCTACACGGGCTACAACGTCTTCCTGGGCCAGATCCCGGATGCGGCGACGGTGGCCAGTATGGAGCCGGCGGTGGACACCAACGTCTACGCCTCCAACGGCACCCTCATCGCCATCCTGCACCCGCCCGGCTCCTTCCACCTCCACGCCTCCCTCGATGACATCTCCAAGTACGTGCAGGAGGCGACCGTGGACGTGGAGGACCGCCACTTCTACAGCGAGAGCTCGCTCGACCTGCCCCGGATCATCGAGGCCGGGGTCGGCTACCTGCGTCACACCGACGCGGGCGGTGCCTCCACCATCCCCGAGCAGCTCGCCAAGATCAGCTTCCTGCAGGACAACGGCAGCCTCGCCTACAAGATCAAGGAGATCATCCTCGGCGAGGAGCTGGTGGACGACTTCTCCAAGAACCAGATCCTGGAGATGTACCTGAACCGTATCCCCTACGGCAATCAGGCGATCGGGATCCAGACCGCCGCGGAGATCTACTTCCACGAGCCGGCCAGCAAGCTCGACCTGGCCCAGTCGGCGCTGCTTGCCGGCCTGCCCCAGGCGCCCTCGGAGTACAACCCCAACTACAACCTCGGTGCCGCCAAGCAGCGGCAGAGCGCCGTGCTCGAGGCGATGGTGAGCATGGGCAGCATCACCCAGACCCAGGCCAACGTCGCTTACGCGGAGAAGCTGGCGTTCTACCCCTGGGAGGACTTCGCGCCACCCACCATCATCGACGGCGCCAACACCACCAGCTTCCTCACCTACCTCGAGGAGGACTACCTCCCCGACCTCTTCCAGGGCGACACGTTCACCGATCCGGGCGGCTACGACATCTACACCACTCTCAACCTGAGCGACCAGGCCCTCGCCGACCAGACGGTCAGCAGCATCGTCGAGGGCAACCCGGACTGGTTCGTCCAGCAAAACGGGGGCGACGGAGCCCTGGTCAGCCTCGATCCCCAGAACGGCGAGATCTACGCCATGACCGGGAGCGCCAACTACAACAGCTCGATGTTCGGCGACGACGACATGGCCATCGAGACCCGACAGCCGGGGTCGACCATGAAGCTGTTCACCTACACCGACCTGATCGCGACCCGCCAGTACACGATGACCACCCAGATCTCCGACGAGACCCTCGACCTGGACGGCTGGACCCCCAAGGACTACGAGGGCGCAACCTCCGGGCTCGGCTACTGTGAGCTGGAGTACTGCCTGGGCAACTCGCTCAACCTTCCCGCGGTCCGGGCGGAGTACACGGCAGGCGTGGAGCCGGTCGCCAACCTCGCCGTGGACGCCGGGGTCACGCTCCTTCAGGGCACCAACTTCCCAGAGTCGACCGAGTACTCCTTCACCCTGGGGACGTTCCCGGTCAGCCCCCTGGACCTCGCCGACGGGGCGGCCACGATCGCCGACCTCGGCGTCCACCACTCCCCCGCGCCGGTGACCAAGGTCACGATCGCAAGTGACGGCGCCACCGTGTACGCCTACAACCCCGACACC
Source organism: uncultured Actinomycetes bacterium (assembly GCA_964508345.1). GTDB lineage: Bacteria > Chloroflexota > Dormibacteria > Aeolococcales > Aeolococcaceae > Changshengia. Next base: position 73,109 of record CAZDTK010000011.1, on the reverse strand, counting down.
AACGCCCAGCGGGTGGTCCCGGAGAACGTCGCCTACGTCATGGACGAGACGCTGATGAACAACGCCTTCCGGCAGCCCGAGTTCGGCTACAACGACCGGCTCACCCTCCCCAACCGCCCGGTCAGCGCCAAGACCGGCACCAGCGGGTCCGGCTACTACAACTTCGACAACTGGACGGTGGGGTGGACGCCCAACCTGCTCACCGCGGTGTGGGTGGGCGACCCCGAGGGAGAGAGCGCCCAGTTCGGCCTCTCCCCCTACGTGACCAGCGGTCTGACCGGGGCGGCGCCGATCTGGCAGACCTACATGGAGGGGGTGACCGCCAACACCCCGGTGGTCTGGTACGCGGAGCCCTCCGACGTCTACGAGGCGGGAGGTGCGTGGTATCTCCCCGGCACCGGCCCGGCCAGCGGGCTCGGCAACGGCGGCCCGATCTGCGATCCGGGTTGCACCCAGCCGCCCACCACGTCGGACGTCCCCTTCTCGCAGCCGCAGCCCTCCCCGACCCCCACGCCGTCTGCCTCCCCATCGCCGAGCCCGTCGATCCTGCCCACGCCGTGAGGCCGGGCGGCGCCTAGGGTGCTGCGGAGCCCCCGGCTCCCTGCACCTCGCGGCGGACGATGGCCCAGACCCCGTCGATGTCGGAGACGGGAGGCAGGGAGGGGTCGAGGGCGATGGCGGCGGGCTCCACGACCCCCGGGGTGGCGACCCTGATCGAGACGCTGCAGCGGACCCGCTGCGGAGGATCCCCGGCGGACGCGGTGTCGCTGAGCGACCACCAGTAGTGGAGGGCGACGTCGTCGCCGGCCTCCAGGCTCACCGAGAAGGCGTTGAGGTGCGCGGGCTCCTCATCGCCCTCGACGTCGCCCGCGAAGATGCCGAGCAGGCGGAGGAAGGCGTCCCTCTCCAGGCTCACATCCAGAGCGTCGACGAAGCGCTCCTCGACCGGCTGCTCATCGTCGCCGCCGGGCGGATCGCCGGGAGCGGCCTCTCCGCTGGCCTCGGCAGCGGTCAGCACGTCGACGGTCGCATCCTCGACCGAGATGTGGGCCAGCTCGGCCTCGAACTCCGCGAGGTCGAAGATCCGGGGGCGGGCGAGCATCCGCCCCCAGCGCTCCCCCCGATCGATGCTGTACGCATACTCGTCACCGTCTCGCGCCACCATCAGGCGCTTGGGGGTGCCGGATCCGTACAGCGCCACCTGGGCGCGGTCGAGCACCCGCTCCTCGTACTCCACCAGGGTCTCCAGCACCAGGTTGTCGGCCGCCGGGGCGTCGCCTCCATCCGCGGGCGGCAGGGTCCGCTGCTGGAACTCCACGGTCACCCGGACGCGACCGGTGTCACCCAGCCCGGCGCGCATCCGCGAGTAGAGAGCGCCGAGGCTGAGACCGGGCTCCGGACTCATCGGACGGTGGGCGGGGGCGCAGGGCCGCGGCGCATCGCCGCTGCACGATAGCGCGTGGCGGGCATCTCCCACCCCGGCCTCGCGGTCGAGCTGGGGGATGCGATCGGCTTGCGCCGCGATCCCGGGGGACGTCCCCGTCCGGCGGATAGACTGGCCGGATGACCGAGACCACCGGGCCGGAGGAGGAGGCGCTCCCGCCCCAGCCTCCGGCACTGGCCCGGGCCGTCGCCCTGGGCCTGGTGACCCGGTACCACCTCCGTCTCGCCGACCCGCGTGACAGCCGGTTGGGTGAGCTGGGCTCCGATTACGAGCTGGTGACCGCCTCCTGGACCGGACCGCGATCGGCCCTGGTCGGCTTCTTCCGGCCGCCGGACGACCCCGCCCAGCAGGTCGCCGACCTGCACCGCCGGATCGGCGCCGCCCTGCGCTGGGGCGATGCCCGTCTCCGCGTCCAGCCGGCGGTCCGCTGCGACATCCTGCTGGTCGCCCTGGCGCCGCTCGCCGCGCAGCTGCCGGCGCCGGCCCACCCCGCCGTCCAGGTGGGGGTCATCTGGGCCGACGCGGAGCGGGGCGAGGCGGGAGCGCTTCTGCCCCCGGCGCCCGGCCTGCCGGGGCTGGGGGAGATCAGGGCGGCGGCGCGGGCGCTGCGCGGCGGTGCCCAGCCGCCGACACTCGCCGCCGTGGACCTGGCCGAGCGGGAGGCCGTGCACGGCGGCTACGTGGCCCCGGTGCGACGCGCCCTGGTCGCCACTCCGCGCCTCACCTACGCCCTGATGGCGACGTTCGTGATCGTCTTCCTGATCGAGAACACGGTGCTCAACGGGCCCTACGAGAACTCGTACCTCGGCGTGGGCGGCATCTACCTCGGCTACCCGGGTGGCAGCGACTGGTGGCGCTTCCTGAGCAGCGCCTTCCTCCACGTCCCGGGCTTCTTCGGGAGCGGCACCGGCCTCACCTCGTACCTCTCCCTGCACCTCATGGTCAATTGCTACTCGACCCTCATCCTGGGCCGGATCGTCGAGCCGATGTACGGACGGCTCACCATGCTCGGCACGTTCGTCGGCGCGGCCTTCGCCGCCAGCGGGGTGAGTGCGCTGGCTTACGGGTTCGGTCTTCCCGGATCCAGCTACGCGTTCATGGGCGCGTCCGGCGGTCTGATGGGCCTGCTCGGCCTCATCCTGGTGCTCGGCTGGGTGCAGGGCCGTAACGCCCCCGCGGGCCTCACCCAGACGCTGCGCCGGTGGGTGCTCCTCTGTCTGGTCATGACGGTGATCATCGGCTTCACCTTCTCCACCTACATCAACAACTACGCCCACCTGGGCGGCTTTGCCGCCGGCGCGCTGATCGGCCTGGTCATCCCGCCGGTGCGCGCCATCGGCGGCAACGACCTGGCCACGTGGCAGAAGGCAGCACTGATCGCGGTCATCGCGATGGGGGCCGTGGCGATGCTCTTCGCCGTGGTCAACTTCGCCCAGTTCATCGCCCACCCGGGGCCCGTCTACCCCAGCACCTGACCGTCAGCGCGGCTGCGGCCGGCGGCTCAGCTGGCCTGGGCCCGGGTCGAGTTCCAGAGGCCCTCAAGGTCGTAGAAGACCCGCTCCCCGGGCAGGAATACGTGGGCGATCACCGCATCGAAGTCGGCGCAGGCCCAGGAGGCGTCGCGCAACCCGGCGACGTGCAGAGGGCGGACCCCCGCGTCCCGGCAGACCTCCTCGATATTGTCAACAATGGCTCGAACCTGCCGGTCGGTGTCGCCCTCACAGACCACGAAGAAGTCGGCGACGGTGGTCTTGCCCCGGAGGTCGATGGTGACGATGTCGCGCGCCTTCTTGTCGGCGGCGGCGGCGCTGATCACCTCCACCAGCTCCTCGGGCGTCATCGGCATCCGATTATGACATCGGGTGCCGGCGGGGGCTGCCGGTTCCAGCGAGACGGCTCAGCGATAGAGGCCACGCTCGGCGATGATCGCCGCCACGGCGGGGCTGACCAGGCCGTCCAGTGAATCGCCCGCGATCACCCGGCGGCGGATCTCGGTCGCCGAGACGTCCGGCGAGTCGATCCCGACCACCCGGGTGCGCTCCGGCCGGAAGCCGAGCCCGATCGCCTCCGCGTGATGGATGGGGGCCTCGCCGGCGCGGTTGACCAGGGCGAAGTGATAGCCCGCCAGCAGCTCGTCGGCACCGTGCCAGGTCGACGTCTGGCGGGCGGCATCCGCTCCCAGCACGACCCAGAGCTGGATCCCGGGGTGCTCGGCGGCGAGGTCGCGCATCGTGTCGATCGTGTAGGAGGGCCCGGCGCGGCGCAGCTCGAGGTCAAGGATGGCGATCCGGGGCCGGCCCTCGATGGCCGCACGGCACATCGCCAGCCGGTCGGCGGGGCCGGCGGTCACCGCCCCGCGGTGGGGAGGCACTCCGGCCGGCACCACCCATGTCTCGTCGGCGAGGACGCCCTCCCGCGCCTGCTCGGCGACCGCCAGGTGACCGAGGTGGAAGGGGTCGAACGTGCCGCCGAAGACGGCCACCCGCGCCGCCGACATCAGCGCTGCCGGCGAGAGTTCCGGACCGGAGGGCCCGTGGCGTCGGCCGCGTAGGCGAACTCCGCCGATGCGATCCGGACCGTGTCCCCGTCCCGGCAGCCGGCCGCCGACAGGGCGGCGTCGACACCCGCCGCGGCCAGCCGCCTCTGGAGGAGGGCGACCGCCTCCTCCTCGCTCAGGTCGGTCCGCTCCACCAGGCGCTCGACCTGGGGGCCACTCACCCGGTAGGCGCCGTCCGGCTCACGCTCCACGCGGGGGGGACCCACGGAACGGGGGACGTGCTGATACACCCTGTGGCCGCCGGCGCCGGCGACCGTCTCGGACGGGGCCTCCATTGCGGCGGCCGGGGGCATCTCCGCAAGCAGGGCGACCGTCGCCTCCAGCAGGGCCTGGGTTCCGATCCGGCCCGCTGCGCTGACCGGATGAGCCCTGGGCAGGATCGCCGCCAGCTCCGCCGCAGCGGCTTCCCCCTCCGCCACGTCGATCTTGTTGAGGGCGATGACCGTGGGGCGCTCCCCGAGTGCCGGGCTGAAGGCCCGCAGCTCGGTCGCGACCTGGTCGAGCGACCGTCTCGCCTCCGCCGCCCCCGCGGCGCAGTCGACGACGTGGATGAGCACCCGCGTCCGCTCCAGGTGGCGGAGGAACTCGATCCCCAGGCCGGCCCCCTGATGGGCTCCCTCTATGAGCCCCGGAACGTCGGCGAGGATCACGCTGCGCCCGCCCTCGAGCTCGGCCACCCCGAGATTGGGATGCAGGGTCGTGAAGGGGTAGGCGGCGACCTTGGGCCGGGCGGCGGTGAGGGCCGCCAGCAGCGTGGACTTGCCCGCGTTGGGAAGCCCCACCAGGCCGATGTCGGCGATCAGCTTCAGCTCCAGGCGGATGCGACGTCCCCGGCCCGGCTCGCCCAGCTCGCCGATGCGGGGGGCCTGGCGGGCGGCGCTCGCGAAGTGGGAGTTGCCCCTCCCCCCGCGCCCGCCGGCAACGACCACCAACCGCTGACCGGGGCCGGCGAGATCGCCGATCAGCTGCCCTGTCTGGGCGTCCGTGATCACGGTTCCCGCCGGCACCGGGAGGGTCAGGTCGGCCCCGTCCGCGCCGGAGCGCTGCCCACCCCCCCCGGCGCGCCCGTCCGGCGCGCGAAAGCGGCGGCGCTCACGGTACCGGCCCAGGCTGCTCTCGGCAGAGGACACGGCGAGCACCACGCTCCCCCCCCGTCCCCCGTCGCCTCCGTCCGGGCCACCGCGGGGAACGTACTTCTCGTGCCGGAAGCTGACGGCGCCGCGACCTCCGGCGCCCGCGACCACGTCGAGGGTGACCTCGTCCAGGAACATGCCAGACCTCACGCCCGCGCCGCGGCGCGATACCGCTGGGTCAGCCGGCGGCCCCCGCAGAGCCCGCCGGATCAGCGGCCGCCATGGCGGCCTCGTCCTCGCCCCCACCGGCGGCAACCCGCAGCACGGGGAGCGCCTGCACCCGAGCCCGGGTGCGGTCGCCGCCCTTCTGGTCGTAGGCGACAAGGCCACTGGCCAGCGCATAGAGGGTGTGGTCACGGCCCACGCCGACGTTGTCCCCGGCCACGATCCGGGTGCCGCGCTGGCGGACCAGGATGGTCCCGGCGAGCACCAGGGAGCCGTCGCCGCGCTTGACGCCCAGCCGCTTGGAGTTCGAATCGCGTCCGTTGCGGGAGCTGCCCCCGCCCTTCTTGTGAGCCATCTCTCAACTCGCCTCCGGCGTCCTGCGCGCCGCCCGCCGCTTCGGCGTCGCCGAGGACGGAGCCGCGGGTGGCGTTTCCTCCGGCGCTGCCGCCTCGGGCTCCGGAGCCGCCGCCGCCTTCCGGCTGCGCCGGGCGGGGCGGGGCGCCTGCGCCTCCACCGCTGGCGCGGCATCGGCCGGGGCGGCGGTGGGCTCGGGGGCGGCCGCCTCGACGGCGGCCTCGACCTCCGCTGAGGGGATTGACGAGGCTCCGGCGGCTCGCCGGCGCCGGCGGCTCGCCGGCGTGGTCTCGGTCTCCGCAGCAGGCTCGGCCTCGGAGGACGGGGCTGCGACCTGGGCGGCCGGAGGCTCAGAGGCCTTCCACTGCCCCACGTCGACCGGCTCGGGAAGCGGCTCTCCGCTGGCCACGAAGCGGTCGACCACCAGCTCCGTCAGCTCGGCGCGGAATCCCAGGGTGCGCCGGTGCCGCTTCTTGGGCTTGAAGGTGAAGACCCGGATCTTGGTACCGCGACGGTGACCCGCCACGGTGGCGGCAACCCGGACCCCTTCGAGGCTCGACGGCTCGACCTCGACGCCGTCGGCGTCGGAGAGGAGCAGCACCGGGGCCAGACCGACCACGTCGCCCACCTCGGCGCCGAGGCGATCGACGACGAGCCGGTCACCGGGGGAGACACGGTACTGGTGTCCGCCGTGCCGGACGACGGCATACATGGCGGGGGCGTCCGACTGCTCTGGTGCGTTCATGGCTCGGTGGCAACAGCTGACGAGATCGTTGATCCTTCGCGCCCTCGGCGCGGAAGAGGCCCATCAGCGGACAGGCCGACTAGCACGGCGATCCGTGCAGCGGCGTCAGGATACCAGATGCCCGGGGAGCCTTGGACGGCCATTCGGGATCAGCGCATAATCGCCCCACCCGGGGACGCTGCCCGGGCCGTCGCCGATGCCCGGGAGAGGCGAGCAGATGTCCGGCTTCGACAACCCCGAGGCTCCGGGCCCCGGTTGGGGTCAGGATCCTCCGCCGCCGCCACCGCCGCCCGACTCCGGCAGCACGGCGCCACCGGTCGAGCCGGGCCCCTACGGGTACCCACAGCCCCCGCACCCGCCGGGACTGCAGCCCGGGTACCCGTCCGAGCCTCAGCCCGCGTACCCATCCGGAGCTCAGCCGGCGTACCCGTCCGCGCCTCAGCCCGCGTACCCATCCGGCGCTCAGCCGTACGGCGCCTATGCGTACTCGGGGGGGGAGGGCAGCACCGGCATACCGCTCGCCGCCCTGGTGCTGGGTCTGGTCAGCGTGGTCCTGTCGTGGGTCCCGTTCTTCGACTTCGCACTCGGCGTGGTGGCGATCGGGCTCGGCGCCTACGGCCTCTCCCATGCCGAGAGGACCGGGGGCTCCGGCCGGGGCATGGCCATCGCCGGACTGGTGCTGGGGCTGGTCACCATCGCCATCGCGATCGTCTTCTGGGTTTTCATCTACGGGGCCATCAACGCCTGCTACGGCGCGGGCTGCTAGGCTTGCGAGCCTCATGACAGGCGGCGAGGATCCGAACCCCGCGCACCCGGTCCCGGCCGCGCCGGCCGGTGCGGCTGGTCCGGCCACGCAGGCCCCGGTCACTGCCCATCCACCCTACCCGGCTCCCTACCCGTATCCGCCTCCCTACTGGGGGCCGCCGGGCCCCTCGGCCCCGGCCGGTGCGGCGACCGGCCTGGGAACCGCCTCCGGGATCCTCGGGATGGTCGGCATCGCGATGGCGGTCATCCCCGCCGTGTACTGGCTCTTCTACAAGGCGTCGGTCATCGGCGCCCAGACCTACACCGGCCTGGCCGGCGTCAACACGCTCATGGGACTGGACCTGGTGGTGGCCACCCTGGCCATCGTCTTCGGGGCCGTCGGCCTGACCAGGCCCGGCGCGCGTCGCGACGGGCTCACCCTCGCCCACATCGGTCTGGCACTCGGCGTGGTATCGCTCGTGCTGGCCGTCATCTTCCTGCCCCTGGTCATAGCGGCGGCCAACGCCGCCAGCTGCACGGCTTACCCCGGCAGCTGCTGACGGCCGCACCGCCTCCGGCGGCGGGTGGGTCAGCCCCCGGGCACCCCCGGCCAGCGCGGCACCCCTGCTTTCTCGGGCGGGCCCTCCTCCTGCGGCGCGGGCGCTGTCGCCACGAGGCCCGGCTTCATCGCCGTCAGCTCCGAGATCATCAGCGACCAGGCCTCCTCGCTGAGGGGGAAGGGGCCCTCGAGGGTGGCCCACCCCACGCCCAGCGGCAGCAGGATCGAGCGCGTCGCCGGCGCTCGCTCGACTGGCCGGAAGACGGGTTCGACAGATCTGCTCTCCCTCGGTAGCTTCCGAGTACTGGATGGCGGCATACCCCGTGGTTCCTCCGTTACTGGGCCAGCGCCGGCCTCTGCAACCCTATCAGATGAGACCAGGCCGGCAAACGCGAAAGTTCGCTTGATCTCGCCGATAAACTCATCAGAACCGTTTGGGGTAAACCCCCGATCGCGGATCAGCCAGAGGCGTAGGGTGGCGTCCGAGGGGAGCGCTCCCGCGTACCTGTCCCAGACGTCGCGGTGGATCGCGGGGAGGAGGGCCGACCGCTGCACCGCCTCGTCGCGGGTTGCGGAGCCGGCCTCCTCGAGCAGGATGCGCAGGGCCAGGTCGGTCAGCCTCCCCTGGCGGGTGGCCCCGGCTCCCTCATCGGCCAGCAGCCCGAACTTGATCAGGGCCGCCAGGACGACACCTCCCCCACCGCTCCGCGGTTTGAAGCCCCAGTCGCCATAGAGCGCGTCCACGCTCGCCGCCTGCCTGCCCTCGTGCTCGTGGACGCTGCCGGCGCGGTCGAGGGCGGTGGCCAGGTCGATCCCCGGATAGCTCGGGCTCCGCGACCTCACCACCTGGCCTCTCCCCAGTTCCTTACCGGTAATCTTACTGACATTCCTACTGAAGTTTCGGCGCGAAAGCTACTCGATTGGAGATCCGAACCGGTGACGCATCTTGGCCGCATCATCGAAGATAGGGCTGATAAAACATCCCGATCGATCTTACTGGGTTTTCGACAACTTACTCCGAGCCGGATCAGATACCAACCTGGCGCCTCCGGGCAGGGCCATGCGGGCATCATAGCCGCCCTCCGCCGATCAGGGAAGGATCGCCGCGAGGAGGGCGCCGCGTTCCCGGCAACCACGTCATCCACGGACCCGGCCACCCGCACCATCGGCGCCGATCCAGGTCAGACGACCAGGTTCACCACCCTGTCCGGCACCGCGATCACCTTGCGGGGCGGCCGGCCGGCGAGCAGCTCGACCACCCGTGGCTGCGCCAGGGCAAGGCGCTCCAGCTCCGCGGCGGAGGTGCCCGCCGGGCACTCGAAGGTGGCCCGCAGTTTCCCGTTCACCTGCACCGCGATGGTGAACCGCGGCTCCTCGGCGAGGGCCGGGTCGTGCTCCGGCCAGGGCGCCCGGTGGACCGAGCCGGCCTCTCCCAGCCGCTCCCACAGCTCCTCGGCGACGTGGGGGGCGAAGGGCGCCAGCAGCTGCACCAGGGTGCGGGCGTCGACCCGCCGGGCGGTCCCCTCCCGGGCCTCCTCGTCGAGGTCACGGGCCAGCTCGTGGAGGGCGGCGATGGCGGTGTTGTAGTGGAGGGATTCGATCGCCGCCTCGACCGCGGCGATGGTCCGGTGGCGGCGCCGCTCACGGGCGGGCTCCTCGGAGCCGGGGCCGGCCTGCTGGACACTGCGCCACACCCTCTCCAGGAACCGGGCCTGGCCGAGCATGCCCCGCTCGTTCCACTCCCCGCCCTCGACGAACGGACCGAGGAACATGAGGTGGAGGCGCAGGGTGTCGGCGCCGTAGCGGGCCATGAAGTCGTCGGGGTTGACGACGTTGCCCTTGCTCTTCGACATCTTGCCCCGGCCGCCGAAGGTGAGGATGCCGTTGGTGCGGAAGCGGGTGAACGGCTCCGGGACCGGCACGTGGCCCATGGCGTGCAGCGCGCGCATCAGGAAGCGCGCGTACATGAGATGGAGCACGGCGTGCTCGTTGCCGCCGATGTACATGTCCACCGGCAGCCAGTGCCAGGTCCGCTCATGGTCCAGGGCACGGTCGGAGAAGTCCGTGGACGGGTAGCGCATAAAGTACCAGCCCGAGTCCAGGAAGTTGTCGTTGACGTCGGTCTCGCGCTTGGAGGGCTCGCCGCAGATCGGACAGGGGACGTTGACCCATTCCTCGACCTGGGCCAGCGGCGAGACCCCGGTGCCGAGCGGGCGGAAGTCCTTGACCTCCGGGAGCAGCACGGGGAGCTCGGACTCGGGGACGCCGACAGGGCCGTGCACAGGGCAGTGGATGATGGGCAGCGGCGGCCCCCAGTACCGCTGCCGCGAGATGATCCAGTCGCGCAGGCGGAACTGGACATGGGCGCGGCCGGAGCCGCGCGCTTCCAGCATCTCGACCACCCGGCGTTTCCCCTCCAGCGCGGGGATGCCGTCGAGGGCACCGGAGTTGACCAGCGTGCCCTCCCCGGCCCACGCCTCCACCGCGACGTCGCCGCCGCCGATCACCTCGACGATGGGGAGGCCGTGGGCGCGGGCAAACCGCCAATCCCGCTCGTCGTGACCGGGAACGGCCATGATCGAGCCGGTGCCGTAGCCGCCCAGCACATAGGGTGCGGCGAACACCGGGATCTCCTCGCCGCTGAGGGGATGGACGGCGCGGGTGCCGACATCGATCCCCACCGAGAAGTCGGGCTCGGCATCGGCGGGGGGCAACGCCGCCCGCCACGCCTCGACGGCGGCGCGGCGGTCCTCGCGGACGAAGTCGCCGAGCTGGGGATGGTCGGCGCCGATGACCAGGAAGGTGGCGCCGAAGAGGGTGTCGGGCCGGGTGGTGAAGACGGTCACCTGGGGGCGGGCGCAGCCCTCGAGCCGGAAGTCGATGAGGGCACCCTCACTGCGCCCGATCCAGTTGCGCTGCGCCAGCTTGGTCCGCTCGCTCCAGTCCAGGGTGTCGAGGGCGTCGAGCATCTCCTGGGCGTAATGGGTGGTCTTGATGAACCACTGCTTGAGGAACCGCGTCTCCACCGTGGTCCCGCAGCGCTCGCAGGCCCCGGCGATGACCTGCTCGTCGGCGAGCACGGTGAGGCAGGACGGGCACCAGTTGACCGGGCCCTCGCGATGCTCGGCAAGACCCGCCTTGAACAGCTGGAGGAAGACCCACTGGGTCCAGCGGTAGAAGGTGGGGCTGGTGGTGTCGATCTCGTGGGACCAGTCCACGCCAAGGCCGAGCTTCTTGAGCTGATGCTCACGGAAGTACTCGACGTTGCGGGCGGTGAGGGTGGCGGGATGCTCGCCGACCTTGAGCGCGTAGTTCTCGGAGTGGATGCCGAAGGCGTCGAAGCCGAGCGGCTCGAAGACCTCATCCCCCCTCTGGCGGCGGTAACGGCCGTAGATGTCCGCCCCCGTGAAGGCGTAGGCGTTGCCGATGTGCAGCTTCTCCGCCGACGGGTAGGGGAACATCATCAGGCAGTAGAAGTGGCGCACCGCCTCCATGTCGGTGCGGTAGGTCCCGCGCTCGGCCCAGATCCGCTGCCATTTGGCATCGAGGGCGGGCAGGTCGAGACGGTCGAGCCTGGCGACGGGAGAGGGCTCCATTGGCGGCACAGGGTAGCGCGTCGCGAAGCCCGCGACGGGCGATCGCGGCAGGCCGGCCCGGCGGCCCGCGGAGGGATCCGGCGGCGCCATTCACGGTCCTGCTAGCGTTGCTCCGTGGCCCGTTTCCCGGGTCCCGCGGTGGCGATGGCGCTGCTCCTGGCCGGCTGCACCGCCGCTCCGGCGACGGCGCCGGCGACCCACCGGACGGGACCGACCGCCGCGGCGAGCACCCCGACGGCCACGCCCGCAACCCTGGCGGCGACCCAGAGCGTCACCGCCAGCGCCGAGCAATTCGCGGCGCAGATCGTGAGCGGCGCGTTCGGCGCCCAATGGGGCGAGCTGGCGCCGCAGGCGCAGCGGCTGTGGCCCAGCCAGGCCGCCCGCACCGCCATGCTGCAGGCCAAGTTCTCGGATGCGCCGATCACATCGATCAACCTCGGGCCGCCCACCCAGGACGTCACCTGGTACGACCCCGAGAGCCCGGTCATCTCGGTCGCGGACACCTGGAGGTTCCCGGTCAGCGTGAGCTTCGCGAACCCTGATTCGCTCTCGCCCCCGGGTGTCGCCGCGCTCTTCTCGATGACCCAGATCTCGTTGGAATACGACGCCGCCACGGGGCTGGCCCTGGTCGTGGGCGAGGGGCCCGCCTCGCTGGACGCCCCGGTCATCGTCCCGCCCAGCGTGACCTCACGGGAGGTCGACGTCCCGATCTTCATGTACCACCTCGTCTACAACCAGGAACCCCAGGAGAGCGCCTACGGTGGCAACACCTACGGCTGGGAGATCGACGTCGGGCTGACCACGCTCACCAGCCAGTTTCAGGCGCAGATGGCCTACGCATCGTCGATCGGCGCCACCAGCATCTCGATGCAGCACCTCGCCGACGCCCTGCTCTACGGTCTGCCGCTGCCTCCGCATTCCTTCGTCGTGACCTTCGACGACGGCCGGCTGAGCCAGTGGGTCAACGCGGTGCCGATCCTCCGCCAGTACGGCTTCACCGCCGTCTTCTTCCCCTGCACAGCGCTCGTCGGAGGCGTCTACGGGCCTCAGCTCTACATGACCGCGGCGGAGATCCGGGACCTGGCCACCACCGGCTTCTCGGTCGGTGACCACACCCTCAAGGACAACGTGGCGCTGTGGACCGGGGAGGCCACGACCGGGCAGCTCAACGTCGTCACCGACCAGAGCAAGACCACCCTGGAAACCCTGGTCGGGGGTCAGCCGATCCAGTTCATCGCCTACAGCGGCCTCTGGCCCGGCCCGAGCCAGTTCTCCTACACCGCCCAGGAGCAGCCGCTTTTCACGACCCTGCAGAGTTACGGCTACGTGGGCGGGCTGCAGGACCTGGACGACCCCACCGCCACCGACTACAGCACCTCTCTCTGGCAGCTCCCCCGGGTCCGGGTCGGGATCGGGACCAGCACCTCGAGCTGGGACGCCTGGGTGGAGAGCGCGGCCTAGTGTCCGGGACACCGGTGCGGCCCTAGCCGCCATGCCCACCCCCACTTCGCCGCTCGCCTGGGCGGCCGCGACCATCCTTGCCGACGAGCAGGCCGGCCTGCTCCGCCGCCCCCGCCGGCGCGAGGGCGGCAGCCATCCCCACAGCGTGGTGGATGGGAGGGCGGTGGTCGTCTTCAGCTCCAACGACTACCTCGGCCTCTCCACCCACTCCGCGGTGCGCGAGGCCGCCGCCCGCGCCGCCCGCGACCAGGGCGTGGGCGCAACCGGGTCACGGCACCTCTCCGGCTGCCATGCGGCCATCGCCGACCTGGAGGGGGCGCTGGCGGGGTTCATGGGGAGCGACAGCGCCACCGTCGCTCCCAGCGGCTACGCCGCCAACGTCGCCCTCCTGGAGGCGCTGGGCGGGCCCGACGCCACCATCCTGAGCGACGCCGGCAATCACGCGTCGCTCATCGACAGCTGCCGGGCCTCGCGGTCGCGGGTGATCGTCTTCGGCCACCTGGACCTCTCCGACCTGGAGACGCGACTGGAGGGGGCGGAGGGCCGCCCGGTGATCGTCACCGACTCGGTCTTCTCGATGGACGGGGGCGCCGCCGACCTGGCCGGTCTCGACCGCCTGGCACGGCGGCACGGCGCATGGCTGGTGGTCGACGAGGCCCATGCCCTGGGCACGGCCGGGCCGGGCGGCCGGGGCATCGCGGCCGAGCAGGGGGTGACCGGCGAGCACGTGGTCCGGGTGGTGACCTTCTCCAAGTCCCTGGGGGCAGCCGGGGCGGCGGTGTGCGGTTCGACGCAGGTGAGCCAGCTGCTCCTTCAGCGCGGCCGCGCCCTGATCTTCTCGACGGCGCCCCCCCACCCCACCGTCGCGGCTGCGCGCGCCGCGCTGGACGTGCTGATGGCAGAGCCGGGGCTGGTCACCCGCCTCCAGGCCCGCGGCCGCCTGCTCCGTTCGCGTCTCGGCGACCTGGCCATGCCGGGGGCACACCCGGGTTCCCCCATCGTCGGGGTCCTGGCCGGCGATCCGGGGCGGGCGATGCGGCTCGACGCGGCGCTCTGGGAGCGCGGCTTCCTGGTCCAGGGGGTGCGCCCGCCCACCGTGGCACCGGGGACGAGCCGGCTCCGCCTGGTGGCGAGCGCGGCGCACTCCGAGGAGGAGATCGAGGCCGTTTCCAGCGCCCTGCGCTCCCTGATGGTGGCGGGGTGAGGCGAGCGCGGCTCAGCCGCATCCTCGCCGTCACCGGGACCGGCACCGGCGTCGGCAAGACCGTGCTCACCGCCGCCCTCTGCGCAGCGCTGCGCCAACGCGGCGTCGACTGCCGGGCCCTCAAGCCGGTGGCGACGGGCGTCGCCGCGGGGGAGGAGGGGGAGGATGCCTCCCTGCTCCGTCTCGCCTCCGCCGCGACGGCTCCGGCGGTGCTGGAGACCTTCCGCCTGCCGCGCTCGCCGCTGGCGGCAGCGGCCGCGGAGGGCCGCGAGGTGGACATCGAGGCGCTGGTCCGCTCCGTCGAAGCTCGGGCGGGGGAGTGCGACCTCCTTCTCGTCGAGGGGGTGGGAGGGCTGCTGGTGCCCCTCACCCGGCGGCGGACGGTCCGCGACCTGCTCCGCCGGCTGGACGCCGAGCTGCTGATCGCCGCCCCGGCCGGGCTGGGCACGATCAACCACACCGCGCTCACCGTCGAGGCCGCGCGGGGGGCGGGGCTCCGGCTGCTCGGGGTGGTGCTGGTGGACGCCCACGGCGAGGACGACCCCGGGTTCGTGGCCGAGAACGCGGCCCAGATCGCCGAGCAGTGCGCGATCCCGGTGCTGGGCGTCCTGGCCCATGTCGGCGACCCCACCGACATCGACGCGCTGGCGGAGGCGGCGGGAGAGCTCGACCTCTCACCGCTCCTCGAGGAGCCGGCCGACGCGACCGCCGCGGTGGTCGCGGCCGACCGCGGCCACGTCTGGCACCCCTTCACCCAGACCAGCGAGTGGCGGGAGGAGGAGCCCCTCACCATCCGCTCCGGCGATGGCTGCTGGCTCATCGACGAGAGCGGACGGCGCTACCTGGACGGGGTCAGCAGCCTCTGGTGCAGCGTCCACGGACACGCCCACCCCGCCCTGGACCGGGCCGCACACGAGCAGCTGGGGCGGATCGCCCACAGCACGTTCCTGGGTCAGACCCACGCCCCCGGGGCGCTGCTCGCCGAGGAGCTGGCGGCCGCCGCCCCTCCCGGGCTGAACCGCGTCTTCTACTGCGAGGCGGGCGCCGCCGCGGTCGAGGTGGCTCTCCGGATCGCCCTGCTCGCCCAGCGCCATGCCGGCCACCCGGAACGGACCCGCTTCGTCGCCCTCGGAGACGCCTATCACGGCGACACCGCGGGGGCGGTCAGCGTCGGCCGCAGCGAGCCCTTCCACACCGGGCTCGACCCCCTCCTCTTCCCGGCCCGGACGGTGCCCAGCCCGCACCTCGACGAGGCGGCATCGCTCCAGGCGCTGGCAGCGCTCCTCGACGTCGAGGGGGACGAGGTGGCGGCGCTGATCGTCGAGCCCCGCGTCCAGGCGGCGGCCGGGATGCTCACCCACGGCGACGGCTGGCTGCGCGCGGCATCCGGGCTCGCCCACCGCCATGGGGCCCTGTTCATCGCCGACGAGGTGGCGACCGGCTTCGGCCGGACCGGCGACCTCTTCGCCTCCGCCGGTGCCGGAGTGGCCCCCGACGTCCTCTGCCTGGGCAAGGGGCTGAGCGGCGGCTATCTCCCGCTCTCCGCGGTGATGACGACCGAGGAGGTCTTTGATCGCTTCACGGCGCCCTATCTCGAGCACCGCACCCTCTACTACGGCCACACCTACACGGGGAACCCCGTGGCCTGCGCGGTCGCCCGTGCCTCGCTTCGACTCTTCGAGGAGGAGGCGACGCTCGCCTCGGCACGGCGCCTCGCCGGGACGCTGGAGCGGCTGCTCGACGAGCGGGTTGCGGGGCTGCCCGCGGTCTTCGAGATCCGCCGCCGGGGGGTGATGACGGGCATCGAGCTGCGCGCCGGCGGCACCCCGTTCGATCCGGCGCTGCGGGTCGGACGCCGGACCATCCTCGCGGCCCGGGAGCGGGGGGTCGTGGTTCGCCCCCTCGCCGACACGGTGGTCCTCAATCCGCCGCTGGTGATGCCGGACGTCGAGGCCGAGCTGCTGGTCACGGCGGTGGCGGAGGCGATCGCCGAGGTCACCGGCAGACTGAGCTGATCCCGGCCGGCGGGCCGGCGCCGGCCCCGCCCCCTGTAGCACCGCCGCATCCCAGGACCCACACAGTCCCGACATAGTGCAGATGCATCCCGCCGGGTAGGCAGATGCATTCGCCGTGCGGTGCCCACGGGCTGCCGCTGACGGATGTCTGCTGAATCGGGTGCATTCGTGTGCCCAATCGAGGACATCGGCGTCTATGCGGCTTCGGTTCCGGAGCCGACGATGAATGCGGAGACCGAGAGGCCGCACACGCGAAAAGGCGGACTGCAGGACAGCATCCGGAGCCCGCCGCGTGTCCAGCGCACCGGAGGAACGCACGTGCCGAACGGCTGGGACTGATCAGAGAAATTCCTCATCCCCTTCGGGCGGGCGCCGCAGGGCGACCTACATACGGCGCCCGCCCATCCACCCCTGGTCGAGGTAGAGAGCACAGGCCTCGACGGTGAGCGTCGGGTCTCGTATCGATCACGCGGAGCGCCACGGACATCATGAACATGTCGTCTGCGTTCACCATTCGGCCGCTCGCCCGGCCCGCCGGCGTCAGATGAGACCCGGACCGGCCACCCGCTTCGTCGCCGGCCGCGCCGTCTCGGACTGCGGCGACTGGTTGACCACGGTGGCGGTGGCGGTCGCCCTCTACACGCTCACCCGCAGCCTGGCGGCTCCGGCGCTCGCGATCCTCTTCCGGGTGGGTCCGCGACCGCTGGGATCACTCCTCGGCGGGCACCTCTCCGACCGCTGCGGACCGTTGCCGACGCTGGTCGCCCTCAACATCGTCCGGGCCGGTGTGACGGCGGCGCTCGCCGTCGCCCTTCGCGCCGACCTGGTCCCACTGGTCCTGACGCTTCTGGCCGTGAGCCAGGCCGCCGGAGGGGCCGCCCAGCCGGTCGGCCAGGCAGCGATCCCCCGCCTGGTGACCGCCGAGGGCGTGCCGCGACTCAACGCGGCGGTCAGCACCGTCGACTCGGCGGCCCTGGTCATCGGTCCGGGGATCGCGGCCGCCCTTCTCGGCGCTCTGGGAACCGGCGCGGCCGGCGTGCTGGTGGGCGCGGACGCGCTCAGCTTCCTGGCCCTGGCCGGGCTGCTGGCCGGCCTGCTGAGTGTCGACCGGGCCCCTGCCGGAGCCTCCCCGGAGCGGGCGGGCCCCTGGGCGGGTCTCGGACTCGTGCTCAGCCGGCCCTTCCTGCGCCAGCTCGCGCTCGCTCAGCTGGGCGTCTTCGGCACCATCACCTGCCTCCAGGCGGTGCTGCCGGCGGTCGCGTCGGAGCGCCTCGGGAGCGCGGCGGCCGCCGGCTGGGTGTACGCGGCGGTGGGGGGCGGCAACGTCCTGGGTGCCCTGGCCCTGCTTCGCACCCGACATCGGGGGCTGGGTCAGCGGAGCCTGGCCCTGCTCACCGTCGCCGAGCTGCTCCCGCTCGGGGCCTTCGTCCTGGTCAGAACGGGCTGGGTCGACGTCGGCCTGGCCGCCCTGAGCGGCGTGGCAGCGGCCCCATTCGAGATCCTGGCGGCGAGCGAGCTGGCCCGGACGGTGGCCCGCGAGCGGCTCGGCCAGGTGAGCGGGGCGGTCTGGCTGTTCGGCTACACAGGGATGCTCGGAGGAGGGCTGCTCGCCACCCTCGCCGCCCCACGGCTGGGCTGGATGCCCACGCTCCTCCTTGCCTGGCTCGCCGGAGCCGCCCTCCTCGCGGCGGGCTGGCTGCGGCCGCGGCGAGACGCCATCGCCCTTACCGGCTCGGCGTCCGCGGCAGCCAGCGTCCACGCCTCCCTCCCGCGCGCTCGAGCGGCGCGCCAGGCCTGAGCCGTGGAACACCTCATCGGCGTGAGGTCGCTCGCCGACGGCGAGGCGGCCGTGCAGCGCACCGTCTGGGCCGCCATGCGCCTCTTTCGCTCCTCTGAGGCATATCCTCTGCTTGCCGCGATGAACGATCCTGATATGGGCCCCGAGCTGCGGCTCTCGGCCACCCCGCTGATCCGGGTGCTGATCGTCGAGGACCACCAGATGTTCGCCGAGGCCCTGGCGCACGGGCTGCGCGAGGAGCAGGACATCCAGGTCGACGGCATCTCCAAGCGCCTCGACGACGCACGCGAGTTCCTCCGGCGCAAGCACGTCGACGTGGTCCTGATGGACTACCACCTCCCCGACGGGGACGGCATCGTGGCCGCCCGCTACATCCGCGACGAGCATCCCCGCACCCGAGTGATCGTGGTCAGCGCCGTCGAGGATCGGCAGGTCCTCGACGAGGCGCTCGCCGCGGGCTGCAGCGGCTTCATCAGCAAGTCGGAGAGCCTCGACCACCTCCCCAGCGCCATCCGGGGGGCGATGGTGGGGAACATCGCGATCTCACCGGCGATGGTCGCCAAGCTGATCGGGCCCGCGGGCGGGGCGCGTCAGGGCTACGGCGACGACCTCAGCCCCCGCGAGCTGGAGGTGCTCCAGCTGCTGGCCCAGGGCTGGGACAACGCCGCCATCGAGCAGCAGCTCTTCATGAGCCATGCGACCCTCCGCAACAAGCTCTCCAAGATCAACTCGAAACTCGCCACCCATTCCAAGCTCGAGGCGGTGACCAAGGCGCTGCGCCTTGGATTGGTCCAGATCGAGCGCGAGGACGGCGCCGCGGAGGCCAGGGTGGTGGCGGTCCCGAGACCGCCGGCCTGACCTCGGGCTGACCCAGGCGCCGGGGGCGACCCTTGACCTCGACCGCGAACGCCAATGTGACGCATCCGGGCGCCAGCACGTCCCGGCTGCGCCGCCTGGCCGCTCGGATCCCCCGCCTGCCCCCGGAGACCCGCGGTGCTCCGCCCACCTTCACACCGGTGCTGGTCGCCTACGTCGGGCTGCTGGCAGCCGGGGCCGTGACGGTGGCCGCGCTCACGGTCCGGCTTCCCGCCGACCCGGCGCTGCTTGCCCTGGGCGCCTGCGCCAACTTCGTGCTCGCCGCGACATCGGTCCGCGCCCTCTCCGGGACGGACAGCTACTGGTCGGCCTCGATCTTCGCCGATCTGGGGTTGACCTTCGTCGCCGGGCCGATCGGGGCCCTGGTCGCGGTCGCCAGCGAGTGGAGCGGCGCCCGGCTCCGGCTCGGCGGTCACTGGTTCAAGAGCATCTTCAACACCTCCGACCATTTCCTGAGCGACATGACCGGGTGGGTGGTCTTCCACGGCATCACCGGAGGTCGCCTCTCCCTTGGCCCGGGCCTCGTCGCCGGTCTGACCGCCGGTCTGCTCGCCTGGCTGGTCAACATCTGGCTGCTCGCCATCGTCCAGCGGCTCACCCAACCGGGGCTCCGCGTGCTCCCCTACGTGGGGCAGAACGCCGTCTCCATCCTCCCCTACCACCTGGGCGCGGGGGTCACCGCCTTCGGCGGCGTCGTCCTGGTGGCGCGGGAGGGGGCGGACGGCTTCATGCTCCTTCTGGTCCCGGTGCTGCTCCTGCAGTTTTCCCTGCTGGTGCTCTCCTCCCGCACCCATGCCGCTCAGCTGCAGCGGGAGGCCCACGCGCGCGAGCGCGAGCTGCTGCTCCGACAGGCCCTGGAGGCATCGGACGCGGAGCGTCACCGCATCGCCCGCAACCTCCACGACGGCGTGGTCCAGGACCTTGCGGCGATCGCCCTGGGACTGCGCAGCCGGTCGGAGCGGGATCAGGGCGGCGACCGTCTGACCATGCTCCACGCCGCCGACGCGACCTCGGAAGCGATCGACGAGCTGCGCACCCTGCTCCGCGAGATCGCCCCCCCCGACCTCCAGGAGATCGGCCTGACGGCGGCTCTGGACGAGCTGGCCGAGCCGCTGCGCGCGCACGGCATCGAGGCGATCGTCGAGGTCACCGCGGCGGCCGAGGGGGTGCGGGGCGGAGCGCTCACCGCCGCCTACCGCATCGCCCAGGAGGGACTGCGCAACGTTGGAGAGCATGCCCACGCCGCGCGGGTTCGCATCTGCGCGGACAGCCATGCCGGCCACCTCGACCTGCAGATCGCGGACGATGGGGCCGGCTTCTCCGAGGAGGAGCGCCACCGCCAGGCGGAGGCCGGACACATCGGTCTCCGCCTCATCCTCGACCTCGCGCGCGACTCCGGGGGCGAGCTCGTGATCCAGTCGGCACCTCACTCGGGGACCACCCTCCGTGCGCATCTGCCGATCGGCTCCGAGGCCGCGCAACCAGCCCTGCCGCTCGAGGCGTCGCCGCCCTCCTGAGTCCGGAGCCTCAGCTCAGCTCAGCGCCGTCACCGCCTTGCGCAGCCGCGAGCACGGGCGCCGACTGCCGGGTGGCCGCGATGGTCGCCGCGTAGAGGTCGAGAAGGTTGTCGATGTAGCCCTCCAGGCTGTGCTCCTCGACCACACGCTGGCGCGCCGCCGCGCCCAACCGCCCCCGCGACTCCGGGTCGTCACGCAGCTGCTCCATCGCCTCGCCCAGGGCGGGCTCCAGCGGATAGACGGGGATGACGATCCCGGCTCCCTCGAGGGTCGGGCCGTGCTCGCCGGCGCCGGTGGCGATGATCGCGCAGCCCGCCGCCATCGCCTCCAGGAGCGCGAGGGCCAGACCCTCGGCGGTCGAGGGCAGGACGAACATGTCGGTGGCCCGGAGCAGCTCGAGGCGCTGCTCCTCATTCACCATCCCGAGCATGCGCACCGAGGCGGTGTCCCCCGCCAGGCGGTGCAGCCTCCGCTCCTGGCTGCCGCCCCCGGCGATGGCCAGGACGTGGTCAGCGGGCCAGCCGCGCGCGAGGAAGCAGTGGACCAGCTCCTCCACCCGCTTCTCCGGGTCCAGCCGGCCGAGGTACGTCACCAGGAACCGCGCCCCCAGCTCGTCGCGCAGCGACGACGGGCCCGGGCTGATCCGCCGGGTGTCGACGGCGTTGGTCATCACCACGATGCGCTCCGGTGCGAGCCCGGCATGGATGAGCAGCTCACGCTGCTCCTCGCAGAGCGCGATGCAGCGGTCGTACTCCGCGAGCCGGGGGGCGTGGTACTGGTAGAGGCCGCGCATCACCCTGCCCCGCATGCTCTGGGCGGGTGCGTAGGGGAGATGGCAGGTCACGAACGTCGCCGCCCCCAGCCCGCGGGCCACCCGGGCCAGCGCTCCGTCGAGGAGGGAGACACTCAGTGAGCAGTGGACGACGTCGGGCCGGAGCTCGGCCAGGGCCCGCTCGATCCGGCCCAGCGTCTGCGGAGCGGGCAGGGTGACGGTCTTGAACCGGACCCCCTCCAGCGCCACCGCATCCGGCACCGGGGTGATGTCGCCGTCCAGGTCGTGGTGGAAGAAGCGGACCTCGCAGCCGCGGGCGATGAGCTCTCGGACCGTCTGGTCGCTGTAGGCCGTCAGCCCGTCGGCACGGCGTCCCCTGGCATGACCGAACCACGCCACCCGCATCGCCACGGTCCTGCCCTCCGCCGATGGTGAGCCGGCGCGGCTCGCCGAGATGATCGCCCCCGTCAGCAAGCGTACGCCGCCCGGCCGCGCTTCGGCCACCGGCCCCACCGCTATGATCCAGGCCTGCGGAGGACGGCCGGAGGCGAAACTGCCATCGAGACGAGAGCGGGCGGCAACGCCCGGGCGAGCGCGCAAGCGGCCGGAGGGCCGCGCGGGCACCGGCCGAGTGCCTCGCCGGGCGGTGCGGTCGACGCCCCGATCCAGACGCTGTCCCCGCTGCCCTCGGCACCGCTCCGCATGCTGTGGGGAGGGCTGGCCCGCACCGCACAGGTGCTGGGCTGGCAACGCTTCCGCGCCCCCGACGCCCTCGCCGCGATCGCCTGCCTGACACGCCCGCGGCGCACCGCCCGCTGCGCCGCGCGCCACCGGAGGGCCGACCCCACCCTCACCGAGGCCGGCGCCATGCGGCGCGCCCGCGCCTCCTATCGCGAGTACTACCGGACGTGTGTCGACCTGGTCTGGGCCCACGGCCTGAGCCTGGCGACCGTGCTCCGCACGCATCCCATCG
Source organism: uncultured Actinomycetes bacterium (assembly GCA_964508345.1). Lineage (GTDB taxonomy): Bacteria > Chloroflexota > Dormibacteria > Aeolococcales > Aeolococcaceae > Changshengia. The sequence continues at coordinate 51,196 of CAZDTK010000011.1, read as the reverse complement.
ACGGCTGGGAGAACGTCGAGCGGGCCCGCCAGGAGCACGGGGCGGGCATCTTCTGCGTCGCCCACTTCGGCAACTGGGACATGGCCGCGACCATGGCACTCTCCCATGGGCTGAGGATGACCACCGTGATGCGCGAGTTCGAGCCGCCCTCCGTCAACCGGCTGATCGTGTGGGCGCGGGAGCTGCGCGGGTTGGAGGTCTTCACCCCCGGCCACGCCGCGCGCGGGCTTCTCAACGCGCTGAAGCAGGGCCGCTTCGCCGCGCTGCTCGTCGACATCCCGGAGGGGGGAGGGACGGTCGAGGTGCGGTTCCGAGGCGGTCCCGTCCTCTTCAGCACCGGAGCGGCCGCCCTGGCGCTGCACAGCGGCTGCCCGTTGCTTCCGTGCGCCGGCTACCGCGACGGCCGCCACTACCGGATCATCATCGAGCCACCGGTGCCCGTGGGCACGGTCGCCGAGATGACCCAGGCGGTCGCCGACCGATTGGAGGCGCTGATGGCGCTGGCCCCGGATCAGTGGTATCCGTTCAACCCCGTCTGGACCGACGAGGCCAACCACTTCCGGTCCACTGCATTCGCGGGGCGCTGAAGAGCGGGCGAGGGTGGGGCGGCGTCAGGGGTCGGTGCGGTGCCCGACCAGGGGACGGCCGGGGCGACGGTCGTGGATGACACGGTCGAGAATGACGTGACGGGCCCCCCCGAAGTGGTTGACGTCGCCGACCACGCCCTCCAGGCGCCGGGCCAGGATGAGGACGAGGAGGATGGCGAGACCGACCGGCAGCGCGTAGCCGGTGTGGAGCGGAGAGAGGGCGAGGGCGATCGCCACCGGGGGCAGGAGGATGAATCCGGTGAGCACCCCCTCGGCGATGTGGTTGCGCAGGGCGCCGGCGGCGAAGCAGAGCAGGAGCGCGGCGAGGACGATGAGGTTGAGGCCCGCAATCACCCCGGTCGAGACCGCCACGCCGCGACCGCCGTCGAAGGCGAGGAATACTGACCAGCCGTTGCCGACCACGGCCGCGATGCCGACGATGACCAGGCCCGTGCCGGTGACGTCCCCCACGTAGCGGGCGAGCAGGAGCGGGAGCAGGCCCTGGGCGAATTGGATCGGCCCGACCACCGCCGCCAGGCCGAAGCCGGCGTGGCGGTACACGTTGGCGGTGCCGACGTTGCCCGACCCGTAGCCGCGTATGTCCAGCCCGAGCCGCCGCCATCGGGTGGCCCAGTACCCTATCGGGAGGCTGCCGATCAGGTATCCGACCGCGCAGAACGTGATCAGAGTCCAGCGCGCGTCCATGAGACCTCCACCGAGCCGACCTGGGCAGCGAACCGCATCCACGGGCCATGACTATGATCTCAGGCAGCAGCTTCCTGATGAGGCTTGGCCTCCGACCGACGTCGAGCGCCGGCCGTTGGCGCGTCGGCGACCATTGCAGGGGAAGACGTGGTCCATCTCTGGCACACCCGGAGCGCGCGGCGCGGCCATTGAGCATGCGCTAGCCATGGAGGTCACTCCGCCGGTGCAGGCCCCGTCGGCCGGCTCCTCCCTCGATCCCACCCGCCCGGCCTGTGCGCTGGTGACCGGCAGCGGGGCCCTGGTCCCTCCCGAGCTGCACTCGATCGTCAGCGTGGTCGACCTCCCGGTCCGGATCGGCGACCAGGAGATCGACGCCCGGAGCGACGAGGACCTCCGCCTCTTCTACGCGCAGCTGCGCGACGGCGCCACGCCCGAGACCTCGACCTCGCCCCCGGGGGAGTTCCTGGAGGCCTTCCGCCGCTGCAGAGCCCGGAGGATCCTCTGCCTGACCATCCCGGCCCAGTGGAGCGGGATGGACGACAGCGCCCGGCTGGCGGCACGGATGCTCGCCGAGGAGGAGGGGGAGGAGAGGGTGACCGTCATCGACACCGGCACCGCCGCCGCCGGCCTGGGGCTGATCACACGGGTCGCCGCCGGGCACTGCGCGCGGGGGGCCGAGCTGCCGGAGGTCCTGCAGAGGACCGAGGAGGCGATCCGGGAGGTCCGCATGTTCGGCGCCCTCGAGGCGCTCGAGTTCGTCGCCCGCAGCGGCCGGATCAACAGCCTGCTGGCCGGCATCTCCGACAGCCTCCACGTGCGCCCGGTCTTCCGGCTGAGCAATGGCCAGACCGGGCGGGTCGCCCTGGTCCGCACCCCGTCGGGGATCCTCTCCGCGATGGAGAAGACGGCCCGCGACCAGCCCGGGCGGCTCTGGGCGCTGGTCTTCCACGCCGATGCCGCCGAGCTGGCGGCCGAGCTCGAGCAGCGGCTCCGCTCGGTGGCCGACGTGGCGCGCTGCGAGATCATCTCCCTCGACCCGATCATCGGCACCCACACCGGCCCGGGTGCCGTCGGCTACGCCTCACTGCCGCTCCGCGACGACGAGATCACCGATGACATTCGGCCGGAGAGAGCGTAGAACCGGATCGGTGACGAACCGGCCGCGCCCCACTCCCCGCCCGAAAGCGCATCCGACCATGTACCGATGAGCCGCGCCCACCGCGTGCGCATCATCGTCCAGGCGGGGGTGACGGTCGGGATCCTGGTGGCCCTGATCCTGATCCTCAACCCCGGCCAGCTCGGCCAGGACATCGCGCACTTCCCCCTCCTCATGGTCCCCGCCGCGCTCGGGCTGACCGCCTGCTTCTACCTCACCAAGGGCCTCCGCTACCACCAGCTGCTGCGCAGCGAGGGAGTCGCTATCACCCCTCGCTCGTCGGTGCTGTTCACCGTCGCGGGCGAGGCCTTCGGCCTGCTGCCCCTGGGGGAGCTGGCTCGGGGCGAGCTGGCCAGCGAGGCGACCGGCGCCCCGCTCGGCACCACGATGGCCGCGGTCACCGTCCAGGAGCTGCTCTACAGCAGCGTCATCATCGCCGTCGCGCTCCCCGGCGCCCTCGCCTATGCGGCCGGGATCTCGGGTATCGCGGTGTCGCTGGCCGGCATCCTGGCCGTCATCGGCATCCTCACCATCCACCCGCTCTTCGAGTTCGTGCTCCGCCTGGTCCGGCGAATCCCCGTAGCGCGGAGGGCCGCCCCGCAGCTCGAGGTGCTCCACGAGCAGGTGGTCCGGCTGATGCGGCGGCCCTCGACCTGGTACTGGCTCACCCTCAGCGTGCTGGGCGCTCTCTTCGAGCTGACCCTCTTCTGGCTGGTGGTGCGGGGCACGAGCGGCGTGCCGATCCCCTGGGTGACCACCACCTTCATCTACGGCGCGGCCTACCTCACCGGTGCGGTCACCAGCCCCAGCGCCGGCGTGGGTGGATTCGAGGGCACCGCGATCGCCCTGCTCCACACCCAGGGGGTGCTGGGGCCGGCGGCCGTGGCCGCCGCCCTGATCCAGCGCGCGGCCGACAAGGGGGTGATCACCGTCTGTGGCTTCGCCGCCTTCTACTGGGTGCGCCGGCGCCTGCGCCGCCGCAAGGGCCTCCTGCTGGGCGGTGTCGACGCGGAGCAGGTGGCGCGGCCGGCCCCACTGCCGGCGCCCCGTCCGGCGGGCCTGCCGCTCCCAGCCCCCGTCGCCATCCCGGTCCGGGTCAACGCCGAGGTCAGCCGGCGGGGGGCTCGTGGCCACCCGCATTCGCCCTGAGGGCGGAAGCCGTCAATCGCGAACCGCGGCCACCGCGTAGCGGACGAAGAGGTGGTCGCCCGACCGCCGCAGCGAGCGCAGGCGGAGCCGGGGCGCCTCCCCGGGGGCGAACGCCGACCCCGCGACCAGGCCGGGCCGCGTCTCCGCGGCGCGGCCGGCGAGCTGGGGGGAGACGGTCAGGAACAGCTCGTCGACCAGCCCGGCGGCCAGGAGCCGGCCGAAGAGCCGGGGACCGCCCTCGCAGAGGACGGTGCCGGCGCCGAGCCGGGTCCGCACCGTCTCGACGACCGTGGGGGCGGGGATCACCCCGGACTCGGCGGCGACGGCGACCCCGACCCGCGGGTGCAGGGGCGGAAGCCGGGACTGCCCCGAAGCCGTGGTGATGATCAGGACGTCGGTCTCGGGGCGGCTGAGCGCGGGGTGGGTGGCGGGCAGGACGCCACCGGCGGTGACCACGGCGAGCGGCGGCGGTCCGCCGCTCCCGGTGAGCCGGAGGCGGTGGGCGGCCAGCTCGTCCGCCAGCTCCGGCAGCGGGGTGGTCGGCGTCCACTGGTGGTGGGGGTCGTCGCGGAGGGTCCCCGACCCGATCAGGACGCAGTCGGCGGCGCAGCGGAGCAGGGCCATCACGAAGCGGTCGGCGCCGCTGTGCAGGCTCACCGCCATGGCACCCTCCCCGCGCGCCTCCCCGAAGGCGGTGACCCCGTCGGCGGTGGCCACGAAGTTCGCCACCAGCCGGGAGCCATCGCCGCGGATCCGCAGCGGTCCGCCGTACACGCGCAGGAGGGGGTCGTCCGGAGGGGCGCCCTCGTCGTCGAAGGCGAGCTCGAAGCCGTCCGCCTGGGCGAAGCGGGTCAGCGCCTCGGTGGTCATCCCGGGCGGTGGGGACGGAGCCGGAAGCGTCGGGCGTTCACTCACCTGGGATAATGGCGCACCCGGGCGGGTCCGCCGCGTCCCCCTCCCGCGCCATGCCGACGTAGCTCAGTGGTAGAGCAGCGGTTTCGTAAACCGCTGGCCGGGAGTTCGAATCTCCCCGTCGGCTCCAGGTCCTGATCTCGGGACAGCTCGTGTGGTTGCGACACTGGGCGCGACGAACCCTGCCGCCCCTACGGCTGCGTGGTCCCGGAGTTGGAGTTGGCGGACCCGGATCCGACGGTCAGCTTGCCGTCGACGCAGCTCCAGGTGTAGCTGCCGGTGAGAAAGCCGCTGCCGGAGCCGGAGGCCATCTCGTTGGAGGGACAGCTCACCGGGAAGGAGGTCACCTGGAGTCCGACCACGGTCACCGCGAGGGCAAGGCCCGCAGCGCCCAGGAAGATGGCGAGGCGAGGCATCCGAGGGACCTGCTGCCTCCCCAGCGCGACCGTCAGCGGAACGCAGGCGACGAGGAGGAGCAGCCCGATCGAGAAGATGCCGAGGATCCCGAAGAGCAGCGTGCCGATCGTGCTGAAGCCCACCAGGGCGACTTCAAGGCGGGGGCGGGAGGTGGACGCGCCGAGGACCGCCAGCACGCCGCACGCGGCCAGGAAGCCGGCCACGAACGGCACCCTCAGCGTGCCATCGGTGGCCCCCTGCTGGCTGATCGCGAAGAGGTAGACGCCGTCGGCGACCAGGATGAGGACGCCGCCCAGCACGGCCGGCCGTCTCACTGCACCACCAGCCTACGCTGGTGCGCGCTGCACCTTCGCGCTCACTTCGGATGCAGTTCCTTGAGGGCAAGGGACAAGGTCTGCTGGCTGAATCGCCGGCTGTAGTAGACATGGAAGAAGGCGATGACAGCGACTCCGAGAACCGTGAAGCCGACCATCACCCAGAAGCCTCTGCCGATGCCGGCCGGGACCACCGTGACCAGGGCCACGCCCGAGGCAACCAATACGAATACCACGTAAGCCAGCGACGCCATCAGCGTGTTATGGCTCCGGGCAGCGACGTCGTGCAAACCAAGGCTGATCTTGTAGCTCAACTCCTTCTCGAGCTCATACGCCCGGGCGGTTGTCGCGAGCAGCATGACCCACCAGTACCGGTCCATCAGGAAGAGAACAACCAGCAGAGCGATGATGACGGAGGACGCGGCCACGCGCTCTGTCACCGGATTGGCCGTTGTGATGAGTGCATTCGCGCTGAGCAGCAGCGCCACGATGGTGAAGCCGTACTTGCGCAGGTCCGCCAGGATGCTGTCGAACCGTCCGATGGTCGCCCGGCACTCCTTCCACTCATCGGCCGATGGGCCCCCGACCATTCCTCCCACTCCTCTACCGCGCCCACATCCGGATGCTGCGCGGGTTGTGTTCCAGCTTTGCCCGTCCCATGCCCTTCGACACAGCCACCCCCTGCTGGTGGGCTCTCACAGGCCGCCCGGACCGCCGGCGCGGCAGCATGGCTACCTGCCCACAGTGTAGGAGAACGGAATCTCCGTGGCGAGGGTCAGCGGACCGCCGCGTTCGCCGGCACCTGCATCACGACCGCCGCCCGACCCCCGGCCGGGCTCAGCCCGCGACCGGTACACCGAAGAGCGATACGGCGACACCGACCAGGGCCGCGGCCACCAACCCGACGACCACGTTGCGGCGCAGAGCCAGCATCCAGATCAGCGCGGCCGCGAGCACCCCGAGCTGCCAGAGATGGGTGAGAGCGAGCCCCAGCGGTATCGACGAGCCGGCGATCGCCCCGATGGCGGCGGGCCCGGCACCGCTCAGGAAGGCCTGCACCGCGCGATTGGCCCGCAGCCGGTCGAAGTGCCGCCCCCCGAGGAGGACGAAACCGAAGGAGGGTGCGAAGGCGACCAGCGCCGCCAGCAGCCCGCCACCCAACCCGGCGGCCGCGTAGCCGACGACGGCCACGGTCTGGACCACCGGCCCCGGGGTGATCTGGCCGAGGGCGACGGCGTTGAGGAACTGCGCACCGGTCATCCAGTGGTAGACGTGGACGACGTCCTGCTGCATCAGGGGGATGATCACGAAGCCGCCGCCGTAGGAGAGGGCGCCGACCTTGAAGGACTCCCAGACGAGCGCGCCCAGCCCGCCCATGGCCACGACCGCCAGGATCGGCAGGACCGCCACACCGTGCAGCGTGGCTGGGGTGCGCGACCCGGCACCGCGGACGGCCACCTCGGCTGCTCCGGCGGCAAGCAGCACGAGGACCAGGAAAGGCCCCACCGTCGCGGCCCCGGCCGCGCCGCAGAGGGCGTAGAGCACCCAGCGCCCACGCTCGCCGCGCCGGTCACCCATCCGCCGCCAGCTGGCCGGCATGAGGCCGAGAGCCGCGTTGAGCGCGACCGCGGCGACGGCGGCCCCCGCACCGGCGGCAGCCCCCTGGACCTCGCGCGGCGGGTGGCTGGCCAGGAAGAGGGCAGAGAGAGCGAGGATGAGCACGAGCCCGGGGAGGATGAAGCAGACGCCTCCGACCAGCCCGCCCACCGTCCCTCGGAGACGCCAGGCGCAGAAGATGGACAGCTGGGTCGAGGCCGGTCCGGGGAGCAGGTTGGTGGCCGCGATGCCATCCTCGAACTCGCTCGCGGAGATCCATCCCCGATCGGTGACGCAGAGCCGGCGGAGCAGGGCGATGTGGGCCGGTGGACCGCCGAAGCCGATGCACCCGATGCGCGTCCACTCCCGGGCGATCACACTCAACGGTACCGGGCGAACGGTGGGGGTTGCCGGGCCCTCAGCCTGCACCCCAGGATTACATCAGAGGAGGCTGGCCCGCGGCAGCCAGCTCCCCCTTCGAGCCCGCGAGGAGCCCCATGCCCACTCACGACCAGAGACCCCTCGACCCGGACGTCGACGGCGAACGTGCTGTCCCGGACATCGTCACCAAGGCGAGCCCGCGCTCCGTGGCTGCGACCGTCGCCCGCCTCGTCGAGCTGGTGGAGGCGCGCGGCATGAAGGTCTTCGCCATCGTCGACCACAGCGGCGAGGCCCGTGAGGCCGGGTTGGAGCTTCGGGATACCGAGGTGGTGATCTTCGGCAGCCCCCAGGCGGGAACCCCGGTCATGGAGGCCACCCCGCTGGCGGCCCTCGACCTGCCTCTCAAGGTCCTGGTCTGGGACGACGGGGGACGCACCCGGGTCAGCTACACCTCGCCGCCAGCCCTGGCGGCGCGCCACCACGTGAGCGGCGAGCTGGCGAGCAGGCTCGCCGGCATCGACGTGTTGACCGACGATCTGATCGTTGGGTGACCGCCGTCCGGCGAACGCCTCAGCTGAGCCGGATGGGCTCGGTGGTCAGGTGGCTGGGCGTGTCGCCGGTGTTGACGGTGCCGCGGGGCTCGATCAGGAGCACCTCGGCGCCCTCGACGGACACCGGCTGGTGACGTCGCCCACGCGGCACCACAGCCAGCTGGCCGGGACCGAGTGTCACCTCATCTTCCCCGAGCCGGATGACGAGCGATCCGGAGAGAACCAGGAAGAGCTCGTCGGTTTCGGGGTGTGCATGTTCGGTGAACTCACCTCGGGTCTTGACCACGCGAATGTCGTAATCGTTGAGCGCCGCCACGGTGCGCGGCTGCCAGGGCCCTTGGAAGGTGGCGAGCACGGCGCCCAAGTCGACACGCTGGGTCATGCCGCGATCATATCAAGGGCGGTCAGGGCCAGCTCCCCACTGTCCCTGAAGCTGCCCTCCCGCCTAGGAGTCGGTGACGCTGAAGCCGCTCGACGTCAGCGACGACGGTGTCGCCGTCTGTCCGTCGGACTGGCTCATGAGCCACTCGCCGTCCCCGCTCTGGGTCCCGATCAGCGCCATCTCGCTGAATCTCACCGCCCCGCTGTAGCTGGTCAGCGTGGAGGCGGCGGGCGACGTGGGAGGCGACTCGACGTCCCACTCCGCGGTGCTGCTGGTCTGGGTCCAGATCTGCTCGGTGCTGGTCGACTGGCCGGTGCTGTCGTTGGTGAGCTCGAGGGCCCAGGTCTCACCCGAGACCTGGTAGATGGTGACGGTCACGGTGTTGCCGGCGTTCACGGTGACCGGCAGCGACTCGACAGGACTACCGCCGGTCGAGTCGTAGTACCACGCGTACCAGGCGTAGGCGCCGTTGACGAGGTAGTAGCTTCCCGCCGCAACCCCGGCCTGGATGATCTGAGAGCCAGTGCTGTTCTGGAACCCGTCCCAGATCGCGATGTCGGTGGTCGCCGAGGTGCTCGCCGTGATGGTGGGCACGTTGAACGTCGAGGTGATGTAGGTGAACGGCCCGCCACCCTCAACGTACCCTGCCAGCAGGCTGTTGGACTCCTGCCAGGCGGGTGGCGAGGCGTTCACCGGCTGCGAACCGGGGGAGGGCGTGGCAGTGGGAGTGGGCGTGGGGGTCGCGGTGGGCGACGGTGACGCCGTCGGGCTCGCGGACGAGCTGGGAGACGGCGAAGCCGCCGGTGACGAGGTGGCGGTCGGACTGCTCGGGAATGCCGGAATCATCGGCAGCCCCTGCGGTTGGGGCAGGTCCGTCGGCGACGAGTTGGCGGACGCGATCGTGCTGGGCGTCGCGGTCTCGCTGGGCGTCGCCGTCGCGGCGACCGTTGACGTCGATGCTGACACGGTGGCGGTCGGCGTCAACGAGATGGTGGCCTCGGTTGCGGCGGCGACTCCGCTGGCAAGCTCGAGCGATGTCCCGTGGTGCTGATCGGCGGCGATGCTGGTGCTGCTCACCGTCAGCGCGGCTGCCAGAAGACCGGTGACCACGGCGGCCCCGACGCGGAGTGTCCTGATGTCCACACAAGAGTGATATCGGCTGCGGCATCATGCTTTCCGGTCATGCGCGACGCGGATTGGTAACGAATCGCCGACCTCGGAATCGGCGACTATGACGCTCCGTCGCGGGTCGTTGGTTACGCCGCCCGCGCCGCGTGTGTCGTTGACGCCGTCGGCCAGAGCCGTCCGGGTGCCCGCCGGCCACAGCACCCGGAAGGGTGCTCACCGATGGAGCTCAGATACGAGCTGGGGCCATGGACGAGACCGGGCGGGGCATGTATGCTGGACCAGATCACCTGAAGCCCAGATCATGCGGGAGCCCACCCAATGACCATCCGGCCAGTACTGCACGTCCACGCACCGGCGCGGCTGCGCCGCGGCCTGCTCGGCGCAGCCGCCATCCTCATCGTCGCCGGCGCGGCAGCATGCGGCACCTCGAGCAACCCCGCGTCGTCGATCGCGAACGCTGTATCGAGCGCCCTGTCGGGCGCCGCCTCGAGCGGCACGCACGAGTTCAGCGCCTCGCTCTCGATCACCGGGACGGTCAGCAAGTCGACGACGTTCACGGAGACCCTGGAGTTCCTCCCCGCTTGCGCCTCGCTGGCGAAGACAGGGTTTTCCGGCGTCTGGAGCCTCCCCGTCCCGGCATCCGCCAACGCGACATACCTCAACGCGAATGTCGAGACGTACACAGGACCGGGAACCTACTCCAACCAGTCGGTGTTCCAGGACTCCGTCACCCTCTACGCGCCGTACCAAGGAACCATCGACGAGTTCAACCAGGTCTCGGGGAGCAACGTCTCGGTGACGGTGAACAGCGATGGTTCCGGCAAGGCCACATTCACCATGCTCCAGGACAACGACCAGCTCAACGAGAACGGCACGGAAACCTGGACCTGCAGCTGAGCCCTCGGCCAGCGCAGCGCAGCTGACACGCGAGGCGTCCCGCCCCGGCGGGGCGCCTCGTGGCGCGTTGTGAGCTGGAGCAGATCCTGCGGGTGTGCTCCAGGTGACCGTCGGGCCAGCCGGAACCGGCGTCCAGGACTCGGGTCAGGAGGCACAATTGCGAGATGCGCGTCTCCGTAAAGGCCGACTACGCGGTCCGGGCAGCCATCGAGCTGGCTGCCCATGGGCCTGGCCTGGTCAGCGCCGAACACATCGGGGAGTTCCAGAGCATCCCGCTCAAGTTCCTCCAGAACATCCTTGCCGAGCTCAAGGAGGAGGGGCTGGTGGTCAGCCACCGCGGCGTGGGCGGCGGGTTCGCGCTGGCGCGGGACCCCGACACCATCAGTCTGGGCGACATCATGCGGGTCATCGACGGGCCGCTGGCTCGGGTGGGCGACTATCGCCCGGACCAGCTGGCCTACACCGGGCACACGGAGGCGTTGCGCGACGTCTGGGTGGCGGTGAGGTCGTACATCCGTGACGTGCTCGACGAGGTGACCCTGGCCCAGGTGGTGCGCGGCGACCTGCCCCCGTGCGTGACCAGCCAGACGGCCCGGCGGGACGCCTGGGTGCCGCGGGTGAGGATCGACACCCGCCAGGCCCCGCAGATGGGGGTTCCGGGGCACGGCGGGCGGCACGGCGCGGGCGCGGCGGGTCACTCCTGGCCCGAGCTGGTGAGTGCCCCGATGGGGGCCATCAGGAAGCCGGACGCTCCCGGGGAACCGGCCGCCGGCGAGCCTCCGGGCTCCGGACCCTCCAGCCCCGCGAGCTGAGCCTCCGGCCCCGCCGCGCCCGTGCCCACTCCGCACCGGGTAGGTGACGGGAGCGGCCGGAGCCCGGACTTCTGCTACCGTGATGGCAGTCGACCACGTCGACGGCATCTTGGCGAACCCTCTCCCCCGCCACCGGCGGGGTCATCAAGAATCGCTTCCCACCCCCGAGAGTGGCCAGCGCGGCCCAGCCGCCCCACACGGCCAGGCTGGTATGCGCCCGGAGAACCCATGACATCGTTTGCCGAACTCGGAGTGCGTCCGCGCACCCTCGAATCCCTCACCCGGCAGGGCATCGACAGCCCGGTCGAGGTGCAGGAGCAGGCACTTCCCCATCTCCTCGCCGGCCATGACACAGTCATCGAGGCACCCACCGGCTCAGGGAAGACGCTCGCCTTCGCCATCCCCCTGATCGAGCGCCTGCACGGCCACCGCCCCGGTGGGCCCCGCGCCCTGGTGGTTGGACCCACCCGGGAGCTCTGCCTGCAGGTGGCGTCGGTGATCGCCAACCTCGATCGCGCGCTCCGCGTCGCCGTCCTCTACGGCGGCGTCGGCTACGGGGCGCAGTACCAGGCGCTCTCCAGCGGCGCCGACATCGTGGTCGGCTGCCCGGGCCGGATCCTCGACCTGGTCGGTCAGGGCCGGGTGTCCTTCGCCTCGGTCGAGTACCTGGTGCTCGACGAGGCGGACGAGATGCTCGACGCCGGCTTCGCCCGTGAGGTGGAGCGGATCATCGCCATGTGCGCCGCCGGCGCCGCACGCCAGACGGTGCTCGCCTCGGCAACCATGCCGGACTGGGTCCAGCGGATGATCGACCGCCACCTCCGCGCCCCGCAGCGGGTGAGCGTCACCACCGGTGCCGAGCCGACGCTCGAGCACGGCGTCCTCGACGTCGCCGACGAGCTGCGCCTCGAGACCCTGGTCACCCTGCTCAAGCTCCAGCCGGCGGGCTCAGGGACGATCGTCTTCACGCGCACCAAGCATGGTGCCAAGAAGCTCACCCACAAGCTGACCCTGCTCTCGTTGCGCGCGGCGGAGCTGCAGGGCAACCTCTCCCAGAACGCCCGCGAGCGCTCGATCGCGAGCTTCCGCGACGGCGAGGTCGACATCCTGGTCGCAACCAACGTCGCGGCCCGCGGCCTGGACGTCCCCCACGTCGGGTTGGTCGTGAACTACGAGCTGCCGGAGACCGCGCAGTGGCTCACCCACCGCATCGGGCGCACCGCGCGCAACGGCGCCGCCGGACGCGCCGTAACCCTGCTCTCGGCCGCCGACGCCGAGCAGTGGCAGAAGCTGCAGCGCGGAGGCGCACCGCGGCTGCCCCAGCTCGATGCGGCCCAGCTGCTCGGACGAGGCGAGTGGCGCTACCTGGCCGAAGCCGCCCGCCCAGCACCGGCCTTCGCCCCGTTGCACCCGGTGCGCACCGAGCCCTCGCGCCGGCCGGCGGGCTCGTTCCGGCGGCGGCGCCGCGCCCCCCGCCGCTCCGCCGCCTGACCGCGGCGAGGGCCCCGGGCCGGAGGCGGTTCGCGCCGCGTAGGATCAACCGGTCCGTCTGTGGAGCACCCACCTCGACGAGGGATCAACGATGTCCGTCCGCGATCCGGCCCGCAGCGATCCCACCAGCGTGGGCCCGCCTTGGAGGCGCGTCCATCGGGGCCGCTTCGAGCAGTCCGCCATTGAGAGCGAGGTGCTGCGCGACAACCCGCTCGGCGACCCCTGGGTGCGCCCGATCGAGGTCTACCTCCCCCCCGGCTACGACGACGAGCCGGAACGACGCTACCCGTCGATCTACATGATCCAGGGTTTCACGGGCCAGGTCGACATGTGGCACAACCGCAGCGGCTTCCGGCCCAACTTCCCCGAGCTGTGCGACGCGCTCTTCAGCGGTGACGACGCCCCGCCTGCGGCGGTGGTCGTCTTCGTCGATAGCTGGACCTCGCTGGGGGGCAGCCAGTTCCTCGACTCGCCGGGGACCGGCCGCTATCACACCCACCTCTGCGAGGAGGTGGTGCCCTGGGTGGATGCCCACTACCGGACGCTGCCCGCCGGCGCGCACCGCGGCATCGCCGGCAAGTCGAGCGGCGGCTACGGGGCGATGGTCACCTGCATGCTCCGTCCCGACCTCTTCTCGGGGATGGCCGACCACGCCGGGGACGCCGTCTTCGAGAGCTGCTACCTGCCCGACTTCCGCCGCTGCGCCCGGGTCCTCCGCGACCACTACGAGGGTTCGTACCAGCGTTTCTGGGAGGACTTCCGCTCCCGGGTGGCGCACACCCGCGATGGCGACAGCGAGCTGGTCAACGCCTGGGCGATGGCCGCCGCCTACTCCGCCGACCCCGACGGGACCGTCCGCCTCCCCTTCGACACCGCCACCGGGATGCTGGTCCCCGAGGTCTGGGAGCGCTGGCTGCTGTGGGACCCGGTGCGCATGGTGCCGCGGTACGCGGACGCACTGCGCTCCCTGCGGGCGATCTACATCGACGGGGGCAGGACCGACGAGTGGTACCTGGAGCTGGGCGGGGATGCCTTCCGCCGCGCTCTCGCGGAGATCGGGGTCACCGACGTGCGCTTCGATCTTTTCGAGGGTGGCCACCTCGGCATCGAGTACCGGTACCCGATCGCGCTCCGCTACCTCGTCGAGCGGCTGGCGCCGGCGCCGACTGAGTAATCCACCGGGCTCTTCCCCGAACCTGGGTACCGCGCTACTCAGGCCGAACGGCCTGGTGCGTGGTCTGATGGGCCCGATGGATCGGAGGCTCGCTCAGCTGGTCCTCACCGGCGCCGCCGGAGCTCTCCTGGTCGCGTGCGGTTCGACCAGCGCTCCGGCCAGCGGAGGGGCCACCGCGACCCCCTCGGTGGCCACGACGACGACACCGACGGCCACCCCCGCAGCCGGCGCCACCGCTGGGCCGTGCACCGGGAGCGATCTCGACCTGGTGGTCGGCGCGGGCAGCAACGCCTCCGGCGGCCAGGAGGGGGTGACCGCCCTGATCGGCAATCACTCCGCCACCGCCTGCCAGCTCAACGGGGCGGTCCAGCTCCAGCTCCTCAGCAGCAGCGGGGCCTCGCTCACCACCTCGCAGGGCTCGACCCCGACCGGGGAGGCGTGGCTGGTGCCGGACCGGGTGGCTCTCGACCCATGGGAGCCCCAGCCGGGTGAGGCCACCGTGCTCATCAGCTGGCACACGGGCGACAGCGCACCCGGGGTCTGCTCTGGCTCCGCCCCCACCGTCGACCAGGTGAGCATGGGCGTGCCCGGTGGCGGAACGGTCACCGGCCCCGTCGATCCCACGCCGCTCCTCTCCCAGGGGATGGCGCCCTGCAAGGGGGTCGTCGAGGTCGGCGCCATCACCCAGGTCTCGTCCATACAGAGCTACGCGAGCCTCTCGCTGGCGGCCGACGCCGAGATCGAGGCCTCCACGCAGATGACGATCTCGTCGGGGAGCTGCACCCCGACACCCGGGCAGAGCTGCCTCACCCGGGTCGGCTCGACGGCGGGCACCAACGCCGGCTATGGTCAGTACGACCAGAACGGAACCGGCGGCGGTGCGGTCTGCTTCGCATATGTCTACCAGGACACCGCGGGCTGGCACCCACTGGACGTCAACTGCACCCAGGACACGGCGCCCTCCAGTGGGGGCATGGTGGTGATCACCGTCCCCGGTGGCGGCTGCGCCCCCATCCATTCAGCACCGGGCCATGGCTCGAGCGTCGTCTCGTGTGACAACCCGAGCAGCCAGATCGTGTACACGATCAGCGGGGCCCCCACCTACGTTGCCGAGACCGACCCCACCAGCCACCTCCCGATGGGCACGCTCTGGTGGGACATCGCCTCGCTCAACGGCTGGATCGCCCAGGACTGGGTCGCCGCTCCCCAGGGTTGACCCGGCGCTAGCCGGCCTTGTACCCGAAGTTGCGCAGCAGGGCCTTGCGCTCGGCGATCTCGCCTTCTCCTTCGATCCCCTGGCTGCGCACCCCGTCGACGACGCCCAGGATGGCCCGGCCCTGCTCGGTGGCCGCGACGATGACCTCGACCGCATTGGCGGTGGCGCAGTAGATGCCGCAGACCTCGGGGACCGTCCGCACCGCCGTGAGCACGTTGATGGGAAAGGCGTTGCGGAGCAGGATCAGGAAGGCGTGGCCCGCGCCCAACTCCATCATGGTGCGCCGGGCCAGATCGATGAGCTGGTCGTCGGTGCCGCTCCACCGGACCAGGGCCGGCCCCGAGCTCTCGCAGAAGGCGAGCCCGAACTTGATCTCCGGGACGGCTCCGACCAGGGCCTCGTGGAGATCCTCGACGGTCTTGATGAAGTGGCTCTGGCCCAGGATGAGGTTGATCTCGTCCGGCTTGTGGATGGTGATCGTCATCAGTTCCATGGGAGTGCTCCTGACAGCGCTGCGGGGGTCGGCTGGCACTCTAGCAGGGCTCCTCAGGAACCCCCGACGGTGGCGGCGGCGTGGCTCCGGTGGGGGAGTGGTCATGCACCCGGAGCGGAGCGGTGGGCCGTCTCCAGGGACTCGCAAGGTCGGCGGGGGGAGAATTGTCGGGGGCCGGTTTGCCCATCCACCCGGCCTTCTCCGCGCAGTAGCCGGCCGCACCCGCCGGCCGTTCCCCTCAGGAGAGTGCTCGAGACACCGACCCTGCAGCCGCCCGTCACCCCGGAGCCCGCGCCCCGCGAGAGGCCGCGAGAGCTGTCCGCCGCCGCCGCGCCGGCGGGACCGGCCCCGCGCACCGGGGAGATGGCGCCGGTCGCTTCGCGGACGCGCGGGCGGCACCGTCCCCTGCTGCTCCTCCTCCGAACCCTGCTCGCCGTGTCCATCCTCGGCGGGACGCTCCTGGCGGGCGCCGAGCTGGCGACGCCCGGCGTCGCCGGCGCCCCGGCGCGGGTCACCGCGATCGACCTGGCCCATGGCACCGTGCCAGTGCCGGCCGACCCCTCCTGGCGGGTCTCCCAAGCCACCGTGGCCGCCGAGGACTCCGGCTTCTACGGCGACGACGGGGTGGACCCGGCGGGTCTGCTGCGCGCGCTCTGGGGATGGGCGACGGGGGTGGACGAGGGCGGCAGCACGATCACCGAGCAGCTCGCCAAGGTCGTCTACACGAACGGCGGGACGACGATCACCGACCGGGTTGCCCAGGTCGCGCTCGCGCTCAAGCTCAACGGTGACTACACCAAGCCGGCCGTCCTCAGCATGTACCTGAGTGCGATCTACTTCGGCAACGGCAGCTACGGGGTCCTGGCCGCCAGCGAGGGGTACTTCGGGCTGTCCCCCGGGGAGCTGAGCTGGGGCCAGGCATCGCTGCTCGCCGGCCTGCCCCAGGACCCGACGCTGCTCGATCCCCTCGACCACCTGGCGGCGGCCCGGGTGCGGCAGTCCTATGTTCTCGACCGGCTAGTGGCGACCGGCGTCCTCACCCGCGCCCAGGCGGACGCCGCCGCCACGGAGCCCCTCGACCTCCGCTGACGCCCCAACCGCCGGTCAGGGGGCAGGCGGACCGGTGAACGCCCTCTCCCCGGGCGCCCGCATCCAGTGCATAGAATTCGTCAGCGTCCCCAGAGTCCCGGCCGCCCCGCGAAGGAGACCCCCGATGAGCGTGTTCAAGCGCTTCAGCAACATCGTCCAGCAGAAGTCCAACGCCGCTCTGGACAAGATGGAGGACCCCTCCCAGGCGATCGACCTCTCGTACCAGCAGCTCCTGGAGCAGCAGCAGAAGCTGCGCACCGCCCTGGTCGAGGCCAGCACCGGCGAGAAGCGGGTGGAGAACCAGGCCAAGACCATGGACACCCGGATCGCCCAGCTCAACGACGCCGCCCAGAAGGCCGTTGCGGCGGGCAAGGACGATCTGGCCACCCAGGCGCTCACCCAGGCCGAGGTGCTCACCCAGCAGCGCCAGGCTCTCGACCCCCAGATCGCCACCCTCAAGGCGCAGGTCGAGAAGCTGCAGCTGGCGATCCAGAAGTACCAGGCCAAGGTCCAGGCCTTCGCGACCCAGCGGGAGTCGCTCAAGGCCTCCTACGAGGCGTCCAAGGCGACCAGCACCGCGGGGGACACGCTGGCGGGGATCGGCGAGCACACGAGCGACGCGGCCATGATGATGCAGCGCGCCCAGGACAAGATCGCGCGCACCCAGGCCCACGCCGACGCCGTCGATGCCCTGCTGGACAGCGGGACCCTCGACAGCCCGCTGCTCACCGGCGGCACCACCACCCTGGAGGACCAGATCAACGCCACCGTGGTGGACAGCTCGGTGCAGGCCAAGCTCGCCGCCATGAAGCAGCAGGCGGCACTGCCCGCCCCGGCGGCGGCCGCGGCCACCCCGGCGCTCACCGCGCAGGGGATCGTGGTCCGCATCCACGGTGAGGACCAGTACCGGCTGGACGCGTCGCTGCGCTCCGATCTGGACGCCTTCGACCGCCGCCTGGTCGCCGCGGTCCAGGAGCACGACGACGGCGACTACCACCAGGTGCTGCGCGACACCATCGAATTCGTCAAGGCCAAGGGTGTCATCCTCGGCGGAGGCGACGTGACCAAGAGCGACATCATCCTGCCCAGCGACGACATGCCCCTGGACGAGGTGGCCGGCATCCTCAACCCGGAGGGACTGCTGCCCGCGGCCGGCACCCCGGCCTGACCCGCGCGGCGGCCTGACCCGCACTACGGGAGAAGCGGCGCGCCGGCACGGCTAACCCTCGGTCGCGTCCCCCGACGCGGCTTCCGGCGCGGCGCCCTGGTCGGGCACGTCATCGAGGCTCACCACCATCTCGGGCTCGAGACGCTGGTGCTCGGCCGCGGCCAGCCGCACGGAGGTCCCGATGGCCAGGAACTCGATGACGTGGCTGCCCCACATGTGCGACTTCTGGTCGATGCGCATGGCGACGATGCCCTGGGCCCGCACCCGTTGCGCCTCGTCCTGCATCCGGGTCATGGCCAGCTCGCGCGCCTCGTACAGGGCGGAGGTGTAGTTGGAGAGCTCGACGTTCTGGGTCTGCTGGCCCATCCACTGGCTCATGCCCTGGTGCGCCACGTGGTACACGCAGGCGCCGAAGGCGAGGCCGATCGGCTGGTAGCCGGCCCGGATCAGCAGGTAGAGGTCCTGGCCGGAGAGGTCGCTGACCCAGACCCCGCTCGAGCGCGCGCCGGGCTGGGCGACGGCGGTGCCCATGGCCACGAACTCGGCCAGCGGATGGCCGCCGGAGTGCATCTGGACCTCCAGCTTGAGCCCGACCACCCCCTGGCCACCCACCTGCTCGGCGTGCCGCTCCATGGCGGCAAGCGCCTCCTGGCGGGCCTGGTACATCGCCCGGGTCAGGTCGGTCATCTCCTGGTTGGTGTTCCAGTTGGAGTACTGGATGCCGAGGTGGTAGACGGCGCTGCCCACGACCAGGCCGCGCGGCTCGTAGCCGATCTCCTTGAGCAGCACCGCCTCGTCCACCGAGAGGTCGCTGCTGAAGCCGCGGCCCTGGTGGCGGTCCCCGCCGTGCCCGGCCAGGCAGGCGAGCGCGGCATCGGCGCGGGGGTGGGGGACGACGGTCATCAGCGCAGCCTCATGATCGGGAGCGGCGGTTCGTCGAGCGGCTCCTTGGCATAGCGCCGCACCGCCGTGCCGAGCAGGAAGAGCTCGATCAGCTGCGACTCGCCACCCAGCTCGTAGGCGGCCAGGTCGGTCTCCACGCCCACGGCGCCGTCGGCGTCGACGGTGGCAACCTCGCTCTCGAGGTGGTTGATACCGAGCATCCGGGCGTCCTCGATGCCATCGCTGATCTGCTGGATGCGCGAGTTCGACCACGAGCGCAGCTGCCATTCGGTGCCGCAGCCGGGGTCGATCTCCATCGCCCCGATGCCCATCACCAGGGCGACCGGGACATAGCCGCCGTGCAGCAGCTTGCTGAAGCTGACGCCGTCCAGGTGTGACATGAACGGGGTGCGCAGCTGGGGGCCACCCCGGCGCCGCACCGCGGTGCCAATGCAGGTGAACTCCAGGGAGTTACCCACCCCTTCCAGGTGGCGCTTGATGATGCGGACCCCGACCACACCGTGGGCGCCCACTCCCTGAGCCTCCTCGAGGATGCGGCGCAGGGCGAGGTTGCGGGTCTCGGTGACCCCGGCCTCGTAGTAGCGGTGCTCCCAGTTGTAGCCGGTGCGGTGCTCGCTGCCGACGCCGTACCCGTAGAACCCGTGCGGACAGGGGTAGGTGCGCACCCTCCCGCCGCCGGTGGTCCCGCCCAACCCGTAGACGGTGGTGTAGCCCCACTGGGCGGCTATACGGCAGACGCTCGAGCCCATGACCATGCCCACCGGCTCGAAGCCGGCGTGTCCGATCGCCGCCATCTCGGCGACCGAGAGGTCGCTGGTCCAGGCCGACCTGCCCTCGCGCATCTCCTCGATGCGCTCCTGGGCGGCGAGCGGCAGCTGGCCGCGCTCGAGGGCCGCGATGCTCGCCTGCTGGCGCTGCTGGGCGTCGGCCTGGTCGGTCATCAGCGGTCCAGGGAGAGGACCATGCGCGGGGTCGCGATCTCGCGGTCGGGGAGCGCGCGCACCGCGGTCCCCATTGCGAAGAACTCGATGGTGTGGCTGCCCCAGACGTGGGACTTCTCCTGGATCTGGACGCCGACGATGCCCTCGGCACCGACCTTCTTGGCCTCGTCCTGCATCCGCTCCATGGCCAGCTCGCGGGCCTCGTAGAGAGCCTGGGTGAAGTTGGGCATCTCCTTGTTCTGCCCGATGTTGCCCATCGCCTGGAACATCCCCTGGTGGGCGACGTGGTACACGCAGGTGCCCATCACCAAACCGAGCGGCGCGTGCCCGGACTGGAGCAGCGTCCAGAAGTCCTGTCCCGAGAGGTCGGAGGTGAACGGCTTGCCCTCGGGCGTCTTCCAGTTGCTGCCGTCCTCGGCGCTCACCGCCGTGCCCAGGGCGAGGAACTCAGCCGTGCCCCGGCCCCACTCGTAGAAGCCGACATCGAGGCGGACCCCGACGACACCGTCGGCGCCCAGCACCGTGGCCTCCTCCTCCATCCGGCTCATGGCCAGCTCGCGCGCCGCGTACATCGCCTGGGTGAGGGTCTGGACCTCGCTGCTCGAGGACCAGTTCTTCATGGTCAGGCCGATGTGGTAGATGCTGCTGCCCACCACCAGGCCGCGGGGGTGGAAGCCGGCTTCCTTGACCAGCAGGAACTCGTTGACCGAGAGGTCGCTGGTGAAGAGGGCACCCTTGCCCTGCAGCTCACTGAGGCGGCGCAGCGCGTCCTTGGGCAGCCCCTCGAGGGGCGCCACGGACACCTGAGGGGGATCCTCCTGCTGGGTCATGACGGGCGCGCCTCCTATGGGGTGAAACGGCGGTGAGCGAGGGTCAGGTGACCTCGGAGCGCAGCCCGGCCAGGGCGTCGGCGCTGATCTGAGCCTGCGTGCTCAGGACCTGGACCAGCGCCCGTCGCCAGGGCTCGAAGGCCAGATCCTCAGAGCGGAGGACGATACCCCGGACGGAATGAGCGTGTCGGCACGCCACCGCACCACGGCTCAGCTCGGCCTCGAAGAGATCGTCCCCCATCCGGACGGTGATCTTCTTGACGGGGTGCTCCTTCTTGAACATGCCGCCCTCGCGCTGGACCACGACGGCGCCGGGGATGGCGTCCAGGAGCTTGGAACAGAACACCTGGAAGAAGATGGCGATGTCGGCGGCGTCCAGATGGAGGGACGCGGTGACGGCGTCGAGGTCCGGGCTGGGCGGGCTGACGTCGCTCATCGAGGATTCGAGTATACGAACGGCTCCGGGGGACCGGCGTCCGGGAGCGGGAGGGGTGGCGCCGGCGGGGCGGTCGGGAGCCGCCCCGGCGGCGCGCCCGGACCACGATAGGATGGGTGACCCCGGCGCCCGGGATGGCGGCGGGACGAGCCGGATGAAGGCGGGAGGGACCCGGAGATGACGTTCACCGACTTCGAGGTCGAATACCTCCGCGGTCAGCAGCTGGGGCGGCTGGCCACCCTCTCCCCGCGCGGAACGCTGCAGAACAGCCCGGTCGGGTTCCAGATCGACGAGGAGGCCGGCGTCATCGACATCCGGGGCAGGGACATGGGCAACACCCGCAAGTTCCACAACGTGGCCGCCAACGGAGAGGTCGCCTTCGTGGTTGACGACCTCGCCTCGGTGACGCCCTGGGTGGTGCGCGGCATCGAGATCCGCGGCAGCGCCGAGGCGCTCACCGACCAGGAGCCGCCGCTGCCGTACTTCAGCCGCGAGGTGATCCGCGTCCACCCGCGCCGGATCATCACCTGGGGCATCGGCCCCGAGGGCCGGCGCGCCACCCGCGCGGTGCAGTGAGCGGGGCCCGGGGCCGCATGGAGATCGCTGAGCACATCGCCCGCGTCCGCGACGAGGGGGAGCGTTTCGCGGAGGCTGCCGAGGCCGCCGGGCTGGACCGCGAGGTCCCCACCTGCCCGGGGTGGAGGGTCCGCGACCTGGTCGGCCACCTCGGAGGCGTTCACCACTGGGCGACCTCCTACCTGGTGAGCGGCAATCAGCAGCCGAGCAGCGAGAAGGAGGACGCGAAGCTGTTCGCCGGCCTCGACGATGCCCCCCTCGTCGCCCGGTTCCGCGCCGGCCACGCCGCTCTGGTCGCGGCGCTCTCCGCGGCCCGCCCGGACCTCTCCTGCTGGGCGTTCCTGGCGGCGCCGTCACCGCTCGCGTTCTGGGCGCGGCGACAGGCCCACGAGACCACCATCCACCGGGTCGATGCCGAGCTGGCGGCGGGCGCGTGCACGTCGTGCGCGGCGGACTTCGCCGTCGATGGCATCGACGAGCTGCTCAACGGCTTCTTCAGCCGGGCGCGCGGACGGCTGGTCGCCGACCCGGCGGTGGCCCTCGGCGTTCGGGCCACCGACACCGGAGATGCCTGGACGATCCGCATCGAGCCGGACCGGCGCGTCGTCTCGCCCGGGGCCGAGGATGCAGATTGCCGGGTGAGCGGCCCGGCGAGCGACCTCTACCTGCTGCTCTGGAACCGGCGAGCGGTCGAGGGAGCGCTGGAGGTGCAGGGCGATCCGGGCGTCCTCGACCTCTGGCGGACCCGGGCGATCATCCGCTGAGGGCGCCGGTCAGCGGAGGGTGCGGTCACGGCCCGCCCCGCGGCGCCGGGATAATGGCGGGATGAGGGAGAGCCCCGACGCCGTCATCATCGGGGGTGGCCTGATCGGCATGGCCATCGCCTGGCGGGCGTCCGTCCATGGCCTGCAGGTCGTGGTCGTCGACCCGCACCCCGGTGAGGGGGCGTCGTGGGCGGCGGCGGGGATGCTGGCACCGGTCACCGAGGCGCACTTTGGGGAGGAGGCGCTGACCCGGCTCAACGTCGCCGCGGCGGCCGCCTACCCCGGCTTCATCGCCGAGCTGGAGGCGGAGACCGACGTCGCCTGCGGCTACCGGCGCTGCGGGACGCTGACCGTTGGCTTCGACGCCGACGACATGCGCGTGCTCGACGACTTCGCCGCCCTGCAGCGCGGCCTCGGCCTGCAGCTCGACCGGCTGAGCGCACGGGCGTGCCGGGAGCTGGAGCCGATGCTCAGCCCGGCGGTCAGCGGCGGCGTCCACGTCCCGGGAGACCACCAGGTGGACAACCGCCGGCTGCTTCACGCTCTCACTGTCGCGGTGGAGCGGCGGGCGACGCTGCGGCGCCAGCGGGTCACCGAGCTGCTCCTGGCCGGAGACCGGGTGGAGGGGGTGATCCTCGACGACGGCCGGCCCCTCCCCGCCCCCACCGTGGTGCTCGCCGCCGGCTGCTGGTCGGCGGGGGTGGCGGGGATCCCCCGCTGCGCACTGCCCCCGGTGCGCCCGGTCAAGGGCCAGGTGCTGCGGTTGCGGGTCCCCCTCGAACCTCCCCTCTTCGCGGGCACCATCCGCTGGCTGGTGCAGGGGTCACCCGGCTACCTGGTGCCGCGGGCGGACGGGGAGGTGGTGCTCGGGGCGACGTCGGAAGAGCGTGGCTTCGACACCGAGGTGACCGCCGGGGGGGTCTTCCAGCTGCTCCGCGACGCCTACCAGGTGGTCCCAGGCATCACCGAGGCGGTGCTCACCGAGACCCGGGCCGGGCTCCGTCCGGGCAGTCCCGACAACGCCCCTCTGCTGGGGCGAACCGGGGTGGAGGGCCTGCTCATGGCGACCGGCCACCACCGCAACGGGGTCCTGCTCACCCCGATCACGGCGGAGGCGATCGCCGCCCTGCTGACCGGCGGCGACGTCGACCCGGTCGCCGCACCCTTCACTCCCCACCGGTTCGCCGCCCCGGCGGCCGCCGCATGACCGCGCCGGCGGCGGATGCGGTGGCCGTCCTCGTCAACGGCGCCTCACGGCGCCTGCCGGCGGGGACCAGCGTCGCGACCCTGGTCGCCAGCCTGGGGCGGAGCCCGCAGGGGCTCGCGGTGGCGGTGAACCTGGAGGTGGTGGTCCGCAGCCGCTGGGAGGCGACCCTGCTCGGCGAGGGCGACCGCGTCGAGGTGTTGACCGCGGCGCAGGGAGGCTGAGGGTTGCTCGAGGAGCGCGGGCAACCGGGCCGGGGGCCCGCGGAGGACGCGCTGGTGATCGCCGGGGAGCGGTTCGGCTCCCGGCTCATCCTCGGCACCGGAGGCGCCGCCTCCCTCGAGGCATTGGAGCGCGCCCTGCGGGCCTCCGGCGCCGAGCTCGCCACGGTGGCGCTCCGCCGGGTGGAGGCGAGCGGCGGGGGCGCCGTGACCGAGGTGCTCCGCCGTGCCGGGGTCCGCCTGCTGCCCAACACCGCCGGCTGTTACACCAGCCGGGACGCGGTGCTCACGGCCAGATTGGCCCGAGAAGCGTTCGACACCTCCTGGATCAAGCTCGAGGTCATCGGGGATGACCGCACCCTGCTCCCCGATCCCGTGGAGCTGCTCGACGCCGCCGAGAAGCTGATCGCCGACGGCTTCACCGTCCTGCCGTACTGCGGCGACGACCCGGTGGTGGCCCGCCGCCTGGAGCAGGTCGGGTGCGCCACGGTGATGCCGCTGGGGGCGCCCATCGGGAGCGGCCTGGGCATCCGCAACCCGCACGCCATCTCCCTGATCGTCGAGCAGGTCCAGGTGCCGGTGATCCTCGACGCCGGGGTGGGCACTGCCTCGGACGCGGCACTCGCCATGGAGCTCGGGTGCTCCGGCGTCCTGCTCGCGTCGGCGGTGACCCGGGCCCACGACCCCGAACGGATGGCCGAGGCGATGCGGAAGGCGGTCGAAGCAGGCCGGCTCGCCCATCTCGCCGGACGCATCCCCCGTCGCTTCCACGCCCGGGCGTCGACGGCTGACCTCGGTCTGGCCGACCTCTCCCCGGCCGGCGGGTGACGCCGCTCCCGCCGCTCCTGGTGCTCACCGACCGGCGCGCCTGCGAGCGCCGGGGGCGCAGCCTGGCGGAGACGGCCGGGGAGGCGGTGACGGGCGGCGCGCGGGCATTCGTCCTGCGGGAGAAGGACCTCCCCACCGCCGGACGCCGCGAGCTGGGCACGGCCCTGCTCGGCCTGCTGGCCCCGGTGGGGGGCCTTCTCCTGATCGCCTCCGACGCCGCCCTCGCCGGGGCCCTGGGAACGGCCTGGGTGCACCTGGCCTCCGACGACCCCTGGCCATCCCGGGCAGCGGGGCTCCGAGCCGGCCGTTCCTGCCACGGCGCCGCCTCCCTGGCGCGCGCTCGGGACCAGGGCGCCACCTATGCGACGCTCTCCCCCGTCTTCGCCAGCCCCTCCAAGCCCGGCTACGGCCCGCCGCTCGGGCTCGCCGGGCTCGCCGGCCTGATCGATTCCGTCCCCGATCTCCCCGTCTACGCCCTGGGCGGGGTGGACCCGACGACCGCCGCTGCCTGCCGCACCGCGGGAGCGGCGGGGGTGGCCGTCATGGGCGCGGTGATGGGCGCGGCCGAACCCGCGGCAGCGACGCACGCGCTGCTCGCCGCGATGGACCAGAGGGCCACCCGCTGAGCGGCGCTAGTCGAGCTCGTCCTCGCTGGGGAGCATGAGCGTGTCCTGGAGGTCGTACAGGGCCTCCATCCAGTCGGCGATGGGGATCTCGTGGACCGGCCGCCTCACCAGGGGGTGCGACGCGTCGACGATGAAACGGCTGGCCCGGTGTCGGAGCTCCCCCGGGACGTCCACCTCCTCGGCGAGGTTCAGCATCTCGAACTCGTCGATGAGCTGGTCGATCGCCCGGATCTTCCGGCGGCGCGCGTACCTCGCGTCGCGCTCGGCCTCGGCGCGCTCCTGAAGCACGCTGATGGTCAGGCAGGTGTCCTGTATCGGCAAGCGCTCCCCCTCCTGAAGGGTGCTTGGACGCGATCTCACATCTGAGAGCCCGCAGAATGCTAGGCATGGAATCCCTGATCGGTCAAGGGTCCAAAGACCATCAGCAGGCTCCCGGACACCCCCGGTGACCGTCCCCGTGGCGGGCGGTCCGGAGGCCCGGGTGCGGAGGGCCGGAATGGCGGTCTTCCCCGGATTCGAGCTGCGCCGGCTGGCCCGGACCGCCAGCACCCAGGACGTGGTCCGCGCGGCCGCCGCGGCCGGGGCGGCCGAGGGGTTCTGCTGCGTCGCCGCGGAGCAGACGGCCGGGCGGGGTCGGTCGGGCCGGTCCTGGCTGGCGCCTCCCGGCAGCGCCCTGCTGATGAGCCTGCTGCTCCGCCGCCGGGGCGTGGCCGCCGCCGCCGTGCCGCTCCTGGCCGGGCTGGCCCTCGCCGACACGCTCGCCGCGCTGGCCGGGGTCGACTGCCGGCTCAAGTGGCCCAATGACGTGCTCGCCGGACCCGGGAAGCTGGCCGGGATCCTGACCGAGGTGGAGCCCGGAGGCGGGATCGTGCTCGGGCTGGGCGTGAACCTGACCGTCCCCTCCTTCCCCCCCGACGTTCCGGGGGTGAGCCTGGACCGCCTCGCCGGCGCGGCGCTCGGCTGGGACGCCGTCCTCGCTGCCCTCCTCCCCCAGCTCGGACGCCGCCTCTGTCAGGTGGAGGAGGGTGGGGTCCCAAGCCTCCGCTCCGACTGGACCGCGCGGGCGGCCGGTCTGGGCGGTCCGATCCGGGCGGAGACGGGCGCGTCGGTGGTGGAGGGGACGGCACTCGGCATCGACGACGACGGTGCACTCCTGGTGGGGACCGACCGCGGACAGCTTCGCCTGGTGGCGGGTGAGGTGCACCTCCTGTCGCCGCCCGGCGCGGCGTCCGGCCTCAGCGTTCCGAGAAGCTGAGGATCGCCGCCGGGTTGAGCAGCGCGAAGCGGTGCTGCACCGTGCTGGTCTCGCTGGTGATGGCGGTGACCCAGAGCGCCGAGATGTTGGTGATGGGGAGGAAGTCGCCGGGATGGGCTTCGAGGTGCTGCCGGAGGGTCTCTCCCGGGTCGAGATGGATGTCTCCCACCAGGGAGAAGGCGATGCTGTTGAACACCGCCTGGTGGGCGATCTTGCGGCGGCGTGCCTCGGGGTGGTCGCCCTCGGGCTGCGCGTCGAGCGGGCAGATGAGGATCACGGCCGACTTGGCGATGACGGTGTGGGGCTCGACGCGGCTGAGCACCGGGTAGTTGACCGAGAGGGGCTCGGACCGGGTGTCGCGCAGGGTCAGGTAGCGGTCGGCCTGATTCACCACGTCGCTGAGGCGATCGGTGCCAGGCACCTCCACCTCGCCGGTGAGCTTCATGAAGGTGGCGTATACCTCGACCTCGGTCCAGGTGCTGACGGCCTTTCCTCCGCCCGGTGGGATGTCCCGGGCAACCCGCGGTGATCGCGCCCACCTCCGATCGGTGCGAGCAGCTTCGTTTAAGCCGCTCGCACCAATCGAGGCAGGCGTCGTCGTTCGAGAGGAAGGCTAACAGGCCGACGCGGCGATCGTCTGAGCCCGTGGGCGGAGCTCCGCACCCCGCCCGGACGTCGCCAGCCGTAACCAGGGCGTCCGACGGGCGCTTCTGGGCAGGAGATGGCCACCCTATCCGCAGCCGTGGCGGCGAAGAGCGGCACCACCGGGCAGCGCCGGGCCGGCATCCTCTCCGTCGCCGCCCATCTGCCCGAGGGACTCCTGACCAACGCCGACCTCGAGGCGATGGTCGACACCTCCGACACCTGGATCATGGAGCGAACCGGGATCCGGAACCGCCACCGGGCCGGGGCCGGGGAGACCACCTCCGAGATGGGCGCCAAGGCGGCCCGCCTCGCCCTCGAGAAGGCGGGCCGGCCCGAGGTCGACGCCCTGGTGGTGACCACGGTGACCCCGGACACCCTCTTCCCGTCGGTCTCGTGCCTGATCCAGCGCAAGCTGGGGCTGGGGACGATCCCGGCCTTCGACGTGAACGCGGCGTGCAGTGGATTCACCTACGGGCTGATCGTCTCAGAGGGGCTGATCCGCAGCGGGGTGGCCGATAGCGTCCTGCTGGTGGCGGCTGAGTCGATGACCTCGCTCGTCGACTTCACGGACCGGGGCACCTGCGTCCTCTTCGGGGACGGTGCCGGGGCGGCGGTTCTCGGAGCGGTCGCCGAAGGGGGGATCGTGGCCCGGCGGTGGGGCGCGGACGGCAGCAAGGGCCACCTGATCTACTACGGCCCCAAGCCCGACGACCCCTCGACCCCCGACCGGCTGCGGATGGCCGGCAAGGGAACGTTCCGGATGGCGGTCGAACGCTTCTGCGAGGTCACCGAGCAGGTCTGCGCCGATGCCGGCTGGGACCCGGCCGGCATCGACCACTTCGTACCTCACCAGGCCAATCAGCGCATCATCGAGGCCGCCGCCCAGCGGCTGGGCGTCCCCATGGAGCGTGTGGTGGTCAACGTCGCGGAAACCGGCAACACCAGCTCTGCCTCGATCCCCCTCGCCCTGGCCGGCGCCGCCGCCCAGGGGCGGTTCAAGCCGGGCGACAAGGTCGTCGCGGCCGCGTTCGGCGCCGGCGCCACCTGGGGCGCGGTCGCCTGGGAGTGGGACGCGCAGTGATGCTGGGACGCTTCACCGCTCCGGGGCCGCCCCGCGAGCGGCCATTGCAGGCACCCGGCCCCAGGCTGCGCCCGGTGGCCCGCACGGGAAGCGTCGCCTGCAAGGGCTGTGGCCGCCGCTTCGTCCTGGAGAGGTACGAGGGCACGCTCCGGGTCTGCCCCTGGTGCGGCCATCACGGCCAGGTCCCGGCGATGGCGCGGGCGGCCCAGCTCGCCGACCCCGAGACCCTCGATCCCCTCGAGATCCATCTCCCCGACCGCGACCCGCTGGGCTTCGACGACGGGCGCCCCTACCCGGCGCGGGTCGCCGAGGCTCGGGAGCGCACCGGGCTGAGCGAGGCCTTTCTGATCGCCCGCGCCGACGTCGGCGGGACCCCGGCCGTCCTCGCGATCATGGACTTCGGCTTCCTGGGCGGATCGCTCGGGTCGGCCGCCGGGGAGCTCTTCGCGCGGGGCTGCGAGCTGGCGGTCCACGAGCGGAGGGCGCTGATCGCGGTCTCCAGCAGCGGGGGGGCCCGGATGCAGGAGGGGATCGCCTCCCTCGCCCAGATGGCCCGGTGCACCGCCGGGGTGAGCATGGTCGCGGGGGCCGGCCTCCCCTACATCTCGGTGCTCGCCGACCCCTGCTTCGGCGGCGTCACCGCCTCCTTCGCCGTCCAGGCCGACGTGATCCTCGCCGAGCCAGGGGCCCGGATCGGATTCGCGGGGGGGCGGGTCATCGAGCAGGCGGCCCATGAGGCCCTCCCCGAAGGTTTCCAGACCGCCGAGTTCCTCCTCAGCCACGGCATGGTCGACCAGGTCGTCGACCGGCGGGAGCTGCGCGAGCTGGTGTCCCGTCTGCTCGTGGCCATGACCTCGACCGGTCGCGGCGAGAGCGGCCGTGACCTGACGGCGGCGCTGCCGGACGCCGGCGACCGGCACCCCCTCTCGACCGCCGCTCCGCGCCACGCCCCGGCCGCCGACGAGCCCCCGTCGGCGGGACCCGGTCCCTCCGTCGCCGACCCGCTCTCCACCGCGGACCGCGAGCGCCAGGCCTTCGCGGCGGTGGAATTGGCACGCCATCCCGGCCGCCCCCGCGCCCTGCAGCTGATCCGGAGCCTCTTCCACGACTTCACCGAGCTGCGCGGGGACCGCCTCTTCGGCGACGACCGCGCCGTCATCGGGGGGCCCGCCCAGCTGGGCGGCTCGGGACCCACTCCCGAGGAGGACGTCTGGGTCATGGTGATCGGCCAGGAGAAGGGCAACGACGCCGCCTCCCGGGCCATCCACAACTTCGGCATGCCCCATCCCGAGGGCTACCGGAAGGCGATCCGGCTGATGCGTCTGGCCGAGAAGTTCGGCCTGCCGGTCATCTGCCTGATCGACACTCCGGCAGCGGCTCCCGGGGTCGGTGCCGAGGAGCGGGGCCAGGCCTGGGCGATCGCCGACTCGCTGCTGACGCTGCTCCAGCTGCGCACGCCGGTCATCTCCTGCGTGCTCTCCGAGGGTGGCTCGGGTGGCGCGCTCGCGTTGGGCATCGCCGACGCGGTGCTCGCCCTGGAGAACGCCGTCTACTGCGTGGCGCCGCCCGAGACGGTGGCGGCGATCCTCTATCGCGACGCCGCCCAGAAGGCGCGCGCCGCCGCCGCCCAGCGGCCCTGGGTCGGCACCGCCTACCGGCTGGGGCTGGTCGACGAGCTGATCCCCGAACCCGCTCCGGGCGCACACGCCCACCCCCAGGTGGTGGCCGGCGCGCTGCGCGGCGCCCTCCTCCGCCACCTCGCCGCGCTCCGGCCGCTGCCCACCGGCGATCTGCTGCGGCGCCGCGCCGAACGTTATCGCCGGGTCGGGGACTGACCCCGGCGGGTCCGCGGCAGCCCGGCAGCCCCCTCCGGCCGGTGCACTAGCATCCCCGGGGTGCAGGCATCGGACGGCGTCGCTCCCGCGGCCGGAGGGGCCGGCCACGTCATCTGGGACTGGAACGGCACCCTCCTGGACGACGCGCGGGCGGTGATCGCAGCCACGACTGCGGCCTTCGGCGAGGCCGGCATCGAGGCGGCCGTCTCCGAGGAGAGCTACCGGCGAAACTTCACCCGCCCGATCCGGGTCTTCTACGAGCGGCTGGTCGGCCGGCCGATCGGGTCCGAGGAGTGGCTGCGCCTGGACCACGCCTTCCACCATCGGTACCGCGAGCTCTCCCAGGGCTGCGGGCTGACCGCGGGCGCACGGGAGGCGCTCGAGCTGGCGCGCCGGCGGGGGTGGACGCAGTCGCTCTGCTCGATGCTTCCGGAGGAGTACCTGCTGCCGGCGGTGGAGGGGCACGGCGTCACCGGCTACTTCGTTCGGGTCGACGGGCTCCGCGGCGGGGAGCGTGGCGGCAGCAAGCTCATCCACCTGG
The DNA here is from genome assembly GCA_964508345.1 of uncultured Actinomycetes bacterium. Lineage (GTDB taxonomy): Bacteria > Chloroflexota > Dormibacteria > Aeolococcales > Aeolococcaceae > Changshengia. Next base: position 20,892 of record CAZDTK010000011.1, on the reverse strand, counting down.
CTGCCCACCTGGAGCGGCTGGGGGTCATGGCGGGGCGCACGGTGATGATCGGCGACACCGTCGATGACGCCGTGGCGGCGGGCGGCGCCGGGCTCGAGTGCGTGCTCCTCGACGGCGGGGGCGGGCTGCACTCCTCGGAGGCGCTGACGAGCGCCGGGGTTCCAGTGGTGGAAACCCTGGCGGAGGCGATGGAGGTGCTGCTCCCGCCGGCCTCCGGCTCCCTCCGCTGAGGGGCGCCCATCCAGGCCGGCTGTCAGCGGTCGCGCGACGCGGGCCCGCTGGTAGATTGGTTCGCATGCAGAAGGGCGACCTGGTCGCGGATTTCGAGCTCCGAGACGAGACCGGATCGCCGCGCCGCCTCTCCGAGTTCCTGGCCAGGGGCCCGGTGGTGCTCTTCTTCTACCCGGCGGCGATGAGCATGGGCTGCACCGTGGAGTGCCGCCACTTCCGCGATCTCGCCGGGGAGTTCGCCGCGGTGAACGGGCAGCGGATCGGCATCAGCACCGATGCCGTCAGCAAGCAGCAGCAGTTCGCCGAGCGCGACTCCCTCGACTACCCGCTGCTCTCCGACGCCGGCGGCGCCGTGGCTCGCCAGTTCGGCGTCAAGCACCGCTTCGGCCCCATCCCTGTCAAGCGCTGGACCTTCGTGATCGGCCAGGATGGCCGGGTGATCGAGGTGATCAAGAGCGGGACCCGGATGAGCCTCCACGCCGACCGCGCCCTGGAGGTCCTGCAGCAGTCATGAGGATCGGCATCATCGGCGCCGGCCGCATCGGCGGCACGCTCACCCGAAGGTTATCCGCGCTCGGTCACGAGGTGGTGGTCGCCAACTCCCACGGCCCCCAGAGCCTCGAGGAGCTGTGTGAGGAGACGGGCGCGAGCGCCTCGCTCGTGTCCGACGCCGCCCTTGGTGCCGAGCTGGTGATCGTCACCATCCCGGAGCGCGCCATCCCCGGGCTGCCCGCGGGCGTCCTCGATGGCGCCGTCCCGGGTGCCCCGATCGTCGACACCGGCAACTACTACCCGGCGCGCGACGGGCGGATCACAGAGATCGAGACAGGTTTGACTGAAAGTCGGTGGGTGAGCCGGCAGCTGGGCCGGCCGGTGGTCAAGGCGTTCAACAACATCCAGTCCCAGCACCTGCTGGAGATGGGACGGCCGGCGGGGACGCCGGGCCGGATCGCCCTGCCGGTCGCCGGTGACGAGGCCGACGCCAAGGCCGTGGTCATGGGCCTGGTCGACGAGCTGGGCTTCGACCCGGTGGACGCGGGCGGCATCGACGACTCCTGGCGGCAGCAGCCGGGCACGCCGGTCTACGCGGCCGACCTCGACGCCGCCGGGGTCCGGGAGGCGCTGCGCGGGGCCAGCCCGGAGCGGGGGCCCGACTTCCGCGCCTGAGAGCACAGCCGCCGTCCGCACCGCCGGCGCGGGCACGGCGGGTTGGCCGGGACGGGTCGGTGGTACGCTCTGCCACGTGACGTACCGCCCCATCTCCGGCCCCTCCCCCGCACCGCAGCCTCCGCTGCCGCGCTGAGTCAGGCTGGGCGCCTCCGCACCGGGTGGGCGCGAGCGGGGCGCACCTCCTCGCCAAGAAATCCGGGCGGAAGGCGGGTCAGTAGCCCGATCTCCTCGGAGAGGAATCCGATGACCTGCTCCCGAGGGTAGCTCCGGGCGTCGGTGAGATCCAGCTTGCGCAGCCGCCATTCCACGGCCGGGCGCCGCCACGGCGGGTTCTGGCGCCGCGCCTCGTACGCCGCGAGGCGGCGCACCAGGCGGTGGAAGTCCTGGTACACGAGCTTGTTCCGAGCACGTTCCTCCTTCAGGGCGGGCGCGAGCGCGCCCCACCACGAGAGGGCGAAGGGGTAGAAGAGGGCCCAGGCGTCGCGGAGCCGGACCGCCCTGGCGCTGACCAGGTACCCGACCAGCTCGAAGGTGTCGAGAACATCGATTGCCTGGCCGGAGAGCTCACCGCTGCGGCGATCCAGGTCCCCGCGCAGATGCTGGGCGAGGCGGGCTCGGCGCAGCCGAGACTCCGGCGAGTCCCACTGCTCGATGAGCTTCCAGAGGTTCTGGATGCCGATGGAGCGCCGGTCACGCCGCCCCTCGAGGATGAGTCCGACCGCCGCCACCAGGGCGGCGACCGACGCCCCGACGGCGGCGATCGCCTGCCAGTCAACGGTCGTCGTGGGGAGGTCCACACGCGCGGACGCGGCGATCGTCAGCGCCTGCAAGGTGCCCAGCACGACTGCGCATTCTGGGGGATCGGACCGGGGGCCACGGCCGCCGGCCACCCCGACCGGGTGCCCGGGCCGGCCCCGCACCGAGCCGGCGAGTTGACCGGCGCCCCCGCCCCTGGTAGGGTCATTCGCGAACCCACGTTCGTACTCCACGATGCCGTACCGAATCCTCCACCTGGCCGACCTGCACCTCGATCGCCCGTTTGCCCAGATGGGCTGCCACCGGGAGCTGGCGCGACGCCGCCGCCAGGGGCTGCGCGAGGCGCTGCGCCGGGCCGGCGAGAGTGCTCAGGACCACGGCTGCGGAGCCGTCACCATCGCCGGTGACCTCTTTGAGCACGAGAGGGCGGGCGCGGAGACCGCCCAGTTCCTCAGCGAGACCTTCGCCTCCTGGGCCCCGATCCAGGTGCTGCTCGCCCCCGGCAACCATGACCCGCTGGTGCCGGGAAGCCTCTACCTGCGGGTCCGCTGGCCGGAGAACGTCCACCTCTTCCAGGGATCGACCCTGGAGCCCTTCGAGCTGGCCGACGGGCTCACCGTCTGGGGACTGGGCCACCACGAGCCGGCCTGGACCGGAAACCCCCTGGACGGCGGTCCGGGGCGAGGCGGCGAGAGCCGGCGCGGCCGGGCCGGCGGCGGCATCCACCTGGCCCTCTTCCACGGGGCCGAGACCGGCAGCCGTCCCCCGGGCAAGGCGGTCCACGGACCCTTCGCCGCCGCCGAGATCCGAGAGCGAGGCTTCGCGCTGGCCCTCTGCGGCCACTACCACGGCCGCCGCATCGACCTGGGCACCGGGCTCATCTACCCCGGCAGCCCCGAGCCGCTGGCCTTCGACGAGAGCGAGCCCCGCGGTCCGGTGATCGTCGAGATCGGCGGCCGCGGCGAGGTCCGCTGCACCGGCCTGGAGACCAACCGGTGGCACGCGGGGATCGTGGAGTGCGGCCTGGACGGCGTGACCAGCCTGACGGCGACCGTGGACCGGGTCAGCGCCGAGGTGCTGACGGCCACCGCGGGCCGCCCTTTGGAGCGGACCACCCTGCGCGTGGACCTGGTGGGAGGCGTGCCCCCCAGCCTCGGCATCGATCTCTTCGACTGCGAGAGCGCCGTGCGGGACACCACCGGCGTGGCGGCACTCCGGATCCGCGACCTGACGGCTCCCGCCGAGGACCTCGACGCCCTGGCCGAGGAGCGGACCACTCGCGGCGCCTTCGTCCGGGTGGCGATGGAGGCCCTGGCGGCGGCCGCGAACCCCGAGGCGGCGGCGGTCGTCGGCGACGCCCTCCGCTACGGCCTGGAGGCCTTCGCCGGCAGCGAGGTGGGGTTGCGGTGAGGCTGGAGCGGCTCGAGGTCAGCGGTTTCGGCCGGCTGCGGCAGCAGCGCTTCGACTTCGGCGAGCGGATCACCATCGTCCTCGGGCCCAACGAGTCCGGCAAGTCCACCCTGCACCGCGCCATCCGGGCAGCCCTCTACGGCCTGGACGCGGGAGGCCAGGGCAGGCCCCGGGAGCGCAGCGACTGGGCACGCTGGCTGCCCTGGGGGCCCGGCCGCTTCGGCCTGACCCTCACGTACCGGCTGGACGGCGGACGCCGGCTCCGGGTGGCCCAGACCTTCGACCGCGACCGCGTTCAGGCCCAGGTCCAGGAGCTGGGCGGCGAGGACGTGACCCAGCAGTTCCGGGTCGGGAGGTTGGTGTGCCCGGGTCGGTTCCATCTCGGCATCGACGAGGCGGTCTTCTGCGCCGCCGCCTGGCTGGGCGACGACGGCCTGCCCCTCAGCGCTCCCGAGGCGCCGCCGCAGCAGGCGGGTCGCCTGCGCGAGGCGCTGGAGAAGCTGGTCGACGCCGGTGCCGAGGGGACCACCGCCGCCGATGCGATGAGGCGCCTCGGGGAGGCCCTGGAGCGTGTCGGCACCGAGCGGCGCGTCACCAGCCCTCTGGGGGTCGCCACCGCGCAGACCCGGCGGCTCGAGGCCGACATCGAGGCGGCCCAGCGCCGGCTCGCCGCCTTCGCCGGCGACCAGGAGCGGCTGCGCGGTCTGGAGGCCGAGGCCGAGCTGACCGCCGAGGCGGCGACCTCCTCGCAGCGCGCGTGGATCGGCGGCCGGATCGCCGTGCTCTCTGCCCAGGAGGCGGCGATGACCCAGGCCGCGGAGGAGGCGGCCGAGCTGGTGGCGGCGCTGGAGGCGGAGAACGCCCACGCCGCGTTCCCCGTGGAACAGGAGGCGGCGATGACCGCCCTCGGGGGAGAGCTGCTCCAGGTGAGCCGCTCCGCCACCGAGGCGCGGACCCGGTGGGAGGCGGCCCGGGAGCATCTGGACGCCCTGCGCCGCCGCCGTGCCGAGATCGCCACGGGGCTGCAGGCGCTGCCGGACACGCCCCCGGTCGGCCCCTCCGCGGCGGCGGCCGCGGGCGCGCTGCGGCGCCGCGTCGAGGTCTCAGCCGCGATCTCCCACCGCGACGAGGAGCTCGCCGCCAGCGCCCGGGAGGAGGCGCTGCGCCGGGAGATCGCGACCACCGGCCTGGGTGGCATCGAGCCCGCTGAGCTGAGTGAGGTGGCGGAGCTGGTCGCCTCGGCGCGCGGCTGGGGGGCGCGCACCCGGATGGCGCTCGGCCTGCTGGCGGGCGCAGCGCTGGCGGGAGCGGCCGGGGTCGCCGGCCTCTCCGCCGCGGGCCGGCATGGCGCGGCCACCGCGGTCATGATCGGATGGCTCCTGGCGCTCGCGGCTCTGGCGGCAGCCGGACTGTTCGGTGCCCGCCGCGCGGCCCGGGCGCGCCGCGACCTTGCGACGCGCGTGCCCGGGCTGGACCTGAGCCCCGCGGGGCTCACCCGGCTCGCGGCCAGCCTGCCCGCGGCGCACAGCCTGCATCGCGAGCGCGAGCAGCAGGCGGCGGCCGTCGAGGTCCATCGCACCGAGCTGGCGCGCACCCGCGCCGAGCTGGAGGCGGCGGTGGACAGCTGCCTGGCCCTGGCCCGCGAGGCGGGGCTGAGCGCGCCCCCTCGACCACCCGGCGGCAACCGCCCCGAGACGCTGGTGGAGACGGCGGCCGCGGCCCTCGCGACCGTGGACGAGGCGGCGCGGGTGACGGCGCGCCGGCGGGAGCTGACCGCGGAGGATGCCGGCCTGGCGGAGCGGGAGGTGCAGCTCGCCCAGGCGGGCGCCGATGAGGAGCGCTGCCGCGCCGCGGCCCTGGCCGTCGAGGCGCGCATCCGAGCGCTGAGCGCGGCTGCGGGTCTCGACCCCGCCCTCCCCCCGCCGGCGGCGGTCACCGCGTTCCGCGATGCCTGCGCGCATCGCCGGGCGCACGACCAGCTGGCCGCCCGCCTGGCCGAGGCCCGCCGCCGCGAGCGCCTGGGGGGCTCTGATCTCGAGGCGGTCGGCCGGCAGCGGATCGAGCTGACCGAGGAGCTGAGGCGTCGGGGCGGCGATCCGGAGGAGGATGCCGCGATTCCCGTCGATGCCGCCGGCGTGGGCGTGCTGGAGCGCACCGCCGAGGCCGCGCGACGGCGCGCCGAGGACGCCACCTCCGAGGCTCAGCGGCTCGCGGCCCGGCTCGACGGCCAGACCGGGAGCCTTCCGTCGCTCGCCGATCTCGAGGACGAGCTGCTGGCGGTGACCGCCGCCCGGGACCGGGCCCTGCACCAGCAGGAGTCCCTGCAACGCGCCCTGGCCATGATCGACGCGGCCGGTCGCGACGTCCACGAGCGCCTGGCGCCGCGGCTGGCCGCCTCGATCTCGAGCCGGCTCGCCCTCCTGACCGGGGACCGCTACACCGAGGCCAACGTCGATATGGAGCACTTCGCGGTCGCCCTGGCGTCGGCCGATCGCGACCAGCTGGTGGGCCTCGACGTCGTCTCCCATGGGACCCGGGACCAGGTCGCCCTGCTCCTCCGGCTCGCCCTCTGTGAGGTGCTGGGCGACGCCGGCGAACAGATCCCCCTGCTTCTCGACGAGCCGCTCACCTCCGCCGACCCGGACCGCCGGCGCGGGCTCCTCGAGTTCCTGGCACAGCTGTCCTCAACCAACCAGCTGGTGGTCACCACCAGCGACCCGGCGCTGGCCGCCACCCTGGCCGGGCTGGGCGATCCGGAGACGACCGCCGTCATCGACCTGGGCGGTGGCGGTGAAGCGGTGACGATCCCGCTCCCCACCGACCCGTTGAGCAGGGTGCTGAACAACCCTCGACGGTCCTGACGCCCCCATTCTCGGCGAGGGTTGTTCAGCGCCCTGCTAGAGCGCCGCAGCCACACGCACCAGGCCCTCGAGGTCGCTGACTGGGGCCGTGATCAGGGGCACGCTGGCGGTGGCGACGTTGCCGAAGCGTCCCAGACGGGCGAGCTGGCGAGCGTCGCGCTGGGCGAGCTCGGAGAGAAGCAGGTAGGCGCGGCCCAGGCTGGCCGCCGCGGCCGCGTCGACGGGAGTGCCGAGGGCCCGGGAGAGTGCCCGGGCGCCGCGGTGGTCGTCGGCGAGGACGCCGGCCGCCCGGATCGCCGCCTCAGCGGTGAGGAAGTCCGGGAGAACGCGGTTGACGACGACCGCGCGCAGGGGCATCGAGAGCTCGCGCAGCTTGGAGGCGAAGTGCTGTGCCTCGGCGAAGGCCGGCATCTCCGGGGTCGTGACCACCACGAAGCCGACCCGGCGGCTGCGCAGCAGCCGGCTCACCGAGCGGGCTCGCTGCTGAACCCCCCCGTAGAGCGTCTGGAGGTCGCCGACGAAGTCGCCCAGCTCGCCCAGCACCTCGCTGCCCAGCAGCCGGTCGGCGATGTGCAGCAGCGGGGCGGCGGCGAGGTTCATGGCGTGGAAGCCGATGCGCGAGGGATGGGCCAGCCAGGAGAGCAGGCGGGCGCCCACGAAGTCGGCCACTCGCTCCGGCGCCTCCAGGAACTCCAGGGCGCTGCGAGAGGGGGGGGTGTCGACGACCAGGCAGTCGTACTCGCCCCCCTCGTGGAGCTCGTACAACGCCTCCATGGCCGCGTACTCGTGGCTCCCGACGAAGGCGTCGCTGATCCCCTGATAGAAGCGGTTCTGGAGGATCCTGCGGGCGACCTGGCGGTTCGGGGCGTAGCGCTCCACCATCCGATCCCAGACCGACTTCTGATCGAGCATGGCCGCCACCAGCTGCCCGCGCAGCGGCAGTCCAGCGTCCCGGAGGCGGCTGGCGGAGACGGCGACGGGGTCGGCGCCGATCCCGGTCATCCCCAGCGCGGTGGCGAGCCGGCGGGCGGGGTCCACGGTGAGCACCATCACCCGCCGGTCGGAGATCGAGGCGATGGCGGCCGCCAGGGCGGCGCTGACCGTCGTCTTGCCCACCCCCCCGCTCCCGCAGCAGACGATCACCTCGAGACCGCCGAGGCGGTGGGCCAGGCGCAGCGCGGCGGCCGGGGCCGGATCCTCCTGCCCCCGTGGCCCCTCGCCCGCCCGGCTCATCCCGCCGCCTCCAGCGCCGCGGCGACGACCCGCGTGGTCGCCAGACCCGGCCGGGCAGAGGTGAGCGGCACGGTGACGACGGGCACCGAGAGCTGCGCGCTGAGCCGCCGGGCGAAGGGCTGGCCGAGACGGCTGAGGGCGTCGAACAGGCGCACCCCCTCCCGCAGCCCCGCCACCCCCTCGCCGAGGACCTCGGCCGCCGCCGCCTCGCCGTCCGGCTCCGCCAGCCGGTCCAGCAGTTGCCGCTGGCGCGGGGAGGCGACCGAGCCGACGCTGCGATTGAGGAAGCAGGGCCCCAGGCCGATGTCGGTGCCGCTGACGACCTGGTCGTGGAGCTGGATCGCCTCGACCACCGGCATCTCCTCGGGGAGGGCGGTGATGCAGAGGGCGGTCTTGCGATGATCGGTCACCATCGCGTCGACGAAGTCGACCTGCGAGCGCAGCATCCCGCCGCGGACCAGGCGGCGCATCGAGCGGGCCGCGGTGAGCTGGGGCAGGACCTCGCCGCTCGAGGTCGCGTCGACGACGATCAGGTCCCAGACCGGCCGCCCGTCGGGCTCGTTGCGGCGCTCCTCGTGGGCGATCTTGCCGATCATGAGCATGTCCCGCGGGCCGGGCACCCCGGTGGCGACGAAGTCGAAGACGCCGGCGAGCGGCGTGAGGCGGGTGAAGCGGGGCACCTTGAAGAAGATCGCCAGGTACTCCTGGAATGAGTCCTCGGGGTGAAGCGCGAGGACGGAGAGGTTGCGCTGCACGACCACCGGACGGAAGCCCACCGGCGGATGCCCCAGCGCCTCCGAGAGGTCGCCCTTGGCGTCGACCTCGACGGCGAGCACCCGGATGCCGCGGCGCGCCGCCACCAGAGCCAGCGCCGCCGCGATGGTGGTCTTCCCGGTGCCCCCCTTTCCGGCGACGAAGACGACCCGTTTGCGGAGGAGGTCGTCGAGGCGGGTGCGTCCACCCGCGGGCTTGGGCGGCGCCAGGGTGGTTCAGGCCCGGTCCGGGCCGCCCTGGACGGCGGCGAGCACCTCGCCGGCGTGCCCCTCCGGCTTGACCGTCCGCCACTCGCGGGCGACGCGGCCGTCGGGATCGATCAGAAACGTCGAGCGATCCACGCCCTGGTACTCGCGACCATCCCTCGACTTGGTGACCCAGAGCTGGAAGAAGTCGATGAGCCGGCGATCGGGGTCGCTGATCAGCGGGATGCCGAGCTCGCACGTGGAGATGAAGCGGTCGTGGCTCTCGCCGGAGTCCGGGGAGACCCCATACACGGCCGCGCCGGCGCGCTCGAACTCGGGCCCCAGCCGGGTGAACTCCTGGGCCTCGAGGGTACAGCCCCGGGTCTCGTCCTGGGGGTAGAAGAAGAGGATGGTCCGCCGGCCGGCGAGGTCGGAGCGCCGCAGCCGGCCGCCGCCGCTCAGCTCCAGGTCGAAGTCGGGCAGAGTGACCGTCTCACCCATCCGCATGCTCCCAGAGGTGGATCCTTCAGGAGCGACTCTACGAGCCGCGTCACCCGGCCCGGACTCGTCAGTTGAGGAGTGCGCGGAGGCGGCCGACCACCTCGGTCACGTGGCCGCGATCCGGCGCGTCGGCCGGCGCCGCGTTGAGATAGTCGGTGAGGTCGCGGAGCGCGCCCTGTGGACGCCCCATCTGCCAGAGGAGGAGGCCGCGGTCGCGGCGCTCGGTGGGCTGGTCGGGGAGCAGGTCCACGCAGCGATCCGCCGCCTGGATCGCCAGCGGCCAGCTCTCCAGGCTCGCGTAGCAGCCCCGGAGGTTCCGCGACATGCGCACCAGGATGCGCCGGGTCGAGGCCGGCTCCAGCCAGTGGGGCTCCAACCGCTCCGGCTCCCGGCCGAGATGGCGCCCGGCGGTGCGGCGGAGGTCCTCGTCGTCGAGCGGCTCACCGGAGCAGGCGTCCACCACCAGGCCCTCGACGCGCACCGCGAAGTGGCCGGGCAGGGCGATGCCCTCCACCCGGATGCCGGCCCGCCTGCCCACCCCCATCCAGATCGCGCCGCAGGCGATCGGGGTGCCCGCGCCGCGCTCCAGGACCGAGTTCAGGTAATGGGTGCGGGGGTCGCCGCCACCCGCCGCCCGGAGCTTGAGGCGGGCCCGCAGGAGGATGGCCAGAGCGGCCGACGGCCCGGAGGCGGCGCCCCCATCCAGATCGCGGGCCAGGTCGTCGAGCACGCTGAGCCAGTGATCGGGATCGACGGCGGCGGAGTCCTCGACGGCCATCCAGAGGGCCGCCTCGGCCACGTCCGACGAGGGGTCGGCCGCGGCGGCTAGCAGCAGGGTGCGGGGGTCGGCAGGCGCCATCGCCGGGTATGATGCCCGGCCGGGCACCCGGCACCGCTGGGATGGGCCGACCCGAGCGAATACACTGAGGCGGAGATGCTGCTGGACGAGATCACCTGCCCCGACGACCTGCGCGGTCTCGGCCCCCAGGACCTTACCCGGCTGTGCGGGGAGATCCGCGAGTTCCTGGTGGACGCGGTCTCCCGCACCGGGGGCCACCTGGGGCCCAATCTGGGGGTGGTCGAGCTGACCGTCGCCATCCACCGGGTCTTCCAGTCGCCCCGGGACGCCCTGGTCTTCGACACCGGCCACCAGGCCTACGTGCACAAGATGCTGACCGGCCGGGTGGCCGACTTCGCCCGGCTGCGCCAGCGCGGCGGGCTCTCCGGCTACCCGAACCGGGCCGAGTCGGAGCACGACATCGTCGAGAACTCCCACGCGTCCACCGGGCTCAGCTACGCCCTGGCCCTGGCCAGCGCGCGCCAGCTGACCGGGGAGCCCGGCAAGGTGGTCTGCGTCGTCGGCGACGGGGCCCTGACCGGCGGCATGGCCTACGAGGCGCTCAACAACATCGGCCACCTCCGGCCGGACCTGATCATCATCCTCAACGACAACGGGCGCTCCTACGCACCGACCATCGGGGGTATCGCCGAGAACCTCGGCCAGCTCCGCCTCTCCCCCACCTACGAGGCCGCCAAGGACGCGACCGGCCGGACCCTGCGCCACCTCCCGCTGGTCGGCGACTCCGCGTACCAGGCCGCCAAGCGGGTCAAGGAATCGCTCAAGCAGCTGGTCGCCACCACCTCCATCTTCGAGACCCTGGGCCTGAAGTACGGCGGCCCCATCGACGGCCACGACATCGCCGCCGTGGAACGGGCCCTGCGCGATGCGGCCGCCTACCGAGGACCGGTGGTGATCCACGTGGTCACCAACAAAGGCAACGGCTACGCCCCCGCAGTTCAGGACGAGATTGACAAATACCACGGGGTCTCGACCTTCAACCCCGAGGACGGCAGCTTCGCCGTCAAGGCCGCCTCCTGGACCGACCTCTTCGGAGAGGCCCTCCTGGAGGCCGCCGAGAGGGATTCGCGGATCGTCGCCATCACCGCGGCGATGGCCTCCTCCACCGGGCTGCTCGAGTTCGCGGAGCGCTTCCCCGACCGGTTCTTCGATGTCGGCATCGCCGAGCAGCACGCGGTTACCTTCGCCAGCGGGCTGGCCATGAAGGGGCTCAGGCCGGTGGTCTGCATCTACTCGTCGTTCCTGCAGCGCGCCTTCGACCAGGTGGCCTGCGACGCCTGCCTGCACCGGCTGCCGGTGACCTTCGTCATCGACCGGGCCGGGATCACCGGCGACGACGGGCCGTCGCATCACGGCATGCTCGACCTCGCCTACCTGCGTTGCATCCCCAATCTGGTGGTGGCGGCGCCGAGCAGCCCCGACGAGATGCGCCGGATGCTGGCCACGGCGCTGGCGAGCGACGGTCCGTTCGCCTTCCGCTACCCGCGTGGCTCCGCTCCCGGCTCGGCCACGGCCCCGCTCGAGCCGATCACCATCGGCCGCTCGGTCACCCGGCGGGAGGGCACGGATATCGCCATCCTCGCGATCGGGAAGATGGTCAGGGTGGCGCTGGATGCCGCCGAGAAGCTCGGGGCCCAAGGGGTCAGCGCCACCGTCGTCGATGCGCGCTTCGTGAAGCCGCTGGACCCCCATCTCGCCGACGTCGCCGCCGCCCACCGCGCCGTGCTCACGGTCGAGGACGGCACCCGGGTGGGGGCCTTCGGGAGCGCCGTGGCCGAGCTGCTCGGGGACACCGGGGTGGCGGTCCCGATGCGCCGCCTGGGCATCCCCGATCGCTTCGTCGAGCACGGGAGCCAGGGGCTCCTGCTCAGCGAGCTGGGACTGGACGTCGACGGCATCGTCCGCCAGGCGCGGGAGCTGCTGGCGGCGGTGCGGCGCGAGCCCGTCCTCACCTGACGGCGGTGCCGGTGTGGGCACGGTGCTCGTGACCGTGGCCGGGCCCGGCTCCCGGCTCGAGGTCGCGCTTCCGGACGACGCCCCGGTGGGAGAGATCGTCCCGATGCTGGTCCGCCGCTCGGTGCCCGACCCTCAGCCGTGGAGCCGCTGGGCGCTGGGGCCGCCGGGAGGCCAGCCCTTCGCCCCGGGACAGACCCTGCGGGCTCTGCGGGTGGGCGCCGGCGCCGAGCTGGAGCTGCGGGACATGGTCGCCCGCGAGCCGGAGGCGGAGCAGCCGCCGGCCCCCCCGGAGGCCGGCCCGGCGGGAGCGGTGGACCGCGACCTGCTCCGGCAGCGGGTCACGGATCTCGCCGAGCGGCTGGTGGGCGACGTGGCCGGCATTCGTGCGGGCCGCAACCCACTGCTCGAGTACGCCGCCCCCGAGGCCCGGCGGCGGCTGCGCGCCCTGGCACCGGGAGCGTTCGACCGGGCCGCCGGCGCCGGGTTCTCCGGGCTCAGCCTGGCCGTCACCTGGCACCGCGACGCCCGCTCCCCGATCGAGGCACTGGCCCGCTTCACCGAGGTCGACGGGGGGGGCGGGGCCACCTCCCCACGCCCGGGTGCCGCGGCGGCGGCCCGCCGGATCAGCATCCAGATGACCCTCGACCCGGAGTGCCGCCACCTCCTCGAGGTCACGGTCTCCGCGGATCCGCCGGTCAGCCGACCGTGACCGGTGCGCTCTCCGGGATCGTGACACGCTCCAGGCCCGCGTCCCCCAGCACCTGGACGCCGACCGGGTAGCTCCCGTCCGCGCCGGCGCCGCTCTGGACCTGGGCGTTGAACTGGAGCTTGAGCTCGCCGGGTGTGCTCCCGTTCGCGGGGGGTAGGACGAAGCCGTCGAAGAAGGGGAGCTCCGAGCCCTCGATCGGGTCCATGCCGCCACTGCGCCCGGAGTTGCCGGTGATCTCGATGCCCCCGTCGAAGGCGAAGACGGGGGGCAGGGTGACCAGCACGCTGACGTCCTTTGCCTGCCCGCTGCCGGTGTTGAGAACGGTCACCGTGTAGGTGACGTCCTGGCCGGGCACCGCGTTGCCGGGGGTGACCGTCACGTTGGCGGAGAGCTGGGGTGCCGCCAGCAACGTGAGCTTGAGCGGGCTGCTCTGGGCGGTGTCGGTGGTGGAGCCCGAGGCGCTCGCCGTCATCGACCACGGGCCAGGGCTTCCCCCCGCCACGGCCTCGAACTGGATCATGATGTTGTCGCCGTAGCCGGCCAGCTCCCAGACCCCCCAGCTCGGGTCCTGGCTGTTGCCCTGCGGATAGACCGGGGTGGTCCGCACCGCGCTCCCGCCCAGGTCCAGGGTGTCCGAGTAGCGGAAATCGGCGGGGAGGTCGGCGGTCACGGTGACCCCGGAGGTGCCCGCCGCCCCCGCGTCGGTGACAGTGATGACGAAGTCGACGACCTGGCCGGATTCGATCTGACCGGCCTCGATGCTCGGATCCTGGGCGGAGGCGATCGAGAGCGTGACGCCGAGGGAGGTCGGACCACCGCCACAGCCGGCGGCCGCAGCCGAGCCGAGCAGGACCGGCACGACGATCAGGGCGGCAAGCCTCCTCACCCGAACGGCCCCGCGGGGCGCGCCGGGGCCATGCCGGGGCGGCTCACGCCCTCTGAGCGGCCCGCATCGGCGCGAGCGGGCGGCGTTCGCGGCGGGGCGGCATCAGGGGCACGTCGGTGGCCCGGGGCAGCGGGTCCGGGAAACCCGCCTCGGCGAGAAGGCGCAGGGTGAGGGCGACGTCGAGGCCGACCACCGTGTCCACGCGTCCACTCACGGCCTCGACCAGGTCACCGCCACCACCCTGGACCCCGTAGGCGCCGGCCTTGTCGAGCGGCTCGCCGCTGGCGACGTAGGTGATCAGCTCCTGGTCGGAGAAGTCGCGCATCTTGACGAGCGAACGCGAGACGGAGAGCGCCTCGCTGTCGGTGCCGGTGTGCAGCACGCAGATGCCGGTCAGCACCGTGTGCCGGCGGCCGCGCAGCTCGGCGAGCATGCGGAGCGCAACCTCGGGCGTTCCGGGCTTGCCGAGCGGGCCGTGGGGGCCCACCACGACGGTGTCCGCGGCGACCACGAAGCTGCCGGGCTCGACCCGCGCCGCCACCACCACCGCCTTCTGCCGGGCGATGAGCTGACAGCCGAGGTCGGCGCACATCCCCGGGGGTAGCGGGGCGTCGGGCGGCGGCTCGAGAACGGCGAACCGGATCCCGGCTCGGGTCAGCAGCTCACGCCGCCGCGGGCTCGACGAGGCGAGCACAATGCGCGCCATCTGCGTGCTCGACGCCCGGGGACCGTGCCGGAACGGGGACGCCGTCCGAACGCCGTGCAGATTCTCGTCTGGGTCGGTCATGCGCCCTCAGCCACGTGCGTGATAACTCGGTCCTCTCCCCCGCGTGTGACCCCACCCAGCTGCGATCGTACCATCGCACGGGGCCCCCGCAGTCACCCAAAGCGGGCGATTAGGCTAATTGATTCAATTATGAGCGAATTCGCCCTGCTCGTGCCCCGCGCTCACGCCAGCGCGATGACGAGCGAGATCACCGCCGGCACCAGCGCGAGCAGGCTGAGGGCCGGGGTGGCGTGGGGGAGCAGCTGCCGTGCTCCGGCAATCAGCCCGGCGTAGACGACCACGGCCAGGGCGCAGACCAACGCCACCAGGGGAGCGGGGAGCCCGGCGAGGGGGGCGAAGACGAGCAGCGAGAGTCCGGCGAGGCCGACCGCCGCGGTGAGGGCCGCCCGACCCGCGCGAGCGGTGCTGGGGTCGAACGGACGCACCACGCTGGGCAGCGCGACCAGGACGGCGGCCACCGCCCACGGTCTCGCGGCGCCCACCGTGCCACCGGCGACGGCCAGGGTGCGCAGATCGAGGGTTCCGGCTGCCGCGGCGAGGCCGAACAGCGGTGCGAGGACCGCCACCGCAGCCACCGCGCGCTGCCAGGGCCAGCTCTCGCTGGTGGCCCAGGCGACACCCGCGGCGAGCGCGGTGATGAGCACCAGCAGGCTGACCCCGGCGGGGAGACCGAAGAGCGGCGAACCGGGAAGGGCCAGCATCCCGCAGGCGGCGGTGACACCGACGGCCGCGACCAGCTCGTCGAGCTGCGCCGCGCCGAGCCCCGGGGGCATCCGGGCGGCGGCGGTGGCGGCGAGGGCGACCGCGCCCGCGTACGCGGCGCCGGGGAAGAAGGCCACGGCCGCGATGGCGCTGAGGATGGCGAGCGGGTTCACGCGCCGGGCCCGAAGACGAGGTGGACGGCGCCCATCGGGAGCAGACCGGCGGCCAGCGCCACCAGGGCGACGGCCCAGGCGACCGCCACCCGGTGGTGGGGCGCAGGCTTCCCCGCGGTGGTCTCGCCGCGAGCGGCGGCCAGAACGGCGGCAACGGTCACCAGGCCCCCGGCGACCAGGCACCCGGCGGCCGCCGGGGCCCCGAAGGCAGCGCACGCCTCGAGCACCAGGAACCGGCCCCAGAAGGCCGGCGAGGGCGGCAGGCCGCAGAGCGCCAGCCAGGCCAGCCGGCGCGGGGGCCCGAGGCCGGGTCGCGACGGCTGGAGCAGCAGGGGGGCCACGACCAGGTGGGTGAGGATCAGGACGAGCCCGCCGGCGAGTGCGGCCGGCTCCCCCGTGCCGATGCCCGCAGCGACGAGGCTGAGATCGCCGAGGGCCAGCCGCCCGTACCGGGTGGCCGGGCCGGCGCGCAGGGTTTGCACTCCGGCCCAGATCGCGCTGCCCAGCCCGCACACGAGCAGGGTGTGTTGGAAGGCGAGGCCGGCCGCCAGCGGGAGCACCCCGGCCATGGAGAACGCGCACAGCAGCACGGCGGGAGCGAGGAGCAGCAGCCAGGTGGCGAACTCCGGTGCCCGCAGGTCGGCCAGGGCACCGGCCGCCCAGCCGCCCAGCGGGACCACCGCGGCGAGGGCGAGCACGCCCACGACCAGCAGGCCGGCGACCATCCCCGGCTGGGAATCCGGGGCCACCGCCGGGAGCAGGAGGCTGGCCGCGATCAGGGCGGCAGCCCCCATGCCGGCCACTCGCCCGGTGGCCAGGGTGGCGCGGCTGGGGGCCACGGTCACCCAGCGGAGGGTCAGAGCGCCCACGCCCAGCAGCGCCGCCACCCCGAAGAGAAGGGGCGAGCCGGCGGAGAGGAGGACGACGACGGCCGCCCCGACGCTTCCCAGCGCGAGCAGCTCGCGGCCGTCGAGACGCTCGGCGAGCAGCAGGCAGACCCAGAGGGCCACGGCTCCCGCGCAGATCAGGCCGGCAGCCTCGCGCGATAGGGACAGCCCCCCGCCCAGGAAGGGGTCGGGACGGGCTCCGCCGCGCACCGCCAGCAGCGTGAGGGCGGCCAGCAGGAGCGGGGCAGCGAAAGCGGCCGGCCGGCGAAGGCGGGGGGGCGCCAGGCCCGCCGCCACCCCCACCAGCCCCCAGGCTGCGGCCAGCCAGGCGGCGTTCACGGGCTCACCACGGGCGCCGGACGCCGGTGCCGGGAGCCGCGCCAGCCATCGATCGCCGAGACGCACGGCGCGATCGCGATCACCCCGGTGGTGTCCGGGAGCGGCGCGCCCCCGCCCCGTAGCAGCCAGCCCACCCCCACCGCCAGGGCGATCACGGCCATCCCGACCGCGAGATCGCTCAGGTTGCGCGCGAGGAGGATGCGCAGCACCCCGCAGAGGAAGACGAAGGCCACCGGGAAGAGGACCCCCTGGACCGCGGCGACCGAGCCAACCGGCACGTTGAAGCTGACCCAGGAGGCGGCCACCAGGGCGACCAGGGAGGCGGTGACCCGGACGCTGCGAGGCCCGAACAGCCCCGCACCCGAGGCGCCCACCGGCTGGAGCGGATCGAGCCCGGGACGGGCCGGCAGGCGGTCCCCGATCAGGGCGGCGAGCGGGCCGGCGAGCGCGCCCGCCGCGCCCGCTCCGAGGACGACGAGCGCCGCCCAGCCCCCGCCGTAGACGGCGGCCGCCGGGGCGAGGCCGAGAGCGACGGCGGCGGAGGCGGCGGCGACCGCCCAGCGCCGGTCGGCCAGCACGGCCACCGCACCGGCGGCGAAGGCGAGGAGGTCGAGCAGCGGCTGGCTCATGCGTAGTGGAAGAGGAGCAGGGCCGCGAGGGCGACCAGCACGGTGAAGACGAGACCGGGCTGGACGACCAGCCAGGAGTCGGTCCAGGTCAGCAGGCGGCCGAACCCCACGGCCGCGGGCCGGACTGCCCGGAGCGGCCCCACCAGGGCGACCCACGCCGGTCGCGGGCGGGGGCCCTGCTCACCGTGAGCGGGATGGGGCACGGTCCCGCCCAGGACCAGCCCGGCGCAGGCGACACCCAGAAGGACGGCGAGGAGAGCCAGGCTCAGGTAGCCTCCCGGCCAGGCTCCGCCGGGACCGTGCAGGGTGGCGGCATCGATCACGGTCGGTGCGGCGCCGCCCACCAGGGGGGTGAGGATCCACTCGCCGACCAACCCGGGGACGAGCGCGGCGGCGGCTCCCAGCCCGAGCGCCAGCACCGCATCGGGCCGCCCCAGAACGGCCCGGCCAGGCGCGCTTCGTGAAGTGCTGTCGAGGCCGTCCGTCGCCGCCGAGCCGAGGGCCTGCCGGGCCGCCACCAGACCGCCCCCGGCGGCCACCACCACCGCCAGGCCGAGGGCGACGAGGAGGGCGGCATAGGCGCGCCCCAAGGAGGCGACCGCCCCCAGCTCGAGGACGGCCGCGGTCGTCCCGAACCCGATCGGCAGACCGCCGGCGGCCACCAGCGCGGCGGCGGCGAGGGAGCGGCCAAGGCGGCTGGGACGGACCGGCTGGCTCCAGGCCGGAGCCGCCAGCAATGCGAGCTCCAAAGCCACCAACCCGGCCGCGAACGCACCGGCACCATCGGGAAGGACGCCCACGGCGACCAGCGTCCCGGCCGACACACCCAGCAGCGCCCGGCCCGCCCGGCGGGACTCGTGCTTCCACCGCCAGGTGGAGACGGCGCCGAAGAGAGCCACCGCCGCTCCGAGGGACGCGATGGGGATGGTCAGGCCGGGCAGGGAGGCCCCGCCGGTGACGGCCTCCAAACGGAGCAGGATGGCCGCCGCGCAGGGGACGGCGCCGATGGCGAGCCAGCTCCGGGTGGGCCGCCCGCCAGCGGCGCCTGGCCACCATCCCGCCGCCACCAGCCGGCCGGCCCCGGCGAGGCCCCAGGGCAGGGCCACGGAGAGTCCGACGGCGCTGGCGGGTACGGCGAACGGATCGGTGGTGCCGGTGGCCACCACCAGCTCGACGGCTGCCGCCAGCAGGCCGAGCGCGAAGACGTGCTGGATGACGAAGGCGGTGGCCGCACCGGGGCTGACCCTGCCCCGGCCCGCGGTGGCCAGGAGCAGGCCGCCGAGGCTCGCGATCTCGGCCCCCGCAAAGAGGATCACGATGTTGCCGGCAAGCGCGGCCAGCGCGGCGCCGGCGGCCGTGAGCAGGAGGGCCGCCTCCTCCCCCGGGCGGCGGTCGGCGGCACCGAGGGCAAAGAGCGCCGCCACCAGCGCCATCACGAGCAGGGCCAGACCGGTCTGGTCGGCACGGAAGGAGATGGCCACGCCGGGGACGGCGGCACCGAAGGAGCTGACCACCGGACCGCTGGACGTGTACGGCGCGATGCTGAGCGCGGCCCATCCGGCGAGGAGGAGGACGGCGGCCGCACCCAGCCGGCGTGCGCGCCGCCATGGGGCCGGCAGCAGATAGGCGACCAGGGCTCCGACCAGCAGCAGGCCGGGGATCAGGGCCGGCCGGTTCCCCACGCTCAGCATCGCCGCAGCACCCCGTCAGCGTCCCGGAGCGCGCGCACTAGTGGGGTGCGGCGGACCTGGAGGGCGCGGGAGGGAGAGGATGAGCGCCCACCTCCGTCGCGCAGTACGGGCAGACCGGCCAGCCGAGCCGGAGCCTCCGCTCGCAGACGCCGCACCTGCGCGCGAACTGGGTCCGGCAGTACGGACAGATGACGAAGTCCTGCTCGATGTCCCGCCCGCAGGTCGGACAGGGGCGGGTCTCGGGCTCGTCGCTGGGGGGCTCGGCGAGGACCTGCTGCTCCAGCTCCAGCGCCCGCTCCTCGTCGAGCGTCCGCGGCGGCCGGACCACAAGGTAGAGGAGCGCGCCCAGGAAGGGCGGGATGAAGGCGAGCAGGAAGGCGAAGATCGCGAAGAGGATCGAGGTGGAGCGCCGCCGGGCGTCGCGCACGACGTTGTAGGCCAGGGCCACCAGCAGCAGCGCCACGTAGAGGACGAGCAGGACGATGCCCACAATGAGAAGGTTGGTGCCGCTCAGAAAGGCGACGAGGCTCATGCCGGATCCCCCAGGCGGCGGAGGAGGGTCTCCGCCTGCAGCTCGGCCTCGGCGAGCAGGACGCGCGTCCTCTCCACCACCTCGGCGGGCGCACGATCGCAAAACGCCGGGTTGGCGAGCTGCGCGCGCAACCGGGTCACCTGGCGGTCGACCTCGCCGAGCTGGTGGCGCAGCCTCTCCTCTCCTCCGGCGCCGAGGTGGAGCTCCGCCTCGAGGCTTCCCGAGATGATCAGCTGCCCACCAGCGCCCCCGTCGCCGCCGTCGACCGTGACGCGGACGAGCGATTGGAGGATCCGGCGGCGGTCGGCGTCGGAGAGTGAGGGGTTGCCGCCGTGCACGACCAGCGGGTGGCGGGTCCGGTCGGCAGCGCTGATGCCCGCCTCCTGGCGGCGGGAGCGGATCTCCCCCACCAGCTCCAGGAGCTCGTCCACCCCGGCGCGCTGACCGGCGCGGGCGGGGTCGTCCCACTCGGGCAGGACGACCGGCCACGAACGGTGCTGAAGCGTCGGCGCGGCGTCGGGGAGCCGCTGAGCGCACTCCTCGGTGACGAAGGGCATGAAGGGGTGGAGCAATCGGAGCGCAGCGTCGAGCACGGTGACCGCGGTGGCCGCCGCGGCCTTCCCGCCCCCCTCGTCGCCCTTCTCGCCGTCCCGAAGCCGCACCTTCACGATCTCCATGTAGTCGGAGCAGAAATCCTGCCAGATCGTGGTGTACAGGCGGTCCATGGCGTCGTGAAAGCGGTACTGGCCCATGGCCTGGTCCACCGCCGTCACCGCCCCGGCCAGGCGCCCGAGGATCCACACGTCCTCGGCCAGCAGGGAGGCCGCGGGGACCGCCGGGGGCCGGGCCCCGATCCGCTCGCCGTCGCCGAGCTCCGTCACCAGCAACCGGGTCACGTTCCACAGCTTGTTGGCGAAGCGCTGGTAGCTGGCGACCCGGTCCTCGTCGTAGCGGACGTCCTGGCCGCTGGTTCCCACCGCCCCTGCCCAGGCCCGGATGGCGTCGCTCCCATAGAGCTCGATGACGTCGAGCGGATCGACGGCGTTGCCCCGCGACTTCTGCATCCGGGTGCCATCGCGGGCCATGATCGTGGAGGTGATGATCACGTCGCTGAACGGCCTCTGGCCGGTGAAGCGCAGCCCGGTCATGATCATCCGGGCGACCCAGAGGTTGATGATCTCGCGGGCCGTGACCAGCACCTGGGTGGGGTAGAAGCGGCGCAGGTCGGCCGTCCGCTCGGGCCATCCGAAGATCGCATACGGCCAGAGGGCGCTCGAGAACCAGGTGTCGAGAACATCCGGGTCGTTCTCCAGACGGGCGCTGCCGCAGGTGGGACAGGTGAGCGGCGGGTCCACCCAGGCGAAGCGATGGCCGTTGGCGCAGGTGCTGACCGGGATGGCGTGGCCGAGCCAGATCTGGCGGCTGATGCACCAGTCGCGGATTCCTCGCATCCAGGTGAGGTGCTGGTCCCGGTAGCGTTCAGGATGAAAGGCGACCTCTCCGCCCTCGACGGCGGCGATGGCGGGGCCGGCGAGCGTCTCCATGCGCACCCACCACTGCTCGCTGACCAGCGGCTCGATGACGTGGTGACAGCGGTCGCAGTGGCTGACCTCGTGGACAT
>CAZDTK010000010.1:0-78742 GCA_964508345.1 uncultured Actinomycetes bacterium | reverse complement strand
GAAGGTCGAGGACGTGGTCGCCGTGGGCGACGAGATCATGGTCAAGGTCATCGAGATCGACGACCGCGGCCGGGTCAACCTCTCGCGCCGCGAGGCGATCCGCGACCTGGCCAACCGTCAAGCCGAGGCCGGCGAGGCGGGCACGGGAAGCCCGGCCTAGTCACCAGGAGGCCCAATCCCGCCGTGAGCTCGTCCGTCCCCCGAGTCGCCCTCGTCGGTGCCACCGGAGCCGCCGGTTCCACCGTGCTGCGGGTGCTCGAGGACCGGGCCTTCCCGCTCACCGAGCTGCGTGCCCTCGCCTCACCGCGGAGCGAGGGGCGCAGGCTGCGGTTCCGCGGCGAGGAGCTGACCGTGGCGGCGGTGAGCGCATCCCGGCTGGAGGGGTGCGACATCGTCTTCTTCGCCGCCGGTTCGTCCACGTCGAAGGAGTACGCCCCGCTGGTCGCCTCCGGGGGCGGGGTCGCCGTCGACAAGTCGAGCGCCTACCGGATGGATCCCGCGGTGCCGCTGGTGGTGCCCGAGGTCAACGGCGAGAAGGTGCGCGAGCACCGGGGGATCGTCGCCAACCCCAACTGCGTGGCCACGCCGCTCTCGGTCACCCTGGCGCCGCTGCACCGCGCCTTCGGCCTCCGCCATGTCACCGTCGCCACCTACCAGGCGGCGAGCGGGGCGGGCCAGAACCTGGTCCGGGAGCTGGAGGCCCAGGGTCGCGACGACGCCGCCGGGAAGACGCCGGAGCACACCTTCTACCCCCACGTGCTCCACGGCAACGTCGTCCCCGGCGGCTGGACGATGTACGGCGATGACACCGAGGAGGAGGTCAAGGTCGTGCAGGAGGTCCGCCGCCTGCTCGACCTCAGCGAGCTCCCCATCGGCATCACCACCGTCCGCGTGCCGGTCGCCGTCGGTCATGCCGCCGCCGTGTGGGTCGAGCTGGAGCAGGAGGTGGAGCCCGCGGTGGCGCGTCGCATCCTGGAGGGCGCCGCCGGCGTCCATGTCACCGACGACCCCGCCACCCAGGCCTATCCGACCCCGCGCGAGGTCGCCGGCTCCGACGAGGTCCACGTGGGCCGGATCCGCCGCGACCCCAGCCGCGAGCACGGCCTGGCCATGTTCGTGGTCGCCGACAACCTGCGCAAGGGTGCGGCGACCAACGCCGTGCAGGTGGCCGAGCTGGTCCTGGAGTACCGGTAGCCGCTCTTGGGGGGACGTGGGCTACGCTTGCCGGGTGAGCTGCACTCCCATCGCCTGCTCGCTCGCGGCACCCGATACCGATGCCCGTATGGAGGAGTGGCGGCAGCTCCTCAACGGGCAGGTGCTCGAGGTCGAGCGGATCGACGGGACGGCTCGCCTGCGGCTCCGAGACGGCGATGCCGCGGTGCTCACGGCGACCGACCTCGCCCGAAGGGAGAAGGCCTGCTGTCCCTTCTTCGACTTCCGCCTCGCCCTGCTTGCCGAAGCCACCTGGCTCGAGATCGAGGCGCCCGCCGAGGCCGCCTCGATCCTGGACGGACTGGTCGATCTCCGTCGGGACTGAGGCCCGCGCGGCCGCCGGCTGGCCCTGCTACGGTGACGGCACACTGCCACCTGAAGGAGGCGCTGCGCCATGGACTTCGATCGCTACACAGTCAGCCTGCTGATCCTCAACCCCGATGCTCCGGCGCTCTCGGACGAGGCAGTGGACACCCTCCAAGATGAGCACATGGCCCACCTCGCCGATCTCCACGACGCCGGCCACCTGCTGGCCGCGGGGCCACTTGCTGGTGCATTCGCTCGCCACTTCCGGGGGCTCAGCATCTGGCGGGGAGACCCGGACCAGGTGCACGCCCTCCTCGCCGAGCACCCGGACCCGGCGGTGGTGGCGGGGCGGTTTCGCGAGGAGATCCTCCCCTGGATGGTGCCGGCGGGAGCTCTGCAGTTCGCCCACACCAGCTTCCCCCGCTCCATGGCCGAGGCCGGCGACTGAGCGCTGCAGGGCGGGCCACCTCCCCGCAGACGCGGGGCACCGCGGGTCAGCGGGTCAGCACCACGGCGAGGGCGGCGGCCAGCGCCATCGCGGCGCCCGCCGTCTCGAAGAGCAGCGCCTCCCGGCCGATCGCGGCCCCACAGCGGCGGCAGCGGCCGCCCTGCAGGGCGTAGCTGGCGAACGGCACCAGCTCGTACCAGCGCAGGTCGCGCCGGCAGCTCTCGCAGCGCGAGCGTCCGTGCATCGAGCCGCTCCATCCCCGGGCCCTGACCACGCCGGCGTATGAGCCCAGCACCGACCCGAAGGCCGCCGCCACCACGCAGACGATCACCGCGAGCCCCGGAGTCATGGCCTGTATAATGCCGGTGGCATGGGGGAAGCGGTGAACGTGCGCATCGGTACGCTGCTCGACGCGCTCTTCGAGAAGGAGGCATCCGACCTCATCGTCAAGGTGGGGTCGCCGCCGGCGCTGCGCCTCGACGGCCAGCTCCACGCGCTCTCCTCGTGGGAGGCGATGACCGCGGAGCAGACCCACTCCCTCTCCGATGAGCTGCTCAGCCCTGACCACCGCGCCCAGCTGGAGAGCGGTGGCACCGTCGACTTCTCGTTCGAGTGGAAGGACCAGGGCCGGGTCAGGGGCAACGCGTTCCGGCAGCGGGGCACCATCGCCATCGCCCTGCGGGCCATCCCGACCGGGATCCCCACCTTCAGCGAGCTGCGCCTGCCCGCGATCACCCAGAAGCTGGTCGAGCTGCCCCGCGGCCTCATCCTCCTCACCGGCCCCACCGGCGCCGGCAAGTCAACGACCCAGGCCTCGATGATCGACTGGATCAATGGTGCTCGCGCCCAGCACATCATCACCATCGAGGATCCCATCGAGTACGTGCATGCCGACCGGAACTGCCTGGTCGAGCAGCGCGAGGTCGGCGTGGACACCACGGACTTCGCCGACGCGCTCCGCGCCGCGCTTCGCGAGGACCCCGACGTCATGCTGGTGGGTGAGATGCGCGACCTGGAGTCGATCCGGATCGCGCTGAACATCGCCGAGACCGGACACCTGGTCTTCGCCACCCTGCACACCAACGACACCACCCAGGCCCTCAACCGGATCGTGGACGTCTTCCCCGGCGACCAGCAGCAGCAGATCCGGGTCCAGCTCGCGGCCTCCCTGCAGGCGGTCATCTATCAGCAGCTCCTGCCGCTCAAGGCAGGGGGCAGGGTGGCCGCCTTCGAGGTCCTGCTCGGCACCCCCGCGGTGCGCGCCCTGCTCCGCGAGAACAAGTCCGCCCAGCTCCGCAACGTCGTCATCACCAGCCGCAGCGAGGGGATGCAGACCCTGGAGCACTCGATGAGCGAGCTGGTGGCGGAGGGCCTGGTGGACTGGGAGGAGGCGGTGGCGGTGTCCCTCTACCCCAAGGAGGTGGAGCGCGCCCAGCCGGGGCACCGGACGCGCCCCGCACCACCTCCGTCCCAACCCAGCAGCTGGCGGCACCCCGAACCCGTCTAGGGACGGATTGCCTCGACGCGCCGACTGACACGAGAAAGGGCCCCGCCGTCACCGGCAGGGCCCTGGTCATGACGATGGTCCGGGCTGCCTAAGAGGGACAGGTGTTGGTCACCGTCCCGTTGGCGGTGTTGATGGCCCACGCCTGCTCGGTCGGCCACGTGTGAAGGTACGCAGGGACGAGGAGGCCGCTGGACAGCGTGGCGCTGCCCGTTTCGGTCGGGTAGACACCGTGGTCACTGTAGTACGCGTCGCTCGCCGACTGCACCGAGGTCTCGTCGGTGTTGCACGCGGCCGCCTGGCCCCGCTGGGTGACCCCGGTCACGTTGAAGATGACGATGCCAGCCAGGATGCCGAGGATCGCGATGACCACCAGCAGCTCGATGAGCGTGAAGCCGCCCTCGCCGCGGCGGCGGCGCCGGATCGCTCGATTGCCAAGATTGTGCACTGCTTTCTTTCCCCTTTCTGGAGTGTGTTGGGAACGCCGCCCGGGGGCAGCCGATGTGGTGCCCGGTCAGGGCGAGTAGTTGAAGCCGATGACTCCGGACCCTCCGGTGGCGGGGCAGTCGTCCTGGAACACCACCTGTCCGCTGTAGGTGATGTTCGTCGAGCTACCCCCGCCCACCTCGGCCTCGGCGATCGAGCAGTAGCCGGCGGTGATCGCCGAGCCCGTCAGCTTCAGCGTCGGACCGGAAGGTATGCATGGATTACTCCTGGAGGGCACGCAGCCGTTGTTGAACAGCTCCAGTGTGCTCGCCACCAGCTGACCCGAGATGGTGTCGGTGTCCGGCCCCTCGATGTCCACAGGCGCTGCGGCCCCGTAGACGGTACCCCCGATGGCCGCGCTGCCGATCACGCATACTCCAGCCGACCCGCAGGCTGTGCTGCTGCCGATATCCAGGCGATCGAACACGACGCTGATCCCCGCCCACGACCCGGAGGTCGGTGCGGTGATGTCGAAGGTGGAGCCGTCAGCGACGCTGAGATAGCCTCCCGCGTCGTTGCGACTTGTGCATGGCGTAAGTGCCTCACTCCTCCCCGAGCCGCTGGAGCAGCCGAAGTAGAGGAGGACCCCGGTACCGGTCACCTCCACGTCACCGCTCAGCGACATCCCGCCCAGGATGTAGTAGGTCCCCGGACTGAGCGTTAGGTTTGCCCTGCTCGCATGGTTGTCCCAGCTCACGGAGCAGTACACGTCACCGGGCGTGAGGGTCTGATCGCTGGCCGGTGAGCAGACGCCATTGGTGGGGCTGGGGATCGGAAGGCTTGCCAATGGGTCCGCAACCGTCGTCGACATCTTGGTGGGGGAGGGGCTCGCCGTACCGGCGCCGGTGTTGGGAGGGGGCACGTTCCAAGTGCCGGAGTATCCGATGTACCCGGAAGCGGGCGCGGTGGAGGTGACCGACCCGGCATTCGAGCCGTTCCCGTCCACAGCGGCCGGGCCGGCCGCTGTGAGCGTCGTGTACTCCTGGATGTTGAGCGAGGCTGAGGCGCCGGTGCCGAGCAGGCAGAGAAGGCATTGCTCGGGTGCCGAACGGTCGACGATGGACTGCGTCCCGCTCGGGTCGCAGCCGGTGATGGCGTAGCCGACGGTGCCGCCCGATTGCATGGTCAGGGTGCCGGTGGCGCCCACGGTGCATCCGGAGCCGGCCTCGGTGTTGGCGACGGCGAACGCGGCGCCGCCCTGGGTGGTCGCGTCCGAGGCCGCCGTGGCCTCGGTGTGGACGTGCTGTAGGAAGATGGAGTCGGCGTACCCGAGCACGGCGGCCGTGACCAGACCGAAGAGGGCGATGAATGCCAGGGCAAGGATGAGAGTCTGGCCCTGCTCACCCCGACGGCGGCGCCGACTCCTGTTCAGCATTGGGCGTACGGGGCGGCCGCCGACTCCAGCGCGGAGGGGTCCTGGACCAGCGGTCGGAGCAGGAACGTGCCGGTCGGTGGGTTGCTGATATCGAGTTCGGTGACGGTCACGGGCAGCACCGAGATCCACGTGCCGCCGCCCGGAGGGGTCAAGGTGTCCTGGCTGGGGCTGAAGCCGAAGCTCACCGACACCTCGGGCCCGTCTGCGGTCACCTGCTGGCCGCCGCCCGGCACCGCGGTGGAGGCGAACTGGACGCGTCGCACCCGGCCGCCGCTCAGCTCGTACGCGGCCACCTGGCAGGAGGAACTGGAGGTTTCAGACCAGGCCACACAGAGGATGGCGTCGGCATTGCACGTCGCCTCCGCGCTGGTGAAGAGCTGGCTGCAGCCGCCGTAGGGGCCGTAGGGGCCTGACGGCGCCGAGGCCGATTCGGGAATGTAGACGCAGGACGCCTGCGAGACGTCCCGGGAGAGCAGCTGCTCGACGACCATCTGGTCGTCGCTGGCTGCCAGGCGGGCACCACTGCCCTGGGGTCCGACCGTCTCAGAGCCGATCTCGAAGACACCGGCGAAGACCCCGCTCAGCAGGGTCAGGATGGCGACGCAGACGAGGAGCTCGACGAGGGTGAAACCATCCTGACCCCTGGAGCGGGAGCGACGCGGGCGAGCGCCTCCTCGGCTCATCAGCTACCCCCGCCCGTGGCGGCAGCGACCAACCCGCACCTCGCGGGCACGCTGGCGCCGTTCCCACCACGGGCGGTCGCTGCCAAGGAGACGCTCACCGGTCATGCGCAGTGCGTGAACTGACTAGAAGTGGAAGGTCGGGGTGGGGGTGCCCCGAGGAGTGGGGGTGGGGGTGGGAGTGGGGAAGTGGAAGGTCGGCGTGGGAGTGGGAGTGGGAGTGTGACTCGGCGTGGGCGTGGGAGTGGGAGTGTGGCTGGGAGTCGGAGTGGGGGTGGGAGTGTGGCTGGGAGTCGGAGTGGGGGTGCCACTGCCGCTACCGGTGGGGGTCGGCGTCCCGCTGCCGCTGCCGGTCGGGGTCGGGGTGCCGCCGCCGCCCGAGCTCGAGCTCCCGCAGGACCCGCTGACATCGCCGCTGCCGTCGACCGACCAGGCCGACTCGCTGGGCCAGGTGTGGAGGTAGGTGGGCACGAGATCCCCCTCCAGCAGGGCTCCCGCGCCGCCGGTCGCGGTCGCGTAGGTCCCGTTGGCATTCTCATAGGCGTCGCTCGCCGTCTGCACCGACGACAGGTCGGTCTGACACGCGGCCAAGTTGCCCTTCTGGGTGACCCCCGTCACGTTGAAGATGACGATGGCCGCGAGGATGCCAAGTATGGCGATGACCACCAGCAGCTCGATCAGAGTGAAGCCACTCTGGCGGCGACGCCGGAAATGAGCGGGCCGGTTGCTGAGACTCTTCATGTCACGTCCCCTCCTGGACTGTTATGAAAAAGGGAGCACGGGGGCTGCCGCCACTCCTACGGTTGATCTGTGGCTTGGATCGGATGAAGGAATTACGGGGCGTCCCACGCCGGGGTGCGGACCCCAGGCGGCCGCGCTCGGTCTCACTCATGTCGGACCCTTCCAGACCGCGCGCGTGAGGCTTCGCGCGGTGGTGGCCACGGTGACCTGGATCTCCTGCACACCGAGGTCGGATCCACTGCCCTTGGTGGTGCAGTTGGGTGCCAGCGTCACACCGTCGCGCTCGGTGGAGACCCACACGTCGTTGACCGTAGCGGTGATCCCGGTGGGCAGGCTGAGGGCGCTCACAGAGGACTGGTAGCTCGCTTGCGCCGGTTGGGGGCACTGCACGTACGCCAGCTGGTCGGAGGTGACGTAGTCGGACACCTCGCGCATCGCCACCTCCAGCTGAGCCTGGCTCTGGGCGGTGACCGAGGCGAACACGCTGGCGTCGAGGCCGGAGGCGATGCCCACCACGCCCACCGCCATCACGGCGAACGTCACCAGCAGCTCGATGAGCGTCAGGCCGCGCTCGCCCGCCCGCCTCCGCCGCAACGCGACGGCCCGGCCTCGCGGGGCGACCCATCCCACCTTCCTTCCCGGCACCCGGCTACCCTCCGTTGAATCCGCCGGCGAGCGAGTAGATGGAGGTGATCAGGGTGACCGCCACGAAACCCACGAGCAGCCCGACGAACACGATCATGGCGGGCTCGAGCAGGGCGGTCAGGCGCTTGAGGCGGTAATCGAGCTCGTTCTCGTACATGTCGGCCGCCTCGCTGAGGCTGGCATCGAGAGTGCCGGTCTCCTCGCCGACGCGGAACATCTGGATGACGGCACCCGGGAAGACACCCGTCTTCTCCAGGGGCCGGTAGATCCCGTCTCCCGCCGCCAGGGCCGGGCCGACGCCCCGCAGGGCCTGCCGGTACACGCGATTGCGGACGTTGCCGATGACGACCTCGAAGGTCTGGCCGATCGGCACCCCGGCCGACAGCATGTCCCCGAGGCCGCGGCAGAAGCCCTCGATCATCGAGGCGCGGAGCATGGGTGCGATCCCCGGGACTTTCACCAGCACCGAGTCGCGGAAATACCGTCCGGGCTCGCTGCGCATCCACACCCAGATGGCGATGACGATCAGCGCGATGATCAGCACCAGCGTCCACACGTGGTGGGTGATGAAGTGCGAGAGGTCGAGCAGGGCGTTGAGGAGACCCGGGGTCTTGACCCCGAGCGCCCCGTAGAGACCCGTGAACTGGGGCAGCACGAAGGCCACGATGCCGATGGCGATGCAGAGGGCGAAGACCATGATGATCACCGGGTAGGTCATGGCCGAGCGCACACGCTGGCGCGCCGCCGCCTCCCGCTCGATGTGCCTGGCGGCCTGGGTGAGCACGACGTCCAGGTTCCCGGTGACCTCCGCGGAGCGCACCATGTCGGAGACGATCCTCGGGAAGACCAGGGGATGGGCCGCGAGGGCGTCGCTGAGGCGAATCCCCCGGCGGATGTCGGCCGCGACCGCCTGGTAGGTCTGGCGGAGCAGGCGGGTGTGGCCCTGCTCGGCGAAGATGTCCATGGCGGCGGTGATCGACACCCCGACGCGGGCGAAGGAGGCCATCTGCCGGCAGAACTGCACGACCACCTGCGGCTTGATCTTCGGCTGGTAGGTGAAGAAGGAGCGTGCCGAGCTGCGCACGCGCGGTGCGGCGTCTGAGGTGGTGGGCGCGGTGGCCTCCTTCTGCATCGGCCTGCCCGTTACCCGACGAATACCGTGCGCATGGCCTCGGCGAGCGTGGTCTTGCCCTGCTCGACCAGCTCGCAGGCCGCGTCCTGCAGGCTGCGCATCCCCCGGCTGCGCACGTGCTCGCGCAGGCGGGACTGGTGGACCCGGTCGATCACCCGCTCCCGGATGTCGTCGTCCACGGTCAGACACTCGAAGACCCCGCGGCGGTCGTAGAAGCCGGTCCCGTTGCACCTCCGGCAGCCGCGCCCGACCAGCTGGACGACCTGCGGCGTGGTGTCGCGGACCGAGCGGAAGAACTCGGCCTCATCGGGATGGATGGGGCTGACCTCGGAGCAGACCTCGCAGTTGAGGCGAACCAGGCGCTGGGCGACCACGCCGATCAGAGCCGAGGCGACCAGGTAGCTCTCCAGGCCCATGTCGAGGAAGCGGTGGAGGGCCCCCACGGCGTCGGCGGCGTGCAGGGAGGCCAGCACCAGATGGCCGGTGAGCGCCGACTGCACAGCGATCTGAGCGGTCTCCGCATCGCGGATCTCGCCGATCAGGATCACGTCCGGGTCCTGGCGAAGGATCGCGCGCAGCCCGGTGGCGAAGGTCATCCCGGCCAGGCGGTTGATCTGGATCTGGTTGATGTCCGCGAACTGGTACTCGACCGGGTCCTCGATGGTGGTGATGTTCCGGCCGCCGCGGTCGAGCTCGTTCAGCGCCGCGTACAGGGTGGTGGTCTTGCCGGCCCCGGTCGGCCCGCCCACGATGAGCAACCCGTACGGCGAGGCGATCAGCCGCTCCAGCCGCCGGTGCTCCTCGTCGCGCAGACCGAGCTGGTCGAGCGGGACCAGCGAGCGTGAGCGGTCGAGCAGGCGGAGCACCACCTTCTCACCCCACACGGTCTCCGCGGTCGCGATCCGGATGTCGACGGTCCGGCCGTCGACCGACATCGTCGTCTGCCCGTCCTGGGGGCGATGGCGGTCGACGATGTCCATCTCCGACATGATCTTGAGGCGGGAGGCGATCGCCCCCGCCAGCTGGATCGGCAGCGACTGCACGTCGCGCAACGCGCCGTCGACACGGAACCGCACCCGGAGCCGGTCCGCCTGGGGCTCGAGATGGATGTCGGAGGCGCGATCTCGAAGGCCCTGGGTGAGGATCAGATTCACGATCTGCACCACCGGCGCATCGGCGCTCAGCCCGGCCAGCTCGGTGGCCTGGCGGGGTGCCACCCGCTCGTCCCGCGCCGCGCGCTCCGCCACCAGCCCCACCTGGTCGAGGACGCTGAAGTGGCGGTTGAGGGCATCCTCGAGGGATCGCCGAGCCGTCAGTCGGGGGACCACCGGCCTCCCGATGGCCTGCCGGACCTCGTCGATGCGGCGCTGGTCGCCGGGATCGGCGGTGGCGTAGTGGACGTTCCCGCCGTCGTCGAGCAGGAACGGAAGGGCGCCGAGCCGGCGAGCGGTCGCGGCATCCAGGAGGTAGCGGGTCTCGTCGCGCGGCCCCACACCCTCCAGCTCGACCGTACGGTAGCCGAGCTGCTCACCCAGGGCGGCCACGACGTCACCCTCCTCGACCCCGCTCTCCACCAGCAGCTCACCGATCCGGCGGCCCTCCTTCTGCTGGCGGCGCAGCGCCTGACGGACCACCGAGGTGGTGGTGGCGCCCCGGCCGATCAGCATCTCGCCGAGCGGCTGGGTGGGTGGCGCGGGGCTCACCGGCGGCGGGCTCGGGGGAAAAGAGCTCACCGGCGCCGGGCCGTCGGACGCTGGCGCCTCAGGAGCGGCGCTCTGCGCCGCCGGGCTCTCGATGGCCACGCCCTCGCCAGCCGGGCTCTCCGCAGTCGGGCTCTCCGAAGGGTCACCCTCGGAACGTAGCACGGGGCTGTCGGACTCCGAGTCGGGGCCGTCGCCGAGACCCAGGATCACCGGCAGCGCCATCTCAGCGCCGTCCTCCTCGTCCCGGTCCGCCACGCCGGCACCGCCCGCCCGTGTTGCCACGATGCGGTCGACCTCGGCGCCGCCGGAGGCGTGACCCCCTCGCGACGCACGCGTGCCAAAGAGGGTGGAACGTACCGACATCGAATCGAATCTCCTCTAATTTCCCCTTGCGCCGACCCCCGATACGCGGGGGTCACGCACCTCTCGCCCGGCCCTCGGACGCTAGGCGCCTCACCCAGGCGGAGCATAGCATCCATCGGCTCCGCGCGCCAGGAGCCAGCCAGACGCGGCGATCACGCCTCTCGTCCGGGGCCTCCCGGAGCCCCGGAGGGCGCCCGGCCGGGCCACCCGGAGCGGGGGACCAGGGCGCCGGTATCATGCCGCGATCGGAAGGTTGCGCTCCCTGCCCTGGTGGCCCATCGCGCGGGTGCTCTTCGCCCTCTACCTGGTGGGCGCGCTCATCAGCGTCTGGCTGCCCGGGGATTGGCGGCAGGCGGACGTCACCCTCTACCGCAACCAGGCGCTGGCCTTCTGGGGGCACCTGGGCCATCCGACGCTCTCCCCCGAATACCCGCCGCTCGCGGTCATCCCCTTCGCGCTGGCGATGATCGGCCCGCCCACGGTGGGCCAGGACTGCTTCGCGCTGGGGATGGCGGCGCTCTTCCTCCTCGGCTTCGCCGCCGTCCGGCGGTGGAAGGGGCCCGCCACGGCCTGGACCTACGGTGCCTACCTGCTCGCCGCCGGCCCGGCGACGCTCCTCTTCCGCTACGACCTCGTGCCCGCCCTGCTCGTCCTCGGCTGCCTCTGGCTGCTGGAGCGCCGGCGCTTCGCCGCCCTCTACCCGCTGCTCGGGGTGGGGACGCTGGTCAAGCTCTTCCCGCTCGCGCTGCTCCCCGTGACGGTAATAGGGCACGCCAAGGGGGGCCTCCGGGGTGACCGCTGGCCGCGCGTGGCCGCCCGCGTGGCCGCGGGTGCGGCCGTCTGTCTCGGGGTCACGCTCGCAGGATTCGCCCTGGCGTATGCCGCCGACCCCGCCAACGGGCTGGGGGCGCTCACCTTCGAGCTCGGGCGTCCGGTCGAGGTGGAATCGATCCCGGCCAGCCTGATGTGGCTGGGATCCCTGTTCGGGGTGCCGCTCCACGCCAGCTACGAGGGCCTCGCCTACAACGTCACCGGGCAGCTCAGCCGGGCCGCCACCCTCGCCGGCGACGCGGGCCTGGTGGCCGGGATGCTCTGGGTGTGGTGGAGGCAGCAGACCGGGCGCATGGACGCGGGCCACGCCGTGACCGGCGCGGTGCTCGTGCTGATCTGCACCAATGGGGTCCTGAGCGCCCAGTTCCTGCTCTGGGTCGGGCCGGTGCTGGCGGTGGTGGTGGGCTTCCAGTACCGCTGGCTGGCGGTCTTCCTGCTCACCGCGCTCATCTTCCCGCTGCTCTTCCAGGTGGCCGTTCAGTACACCCCCTCGATCAGCTACTCAGCGGTGTTCATGGGCACCATCGCCGCCCGCAACCTGCTCCTGGTCGCCTGCACCGTGAGCCTGCTGGTCAGCGGCAGCCCCGCGCCGGCTGGCGAGGTCTCCGAGCCGGCCCAACCGCCGGTGGCGGCGGCCGCCGGCTGAGGCGGCGGCCATGTCCTGGCTGAGGCGCCACTCCACGCCCCTGCTGGCGATCGCCTACATGCTCGCCGCGGCGCTCGCGGTGCTGCTCTTCGACACCACCAAGACCGACCTCGACGTCTTCTTCTGGCCCTCCGCGGAGGTGGCGGCGCACGGCCACCTGCTGCTCGTGTACGGGCTCCACTCCGCCACCTATCCCAACGCCAACGGACCGGTGAGCCTGCTCCCCCTGAGCCTGGTCGCGGCGCTCGCCAACCTCCTCGGCTGGCAGGACGTGATGCGCTGGCGCGACGCGCTGACGGTCGGCCTGTTCACCGTCTTCACCGTGCTGCTCGCCCGCGAGGCGGTGCTCGCCATCGAGAGGGGTCGCGGACAGCCCACCCGCCGCCTGCTGGCGGCGGCGGTGTTCCTGCTCGGGCCACCGCTCTGGGTTGCCCTGGTCGGGTTCGGTCATGTCGAGGAGCCGCTCGAGCTCTGGCTGATCCTGCTCGGGGTGCGCCTTCTCGGCGATGCGCGGGCGCTGCTCGCCGGGATCTGCGTCGGCCTGGCGGTGATGACCCGGAGCGCCTCCGCCGTCTGCCTCATCCCGCTGCTCGCCGCGCTGCTCTTCGACCGGCGGTGGAGAGCGGCCGCCGCCCTGTCCCTCGCCACCGTGCTCACCGTCGCGGTGGTCGTCGCCCCCTTCCTGGTCGCCGACCGCAGCGATGTGGTCTTCTCCCTGGTCACGTACCGGGGGGCCCTGCCGATCGTGGGCGGCTCGCTCTGGGTGGCGTTCGCCGGGGCGGAATGGGCCGGCTTCGTCCAGCACGCGGACACGCTGATCTTCGCCGGGGCAGCCGCCGCGCTGAGCGTCGCCGCCCTGGCCTGGCGGCCCCACGAGGGATGGGCCTCACCGCGGGTGTACGCCCTCCTTGCCATGGCCAGCGCCTGCGTCCCGATGCTGGCCAAGACCTCCTGGCCGTACTACCTGCTCGACCCATACGTCTTCGCCGCCCTCTGGTGGCTCGCCGGCCCCGGTCGCGTGGTCGGCTGGCGGGCCTCGGCGACGCTCCTCCTGGCGGCCCTCGGCACCGTGCTCGCCGCGGTCGAGCCGACCCTTCCGCTGCCCGCGGCCAGCGGAGCCGTGGTCGGTGTCGTCGCCTCGGCCGGGATGGCCGTGGCGATCGGCCTCATCCTGGCCGGCTGGTGGTCGCGTCCTCGGCCGCGGGTGCAGGCGGCCTCACCGCCGGGGCCGGCGGGCGGTGGCGAAACCCGGCGAGCGGGTTCTTGGTGAACAGCCGGTACTCGCGGAGCAACAGCCAGCGCCGCTGGCCTCGGGCCGCGGTCTCCTCCGCGACCGGGCGGCTGTCGAAGAGATCGGGATGGCGCTCCCGGATGTCGCTGATGGCCGAGCGCGCATAGACCACCGCCAGGCTGGTGATGGGTATCGCCAGCGCACCCCCGAGGAAGCCCCCGACCTCCAGCCCCGTGAAGAGGGCGAGGAAGGTGACCAGCGGGTGCAGGCGGACGAATCGGCCTTGGAGGGAGGGCGCCACGATGTAGCTCTCGATCACGTGGATGAGGACGAAGACACCGAGGACCTCGACCACCAGCAGCGGGCTGACGGTCAGGGCCAGCAGGGCCGCCACCCCCGCCCCGACGAACGGTCCGACCAGCGGGATGAGCTCGAAGACGCCGGCGGAGAGGGCCACCACCAGGGGGAACGGCACCCCGATCGCCCAGGAGCCGATGCCGGCCATGGTTCCGATCAGGACGGCCATGGTCACCTGCGCCCGGAAGTAGCCGCCGACGACGACGGTGAACGCCGTGAAGCCGAAGTCCACCTGGGGCTGCCAGCGCGCCGGCAGGCTGTCCAGGGCGATGCGGCGCAGCCGCTGGTGGTCGCGGAGGAACCAGAAGGTGGAGACCAGGATGATCACGATGTCCACCACCACGGAGAAGGTCAGGGTGATCGCATTGATCACGAACTGGCCGACCGCGGCGGGGGAGCTGGCGAAGGCCCGGTCGGCCAGGCTGGCGAGGTTGAGCGTACCGATCTGGATGCCGTGCTGGGTGAGGAATCGCTGGATGTCGTCGAGACGGATCTGGAGCTTGGGCAGTTCCTTGGGGAAGGCCTTGGCCTCGGCGATCACCGGCCCGGAGATCAGCGCCCCGATCCCCGCGACCACCCCCACCACCACCACCAGCATCAGCAGCACGGCGAGGGTGCGGGGAAGGCGCGCGCGCCTGGTCAGCAGGTTGACGACCGGGGTGCAGATCAGGGCGATGACGGCGCCGAAGATGGCGAGCAGGAAGATGTTGAGGATGCCCCCGACCAGGTCGCGGGCGATCAGGAGCAGCTGCCAGGCGAGGAAGGCGGCGGCCAGCCCGAACGCCACCCTGCCCCACCACCAGAACGAGTCCTGCAGGCTCCGCCCCGTCCGCCCCTCCGGCGCTGGGGACTCCTTCTCCGCCGCCTCGTCCGGCGCGGTGGCGTCCACCGTGCCGGCCCGGGGCCGCGCAGCCGGGCCCGCGCGCTGCTCCTCTGCCGCGGGGTCCACCCTCTCGACCTGGACGGACATGCCCACACAGTACCCGCTGCCGGCGATTTGGGACACCCGCGCTCGGAGATCGCGACCCACCTGGGTCAGCGATCGGCTCGGCGGAAGACGAACTTGGCAGCGCTGTGGGTCTCCGAGAAGTGGACCACCTTGACGTCGACGACCCCGGCGTCGAGCCCGGCGGCCCGCACCTCCCTCTCGGTGATGAGCGGGCTGCCGCGTGGCCGCACCACCCAGAGCGCGGCGTCCCGCCGCAGCCTCCGCACCAGCGTGGGCAGATCCGCGAGCTGGGCGCGATCCCCGGCGGCGAGGAGGACGATGTCGCAGCCCTCCGGCTCGGCCGCAACCTCCGCGGCTCGTCCGCCGAGCAGCGCCAGGAAGTCCGGGGG
Source organism: uncultured Actinomycetes bacterium (assembly GCA_964508345.1). GTDB lineage: Bacteria > Chloroflexota > Dormibacteria > Aeolococcales > Aeolococcaceae > Changshengia. The sequence goes on along the minus strand of CAZDTK010000010.1, from coordinate 63,744 downwards.
AAAGCTTCCCAGCGCCGCCACCCGCATCCCCGGCCGCATCCCGAGCTTGTCCAGGAGAGGCCGCGTCGAGGGCTGGTCCCGGGAACCGAGCCTCACCTGAGCTCCGCGGTACCCACCGGTGCTCTCCCTCGCCGGGAGTCGCCGGGCCCCTTGGCGGCGGTCGCCCGGGGAGCTCGGGTCACCGCGGGCGCGACCGCAGCCCGGCCTCTCGCCTGCACCCGCTCCACGGAGGCGCGGGGGCGACCGCCCTCGGACGCGCCGGACCGGGAGCGGCCCCCGGCGCGCGGGGTGACCGAGCGGGGCGCGCGCCTCACCAGGTTTCGACCGGCGTCCTTGGCCGTGTACATGGCGCGGTCGGCGGCGCTCAGCAGGAGGTCGAGGGTGGCGCCGTCCTCCGGGTAGGCGGCGACCCCGATCGACGCGGTCAGCCGGGCCAGGGGGCAATCGGGGGGGAGGGCGACCTCCTGCATCGCCACCCGCAGGGCCTCGGCCACGACCGAGGCCTTGGCGACGCCACAGCGCCGGAGCAGGATGACGAACTCCTCGCCGCCATAGCGGACCACCGCGTCCTCCGCGCGCACCGAGCCCCGCAGGCGGGTGGCCACGTGTTGGAGCACCAGGTCGCCGGCGGCATGGCCGGCGGTGTCGTTCACCGTCTTGAAGTGGTCGACGTCGATGAGCAGCAGCGCGAACCTGGTGTGATCGCGGGCGCTCGAGGCCAGATCACGCTCCCCGGCGTCGCGCAGCCAGCGGTTGTTGTACAGCCCGGTGAGCGGGTCCGTCACCGCCGCCTCGCGCAGGTCGGCATAGAGCTGAGTGTTGCGCCAGGCGGCGGCGGCGATGTGAGCGAAGAGGGTCGCCGCCTTCACCTCGGCATCGGTGAAGCGGGCGACCCCGAGCCGGTAGAGGTTGATGATCCCGAGCTTCTGCTTGCCCGCGATCAGGGGGACGAGGAGGAGCGACTCCTGCACCACCGCGGTCCCCGGCACCTGTCGCGCCCGGGGATGGGCCCAGGTGTCGGGGACGTTCTCGGGCGTGCCCTGGGCGAACGCCCAGCCCGTGATCCCGGTTTCGAGGGAGAAGCTCTCGGCCAGCATCGCCTCGCGGTCCGGGCCGGTGGCGAGGACTGGGACGAACCGTTGCGTCTCGTGGTCGGCGATGTAGATCGTCATCTCGGCGACCGGCACCACCCGGCCCATCTGCGCGGCCATCACCCCAAGGATCCGCAGCGGGTCGTGCTCGCTCTGCAGCGCGAGCGCCGCCTCACTGAGAGCCTCGGCCAGGTCCGACGAACCCTCGGCCACCGCACCCGGCGGCTCGCCGGCATCGGGCACATCCCCTACGGGCAGGCCTTCGGGCACGGGAAGGGGAAGGGGACCCGAGGAGCGCTGGCGCCAGACCCGGTTGCGGGTGAACCAGCCGGGGTCCACCACGGTGTCGTCGGACACCCCGGCGACCGCACGGGTCATGACCGGACGGCCCAGCAGCCACCCCTGGCCGTACTGAACGCCGAGCGAGAGCAGGGTGTCCAGCTCGCGCTGGGTCTCGATCCCCTCGGCGATGAGACGGGCTCCGATGTGCCCGCTGAAGGAAAGCAGCGAGACCACCAGCCCGCGGCGGGCGCGATGCGCGTCGATCTCGTGGATCAGGGCCCGATCAACCTTGATGAACTCCGGCCGGAGCTCGGCGATCACCTGCATGCTGGCGTGTCCGGCTCCGGCGTCGTCGACGGCGATCCGGTAGCCGCGCGATCGCAGCTGCGCCGCGATGCGCTGCAGTCGGGAGAGGTTCGGCACCGGGTCACGCTCGCTGAACTCGAGCACGATCGACGACGGGTCGAGGCCGGCGCGGTGAAGCGAGTCCTCCAGCGCATCCACGCCCTGCCGCTCGTTGAGCAGGGTGCCGATCAGGACGTTGACGAACATGTCGATGGAGCCGAGGCTGGGCGCCTCGCGCAGCGCCGCCCGCAGGCAGGCCAGGTCGACGGCACTCTCCATGCGCAGCAGGGAGGCGGCGGCGAAGAGCTCGTCCGGGCTGGAGAAGACCAGGCGGGGGGTGAAGCGGGTCAGCGCCTCGTATCCGGCCACCGACCGGTCGCGGAGACGGACGATGGGCTGGAGCGCGGTCGCGAGCTTCCCGTCTCCCAGCAGCTCGTTGAGCTCGGCGCGGAGTTGCGGGCTGGACCGCGTCGCGGTGCGCAGGGCGAAGCGATGGGCGCCGGGCCCGGTCTCGGGCCGCCAGACGCTCGCCAGCATGGCCGCCGCCGCCTCCAGGGTGGGCACCAGCGCCACGGTCGCCTCCGGCCCCCAGGCGTGGACGACGGCCACCGCCTGATCGTGCACCATGGCGGGGACGCCGATCACCTGCGGCGAGGGGATGCCCGCGGGAGTCGCACCGGCACCGCCGTCGTCCCCGGCCAGGGCGCGGAGCGTCTCGATGCCGCTCGCCTCACCGCCGTAGGGGCGCCGCAGCCGCACCGGCCGGCTCAGCCACGGGAAGCGATCGATGGGGATGCGCATCCCGGCGCTGAGGGCGGCCGGCGGCAGCACGCGATGACCGGCGACGCCGGCGGGAGCGTGCACCGCGCTGACCACCGCCTGATCGGCCTCGACCACGCTCACCGAGGCGCCAACTCCGAGGCGTGCGAGCGCGCGGACCACCTCGGTGGCTGCCTTCTGCGGGCTGAGGATCCCCGGCAGGCGGTGCCCGAGATGGGTCAGGACGCTCAGCTGCTGTGCGGCTGCGTTGACCCCCACCCCGCGAGCCTGGCCCAATCGGGGCCCGCTGTCCGTCGCAGGTCCGTCACAACTGCATGGCGGCGCTTCGCGTTTGGCCGATGCCCGACTGCCCGCCCGGCCCGGGAGGCGGGGCCGGGGCGCTCAGCTTCTGGGCTCGGAAGCGCTCCCATCCGTTGTGGACGCGCGCCACCCGCTCCGAACGTACAATCCGGGCGATGCCGAGTGGTGCCGAGGATGCCCTGGCTGTCGTCCATGAGCACATCCTGGTCTGCACCGCCTGCCCCCTCTACGCCCGGCGCACCCAGGCGGTACCCGGCACGGGTCCGGCGGGCGCCCGGATCATGGCGGTGGGGGAGGGGCCGGGCGAGACCGAGGACCGGCTCGGGAAGCCCTTCGTCGGAGCCGCGGGCAACGTCCTCACCCGCTTGCTGGGTGGCATCGGCCTGAGCCGCGACGACATCTACATCACCAACGTCGTCAAGTGCCGGCCTCCGGGCAACCGTGACCCCGAGCCGGCCGAGATGGACGCCTGCTCCGGCTTCCTCGACGCCCAGATCGAGATCATCCGGCCCGACGTCATCCTGATCCTGGGCCGACACGCGCTGGCTCGGCTGCTACCCGGGGCCGGCGGGATCACCGGGCTCCACGGACGCCGGGTGGTTCGCGGCGACCGTCTCTACGTCCCCCTCTACCATCCCGCGGCCGCCCTCTACCAGGCATCCCTCATGCGCACGCTCGAGGAGGACATGCTCAAGGTGCGCACGTACCTCGACGAGGCCGACGCCGCCCGCAGGCTTCCTCCGTCCATCGCTGCGCCCGCCGAGGTCCAGCGCTCCACCAACCCGGAGGAGCCGCCGGCCCGCGACCAGCTCGACCTCTTTTGACCTCCTCGGACACGGTCGCAGCGCCCACCGCCGCCGCCATCTCCCGGCTGCGCCTGGTGGCGCTCGGCGGGCTGGGCGAGATCGGCCGCAACCTCATGGCCATCGAGTGCGGCGAGGACATCGTCGTCGTCGACTCCGGCCTGATGTTCCCCGAGACTGAGATGCTCGGCGTCGACCTGGTCATCCCCGACGTGAGCTGGCTGGTCGAGCGCCGGGAGCGGGTGCGCGGCATCGTGCTCACCCACGGCCACGAGGACCACATCGGCGCCCTTCCCTACGTCCTTCCCCGCCTGGACGTGCCCGTCCACGGCACCGCGCTCACCCTCGGCATCCTGCGCAACAAGCTCCGCGAGCACCGGCTCCTCGACAGCACCCGGCTGGTCACGGTGGTACCCGGCCAGACCGTGCAGCTCGGGGAGATCGCGGTGGAGTGGATCCACACCACCCACTCCGTGCCGGACTCCTGTGCCCTGGCCATCCACACGCCGCTGGGGGTGATCGTCCACTCCGGTGACTTCAAGGTGGACCAATCCCCGATCCACGGCGAGCCGCCCGACCTCGCCCGCCTGGCCCGCCTCGGTGACGCCGGCGTGCTGCTGCTGATGAGCGACAGCACCAACGCGGAGGTCGAGGGAATGACCCCGAGCGAGAGCTCGGTGGGGCCGGCGCTGGCAACCCTGGTCGGCGGGGCGCCGGGGCGGGTGCTGGTGGCCACCTTCGCCTCCAACATCTCCCGCCTCCAGCAGGTGATCCGGGCGGCCGAGAACGCGGAGCGCCACTGCCTGGTGATCGGCCGCTCGATGCTCAACAACGTCAAGGTGGCCCAGGACCTCGGCTTCCTCACCGCCCGGCGGGGCACCTTCGTCTCCCCGCGTCAGGCCGATCACCTCCCCGACGAGCAGCTCTGCATCCTCTGCACCGGAGCCCAGGGCGAGCCGCTCTCGGCCCTCAGCCGCATCGCCACCGGGGAGCACCGCCTGGTGACGCTGCACACCGGCGACACGGTGGTGCTGAGTGCGAACCCCATCCCGGGCAACGAGGAGGCGGTGCACCGCACCGTCAACAACCTGCACCGGCTCGGTGCGCGCACCTTCCGCGGCAGCGCCCACGGCCTCCACGCCTCCGGCCACGCCGCCCGCGAGGAGCTGCGCCTGCTGCTCACCCTCTGCCGCCCCCGCTATTTCATCCCGGTGCACGGCGAGTACCGCCATCTGGCCGCCCACCGCGAGCTGGCCATCGCCTCCGGGGTCGCCCCCGCCAATGTCGCCGCCGTCGACAACGGCGCGGTGGTGGAGATCGACGAGCACGGCCTCCACGTGCTCGACCACCGGCTCTCGGCCGGCTATGTCTACGTCGACGGCCTGAGCTTGGAGGACGCCACCGACGTCGTCTTCCGCGACCGGCGGCAGCTCGCCGAGGACGGCCTGATCATCGTCCACCTGGCGGTCGAGCGCTCCACCGGCGTGGTGGTCGCCGGTCCGGAGCTGATCGCGCGCGGGTTCATCGAGGACGCCGACGGGGCCAACCTCTTCGAGGAGGCGCAGGTGCGCATCCGCGAGACCCTCGAGCACCTCGGCCCCGACGCCGGCTGGACGGCCTGGCAGGGCGCCGTGCACGAGGCGCTCAGCCGCTTCCTCTTCAAGCGGACCAGCCGGCGTCCATTGATCCTGCCGGTTGTGACCGAGGTCTGAGCAGGCTCGGCGATCTGGAGCCGGACGCGGAGTGCCGCGAACCCACCGTGGCTGCTTCACGTACCGTGGGGACGTGAGGCTGGCACCGATCGCACTCGCCGGGGTCGCCGCCGTGTGCTGTGCCGCATGCGGCCTCTCGAGCTCGGCTCCCGCCAAGCCGGAGGGTGCTACGGGCCCGACGAACGGGCCCTCGTCGACGGCGATCACCGTGACCACCGCCACCGACTGTGCGGCGATGCCGAGCGGTATCGGCTCCCTCTCCTGGTGGACCCTCGACAACGCGGATGGCGGCAACACCTACTTGATGTCGCGCTGCCAGGCGCTGGGCGTGGAGCTGGAGCACAGCGCCGCTGACGGCTGCGCCTGGAGCACGGTCACGAGCAGCTCCGCCGCCCTGACCCTGCTGCCGCTGCCCCTGCCGGCGCCCCCTCCGGGCGGGACCTTCGAGGTCTATGGCGCGGTCTCGCCCGGCCAGGCCCAGCTGACCTCGGCGCTGACCTGCCCGGGTGGGGTGGTGGACCAGACCTGGTCGGTGAACGTCGACGTCGGCGGCTGATTCGCTCGCCCCCTCCGTGGAGGGCAATCGATCGGGCTCAGGCGGAGAGCGTGGTGGCGGCGGTCACCGGCCGGTCGTCCCTCCGGCTCACGCAGGCGCAGGGCTGCGGCCGGCCGAACAGGTACCCCTGGCCGATGGTCACCCCCAGGGTGAGGAGGGTGTCCCGCTCGCCCTCGACCTCGACGCCCTCGGCGACCACCATCGGACCCGCCTGGCGGGCGAACTCGGCCAGCGCGCCGACCATGGCGCGCCGCATCCTGTTGGTGTGGATGTCGCGGACCAGGGAGATGTCCACCTTGATGACGTCCGGCTCCATGTTGACGATGTGGGTCATCGACGAGAAGCCCGACCCCGCGTCGTCGATGCCGATCATCAACCCGGCGGCGCGCAGGGGGGCGAGAGCAGCGGTGAGCGTCGGGTAGTCGTCGATCTCGGTGTGCTCGGTGATCTCGAGGACGATCCTTCTCCGATCGATCCGCCCCAGCACGTCCGCCAGCTGAGGGGAGACGGCCACCGCCGGCGAGGCGTTCAGGTGAAGGTTGCAGTGGCCCGGGAGGTGGGCCAGGTGGTCGAGGGCCAGGCGGATCGCCCGCAGCTCGAACTCGAGGCCCAGGTTGTGCTCCGCGGCGTCCGCGAACCATCTGTCCGGGGATCGCTGGGGCGGGGAGCTGAACCTGCACAGCGCCTCGAAGGCCACCGGTTCGCCGGTGCGCATGGCGACGATCGGCTGCAGCACGACGCTCATGAGGTCGTGGTCGAGAACCCTGCGCAGTGACACCACGGCGGCGGCAGACCGGGCATCCTGACCGCGCAGCTCCGCCCCGACCGCGGTCGCCGCGAAGGTGGGGAGGGAGGACTGCCCGCGAAGCGCCCGATGGACGCCGTCGAGGACCTCGTCGCCGGGAGAACCCTTGACGATGTAGCTGATCGCTCCGGCCCGGAGCATCCCCATGATGGTGCCGGCGTCATCGCAGGCGGAGAGGGCCACGACCCGCGTCTCGGGTGCGGACCGCCGCGCCTCGGCGGCCACGACCTCACCGCCGCCGCCCGGGAGGCGGACGTCGCAGAGGCAGATGGCGGGCCGCAGCTCCCGGACCATCGCGGCTCCCTCGCGCGCATCTCGGGCGGCGCCCACGACCTGCAGCTCGGGGTCGATGTCGAGCAGCTCGAGCAGCGCGCTCCGGAACCCGGGGTCGTCGTCGACGACAAGGACCGTGTCCAGAGCCGCCTCCTGTCGCAGGCCCGCTATTGCCATGACGCCCACTCTGGAGCCTCTGCCGCGTTCGGGCCAGATGCACCTGCGTCAGAGGCGTCTGGGGCAGATGGGGCGATCCTGACCCCCTCCCGCACCTGCGAACGCCCATTCGCAAACGGTCCCTCCCTGCTACGATCGACGCGGCCTGCCGCGTTTTCAACGGCAGCACTCCCCGAGGCTCTCCGCAACCGCCCATGCCCTCCCGCACCCAGACCCGCCCCCGCTCGCGGCCGGCTCGCCCCGCCCCGCGGCGTGCGCCTGCCCGCCGCCCCCTCAAGCCGTCCCGGCCGCCTCGCCAGCCGCTGATCAGCGCCGATCAGCGCCGGGAGCTGAGCGCGGTCGGGCTGGTCGGCCTCGGCGTGCTCCTCGGGGTCGTCCTCGCGCTTCCGGGGGGTGGCTCGATCGCCCGTCCCGTCCACGACGCGCTTCTCGGCAGCCTGGGCATCGGTGCCTGGCTGATCGCCGCGGGCCTGATCCTCAGCGGCGTCCGCCTGCTCGGCGGGCGGGCATGGACCGGGGGGGTGCTGGCCGCGGCCGGCAGCCTGCTGGTGGTGGCCGCCATGCTCGGCCTCTGCGGCCTGCTCGTGTCGGGGAGCGCCGGCACGGTGGGCGCGCGCTTCAGCTCGGCACTCTCCGACCGGCTGGGCGGCGCCGCCACCGGCGCCCTGATGATCCTTCTCGCGGTCGTCGGGCTGCTCCTCGCTGTCGAGCTGCGCATGGCGCCGGCCCTGGCCGCCGTCCGCGACTGGCTCGCGAACCGGCCCGAGCCGGAGCCGAAGCTGAGGCCGGCCCCCCTGCGAGGACACGAACCGGCGATCCATCTCACCGGGGTCCCCACCCCGCTCGGCTTCCCCCCGCCGCCTCCGGCGCCACCGCAGGAGGTGCTGCCGCTCCCGTCGGTGGAGGCCGGGGAGCCGGTGGAGGAGGAGCCGGCCGCAACCGCGACGCCCGAGAGCTTCACCCGAGAGTTCGAGGGGAGGGTCGAGGCCCGCCCCCTCGGGCCGATCCCGGAGATGACCGCGGCCCATGGCGCCGGCGAGGAGGAGCTGGAGAAGGTGTGGGTGCTTCCCGGTGCCGATCTGCTCGACACGGTCAGCGGCAAGCGGGAACGGCTGGAGAAGGAGGTGCAGGCGACCGCCGCGCTGATCACCAGCACCCTCGCCTCCTTCTCCATCCAGGCGCGGGTCGTCGGGGCCAACAGCGGCCCGACCGTCACCCAGTACGAGCTCCAGCCGGCCCCGGGCGTGCCCGTGCGCAAGATCGTCGGCGCCCAGACTGACCTCTCCCTGGCCCTCGCGGCCCCGATCCGGATCCAGCCGTTCATCCCGGGCAAGTCGGCGGTCGGCATCGAGGTGCCCAACAAGGCGGCCCAGCTGGTGTCGCTCAAGGAGATCGTCACCGCGCCCGTCTTCAACGACCCGCGCAAGCGGCTGGCGGTCGCCCTCGGCGCCGACGTCTCCGGCCACCCCGTGGTCGGTGACCTCTGCCGGATGCCCCACCTGCTGGTCGCCGGCGCCACCGGGAGCGGGAAGTCGGTGTGCATCAACTCGATCCTGGCCGGCTTCCTCCTCCAGGCCACCCCGGCGCAGCTCAAGCTGATCCTGGTTGATCCGAAGAGGGTCGAGCTGTCCAGCTTCGCCGACGTGCCCCACCTGCTGGTGCCGGTGGTGGTCGAGCCCGAGGCGGCCGTCGCCGCCCTGCGCTGGGCCTGCAAGGAGATGGAGGAGCGCTACAAGCTGTTCGCGAGCCACAGCGCCCGCAACATCGCGGTCTTCAATGAGCGCGCCCCCGGGCTCGGGCTCTCACCGCTCCCCTACGTCGTCATCGTCATCGACGAGCTGGCCGACCTGATGATGGTCGCTGCCGGTGAGATCGAGGACCTGGTCTGCCGGGTCGCCCAGCTCGCCCGCGCCGTGGGCATCCACCTGATCGTCGCCACCCAGCGGCCGTCGGCCGACATCATCACCGGACTGATCAAGGCGAACATCCCGAGCCGGGCCGCCTTCGCGGTCTCGAGCGGGGTCGATTCCCGCGTCATCATCGACGAGATGGGGGCCGAGAAGCTGCTCGGCAGGGGCGACATGCTCTACCTGCCCATCGACGAGGGCAAGCCGCGGCGGCTCCAGGGCGCCTTCTGCTCGGACCGCGAGCTGGAGGCCCTCATCGACTTCTGGAAGGAGCAGGGGAAGCCGGAGTACCAGGAGGAGGTCTTCCAGGTCGAGGCCACGGTCTCCTGGGCCCGCGACGCCGGCAAGCGCGACCCGCTCTTCGCCAAGGCCGCCCACACGGTCGCCGCCGAGGGCCGGGCGGCCGCCTCGCTGCTCCAGCGCAAGCTCAACATCGGTTACACGCGCGCCGCTCGGCTGGTCGACCAGCTGGCCGAGCAGCGGGTGGTCGGCCCCTTCGAGGGCAGCAAGTCCCGGGAGGTGCTGATGGACGTCCTCCAGGTGGACGAGCTGCTCGCCGAGCTGGGGGAGGAGTAGACAGGGGCTCCCGGCCGCGATCGGTGCCGCCGCGCGGAGGAACATCCGGTCGCCGCGCGCCGCCCCGCCACCTGACCGCCGGAGCGCATATCCTTGATCCTCACCATGCCTCAGGAGTACTCCTTCGACGTCGTCAGCGACTTCGACCACCAGGAGATGGTCAACGCCGTCGACCAGACGCGTCGCGAGATCCAGACCCGTTACGACTTCAAGGGGGTGACCGCCGAGATCACCCTGGAGAAGGAGCAACTGGTGCTCCTCACCGAGAGCGACATGCAGCTGAAGGCGATCCTCGACGTCCTCCAGTCCAAGCTCCACCGCCGGGGCATCGACCTCAAGGTCCTCGACCCCCAGAAGCCGGAGCCGGCCGCCAAGGGCAACGTGCGCCAGGAGATCAAGCTCCGCCGGGGCATCTCGGAGGATCTGGCCCGCACGCTGAACAAGAAGATCCGCACCGAGCATCCCAAGGTGCAGGCGCGGATCCAGGGCGACCAGCTCCGCGTGGTCTCCAGGGACAAGGACGCTCTCCAGGGCGTGATCAAGGCGCTGCGGGAGATGGACCTCGAGGTGCCCCTGCAGTTCACCAACTACCGGTGACGACGGAGCCACCGGTCCCGGCCCGTGCATCGCTGAGAGGCCACCTCAACCTCCCCAACCAGCTGACCCTGCTGCGGCTGCTGCTGGTCCCAGTCATCGGCCTCTCGCTGGGACTCGGCTTCCGCTTCCACTACCAGGTCGCGGTGGTCGTCTATGCGCTGGCCGCGCTCACCGACACCCTCGACGGCCGGGTCGCCCGAGCGCGCCACCAGGTGACGGAGCTTGGCAAGTTCCTGGACCCCCTGGTCGACAAGATCATGGTGATCACGGTCCTGCTGATCCTGGTCGAGAGGTCGCTGCTCCCCGCCTGGGTGATGGTCATCGTCTTCGCCCGCGAGTTCGTGATCACGGGGCTCCGGTCGGTGGCCGCGGCCCAGGGGGTGGTGATCAGCGCCAGCACCTGGGGGAAGACCAAGACGCTCACCCAGAACATCATGATCGCGCTCGTCGTGCTCGCCCAGCCGTACCACGTGCTGAGCATCCCGGCGACCGTCTTCATCTACATCGCCGTGGTCACCACCGTCCTGAGCGGGCTGGACTACCTCTGGCGCTACCGGCGCTTCCTGACGTGAGCGAGGGTGGGCCGGAGACGCCTCCCATCACCGGCTCACCCCGGCTGGCGCCGTCCTTCCCCGAGAGCGAGGGCCTGGGCCGCCGGCTGCTGGCGCGGGGGCTGACCGTGGCCGTCGCCGAGTCGTGCACTGGCGGGCTCCTCGGGGCGGCGCTCACCGCCGTGCCGGGATCGTCGCGGTACCTGCGGGGCGGGATCATCGCCTATGCCGACGCGGTGAAGGTCCGGCTCCTGGAGGTGGACACGGCGCTCATCCAGCGCCTCGGCGCGGTGAGTGCCGAGGTGGCCGCGGCGATGGCGCAGGGGGTGGCACGGGCGGTGGGGACCGACCTCGGCCTGGCCATCACCGGGATCGCCGGCCCGGGAGCCGAGGGGAGCGCCAAGCCGGTGGGGCTCATCTACGTTGCGGGGTGGCTCCACGAGCGCAGCCGGGTGGTCGAGCTGCACGAGCAGGGGGGACGGGAGGCGAACCGCGCGGCCGCGGTTCGCTGCGCTCTGGTGGTGGGCTCGGTGCTTGCCGATGCGGTCCCCGAGCTTCCGGCGCAGCCGGATGGCCCGGCCAACTAAACTCGCGCCGTGGTCAGCGAAGGGAGCCCACCGCGCCGCTCTGTGGAGGACTTCCACTTCGGAGCCAGGGTCGTCTCCGCCGACGGCCACCACATCGGCTCCCTGAACTTCATGATCGTGGACGGCGAGAGTTTCGACGTCCACTCGCTGGTCGTCAAGGAGACCCATCACTTCTCGGGTCACCACATGGCCGCCACCGCGCTAGTGGAGGACGACATCTCCATCCCGATCGGCGCTGTGAGCGAGGTCACGCACGATCTGATCACACTCTCGATCACTTCGGCACAGGCGCGCCGGACCGAGCCCTACCTCACCTACCGGTACGCGCCGCTCCAGAGGGGCGACGGTGAACGCCTCCTGGTGGCGGAGGTGGGCCAGACGGGCTACGCCCCCCATCTGGTGGAGGAGGCCCACAAGCGGCTCGACGAGCTGGAGATCCACCACGGCGAGAACGTCATGCTCGGGCTGACCGGCCGCAGGCTCGGCACGGTCGAGGACCTGGTGCTGGACGAAGGCGAGCTCGCCGCGGTCGTGATCCGCCCGGCGGGGTTCTTCACCCAGGACGTCCTGCTCCAGATCCGCTTCCTGGGCCGGAGCGACGACCTGGCCCTCTTCGCCCATCTGACCGAGGCCGACCTCGCCCGCCTCCAGCCGTTCCACCCCGGCGCGCACTCCTAGAGCTCCCTCCACCTCTTGCGGTCTTGGCGCGGACCCGATACAGTGCAGCGTACATCTGTTCGGAACCCCACCACACGCCGCCGCAGGAGATCAATGCAGTGACAAGCACACAGCAGAGTGTTACCATCGAAGGTACTATGGTGGAGGTGACCGGGCGGCGGACGGCCGCCATCAAGGAGGCCGAGGCGGTGACGACGGAGCGGGAGCGGGCCCTCTCGACGGCGCTCAGCCAGATCGAGCGCAGCCACGGCAAGGGCGCGATCATGCGCCTGGGCGACGCCCAGGCCCAGCGGGTCGAGATCATCCCGACCGGCGCCCTCACTCTCGACATCGCCCTCGGTGTCGGAGGCATCCCCCGCGGCCGGGTGGTGGAGGTCTTCGGCCCGGAGAGCTCGGGCAAGACCACCCTCACCCTGCACGTGATCGCCGAAGCCCAGAAGAGGGGAGGGGTCGCCGCCTTCATCGACGCCGAGCATGCCCTCGACCCCCAGTACGCGAGCAGGATCGGGGTGCGCACCGAGGAGCTCCTGATCTCCCAGCCGGACACCGGTGAGCAGGCGCTGGAGATCGTCGAGGTGCTGGTCCGCAGCGGAGCCGTCGACGTCGTGGTCATCGACTCGGTCGCCGCGCTCGTCCCCAAGGCCGAGATCGACGGCGAGATGGGGGACAACCACGTCGGCCTCCAGGCCCGGCTGATGTCCCAGGCGATGCGCAAGCTGACCGCGGCCATCAGCCGGTCCAACACCTCGGTCATCTTCATCAACCAGCTCCGCGAGAAGATCGGCGTGATGTTCGGCAACCCCGAGACCACCAGCGGCGGCCGGGCCCTCAAGTTCTACGCATCGGTCCGCCTCGACATCCGCAAGATCGACACCATCAAGGTGGGCTTGGACGCCGTGGGCAGCCGTGTAAGGGTCAAGGTCGTCAAGAACAAGGTGGCCGCGCCCTTCCGCAGCGCCGAGTTCGACATCCTCTACAACGAGGGGATCTCCTTCGCCGGCAGCGTGCTCGACATGGCCGTCGACGCCCGCATCGTCGAGAAGAGCGGGGCCTGGTTCTCCTACGGCGACCTGCGCCTCGGCCAGGGCCGGGAGAACGTCCGCGACTTCCTGAAGCAGAACCCCGAGCTGCTCGAGGAGATCGCCGGCAAGGTGCGGGCCCACGCCCTGCCCGAGAGCGTCCCGGAGGAGACGGGGGAGACCCCGGCCGCCGTCCCGGTCGCCTGACCGGGTCATGGGCGAGATCATTCCTCTCCCGGGCTCGGGGGAGGGTCTCGGTCACCGCCACGAAACGCCTCCCGCCGTCGACCCCCAGGACACCGACGGCGCCGCGGCGATGGCCCAGCACCTGCTCGCCATCTCCGACCGCTCCCGGGACGAGCTCCGGCGCCGCCTGCTGCGGGGCGGCTACGCCCCCGAGACGGCCGCCGAGGCCCTGGACCGGCTCGAGGCGCGGGGCTGGGTCGACGACGGACGCCTCGCCGAGGAGCTGACCCGGCGGCGGCTCAGCCACGGCTACGGCCGCCGGCGGGTGCTCGCCGACCTGGCGGCCCGCGGGGTCGACCCGCAGACGGTGAGCCGGACCGGCGAGGCGCTCGCCGCGGGGCAGGCCGCCGCCGTGCGCGTCGCCGCCGAGCGGCTGCGTCGCAGCCACCGGGGACCGCCGGACGCCGCCGAGGTGATCCGGCTTGCCGGGGCCCTCCAGCGCCGGGGCTTCGACAGCTCCGACATCCGCTCCGTCCTGCGCGAGATGGCGAGCGAGGTCACACTGCCGCCCGACGACGGGGAGTGAGCCCGAAGCTCAGACCTCGGGCTGAGCGGGCGCCGACCGGCCCTCCCGGCGCACCAGCGGCCCGAGCAGGAAGAAGGTGGCGACGGTGAGCAGCAGGCCGAAGACGATCAAGCCGTCGAGGGAAGCGAGGCTCACCGCCACCCCGCCCAGAGCGGCGCCCAGCGCTCCCCCCGCGGCCAGGGTCACCGTGTAGAAGGACATCAGCGCCGAGCGGTCGGCGATGTGAGTCTCCGAACAGTTGGCCAGGTAGGTGACCGCGGCGGGACCGAATCCGGCCAGCCAGAGGATGCCGACCGCCGCCACCGGCAGCAGCAGGAGCAGCCCCAGGTGGGGGACGTGGTCGGCGATGAGGAGCGCGACCGAGAAGAGCCACGCGCCCGGAACGGCGCGCCGCATCTGCCGCAGCGGCCCCAGCCGCACGATCCACGGGGTCCAGAGGGCGATCCCGACCACCAGCAGGGCGACGCCGCTGACCAGGATCAGGGAGACGAGCCGGGTGTCGAGGTGGTGGACCAGCTGCTGGCCTCCCACCGGCGCGTGGTGGAGGAGGGCGGGGAGGTTGGAGGCGTACGCGCCGATGAGCGCGAAGGTGCCCAGCCAGGCGGGGAGGAAGGCCCGGATGGGTCCCGGCCCGAGGACGTCGCGGAGAAGCGTGGAGAGCCGGGTCACCGGGAGCGGGGGCACATGGGCGACGAAGCGCAGGCAGACGAGCCCGGCCAGGAGGTACACGCCGGCCAGGATCAGGAAGCCGCCGCGGCCCAGGTAGTGGTACGCGAACGGCCCCAGCACGAACCCTCCCGCGTAGCCGGCGAGCGTCGCCGCCTCGAAGGCCCCGCTGGCGCGGGCGCGGATCCGCGCACTCTGCGACGTCGCCGCGGCGATCGCGCCGAGCGCGGTGGGGACGAAGGCGGCGGCGGCAACCCCCTCCAGGAGCCGGGCGCCGAAGATCTGCGGCGGGTGGACCGAGGCGGCCACCAGGAGCACGCCCAGGGCGCCGATCACGGGCCCGCCGACCACGAACAGCTTGCGGCCCAGCCGGTCGGCGAAACGGGCCATGAAGGGGGCGCAGATCATCTCGGTGAGCGCCTGCCCGGCTCCCACCAGCCCGATCGTGATCCCGTGCGGATGCCCGTGGGCCAGGTCGGCAAGGTAGAACTGGACGGCCACCGTGACCCCCGAGGCGGCGACCCGGATCAGCGCGGTGCCCGTGAGGAGAGCGGCGAGCGAGACCCGCCGGGTGCGGCGGAGCCCCTGGTCCGGCTCGGCGACCGCGTCCAGCGCGACCGCCGCATCCCCCTCCCCGGTGGGGACGGGAGCGCCGGTGCCGCCCGCACTCACGGAGAACCCCGCCCGGGCATGGGGCTGGTCAGGAGCATCCGGCCATTCTGGCGGCCCCTGGCGCCTCCCGACACGAGGGCGAGCGCGCCGTTCGCGCTCGTGACCCGCCCCGGCGCCCTCTGCTCAGAGGCCGATGAGGACGGCTGAGGGCCGGATCACCCCCGCTCCGTGCCGCCGGTCCGTACAATGCCTGCACACCCCAGGGACCGCCCGGCGCCTCTCAGCCGGTTCGGCCGTGAACACGGGCGGATGCCGCACCGTTCAGGGCCTGTGTCCCCCGGATGGCGCATCCGATCGAGGTGGCGGGCCACCTCACCCTCCCGACAACTCCGAGGACACCTCCCATCATCGACATCCTGGCCTACGTTGCCCTTGGGCTGGGCGTGGTCATCGCCGTGTCCGGTCTGGTCTATTCCCGGCGTCTCTCCGACCGTCTCAGCGCGACCCGCGAGGCGGAGATGGGACGGCTCCGCGAAGAGCGGGGCGCCGCCGAGCAGGAGCGCGCGTCGATCGTGCTCGCCGCCCGCGAGGAAGCGCACCGACTGCGCTCCGACGCCGAGGCCGAGGTGCGCGAACGCCGGGCCGAGGTCGCGCGCCAGGAGCAGCGGCTGGCTCAGCACGAGGAGGGCCTGGAGAAGCGCAACCGCGACGTCGAGCAGGGCGAGCAGCGGCTCACCCGCCGCGAGGAGGAGCTGGAGCAGACCCGCCAGCACATCGAGGAGGAGCGCACCGGCATCGCCAAGGAGCTGGAGAGGGTCGCCGGCATGAGCCAGGACGAGGCCCGGGCCGAGCTGCTCCACGAGGTCGAGGCCGAGCTCGACCACGAGGTCGCCGAGCGCATCCGCGCCTCCGAGCTGAGGGTCCGCGAGGAGGCCGACGAGCGGAGCCGCGAGATCCTGATCACCACCATGCAGCGCCACGCCTCGGAGCAGACGGGCGAAGCGGCCGTCACCGTCCTCCACCTCCCGACCGACGACCTCAAGGGCCGGATCATCGGCCGCGAGGGGCGCAACATCCGCGCTCTGGAGGCGGCCACCGGGATCGATGTCATCGTCGACGAGACCCCGGAGTCGGTGGTGCTCTCCGGCTTCGACCCGGTGCGCCGGGAGGTGGCCAAGGTGGCCCTGGAGCGGCTCTTCGCCGACGGCCGGATCCACCCCGCCCGGATCGAGGAGGTGGTCGCCAAGAGCCGGGCGGAGATCGCCGACCGGCTGCGCGAGGAGGGGGAGGCCGCCTGCCAGGAGATGGGCATCACCGGCGTCCACCCCGAGCTGGTCAAGCTCCTGGGCACGCTCCGCTACCGCAGCGTCCATGGCGCCAACGTCCTGGCCCACAGCAAGGACACCGCCGAGGTGGCCGGCATGCTCGCCGCCGAGATCGGCTACGACGTCCAGGAGGCTCGCGAGATCGGCCTCTTCCACGACATCGGTCTGGCGGTGGAGCAGCACGTGGAGGGCTCCCACGCCATCATCGGCGGTGAGATCCTGGCCCGCCTGGGACGGCCCGCCGCCGTCGTCCACGCGGTCCGGGCCCATCACTACGACGAGGAACCGCACGGCATCGGCGCCTTCGTGCTGATGACCGCCGACGCCATCACCGCCTCGAGGCGGGGGGCCCGCCGGGAAACCCTGGCCTCCTCCATCAAGCGGCTGGAGCGCCTGGAGCAGATCGCCGACGAGCTCCCCGGGGTGGAGCGCAGCTTCGCGATCCAGGCCGGCAAGGAGCTGCGCGTCATGGTCCGGCCGGAGCAGGTCGACGACGACCGGGCCCAGATCATGGCCCGCGAGATCGCCAAGCGGCTGCACGCCGAGGCGAGCTACACGGGCCGGATCAAGGTGGTCGTCATGCGTGAGACCAGGAGCGTCGAATACGCCAAGTGAGGGTGGGCTCCGCCGGGGTCCGGTCCGACCTCTGGTAACAATCGGGTCGCGGGACCCGGTGTGGCGAGTCCGGTAAGCAGAATTCCCATTCACCGCTATGCTTTCGTCGTCGCAGGGATCTCAGCAACCGCCCACACAGGGCAGGGCACCACTCGTGGAAATCCTCAAGGTCTCGGCAACCAGCAAGCCGGTCTCCGTGGCCGGAGCCATCGCGGGAGTGATCCGCAGCCAGCAACGGGTGGAGGTGCAGGCCATCGGGGCTGGCGCGATCAACCAGGCCATCAAGGCCATCGCGATCTCCCGGGGCTATGTCGCCCCGGGAGGCATCGACCTGGTCTGCATCCCCTCGTTCATCGACATCTCCATCGACGGCGAGGAGCGCACCGGGATCCGTCTCCTGATCGAATCGCGCTGAGCCGGGCCCGGGCCCCCCTCTGTGCCCGGCGGCGTCAGTCCCGGTGATCCCGGTAGTAGCGGTACCGCTCAATCGGCCTGAGGGCCTCGGGATCGGCGCCATCCCTGACCCGCCTCCGGACGTCCGCCCAGACCAGAAGGGTGAGGGCGACGAAGAGCAGGACCGGGAGACCGATGGCTACCCACATGCGACCAGGCCCCGCCCCCACACGGTCAGGTGAGCGGCGATTGCCCCCGATCCGGGGCCGCTGTCAGCGGTCATGGTGCTCCGAGCGCTGAAGCTCCTTGTCCACCCAGTCCGGGTCCAGATGGCTGTCGAGCGACTCGGGCGTGCCCAGCGGTGGCCCGGTCAGCGACGGACCGAAGACCGACTCCGGGCCGAGACCCTCCTCCCGGGCGCCGGGCCGTGCGGACCTCGCCTCCTGGTCGCCAGGCCTTGCGGACCTCACCCAGAGCAGGGCCACGAAGCAGACCGCCAGCACCGCGATGATGATCACCCCGATCATGGCGCCATCATCGCACCCCGCCACGCCCCCCGTGGCCGGGCGCCGGCAGGGCCCAGGGGCCCCGAGTCCGATCACCGCCTCGGGGGCCAGTCCTCGTCACCGCCCCGAAAGACGTGTCTGCTCCAGCGCTCGAGCGCCTCAGGGTCGCCCTCTCCCCGCTGCCGGCGCTTCAGCTCACTCACGAGTCGGAGCGCCAGCGCGCCCAGGACGATGAGGAAGACGACCCCGAAGAACACCGCCTGCTTCATGGCGAGCTCGATTCTGGCACCCCCGGAGCGGCCGCGCGCGCGGGGGCCCGCCGGCGGCCCGACGGCCATGGCGAGGACTCCGGGGCCGGTCAGCCGCTAGTCTGGTGAACCTCTGATGCCCGCGCCACTCCCTCTGCTCAGCCCCTCCGCCCGCGGCTTCCAGGCGATCCCGCTCGCCCAGCGTCCCGCCGCCCGCCAGCCGATCGTCCCCGTCCTGGGCCGGCCGCCGCGGGTCCACCTCTGGCACATCGGCTGCCAGATGAACGACGCCGACCACGAGATGCTGGCCGAGCGCTTCGCCGAGCTGGGCTTCGTCCCCGACGCCGCCCTCGACGATTCGGACATCGCCGTGCTGATCACCTGCGCGGTCCGCCAGAACGCCGAGCAGAAGGTCTACGGGAAGTTCCGCGAGCTGACCGAATGGAAGCGGGCGCGGCCCGGCCGGGCCATCGCCATGACCGGGTGCATGGCCGTGGAGCACGGCTCCGCGCTGCTGGGCAGGCTGCCCGACCTCGACTACCTCTTCGACGTTCGCGACTGCGACGGCTTCTTCGCCCGCCTCCAGTCGGCCCACACCGCCGACCTCGACGGGCCGGTGCGCCTGCCCGCCTCCGACCGGCTGCTCGCCTACGTCTCGGTGATGGGCGGCTGCGATGAGATGTGCACCTACTGCATCGTCCCCTTCGTCCGCGGCCGGGAGACCAGCCGCCCACTCACCGAGATCGTGGAGGACGTGCACCGGCTGGTGGAGCGGGGCGTGCGCGAGGTCACCCTGCTCGGCCAGAACGTCAACTCCTACCGCGACCCGGCCACCGGTGGCGGCCTGCCCGAGCTGCTCGCCGCCGTGGACCGCGTCCCCGGGCTGTGGCGGCTGCGCTTCCTCACCTCGCATCCGCGCAACGCCGTCCCCGAGCTCTTCGCGGCGATGCGCGACCTCCCCAGCGTCTGCGAGCAGCTGCACCTGCCCGTGCAGGCGGGCGACGACGAGCTGCTCCGCCGCATGCGCCGCGTCTACACCGTGGACGAGTACCTCGCCAAGATCGACGCCGCGCGCAGCACGGTGCCCGGTCTCGCGCTCACCACCGACATCATCGTCGGCTTCTCCGGTGAGACCGAGGCCGAGTTCCTGGGCACCGAGCGGCTGCTCCGCTCCGTGCGCTTCGACGTGGTCCATCTCCAGGCCTACTCGGTGCGCCCCGGCACCGCGGCCGCACGGAGGCCCGACGACGTGCCGGTGCTGGAGAAGAAACGGCGGCTCAATCATCTCCTCGACCTCCAGCGGCGGATCGCCCTGGAGCGCAACCTCGCCCTGGTGGGGGAGAGGATCCAGATCCTGGTCGAATCCACGACCGATGACGGGCGACCATTCGGCCGCACCCGGCAGGGCAGGATCGCCCTGCTGCCGGCCGGCTCCGCCGTCCCCGGCGAGCTCTGTGAGGCGACGGTGCGCGGCGCCACCGCCTGGCAGCTGACCGCGGACGCCGAGGCCGCGGCGGCCTGACACCAGGGCGGGTGGTGGTGAGGGGCCGAGAGCGCGCGACACCCCCTCACCTGCGCGCCGACGACCTGCCCCCGGCCGGGCCCACCATCGACCTGGACGAGGCCGGCGACACGCCGATCCTCCGTGAGTACCGGGCGGTCAAGGCCGAGCATCCCGAGGCCCTGGTGCTGGCCCGGCTCGGTGACTTCTATGAGCTGTTCGGCACCGACGCCGAGGTGGCCGCCCCCGTCCTCGGCGTGACCCTGACCGGCCGGGGCTTCGGCAGCGCGGGCCGGCTCCCGATGTGCGGTGTGCCCCACCAGGCGGTCGCCGCCCACTTGCGCAGCCTGCTCGACGCCGGCCATCGGGTGGTGCTCTGGGACCAGGTCGGTGAGGTGGTGTCCGGGCATCTGGTGCGGCGCGAGGTCACGCGCGTGCTGAGCCCCGGAACCGCCGTCGACGCCGAGCTCCTGGAGGCGACCCGGGTGGCCCGGCTGGTCGCCCTCGCCGAGGCGGGCGGGGTGGTCGGGGTGGCGGCGCTCGACCTCGCCGGTGAGGAACTGGTGGTAACGGAGATCGCGGGCGGGGTCGGCGGGGTGGCGCTCCGCGACGAGTTGGAACGGCTGAACGTGGCCGAGCTCCTGGTCCCGGAGCCGGAGCGGCTGCCGGCGACGCTCCTCCCCGCGGTTGTCCGCACCCGGCTTCCGGAGCAGCTCTTCGACGCCCGCCGGGCGGCGGAGCGGCTCGCCGCCGCCACCGGCACCGCCAGCCTGCTCGGCCTCGGACTCGAGGGCATGCCCGCCGCCCTCCGGGCGGCCGGGGCGGTGCTCGGCTATTGCGAGCGCTCCCGGGTCGCGCTCGAACCCGGGCTGCTCCGCGTGACCCCCCGTCAGGCCGGGGACCTGATGCGCCTCGACCCGCCGACGCGACGCAACCTCGAGCTGCTCGAGCCCCTGGGCAGTGGGATGAGCCTGGCCCAGCTGCTCGACCGCACCCGGACCCCGATGGGGGCACGGCTGCTCCGGCGCCGCCTCCAGGAGCCGCTCACCGAGCCCGCGCCGATCGCGGCCCGCCTCGACGCGGTGGCCGCGCTGGTGACCGACCGCCCCCGGCGGGAGCGGCTCCGGCGAGGTCTCGGCGAGGTGCGCGACCTGGAGCGCCTGGTCGGGCGCGCCGTTCAGGGACTGGCGACGCCTCGCGACCTCGGCTCCCTGCGTGACTCCTGCGCGGCGCTCCCCGGCGTGGCCCGTCTCCTCGAGGGGCTTCCCGGCGAGCTCGCGGGTCTGGCCGCCACGGCCCTGCCCGCCCCGGAGGTGGGCCCCCATCTGGCGGCGCTCCTCGTCGACGACCCGCCACCCCTGGCCCGGGACGGGGGCTTCATCCGCCCGGGCGCCGACTCGGAGCTGGACGTGCTCCACGCGTCGGCGGCGGAGGCCCGCTCCTTCATCGCGGGACTGGAGGGAAGCGAGCGGGAACGCACCGGCATCCGCTCTCTGAAGGTGGGCTACAACCGCGTCTTCGGCTATTACCTCGAGATCCCGCACGCCCACCGTGACTCGGTGCCCGCCGACTACGTGCGCAAGCAGACCCTGGTCGGCGCCGAGCGCTACATCACCCCGCATCTGAAGGAGCAGGAGACGGTGGTGCTGAGTGCACGCGAGCGCGCCACCCAGAGGGAGAGGGAGCTGCTCGCCGAGGCGGTCCGGATGGTCACCGCCCACGCCACCGGCCTGCTGGGTTGCGCCACCGCCTGTGCCGCCGCCGACGTCTGCCAGTCGCTCGCCACCGTCGCCGACGAGGAGGGCTGGACCCGTCCCGAGGTCGACCGCTCGACCGTCACCGACATCGAGGCGGGGCGCCACCCGCTGGTCGAGGGCAGCCTCGGACGTGGCCAGTTCGTGGCCAACGATACGAGCCTCGACGTCGCCCACCGGATCGTCATCCTCACCGGGCCGAACATGGCCGGCAAGTCCACCTACCTTCGCCAGGTGGCACTGATCACGCTCCTCGCCCAGGTCGGCAGCTTCGTGCCGGCGGCGCGGGCGCGGCTCGGGGTGTGCGACCGGATCTTCACCCGGGTGGGGGCCCAGGACGACCTGGCGGCGGGCATGTCCACCTTCATGGTCGAGATGGCCGAGACCGCCGCCATCCTGCGCCAGGCCACCGCCCGCTCTCTGCTCGTCCTCGACGAGATCGGCCGGGGCACCTCCACCTACGACGGGCTGTCGATCGCCCAGGCGCTGGTCGAGCACATCCATGACTCCCCCCAGCTCAACTGCCGCACCCTCTTCGCCACCCACTACCACGAGCTGACCGCGCTCGCCGACCGGCTGCCCCGGGTGGTCAACGCCCGTGTCGAGGTCCTCGAGGAGGGCGAGAGCGTCACCTTCCTGCACCGGATCCACCCCGGCGGTGCCGACCGCTCCTACGGGATCCAGGTGGCGAAGCTGGCAGGCCTGCCCGCGGGTGTGCTGGCGCGGGCTCGCGAGATCCTCGGCGAGCTGGAGCTGCACCGGCCGCTGGAGGCGGACCGGCCGGGCCCCGCCCAGCTCGACCTCGGCATCGCGCCACCGGCCGCGCACCCGGTGCTGGACGAGCTGGCCCAGCTCGACCTCGACGGGCTGACGCCCCGCGAGGCGCTCAGCAAGCTCGCCGAGCTGCAGCAGCGAGTCGGCCGGTGAGCGCACCGATCCGGCTGCTCCCGCCCCAGGTCGCCGACGCCATCGCGGCCGGGGAGGTGGTGGAGCGCCCCGCCGCCGCCGTCAAGGAGCTCTGCGAGAACGCTCTCGACGCCGGCGCCACCCGCATCGACGTCGACCTCGAGGGCGGAGGATTGCTGCGCATCGCGGTGGCCGACGACGGCGCGGGCATCGCCGGTGACCAGCTCCGACTGGCGGTGGCCCGCCATGCAACCTCCAAGCTCGCGTCGGTCGACGACCTCGCCCACGTGCGCAGCCTCGGCTTCCGCGGCGAGGCGCTGGCCAGCATCGCCGCGGTCAGCGACCTGCGGCTGATCAGCCGGGCCGGCGGGGCCGAGACCGCCTGGTTGCTGCACTGCCGCGCCGGCGAGGTGCTCGAGGAGAGAGCCGCGGCGCGTGCCCCGGGGACCACGGTGGAGGCCTGTGACCTCTTCCACAACACCCCGGCCCGGCTCGCATTCCTGCGTGGTGAGCGCAGCGAGTCGGCGGCCGCCGTGCGCGCGGTCTCCGACCTGGCACTCACCCATCCCGAGGTGGGGTTCAGCTGCCGGAGCGACGACCGGTTGGCGCTGCGCAGCGTCGGCGGGAGCCTGCTCGACGCCGCGGCCGCGGTCTTCGGAGCCAACGCGTCGGAGCTGGTGGTCGTGGACGCCGCCGGCGACATCCAGGTCTCCGGCCTGATCAGCGAACCGCGCAACCACCGGGGAACCCGCACCGGGCTGGTGGTGGTGGTCAACGGGCGACGGGTCTTCAACCGGGCGCTCACCGCGGCGGTGGAGGAGGCCTACTCCGGCCTGCTCCCCACCGGGCGCCATCCCTTCGGGGTGGTGCAGGTCACCCTGGATCCCGCACTGGTCGACGTCAACGTGCACCCCACCAAGCGGGAGGTCCGCCTCCGCGAGGAGGGGCGCGTCTTCGGCGCCGTCCAGCGCGCCTGTTGGAGCGCGCTTCAGGAGGCCCGGCTGAGCGTCGCCGGGGTCCGCCTGCCCCAGCTTCACGGCGGCCCGCTGCCTGCGCCCACCTCCGGGTCCGAGGCGGAGGCCCAGCTCGAGCTGCGTGACACCAGCGCCGTCACCTGGGGGGCGAGAGCCGACGCGGACACCGCGGAGCTGGTCGGGCCCGATCATCGCCTTGCCGATCTCGCACCGCTGCGCCCCCTGGCGCAGGCGGCGGACGGGTGGCTGGTCGCCGACTCGCCCCAGGGCCTGGTCCTCGTGGATCCCCACGCCGCCCACGAGAAGGTCCTCTACACGGAGCTGCTGGCGGAGGCCGAGGCAGCCGCCGGCGAGGGACGCGGGGCCGCCTCGCAGCTCCTGCTGGTGGACACCGTGGTGAGCGTCGAGCCGGCCGCGCTGGAGAGGATGTCGGAGAACCTCGACACGCTGGCGGGGCTGGGGTTCCAGCTCGAGCCATTCGGTCCGGGGCTGGTGCGCTGCCGCGCGGTCCCGCTGGCGGCGGGGGCGACCGACCCGGAGCGCCTGGTCCGGGAGCTGCTCGACAGCCTGCAGGTCGCCGGGGACCGGCCGAGCCGGCGCCGCCGCCTGGCCGCGCTCACCGCCTGCCACGCGGCGGTCCGCCTCGGTGACCGCCTCGACGCGCGCGAGCAGGGCCATCTCCTGGAGCGACTGGTGGTGACCCCCGGAGGGCTCACCTGCCCCCACGGCCGGCCCACCGTGATCGTGCTCGACGACCGCAGCCTGCGCCGCGCCTTCGCCCGCCCGGCGGTCTGACCCCGGCCGGCGGCACCACGGCGGCGCCGGGGCTCCGCGAGCCCGGTCGCTGTGCCACGCTATCGACAAGGGGGGCGTGCTGTCCTCCCCGGGTCCGAGGGGTGGGATGGAGCAGACACCCATCGCCAAGATGCTGCCGCCGGCTCGACCGGCCGGCTGCATCGCGCGCCCCAAATTGGTCGCACGGATCACCGAGGTCCTGGGACGGCGGCTGACCACCGTGGTGGCCGAGGCCGGGTACGGGAAGTCGACGCTGCTCACGTCGTGGTGGGAGATCACCCCCTGTGCGTGGTACACGGCCGATCACACCGACCGCGACATGCCCTCGCTGGCCCGCCACCTCACCGACGCCCTCCGGCTGCGCGTCCCCGAGCTTCGGGGCGGCCTGACCCGCGCCATCGAAGGGTTGTCGTCCGAGGCGGGCCCGCCCTCGCGGGCGGACGCACTCGGGTCACGCCTCGCTCAGGTCCTGCAGGAGCACGTGGCCACCGATCTCGTCCTGATCGTCGACGACGCCGACGAGCTGGGGACGGCGAACCCCTCGGCCCGGCTGATCGAAGCCCTGTGCCGCCACGCCGCCCCTCAGGTCCATCTGGTTCTCGCAGGTCGCAGCCGGCCGCCGTTCCCGGTCGAGCGGCTTCGCGGCCAGGGCCAGCTGCTCGAGATCGGCGGGGATCAGCTCGCGTTCACCCCGGAGGAGATGGCCGAGCTCGTCGAGGACCGGCTCGGGCCCGGTGCCGGGGCATTGGGGGAGCGGCTGCACCGGCTGGCCGGGGGCTGGCCGGCCGCCGCGACCCTCGCCCTGGAGGCGCTGCGCGAGGCGCCCCCGGAGACCCGGCAGTCGGTGCTCGCCGGGCTCGACAAGGCGCGCCCGCTCCTCTTCGCGTATCTGGCCGAGGAGGTGTTCGCGCATCAGCCCGCCGAGCTCCGAGACCTGATCAGCCGGACCGCGATCTTCGACCAGTTCACGCCTCAGCTCTGCCTGGCGACCGGGATGACGACCTCCGCGGCCGTCGTCGACGAGCTCGCCCGTCAGAGCCTCTTCGTCGAACGGCGCCAGGACGGTTCACTGGCGCTGCGACCGCTCATTCGCGACTACGCACGGGAGCATCTGCCGCTCGGCGGCGCGGCGGCGAGCGGGCTGCGCATCGAGGCCGCGAAGTGGTTGGAGAGCACCGGTGACCCGGCCGGTGCGGTCCAGACCCTGCTCGCCGCCGGAGCGCCGGAGCAGCTGGCCGCCCTGCTGGAGCGGCGTGGTTCCGCGCTTCTCGCGGAGGGCCATGTCGCCACCGCCCTCGAGGCCTGCCGGGCGATCCCTCCACCGTTGCGCACGCACGCCGTGGAGCAGCTCGAGGGCGAGGCCCGGCAGGTCCAGGGGGATTGGAAGGGAGCGCTGGCCTGCTTCGATCGCGTTGCCGCCGGCCGTGACCAGCTCCCGGCCGCGCTGGCCTGGAGGATGGGGCTGCTCCACTACCTGCGGGGGCGGCTGGGGGCGGCCCTCGCCGTCTACGAGCGCGGATTGAACGACCACGACGCCGAGCCGGGCGAGATGGGCCTGCTGCTGGCCTGGACAGCCACCGCTCACTGGCTGCGCGGCGACATCGCCTCCTGCCGCGCGCTCGCCGGCCAGGCGCTGAGCGTTGCGGACGGTTGCGGCGACCACAGGGCCCAGGCCGCCGCGCACACCGTGATGGCCATCCTCGCTGCCAATGAAGGTGACCGGCGCGGCAACGATGCCCACTACCTGCTGGCGCTACGCGCGGCGGAGGATGCCCGCGACGTCCTCCAGACCGTACGGATCCGGACCAATCACGCCTCCCATTTCCTGGAGGAGGGTGCGTACCCGGAGGCGCTTCAGGAGCTCGAGGTGGCGGTGCGTCTCGCCGAGCTCACCTCCTTCGCCAACTTCCACGCCCTCAGTCTCTGCAACCGCGGCGAGACCAAGCTGCGGATGGGGCGGCTCGACGAGGCACTGGTCGACCTCGAGGCGTCCCGGGACCGGTACCAGCAGATCGGCTCGGAGATGGTCGCATACGCGCTGAGCGCAGTCGGCGAGGTCCACCGGGAGCGCGGGAACCTGGCCCAGGCGCGCGCGGCCTACGAGGAGGCGGTCAGCATCGCCGAGACGTCCGGCGATCAGCAGGCCCTGATCCCCGCGCTGGCCGGTCTGGCGACCGTGCTCGCCGCGGACGAACCGGAGCGGGCGCGTCGGATCGCCGGGCGGGCGGTCGCCGCCGGGACCGGTCTCGAGTACGTGGCAGCGCTGGTCGCTGCCGGCTGGGTGGCCACGGTGTGCGGGGACAGCGCCGCGGCCCGCGCGATGGCGGACCGGGCTATCTCGGCTGCCCGCTCCCGGCGTGACCGTGCCGGCCTGGCCGAGGCCCTCGCACTCATGGCGATGAGCGCGGAGAGGCCGGAGCGCGAGACCCGGCACCTGCGCGAGGCGGCCGAGATCTGGCGGGAGATCGGCAACCCGCTGGGCGAGGCGAAGATCGATCTGGCGCTGGCGGCCGTCGAGAGAGGGACGGGAGCGGCGGCACGGCGCCGGCTGGCAGAGCGTCGCCTCGAGCGGCTGGGCGTCCATGGACACCACGGCGTCGGTGCCGCCGCGGGAGTGCTGGCACTGGTCGGCCGCGGCAAGCGCGAGGCGGTGCGCATCGAGACGCTCGGCGGCTTCGCCGTTCAGCGCGGAGGCGAGCCGGTGCGCCACTCGGAGTGGCAGTCCAAACGGGCCCGGGAGCTGCTCAAGCTGCTGGTGGCACGCCGCGGCCGCGCCGCGTCACGAGGCTTCCTCATGGAGACGCTCTGGCCCGACGAGGAACCGGCCAGGCTGGCCAACCGGCTCTCGGTGGCGCTGACCACCGTGCGCAGCGTCCTCGACCCCGAGCGTCGGTCGTCCGACGAGTACATCATTGCCGACAACGACGCGGTGGCCCTCAACATCGAGGCGCTCGACGTCGATCTGGAGTGGTTCCTGGGCGCGGCCGCGAATGGCCTGGAGGCGGTGCGGCGCGGGGCCGTGGAGAGCGCGCTCCCCACCCTGGAGGCCGCGGCCGGCGCCTACTGCGGCGACTTCCTGGAGGAGAACCCCTACGACGAGTGGGCGCTCGCCCCGCGCGAGGAGGCCCGGGCAGCCTTCGTCGCTGTGAGCCACGCCCTGGCCGCCCAGGCGGTCACGGCGGCCAGACCCGACGACGCGGTCCCCCACCTGCTCCGGATCCTGGAGATCGACCGCTACGACGAGCAGGCGCACATCGGCCTGGTCACCGCCCTCGCCGGCGCCGGGCGGCACGGCGAGGCCCACCGGCACTACCTCAACTACCGCCGCGCCATGGACGATCTCGGGGTCGAGCCGGCTCCGTTCCCCAGCCGGCGCGCCGAGGGACCCCCGCCGGGGCACGGCGCCCCGGCCTTCAGCCGGCCTTAAGGGAACCCGAAGCGCGCCCTCTAGGCTGCAAAGGCATGGAGACCTTCATGGTGCGGGTCTGGAAGCCCAGCGGCGAAGAGCGCCTCGAGGGGGTCAGGGGTTCGGCGGTTCACCTCAGGACGGGGCGGCAGATCACCTTCTCCCAGCCCGAGCGACTGATCGCGTTTCTGAGCGCCGACGGCATCGCCGACGACCACCCCGCAGCCACGACGAGTTCCTCCGCCATCGTTGACCAGGAGTAGAGAGCCATGACACTGCGCAGGATCGTTCCCTTGCTGGCCGGGCTGGCCGCCATCTCGCTGGCGGCGTGCGGTTCCTCATCGGTCGCGCCGACCGCATCCTCCTCCAACACCGGCACGACGCCCCCATCGGCGGCCGCCACGCCCACCCCGACCCCCACGGCCTCCAGCGGCCCGCTGACGGGGGCGTGGTCGGGCAGCTACAGCGGCGCATTCAGCGGCACCTTCACCCTGATGTGGACGGAGTCGGGGTCGGCCCTCAGCGGCAGCATCGACCTCTCGCCCGGAGGCACCGAGTCCCTCACCGGGACCGTCAGCGGCAGCACCATCACCTTCGGGGCGGTCGGCTCCGAGGCGATCACCTACAACGGCACGGTCTCGGGCAGCTCCATGTCGGGCAACTACACGGTCCAGGGTGCCGGCGGCGGCAGCTGGATGGCGAGCAAGACCTCCTGAGCCGTCTCCTGGTGACCGGCGCCCCACGAGGGGGCGCCAGGCGGGTCGCCGTGGGCACAAGCCCCGGCGGCCCGCCGCGGGCGGTGATGGCGCGGATGACCTGGCGCGATGCGGCAAGCTACATCGCGTGACCGTCAACGGTGATCAGCAGCGCGCCGCCCCCAGCCTGCCGCTCGCCGTGGCCGTGGTGGGGCCGACTGCCACCGGGAAGACCTCGCTGGCCGTCCGCCTCGCCCAGCGCCTGGGCAGCGCCGAGCTGATCAACGCCGACTCTCGGCAGGTCCTTCGCGGTTTGCGTGTCGGGACCAACGCGCCCTGCGCGGCAGACCTGGCCGGCGTGCCCTGCCATCTTCTGGGCATCGCCGATCCGGGTGAGCCGTTCTCGGTCGCGGACTGGCTGGCGGCGGCCCGGGACTGTCTCGCCGATCTCGGCGCCCGCGGGGTGCGCCCGATCCTGGTGGGGGGCACCGGCCTCTACGTCCGCGCCCTGCTGGACGGCCTCGACCTGGACGGGCGGGCGCCTGACCGGGAGCGCCGCGCCGCCCTCAACGCTCGCGCCGCCAGTCCGGAGGGGCTCGCAGCACTCACTGCTGAGCTCCATCGCGCCGACCCGGAGGGCGCGGCGACCATCGACCTGCGCAACCCGCGCCGGGTGGTCCGCGCCGTCGAGATCGTCGAGGACCGCGGCAGCCTGGCAGCAAGGGGGCGGAACTGCGGCCTGGTCACCGGCCCGCGCATCGGGCTCGACGCCCCCTCCCCGCTGCACCGCCGCTGGGTCCTCGAGCGGGCGGAGGCGATGTTCGCGGGTGGTCTGCTCGAGGAGACCGCGGACGCGCTCGCCCGCGGGGTCACCGCCGCCGCCCTGGAGGGCTCCGGCATCGGCTACTACGAGGCCCTCGAGGTGCTCGGCGACCGGATGTCGAAGACCGAGGCCACCGCCGAGATCGCCCGCCGGACGCTCCGCTACGCCAGGGCGCAGCGCACCTGGTTCCGCGCCGACCACGCGGTCGAGTGGCTGCGGCGGGACGACGACGCCGACCTCGACGCCGTCACAGAGCGGGCCCTCGCGCTCGCTGCCGGCGCCTGACGGCGGGCCGCCCACCACCTGCCCGCAGCGCTTGAGGGGCAGCCGCCCCCCGAACATACGTCAGGAACATCCGTTTGCGCAGCGCCCCGATCCGTGCTACAGTCGAGCCTGCCCGACACGCTGAGAGGTGAGACACACGACATGGCAGACGCTCTCAACCCGCGCCAGCGGCAGATCATCGAGTTCCTCCGCGAGCACGGACGCACCCATGCCTACCCGCCCACGGTCCGGGAGATCGGATTGGCGGTCGGGCTCAGCTCGTCCTCGACCGTCCAGAACCACCTGAACTCGCTCGAGGCCAAGGGCTACATCCGGCGCGATCCCACCAAGTCGCGCACCGTGGAGGTGGTCGGTCACGAGCCCGCCTCCACGCACACCGCGCCGCGCGTCCTCTCCCTGCCCCTGGTGGGCCGGGTCGCCGCGGGCACGCCGGTGCTCGCCGAGCAGAACGTCGAGGACCACATCTCGGTCGGCCAGGAGCTGGCCGGCGGCGACGGCGCCTACGCCCTCACCGTCCACGGCGACAGCATGATCGACGCCGGCATCCTGGACGGCGACCTGGTCGTGGTGCGGCCCCGCCGCGATCCCCCGCCCAACGGCACGATCGTCGTGGCCCGGATCGAGAACGAGGTCACCGGCGAGGGGGAGGTGACGGTCAAGCGTTTCTTCCGCGAGGGGGGGCGCGTCCGTCTCCAACCGGAGAACGCGCGACTCGATCCCATCTACGTGAGCGGCGAGCTCTCCCTGGAAGGGGTCGTCACCGCGGTCATCCGCGTCGTCCACTGATCCCGGCGGGAGGGACGGCCGCCCCCGCCTACCCGTACCAGGTGCTGTCGCCCGGTGGTTCTTCCGGAGGCTCCCCGCCGTGGTCAGCGAACTGCTGGCCGCCGGCGTCGTCCCCGCTCCCGTCGTCCTCCGGCCAGTGCCCGTTCTCCTCGTCGCCGAACAGGTCCTCGGCCGGCAGTGAGTCGAGGTAGCGGTCGAGGTACTCGGCCAGGTCCGCGGTGGCCTCTCCGTGCGCGGTCACACGAGTCGTCCCATCGTCATCGATAGCGCTCACGGCGAGGTCAGGGCGGTGGTCGACGAGCAGGGGAATCGCCGGCAGGACAGCGAGCGGCAGGGCCACCAACACCACCGGCGTCACCGCGGTGAGGATGAGCAGCACGAGCACGATGGCGATGGCGAGACCGGCGGCCAGGTCGGCGCCATAGCGGAAGCGCTGCGCGGCCTTCAGCACCAGATAGTGGGGCCCGCGCTCCGCCACCGTCATGCCCGGCACGCGCGTGACGTCCACGTGATCGAGCACGTCCTTGGCCGGTAGGCTGGTGCGCACCGCGATCTGGTAGGGGACGGTGGCCGTCCCCTTGCCGATGGCTTCCTGTCCTTTCACGTGTCCCTGACTCGACGAGCGGGCCTCGAAGCGCCGGCGTGAACGGCCGGATGGCTCCGCGCCCCCTGGCGAGGGCGGCCCCTATCCTGCGGCATCAGCGTCCCTGTGGGAACGGTCTCCCTGGCTCGTCACGCAACCGTCGAGGGCGGCGGCGGCGATGCGTGATCCGTGGTCACCTGCCGGTACGGTAGCCGACATCATGCCCGGTGCGGGCGGGACCACGCCGGCTCTGTCGGTTCGCCATCTCCCCGGGTCGACGTGCCCCTGGAACTGTCGGAAGTTATGGATTAGTATGGGAACGGTTAAGAACTGATTAGGGGACCCCAGGATGTCCGTTCACCCCCTGGTGGTGGAGGGGGGAGGGAAGGGACGATCGCGGGCCCCGGTCTGGCGGTGCGCGCCACTCGGCGTCGCCCTGGTGGCCGCGCTCACCACCGGCGTCCCCGCCGCCGGCACCGCCGGCGCGAACCATCCATCCCAGGGCATCAGCGCCGTCGCCCTGACCCGGGCGGTGGAGTACTCGCTGGTCGACACGATGACCTTCGCCAACCCGGCGGGAACCCAGATCCTGGGGAGCGGGATCATCGTCTCCGGCACCGGGCTGGTGCTCACCGATTACCACGTGGTTCGGGACGCGGTCTACGTCGGGCTGACCATCGGCGGCCAGGGTGGCGTCTATCCCGCATCCGTCGTGGTCGCCAACCCGGACGATGATGTCGCCCTGCTCCAGATCAATGCCGACCCCCCGCTCACGCCGGCCCGGTTGGATCTCGGCTCTGCGGTCAGGGTCGGCCAGCCGGTGGTCGCGATGGGCAACGCGCAGGGCAGGGGTGTCGCCCCCAGCGCGGTGACCGGCCGGCTGGTCGCGCTCCACCGCTCGATCAGCTACACGGTCGGTTCCAATGTGGTCGACCTCGGAGGGGTCATGGAGGTTGCGGCGCCCATCTTCGGCGGTGACTCGGGCGGCGCCCTCGTCGATGCCGCCGGGAGCGTCGTCGGCATGATCGCCGCCGGTGCGGGGGATGTCCCTTGCACCGCGCAGGACGTCTGCCCGCTGAGCACGGCGTTCGTCATCCCCATCGAGCAGGCGCTCGCGGAGATCGGCTACACGGGACTTCCTTAGCGACGGGCGACCGCCGTGACGTCGTCGGGACGATCCCCGGGCCCGACGTGCACTCCCGGGCTCAGCCCGCCGGGAGCACGAGCGTCTCGCCCGGCTGGATGACCGGCGAGCTCAGCCGGTTGGCGCTCAGGATGCCGGCGATCTCGTCCTGGATGTCACCGCCGGAGTAATGGCTCGCGGCGATGCTCCAGAGCGTGTCCCCGGAGCGCACCACCACCGTGGTCGCGGCGGTCGGCGCCGAGCTGACGCTCACCCCACCCGCCAGTCCCCAGCCGACGCACACCGCCAGGGCCGCCACGAGCAAGGTGCGCCCCAGCGGCCAGGGGCGGGGGCGCGGCAGGCGGCGGGTGGGTTGCAGGTCGGCGATCACCGCGGGGTTCCCAGAACGTCTGTTCCCATGGCCACCCAGCCTAACGCAAACACCTGTTCGCCGTCAAGGTTCGACCGATAATCGCCCCCGTGGAGCCTCGCGTCCGTGTCGCCGTGTGCCTGACCGCGGCCGGGCGGCTGCTCCTGGTCGCTCACCGCAAGGAGGCCCATCGCTACTGGTTGCTGCCCGGCGGGGGAGTCGAGAGAGGGGAGACGCTCGTCGAGGCCGCCCACCGTGAGCTGCTGGAGGAGACCGGGATCGAGGTGACGGTGGGGCGTCTGGTGATGCTCTGCGAGGCGATCGAGCCGGGCGGACGTCACCTCGTCAACCTGATCTTCACGGGAACTGCGGCCCCGCCGGAAGCCGGACCGCCATCCTCCGGACCGACCCCAGAAGGGGTGCTCCCGCCCCTCGAGGCCGGCACCGACGCCGCCATCGACGAGGTGCGCTGGGTGACCCGCGACGAGCTCCTCGGGCTGGAGCTGCACCCCCCGATCGGCGCGGCCATCGCGGCCGCCTGGGCGGACGGTTTCGCCGGCGACGTGCTGGTCCTCGGCAACGTCTGGGCGGACGACCCGCGGCCGGGTGCGGATCGATCCAGGGAACACCGGGAGTAGCGGCGGCGTGCCCCGCCTCGGCCGCTCCGCTTCGTAGGATCACCACGACGATGTGGTCGAGCACCATCGACGCCGACGGCCCCGTGCATGTCGCCGAGTGGGGTTCGGGGCCGGCGCGGATCGTCCTGGTGCACGGGCTGGGCGGAGCCCACCTCAACTGGATGCGGGTCGCCCCCCAGCTCACCCGCTACGGGCGGGTCCTGGCGCCCGACCTGCCCGGCTTCGGTCTCACCCCGGTCGCCGGACGCCCGACCACGGTCGCCGCCTACACCGCCCTCCTCGACCGCGTCCTCGCTGCGACGTGCGAGAGCCCCGTCGTCCTGATCGGCAACTCGATGGGAGGGTTGATCGCCCTCCTCGAAGCGGCTCAGCATCCAGAGCGCGTGGCCGGTCTGGTGCTGGTCGATGCCGTCCTCCCCGGCCGCTGGCGGCAGTGGCGGCCCCGGCTGGTGCTGGCCTCCTGCGCCGCCTACGTGGTGCCGAGCCTGGGGCGCAGATTCCTCGCCCGCGTGCGCGACCGGCTGAGCGTCGAGGAGCTCGTGGCCGGCGCGCTCCGCCTCTGCGCGCAGCACCCCGAACGCATACCCGCCGACGTTGTCGAGGCGCACGTGGAGCTGGAGCGCAGGCGAGGCCGAAACCCCGACGACGACGACGCCTACGTGCTCGCGGAGCGCTCCATCTTCAGTGCGCTGGTCCACTCCGCCGCGCTGCGCGCCCGGCTCGACCGCGTGTCCGTCCCCACCCTGGTGGTCCACGGCGACACCGACCGGCTGGTCCGGGTGATCGGCGCCCGCCGGGCCAAGCGGCGGCGGCCGGACTGGGACCTGAGGGTCCTCGCCGACGTCGGCCACGTGCCCATGATCGAGGTCCCGTACCAGTTCCTGGAGATCCTGGACGACTGGCTCCGCGCCCACGGGCTGGGGACCGCGCCGGTCACGCCGGCCGCCGGGGTTGCGTCACCCGGCGTCTAGAATCGGGGGCCATGCCACCGCGCGTTCACCGCTACCAGACCCAGCTGACCTGGCACGGCTCCACCGCGGGCGGCTACGCGGGGTACGACCGCACCCACAGGGTGTCCGCCCCTCCGGGCGACGTCACGCTCACCCTGAGCGCCGATCCCGCCTTCCGGGGCAACCCCGAGCTGCCCAACCCCGAGCAGCTGCTCCTGGCGGCGGCCAGCTCCTGCCAGCTGCTCAGCTTCCTGGCCCTGGCGGCGCTGGAGGGGATGGACGTCGTCGACTATGCCGACGACGCCGAGGCGATCATGCCAGAAGAGGACAAACCTGTCCGGATCACGGGGATCACCCTGCGGCCTCAGGTGGTGATCGCCTCAGGGTCCCCCGAGAAGGTCCGGGAGCTGATGGTGCGCGCCCACCACGACTGCTTCATCGCCAGCAGCGTCAACGCCGAGATCAGCATCGAGCCCGAGATCCACTTCGCTGACGGGACCCGGCCGCTCCACCTGGTCTGACCCGGGGCTCAGGGCTCGCCGACCTCGCGCAGGTAGTCGCCCAGGCGCGTGTAGGCGGCCCGCTTGCGCCGGTCGGTGATCTCCGTGTAGACCCGCAGCGTCTCCAGGGTGGCGTGGCCGAGCACCTCCTGGACCAGCCGGACGTCGCCGTCGGTGGCCTCCAGGAGCGTGGTCGCGGCGGTGTGGCGCGCGGCATGCGGGCTGCGCAGCCCCTCGATCAACCGGTACGCGTCCGGGTCATGGGCAAACCGGCGGCGCAGCGCCGTCAGCGCCCGGCGCGCCCCATCAGTGGTCAGCCGGTTGTCGGGGAGCACCCGCCCGCCCGGCATGTCGGCATGGGCAACGCTGATGAACAGGGCGGGAGAGGCGTCCTGGCCGCGGGCCAGGAGGTAGTCGTGAACCGCCGCCCAGGCGTCCTCGGTGAGGAAGACGGTGCGGTGCTTGCCGCCCTTGCCGAGCACCCGGAAGCCATCGGGCCGGAGATCGCGCCGGTCGAGCGCGCATGCCTCTCCGATCCGGCAGCCGCTGCTGATCAGGAAGTGGACCAGGGCGCGGTCACGGAGGTCGCGCATGCCCTCACGGGGAAGCGCGGCCAGGAGGCGGGGAACCACCTCGGTGGCGATGGGATGGGGGTCGCCGACGATGTAGCGGGGGACGACCACCCGACGTGAGAGCTCGTCTGCGATCCAGCCCTCGTCGTACGCGTAGCCGAGGAACTGGCGCAGCGCCACCAGCGCCCTGGCCCGTGTGCGGGGGTGGGGGAGGGCCTCCGCCAGCTCGATCTGGTAACGACGCAGCGCCGCCGCGTCCAGGCCCTCGCAGAGACCCGAGCCCGGAGCCCGCGCCCGCGCGAAGGCGACGAACTTGGCCAGGTCGTACCGGTAGGCCCGGACGGTCGTGGGCGGACGGTTGCGCTGGACCCGCAGATAGTCGAGGAACTGCTGGACCTGGTCGGGCAGGGCGTCGTCGGGACCCGGGATCTGCCCGGCCCAGGCCGGGAGGCGGAGGCGATGCGGCGCGGTGGGGCGACGCTTGGGAGGGACACGGACCGGCATCGTTCCTCTAATGATGCGGCCGGGCGGCCCGAGTGCGCGGGTGGCGCCAACCTCGCTCCGGAACCCGCGCGCTAGGCTTCCGCACCATGATCGCCATCGCGCTCGTGAAGGGTGACGGGGAGGAGCCCGACCGGACCTGGATGGCGCTCTCCGACGGGGAGACGCGCCTGGTCGCCGTCCACGTGCTCCACGACCTTCCCCACCTCGTCGTCGAGTCCCTCTTCGGCATCGACCACGGGCTCTGGGGCGTGCTCGCCCAGGGCGGCTTCGCGCCTGCCAACCGCGCCGTGAGCGCTCGCGGCGCCCGGCGCGTGCGCCTGGTGACAGACGCCCCCCTGGACGAGCTGGCGCAGCGGCACTGGGTCGACCACATGGTCGCCAAGACGGTGACCAACGCGGTCGTCAACCGCTGGGGGGACGGTCCGGACACGGCGGAGGGGGTCCGGGCGCGGCTCCAGCCCGGAGCAAGCCTGGTCGAGCCGGCGGCACACGCCGCCGGCAGCACGGCCGAGGGCGACGCATACCGGCGCGGGATCCGTGCGTTGCTCGAACGCCTCGGCGACGACACCATCGAACGGGCCATCCGGGGCGTGCGCCACGCCCTCGCGCTCTGGGAGCGCCTCCCGCCCGGCGAAACCCTCCACGCCGCGTGGCCCCTGCCCGCTGCCTTCCTCGAAGCGCCGGAGGCGGCGGATGCCGGTTAGCGGAACGTGGGCCGTCCGCGAGGCCCTGCCCGGGGTCGACGACGGTGCCGTCGCCGACCTCATGGTCGAGTACCTCGAATGGGCCAACGGGCGGCTTCGGGACGAGTACGGCATCGACGATCCGCCGACCGATCCCGGACGCGTGCTCGAGAGCCTGGCAGAGTTCCGCCGCCCGCGGGGTCTGCTCCTGCTCGCCGAGAGCGACGGCCGGCCGGCCGCCATCGGCGCTCTGCGCCGGCTCTCCCACGACGTCGCCGAGCTCAAGAGGATCTACGTGGTGCCGGGGTGCCGCGGCCGGCACGTCAGCTCGGCCATCCTCGACCGCCTCATCGACGAGGCGCGAGCCATGGGGGCGACGACCCTGCGCCTGGACACCTGCCGCTTCATGAGCGACGCCCAGCGCCTGTACCGATCGCGCGGATTCGCAGAGCGCGACCCCTACGAGGGCTCGGAGATCCCGCCCCGGCTGCGCCGGCACTGGGTCTTCTTCGAGCGCGGGCTCGACCACGCCCAGACGCAGCCCGGCTGATCACTCGTCTCCCGGCCCACGCTGCCGCGTGCGGCGTCAGGCGGCGGTGAGCGCCGCGATCAGCAGGCGCTGACGCCCGCCCGTCTCGGAGCGCCGCCGCTCACCGTCGATCGACCATCCCGACCGCACCAGCACCCGGGCGACCTCGCCGACCTCGAAGTGGGACCGCATCGGCTCCCCGATGACGGCGAGGCCGATCTGGCGGGCCACGCGGATCTCCCGGCCCGTGCTCTCCGACGCCGTCAGCAGCAGGCGGCTCCCGCGGGCGGCTCGCGACCGCAGCCCGGTGAGCATCCGGTCGACGGCAACGCGGGAGAGATAGCGGATCAACCCTTCACAGATGAAGAGGCTCGGCACGTCCCCGCTCTGCCCGGCCCGGGCCAGCGCGGCGTCGACCCGATCGGACATGAGGTCGATCGCCACGAAGGTCAGGTTGTCGAGAGGCACGCCGAGCGCCTCGAGGCGGCGCTGCTTGTCCGCCTGGGTCGCCGGGTGGTCGAGCTCGAAGAACCTCACCCCGGGGTGGCGGAAGCGGAGCGCGCGGCCGTCGTATCCGGCACCGACGATCACCACCTGGCTGACCCCGGAGGTGACCGCCCGGAGCGTCCCCTCGTCGAGGAACGCGGTGCGGGCAGCCATGAAATGGCGACCGCCGCCGCCGCTCCCCCAGCGCCCACGGCCGCGGCCGGCGAGAGGGGAGGAGAGGCCGGCGTAGAGGCGCTGCTCAGCCTCGGGATCGCCCTCCGGTGTCTGCGGCCTGATCAGGCGCGAGCGGGCGAGGGCCACACCGCGGGCGGTCAGGGACGGCTGTCCGACCTTCACCAGGCCCGGATCATACCGGCGCCGGCGGCCCGGCCGGTCGTGGCAGCGAGGGCTCGCCGCATGGGTCGAAGGTCCCTGGCACCCGGAGAGCGGCGCGAGCCGTGGTTCATCGAGGGAAGCTAGCCGCGCACGTCGCGGTCACGGGAGCGCTGCGCCTGGCCGGGCCCAGACCACGGCGGGGTGCAGGCGGTCAGGCCGGGTTGCCCTCCGGTCGCGTGCTCAGGCTGAGGAGCAGAACGTAGCTGACCACGGCCACCGCGAAGCCGACCGACATCAGCATCGAACTGATGTTCTGGTTGTACTTGAGGAAGCTCGCCCCGTTGAACGCCGCGAAGAGGATGGCGGTGAGGCCGAGGGCGGCGAGCCAGACGGGGGCCGGTCCCAGCCGGCTGCGCACGGCGTGCAGCACCAGCTCGATGCCGTTGAGCAGCAGCAGGATGCCGATGACCACATGGATGATGAGGAGCGGCAGCCCGCTGCTGAAGCTCCAGAGGACGCTCGCCAGGGCGCCGCTCAGGTAGGGGCCGCTGCCGGCCCCGGCGTGGTGGGTCGGGATGGTGACGTAGAGGTTGACCGCCATGCCGATCAGGAACTGGACGATCAGCAGCCCCAGGATCCCGGCGGTGCGGCGGCGCAGCACGCCGACCCGCCGCTGGGCATCAATCACGGCGACGATGATGCCACGCAGCTCCCGAGGTCCTCGGCAGGCCCGGAGAGGGGTTCCCGGGGCTGCCCGACGCCGGCGCGCCCGCTCTCCGCCTCGGATACCTTTTCTTCCTGATAAGATACATTATCAGGAGCAAATCCTGGATTCAGAGATCCGGCGCTGACGAGCTGCCCACCCCTCCCCGCCGGCCCTCAGATCGCGGGCGCGGAGATCTCGAAGACCAGCTCATCGCCGTCGACGTCGTCCACCTGGACGCCCGTCTGCAGGAAGCCCAGCTTGTGGACGACGGCCAGCGACTCGAGGTTCGACGGCGCGACCGCCGCGAACACGGTCCGCTCCCCCCGCTCCCAGGCCCAGGCCACCAGGGCGGCGGCCGCCTCGGTGGCCAGACCCTGTCCGCGGAACGCCGGGAAGACCGTGTAGCCGATCTCGGCGCGCCCGACCACCCGCGGCGGTCCGTGAAACCCGCAGTGGCCGACCATGGCGCCGTCGGCGCGCCGCACCATCGCACGCACGCACCAGGCGCGCTCCTCCGGGTTCGCCCGGATGCGTTCGAGCTGCACCCGCAGGAAGAAGCCGTCCGACCCGTCCCCGGCGGTGAACTCGGCGGGGATCTGCAGACCCTGGGCCCGCGAGGCGGCGGCGCGATCGCCCGGCACCAGCGCCACCAGGGTCTCCTCGCGGAGCGGGATCAGCGACATCCGGGCGGTCCCGATAGGGTCCGCGGGGAGGCCGGGGCCAAATTGACCGGTGAGATCCACCGGTTGAGCATGGCACGGCGTGGCGCCCCCTCCCGATGCCCTCCCTCCCCCACCACCATGGCGTCAGGTCGCCTCCCCCCAAGTGCGTCAATCGGAGAGGACATTGACCCAGGTGATCTGCCGGAACCTCGCGAAGTCGGAGTCCCCGGAGACCACCTGCAGGCCGTGCTCGATGGCCAGGGCGACCAGGTGGCCGTCCGGCACGAGATTTCCCCGCAGGTCGTAGGCCTCGACGAGGCCGCCGAACACCGCCGCGTGGCGCAACGTCGGCAGGGGGATCCAGACGTTGTCGCAGGCCAGCCAGTCGTCCACGTAGCCCCACGCCTGCCGGGAGGTCAGGGGCCGCTCCAGAGCACGGGGATGGGTGGCGATGCGCAGGAAGGCGGTCAGGCTGGGCCATGGGATTCCGACCCTTCGGGGACCGTTCAGGCTGCTCTCCATCCATGCGGCCACCCGTTCGTGGTGAGGGCTCGCCGCGTCCACCGCGTACAGGAGGACGTTGGCGTCGACCAGCATCAGCGGCCGCCTGCCCCGTCGAGCGTCTCCAGGGCCTCGGCCACGTTGGAGACGTCGATCCTCAGCCCGAGTGATGCTGAGCGCTGCCGGAACCGCCGGGCCCGGGGCGGGGCCTGCAGACCGGCGCGGATCAGCTGGTTGACCGCCTCGCTGAGGCCGACCTGGTCTCGGCGCCGGACCTCCTCCACCGCGGCGGCCACGTCGTCATCGAGAATCACCGTCGTTCGCATGCCGTGAACTGTACATCTAGATGCACGCTTCTGAGCATCTCAATGCTCGAAGGGAGCAGGCCTCGCCCCCCGGGCTCAGACCGGCGCCGCCACCCCCGCGTGAGCCGCGGTCGCCGGCTGTCGAGAGGGCTCCTCCCGTGAGGGCATCCGTCGCCACTCACGGCCGGCGAAGGTGAGGTGCACGTCGCTGATGCGCCGCTCCAGGAAGCCCGCCTCGCAGTACGCGAAGTAGAAGCGCCACATGCGCAGGAACTCCTCGTCGAACCCCAGGGCGGCGGCGCGGTCGTGGTTGCGGTCCAGCGCCTCCCGCCAGTGGCGGAGCGTGACCGGGTAGTTGGCCCCGATGTCGTCAAGCTCCACCAGGCGCAGCCCGCTGGCCCGGTTGGCGGCGTCGACCAGGGAGCGCACCGAGGGCAGGAAGCCGCCCGGGAAGATGTAGCGCCGGATGAAGTCCTCGCGCCAGCGTGCCGCCGACCACTCCCGGTCCTGGATGACGATCGCCTGCAGGACCGCCAGCCCATCCGGCTCGAGCAGGCGCTCGCAGCAGCGGAAGAACTCGTCGTAGAGGCGCCAGTCGACCGCCTCGATCATCTCCACCGACACCAGCTTCGAGAAACGGCCGCGCAGATCCCGGTAGTTCTGCTCCAGCACCGTCACCCGGTCGGAAAGTCCCGCGGCGGCGACCCGCTCGCGCGCGTAGAGGTACTGCTCGTGGGAGATGGTGGTGGTGGTCACGCGGCAGCCGACACGGCGGGCGGCGTGGATGGCCAGACCGCCCCAGCCGGTGCCGATCTCCAGCAGGTGGTCGTCGGCGCTCAGCCG
This sequence comes from uncultured Actinomycetes bacterium, assembly GCA_964508345.1. Lineage (GTDB taxonomy): Bacteria > Chloroflexota > Dormibacteria > Aeolococcales > Aeolococcaceae > Changshengia. The sequence continues at coordinate 23,352 of CAZDTK010000010.1, read as the reverse complement.
CAGCCGGTCGCAGACGCGGTCGAACTTGCGGCGCGACGCCGCCTCCAGGTCGTCGTCGCCGGGCTCGAAGATGGCGCACGAGTAGGCCATGGTCGGGTCGAGGAACAGCTCGAAGAAGCTGTTCCCGAGGTCGTAGTGGGCCCGGATGTTGCGCCGGTCGGCGGCGCGAGTCGGCACCTGGAAGTGGAGGCGCGCGGCCACCTGGCGGACCCCGTCCAGAGGCGTGGTCAGCCGGTTGATGCGGTCGAGGTTGTGGGCCAGCAGACGGAGCACGCCGGTGAGATCGGGGGTGTCCCAGTAGCCGCGCATGTAGGCCGCGCCGAGGCCGTTGCCCCCCTCGGTGAGGGTCATGCCCCACATCCGCGGGTCGTGGACGGTCATCTCGGCCCGCCCACCGCCGTGGCCCAGCACGCTGGTGCCGGCCTCGTCGCGGACCACCAGGGTCCCGCCGCGCAGGGCCGAGCCGAGCGCCAGGATCGCGCGCCGCGCCAGGGCGTCCCGCCCCCGAGAGCTCATCGGCGCACAAGGTAGCGCATCGACGCCGGTGCCCACCCGGGCCGCTGGCGGGGCGGCGCGGACGCGGGGCATGGGGCGCTCGAGTTTGGCGGCGGTGGGCTGTCGGGCAGAATAGGTCCATGGTCGCCACCCTTCCCGTCATCGACGTCACCGACGCCAGCTTCGACACCGCCGTCATCGCCGAGTCCCACGCCCGCCCCGTGGTCGTCGACTTCTGGGCCGGCTGGTGCGCCCCCTGCCGGACCCTCGGTCCCATCCTCGAGGAGGCGGTGACCCGCCACGGCGGGATCACCCTCGCCAAGCTGGAGGTCGACGCCAATCCGATGACGGCGGCCCGCTTCGGTATCCAGGGCATCCCGGCGGTCAAGGCCTTCCGGGACGCTCAGCTGGTCGGGGAGTTCGTCGGACTCCAGCCCCGGGTGCAGGTCGAGCGCTTCCTGGCTCAGCTCGCCCCCGTCTCCCCTCCCCCACCGCTCCCCGAGGACGAGGCCGGGCTGCGCGCGGCCATCCTCGCCCAGCCCGACGACCCCGCCCCGCGCCGTGCCCTGGCAACCCTGCTCTTCGAGCTGGACCGCCTCGACGAGGCGGACGAGGTGCTCGCCCCCGCCCGCGCCGACCAGGTCTGCGACGGGCTGCGCGCCCGCATCGAGCTCACTCGCGGCGGCGACGCCGAGCTCACCGCGCTGGTCCACGACGGCGAGGGCACGGCGGGGCTGCGCCGGCTGATCGCCGCCATCCGCAGCAGCGACGGGCCGGCGCGGTCGCAACTCCGCCGGGTGGTCGTGGGGGCCATCGAGGCGCAGCGCAGCGTCGATCCCGGGGTCGAGGCGCTGCGCGGAGAGCTGGCCTCGGCTCTCTTCTGATCGCCCACCAGGGCGACCCCGTCTATGCGACATTGGTGCGCAATCGGGTGCCCGCCCATCGCCGGGGACCGTGGGGAGAAGAGCCATGCCACACGTCGCGGACGCGCTGACGGCGGAGACGATCCGGATCACCGGGCACGGTGGCGACGAGATCCCCGCCTATGTCGCCCAGCCCCTCGGTGACGGGCCCACCGGCTCGGTCGTGGTCATCCACCACGCGCCCGGCTGGGATCGCTGGAGCAAGGAGGTGACCCGCACCTTCGCCGCCGCCGGCTACCTCGCCATCTGCCCCAACCTGCACTTCCGCGCGGGCAGGGACGCGAGCCCCGAGGATGCGGCCGCGGCCACCCGCGCGGCCGGGGGCGTGCCCGACGCGCAGCTGGTCGGGGATGTGGACAGTGCCGCCCGCCACCTCCGCTCGCTCGCCGGGTCGAACGGCAAGGTCGGGGTCATCGGGTATTGCTCGGGCGGCCGGCAGTCCTTCCTCGCCGCCTGCAGCCTCTCCCTGGAGGCCGCCGTCGACTGCTACGGCGCGGGCGTGACCGGGGTCCTGCCGGCCCAGATGCCCTACAAGTTCGAGCCGATCATCGGCCTCGCGCCCCAGCTCTCCTGCCCGCTGCTGGGCCTGTTCGGCGCCGACGATCACTTCCCCTCCCCCGAGCACGTCGCCGAGCTGGACGCGGAGCTCAACCGTCTGGGCAAGGCGCACGACTTCCACAGCTACGACGGGGCCGGCCACGCCTTCTTCTGCGTGGACCGCCCCAGCTACCGGGTCGAGGCCGCGCTCGACGGCTGGGCCCGGATCTGGGACTTCTACGGCCGTCACCTGAGCGCCTGAGCGGCGAGGAGAGGACCCGCCATGTGCACCTACCAGACCGAGATCGTCGCCGTCCAGGGGAGCGGCAAGGGCGTCCCCGCCTGGTTCCCGGTGACCGAGGCCGCCGTCTATTACGACCATCCCCAGCACGCCAGTGCCGAGCACACTCTCAACCTCGACTTCCTCAACCCCGATCGAGGCCCCTCGGCCCGGGTGGCGGTCGAGCTGAGCGTGGAGTCCGCACGGGCGCTGGCGGAGGCAATCCTGGCCTCGCTGCCCGACAGCCGACCGGCGAGCTCCCAAGAGCCCCACCGCTAATCCACGAGCCCCCGCCGCGGGGCCGCCTCGCCGCGGACCTCTGAGCTCAGGCGCTCTGGGAGAGCCCAGCTGTGCCGGCGCTCGGGGGCCGCGACTGGGCCGCCTGCCAGGTGACGGCGGCGCCCGCCACCGGGCCGGTGCGCGCCTCGCGGGCGAGCAGCTCGGAGACTCCCCGGGCATCGAGGGGCTTGGCGACGTGGAAGCCCTGGGCGAGGTCGCAGTGCAGGTCGCGCAGCTCGACCATCTGCTCGGCGTGCTCGACGCCCACCGCCACCAGGCGGAGGTCGAGGGTCCTGCCCAGGCCGATGATGCCGGCCAGGAAGGCACGCTCGCGCAGGTCGGTGGCGACGTGGTCGACGAAGGCCTTGGGGATCTTGAGAGCGTCGACAGGGAGGAACTTCAGCTCCCCGAGCGACGAGTAGCCGGTTCCGAAGTCGTCGATGGCGAGGGTCACCCCCAGCTCCTTGAGGGCATGGAGCCGCTCCAGGGTGGCGGCGTTGTTCTCGACCAGCAGGCTCTCGGTGATCTCCAGGGTGAGCAGCGACGGGCTGAGCCCGGTCTCCCGCAGCACCGCCCCGACCTCTCCGGCGAAGCCGGGGTGGAGCAGCTGGCGGGGCGAGAGGTTGACGCTCACGTGGAGGGGGGGTCCTCCCGGCCGTTCGGCCACCCAGCTCACGGCCTGGGCGCAGGCGGTGTGCAGCACCCGCTGTCCGATCTCTCGGATCAATCCACTCGTCTCGGCGACGGGGATGAACTCACGCGGCCCGACCCGTCCGCGGCGGGGGCTGTCCCAGCGGGCCAGGGCCTCGACCCCGAACATCGCGCCGCTCCCCAGGGCCACGATCGGCTGGTACTCGACGAACAGCTCTCCGGCGCTGAGCGCGTGCTCCAGCCCGGCCCGCAGCTGCATCCGGCTCTCCAGCGCACCCTGCATGCTGGCGTCGAACGTCTCGATCGTGGCCTTCCCCCGCTCCTTGGCACGGTACATGGCGACGTCGGCCTTGCGGAGCAGGTCCTCGCAGGTCATCGACGGCGTGTCGGCGATCGCGACGCCCACGCTCGCCCCGATGCTGACGACGTTCCCCTGCAGGTCGAAGGTCCCGGCCAGCTCCTCCAGGAAGCGCTCCCCCACGCTGACCGCCTCCTCAGGCCCGGCGAGGTCCTCGATCAGCACCGCGAACTCGTCGCCGCCCAGCCGGGCCACCGTGTCGAAGGGCCGCACCACCCCGCGCAGCCGTTCGGTCACCGCCCGGAGGAGGAGGTCCCCGCTGGGGTGGCCGAGGCTGTCGTTGACCACCTTGAAGTCGTCGAGGTCGATGAAGAGGATGGCGGCGCGCAGCCTCCCCGCCGCCACCCGCCGGTCGAGGGCGTGCACCACCCGGTCCGCGAACAGGGTCCGGTTGGCGAGCCCGGTGAGGGAGTCGTGGAAGGCCTGGTGATTGATCCGCTCGTCGAGCCGCAGCTTCTCCACGGTGACCCCCACCTGGGGGGCGAGCGCCTCGAGCAGGCGGCGGTCCTCGTCGTCGAAGGGGTGCAGCGCCCCATGCCGGCGCCCGACCAGGACGCTGCCGAGGATGCGGCCCTCCACCGAGAGTGCCGCCATCACCGCGTCGCGCAGCCCGCGCTTGCGCAGGACGCGGTCGCTCTGCTCATGCCCCCCCTCGCGAAGCAGCAGGCTCATCGTGGCCGGGACGATGACCGAGAAGACCTCCGACAGAAGGTCCTCGTCGACGGCCGCCGAGGTCTCCAGGGTCCGGCCGTTGGACACCCGGAAGACCGCGGCGCTCTTGCCGGGGGCGTCGGGCAGCACCACGGCCTCGGCGAAGCCGGCGTCGAACACCCGGCAGAGCCGGCCCAGCAGGGCCGGCACCGAGAGCGGCGAGCGCACCGTGGGCTGGAGGAGGTCGCGGGACTCCGAGAGCTGCTCCAGGTGGCGCCGGTGGTATCGCTCCGAGAGGTAGCCGGAGCCCACCCAGACGACGCACGCGCAGAGCAGGAGCAGGAGCAGCGTCCCGGGGCTCTCCCCGCCCGCGACCAGCGACCAGATCGCCGTGGCCAGGCAGAGCACGGCCAGCGTGGCGGTGACGGCGCGGACGTGGCGGGGCCGCGGCCCCCTCAACCGAGGCATCCCGAGGCGACCCATGAAGGACACACGCCCCCCTCTGTGCAGGTCACGTTGCCAACCGTGGCGGCTCGCCCGCGGCGGTGCCGGTCCAACGTGGAGGCTACAACATCGACGCTAACGCTCCAAACGACGTGACACGCACTTCACGGGAACACCACCCGGCCAGGGGCGGGGGTTGCGACGCCGCGCCGGCACGTCATCGGGCGTGGACCGCGTCCGCGGTGGACTCCCCTGCGGCGCCAGCCCGGCCGGCAGCGGGCCGGGCCCCCCCGCCGAGCGGAGGCTCAGCGGGGCCGGGAGGAGGCGTGGGGGGCGCGCCCCTCCAGAGCGGCCTCGATGCTGAGGGTGCGCTCGAAGGCGGCCCAGACCGCATCGCTGACCACGGTGCGCAGCCGCCCCTTCTCCAGCTCGTACATGGCGGCGGCGGAGGTCCCCCCCGGCGAGGTCACCATGTCGCGCAGCTCGGCGACGTGCTTGCCGCTGGCCACTGCGAAGGCCGCCGACCCCTGGACCGTCTCCAGGACCAGCTCGCGGGCGACGTGGCGCGCGAAGCCGAGGTGGACGGCGGCGTCGACGAGCGCCTCGATGAAGAGGAAGACATAGGTCGGGCCGCTGCCGCTCACCGCCGTGGCCATGGCGACCTGGCGCTCGTCGTCGACCTCGAGCTCGTTGCCGAGCGCGGAGAGCAGGGTCCGCGCCTGGGCTCGCCCGGTGGCGTCGACGGCCGGGGTGGCGAACCAGACGGTCACCCCCTGGCCGATCTGGGCCGGGGTGTTGGGCATGCAACGGACCACCGCGGGGTGGCCGAGGCCCTCGGCCAGGGCGTGGCTGCCGGCACCAGCGACGATGCTGAGGACGAGCTGTCCCGGGCGCATCACCGGCTTCAGCTCGGGCATGACGCTCCCGAGCACCTGGGGTTTGACGCAGAGCAGGAGGATGTCGCCCTGCGCGGCCGCCTCGGCGTTGCCGGCGACGGCGGACACCCCGTGACGCTCCTGGAGCTCGCGGCGGCGCGCCTCGCGGGGGTCGCTGCAGGTGACCGCGCCCGCCTCGACGAGCCCCCGGCTGAGCAGGCCCGAGAGCATCGCCTCGGCCATCACGCCGGAACCGACGATGGCAATCCGGGAGCCGTGCAGGCTGGTGTCGTCCATGCCAGCCGGGACGATACAGGGCCGCGCCTCGTTTGCGCTGGCCCCGCTCGATCCGGGGCCGGGCCGGCGTCCATGCCATGATCGGGGGGATGTCTGCTCTGCCCGAGGGGGTCGACCAGCCCCCGGTGGCGGAGGGCGGGCAGTCCCCGCCTCCCACCGCCCCCGCCTACGTCCCCGCGGGCTGGAGCACGTACTCCCCCTATCCGACCTCCGCGCCCGGCCAGCCCGCCGTCCACCCGGGAACCGTCTACCCACCACCGGACCCCCGGACCGTCTACCCGCCGCCGCAGCCCTGGACCACGTACCCACCCCCTGTCGGCAGCGGCTGGCAGCAGCCGGCCGGCCCTCCCCCTGGGCAGCCGGGGACCCAGGCCAGGCGGCGCGGCGGGATCCTGGGCGCGCTGGCGACGGCGGGGCTCACGGTCCTCAAGTTCGCCGCCATCTTCGGCAAGTTCGGGATCACCGCGGTCTCCATGGCGGTCGCGGTCGTCGCCTACTCGCTTCTCTTCGGCTGGGCCTTCGCGGTCGGGTTGGTGCTGCTCATCTTCGTCCACGAGATGGGCCACTTCCTGACCTCGCGGGCGATGGGGGTGCCGATGTCGGTGCCGGTCTTCATCCCCTTCCTCGGGGCCATCACCACCGCCGGGCGGGGCCTGACCAGCAACCGCCGGGTGGAGGCGATCATCGCCATCGCGGGGCCGATCGCCGGCTTCGCGGCGACCCTGGCCCTCTACCTCTGGGCGCTCGCCCAGGGAGCGGTGACCCAGAGCGCGGCCTTCGCCGTCTCGCTCAGCTACTTCGGCTTCTTCATCACCCTCTTCAACCTGGTCCCGATGCTGCCCCTGGATGGGGGCCGGGTGGCCAGCGCCATCAGCAAATGGTTCAACCTGGCCGGGCTGCTCATCCTCGGAGGCCTCCTGGCCACTCAGCTGATCGGCGCGACGGTGGTCAACCCCATCCTCGTCCTCATCTTCCTGGTCGGCTGCTATTCGGTCTGGGGCCGCTTCCGGGCCGCCCGGATGGGCGCCGAGGCGCCTCAGCTCCCAGTGCGCACCCGGATCGTGATCGGCGCCGCCTACGTCGCCCTGCTCGCGGCCAGCGCACTGCTCATGAGCAGCAGCCTCGGTTGGCTCAACGCCGAACACCTGGTGACGGTGGTCTGAGGCGGCTCAGCCCGGGACGAGGGAGAGCCGCACCTGACGGTGGGGGTTGTCGCGGTTGAGGCTGACCAGCACCAGCCGCTGCCAGGTCCCGAGCAGCATCCGGCCGCCCACCACCGGGACGGTGAGCGACGGGCAGACCAGCACCGGCAGGAGGTGGTCGGCGCCGTGCCCCGGGCTCCCATGCTGGTGGCGGTAGCGGGCGTCGCGGGGCAGCAGCCGCTCCAGGGCCTCCAGCAGGTCGGGCTCCGAGCCGCTCCCCGTCTCGATCAGGGCCACCCCGGCGGTGGCGTGGGGCGCGAAGACGCTGAGCAGCCCGTCCTCCGCGTCGAGCACGAATCCGGACGCCGCCTCCGTGATGTCGGCGATCGCCGTCCGGCCCATCTCCACATCGACGAGTGCCGTCCGCATCGCCATCAGCTCGGGCTCGGGCTCGGGCTCGGGCTGGCGCTGGGAGCGGTCCCCGCCGTCCCCGTCTCGCAATCCGGGAAGGGGTAGCGGACGCTGTTGAGCACGTTCTCGAACACCGTGTAGTCGCCCGCGGCCGAGTAGTTGATCTCGATGTCGAGGGCGAAGCTGGAGGAGAGCGCCACCCGGAACTGGGCGAAGTCGGCGAGCCGGGTCACCGCCGCGCCGCCGGCGTCGGCGGTGGGCTGGGGCGTCGCCCCCGCACCTGCCGTGTACTGAACCAGGGTCCCGGTGTATCCGCAGGCGACCGCCTCGTCGTTGCTCGCCACCGCGCTGTACCCGGTCAGCCCCGCCGCCCCCAGCGCGCTGAGGGTGGCGGCATAGCGGATGGCGAGGCTGGCCAGGTCGCTCCCGCTCTGCGGCCGGAAGACCACCTCGCCGGGATCGTCGGCATAGGTCCAGGTGGTCGGGAAGAGGACGCCGTCGATGTCCTTGTCCGCGAAGCTGACGGGGGTCAGCACCCCCTCGGCGGACAGGGTGGGGTCGGCGACCACCCAGCCGGTGACGGTCGCCCCCTGGACCTTGTACCAGGCGGTGCCAGACATCGTGGCATCCTGCCACCCGCCGCCGCTCGCATCGTAGCCGAGGACGGTGAGGGTCACCCCCCAGGCCGCCGCCGCCTCCACCGACGCGCTGAGCGACGCCGAGCTGTGGATGCGCAGGCCCTCCGGGGTCAGTACGGTCCGCTGGCCGCTCAGCTGGGGAGCCGCCGACCCCGAGGCTCCGGGCGTCGGGGTCACGGTCCCGGTCGCTCCGGCGCCGGGGGGCTGGGTGGCGACGGCCGTGCCGTTGGTGGGCGCCGACGCGGAGACGAGGCCGCACCCGCTCAGCGTGACCGCGGCGGCCGCGGCCAGGACGGCGAGGACACGGGAGCGGGCGACACCCATCTCGTGAAGGTTAACGGGACGTCCCCGGGCCGGTTATCGCCCCCCCGGGGGGCTGGTGGCCGGACGGTCCGCCATCGGGCTCCAGGCCGCGCAGGGCCGCCGCCACCGACTCGCGCAGGGCCGCGAGGTCGTACCCGCCCTCCAGCACCCACACCGAGCCGGTGCCCGCGTCGACGGTGAGCGCGCGCAGCCTCTCCGCCACCAGCGCGTAGGTCGCCGCGGTGAGACGCAGCGTGGCCAGGGGATCGTCCACGTGCCCGTCGAACCCGGCGCTCACCAGCACCAGCTCGGGCGCGAACGCGGTGACGGCGGGGAGGACCTCGGCGTCGAAACGCTCCAGCCAGACGTCGCCGGCGGTGCCCGGGGGCACCGGGACGTTGACGTTGGCGCCGACGGCACCGGCTCCACCCCGGGCGCCCGCCTCGCCGGTGCCCGGATAGAGCGGCCACTCGTGCAGCGAGCAGTACAGGACGGTCGGGTCGTCCCAGAAGATCTCCTCGGTGCCGTTGCCGTGGTGGACGTCGATGTCCACGATCGCGATCCGGCGCCGGCCCCGTCGCTGGGCGTGGCGCGCAGCGATGGCGACGTTGTTGAAGATGCAGAAGCCCATCGCCCGCGAGGCGGTGGCATGGTGACCGGGCGGCCTGCTGATCGAGAAGGCGTGGGCCGCCTCCCGATCGCAGACGGCGTCGACCGCCCGGAGAGCGCCGCCCACCGACCGCAGCGCCGCGGTCTCGGATCCGGGCCCGCAGTAGGTGTCGCCGTCGAACCAGCCACCGCCGCGCTGGGCCATCGACCGGACGGCGGCGGCGTGGGCGGCGGTGTGGACCAGCTCGACGACCGCCGGGTCCGACGCCTCGGGTTCGACCCGGGGAATCCGGGCCAGGTCCACCTCCTGGGCCAGATGTTCGAGGATCGCGGCCACCCGGTCGGGACGCTCGGGATGACCGGAGGCGGCATGCTGCGACTCGGGCCCGCCCGAGACCAGCAGCAGGCTCATCCGGGCTCCCCGGCGAGCGCCTCCCCCAGCTCCCGCAGGAAGGACTCCACGTCGGTGACCAGCCCCAGGGTCTGCGACGAGCCGCGATCGGCGAGCCGGGCGACGACCGCCGGGTTGATGTCCACGCACACCGTGCGGGTGGCGGCGGGCAGCAGGTTGCCGGTGGCGATGGCGTGGAGCATGGACGCGCACATGATGCACAGGTCCACGCCGACCAGTGCCGCGCGCATCCGCCGGCGCGCCTCCAGCATGTCCGTCACCACGTCGGGGAGCGGGCCGTCGTCGCGGATCGAGCCCGCCAGGACGTACTCGACGTGGTTGCGGACGCATTCGTACATCACGCCGCGGCGGACGACTCCCGCCTTCACCGCGGGTCCAATGCCTCCGGCGGCGCGGACGCGGTTCACGGTGCGCATGTGCAGCTCGTGCCCCGACTCGATAGGCAGCCCCTTCTCCAGGCCGATGCCCAGCGAGGTGCCGAAGAACTGCGACTCGATGTCGTGCGCCGCCAGGCCGTTGCCGGCGAAGAGGACCTGCACGTAGCCGGCGCTGATCAGGTGGGCGAGGTGCGGCCCGGCTCCGGTGTGGATGATCGCGGGGCCGCCGACGAAGCAGATCCGGCCGTCCCTGGCCCTGATCTCGCGCATGGTCCCGGCCAGCTCGCGGATCACCTGGTGCTTGGGCTTCTCCGGAGAGAGCGAGCTGGTGGTGAAGCCGAAGACCTCCTTGCCCCGGCCCCGCTCGACCGGCGTGATCCGGACCCCGGCCCGGCCGACGACCACCGGGTCGCCGGCGCGCACCTCGGTCACCGGGACGGCCCGGGCCCGGCCACCCTCCACCACCACGCCGCAGTCCATCTCGATGTCCTCGACCGCAGCCCACCCGCCACCGATCTGCACCGAGGTTGGCTGGCTGGTCGTGGTGTAGAAAGCGTCGGGGAAGACGCCGTCCGACGGTGCCGGCTCGGTGGCCGCGTCCTCGCCGCCGACCACAGCGGCGCCGTGCTGCTGGCAGGCGGCAATCACCGCGGCGAGCTTGGCCTCGTCATCGGCCTCGATGGTGAGGCGAGCGAAGGAGGGCTCGTCGAGGCGGGTCCCGACCCGGAACTCCTCGACATGGAACCGGGCGCCCATGTCCATGACGCTGTCCATGACCCGAGGCAGCACCATGCTGTCGATGATGTGGCCGGAGAGCTCGATCACGGCGCTGACGCTCACGGGCGCGGGGCCGCGGCTCGCACCGCCTCGATGCGCCGGCACAGCTCCCGGGCCGCCGCCGCGGGGTCGCCGGCACCGCTGATGCCGCGCGAGACGGGCACCAGGATGCCCCCGCCGGCACGGTCGATTCCGGCGGCGACGGCGGCCTCGAGGTCCCCGCCCTGGGCGCCGACGCCGGGTAGCAGCAGGGGCGCCCCCGGGGCCAGGCCACGGATCTCGGCGATCGCCGAAGGCGCTGTGGCTCCCACCACGAACCCGATCTCGGCGGCACCCTGCCAGCGGAGGGCCGACTCGACGATCAGCCGGTACAGGGGCCGGCCATCCTGAAGCGGCGCCTCCAGGAAGTCGGCGGCGCCGGGGTTGCTGGTCCGGGCCAGCACCAGGGCGGCGGTCCCGGGGCGCTCCAGGAAGGGGGCCACGGAGTCGCCGCCGAGGAGCGGGTTGACGGTGACGGCGTCCGCACCCCAGACGTCGAAGAGGGCGCGAGCCTGCGCTTGCGCCGTGCTGCCGATGTCACCGCGCTTGCCGTCCAGGATCACCAGACGGCTGTCGGGAACCCGCGCGCGCACCCGCTCCAGGACCTTGAGGCCGTCCGAGCCGTGCTGCTCGAAGAAGGCGAGATTGGGCTTGACGGCGACGACGTGCGGCAGGGCCGCCTCCAGCAGGCCGACGCAGAAGCGCTCGGTCTCCGCGGCATCGCGGCAGCCCGTGGGGTCGAGGCCCAGGCAGAGCGCCGACCCCAGCTCGCGGCCGCGCGCGGCCAGGCGTGCGGAGAACGGCTCCCGGGTCACCAGACGTCGCGGGTCGTGCTCGGCTGGATGGCCCCCTGGTCGGAGCGCGGAGCGTAGGGCACCTCGATCCGCTCCCTCTCCGTGGAGGCGCACAGCGGGCAGATGCGGGCCACCCTGCCGTCGAGGATCACCGCGGCCAGCCGGTAGATGGGGGTCCGGCGGCCGCAGTTGTCACACGGGTCGAGGACGGCCACGGATGGAAAACCTCAGTGCGGGGAGTGCGCGAACTGGATTCTGCCAGATCACGGCCGCCACCCCGCCCTCGCCCGACCCGCAGCGCCGCGGTGACGCGGCTCCGGGGCCGGGCGGGAGCGTGCCGGGCCCGACCGGCCGGCGTCACGCCGGCCGTCTCGGAAGGTCAGCCGGCGGTCTCTTCGGCGGCCGCGCCGACGAGGCTCTCGGACTCCTCGGACCCGGCGGTGGTCTCCTCGGACCCCTCCTCGGCTCCCTCCTCCTCCTCGTCCTCGGTCTCCTCCTCGTCGGCTCCCTCAGCCTCCTCGGACTCCGCGGTGTCGTCGATCGAGAGCGTGGTCACGTCGGTCATCGAGCGTCTCCCCTTCGTGTGCTGAGTCGGACTGCAACCCGAGCGATACGAGGCAGTCTCGCAGCCGGGGGGGCGCGCCGGAGTGATGGATTGGGGGGCTCCCGGGTGATGGATCGATTAACCCGCCGGTCCGCGGTGGAGCGGGCCGAAAGCGTCCTCCGCCCTCCCCGCGAGCCCATCTTCGTCCGCCGTCCCGCGGGGGGCAGCCTGGCCCCCGACGGCGGCGTCAGGTGCCCAGGCTGCTGCTGACGTTGGAGTAAAGGTTCTTGACCTGCTTGCCGACCGTGGTGAGGATGAGGATCACGACGATCGCGATCAGCACCAGGATCAGGGCGTACTCGACCATCCCCTGTCCCCCCTGGCGGCGAGACGCGGCGCTGTCGAGGGGACGGCGGGCCAGCTCGAGCAGGTGCAGGTACATCGAGGTCAGCCGGGCGATGGGAGGTCCGGCTCGCATTCCTGTTTCCATGCCGCCAGCCTGAGCAGCGAACCTGGAGCGATCCCTAACTCGATGTCACGGGAAGTCTGACAATCGTTCGCAATCCGCCGACCGGGTGCTCCATGCGGATGGTGCCACCGTGCTCCGACGCGATGGCGCTCGCGATCGTCAGCCCCAGCCCGGTCCCCTCACCCTCCGCGGCCGGCCCCTCTCCGCGGCGCAGCTCATCGATGGTGGCGGGACGCTCTCCCCGAGGGAAGCCCCCGCCGTCGTCCTCGACGGTCACCGTGCAGCTGCCACCATCGACCCGGCTGACCACGGCGATGCGCGACCTGGCGTGGCGCAGCGCGTTGTCCACGATGTTGTCCAGGAGGCGGGCCAGGAGCACGGGGTCGCCCCGGAGCTCGGCACCCGTCTCCCGCTCCACGTCGAGGCTCACCTGCGCGCGCTCGGCGGGGCCCCGCCAGCGATCGTAGAGCTCCTCCATCACGTCATCCATCGAGAGCGGGACGTGCCGGACGTAGAGCGCCCGCGCATCGCGCCGAGCCAGCAGGAGCAGCCCCTCGATCAGCACGCTGAGCTGGGCCGCCTGCTCGCGAATCCGCTCCAGGCTGGTGACGTAGGTTTTCGTGTCGCGGCCATGCCGGAGCGTCACATCGGCGGTGACCCGGATCGCGGAGAGGGGGGAGTTCAGCTCGTGGGCGACCTGAGCGGTGAAGTCGGTGAGGCTCCGGATCAGGGATTCCCTCTGCGCCCCGATCCTCACAAGGGCGTTCACCGCGATCAGGCCGAAGACGCTCACCACGGCGACCGCGATGAACTGGAACTCGGCGCTGAGCTGCGACCACTGGCCGATTTCCTCCAGGGCGATCGGCTGAGCCAGGGCGGCGACGGCGATCAGCAGCGCCGCCCTGGCGGGGAGCAGCCAGAGCGCCGCCACCACGCAGAGGAGGGGGATGGCTCCGAAGGTGTCATCGGGCGGCGTGACCAGCTCCAGCGTCGTCGCCCCGCCGATCACCGCCAGCAGGGCAAGGGTCACCAGCGCCACCCGGAGCCCGCCGCGGACCGCCCGCGGCCGGTTGAGGAAGGCCACCCACTCCCCGAGGCGCGCTCGCTCAGACACCGTCGACCTCCAGGCGGTAGCCGATCCCTCGCACGCTGATCAGCCGCACCGTCGACTCGGCGCGCCCCAGCTTGGTCCGGAGCCGGCTCATGTACACGTCGACGAGGCCGGAGCCGGGTGTGCTCTCGTAACCCCAGCCGCGATCGAGGAGCCGCTCGGTGGGGACCACATGGCCGGCGTTCTGGGCGAGCAGCGCCAGCAGGTCGAACTCCTTGCGGGTGAGGGTCAGTGGGGTGCTGCCCACCCTCGCGACCCGGGCCAGCTCGTCGACCGCGAGGTCGGAGACGGCCGCGCGGCCCGGCTCCGCGTCTCGCCGGGAGAGCGCGCGGAGCCTCGCCAGCAGCTCGGCGAACGCAAACGGCTTGGTGAGGTAGTCGTCGGCGCCCGAGTCGAGGCCGGAAACGCGATCGCTCACCGCCGAGCGGGCCGTCAGCATCAGGACCCTGGCGGTGATGTGGAGATCACGCAGGCGGCGGCAGACCGCGAAGCCGTCGGGGCCGCCCGGGAGCATCACGTCGAGGATGACGGCGTCGTAGACGTTGTCACTCGCCTGGGTGATCGCGTCGGTCCCGTTGTGGACGACGTCGGCGGCGACGTCGGCCTCGGCCAGGCCCCAGCGGAGGGTTTCCGCGGTCTCCCGGTCGTCCTCGACGACAAGGACCTTCACGGCCGGGATTATCACCCCGTCCCCCAGCTCTCGCGACGCTCCGTCACAGCCTTGATCACGCTCGCGGTCACCCACCCCACCCCTCGCCGTTCCTCTACCATCCGGGTGCTCCACGCGCGGACGGGGTGGGGCCTGGGAGCGCAGAGCGTCCGCGAGGCGGAGATGGCTGCCGTCGTCGAGGTCGAGCACCTGCGCAAGACGTACGGCGGCGTGGTCGCGGTTGACGACCTCTCGCTCAGCGTCGAGAAGGGCGAGATCTTCGGCGTTCTGGGCCCCAACGGGGCCGGCAAGACCACCACCGTCGAGTGCGTCGAGGGTCTGCGCCAGCCTGATCACGGCCTGATCCGGGTGCTCGGCCTCGATCCGGCCCGGCAGACGGCGGAGCTGCGCCCCCGCATCGGCTGCCAGCTCCAGGAGGCGGCGCTCCCGGACCGCATCCGGGTGTGGGAGGCCCTGGACCTGTTCGCCTCCCTGGCGCCCCGCCCGATCGACTGGCGCCCCGCCCTCGATCAGTGGGGCCTGCGCGAGCGGCGGACGGCAGCCTTCTCCCACCTCTCCGGAGGCGAGCAGCAGCGTCTCTTCGTCGCCCTCGCGCTGATCAATCAGCCGGAGGTGGTCTTCCTCGACGAGCTGACCCAGGGCCTCGATCCGGCCGCCCGCCGGGTCGCCTGGGAACTGGTCCGGTCGGTGCGCGATCGCGGCGCCACCGTCGTCCTGGTCACCCACTTCATGGAGGAGGCCCAGCAGCTCTGCGATCGCGTCGCCGTCGTCCATCGGGGCAGGGTGGCCGCGGTCGGGACCCCGCAGGAGCTGATCAACCGCCATGGCGGGGGCGTCCGCGTGGTGTTCTCGGCTCCTCACGGCGCCGACATCGCGTGGCTGGAGGCGACCCCGCACGTCCGCCACGTCTCCCGGCACGGACCCCGGGTCGAGGTCACGGGCGACGGCCCGGTGCTGGCCCACGTCGGGGCCATCCTCATCGCCCACGGCATGGAGCCCGACGACCTGCGCGTGGAGCAGCCCACCCTCGAGGACGTCTTCCTCGCCATCACGCAGCCCCCGGCTGCGGAGCGGGCTGAACGATGAGACCCACGGCCTTCGCCCGGCTGACCTGGTTGGAGATCAAGCTCTTCGCCCGCGAACCGATGGCGGTGGGCTTCGGCCTGGCCTTCCCCCTGGTCGTGATGTTCGTGATCGCGGGCGTCTTCGAGCCCACCGGTGGCACGGGCTTCCGGGGCGCGCGCGGTGCCGAGTACTACGTGGTCAGCAGCATCGGGGTCGTCATCGGAGCGGTGGGCCTCATCGCTCTGCCCGGGCACGTGGCCGGCTACTTCGAGCGCGGCATCATGCGCCGCTTCCGCGCCTCCTCGGTGCCGGTGGACGCCGTGATCCTGGCCCAGACGGCGGTCTGCTTCCTGGCCATGATCGCAGCCACCGCGGTGCTCCTCGCGGCAGCCCGCCCCGTCTACGTGTACAACGCACCCCAATCCCTGCCCGGAGTCGTGCTCGGGTTCGCGGTCGGCGCCCTCGGCCTGCTGGCGCTGGGCCTGCTGATCGCCGCCGTCTTCCCCGCCGGGGGCGCGGCCCAGAGCGCCGGCCTGGTGCTCTTCTTCCCCATGTACATGATCTCCGGTGCGGCGCCGCCTCTCTCGGTGCTCCCCGGCCCGATGCAGGATGTGGCGGATTTCGACCCCATGAAGTACGCGGTGCTCGCACTCCAGGACCCCTGGTTCGCCCACGGCCTGACCGCCTCCGACCTGGCCATCCCGGCCGCCATCGCGGTGGTCTGCGGCGCCGGCGCTGCGCTGCTCTTCCAGAGGCGCTGATCCGGCCTCCCTCACAATCGGAGCGTCTCCAGATCCGCTCGGTCAGAAAAGAAAGGGAACAGCAGATGGCGGCAACCACAGTCCTCGAACCGGGCGGCCCCACGGCCACGGCGGCGCCGGAGCGGCTCTCGTTCTTCCAGCGGATCGCCGACAGGGTCAGCTACGCGATGGGGACCCCGACCAACATCGGCGTCTGGATCGTCCTCGTCGTCGGCTGGACGCTGCTCTTCGCCTTCGGGGGCCCGTCGATCGCCAGCGGCAGCTTCCTCCCCCACTGGTTCACCTCCACCGGGTTCAACTTCCCGCTCAACCTGGTGACGACCGTCGCCGAGCTCTACATCGGATTCCTGGTGGGCGCGTCCTCCAACCGCTCGGAGCGGAACCTCGAGGCCACGCTGGGCCGGCTCGGCGAACAGGATCAGCAGATCGACGACGTCGAGCAGCGGCTGGCCGCCTCGCTGGGGCAGAACATCCAGCTCACCCGCGAGATCCACGAGCTCACCGCGCTCATCCATCAGACCGTGTGCGGCCCCAAGTGATGCGGTCGCCCCGTTTCGCCCGGCGCCTGCCCGCCGGCGCGCTCGCCTTCCCCGCAACCCTTCTGGCGCTGGGCGCGCAGGCCCTCCTCAGCGTGGGCCAGCCGGTTGCGCTGGCGGACTCGCCGGATTGCGCCGAGTACCCGACCGCCTGCGCCAACTACCAGCAGGCCAACGCCGGGCCGCCCTGGGTCGTCATCGCGGGGGCGATCATCATCGCCGCCGCGCTCATCGTGGCCGTGGCGCTCATCGTCGCGGCCCGCAGACGCCGGGTGAGGGGGGTGGCGCCCCCTCCCCCACCTCCTCCCGACACCACCGCGTCCGGCTGACCTCATGGGCGGTGCGCAGGGGTACCTGCTGGCGCTCGGTCTGACCCTGCTGGTCGAGGTCCCGGTCTACGCAGCGGGTCTCGTGCTCCTCTGCGAGGTGCGGCCGCTCCCCGGCGTCGCGGCCGGCATCACGGTCAACCTGATCAGCCATCCGCTCAGCTTCCTGGTGGCGCTCCCGGCGCTCCAGCCCCGCATCGGGTACTGGCCGGCCGTGGCACTGATCGAGGTCCTGGTATGGCCGTTCGAGGCCCTGCTCCTCTGCGTCTGGCTCCGCCACGACCTGGGCGTGCTGCTCGGACTCAGCTTCGTCGCCAACGGGCTCTCGCTCGGCATCGGCCTGCTGGTCTCGTGACCTGCAGCGAACGACATTGGTCATGCCCGCCGCTGTCGGGGAGCGGGGACTCGAACCCCGGACCCCTGGTCCCCCAGACCAGTACTCTAACCATCTGAGCTACTCCCCGACGGGTCCGCCAAGCAGTCTAGCGGATGGCTGGGAGGGACCTGGCGAGGAGAGTCCCGGCCGCTCCCGACCACGGCAGGCGCCCTCCGCGATGCCGGCCGGCAGGCCGGCCGTCGCAACATCGGCCACATACGTGGCACACTCCCAGGGCGTGCACCGGTATCTGCGCCTCGCCGTCTCTGCCGGCCTCGGCTACGCCCTGGGCTCGCTGCCCTCCGGCGTCCTGGTGGGCCGTCTCAGCCGCGGCATCGACGTCCGCGAACACGGCAGCCACAGCATGGGCATGGCCAACGTCCTGCGCACCGCGGGGCGCGGACCGGCCGCGGTGACCCTGGCCCTGGACATCGGGAAGGGCGCCGCCGCGGCTCGGCTGGGCGAGGCCATCTGCGGAGACCGCGCCGGTGCGGCGGCCGCCGGCCTGGGAGCGGTGATCGGGCACTCCTGGCCCGTCTTCGCCGGCTTCCGCGGGGGGAAGAGCACCGCCACCCTCTTCGGCGCGGCGAGCGTGCTCGAGCCCCCGGTGGCCGGCGTCTCCCTGATCGGCGGCGCCTGCGCACTGGCTGTCACTCGGCGGACCTCCGTGATGTCAATCTCCGGATCGATCTCCGGGGGCCTCGCCGCGCTGGTCCTGGGAGTGCGCCGCCGCGACCTGCCCGGGCTGGCCCTGGCCCTGCCCGGGGTCGCGATCGTGATCTACCGCCACCGGGAGAACATCGACCGGCTTTTCCACGGCGTCGAGCCCGCGGTGGGCGAGCCGGCGGACGGCGAATCCGAGACGCCCACCGCCTGACCCCGGCGCGGCCGTCCATGGCCCGGGGCCGGTTGATGGATTCGTGCCCGGAGCACAGATCTCAGTCGTCATCTTCGTCGACCCACTCGAGGGTTCGTGCCACCGCCTTCTTCCACTTCCGGTAGCGGCGCTCCCGGTCCTCGGCCTCCAGCCGGGGCAGCCATTCCGCCGCCTTGTGCCAGTTGGCGCGAAGGCTCTGGACGTCCGGCCAGAATCCGACCGCGAGGCCGGCGGCGTAGGCGGCCCCCAGGGAGACCGTCTCCGCCACGATGGGCCGGACCACCGGCTTGCCCACGAAGTCGGCGAGGAGCTGCATCAGCAGGTTGTCGGCGGTCATCCCGCCGTCGGCCTTGAGCACCTGCAGCTCAGCGCCCGAATCGATGTTCATCGCCTCCAGGACCTCCCGCGTCTGCCACGCGGTCGCCTCCAGCACCGCCCGGGCCAGGTGCCCCTTCGTGGTGTAGCCGGTCAGCCCGGCGATGACACCCCGCGCGTCGGAGCGCCAGTGCGGTGCGAAGAGCCCGGAGAAGGCCGGCACCACGTAGACGCCACCGCTGTCCTCGACGGTCCGGGCCAGGGTCTCGATCTCCGCGGCGGTCGAGATCAGGCCGAGCTTGTCGCGCAGCCACTGGACCAGCGCCCCGGTCACCGCTATCGAGCCCTCGAGAGCGTAGGTCGCCGGCTCCCCGGCGATGCGGCAGCAGACGGTGGTGAGCAGCCCGTGGGTCGACACCACCGGCCGCTCCCCGGTGTTGAGGAGCAGGAAGCTGCCGGTCCCGTAGGTGCACTTGCCCTCCCCGGCGGCGAAGCAGGTCTGACCGAAGAGCGCGGCCTGCTGGTCACCGAGCGCCGCGGCCACCGGCAGCCCGCGCAGCGGGCCGGAGGCCTCGCCGTAGAGCTCCGATGAGGCGTGGATCTCCGGCAGCATGGCCCGGGGCACCCTGATCGCCTCGAGCAGCTCGTCGTCCCAGTCCAGGGTGGCCAGGTCCATGAGCATGGTGCGGCTGGCGTTGGTGACATCTGTCACGTGGCGACCGGTCAGGCTCCAGATCAGCCACGTGTCCATGGTCCCGAAGAGCACCTCGCCCCGCTCCGCGCCGTCGCGGGCCCCCTCCACGTGGTCGAGGATCCAGCGGATCTTCGGCCCCGAGAAGTAGGTCGCGAGCGGCAGCCCGGTCTTGGCCCGGAAGCGGTCCTTCCCCCCTTCCCTGGCCAGCGCGTCGACGATCTTGTCGGTGCGGGTGTCCTGCCAGCTGATCGCGTTGCACACGGGCCGGCCGCTCTCGCGCTCCCATACCAGCGTGGTCTCGCGCTGGTTGGCGATGCCCAGGCCGACCAGGTCGGAGAGGGCGAGGCCGGCCTTCTCCACGGAGTCGTGGACCACGGCGAGCACGTTGTCCAGGATCTCCACCGGATCGTGCTCCACCCATCCCGGCCGCGGGAAGAGCTGGCGGTGCTCCTTCTGGGCGACCGACACGATGCGGCCCCGCTGGTCGAAGAGCAGGCAGCGCGACGAGGCTGTCCCCTGGTCGATGGATGCCACGTAGGCGCCCGTCATGCTGCGCCTCCTCCACGGGCCCGCCGGGCACATGACCGCGCCGTCAGGGCCGTCGGGATCACTGGCGCACCGGCCTGGTCAGTGCCACGGCAGGGTCCAGTGTCCCGAGCGGCACCGGCGCTGTCAAGCGCCCGGATCGCGTCACAACGCCCGAGCCCGGCTACCACGGGATCGCCCCCAGCTCGCGCGAGACCGAGCGCGCCGCCTCGCGCACGTACTGGACCAGGTCGCTGCGCGGGGCCTCCGCATCGCAGAGACGCTCCAGAGGACCGGAGATGGAGATGGTGCCGACGGTCTCCTCGCGGCGATCGGTGATGGGCGCCGCCAGCGAGCCCTCGCCGTCCACCAGCTCCCCGATCTCCGCCGCCCAACCCCGGCGCTTGACCTCCTTGACCGACGTGCTCAGCTGGCGGACGTCGGTCATGGTGCGGGGGGTGAAGGCGGTGAGCCCCTCCGGGCCGAGCTCGGAGAGCAGGTAGGGGTTCGCCGCCAGCAGGGTCTTGCCCATGGCGGTGGCGTGGAGGGGCAGCAGGGCTCCGACCTGGAGCACCTGGTAGCTGTCGTCGGGCCGGAAGACGTGGTGAACGACCAGCACCCGGAAGTCGTGCAGGGTGCCGAGCCGGACCGCCTCGTTGCTCCGCCCGGCCAGCGAGTCCGCCCAGCTGAGCGCCCGGGTGCGCAGCTCGTTGCCGTCCAGGTAGCTGCTCCCCAGATGGAGAAGCGCGGCGCCCAGCTGGTACTTCCCGGAATCGGCGTCCTTCTCCACGAACCCCAGCTGCTGGAGGGTGCGGAGAATGCCGAAGACCGTCCCCTTGGGCAGGCCGAGCTGGGCCGTCAGCTCCCCGAGGCTGAGGCGGCGGTTCCGGCCCGCCAGGAGGCGCATGAGCTGAGCGGCCCGTTGAATCGATTGAATCGGCCGCGGCATCCCGATACCGTACCCGATCTGTAGGTCATTAAGAAGAGGGGGTTGACAATGCCCTACGCGGCAGGATAATGGCGAACGCGTTCGGGACCGAGCGAACCGGCAACCGGCCAGGCGAAGGCCGGCCGGTTCGTGCGGAAGGGAGGAACTGCGCGTGCGGGCTGGTGTCGCGCGACGGGCGTGCTGTGCGGGCTGGGGTCGCGCGACGCGCGCGGTGTGCCGCCCGGTTTCAGAGGTTGGGCCAAGTAATGGCTTGGATCAATAGGAGGGTTTGGCATGGCTGACGAGTATCGACCGATACATGGCGCGGGGCGTCAGGGATTCGGTCTGAAGGGGCTCTGGGGCGAGCTGTCGGCGGAATTCATCGGGACGATGACCCTGATCATGTTCGGTGACGGGGTCGTCGCCATGGCGGTGGCCGCCCTCCCCGGATCGGGCAGGGCCGCTACTGCGACAACCATCTTCAACGCCGCCGGCGACTGGCTGCTGATCACCTTCGGATGGGCGATCGCCGTCATGGTCGGCGTCTACGTGGCCGGCGGTGTCAGCGGGGCCCACATCAACCCCGCGGTGACCCTGGCCCTGGCGATCAGGCGCCGCTTCCCCTGGAACCACGTGGCGCCCTACTGGATCGCCCAGGTGGTCGGGGCCTTCCTCGGCGCGGCAATGGTGATGTGGGTCTACCGCGACGCCATCGCCGCCTACAACACGGCAGCGCACCTGGCCCCCGCGGCCGGCAACGCGCTGGCCACCTACTCGATCTTCGCAACCTTCCCCGCCCCCTACTTCCATGGGAGCATAGGAGGGCCGTTCCTCGATGAGGCGGTGGGCACTGCCCTGCTGGTGCTCGGCGTGTTCGCCGTGACCGACTCGCGCAACACGGCACCGATGTCCAACATCGGTCCGCTCATCGTCGGCCTTGTAGTGTTCGCGGTCGGCACCTCGTTCGGTGCCAACACCGGGTACGCGATCAACCCCGCCCGTGACTTCGGGCCGCGCGTCTTCGCATGGCTCGCCGGCTACGGTCAGGTGGCCTTCCCGGGAACGTTCAACAACGGCAAGGGCTTCTCGTTCAGTGACTACTTCTGGATCCCGATCGTCGGTCCTCTCTTCGGTGGTTGTGTCGGTGCCATCGTCTACGACTTCTTCATCGGTGACGTCCTCCACGCCCGCAAGTCGCGGACCGGCTCGCCCGACGAGGTCAAGGAAGAGGTCGGCTTTGCTGAGCCCAACGTCCAGCCCGACCGGTTGTAGCAGGCGACCGACATGAAGAAGCTGATCAACCGCGTCGAGGACGTTGTCAAAGAGGAGTTGGAAGGCATCGTCGCCGCTCACTCGGACCTCGTGCGGGTGCACTTCGCGCCCAACTACGTGGTTCGGGCCGACGCGCCGGTCAGCGGCAAGACGGCGCTCGTCTCCGGCGGAGGTTCGGGACACGAGCCGATGCACGGGGGCTTCGTGGGCATGGGCATGCTGGATGCAGCCTGCCCGGGCGAGGTCTTCACCTCCCCCACCCCCGATCAGATCCTGGAGGCGACCAAGGCGGTCAGCGGCGGCGCCGGGGTGCTCCACATCGTCAAGAACTACACCGGTGACATCCTCAACTTCGAGATGGCCGCGGACCTCGCCAAGGCCGACGACATCGAGGTCGAGGCGGTGGTCATCAACGACGACGTGGCGGTCCAGGACAGCCTGTACACCGCCGGGCGGCGAGGGGTCGGCACCACGGTGCTCGCAGAGAAGATCTGCGGGGCCGCGGCGGAGGCCCACCGGCCGCTCAAGGACGTCGCCGAGCTGTGCCGTCGGGTCAACGCCAACGGGCGGAGCATGGGCATGGCCCTGACCTCCTGCACGGTGCCCGCGGCCGGCAAGCCGACATTCGAGCTGGGCGAGCAGGAGATGGAGATCGGGATCGGCATCCACGGGGAGCCGGGCCGCGAGCGCCGCGCGCTGGCGACTGCCGACGAGATCACGGAGATGCTGACCAAGCCGATCGTCGAGGACCTGCCGTTCAAGCGGGGCGATTCGGTGCTCGCGTTCGTCAACAGCATGGGCGGCACACCGCTCATCGAGCTCTACATCGTCTACCGGGCGCTGGCCCGGTACCTGGACGGTGTGGGCGTGAAGATCACGCGCAACCTGATCGGCCCCTACATCACCTCTCTGGAGATGGCTGGCTGTTCCATCACCCTGCTCCGTCTCGACGACGAGATGACCAAGCTGTGGGACGCCCCCGTCAAGACCCCAGGTCTGCGCTGGGGAGTCTGAGCAGCAGAAGAGATACAGGATCGGTTGAGGGCAGCGGCGATGACGATCACGTACGAGCAGGGACTCGCCTTCGTGAGAGGCTTCGCCGCTGCCATAGCCGAGAACAAGGAGTACCTGACCCAGTTGGACTCGGCGATCGGCGATGCCGACCACGGGACCAACATGGACCGGGGCATGCAGGCGGTGGTGCCCAAGGTCGACGCCCTGGTGGGAGCCGACCTCTCCCAGCTGTTCAAGACCACGGCGATGACCCTGATATCGACGGTGGGCGGAGCCAGTGGACCTCTGTACGGCACTCTCTTCTTGCAGCTGGGCACCAGCGTGGCGGGCAAGACCGAGCTCTCGGCCGAGGACTGGGGCGAGGCCCTGGAAGCCGCCGTCCAGGCGGTGCGGGCCCGTGGCAAGGCCGAGCTCGGAGACAAGACCATGATCGATGCCCTGCAGCCGGCTGCCGACTCGCTGCGCGGGGCGGCCCAGGACGGAGCCACCCTCGAGTCGGCGCTGGCCGCCTGCGAGGAGGCAGCCGAGCAGGGCATGCAGGCCACCATCCCGCTGGTGGCGCGCAAGGGACGGGCCA
>CAZDTK010000009.1:0-82564 GCA_964508345.1 uncultured Actinomycetes bacterium | reverse complement strand
TGGAGGACCGGCCATGCGTCTGCCCATCCCCTTCGGCCGCAAGGGCCTGATCGCGGCCCTCGTGATCGCCGCCGCGGTCGTCTTCTGGAGGGTCCGCGTCCACCAGCAGGAGGCGGCCGACCAGCAGTGGGACGAGGAGGTGCAGGGAGCCATCCAGGAGGGGGTCGCCGCCGGGCGCGCCGCCGGCACGCGCAGCGAGCCCGCCCACCCCGGCGGCGCCTGAACCGGATGCGGCCGCGGCCGGAAGGGTGGTGCCATCGGTGAGTTTGGGTATGACCGCGTTCGGGTATTCCCCGGATGTGAGCGCCACCACCTCGGAGCTGCGGATGCCCGCCGACCGGCGCTATGTCCTGGTCGCCAAGCGAGCGGCCGCCGGCTTCGCGGCCGTCGCCGGCCTGGACGTGGAGGCCCTGGACGACCTGGTCATCGCCGTCTGCCAGGCATGCGAGAACGCCATCGCGCTCACCGAGCGGGTGGCGGGTCCCGGCAACGGCCAGATCCGGCTCGTGTTCACGCTCGCCGACAACGCCCTGGAGGTGCGGGTGCGGAGCAGCCTCTCCCGGGCGGAGCTGGAGGCGGCCGCTCAGCGCCAGGCCGTGGCGGCGGCCCAGGCCGCCCGCGTGGCACAGGCCCGCGAGGCCGAGGAGATGGCGATGCAGCTCATGGGCCTCTTTGTGGACGACTTCGGCTACCGGATGGACGAGCGCACCGGTGGCCTCAGGGTGCGGCTGACCAAGTACCTGGTTCGGTGAGCGCCGCCCCTCGGGGCGGGACCACTGCCCCGCCCGAGCGGCGCACGATGCGCAAGCCGGCGTCGACCCCGGAGCGCGAGGAGGTGCGTCGCCTCCTCCGCGAGTATCGGGCGACCCGCGATCCCGCCACCCGCGAGCGGCTGGTGGAGCTGAACAGCGACCTGGTCCGCTACATCGCCCGCCGCTTCGCCAACCGGGGCGAGCCCCTGGAGGACATCGAGCAGGTGGGGTTCCTCGGGCTCATCCAGGCGATCGATCGCTTCGACCCGTCCCTGGAGAACGAGTTCAGCACCTTCGCCACCCCGACCATCATGGGCGAGATCCGCCGGCACTTCCGGGACCGCTCCTGGGCGGTTCGGGTTCCCCGCCGGCTCCAGGAGAACCTGCTCCGGGTCCACGCCGCCGAGCAGGAGCTGCAGGGGCGGCTGGGGCGGCCGGCATCGATCGAGGAGATCGCCACCCATCTGGAGCTGCAGCCGGAGGACGTGCTGGCCGCCCTCGAGGTGAGCCCGGCCCAGCACACCGTCTCGCTCCAGGCCCCGGTCGGCGACGCCGAGGACGGCGGCGTTCTCGGGGAGCGGTTGGGGAGCGAGGACGAGGGTCTCGACCGGGTCGAGATGCGCGACATCCTGGAGCGGGCGATGGCTCATCTCAGCCCCCGTGAGCGCCGGATCATGGCACTGCGATTCATCGAGCAGCTTCCCCAGACCGAGGTGGCCAAGCGCCTGGGCATCTCCCAGATGCACGTCTCACGGCTGCAGCGGGCGGCGGTCGATCACCTCCGCCGCGAGTTCGGTGACGAGGTGGTCGTCTGAGCCGGGACGGGGTGGCCGTCTGACGCGGTCCGGGTGACCGGGCCGGCTCTCCGATACAATCAACCGGCTCCGCACCTCGGACCAAAGGGCGCCGCCGCACCCCACTGGTGCCGTCCGACAGCCGTCAGGTGCCCCACCCTCCACGAGTCTTCCCACCTTGCTCAGCCATGAGATCCGCGAGCGCTTTCTCGGCTTCTTCGAGGAGCGCGGGCATCACCGCCTGCCCAGCGCGTCGCTGATCCCGGGCGACGATCCGTCGCTCCTCTTCACCGTGGCCGGGATGGTGCCGCTCAAGCCCTACATCAGCGGCGAGCGGGTGGCACCCAGCCCGCGGCTCACCTCCTGCCAGCGCTGCTTCCGGGGGTCGGGTCTCACCACCGACGACATCGCGTCGGTGGGGGACTGCACCCACCACACCCTCTTCGAGATGCTCGGCAACTGGTCGATCGGCGACTACTTCAAGGAGGGCGCCATCGACCTCGCCTGGGAGCTGCTCACCGAGCGCTTCGGCCTGGAGCCCGACCGGCTCTGGCCCTCGATCTACCCCGACGACGGCGAATCGCTCGACCTCTGGACCCGGCGCATCGGCGTTCCCGAGGCGCGGGTGGCCCGCCTCGCGGACAACTGGTGGCAGGCCGGGCCCACCGGCCCCTGCGGCTATGACAGCGAGATCTACTTCGACGCCGGGGCGCCGTGCTCGTGCGGACGCGGCGACTGCACGCCCCAGGACGAGTGCGGCGGTGACCGCTGGATCGAGATCTGGAACCTGGTGTTCATGGAGTTCGACCAGGCCGAGGACGGCACCCGGCGTCCCCTGCCGCAGCGGACCGTGGACACCGGGATGGGTCTGGAGCGGATGGCCGCGGTGCTCCAGGGTGTGCGCTGCAACTACGACACCGACCTCTTCGCGCCCATCATCGCCGGCCTCTCGGCCCGGGCCGCGGGCGGGCGTGACGCCGCGGAGCGGGCCCGGTCGCTGCGGGTGCTCGCCGACCACGTCCGGGGGGCCACCTGCCTCATCGCCGAGGGCGTCCTGCCCGGCAACGCCGGCCGCGGCTACGTGCTCCGGCGGGTCATCCGCCGCGCCGCCTTTCACGGCCGCCGGGTGGAGCTGAGCGGCGGGCTCGCGGGGGCCGTCGGCGACGTGGTGGCGACGCTGGGGGCCGCCTATCCCGACCTCGCCCAGCATCGGGCACTGGCCGAGGCCACGATCCGGGGCGAGGAGGAGGTCTTCGCCCGGACCATCGAGGCCGGCGGCGAGCGGCTCGATGCCCTGCTCCGCGCCGGGACGTCCGGGATCTCGGGGGAGGACGCGTTTCGCCTCTACGATACCTTTGGGCTCCCGGTGGAGTTAACCGTCGAGATGGCAGGGGAACGCGGGGTCGCGGTGGACCGCGCCGGCTTCGACGCAGCCCTGCTCGCCCAGCGCGAGCACGGCCGCGCCGCCCGAGGCGCGGCCGCCTGGAGGTCGCCCGCCGGCGCCTCGGGGGAGGCCTCACCCGGCGCCTCCGTCACGCTCGCCACGGAGTTCGTCGGCTACCAGACGACCACCTCCGAGGCCACCGTGCTGCGCATCGGAACCGAGGCGGAGCGCCAGGCGCTCGCGGTGGGGGAGGAGGACGTGGTCTTCCTCGACGTCTCCCCCTTCTATGCCGAGGCGGGAGGCCAGGTCGGCGACACCGGGGAGCTCACCTGGGAGGGCGGTCGCGCCGCCGTCACCGGGTGCGTCCCGCTCCCCTCCGGGCCGGTTCGCGGGCGGGCGCACCAGGTGCGGGTCGAGGCGGGCAGCCTCCACCCCGGCGGGCGGGTGGCCGCCGCGGTCGACCCCGAGCGCCGGGCAGCCACCGCCCGGCACCACAGCGCCACCCATCTGCTCCACCGCGCCCTGCGCGAGACCCTGGGCGAGACCGCCGTGCAGCGCGGCTCCTTCGTGGGTCCGGATCACGCCACCTTCGACTTCAGCTTCTCCCGCGGTCTCGAGGCCGGCGAGATCCTGGCGGTCGAGCGGCGGCTCAATCAGGCCGTCCGCGACAACCTCCCCCGCGAGGTCCGGGAGATGCCGGTCGACGAGGCCCGGGCCTCCGGGGCGGTGGCGCTCTTCGGCGAGAAGTACGGCGAGCTGGTGCGGGTGGTGAGCTTCGGCGGCTGGTCCCGGGAGCTCTGCGGCGGCACCCACGTCGAGCGGAGCGGGGAGATCGGGGCGGCCATCGTCATCTCCGAGACCTCGATCGGGCAGGGCATCCGGCGCATCGAACTGGTCGCCGGTGAGGCGGCGGTGCGGCGCTGGGAGGACTCCGAGGCCCTGCTCCGCGAGGCGGCACGCGCCCTGCGGGCCCGCCACCACGAGGTGCCCGAGCGGGTCGCCCGGCTGCTGGAGCAGAACCGGGAGCTGCAGCGCCGGCCGCGCGAGGCGGGCGGGGACGCGGTGACCACCGCCCTGCGCCGCGCCGAGGTCGCTTCCGTGGGGGCGGTGACGGCGGCGATCTTCGACGGCCCCGACCTGGACGGCGGCGACACCGCCCTGCTGGTGGATCGCCTCTTCGCCGAGCGGCTCGGCGGGGACGGCGTGGCCGCCGTCTTCGGCCGCAGCACGCTCTGCGCCAAGGTGGGCGGGGCCGCGCTGGAACACGGCGTGGACGCGGGCCGTCTGGTCCGCGCCGCCGCCCAGGCGTCGGGGGGAAAGGGCGGCGGTCAGGCCGGGTTCGCCCGTGGCGGGCTCGGCGACAACGGCCGGCGCGCGGAGGCGCTGGCCGTCTTCCGCGCCGGGCTCGAGGGGGTGGGGCGGTGATGGGACGCAAGAAGTTCGCCCTGCTGCGGCGGCGCGGCGAGTTCCACAGCCACTACACGGTGCTCGACATCGGCACCGAGTTCGTCAAGGCGCTGGTGGTGAAGCGCGAGGCCGGCGAGGGCATCGTGATCGGCGTCGGCAAGATCCGCCAATCGCTGACCGACATGCAGGCGGGCGCGGTGGCCGACATCCAGGGCGTCATCGACAACTGCGACCGCGCGCTCACCCAGGCCGAGGACATGTGCGGCACCATCCCCGGGCAGGTGGTGATGGGCATCGCCGGCGAGCAGGTCCGGGGTTTCAGCACCACCATGACCATGCCCCGGACCCAGCCCCAGGCCCGGATCACCCAGACCGACATCGCCACCGCCCTCCAGGCGGTCCAGAGGCGCGCGATGCGCGAGGCGGTGCGCCAGATGTCCCACGAGCTGGGGGTGGCTGAGGTCAATGTCAAGCTCGTGCACAGCAGCATCACGGCGGTGCACATCGACGGCTACGCGGTCACCAACCCCATCGACTTCCAGGGGCAGGTGCTGGAGATATCGGTCTTCAACACCTTCGCCCCGCTGACCCACATCGGGGCGCTCCAGACCATCGCCCAGGAGCTGGACCTGGAGCTGGTGGCGACCGTCGCCGAGCCCTACGCGCTCACCCGCGGCTGCGCCACCGAGGAGGTGTACGAGTACGGCGGCGTCTACGTCGACGTCGGCGGGGGGACCACCGACATCGCCGTGGTGCGGCGCGGCATCGAGGCGATCCGCATGTTCGCCCTGGGAGGGCGCTCCTTCACCCGCAGGATCGCCAACGAGCTGACCATGACCCTGGAGGAGGCGGAGCGGTTCAAGCTGGCCCACGCCGAGGGGCGGCTGCCCGCC
Source organism: uncultured Actinomycetes bacterium (assembly GCA_964508345.1). GTDB lineage: Bacteria > Chloroflexota > Dormibacteria > Aeolococcales > Aeolococcaceae > Changshengia. The sequence continues at coordinate 77,334 of CAZDTK010000009.1, read as the reverse complement.
GAGCAGGACGCCGCCGCCCGGATCACCGTGGTGCCCACCGCCGAGGTGCTGGCCCAGGGGGTCGCGCTCACCCTCGAGGAGCTCTCCGGCAAGGAGCCGCTTCCGCCCGCGCTCTACCTGGCCGGCGGCGGCGCCGGCCTCCCCGAGGTGGGGGAGCAGCTGGGGACGCTGGACTGGACGGAGATGGGGATGACCCGCCAGCCGCGGATCAAGGTGCTGGGCCCCGGCGACGTCCAGGGAATCCACGACTCCACCGGCCTTTTGGTCGGCAGCCAGGATGTCACGCCCATGGGGCTTGCGTATCATGCGGTGTCCCTGGAAGATGACGCCGACGAACCGCTGGGCGGACTGATGCGGCGCGTCATGAAGGCGATGAAGGTGTGATGAGGGCCGGAGAATGGCCAAGAGGCTGATCTACGTCGGCCCCGAGGACGACGTATCGGACCTCGCCGGCAAGATGCAGGCGGCGGACCCCGGTGACGAGGTCGCCCTGGTGGTCCCGCCGGGAGCCCAGGCGTTCCAGTCGCCGCTCAACGTCCGCCTGCTCCGCAGCGTCGGCGCCAGGCGCGGCTTGACCGCGTCGGTGGTCAGCCCGGACCCGCGGATCCAGGAGCTGGCCCGGAGCGTGGGCGTCTCCGCCTACGCCTCGGTCGCCGCCTACGAGGGGGGCGTGCCGCTCAGCGCGCGCCCCAACGCGCCGGCATACCGGGCAGGGGTGGGCCCGACGCCTGCGCCGCGCCCCCAGCCTCCGTTCCTTCCCCGAGGGGCGGCCTCGGTGCCGGGGCCGGTCGGGGGCGGCAACGGCCTCGGCGCCACTCCCGGCACGCCCCTGCAGGCTCCGCCCGCCACTCCCCTGGGGCCCTGGACCGCTCCCGGCGGCCCCCAGGACCCATGGGACGCCCCGGCCGGGCCGCTGCGCCCGCGCGTGCCGCCGGTCCTGGATGCGGCGGGGGTCGCTCCCGTCGCCACCCCCACTCCGGGGACCCCGTTCACGCCACGCCCGGGGACCCAGTGGAGCCCCGGGCCCGAAGCCTCGGACTGGGAGGAGCCGGCACCGCCCTGGGCGGCGGGCCGCTCGCGCGATCCGTTCGAGCCAGGGGTGGCCGGAACGGTCCTGGGAGCGCGGCAGCCCGGCTACCCGCCGCCACCACCCGTCCCTCCGGGTCGCGGGCCCATGCCCAGCCGCCTCCCCGCGCCGGCTCAGAGCCGGACCCGCACCCTGCTGCAGAACCGCACCGCGATGATCTTCATCGCCATCGCCGTCGTGGTGATCGGTCTCATCGCCTTCCTGGTCCTCAGCCCGTCCGCGCTGGTCAGCGTGACGGTGGCGGAACAGCCGCTCACGGTCACCCCGACCATCCAGGGCGCGACCACCGCCCCCACCAGCGGCACCAGCAACTTCGTGCAGAGCATGGTGGTGACGGATGGTCCATCAGCCTCGACCAGCCAATCGTTTCAGGCGAGTCCGTCGGGGACGCAGCCGGTGCCTGCCACCTTTGCGACTGGAAACGTCGTCGTGACTGCCAACTCCGGCGCCGACCTGAGTTACCCGTACACAGCAAGCTCGCCGCTCATATTCCAAACCGCCACCGCCATCGAGTTCGAGACCACCGGCACGGGCCAGGTCTTCCTGTATCCGGGCAACGACTCGACCGCTCCGATCTCCGTCCAAGCGGTGGCCGAGGGCGCAACCGGAGATGTGGCTCAAGAGGCTATCGACACGTGGGTAAACGATCCGTGTACATCGAGTGGCTGCGGCGTCTACGGGACGGCCACGTCCGTCACGGTCGCCAACTCGGCCGCGACAACCGGGGGGACAAACGCGACGACGGAGACGGTGGCCGACGCCTCCGACGTCGCCACATGGCAGGACGAGGTGAGCCAGAGTGAGACCGCGCTCACGGAGGCAGCCGATGCCGACCTCGCGGCCAAGGCCGGCCAGGACAAGCCGGCCATCGACCCCAACGGCGACGGCAGAACCGTCTCCTTCACCATCAGCCCCACCAGCTTCTCGACGGTGGCTGCGAACACCGTGATGACGGCGGAGACGGTCACCGTGACCATGACCGCGTCGGAGACCGTCTACAACCCGGCGGCTGTGCAGGCCATCGTGCTCGCCGACCTGGAGAAGTCGACCAACCTGCCCTCCGGCGACACCCTGATCGCCAGCCAGCTCCAGCTCAAGAACCTCCAGGTCATCCAGTCGGGGAGTGACGGCACCTTCGCCATGTCGGTCACCGGCGTCGACTACTACCATCCCGTGGCGGTCAGCCTCACCCAGCTCCAGAGCCAGCTCACCGGGCACAGCCCCGGCGACGTGGCCACCCTCGTCGAGCAGCAGATTCCCGACGTGCAGAGCGTGAGCGTGCACATCAGCCCGGTCCAGCTGTTCTTCATGCCGCTGTTCAGCTCCAACATCAAGATCGTCGAGACGTACGTCACCCCGGCGGGTGGCTCGTCGAGCAGCGGAGGCTGAGCCGCTGAGCGGGAGCCGCGGCGGAACGGGAGAGACCGCCGCCATTGGAGTCGACCTGGGCACCCGGAGGGTGGGGCTCGCGGGTGCCGACCCCACCGGGACGATCGCGACCCCGCTGGGCATCCTGAAGCGGCGCCACCCGCGCTTCTGGGCCGAGCTCGAGCGCACCTGCGCGGAACGGGAGTGCCGGCTCCTCGTCATCGGTCTGCCCCGGCGGCTGGACGGCGCCGAGGGGGTGGCCGCCGCCGCGGCACGCAGCTTCGCGGCCGATGCGCAGAGGCGGCTCGGGCTCCCCGTCGAGATGTGGGACGAGTGGCTGACCACGGTGCAGGCGGAGCGCTCGCTCATCGCCGCCGGGGTGCGGCGCTCGGACCGTCGCGGCAAGGTGGACGCCATGGCCGCCAGCCTCATCCTGCAGAGCTACCTGGACGCCCACCCCGGCGGTACGCGGCAGTGAGGCGGGCTCAGGGGGGCGCGCTCGGGCTGGTGTTCGCCCTGGTGGCGGTGATCGTGCTCCTGGTCGCGGCCGCCGGCGCCACCCTCGTCTACGCGCACGTGGAGCTGGGGGCGGTCGGTGCCGGCGCCCCTCTGGTGGTGACGGTCAAGCCCGGAGAGACCCTCGAGCAGCTCTCGGACGACCTGCAGAGCAAGGGGGTGATCAACAGCGCCTTCTTCTTCTCCGCCTACGCCCGGCTGCAGGGAGTCGAGCTGCGCGCCGGCGAGTACCAGCTCTCCTCGGGGATGGCCGCCGCCGAGATCGTCAACGTCCTGCAGGCCGCGCCCTTCTGCCCGGGCGTGACCTTCGTGATCCCCGAGGGGTTCAACGTGAGCCAGATCGCCACGCGGATCGCCTCGACCAAGGGGCTGGACGTCACCCGCCAGGAGTACCTCGACGCGGTCGCCGGCGGCGGCTACGACGCGCCCTTCCTCTCCATGCGACCGGCGGGGGACACGTCGCTGGAGGGCTTCCTCTTCCCGGCCACCTACACCGTGCCGGACTGTGCCAGTGCCCAGTACATCGTCCAACAGCAGCTGAACGCCTTCCAGTCCGACGCCGTGCCGCTGCTGCCCACCTCGGGCTCCCAGGCCTACGCCGATCTGACCACCGCCTCGCTGCTCGAGGCGGAGGCGCTGCCCCCCGACTACGCCGGAGTGGCCTCGGTCATCAACAACCGGCTGGCCGTCAACATGCGCCTGCAGATCGATTCGGCGGTGATGTACGGGCTCAAGGAGGCGGGCCAGTCGATGTCCGGAGCCGACGAGGCGACGCAAACCCAATACAACACATACCTCAACCCAGGGCTGCCCCCCACCCCGATCGACAACCCCGGGGCCGCGGCCCTCCGCGGGGCGCTCGCCCCCGCCTCCACCTCCTACCTCTTCTACGTGACCGACCCGTGCGGGGTCGCCCACTTTTCCGTCACCGAGGCCCAGCACGAGCAGCAGGTTGCCGAATATGAGAACTCATGTTCCTAGGTAGGCCACGCCGCCGGTGCCTCTAGCCGGGCCGCGCCAGTTCCAGCTCGGGCTCATCGGGTCGGGGATAGGGGGCTCGCCGTCGCCCGCGATGCAGCGCGCGGCGCTCCGGGCCCGCGGGCTCGAGGGCGACTACGCGCTCCTGGACGTCAGCCCCGATGAGCTGCCCGGTCTGCTCGGGCGGCTTCGCGAGGGAGCGCTCGCCGGCTGCAACGTCACCATCCCCTACAAGGGGGTCGTGGCCGCGGCCTGCGACCGCCTGGAGGGGGACGCCGAGCTCTGCGGGGCCGTCAATACAGTGGTGGGGCACGAGGGGGCCCTGATCGGCGACAACACCGACGCCCGCGGCTTCGCCCTCGCCCTCGCCTACCAGCGCGTCCAGCCGGCCTCCGAGGGGCGGGCTATTGTGCTCGGGGCGGGGGGCGCCGCCGCCGCCTGCGTTCTCGCGCTGCGCCGGATGCGCCTCGATGAGGTCGTCGTCGTGGCCCGCCGGCCCGAGCAGGCCGAGCAGCTCTGCGAGCGCGTCGCCCCCGGCACCGCCCGCCACCTCGTATGGCAGGACGCCGCCGCGATCGCGCGCGCCGCCCACGAGACCGAGATCCTGGTCAACGCCGCGCCCGTGGACCTCGCCGGCCTCCCGCTCCGTCTCGACCTGCTCCCCACCCGCTGCGTCGTCGTCGACCTCCGCTACCGGCCGCGGCCCGTGGACGTGGTGGCCGCCGCGCTGGCGGCGGGGCTGCGCGCGGTCGATGGTGTCGAGATGCTGCTCTTCCAGGGGATGCTCAGCTTCCAGCGCTGGACCGGGGTGGACCCCCCGTGGCACGCCGCCCGCACCGCGCTCGAGGAGGAGCTGGCACGGTGAACCTGCTCTTCACGATCGGGGCGGCCGTGGTCGGCGCCGGGTCGGGATTCGGCATCGGCTGGCTCGACGTCGCGCTCGAGCGGTGGGAGGGGCTCCGCGTCGAGGAGGACGAGGAACGCGCCGAGTACGAGGCCGAGGTCGCCAAGGAGGCCGCCGAGGCGGCCACCCGGGGCGAGGAACCCGAGCCCGCCCCGCCCTGGCTGCCGGAGCGGTACGGCTGGACCTGGCTGGAGTGGGGCGCCGCCCCGGTCCTGGGGGCGCTCGCCTTCGGCCTGTTCGCGAGCCGTGAGGGGCTCACCTGGGTGACGATCGAGAACCTGTTCTGGATGGCCGTCTTCGTCCAGATCGTCACCTTCGACCTCAAGCACCGGCTGATCCTTGACAAGGTGACCTATCCCGCGCTGGCGCTGGCCGTGGTGCTCTCGGCTGTGACGCCGGGGCTCTCGTTCACCCGGGCGCTGATCGGTGCGGCGGTCATGGGCGCCTTCTTCCTGCTCTTCCACCTCATCTCCCGTCGGGGCATCGGGCTGGGCGACGTCAAGCTGGCCGCCCTCATCGGCGCCCTCACCGGTCTCGGCTTCGACAGCCCCTCGCACCTCCAGGCGGTCTACGCGGTCGCCTTCGGCGTCTTCCTGGGCGGCGCCGTCGCCCTCGTCCTCCTGGTCACCCGGGTGCGCAGCCTCAAGGACCCGATCCCGTACGGGCCCTTCCTCTGCGCCGGCGCGGCCCTGGTCATCTTCCAGAGCTTTCCGTTCACCTGAGCCGGCGCAGCTCCACCGATCCTTAGCCGGATCGCCCTCGCCTGACCTCCGCCGGATGCGCCATCATGTCGCGATATGCCGCACCTGCTGTCCGGTGAGAGCGTGATCACGGTGGAGCGCCAGCACGTCGCCGTGCTGGTACCGGCCGTGCTGGTGGCGATCGTCTGCCTCGGAGTGCCGCTGGTCCTGATCCAGCTGGTGCCCGGCAGCGCCTTCGGCAAGTCGACCGGCACCGTCAAGGCCGTCGCCGACGCGGTGGTGGCCGTGCTGGTGGTCGGCTGGTTCGTGATCCGCGTGCTGCGCTGGCGCTGCGAGAGCTACACGCTCACCACGCACCGCATCATCCTCTCCAAGGGTGTCATCTCCCAGGTCTCCGAATCCATCGGCCTCGACCGCATCCAGGACACGGTGGTCCGGCGGCCCTTCGCCGAGCGCCTCATCGGAGCGGGTTCGGTGGAGATCCAGTCGGCCGGACGCGACGGCACCGAGGTCCTCCGACTGGTGCCCCGGCCCGACCGCTTCTACACCCAGATCCTGCAGGCGATCGAGGATTACCGCCGTCTCGGCGCGACCCCCGAGGGGGCCGAGGAACCCGGCGGGCGCGTGCCCGCCCACCAGGGGCTCTGAGCCTCTCGCGGGGCGCCGCCAATCCCGCTAGCGGGCGACCAGGGTCATCGTGAAGCCCGGGGGATTGAGGGGGAAGCTCACCGGCGTGCCCGGGGCCGCCGTCTCCCAGCGCTGAACCTCGGCGCCCCAGTGCAGGTCCAGGTACGGTGGGTACTCCCAGTCCGCGGGAACCCCGTCGAGCGCGGCCACGAAGAGCAGGACGGCTGCCACGGAGGCCACGGCCCGTGCTCCGGCGAGCGGCAGCCGGCGCGACCCCGCTCCCTGACCGCCCCTGCGGGCCAGCTCCCGGCGCACCCCCACCACCACGAGCCACCCCAGCGAGAGCGCGAGGGCGAGCAGGGGGTAGAGGAAGTAGCGGATGCCGCCGGGGTGGAAGTTCACGATGTCGGCGGGCCTGCCGAGGTTCGGCCACCGTGGGGCCGCGATCGACGGCGTGGCCAGGGCGAGCAGCAGCTCGAGGGTCGCGAGGAGGCAGAAGGCACGGAGCACGGCTGGGCCCCGCCACATCGCCCAGCCGCAGGTGAGAACCGGAAGGGCCGCCAGCAGGCCGAGGACCACGGGGTCGCCGCCCAAGGGCGTTCCGACGAGGGTGGTGAGGCCGTGGGCTCCCACGGTCAATCCCAGGGTGATCTGGCGCCCCAGGATTGTGACCAGCGAGGTCGGGCTCGGGTCCAGCGCCGTGAGACCCTGGCGGACGCTGGCGGTGGCGGCGATGACGGCGAGCTGCACCACGGCGCAGGCGGAGTTGGCCACGAGGATGAGCGCTCCCCGCCGATCGGCGCGCCCCCGCAGCCAGCGCCAGCCCACGATGGGCTCGAGCAGCAGACAGTACGGGCCGCTGAGACCGGAGAGGATGAGCACCACCGCGTCGGTCACCCAGCCCCCGGCGCGCCGCGGGGGTGCGGCGAAAACCACCAGGAAGGCGATGAGGCCGAGGTGCCACTGCGCGTTGGTCAGGTTGCCGCTGGTGTCGTAGGCGTTGGGGACCGCGATGACCAGGGCGGCGATGGCGATCCGCACCCCGAGGTGGGGGATGGCCGCGGCCATCCGTGACGAGAGCAGGTAGCAGATGCCGCCGACCTCGACGAGCAGCGCCGCCAGGTTGAAGAACGCCGGCACCGCGATGAGCGGCAGGAGCAGTGACAGGGACGCCGTGCCCCGCTGGAGCAGGACCAGGTAGCCGTTGGCCGGAAGGAGCAGGGACCCTATCGGCCCGTGCACGTACGCCCCCTGGTACCAGTTGCCGTCGTCGGCGTAGAGCTGCGCCTGGAGCAGCAGGGAGGGCAGGTGCGACCACCACAGCAGTGCGGTCGCCAGCGCCGCGCCGGCAAGCCACCATCGCGGGTGGAGCGACAGTCGCGCGTGCCAGACTCCCCAGCGGCCGCCGCGCGGGGGCGCGGAGGGGAAGGTTGCGGTGGCGACGGGCGTCGGCCCGGAGGCGGCCTCCATTCCCATCGCCGGCACCCTAGCATCCGGGAGGAAGCGCCATGACGGACGCGGTTCGCGGGGCGGCGACCACCCGCGCGACCAGCACGGTCATCGCCCTCTGCGCCCTGGCGGCGGCAGGCCTGGACGCTCTCCAGCTGACTCGCCCCGGCTACCTCCTGGGGGGCACGCCGGACATCGGCGTCCTCTTCGGGGCGGCCGTCCGGCTCGTCCACGGCGTCCTGCCCTACCGGGACTTCGTCATCGTTCAGCCTCCGGGGATCGCGCTCCTGTTGAGCCCCGCCGGGCTGCTGTCCTATCTCACCGGGACCCGCTGGGCGCTGGAGGCGGTTCGCCTGGCGACCGTTCTGCTCGCGGCCGGCAGCGCCGTCCTGGCGGCCAGGCTGGTGCGCCACCGCGGTCCGCTCCCGGCCCTGGTCGCCGGCGGGGTGATGGCGGCCTACCCGGCCGAGCTGTACGCGCTCAACGCCGGGCTGCTCGAGCCGCTGGTCAACCTCTTCTGTCTGCTCGCCGCCGCCTCCGTCTTCGAGGCGGGAGAGGGAGCGCGCTCGCCGCGGCGCTGGCTGCTCGGCGGGCTGGCGATCGGCTTCGCGGTGGCCGTCAAGCTCCCCGCGCTGGTCCCCGCGCTGGTGCTCGCCGCGATGTGCCTACCCGACCCGCGCCGCCGCCTGCTGCCGCTGCTCGCCGGCGGGGTCGCGGGGTTCGCCGTCCCCTGCGCAGCCTTCTTCGCGGCCGCGCCGGGATCGTTCGTCCGCGACGTGCTGATCAGCCAGCTGGGACGGCTGCCCAGCGGGGGCCGGGCACCGCTCGGGGAGCGTCTGCAGGGGATGACGGGAACCTCCACCGACGCCACCGCGCTCGCCGTCGCCTGCGTGCTGCTCGCCGTCATCGTGGCCGGGATGGCCGTACCCGGGCGGCGGCGGAGCGCCCTGGAGTGGTTCGCCGCGGCCACCCTGCTGCTGGTCGCCATCGTGCAGTTCGTCCCCTCCCAGTACTACCCGCAGTACGCGGCCCAGCTGGCCCCCTTCCTGGCCATCGTCCTGGCGGTCGCGGTGGACCGCCTGGCCGCCCTCGTGCGGCGACCGGCGGCGGCGCTCGCCGTTGCGGGCGTCATCCTGCTGGTGCTCCTCGGCGCCCGGGCCGCGACCGTGCAGGGATCGTCGACGCCGGACCCCGCGCCGGCGGTGGACGCCGTGGTGCCGAGCGGCGCCTGCACCCTCTCCAACGGGCCTCGGGTGCTGGTTCCCAGCGACCGGCTGGTGTCGAGCGTCCCGGGCTGCACGGAGATGCTCGATCCCTTCGGCACCATGCTCGCCTACAGCGACGACCCGGGGACCGGTGTCGAGCTCTTCCGCCAGGCGCTGGACCACACCGACTACCTGGTGCTGGGGGTCAGCGTCCAGAGCTGGCTCACCGGCACCTACGCTCCGCTGCAGGCGTATGTCGCCTCCGACTTTCAGCTGCTGCGCTCGGGCGGAATCTGGATCTACGTCCGCGACGGCTATCCGGTGGCATGATCCACCGCGTGCCTCTCGGATCCGCGACCCTGCCACGCCGTTGCTGCGCTTCCTGACCGCCGGGGAGTCCCACGGACCGCAGCTGACCGTGATCGTCGAGGGGCTGCCCGCCGGCCTGAGCCTGGACGCCCGGCGCGACATCGACCCGCACCTGGTCCGCCGCCAGGGGGGGTACGGCCGGGGCAAGCGCCAGCAGATCGAGCAGGATCATGCCGAGATCGTCGGCGGGGTGCGGGGCGGGCTCACGCTCGGGTCGCCGGTGGCCCTGGTCGTGGTCAACCGCGACTGGGAGAACTGGCGGGGCCCGATGCAGGTGACCGCCCGCGGCTTCAAGCGCAAGCTGGTGAGCCGGGTCCGGCCCGGGCACGCCGACCTCGCCGGCATGCTCAAGTACGACCTCGAGGACGCCCGCGACGTGCTGGAGCGGGCCAGCGCCCGCGAGACGGCGGCGCGCGTTGCGGCCGGGGCGGTCGCGATCGCCCTGCTGGGCCGCCTCGGGGTGCGGGTCAGCTCTTGGGTGCAGCGGATCGGCGAGGTCGCCATCGAAGGCACCGGGAGCGTCGACCAGGCGGCGGTGGAGGCATCGCCGGTGCGCTGCCCGGACCCCGACGCCTCGGCGCGGATGGTCGCCGCCATCGACGCCGCCCGGGAGCGCGGCGACACCCTGGGCGGGACCGCCGTCGTGGTCGCGACCGGAGTGGTCGCCGGTCTGGGCAGCTACGCGCAGTGGGATCGCAAGCTGGACGGCCTGATCGCCCAGGCCCTCTGCAGCATCCCCTCGGTCAAGGGGGTGGAGATCGGTGCGGCCCTGCTCGCCGCCCGCTCCCCCGGCTCCCAGGTCCACGACTCCCCGCGCTACGTCGAGGGCGAGGGATTCCGGCACCTGAGCAACCGCCAGGGCGGCCTGACCGGCGGGGTCACGGACGGGGAACCGGTCTGGGCCAGCGTCCACTTCAAGCCGATCTCCACCCTGCTCGCCCCGCTGCGCTCGGTCGACGCGCGCACCGGGGAGGAGGTCAACGCCCACTACGAGCGGAGCGACGTCTGCGTGGTCCCGGCGGGCGCCGTGGTCGCCGAGGCGATGCTCGCCTGGGTCGTCGCCGCCGCCATGGCCGAGAAGCTGGGCGGCGACTCGATCACCGAGATGCGCCGCAATCTGGCCGGTTACCGCCGCGCCATACGGACGCTGAGGTGACGCCGCCCGCCTCCCGGCCGCGGCCGGTCGCCCTGGTGGGACTGCCGGGCAGCGGCAAGACCACGCTCGGCCGGCGGCTGGCCGCGAGCCTGGGCTGGGAGCTGCGCGACACGGACGCCGAGGTCGAGCGGCGGACCGGGCGCAGCCCGGCCCAGATCCTCGACATGGACGGCGAGGAGGCCTTCCGGCGCCTGGAGCTCTCCACCGTGATCGAGCTGCTCGAGGATCCCCGGCCGGCGGTGATCGCCTGCGGCGGCGGGCTCTTCAACGAGCCCGCGGCGAGACGGAGGCTTCTCGAGGGGGCCTGGGTGGTCGCCCTCGACGCCCCCGACCCGACCCTCCTGGAGCGGCTGGGCACCGCCTCCGACCGGCCGCTCCTGCGCGGCGACGTGAGCGGCCGTCTCGCCGAGCTGCGCCGGCGCCGGGAGCGCGCCCACGCGGAGGCCCACCTCCGCATCGACACGAGTGCCAGCTCCCCGGATGCGGCGGAGGCCGCCATCCGCGCTCTGGCCGGCGCGGTCCCGGTGCTCGCCGGCGCCTCCGCCTACCCGGTGATCGTCGGCGCGGGAGCCCCCGACCGGACGGGGGCCCATCTGCCCGCCGACTGCCGCCGGGTCGCGGTCGTCGCCGACCGGCGGGTGGAGCCCTTCGCGGACCGCCTCGCCGGGCTCGTCTCGGCCTCCGGCCGCGAGGCGACGGTGGTCTCCCTGGAGGGCGGCGAGGCCGTCAAGAGCTGGGGAGAGGCCGGCCGCGTCCTCGACCGCCTGGCGTCGCTCGGGCTGGGGCGGCGCGATGCGCTGGTGGCGGTGGGGGGAGGTTCGGTGGGCGATCTCGCCGGCTTCGCCGCCGCCACCTACTGCCGGGGCATCGCCTGGGTGGTGGTGCCCACCACGCTGCTCGCCATGGTGGACAGCTCCATAGGGGGCAAGACCGGGGTCAACCTCAGCGCCGCCAAGAACCTCGCCGGCGCCTTCTGGCAGCCGCGCGCGGTGCTCGTCGACCCCGGCGTGCTCGCCACCCTCCCACCCCGCGAGGTCGCCTCCGGGTTCGGCGAGATCGCCAAGTACGCCATGATCGCCGACACCGACCTCCCCGCCCTCCTCGACGGCGGCCTGGAGCGCGCCCGCCACGGCGATGTCCCCACCCTGACCGCGATCATCGAGCGCTGCGCGGCCGTCAAGGCCCAGGTGGTGGGGCGCGATCCCCGGGAGTCCGGCCTGCGCGCGATCCTCAACTACGGGCACACCGTCGCCCACGCCATCGAGGCGGCGACCGGCTACGGGACCGTCCTTCACGGCGAGGCGGTGGCGGCGGGGATGCGCGTTGCCGGGCGCCTCTCCACCGAGCTGGCCGGGCTGCCGCCCGCCGACCTCGAATGGCAGGAGCGCCTCCTCGACCGGCTCGACATGCCCTCGCTGCCGGCCGTCGAGCCCCTGGCGCTGCTGCGCCACCTCGGTCTCGACAAGAAGGCGGTGGGGGGCGAGGCGCGCTGGGTCCTGCTCGCCGGCCGCGGCGAGCCGGTCATCGATCAGCAGGTCCCCGCCGCGCTGGTTCGCGAGACCCTTCTGGAGGTGGTGTCACACCGATGACCCGAGTCCTCGTCCTCAACGGTCCCAACCTGGCGAGCCTGGGCCGGCGCGAGCCCGAGCTGTACGGCGGCCGGAGCCTGGCCGACGTCGAGAGCGAGCTGCGCGAGCGCGCCGCCGCGCTGGGCGTGGAGATCCGCGCCGAGCAGCGCAACGGCGAGGGCGAGCTGATCGGCCTGATCGAGGCCGAGACCGGTCACGCCGATGCGGTGGTCATCAACCCCGGGGGCTTCAGCCACACCAGCGTGGCCCTCCTCGACGCCCTCCGGGCCTTCCCGGGCGTCGTCGTCGAGGTGCACCTGACCAACACCCTGCAGCGCGAGGCCTACCGCCGGGTCATGCTCACCGCCGAGGCGGCGGACGCGCTCATCCTGGGGCTGGGGGCGTCCGGTTACGCCCTCGCCCTCGAGGCGGCGGCGCGGATGGTCCACGAGAGGGGAGAATCAACCCCATGATCAGCGCAGGAGACCTTCGCCCGGGGGCCACGGTGGAGCGGGGCGGGCAGCTGCTCCAGGTGCTGGAGTTCGCCCACATCAAGCTCGGCCGGGGCACCGCGGTGGTCCGCACCAAGCTGAAGAACATCGACACCGGAGCCGTCACCGAGGAGACGTTCCGGCCCGAGGAGAAGTTCGGCCGGGCCCGGATCGAGCGCACCGAGGCACAGTACCTCTACCGCGACGGCGGCGACTTCGTGGTCATGAACACCCAGACCTACGACCAGACGCCGCTCACGGCCGAGCAGATCGGCGACGGCGTGCGCTGGCTCAAGGAGAACGACACCGTCACCCTGCTCACCTACGACGACCGCATCCTGGGCGTCGAGCTCCCCATCTCCGTGGAGCTGGAGGTGACCGAGACCGAGCCCGGCTTCCGGGGCGACACGGCCAACGCCGGCACCAAGCCGGCGACGCTGGAGACCGGCGCGGTCGTGGACGTCCCGCTCTTCGTCAGCACCGGGGACCGGATCCGCATCGACACCCGCAACGGCCGCTACCAGGAGCGGGCGTGATGGAAGCCTCCGCCGGGCCCGCGACGGACGGCGGCCGCCCCGACGGTCGCCGGCCCCTGGGAGTGACCCGGGTGACCAACGAGGTGGTGGCGTGGATCGCGGTGCTCACCGCGCTCCAGGTGCCCGGCGTCCACGCCATGTACCAGGCGGTGGGCCAGTCCCTGGAGCGGATCCTGCGCCGTTCGCACGCTCATCGCGGCGCCCGGGTCGAGCTGCGCGACGACAGCACCCTGGACGTCGACCTCTGGGTGGTCGTGGTCTCCGGTCACTCCGTCCCCAAGGTCGGGTCCGAGGTCCAGCACCGGGTCGCCGACGCCGTGGAGAGGATGCTCGGTCTCCAGGTGGGGACCATCAACGTCCACGTCAGCGAGGTGGTCTTCGCGCCATGAGCCGCCCGGCAGGGCGGCGGCGCCGGGGCCGGGAGCTGGCCCTGCGCGTCCTCTTCGAGCTGGAGGGGACCGAGAAGGAACCGCGCCCGACGCTGGAATACCAGGCGGCGGAGATGGGGGCGCCGGCCGACGCCCTCGAGTACGCCCGGGCCCTGGTCGAGGGCACCCTCGAGCACGTCGGCCGCATCGACGCCGCCATCGGCGAGGCGAGTGTCAACTGGGACCTGGTGGACTTCGGCAAGGTGGAGCGGGCGGTGCTGCGGCTGGGGACCTTCGAGGTGCTCTTCGAGCCGTCCACGCCGGTGGCGGTGAGCATCGACGAGTCCCTGGAGCTGGCCCGCGTCTACGCCGGCGAGGACGCCGTCCCCCTGGTCAACGGGGTTCTCGGCCGGATCGCCCGCGAGCGGGTCTGACGCCGTGGAGATGGGGGCGGGGCGCGCCGGCGGGCCCTCGCTTGAGCGATCATATGTTCGCTCATGAGCCGAGCCCCGCACCCCCCGGCCGATCCCGTCCGACCCGCGTTGGGGGGTGAGCGATGACCCTCCGCCGGGCGCTCACCGTCGCCCAGCTCACCGCGATCATCCGCGGCATGATCGCCCAGAGCCCGGAGCTGGAGGACGTGCTGGTGGAGGGGGAGATCAGCAACCTCTCCCTGCCCGCCTCCGGTCACGTCTACTTCACCCTCAAGGACAGGGGGGCGTCGGTGAGCTGCGTGATCTGGCGGTCGCAGCGTGCGGAGATCCCCTTCCGTCCTGGGAACGGGATGACGGTGATCGTGCACGGGCGGATCGAGGTCTACGACGCCCAGGGCCGCTACCAGCTCTACGCGGACCGGATGGAGCCGTCGGGAGTGGGCGCGCTGGCCCTGGCGGTGGAGCAGCGGCGCCGGGCCCTCGCCGCCGAGGGGCTCTTCGATGATGCCCGCAAGCGGCCGCTGCCGCTCCTGCCCCGGCGGGTGGTGGTGGTGACCTCGCGCAGCGGGGCCGCGCTCTCCGACGTGCTCACCATCATCGGCCGCCGCGCCCCCTGCATCGACCTGGTGCTCTCCCCGGCGACGGTGCAGGGGGACGGGGCTGTCGAGACCCTGGTGCTGGCCCTGGAGCGCGCCCAGGAGGTGAGGGGCGCCGAGGTGGTGCTGCTGGTCCGCGGCGGGGGATCGCTGGAGGACCTCATGCCCTTCAACGACGAGCGCCTGGCCCGGGCGATCCGCGCCGGCCGGCTGCCGGTCGTCTGCGGGGTGGGCCACGAGACCGACACCACGATCGCCGACCTGGCCGCGGACCGCCGCGCCGCCACCCCGTCGGCCGCCGCCGAGCTGGTGGCGCCCGACTCGCGCCGGCTCGCCGCCGAGCTGGGGGCCCGGCGCGCCCGCCTGGCCGCCGCGGCCCGCCAGGAGCTCTCGGTCAAGCGCGCCGCCATGGAGCGTCAGCGCCTGCGCCTGGGCAACGCCTCGCCACTGCGACGTCTCCCCAGCCACCGCCAGGAGCTGGACCTCCGCGCCGAGCGGCTGCGGGCGGGCCTGCTCGCCTCGCTCACCGCCAAGCGGCGCGGGCTGGACGCCGCCACCGCCCGGCTCCAGGTCGCCTCGCCGGGCCAGCGGCTGGCACTGGAGCGTCAGCGGCTGGGCGGGCAGCGCCAGCGCCTCGTCCGGGTCATCGGCGGCGCGCTGGCCCAGCGCAGCCAGGAGGTCCGGGCCCGCCGCGACCGGCTCCAGGCGCTCTCCCCGCTGCGCGTGCTGGAGCGCGGCTATTCCATCACCATGGACGGCGTGAGCGGAGCGGTGCTCACCGACCCCGGCTCGGTGCGGCCCGGGCAGCGGCTGCGGACCCGGCTGGCCGGGGGGGTGGTGAGCAGCACCGCGGACCCCGAGGCGTCCCCGGCGAGCGACGAACGGATGTACGATACCGGACACGGCACTGCGGAGAGAGGATGAAAGGCGACGGTGGCGGGACCTCCGGGGGAGCGACGGTGGCAGACGCTGACATCGACGGGCTGAGCTACGAGCGGGCGCTCGCCGAGCTCGACCAGATCATCGAGCGCCTGGAACGGGGAACGGTGGCCCTCGACGAGGCGATCGCCGCCTACGAGCGGGGGGCGCGCCTCGCCCAGCACTGCGGCGACCTCCTCGACCGGACCGAGCAGAAGATCAGCCAGCTGGTGGTGGGGGCGGGGGGCAGGATTGCCGAGAAGCCGCTCGCCTCCGAGCGCGAGGTCCCCGAGCTGGGCGTGGTCGCGCCCGGGGCACCGGCCGGCCCCGCCCCGCGCCGCGAGCAGCAGCTGGAGATTGACCCCGACGAGATCCCGTTCTAATGGCGGTGACGCTGCAGCGCCTCGACGTCGCGCTGGTGGAGAGGGGCATCGCCACCACCCGTGAGCGCGCCCAGGCGCTGGTCGCGGCGGGGATGGTCGAGGTGGACGGGCAGCAGGCGCGGAGCGCCGCCCAGCGCGTGGGCGAGGCCACCCAGCTGCGCACCGTGGGGGAGGGGAGCCAGTGGGCGAGTCGAGCCGGCGAGAAGCTGGAGGCGGCGCTCGACGCCTTCGCCGTGGAGTGTCGCGACCGCGTCTGCCTCGACGCGGGAGCGTCCACGGGGGGCTTCACCGACGTGCTCCTCTCCCGCGGGGCGGCCCGCGTCTACGCCGTCGATGTCGGCCACGGTCAGCTCCTGCCGCGGCTCGCCGGGGACTCGCGCGTCATCGTCCTGGACCGGACCAACCTCCGGCACCTCGAGGAGCTGCCGGGTGAGGCGCCGACGCTGGTCACCCTCGACGTCTCGTTCATCTCGCTGCGGCTGGTCCTCCCGGCGGTGGCCCGGCTCGCCCCCGGGGCGGATGTGGTCGCGCTCTTCAAGCCCCAGTTCGAGCTGGGGAGGGATGCGGTGCCGCGGGGCGGTGTGGTGCGTGACCAGGCGGCCGCGCACCAGGCGGCGGTCGGGTTCCTGGAGTGGTGCGCCGCCCAGCTCAGAGCCGAGCCGCTGGGAGGCCCGATCCCTGCGCCGATCCGCGGGACGCGTGGCAACCAGGAGCTTCTCGTCCACCTCCGGATGCCCTGCGCATCCGCACCGGCCGGGGCGGCGGCATGAGCCGCGGCGCCATCGGGTTCCTGCTCCATCCGGGCGAGAGCCCTGCCGCCGTATCCGCCGCGGTGGAGATCGCGACCCAGTGCGGATACCGGACCTGGACCACCAGCGTGCGCCCCGTCGAGGACGTCGCCGAGCAGGCGCCGGGGACGGTGCTGCTGGTCACCGTCGGCGGTGACGGCACCTTCCTCTTCGGAGCGCGTCTGGCCGCGCCCCGCGACATCCCGGTGCTCGGGGTCAACCGCGGCCGGCTGGGCTTCCTCACCGACATGGAGATGGAGGCCCTTCCCGGCGCCATCCGGGCATTCGCCGAGGGCCGCACCGCGACCCAGCGGCGCGGCATGCTGAGCGCCACCATCGAGGGGATCCATCGGGACGGTGCCGAGGGCGCGGACGGCGCTGCGAGTCTCGAGCTGGTCGCGCTCAACGATGTTGCGATCCGCTCCCCGGAGGTCGAGCTTGTCCGGCTGCGGGTCGAGGCCGACCAGGAGCTCCTCGGCGAGTTCGACGCCGACGGCGTCGTCGTGGCCACGGCGACCGGCTCCACGGGCTACGCGCTGAGCGCCGGCGGGCCACCCATCGACCCGCGTGTCCGTGCCATCAGCGTGGTGCCGCTCGCCCCCCACGCGGTCATCACCCGGCCGATCGTCCTCCCCGAGGCCACCGTGATCGAGGTGACGGTCCGGCACGGTCACGTCTTCGTCGCCGCCGACGGCCGGCACCAGGCCCAGCTCGTCTCCGGTGGCAGGGTTCGCATCGGCCCCGGTCCCGAGCTGACCGTGGTGCGCAGCGCCGAGTCCCCCTCGTTCCTGCGCCAGCTCCGCGACAAGGTTCACTTCGGGCTCCCCCTCAAGCCGGAGGAGCGCGACCCGGTGCGTGAGCGCGGGGGCACCGCCACGGAGGAGGAGCGGCGAAGGTGAGCCGTCTGCTCGAGCTCCGCCTGCGCAACTTCGCCCTCGCCCGCGACGCGCGCCTCGACTGTGACGCGGGGTTCGGCGCGCTGAGCGGCGAGACCGGGGCGGGCAAGTCGCTCTGCATCGCGGCCATCCGCTGGGCGCTGGGAGCGCGTGCCGAGGGCGAGGCCGTGGGGGAGAGGACCTCGGTGCGGGCCGTCTTCGAGCCGAGCCCGGAGAGCGCCGCTCTGCTCGCCAGCCTCGGCATCCCGATCGACGACCTGGTCACGCTCACGCGCGAGGCCGGCAGCAGCGGGCGCTCGACGTGCCGGGTCAACGGCGCCCTGGTCTCGCAGGCGACCCTCCGCGAGCTGGGCGACCAGCTCGCCGACGTGACCGCTCAGGGTGCCAGCCACCGGATGCTCCAGCGAAGCTGGCAGCGCCGCGCTCTGGACGACTCCGGAGGAGCCGCGGTCACCGACGCTCGCACCACGATGGCCGGCGCCCACCGGCGCTGGCGGATCGCAGAGACGGGGCTTGGCGCCGCCCGTGTCGCCAGCCGCAGGACCGCCGCGGAGCTTGCCGAGGCGGAGGCGACCATCGCCGAGCTGGAGCCGCTCCGCCTGCGCGAGGGTGAGGAGGACGAGCTGGGCGCCGAGCGGCTGCGCCTGCGCCACGCCGCCGGCATCGCCCGCGCCGCCATCCAGCTCGCCGACGCCGCGAGCGGTGACGAGGCGGGTGCCGCCGATGCCCTGGAGCGGGCCCTCGTCGACGTCGAAGCTCTGAGCGGCGTCGATCCGGCGCTCGCCGATCTGGGCACCGAGGCGTCCTCCCTCGCCGTCGCCCTGCGCGAGCTGGGGATCACCGCCCACCGCCTCGCCGACCGCGTCGAGGTGGACCCCGGCCGCCTGGAGGCGGTGGAGGAGCGCCTCGACGCCCTGGCCCGGGTCAAGCGGCGTCACGGGTCCCTCAGGGCCGCCCTCTCGAGCCTGGAGGCCGCCCGCCGGATCTGCGACGCCGCCCGCGGCGGCCTGGACGTCGCCGCCCTGGAGGCGGAGGCCCGGAACGCCCAGCTCGGGTCCGCCGAGGCGGCGACGCAGCTGAGCGCCGCGAGGCGCGAGGCGGCTCATGCCCTGGAGCGCGCCGTGGAGCGGAACCTCGCCATGCTCGAGCTCCCCGACGCCCGCTTCCGGGTGACCCTCGGCGTCGCCGCCGACCCGGACGGGGTCGATCTCGGCGACGGACCGCTCCGCTGCGACGCCGACGGGGTCGATCAGGTGGAGATGCGTCTCGCCGCCAATCGCGGCGGCGTCCCGCTCCCGCTCGACGAGGGGCCCTCGGGGGGCGAGCTCAGCCGCCTGGCGCTGGCCCTGGCCGCGGCCGGGGGATCAGGTGGCCAGCCGCTGCTCGTGCTCGACGAGGTGGACACCGGAATCGGCGGCGAGACCGCCGCGCGGGTCGGCGATCTGCTCGCCGCGATCGGCCGTTCCCGCCAGGTCATCGCGGTCACTCACCGGCCCGAGATCGCTGCACGCGCCGCCTGGCATCTGCTGGTCGCGCGCACCGAGCGCGAGGGAGCGGTGAGCAGCGAGGTGCGCCGCGTCGCCGGTGAGGAGCGCGTCACCGAGGTCGCCCGGATGATGTCGGGACGCACCACCGAGGCCGCGCTGGCGCGGGCGACCGAGCTGCTCCACGAGGGAGGCGCGAGCGCGCCGGAGCGCCAGGAGGCGGGGTGACGGGCTCCTCGGTCCGTCCGGGTGCACCTGGTCCGCGGACGACCGGGACGGCGACCTGCTAGGGTGCACGGATTCCAAGATGAGGCGACAGAAGCGGCTCACCGGGGCCTCATCTTTCTAGCACCGTAGACCAGAGCTGCGGGGGTCAGGCCACCGGTGCGCAGGCCGGTGTGGGCGCGCTCGAAGTTGTAGTAGGCGAGGTACTTGACCAGGTCGCGCTGCAGGGCCGTCACCTTGGGCACCAGAGAGCGGGCGAAGCTGGGTCGCCAGCACTCCTCAAGGATGGTCCGCTGGACTCGCTCCACGCAGCCGTTGGTCTGGGGCCGGCCGGCGCGGATGAAGCGCTGCTGGGCGCCGGTGGCCTGCACCGCCCGGCGGAACTCTTGGGAGCGGAACTCCGAGCCGTTGTCGGTGGAGACGGCCTGCAGCTTCCAGCCCGCGGCGGCCAGCTCAGCGGCCACCCGGCGCACCAGGGCCGAGGTGTGGCGGGCGGCGGGGTTGAGCGGGGTCACGTGGATCTCCGCCCAGGTGAAGGAGCTAGCCACGTCGATGGCGGTGTGCTGCCAGACCCGGCCCTTGGTGCCGGTGAGCCGGCCGATGTGGAAACAATCGAGTTGGACGAGCTCCCCCGGCACGCTGGCTTCCAGATGGCCGGGAGCGAGCCGGGGCGGCGGCTGTGGCTCGTGTGGGGCGGCATACCCCGCCACCAGGGAGAGCCGGGCTCCACGGGTGCGCAAGCCGTGGCGGCCGAGGACGCTGTAGACGCCGCTCGGCGAGATCACCAGGCCGCCCCACATCGGCTGCCTCAGCTGGGCCGCGATCCGGCGCGGGCCCAGGCCGGGGTGACCCAGGGCGAAAGCGACCACTCGCTCCTCCAGCCAGGGCGGCACCTAGTTGGGCATCCGCGGCCGGCGGCGCTCCCGGGGGCGGAGCATCTCCAGCCCCTGGCGCAGCACCTGGTGGCGCAGCCGGTAGTAGCTGGAGCGGTGGTACCCAAACTCCCGGCAGGCCTGTGTCACCCCCACCTCTCGTGCCCGCGCGAACAACTTGACCCGGTGCCGGTAGAGCAGGTCATCATTGGTCACGGGCGACCCTCCTCAGGACCTTGAACACCCCGAGGATGGGTCGCTTCTCTATGTCTGGGGAAGCCCCCCAGGTGTCTCTACATCTCGAAAGCCGTGCATGCTAGGGGAGGGTCGGGCGCCCGGGAACGTCGGGACCGGACGGGGACCGCGCCGTGTCGCTGGCGATCGGTGGCGACCCGGGTTCCCCGGTTTCGCCGGGCGCCGAGGCGTCGGAGGACGTCGCCCGGAACTGAGGCTCCGCGCTCATCCGGGCAAGGTGCATCAGGCCGATCGCCACCGCGGCGAGGGTGCCCAGGGCAACCACCGCGCCGCCGACGATCGCCGTGACCACCAGATCCAGCGGAGGATGCTTCGGGAAGTTGATCATGGTCTGCAGCAGAAGCGTCAGCACGACGCCGAGCAGCGTCACGGTCACCAAGAACACCCCGAACGTGACAACGAAGCTGGAGCCTCTCTCCACCGTCGTCACCCGAGCCACCGCCTTGTCAATCTGCACCTGCTGCCTCTCTGCCCTGCGCAGCGTGCGCGTCGCGGACTGCAGGACCACACCTGCCTGACTGAAGAACGCCAGTGGCCGCCCTGGGGTCGGTGCCACGATCTCGCGTCGCTGGGCCGGCGGCAACGCCTCGACGTCGAACAGCTGCAGAGACGCCACCGTCTCTCCCGGCGCGAGGGTCACCTCACGGCCTCCGACATTGGCGAACACCAGGTGGAGTCGAGTGTCCTCGCAGGGCACCCACCCCCCGTTGATCAGACGCAGGCCATAGCCCGGATCGACGACCTGTCCGTGAAGGATGAGCAGCCCTCGGGATGACAGACTGAAGGGCGCGCTGATGATCCCCGCAACGTCCCAGGCGAACTGCGCGCGCTCCATGGTGCACACGAAGGCGCTCTCCCCCGGCTTCAGGAATATCCCTCCGCCGGGCTCAGGCTTGGGATCGCCGGTCACGAAGGTGTGCTCGGCAGCGAGGCGGAGATCGTAGGAGACGGCACCGATGTTCCCGTCGGCAACGGTGTCGGGATGGAAAACACGACCGCTCTTCAGAACCGTCGCAAGCGTGCTCCCGGCGAGCATCCTCCCATCGGACACGGCAAGCCTCCTCAGGCCTTCGATGACAAGTCAGCGGGCGTCCATCCTGCAGGATCAACTCCCGGTGAAGCTGGCGAAGAGATCCTCCGAATCGGCGCTCTCGTCGCCGACCTGGTCAAATACGCGAAAGCGACTCTGCAGGGCGAGGTATTGAACCTCTAGCTCCCGGTCGTCGTAGGCATCTCCCGTGCGGCGGTAATGGAGGAAGCGCACCTCCTCGATCCCTGCCTGCAGCATCTCCTTCAGGCACCCGAAGCACGGTTGCAGCGTCGATGTCATCGACGCGCCCAGCGTTTGCTGTCCGAAGCGGCTGGCGTGAAGTATCGCGTTCTGCTCGGCATGCACACACAGGCAGACGTCGTAGCCCCCCGTGAGCGGGGCGCCGTCCAGCGGCCCCGCAGCGCAGCGGGCGCACCCGCCCTGAGAGCAGTTGGGCATGCCGAAGGGCGTGCCCGTGTAGCCCGTGCTCAGCACGCGATCATCCCGAGTGATGATCGCTCCGACCCGCCGGTCCAGACAATCGGCACGACTTCGTGCCGCGACGGCAAGCAGGAGGTTGTATGTCTGCTTGTCGGGCCGCCGGCGGCCACCCGCGGCGGCGGAGGGCAGCCCCCTCACCGGCGTTGCGCGCTCGGCAGCGCGTGGCCATCGTGGGGCACCGTCATGGGGGGCCCACACTCTGCCGCGGAGCTCCCACGATCGGGAACGAGCTCACTTCCCGATCCCCATAGGCGTCAGGGGTGGCGGCCGTGGACCCCTGGTACCGGCCGTCGTACTCGTCCGTCATCTCGTCGAGCGGGTAGAAGAGAAGGTGACAGATGCGATCACCACCCAGGATGACCAGCGGGTGATCCGTCAGGTTGTGGAGTGCGACCGTCAGGGCCCCGCGGTAGCCGGGGTCGACCAGGCCCTGAAACCAATCGGAGAACCCACGTCGCGCATAGGTGGATCGCAGATACATCATGCCCAGGATGTCGCGTGGAAGAGACACCTCCTCCAGGGTGCCGATGAGCACGAAACCGCCGGGCGCCAGCGCCACCCCGTCTCCGGCAACCAGCGAGATGGGCTCCCCTTCCGCCGGGCTGTAGTAGCTGCCGACGCGCATCTCGTAGCTGGCCGGCGCGAAGGAGCGCGCGTCGGCCTGCCGCACAAGTCCAGAATCGTCAATCCTCTTGCGAATCTGGGAGGAGGTCAGGGGCCCTGACACCTGTCAATCTCCGAGCCCGGCCGCCGGGCGGACGTCGGTGAAGGCGGGCGGCGCGATGGTGAACAGGGAGCCTGTCGATTGGCGTTGTCGCCGAGCCATCGCGGCGCGAGCATATCAGGGCGAGTCGGCGCTCGTCCAGGCGACCGACACCCCGGTAGTGGGTCAGTTTCAGAAGAGGATCAGATCGGAGGGGGATCGCCGCCTCGCCACGGCTGGGGCGCGGGACCATCGGCCCACCAAGTATCGCCGCACCCAAGGCAGCCCCGGTCACCCGTCTGGGCGCCCAGCTCGTGCTCCTTGTCGGTGTACTTGTGCTCGCAAGGTGGGCAACCAGCATCAAACCATTCGCGCCTGATTCGCCGGAACTTAGAGGCTTGAGCCACGGCCCCTACGCTAGCAGTCCGACGATCTCCTCGATCCGCCAGACGTGGTCGGCCACGCCGGCGGCCATCGCCGGGGTCCGCGGGTAGGGGTTGCGGGCCGCCTACTGTCGACCTGGGCGCGTCTCAAACAACCCCACTACCGACACCCCGGATCGACAGGAGCGCTCTGCCCCCGGCGTCGGAGCATCGATCGGCGAAGTCCCCATGGCGTCAGTGGTCGGGCCGCCATCCAGCCTGATCGATGCGCAGGATCATTCGATCCGCAGTCGCGTCCGGGGACTCGGCGAGCGGCAGGGGTTCGGCGGCGACGTCGAGCTTCTGGCACAGACTGCGCATCCGGTTGGCCATCTGCGCCTGGAAGGCGGGGTCCCTCACGCGAAAGCCGTCGTCGGCCGGCGCGCCCGAGAGGGGCACGTTCATGAGGAAGAACAGGTCGTAGAGGCGAGCATAAGCCCGGGCGAACGCCACCGCGGCGCGCAGCAGTGCCGTCTCCGAGTTTCGCCCGCGCGTCACCCGTGCCTGCCAGTAGGCGATCGCGCTGAGCACGGTGCGGTCGCAGATGAGTACCTCACAGCCAATGGCTGCCCGCTGCTCGGCGGCTATCTGCTCCCCGAAGACGTCCAGCTCGCCGGCCGGCCCGGGCCACCGCAGCGTGCCTTGGTCGAAGTAGGGGCTGGTCCGCACCACCTCGGGCACGCACCTCGCCACGAATCCTCTGGCTTGGAGCTTCGATGTGAGTGCGAGAGCGGCGGAGGTCTTGCCCACGCCGTGCGTTCCATCCAGCCCCACGAGCCGGCAGGAGCCTATCGCCACGACCTTGGCTTGCCCCTCCTGTGCGCTGGTCCGTCCGTCGGCTGGTGTTCCTGGGCACGCGCCGGCCCGGCATTGGCTGGCGACGACGCGGACGTGATCTTCACGCCATCCCCGCCGGGCGCGTCGCCCTGCCCGGGCACATTACCAGGGCCGGCCCGATGACGGTGACGACTGCTGGGATGCCGGCCGGTCATCAGCGCGACCGTCGGCTCCGCGGTTCCCGCGGGTCTAGGGTCCGCTGCCACCGCCCTCTCGGCATTCCCCGTCGCGCCCCACCACCTCCAATCCTTCGCAACGAGGAGGACGGAGCGGCTGACGGCTGCCGCCAGTGCAGCGGGCGGACCATGGCCAATCGAGCGGCTCGCCCAGTCCTGACTCGGCGGCTGCGGGGAACGCCGGTTGCCTCTCCGGCAACAGCAGTTGAGGCGGGCCGCGCTTCCGCGACCGACGCTTCCCGACCACGTACCATGGGCCGCCATGAGCGAGAGCGAGGCGGGTGGGCGCGCCGTGGCACCCCGGCGCTTCCCCGTGGAGGTGGGCGAGTTCAGTGGCAGCCTCGAGGAGCTGGTGCTCGCCGCTCAGCGGGGCGACGTCGACCTCCGCGAGCTTCCGGTGGCGCTGGTGACCACCCAGGTGAGCCGCCAGCTCTCCGGGGTCGAGCTGGAGGGGGACCTGCGGGATGCCGCCGAGGCGCTCGGGCTGCTGGCGCGGCTGCTCTCGATGAAGGCGGCGCGCGTCACCGAGACGGACGTGGAGCCGGAGGAGGAGCCGGTCGTGGAGGGGGAGGCGGGCCGCCGTCTCGCCGAGTACCGCCTCTTCCGGGCGGCGATGGAGGCTCTTCTCCTGGAGCCGGCCGAGACCGGGCAGCGCAGCTTCCTGGGCCTGGTGGCCCCCGAGGTCCTGCCGGTCGAGCGGCTGCGCATTCCCCCCGACCGGCTCGCCGCCGCCTTCCGCCAGGTGCTCGAACGCCTCCAGGACGCAGCGCCCCTTCCCGTCGGCATGGTCACGTTCTCGGTCGAGGAGAAGGCCACCTGGCTGCTCGAGCTGCTCAGCCGGGGTCCGGTGGATTTCGAGACGATCTTCGCCGAGGTGACCACGCGCCTGGAGGCCGTCGCCTGCTTCCTGGCTCTGCTCGAGCTGCTCAAGCGGGGCCGCGCCGTGGTCGACCAACCCGAGCCCTTCGGGCCCATCCGGGTGCGCTCGGATGCCGGCTGACGACGGGCCGGGGAGCAGGGATGGCGAGGTCGCCCATGACGCGCTGGCGGAGCGCGAGCTGCTCGAGCGCGTCTCCGCCGTGGCCGGCCGTTCCGGGCGACCGGGACGCGGGGTGGAGGGGAGCCGCCGTGGACGCTGAGGGCGGGCGCGCGCCGGGCCAGTCGACAGCCCCCGAGGGCATCCGGATGGACGAGGACGGAGCCGGGATCGGGGAACCTCCGGGAGAGGCGGACGAGTCGCGCGCGGCCACGGTCCCCCACCCGCACGATGACGGCGCGGACGAGGGCGAGGAGGAGGGCGTCGAGCTGGAGCGCGACGAGGCCGGCCGCCCCCGGGTCCCGGAGTGGGTCGAGGACAGCGAGCCCGAGGACCTGGCCATCGCGCTGGAATCTGTCTGTTTTGTCCTGAACCGACCGGTGACGCTCAGCGAGCTGGCGGGTATCCTCGGCCGCCACCCCCACGCCGTCGACCGGGCGGCCGCGGCTCTGGCCGAGCAGCTCCGGGGCCGCGGCCTGATGCTCCAGCGCCACCGCGACCAAGTTCAGCTCGTCACCCGGCCGGTGACCGCCTGGGCGGTCCAGCGCGCCCTCAACCCGGAGCGTCCGGCACGCCTGAGCCGGCCGGCCCTGGAGACCCTGGCCATCGTCGCCTACCGCCAGCCGGTGACCCGCGCCCTGATCGAGTCGATCCGCGGGGTGAACTGCGAGGCGGTCCTGGAGAGCCTGGAGCGCAGGGGACTGATCGCCGAGATCGCGCGGGCGACGACCCCGGGGCAGCCGCGTCTCTTCGGGACGACGCTCCGCTTCCTCCAGCTGGTCGGGCTGGAGCGGATCGATCAGCTCCCACCTCTGCCCGGCGACCTTGGGTTGCTCGAGGAGCGGGAGCGGGCCTGGGCGGCGGCCCTGGCCGACCCTGCCGGCGACGAGACCGCTCCGTCGGAGCAAGAATGATGGCGGCCACCCGGGAGCGGCTCAACCGCTACCTGGCCCGTCGCGGGGTCGCCTCGCGCCGGGGGGCCGACGCCCTCATCGACCAGGGACGGGTGACCGTCAACGGGGCCGGGGCGGAGCTGGGCGGCACGGTCGACCCGGGGCGGGATCGCGTGGCCGTGGACGGCCGGCCGGTCCTGGCTGAGCGACGGCTGGAGACGCTGATGCTCAACAAGCCGGCGGGCGTCGTCACCACGGTCCGGGATCCCCATCACCGGCTCACCGTCATGGACCTGCTCGGCGAGCGCGTGCCCGGCCTGGTGCCCGTGGGCCGGCTCGACGCCGACAGCCGCGGTCTGCTCCTGCTCTCCTCCGACGGGGAGCTCGCCCATCGCCTCACCCATCCCCGCCACGGGATCACCAAGCGCTACCGGCTGCGGGTCGCCCGCGGCCTCAGCGACGCCGACCTGCAGCGCCTGAGGGAGGGCATGGTGCTGGAGGACGGCCTGGCCCGCCCCCAGGAGGTCCGCCGGGTCGGCACCACCCGGGACGATGCCATCGAGGTCACCATCGGCGAGGGCCGCAAGCGCGAGCTCCGCCGCCTCTGCGCCGCCATCGACGCCCCCGTCGTGGACCTGGTCCGGGTCGCCCTGGGCCCGCTCCGGCTCGGCCACCTCGAGGAGGGGGCGGTCCGACCGCTCACCGAGGAAGAGCAGCGGGCGCTCTACGCGGCGGTGGGG
Source organism: uncultured Actinomycetes bacterium (assembly GCA_964508345.1). Lineage (GTDB taxonomy): Bacteria > Chloroflexota > Dormibacteria > Aeolococcales > Aeolococcaceae > Changshengia. The sequence goes on along the minus strand of CAZDTK010000009.1, from coordinate 50,822 downwards.
ATGAGTCCTCCGTGAGCGTCCCCGTGGTGACCGTTGACGGCACGGCGGGAAGCGGCAAATCGACCCTGGGCCGGCGCCTGGCCCTGGCCCTGGGTCTGCCGTTCATCGACACCGGCCTCTTCTACCGTGCGGTCACGGCCGCCGCCGTCAAGGCGGGGCTCGACGAGGCCGACGTCGGCGAGATCGCCCGACTTGCGGCGCATCTCTCCATCGAGGTCAACACCGACCCCTCCGACGACAGCTGGCACGTGCGCATCGACGGTGCGGATCCCGGATCCGAGATCCGCGACCCTCGGCACACGGCGCTCCTCACGGCCATCGGCCGGATGTCCAACGTCCGGCTGCTCCTGCTTCCCTTGCAGAGGGCGCCGGCCGCCGGTGGAGGTGTGGCGGTCGGGCGCGACTGCGGCACCGTGGTCTTCCCCGATGCGGCGGTCAAACTCTATCTCGACGCTGCGGCATCTCTTCGGGCCGCGCGGCGCGCGGCTCAGCTCGAAAGCCAGGGGTCGGCGATCGACGCCGACACGCTGCACTCCTCCATCGTTCGGCGTGACCAGGTGGACGCCCCCGCCCTCGCGGCGGCGCCCGGTGCCGTGATCATCGACACTGGCCTGCACGGCATCGACGAGATGGTCGACCTCGCCCTCTCGCACTGCGCGGCAGCCGGGCTGGGTGCGCCGGGGCGTCCCGGGTGACCCGCCCCCACGCCGCGCCCTCCGGCCGCGACGTCAACTACCGCTGGATGACGACGGTGATCCGGGGGCTCTCCCGGCTCGTGGTCGGGGGCCTCATCGACGTCAGCGGGGTCGAGAACGTTCCTCGCAGCGGCGGCCTGCTGGTGGTCAGCAATCACGCGGGCACCGTCGACCCGCCCTTCACCGGCGCCTACTTCCCGCGCCGGGATCTCTACTTCATGGCCAAGAGCGACTATTTCCGCACCGCCGTCGGGCGCTTCTTCATCGTCGGCTACCACGCCTTCCCCGTGGTCCGCGGGACGCCCGATCGCGCCGCCCTGCGCCAGGTGCTCGACCTCATCGGTCAGGGCCACGCCGTGCTCGTCTACCCCGAGGGCCACCGCAGCCCGGACGGGCGGCTCCAGCGTCCCCACCCCGGGGCCGGATTCCTGGCCCGGATGGCCGGCGTGCCCATCCTGCCCGTGGCCCTCTGGGGGACCGAGCGCGTCCTCCCGCTGGGCGCGAAATGGCCGCGCCGGGCACCTGCTCACCTGCACTTCGGCGATGCGGCCCCCCTCCCCGACGAGAGCCCGCAGGGGGCGCGCCTCACCAACCAGGACGCCGCCGACCTGCTGATGCAGCGCATTGCCGCGGTCCTCCCCCCGTCGCGCCGCGGCATCTTCGACGGGCACACCGACTACCGCTCGGTCGCGCCGCCCTCCGCGTGATGGCCACAGAGCTGGTCGCCTTCGACCTCGAGACCACCGGGCTCTCGCCCAAGAGCGAGCGGGTGATCGAGATCGGAGCGGTGCGCTTCGGGCTCGACGGCGTCACCCGGGCCGAGCTCCAGCTGCTGGTCGACCCCGGCATCCCGGTGCCCCTCCCGGTGCAGCGCCTGACCGGGATCTCCACCGCCGACCTGGCCGGGCAGCCCTCTCCGGTCGAGGCCGTGGCCCGGCTCGCCGGCTTCTGCGAGGGCGCGCACCTGGTCGGGCACGGGGCCGCCTTCGACCTCGCCTTCTGTGCCCAGCTCCTTCCCGCCACATTCGGGCGGCGCGCCGCGCTCGACACCCTGGAGCTGGCCCGGATCCTGCTCCCCACGGCCTCCAGCCACAACCTCGGTGTCCTGGGCCGCCTTCTCGGGCTGCGCCACGAGCGGCCCCACCGTGCCCTGAGCGACGCCCAGGCGACCGCCGAGCTGTTCCGCCGGCTCCTGGTGGACGCCGCCTCCCTGCGGCCTGCCACGTTTCAGGAGATGCGGCGGGTCGCTGCCCAGGCGGACACCCCGCTGGCCCGCTTCTTCGAGCTGGCGGAGGAGGAGCGGATCCACCCCGCCGCAGCGGAGGAGACGCCCGACGCCCCTCCGCCCACGACCCCTGCGCCCACGGCCCCCCCGCCCAGCGCCCCGGACGTGGCGGCGCCCGGCGCCCGCGCCGCCGGGCCGGGCTCACCGGCGGGGGCCGGGGCCGCGACCGGCGGTTCGGTGGATCTGATCTCCGCCCCCCTCGAGGAGGCCGCGGTCTGCCTGATCGGACCCGGGGGCCCGCTGGCCGGCCGTCCCGGCCACGAGTACCGCGACGTCCAGGAGCAGATGGCACGGGCCGTCGCCCAGAGCCTGGAGCGGGGCGGGCGGCTGCTGGTCGAGGCCGGCACCGGGGTGGGCAAGACGCTCGGCTACCTGGCCCCGCTGGCGCTCTTCATCGAGCGGGGAGGCGGCCGCGCGGTCGTCGCCACCCACACCATCACCCTTCAGGAGCAGCTGGCGGGCCACGACCTCCCCGACCTCGAGCCCCATCTGCCCCGGCCGCTCACCTGGGCCATGCTCAAGGGGCGCAGCCACTACATCAGCCTGCGCCGGTTCCGCCGCCACCTCCGGCACGGCGACGTCGGTGCCCACGGGCCCGACCTCGACACCATCCGCTTCAAGCTCAAGCTGCTGCGCTGGCTCGACCTCACCCGCACCGGCGACCGCGCCGAGCTGCACCTCGGGGCCGCCGAGCAGGAGCTGTGGCGCGTCGTCGAGTCGACCGGCGACGACTGTCTGGGCAGTGCCTGTGCCAACTGGCGGAGCGGCGCCTGCCACATGGTCGCCGCCCGCCGGGCCGCCACCACCGCAGAGCTGGTCATCACCAATCACGCGCTCCTGCTCAGCGACGAGCCGGCGGAGGGACAGCTGCTCGGCGACTACGCGGCGCTCGTCGTCGACGAGGCGCACCACCTCGAGGAGTCCGCCACCAACGCCGGCGGCCACCGCCTGCGCGCCGCCGACGTGCTCCGCGCCCTCGACCGCCTCCCGGCGGTCACCGGCGCGGCGCTCACCGCCACCCTGGCCGACGGCCGTGACGCGGTCAACCGGCTCTTCGGCGAGACCAAGGGGCTGCTCGCCGAACGGCTCGGCGGGGGAGGGGGCGCGCCTACGGGGAGCCTGAGCGTGACCGACGACCTGCTCGCCGAACCCCGCCTGCAGGTGCTGGTGCGCAACGCCCACCACGCGGTCACAGTGCTGCGGCGCGCGGCGGAGGAGCTCCGGGCGGCCGACCCCTCCGGGCTCGAGGCGGAGCTGCTCCCCCAGCCCGACCGCGGCGAGGAGGAGCTCGCCCTGGCGGCGGCCGCGCTGGAGGGTGCGGCCTCGACCGTCGACGAGGTGCTGCTCCACCGCCGCAGCGGCCACGTCGCCTGGCTGGAGCTCCGGGCGGAGCAGGCCGAGCTGCGCGACGCCCCGGTTGCCGCCGGCGCCGCCCTCGGTGACTCCCTCCTCGACGCGGCGCGGACGGTGGTGCTCACCTCGGCCACGCTCGCCATCGCCGGCGACTTCGGCTTCATCCGGGAACGGCTCGGGTTGGGAGCGCGCACCGAGGAGCTGTATCTGGACTCGCCCTTCGACTATCTCCGCCAGGCGCTCTGCGTCCTGGTCACCGACATCCCCCCCTACGACGCCCCGGAGTACGAGCAGGCTCTGGCGAGCATCACCGCCGACATCGCCCGCCGGCTCGGGGGCCGCACCCTGGCTCTCTTCACCGGGTACGGGGCACTGCGCCGCATCCACGACCAGGTCGGACGGCGCCTGGCGGGCAGCCAGATCTCGGTCCTCGGACAGGGCCTCGATGGCACCCGTCGCCAGCTGCTCAACTCCTTCCAGGAGAACCCGCGCACCCTCCTGCTCGGGACCAGCACGTTCTGGGAGGGGATCGACGTTCCGGGTGACGCGCTGCAGTGCGTGATCATCGCCAAGCTGCCCTTCGCGGTGCCCACCGACCCCCTGGTCCGTGCCCGCACCGCCGACCTCCACGATCCCTTCGGCGGCTACGTCCTGCCCGAGGCGGTGATCCGGCTGCGCCAGGGATTCGGCCGCCTGATCCGCTCGGGGACCGACCGGGGCGCCGTCGTCATCGCCGACTCCCGCCTCCAGAGCCGCGACTACGCGCGCCGCTTCCTGGAGGCCCTCCCGCCCGCCACCATGGTGCGCGAGCCGGTCTCGGGCGTCGCCGCCCGGGTCGCCCAATTCGTGGGCGGGACCGCCGATGGCGGAGAATCCACCCTGTGACGACGACCACGACGGCCGGCTCCTCCACTTCGGCGCTCGCCGCCGAGCCGGACACGCTCGCCGACCCCGCCGGGGCCGCGGAACCGCGCGGCGACGTGGTGGTGGCGCTCGGGCAGATGGCGCCCCGGCTCGGCGACCTCCCGGCCAACCTCGATCACCACCTCGAGCTGATCCGCACCGCCCAGAGGCAGGGCGCCGACCTCATGGTCTTCCCCGAGCTCTCGCTCACCGGGTACTTCCTCAAGGACCTGGTCACGGACATGGCGATCCGCATCGACGGTCCGGAGCTGGCCGCCCTCGCCGAGGCCTCGACAGGCATCGACAGCCTGGTCGGCTGCGTCCTGGAGAGCGACGACCATCGCTTCCACAACGCCGCCGTCTACCTCTCGGGGGGTGGCATCGTCCACGTCCACCGCAAGGTCTACCTGCCCACCTACGGCCTCTTCGACGAGGCCCGCGACGTCGCCCCGGGGAACCGGTTCCGCGCCTTCGAGGCGCCGCTCACCTCGGCGCGGCCGCGCCGCTCGTGGCGCACCGGGATCCTGATCTGCGAGGACCTCTGGCACCCCAGCTCCGCGTACCTGCTGGCACGCGACGGGGTCGATCTGATCATCTGCCCGTCGTCGTCGCCGGGCCGCGGTGTCGGCAGCGGCGCCGAGCTCGGCACCGCCCAGAGCTACGACGTCATGACCCGCACCTACGCGCAGCTCTTCACCGCCTACGTCGTCTACTGCAACCGCGTCGGTTACGAGGACGGGGTGAACTTCTGGGGAGGCTCCCGGGTTGTCGACCCGGAGGGCCACGTCGACGGCGAGCCCGCGGGACGCGAGGCGGCGCTCCCGCTGCACCGCCTGGAGCTCGGGGCGTTGCGCCGGGCCCGGATCGCCAACCCCCTGCTCCGCGACGAGCGCCACGACGTCGTGGACGCGGAGAGCCGGCGCCTGCGTCACCGCGAGCGTGGTTGAGCCGCACGGCGCACCGGCCCCGTCCGCCTCGCCGGACGCACTCGCCGTCGACTGCGTCCTGGTCACCGAGATCCTCACCGGCTTCGTCCGCGAGGAGGTGCGCAAGGTCGGCTTCGAGCGGGTCGTGGTCGGGCTCTCCGGGGGCATCGACTCGGCGCTGACGCTCGCCCTGGCCTGCCAGGCGCTGAGCGCCGGCAACGTGATCCCGGTGATCATGCCCTACCGGGCGAGCAGTCCCACGTCGGAGCGCGACGCCCGGCTGGTCGCGACCCAGCTGGGGGCAACCCCACTGGTCGTCGACATCTCCCCCCAGATCGACGCCTACTTCTCGACCTGCCCGGACGCGGACCGCAACCGGCGCGGTAACAAGATGGCGCGCGAGCGGATGTCGATCCTCTACGACATCTCCCTGGCCCGCGGAGCCCTGGTGGTCGGCACCTCCAACAAGACCGAGCTCCTGCTCGGCTACGGGACCATCCATGGCGACATGGCCCACGCCATCAACCCGCTCGGGGACCTCTACAAGACCCAGGTCTTCGCGCTCGCCCGCCACCTCGGGCTGCCCGCCGCGATCATCGACAAGGCGCCGTCGGCCGACCTCTGGGAGGGCCAGTCCGACGAGCAGGAGCTGGGCTTCGAGTATGCCGCCGTCGACCTCCTGCTCCACCACATGATCGACGAGCGGCGCACCCGCGCCGAGCTGTCGTCGCTGGGCTTCGACCGCGCCTTCGTCGAGCAGATCCGGAGGCGGGTGCGGGACAGCCAGTACAAGCGGCGGCCGCCACTCATCGCCAAGCTCTCCAACCGGACCATCGACCGCGACTTCCGCTACCCGCGCGACTGGGGCCGCTGACGAACGCGGAGCCGGCCGCCGGTGCCCTGCTCACGGTGCTGGCCACGCCGATCGGCAACCTCGAGGACGTGAGCCGGCGGGCGGAGCGCGCGCTGCGCGAATGCGACGCCGTGGTCGCCGAGGACACCCGGCGCACCCGGATCCTGCTCCGCTCCCTCGGCATCGACCGCCCCGTGCTCTCCCTGCCCGCCTTCGACGAGGAGCGGCGGGTGCCGGCGCTGCTGGCCCGGCTGGAGAGGGGTGATCGGCTCACCCTCTGCTCCGATGCGGGCACGCCCGCGATCAGCGACCCCGGCAGCCGGCTGGTCGCGGCCGCCCACCGTGCGGGCATCCCGGTCACCGTGGTCCCCGGCCCCAGCGCCGTCACCGCGGCGGTCAGCGGGAGCGGCCTGGGCGGGGGCGGGGGCTTCGTCTTCCTCGGCTTCCCGCCGCGCTCACCGGGACGGCTGCGTCGCAGCGTGGAGGCGGCGCTGGGGCTCGGCCTGCCGGTGGTGCTCTTCGAGGCCGCCAACCGTGCCGCCCGCACCCTGGAGCTGATCGGCCCGCTCACCGGCGACCGCCCCCTCGTCGTCGCCCGGGAATTGACTAAAGTCCACGAGACCTTCCATCGCGGCACCGCGGCCCAGCTGGCCGAGGAGTTCCGCCGCCAGCCCCCCCGGGGGGAGTGCACCATCGTCGTCGGGATATGAACGGCACCTTCTACATCACCGCCGCCATCGACTACGTCAACGGCGACCCCCACCTCGGCCACGTCTACGAGAAGGTCGGCTGCGACGTCCTCGCCCGCCACCACCGCCTCCGCGGTGACGACGTCCGCTTCACGGTGGGCACCGACGAGCACAGCCAGTCGGTGCTCCGGGCGGCGCGCGAGCAGGGTCTGAGCCCGGAGGACTTCGTCGACGCCCAGGCGGAGCGTTTCCGCGAGCTCTACGACTCGCTGGACATCTCCTACACCGCCTTCGTCCGCACCAGCGGCGACGCCAACCGGCGCAGCACCGAGCGCCTGATGCAGGCGGTCCACGACGCCGGCTACGTCTACAAGGACTGGTACCGCGCCTGGCTCTGTCCCTCCTGCGAGCGCTACTACTCCGAGAAGGAGCTGGTCGGCGGCCTCTGCCCGGTGCACGAGCGCCCCGTCGAGCTGGTCGAGGAGGACAACTACTTCCTCCGCCTCAGCGACTTCCGGGACCGACTCCTCGATCACTTCGAGCGGCACCCCGACTTCCTGGTCCCCGAGACCCGGCGCAACGAGATTCTCAACCTGATCCAGGGCGGGCTCGAGGACGTGAGCATCTCCCGGGGCTTCTCGGACTGGGGTTTCCCGCTGCCCTTCGACAGCAGCCAGGTGGTCTACGTCTGGTTCGACGCGCTGATCGCCTACGTCACCGGAGCGGGTTACGCGTCCGACGACGCGCTCTTCGAGCGCTTCTGGCCCGCCGACGTGCACGTCATCGGCAAGGACATCACCCGCTTCCACGCCGTGATGTGGCCGGCGATGCTGATGGCCGCCGGCATCCCGCTGCCGGTCCGGGTCCACGCCCACGGCTTCATGACCCTGGGCGGCGAGAAGATGAGCAAGACCCGCGGCGTCTTCGTGGAGCCCACCGCGCTGGTGGACCAGTTCGGCAGCGACGCGGTCCGCTACGTGCTGATGGCGGAGGTCCCCTTCGACCGCGACGGCGACTTCTCGATGGAGGGCTTCGTCGACCGCTACAACGCCGACCTCGCCAACGACTACGGCAACCTGGTGTCGCGCACCGAGAAGATGGTGGAGCGCTACTTCGAGGCCCGGGTCCCCGAGCGGGGAGGGGAGGAGCCCATCGACGCCGAGCTGCGCGCGCTCGCCGCCAGCGCCGTCCCCGACTACGACGCGGCCATGGAGCGCCTCGATTTCACCGGGGCCCTGGCGGCGGTGGGCCGGCTGGTGGCACGCGCCAACAAGTACGTCGAGGAGACCGCCCCCTGGAAGCTGCGCAGCGCCGGAGACGCGCGCCTCGGCACCGTCTGCGCCGAGCTCCTCGAGGCGGTGCGGGTCAGCACCCTGCTGCTCCACCCCTTCGTGCCGCGGGCGACGACGCGGGTCGCCACCGACCTCGGCATCGGGCTGGTCGGCGACCAGACGGCCGCGGTCGGCACCTGGCCGCGGCTGCACGCCGGGGAGCCGGTGGGGGTGGGCGAGATCCTCTTTCCCCGGCTGGACCGCGAGGCGATCCTGGGCGGCCGATGAGCGACGCCGCGACGCCCTCGGCCGGTGCTCCGGCGCTCGTCGACAGTCACTGCCACCTGCAGGTGGTGGCCGAACGAGCCGGGGCCGGAGCCGTCGAGCGGGCCCTGGAGCGGGCCGCCGCGGCGGGGGTCGTGCAGGTCATCTGCCCCGGCCTCAACCTCGAGGACAGCGACCGCTGCCGGGAGATCGCCGAGGCTCATGCCGGGGTCTTCTTCACGGTGGGCTGGCATCCCCACGAGCGCACCGCGCCGGACGCCGCCCAGCGGCGGGCGCTCGAGGAGCTGCTCGGCCATCCCCGTGCGGTGGGTGTCGGAGAGGTCGGCCTCGACCAGTACTGGCGTCCCGGGTACCACGAGACACCGCTCGAGGTGCAGCGAGCGGCGCTCCACCAGATGCTGGAATTGGCCTCTGCTCACTCCCTGCCCGCGGTCATCCACGATCGCGACAGCCACGACGAGGTGCTCACCGCCCTGGAGGCCGTCGCCGGCGTGCGCGCCGTGATGCACAGCTTCACCGGGGACCCTGTGCACGCGCGCCTCTGCCGGGAGCGCGGCTTCCTGCTCTCCTTCTCGGGGATGGTCACCTTCTCGCGCAGCGAGTCGATCCAGGAGGCCGCCCGCCAGGTGGATGCCGACGGCTACCTGGTGGAGACGGACACCCCCTTCCTCGCCCCGGTCCCCCACCGCGGCGAGGAGAACACCCCGGCCTACGTCGCCGACACCGCGGCGGCGCTGGCCCGCCTCCGCGGGGTGGCGCTCGCGGAGGTCGCCGCAGCGACCACCGCCAGCGCGCAGCGCTTCTTCGCGCTGCCCGCCGGGGACCGGCTGGGTGGCTGAATGATGCCGGCAGCCCCACCCGTCACCGCGTGCCCCGCATGAGCCGCGTGGTGTCGCGGACCGCGGTGCCCGACCTCACCGATCCGCGAACCGTGACCGCGGTCGCCCGGCGCGCGGGTCTGGCGGCCAAACGCCGTCTCGGCCAGCACTTCCTGGTCGACCGCCTGGCCCTGGACGCCATCGTCGACGCACTCGATCCGGGGAGGGCGGACACCGTCTGGGAGATCGGGCCCGGCATCGGCGTGCTGACCCGAGAGCTCGCCCTGCGGGCCGCCCGGGTGGTCGCCGTGGACCTCGACCCGGCCTGCATCCGGGCGGCGCGCGCCAGCCTGAGCGGTCTCGCCAACGTCGAGCTGGTGGAGGGCGACGCGCTCCGCGTCGACGCGGGCAGCCTCTCCCTCCCCGACGACCACCTGGCCACCGGCAACCTCCCCTACAACCTCACCGGGGCCCTCCTCAGCCACCTCTTCGAGGCCGACCGGCCGCCCCGCCGCGCCGTCTTCCTGGTGCAGCGCGAGGTGGCCGCCCGGATCGCCGCGCCCCCGGGCGGCTGGAGCCTGGCGACCGTCGCGGTGCGCTCGGTGGCCCGGGTGGAGCACCTCCAGGACGTTCCCGCCGCCAGCTTCCTGCCCCCGCCGGCGGTGGCGTCGAGCATCATTCGGATGCAACCCGACCGGCCCATGGCCGAGGACGAAAGGACCGACGTGCTCCAGCTCGCCCGCGCCGCCTTCCAGATGCGGCGCAAGACGCTCCGCCACGGCCTCGGCCGCGCCCTCGGCGACGCCCGCCTCGTCACCGCCGTTCTTGAGCGCTGCGGGGTGGACGCGGGGCGGCGACCCGAGACCCTGGACCTGGACGAGTGGCGCTGCCTGGCGCGCGCCGCCGGGGAGCTGCGGTGAGGGAGGAGCGCCGGCCCGAGCCTCTCCCGAGCCACGCCCAGCCGCTCCACGCGGTCCGGCCGGCGGTGCCGCCCCACCCCGACGACGCCGCCGGCTTCGCGCGGGTGCTCCGGCGCCGGGACTTCCGCTACCTCTGGGCGGCGCAGTGCGGGAGCCAGCTGGCCCAGAACTTCATCCAGTTCGCGCTGCTCGTCGTCATCTACGACCTCACCGGCCTCACCACCGCGGTGGCGGCGGTGGCGGTCGCCTTCACCTTCCCCGGCGTTCTGCTCAGCGCCCCGGCGGGTGTGTACGCCGACCGCCACGACAAGCAGACGCTGATGGTGACGACCAACCTGCTGCGAGCCGGCTTCCTGGTGCTGATCCCGCTCTCCCAGCTGGTCCCCTTCCTCCACCACCAGGCCTGGCCGCTCCTCGTCATCACCTTCCTCTTCAGCTCGGTGGGGCAGGTCTTCGCCCCCGCCGAGGCGGCCAGCATCCCATCGCTGGTCAGCCGCGAGCAGATCCAGGGGGCGATGTCGCTCTTCATGACCACGGTGATCTTCACCCTGGTCCTGGGCAGCGTCCTGGCGCCGCTCTGTCTTGTCCTCTTCGGGGACCTGATCCCCTTCTACATCGCCGCCGGGCTGTTCGCGCTGGCGGCACTCTCCTGCTGGCGGATCGGCGCGTCGCTGCGGGCGGTGGGGCGGGTGTCGGGCACCCAGAGCCACATGCTCCAGGAGCTCCGCGACGGCGTCGACATCCTCCGCAAGAGCCCCGCGCTGCGCTGGGGGATGATCCAGCTGGGTCTCTCGCTGGTCATGGTCTTCACCATCTACACGCTCGGCGCGCCCTACATGCAGAAGGTGCTGCACCGGTCGCCCAACGACATCTCGATCGTGCTGATCCCGGCCATGGTCGGCCTGGTCGCGATGGCGGGCGTGCTCGGCCAGCACATGATCAGGATCTCCCGGCGCTCGCTCACGGTCATCGCCCTGCTCACCACCGGCCTCTGCCTGGTGGCCATGGGGGTGGTGCCCCCCATCCTCCTGGCGGCGGGCGTCAACGGGCTGCTCATCCCGATGGTGGTGCTCCTCGCGCTGCTCTTCGGCAGTGCCCTCGGCGCCCTCCTCATCCCCGCCTTCACCGTCCTCCAGGAGGGCACCAGCGAGGACTCCCGGGGGCGCATCTTCGGCGGCGTGTTCACCGTGATCAACGCCTCCATCGCCTTGCCCCTGCTCGCCTTCGGCGGGGCCGTCGACCTCTTCCACTCCGTCAGCGGGGTGGTCGACGTCTTCGGCGCCCTGGTCGTCTCCACGGCGCTGGTCTTCCGGTTCGTGTTCTGGCGGCGGCTGGTCATCCTCGACCAACCGATGGCGGAGACCGCGACATTCCCGGGATCGCCTGACAGCCCCTGATACAGCGCTGCAACGGCGGGGTCGCGGTGCCATGTCAGGTCCGGTGCCGCTGGGGCCGGGTGCCAAGCTCGGTGGACTTCGCGCGACGTGGCGGCCCAGCGGCGCGTCGGTCCGACGACAGTGGAGGCGCAAGGGGAGAGATGCGAGCCATCGTGACGTGCGAGTGCTGCGGATACCGCCAGGCGGTGGCCCGCCCGATCCGCCGCCCCGAGCAGTTCCACGTGATCTGCCACGGCTGCGAGGGGGTGCTCCTCGTGGAGGTCACCAGCGCCGACCTCCGTGGCGCCCAGAGTCCCGCCACCGGCCACGCCCCCCAGGCCGCCGGAGGGGTGGGGACGCCCGTCTCCTGAGGCCCTGCGCCGCAGGCGGCGCGGTATCATCCCGGCCTGACCTGCGCGGGTCGGACGGGCGCATAGCTCAGTTGGTACGAGCGCAGCGTTGACATCGCTGAGGTCTCAGGTTCGATCCCTGATGCGCCCACGTCCCGCCCGGTGACGCGGGCGTGCATGCCGGCGGATGGATCGGCGGCGAGGCTCCCCGGGCCGTCCGGATCATCCGCTGGGGACGGCTCGGCCGCCCTGCCGCCGGGCCTCGCTCCGGGGCTGCGGGCCGGGTGGCCGCCGGAGTTTGGTCCGCCATCCGAGACTTTGCAACAGCTTTCACACAAGGGGGGCGTGGTCCGTCCGATGTGGCGCGCTCGGTTGTCCACACTGTGCACACCCGGCGCGCCTTTCCCACTGTGGATCGATCGGGGGACCGGCGCTGTCCGGGCAGATACTGGGTGTTGACAGCCCCGCAGTGAGGGGTCGTAGACTGGCAGGACTCATGGAGGTGGGTGTGCGTCACGCGACTGATGGTCGCCTGCCGTCGGTGCGACTTTGTGCTCGCATCGGCTGCAGCGAGCCGGTGAAGAAACCGACCAACAAGTACTGCAGCGTGCGCTGCTGCGCCATCGATCCGGAGCGGATCGAGCGGTTGCGCAACCAGGCGCAGCGCAACTCGCGACGTACCGTGCTTCCCCTCGCGCGCCAGCTGTCGCTGGAGATGTGGGGTTCGCATCTCGCCAATCCGGAGGCCGAGATCGACCTGGTCGGAGAGCTGCGCGAGGACGTGCCCCGGGGGATGTCCCGCCTGGGCTGAAGCCGCGGACGGCCGGCGCCGCACGCGCCGCGGTGGCGCCGGCGCGCGGCCGCCCCGGCGATCTGTGCTCAGCCAGGGCGCTGCTTCCGTACAATGCGCGCACCGTGCCCGAGGAGGTCGATGACGCCGCCGAGGCCGGGCTGCCCCTGGAGGCACCGGTCGAGCTGAGCCTGGACGTGCTCCGTCACAGCGCCGCCCACCTGATGGCCGCGGCGGTCTGCGAGCTCTTCCCGGGGGCCCAGTACGACGTCGGCCCGTCCATCGAGGACGGCTTCTTCTACAACTTCCTCCTCCCCGGGGACCGCCATCTCAGCGACACCGACCTGGCCGCCATCCAGGAGCGGATGGGCGAGCTGGCCAAGCGCCGCCTGCCCTACCGCCGCGAGGTGATGGCGCGCGACCAGGCCCGGCATCTCTTCGACGCCATGGGGCAGCCCTTCAAGGTCGCCATCATCGACCGGCTCGGTGCCGAGGTGGAGAGCGTCGGCGTCTATCACACCGGCGACTTCGTCGATCTCTGCCGCGGGCCCCACGTGCCCGACAGCGGTGCGCTCTCCGCGGTCCGCCTGCTCCGCGTGGCCGGCGTCTACTGGAGGGGCGACGAGCGCAACCCGCAGCTGCAGCGCGTCTACGGCACCGCGTGGTTCAGCCAGGCGGACCTCGATGCCTACCTGGAGCGGGTCGCGGAGGCGGAGCGGCGCGACCATCGCCGGCTCGGCCGCGAGCTGGAGCTCTTCCACTTCGACGACAGCTCCCCGGGGATGCCCTACTGGCTGCCCAACGGGGTGATCGTCTTCAACCAGCTGATCGACTTCTGGCGCCGCGAGCACCGGGCTCGCGGCTACCAGGAGATCATGACGCCGCTGATCAGCGAGAAGCGGCTGTGGGAGATCTCGGGGCACTGGGACCACTACCGCGACGACATGTTCCTGATTCCGGTGGACGAGCGCACCACCTACGGCCTCAAGCCGATGAACTGCCCCAACGCCCACGTCGTCTACAACCTGCGCCGGCACAGCTACCGCGAGCTGCCGCTCCGCTATTCCGACATCGACGCCCTTCACCGCTTCGAGCGCTCGGGGACGCTCCACGGGCTGCTCCGGGTGCGCAAGTTCCAGCAGGACGACGCCCACATCTTCGTGACCGAGGAGCAGATCGAGGAGGAGTACGACCGCATCCTGGAGATCACCGACCTCTTCTACCGCGTCTTCGGCATGGAGTACACGCTCCGTCTGGGGACGCGCCCGGCCGACTTCATGGGCGACATCGAGACCTGGGACAGGGCCGAGGCCTCGCTGCTGCGCATCCTGGAGCGCCACGCCGGCCAGGGCGGCTTCACGGTCGAGGAGGGCGACGGCGCCTTCTACGGGCCCAAGATCGACATCCTCATGAAGGACGCCATCGGGCGCTCCTGGCAGACCGGCACCATCCAGCTCGACTTCCAGCTGCCCCGCCGCTTCGGCTGCGAGTACGTCGACGCCTCCGGCGCGACGCGCACCCCGGTCGTGATCCACCGCGTCATCTACGGCTCGCTGGAGCGCTTCATCGGCGTCCTGATCGAGCACTTCGCGGGCCAGCTCCCGCTCTGGCTGGCCGCCGTCCAGGTCGAGGTCGTCCCGGTCCAGGACGACGTGGAGGCGGTGATGGACCGGGTCCGCGACCTGGTGCAGCGCTTCGAGGCGGCCGGTCTCCGCGCCGCCCTCAGCGACCACCCGGGGGAGCGGATGCAGGCGCGCATCCGCGACGCCGAGCTGCGCAAGGTGCCCTACGTGGTGGTGGTGGGCAAGCGCGACCTGGAGCGCGGCGACGACGTGGTCACGGTGCGCGACACCCGCCGCGGCGGGAACGAGCAACGCAGCGTCGCCGACCTCATCAGCCTGCTCGGAGACGAGGTCAGCAGCCGCCGGCTCGCCTAGGCAACGTATCCTTCCCGGCGCCGTGCCGTCCCGCCCACGCCGCCTGGTCGACCTGGTCGCCGCGCTCGGCCTCGGCGGGGACCCCGCCGCCCTGGTCGGCGCCGGCGAGATCGAGGTGGACGGCTTCGTGGTCACCAACCCCCAGGCTCGGGTTCCGGCCACGGCGCGGGTGCGGCGCCGCCGGCCGTCCCCCCTCCGCGGCGAGGCCAAGCTGCGGGCGGCGCTCACCCGCTTCGCGGTCGGCGTGGCAGGCCGGATCGCCCTCGACGTCGGCGCCGCCGCCGGCGGCTTCACCCGGACCCTGCTCGAGGCCGGAGCCCAGCGCGTCTACGCCGTCGACGCCGGTCACGGCCAGCTGCTCGGCTCGCTGCGTCAGGATCCCCGGGTGGTCAACCTGGAGGCGACCAACGTCGCCGACCTGGACGCCCGGCTCATCCCCGAGCCGGTGGAGGTGGTCACCGTCGACGTCTCCTACCTATCGCTGACCGCCGCCGTGGCCCAGCTCGACCGCATCGAGCTGGCCTCCGGGGCGGAGCTGATCGGCCTGGTCAAGCCCATGTTCGAGCTGCGCAGGGCCACCGCCCCGGTCGACGACGCCGGCCTGGAGGCGGCCCTCCAGGCCGCGGTCGCCGGGGTGATCGCCGCCGGCTGGCATGTGGTGGCGAGCATGGAATCCCCGGTCCTCGGCTCCCGCGGCGCACGCGAGGCGCTCCTCCACGCCCGCCGGCCCGGGGCGGAGGCGCGGGCCTGACCGCCGCCGGCGTTGGGCGCTCGGCGGCCCCGTGGTATGCTCCGCGGCTGGACGCCATGTGCGCCGCCAAGAGGGTCCGTGCGGAACGGCCCCACCTTCCGGGTCCGCCTTGAAGGTCCAGCCGCCCCAGCCTGGATAGCGGAAGCTATCCGTTTTTTGTTTCAGCAGGTTTCCCGGGAGGTCCCACCCCATCGCATTTCGAGAGCTGCGGGTCAACGACCAGATCCGGCTGCCCATGGTCCGTCTCTTCGACGACACCACCCAAGAGGCTTTTGGGATCGTCCCCATCGAGCGGGCCAAGCAGTTGGCCCTCGAGCGAGAGTTGGACCTCGTCGAGGTGGCCCCTCAGGCCCAGCCCCCGGTGTGCCGGCTCATGGACTACGGGCGCTTCAAGTTCGAGGCGCTGAAGCGGGAGAAGGAGAGCCGGCGCGAGCACAACGTCATCACGGTCAAGGAGATGAAGCTCCGTCCCAAGATCTCGGAGCACGACTTCCAGACCAAGTTCGGATACGTCAAGCACTTCCTGGAGGAAGGCGACAAGGTCAAGCTCACCATCGTGTTCCGGGGCCGGGAGCTGGTCCACCAGGAATACGGGCGCAAGCTGCTCGACCGGATGGCCGAGGAGCTGCGCAACCTGGCGGCGATCGAGCGCAACGCCCTGGTCGAGGGCCGGAACATGACCATGATCCTGAGCCCGGCTCACCGGAAGCCGGTCAAAACCGAAACCACGCGAACCGATGACGACCGGGACCAGGAGGCCGTGGCGGCCGGCGCCGACTCCGGACCCGAAGGGAACCAACCAGATGCCCAAGATCCGCAACCATAGGGGAACCAAGAAGCGGTTTCGCGTGACCGCCACCGGCAAGGTGATGCGGCGTCACGCGATGCAGTCGCACATCCTCGGCAAGAAGAGCCAGAAGCGCAAGCGGCTGTTCGCGGGAGAGGAGCCGGTGTCGAGGGCCGACGCACGCGCCGTGCGCCGCAACGCCCCGACGCTGTAAGGAGGTCCGGTCATGGCCAGGGTCAAGCGGGGGGTCACCCAGCACGCCCGTCACAAGCGGGTGCTCGAACGCGCCGAGGGGATGCAGGGGAGCCGCCACCGGCTGCACAAGTCGGCCAACGAGGCGGTCATGCACTCGCTGGCCTACGCGTACCGCGACCGCAAGCAGCGCAAGGGCGACATGCGCGGCCTCTGGATCGCGCGGATCAACGCCGCCGCCCGCCAGAACGGCCTCCCCTACAACCAGCTGATGCACGGCCTCAAGTCGGCGGGGGTCGAGATCGACCGCAAGCAGCTGGCCCAGCTGGCGGTGACCGACGCCGACGCCTTCATCCGTCTGGTGGCGGTGGCCAAGGGCGCCCTCTCCGCCGCCTGAGGGCGGGAGGCGGTGCGACCCGACGTGAGCGTGGGGGGCTGAGCGTGGCCGGCGACGACCTGCACGAGATCCTGGGCCGGGCGCTGGACGCGGTGCGCGAGGCGGACGGCCTCGCCGCCCTCGACGAGGTGCGGGCCCGCTATCTGGGCCGCGGCGACGGCGAGCTGACCGTGCTCCGCCGCCGCATCGGCGGCATCGCCGACCCCGAGGCCAAGCGCCAGTACGGTCTCTCGGTCAACGAGGCGTGCCGGCGGGTGGAGGAGGACCTGGAGGCCCGGCGCTCCGCCCTGGAGCGTGACCAGCGCAGCGCCGCGCTCGCCGCCGAGGCCCTCGACCTGACCTGGCCGGCGCCCGCGCTCCGGCGCGGTCACCTCCACCCGGTCACGCGGATGACCCGCGACATTCGCCGGGTCTTCACCCAGCTCGGCTACCTGACGCTCTCCGGCCCCGAGGTGGAGTACGACCGCTACAACTTCACGCTCGTCAACATGCCGCCCGGCCACCCCTCCCGGGACACCCAGGAGACCTTCTACATCGACGACACGCGGCTGCTGCGCACCCAGACCTCGCCGGTGCAGATCCGCGCCATGGTGATGCTGGGCGCGCCGCTCCGGGTGATCGTCCCCGGCAAGGTCTTCCGGCGCGACAACGACCCCACCCACTCGCCCGTCTTCCACCAGGTGGAGGGGCTGCTGGTGGAGGAGGGGGTGACCGCCGGCGACCTCAAGGGCACCCTGGAGTTCTTCGCCCGCTCCATCTTCGGGGCCGAGCGCGCCATCCGGCTGCGCCCGCACAACTTCTCCTTCACCGAACCCTCCCTGGAGCTGGACGTCTCCTGCATGGTCTGCGGGGGCGACGGCTGCCGGCTCTGCAAGCAGAGCGGCTGGATCGAGGTCCTGGGCAGCGGCATGGTCCACCCCGACGTGCTCCGCAACGGCGGCGTCGACCCCGGCCGCTACAGCGGCTTCGCGTTCGGCTTCGGCATCGAGAGGGCGGCACAGCTCGCCTACGGCATCGACGATGTGCGGCTCCTCTACGAGAACGACGTGCGCATGGTGGGCCAGGGGTGAAGATCTCCCTGGAGTGGCTGCGCGAGTACGCGGACCTCGACGCCCCTCTTCCGGAGCTGGTCCAGGCGCTCGTAGACACCGGCACCGAGGTGGACCGCGTCGAGCGCTCGGCCGAGGGAGCGATCGTGGCCCGGGTGCTGGAGCTCACCGAGATCCCGGAGTCCACGCGCGGCGTGCGGCTCGCCGACATCGACGTCGGTACCGGCACCCCCGTCCGGCTGGTCACCGGGGCGCCCAACGTCAAGGCCGGCGACCTGGTCCCCTACGGCCCGCCGGGGACCGTGCTCCCCGGCTTCCCGGAGCCGCTCGGCACCCGGTCCATGTTCGGAGGCAGGTACAGCTCGCCCGGGATGCTGCTCTCCCCGGTGGAGCTGGGGGTGGGCGACGACGCCGGCGGGCTGCTGATCCTGGACCGCGGCCGGCCCGGGCAGCCCCTTCACGAGGTGCTGGGCCTCGACGTCGTCCTCGACGTGGAGGTGACCACCAACCGGCCGGACTGCATGTGCCACCTGGGGATCGCGCGAGAGCTGGCGGCGGCCCTCGCCGAACCGCTCCGCGAGCCCCCCGTCGACATCCCCGAGGGCCTGCTCTCGGCAACGTCGTCGGGTCAGCGCGCCCGGGTCCGCATCGAGGACAGCACCGGCTGCCGCCGCTTCACCGCGCTCGCGATCGACGGCGTGGCCATCGGCGACTCGCCGGACTGGCTGCAACGCCGGCTGCGCGCCATCGGACTGCGCCCGATCAGCAGCGTCGTCGACGTCACCAACTACGTGACCCACGAGCTGGGGCACCCGCTCCACGCCTTCGACCTCGATCGACTCGCGGCGCTCTCCGGCGAGAGCCGTCCGGTGACGCTCGCGGTGCGCCGTGCCCAGGCCGGCGAGGGCCTCGAGTGCCTCGACGGCGCCACCCGGACGCTCGACCCCGCCGACATGGTCATCGTCGCGGGCGGGTCACCGGTCAGCCTGGCCGGGGTCATCGGCGGCACCCCGACGGCGATCGACAGGGCGACCCGCACCGTCCTGCTCGAGGCCGCGACCTGGGACCCCGCCGCGATCCGCGCCACCTCCCGCCGCCACGGCATCCGGACCGACGCCTCGGCCCTCTACGACAAGGGGCTGCCCGACGAGCTGGCCCCGATCGCCCTGCTGCGGGCCGCGGCGCTCATCGCCGGCATCGCCGGGGGGCACGTCCTCCGGGACCCCATCGACGAGCACCCCTCGCCGCTGCCCGAGCTGCTGCCGGTCGAGGTCAGCGGTGCCTGGCTCTCCGGGCTGCTCGGCTACAGCGTGGACCCTCACGAGGCCGCCACCGCCCTGGTCCACCTCGGCTTCGCCGTCGAGCAGGACGGGGACCGGCTCACCGTGCACCCGCCGTACTTCCGGCGCGACGTGCGCATCCCCGAGGACGTCGCCGAGGAGGTGGGCCGGGGGCTCGGGTACTCCCGGCTGCCCAGCACCCTGCCCGGGAGCCGGACCACGGTCCACCGGCTGGCCGAGGAGGCCCCCCTCGACGACCGCGTCCGCGACGTCTGTGTGGGCGCCGGCTTCGACGAGGTCCTGCCCTACGTCTTCATCCGCCCCGAGGTCGCGCTCTGGCTGCCCGGTCTCGGCGAGGCGCGCCCACCGCTGCGCCTGCTCAACCCCCTGAGCGACGAGATGAGCCACCTGCGGGTGAGCCTGCTGCCCGGCCTCTGCCAGGTGCTGGCCCTCAACCAGAGCCGCGGGGCCGTCGGGGCCGCCATCTTCGAGCTGGGGCGTGTCTTCTGGGAGGGCGGGCGCCTCGAGCCCGTCCCCGGGGCCACCCCCGATGGTCTGGACGCCGAGCTCCCGCCGCTCCCCGCCGAGCCGCTGCTGCTGGCCACCGCCACCCACGTCGATGGGGACGCCGGCGACGCCGCCACCGCCCTCCGCCACGCCCAGGCCCTCCTGGACCGGCTGGCGCACGACCTGGGCGGCGCTCCCACCCTCGCCGAGCCGGACGAGATCCCCGGGCTGCGGGCTGGCCGCGCCGCGTGGATCCGTGCCGGCGCCTCGCGGGTGGGGGTCATCGGCGAGCTGGACCCGGAGACGGCGGGGCGATTCGAGCTGCGCGGCCGGGTGGTGGTTGCCGAGCTCTGCGTGGACGCCGTGGCCGCGTCGGAGCGCCGCCCCACCCGGTACCGGCCGGTGCCGCGCTTCCCGGCGGTCAGCCACGACCTCTCGGTCAGCGTGCCCGCCCAGCAGCGCGCCGGCGAGGCGCTGGCGCTCATCCGCGAGGCCGGGGCGCCACTCCTCGAGTCGGTCGAGCTGCGTGACGAGTTCCGGGGCGGGCAGGTGGGGGAGGGACGCAAGGGGTGGAGCTTCCGGCTCACGTTCCGGAGCGCGGAGCGCACCCTCACCTCGGAGGAGGCACAGGAGCGGCAGGACGCCGTCGTCACCGCCCTGCGCCAGCACTGCCAGGCCGAGGTGCGCCGCTAGCCGGGTGCCGGCGTCAGGGGATTCCCAGGAGGTCGTCGTGGGCCGAGCCAGCGAGCAGATCAACCGCCGGCTGCTTCGCGCCCGGGACGCGATGGACCGCTCGTATCCGGAGGCGCTGGACGTGGCAGGTCTGGCTGCCATCGCGCTGATGTCCGAGGCGCACTTCATCCGCTCCTTCCGCATCGCATTCGGCGAGTCGCCGCACCGGTACCTGCAGAGACGGCGCATCGAGCGAGCCATGTACCTGCTGCGAAGGACGGAGCGGCCGGTGACCGAGATCGCCCTCGACGTCGGTTTCTCCAGCCTGGGAACCTTCTGCCGGACCTTTCGCGCCGTGGTTGGGGAGTCCCCGTCGGGGCACCGAGGGCGCGGTGGCGCCGCCTCGAGTGCCAACGGCCCTGAGGGCGTGCCCACGTGCTTCGCGATGGCCTGGGGACGACCCAGCAGTTTCGGAGAAGCCAGGCCTCTGCGGTCTGGCTAGCCTTGGCCCGTCGGACATCGGCACCAGGAGGCCCCAGGCATGCTGCGTTCGCTCAGGATCTCGCAGATCTACGTGCTCGACCAGGAGCAGGCACTCGACTTCTACGTTGGCAAGCTGGGACTGGAGGTCAACACCGACATAGATCTCGGCTTCATGCGCTTCCTCACCGTCAACCTGCCCGGAGAGCCGGAGCGTCAGATCCTGCTGGAGAAGCCCGGGCCGCCCATGATCGACCCGGAGACCGCCGAGCACGTCCGCGACCTGCTCACCAAGGGGAGGACGGGCGGCCATCTCTTCTTCACCACCGACGACGCCCGGCGGAGCTGGGAGGAGCTGCGGGCCAAGGGCGTGGACATCACCCAGGAGCCAGCCGAGCAACCCTACGGCATCGACTTCGGGCTGCGTGATCCGTTCGGCAACCACATCCGGGTGGCGCAGCTGCGCGAGGCGCAGGTCCCGGCGGGCTGAGCGCGGCGCGCGGCCTCGCCGCCGGGGGGCCGCCCGGTGGCCGCCCGTAGCGGCCCCCAACCGCGCCGGGGGCACGGCCTCGCCAGCGCCCCTCCCCATGGCATAAGCTGGCTGATGTCGTGACCGAGTCCGTCGACACGCGCTCCCTTCCCGCCGACCGCGCAGACGGGTTCGATGCCGAGCTGCAGCGGATCCGCGACGTCGTGCTCTCCATGGGCGACCTGGTCGATCGAGCGATGACCCGGGCCACGCGCGGCCTGGTCGACCGGGACGTCGAGCTGTGCACCGCGGTGATGCGCGATGACGCCCGCGTCAACGCGCTGCTCGTCGAGGTGCGCGAGCTGACCTTCACCGCGCTCGCGCGCACCTCGGTTCCCTCCCTGCTCCGCGAGGCCCTGGGGCTGCTGCACATGGCCAGCGAGCTGGAGCGGATGGGCGACCACTGCTCCAGCATCGCCCGCAGCGGACGCGAGCTCGCCGACCTTCCCCCGCTCTCCGGCCCGGTCGACGACCTCCCTCAGCTCTCCGAAGCCTGCGAGGTGCAGGTGCGCGACATCCTGGGTGCCCTGATCGCCCGCGACGTCGACCGTGCCCGCACCATCGCCGCCCGCGACGACCGCGTGAACCGCATCCACCACCGCATCGTCGACGACCTGATCCAGCTCATGACCGAGGACGGCGACACCGTGTACCGGGGCACCCAGCTGATCAAGGTGGCCCAGAACTTCGAGCGGATCGGGGACCGGGTCACCAACCTGGCCGAGGACCTGATCTTCCTGGAGAGCGGCCGGATCGAGGAGCTGGGTTAGTCGCCTGCGAAGGAGTCGCCGGCGAGGGTCGGGAGGTCCTGAGCGTGACGGAGCGCCCGATCGGGACCCGGCCACCGGCTAGACGTCGAGGCGGGAGACCATCCGGCTCTGCCGGGCACTGATCGCGCGGCCCCCGAAGATGAGCAGGAGCACGAACAGGATGGTGAGGCCGGCGGCGGCGCTGGCCAGGGCCTGGTCCTGGGCTCCCGGCAGGGTCACGTAGTAGTAGGTGACATACGTGAGGTAGCCGATCGGGTTGTGGAACAGCCCGGCGGTGGGATCGGTCTGGCTGAAGCTCGCCGTGTACAGCAGCGGAGCCGTCTCGCCGGTGGAGATCGCGATGGCGATCACGAGCCCGGAGACGATCCCCGGCAGCGCCGGGGGCAGAAGCACCTTGCGGATGGTGGTGATCCGGGAGAGACCGAGCGCTATCGCCGCCTCGCGCAGGGTGCGCGGCACCTGGGTGAAGGAGACCTCGGTGGTCTTGACGATGTAGGGCAGGCAGAGCAGCGAGAGGGCGAAGATGGCGCTCAGGACGGAGAAGCCCCAGTGCAGGCCGACCACCAGCGCGGTGTAGGCGACCAGGCCGATGACGATCGACGGCACCCCGGCGAGGACCTCGGAGAAGAAACGCAGCGTGCCTCCGACGCGCCCCTTGGCGAACTCGGCGAGGTAGATGCCACCCAGCACCCCGACGCTGCCGGCCACCACGAGCACGCCGAGACAGAGGACCAGGGTGCCCAGGATGGCGTTCTGCAGCCCCGGGTTGGTGGGGTTGGCGGTGGTGTTGGTGAAGAGGGACCACTTGAGCTCGGGGGCCGCCTTGACCACCACGCTCACAACCACCGCGATGGCGGGCGCGATGATCAGCGCCAGGGCGAGCCCGCAGAGCACCCAGAAGATGGCCCCCTTCACGTGGCGGAAGCGGGGGGACTTAGACTCCACGGCCCACCGGGAGAGCCTCGGAGCTGATGCGACGGACCACCAGCCGGCCGGCGAGGTTGGTCAGCAGGCTCATCACCAAGAGGATGAGTCCCAGCATCGCGATGGCGCGCACCGCCATGCCGGTGCCGTCACCAAGGGCGCTGTCCAGGTCGACGGCGATCGCCGAGGCGAGCGTGGTGGTGGTGCCGAAGATGTTGACCGGCGGGTTGTTGGCCAGCCCGATGATCAGCAGCACGGCGATCGTCTCGCCGAGCGCGCGGCCCCAGCCGAGCAGAGCCGAGGCGATGATCCCGGTGCGGACATAGGGGATGGTGACCACCCGGACCGTCTCGTACTTGGTCATCCCCAACGCCAGAGCACCCTCGCTGGCCAGCACCGGAACGCGCTTGACGAGCTGGCGGGTGGTGGAGGCGATGATCGGGATGATCATCAGGGTGAGCACCAGTGACGCGGTGAGCAGGCCCTGACCGTTGTAGGCCCAGGCGCCCTTGAAGAACGGCAGGATCACGCCGAGGTGGGAGAGCGCCGGGAAGACGTGCTGGGCCAGGACCGGGCCGAACACCTCGAGGCCCCAGAACCCGAACACCACGCTGGGGATGCCGGCGAGGAGCTCGAGGAAGGTGGAGAGCGGGCCCTCCAGCTGCCTCGGGATCCACTCCGAGAGCATCAGG
This sequence comes from uncultured Actinomycetes bacterium, assembly GCA_964508345.1. Taxonomy (GTDB): domain Bacteria; phylum Chloroflexota; class Dormibacteria; order Aeolococcales; family Aeolococcaceae; genus Changshengia. The sequence goes on along the minus strand of CAZDTK010000009.1, from coordinate 27,341 downwards.
ACGCCGCCCACCGAGACCGGCACCGCCAGCACCAGCGCGATCACCGAGCTGATCAGGGTGCCGAGGATGAAGGTGAGGGCCCCGTAGCTGGCGCCGAACGGGGCGGTGATCCCGTTCGAGACAGAGAAGTTGGGGTTGTAGAAGTTGCCGATGAAGAACTTGTCGCTCGTGAATACCGTCGTCCCGCTGTAGAGGATGGCCGGGATCGCCCAGATGATCAGGATCGCGGTGATGAAGAGGATCCCCGCCAGCGGGATGGTGGCCGCGGCAGCCGACACCCACTCGAGAACATGGTCCCCGGTGGTCAGCTCGTGCGTGCGGGTCCGAGCGACCCGCGCCGGGCCGGTGGGAGCCCCACCGGCCCGGCGACGGACCAGGATCATGTTAGCCGGTGATCTTCGCGACGGCCGCGTTGACGGCCGGGATCACGGCGGTGGGCAGCGGCTCGAAGTTCACGGCTGCCAGGTTGTCCGAGGTGGCGCCTCCCGTCGGGGAGATGGCCCACTCGATGAAGGTGCGCACGGCCTCGGCGGTGGCCGTGGAGGTGATCGTCGACGGGTTGACGATGAGGTACTCGAAGTTGACGATCGGGTACGCCTGGGCGCCCATCTCGTAGATGAGCGAGGCGGCAAGGCTGGCCGGGACGTTGCCCGCACCGGCGGTCACCGCGGCGGTGACGGTGGTCGCGTCGGGCTGAACGAAGCTGCCCGAAGCGTTCTCCAGCTCGGCCTCACCGAGGCCGTCGACCAGAGCAGTGCTCTCAACGCTGATCCCGATGTAGGCGATCCCCCCCGTGGTGCTGTTCAGGGTGGTGACCATGGCCGGGTTGCCGGATGCGGTCAGCTCACTCGAGACCGACGGCCAGCTCACGGTGGTCCCATAGCTGGGGCCGCTCGACCAGGCGCTGTTGGTGGCGCTCAGGAACGAGGTGAAGATGAACGTGTCACCCGAGGAGTCGGCGCGCCGGATCGGGATGATGGGGGTGGACGGCAGGGTCACGCCCGGGTTGAGGGCGGTGATCTGCGCGTCATTCCAGGTGGTGATGCTGCCCTGGTAGATCTCGGCCAGGACGTTGCCGCTCAGCTTGAGGTCCGGGAACCCCTTGAGGTTGTAGTTGACCGCCTGCGAGGAGACGGCGATCGGGATGTTGAGGGCGCTCGCGTTCGCGGTCACCTGGGCGGTGCTCAGGTAGGCGTCCGAGCCGCCCATGTCGATGGTCCCGCTCAGCGCCTCAGACTGGCCGGTGCCGGAACCGCCGGCGGCCGGGGTGAGGGTGATGTTCGGGTAGGCGGCGTTGATCCCGGGAGCCAGCTTCTGCAGGTACGGGTAGACGAGGCTCGACCCGGCCTCGGAGAGCGTCACGGCAGTCGTCGGGTTGCCCGTCGAGACAGGCGCCGCGGTTGCGGTGGCGCTCGGGGTTGCGGTCGGCTTCGGGGTCGCGGTGCTCGTGGAGCCGCAGGCGGCCACCGCGACCATGGCGGCGATTGCCGCAAAACCGATGCCCATGTGGCGACGAACGTTCATGAGACCTCCCCTTCGAAGGATGGATGTGATGAGGTGGATGAGGGGACCGTCGTGGCGCTCATCCGATCCGACCGCTGACGTACGCCCGGCTCCGCTCGTCGGCCGGGTCGTGGAAGAAGGTCCGGGCCGACGTCGACTCGACCACGTCGCCCTTCATCAGGAAGAGCACGTTGTCGCTGATGCGGCTGGCCTGGGCCAGGTTATGGGTGACGATGAGGACAGTCATCTTCTCGGAGAGGGTCTTCATGAGCGCCTCGATCCGCTCGGTGGTGTCGGGGTCGAGCGCCGAGGTCGGCTCGTCGAGCAGGATCACGTTGGGCGAGAGCGCCAGGGTGCGGGCGAGACAGAGCAGCTGCTGCTGGCCCCCGGAGAGGCCGAAGGGGGAGCCGCCCAGGCGGTTGCTGACCGCGTCCCAGAGCCCCACCAGCTTGAGCTGATCCTCGACCAGCTCCTGGACGTTGGACCGGTTGGCGAGGCCGTGAGCCCGCGGCGCCAGCCCCACGTTCTCGGCAATGCTGCGCGGGAAGGGGTTGGGGCGCTGGAAGAGCATGCCCACCCGGCGCCTCACCTCGCGGACGTTGATTTCCGCGCCGTAGATGTCAACGCCCTCGACCACTATCGACCCGTCCACGCGCATCCCGGTGACGTGATCGTGCATGCGGTTGATGGCCCGCAGCAGGGTGGTCTTGCCGCACCCGGTCGGTCCCACGATGGCGGTGACCTTGTTGGGCTCGAAGACGGTGCTGATCCCGTGCAGGATCTCGCTGTCCTTGAAGCGGACCTTGAGGTCCTGGACGGTGACGCCCGCCGCCGTCCCCTCCATGGTGGAGACGTCGACCCCGGCAATCCGCAGGGATTCGGTGACCACGGATTGAGAGTAAGAATCGTCGGATTGTGGCCGGGTTGCTTGCGGGTTAAGGAGCGGGGATGAGCCCGGTTCCCCGGGATCCCCGGGAGGCTCCTTCGCAGCATCCTCCGAGGGGGGCTCGCCATCCGGCGGGCCGCCCTCCACCTCGGCGCCGCTCATGCCGGCTCCGGGTCGCCGGCGGAGTGAGGGGCGGCGGGCAGCTCGACGATGAAGGTCGCCCCCCGGCGCGGCTCGGAGACGACCCGGATCGAGCCCCCGTGTGCCTCCACCACGTGGCGTGCGATCGCCAGGCCGAGCCCGGAGCCCTCGCCGTCGCGCTGGCGGGAGCTGTCCGCCTTCCAGAAGCGCTCGAAGATGCGGGGGAGATCCTCGGGACGGATCCCGATCCCGTTGTCGCGGACCACCAGCTCGACCCGCGACTGCTCCAGGAGCGGCCGGGCGCTCACGGTGATCCGGCCCTCGGGCGGGGTGAACTTGATCGCGTTGTGGACCAGATTGCGGAGGACCTGACCCAGCCGGCGGGGATCGCCCAGCAGCGGCGGCGTGGACGGGTCGACCTCGATGGTCACCCCGATCCTCCGTTCCTCGGCGAGGGGGAGGAGGCGGTCGACGGTCCGCACCAGCTCGTCCACGGGGACCGGCTCCAGGGTCATGGTCTGGCGCCCCGATTCGATCGTGCTGAGCTCCAGGAGCTCCTCGACCATCTGGGCCATGTGGCCGACCTCGAGGGCGATCCGGTGGACGAAGCCGGCGGCCACCTCGGGCTCCTCGAGGGCGCCCTTCTGGAGGGTCTCGACGAGCAGGCGGATGGCGGTGATCGGGGTCCGGAGCTCGTGGGAGACGTTGGTGACGAAATCGCGGCGCACCCGCTCGAGGCGGCGCAGCCGGGTCTCGTCGCGCACCAGCACGACGACCGCCACCTGCTGGTTCGGCACCGGGAAGGCCCGGACCACGATCACTTCGCGGGCGCTCGCGATCTCGCGCTCCACCGCCGCCTCCGCGTCCCTGCAGGCGGTGACCACCCGGAGCAGGCGGAAGTCGGCACCCAGCTCCGCCAGGGTGTGCCCCTCGCCCTCGCCGGAGAGGTCGAGCAGGCGGCAGGCCTCCTCGGTGGCGAGCAGGATGCGCCCCGCCCTGTCGACCGCGATCAGCCCGTGGCCCCCCTCCAGCTGCTCTCCCACGGAACGGAGCACGGCCAGGGTGTGGCTCGCCGCCGTGGAGGAGGGCGGGGGGTTCATCGGTGGTGGCCCAGCGTGAGGAGCGGCGCGAGCGGCAATCAACTGCTCAGATGGTATCCGTCTCCACCGGGAGGGTGCCGGAAGGCGCGCGGCGGCACCGATCTTTGGCCATCTGACAATCGTCGGTTAATGCTCCGATAAACATTGGGGCGCGCGGCGGCGGCAATCTTTAATGCTCCGATAATCTTTCGGGCTTCGGACACCCACCGGTGACACCGGCGCGGCCACCCGGGCCATAATGAGCGCGCCGATGAGTTGCGTGTTCGCTCTCACCCCGCCCTGCAGAGGCTCCACGGCACGACTCCGATGACCACTTCGCCCGCCAAGCACGTGCTCATCGTCGAAGACGAGGACTCCATCCGGCAGACCCTGCGCTACAACCTGAGCCAGGAGGGCTTCGTCATCACCGAGGCGAGCACCGGCACGGAGGCCCTCTCCGCGGCCCGCCGGCAGCGTCCCGACCTCATCCTGCTCGACCTCATGCTCCCCGAGCTCTCGGGTCTCGAGGTGTGCCGCATCCTCCGCCAGGAGATGACGGTGCCGATCATCATGCTGACCGCCAAGGGAAGCGAGCTCGACAAGGTCGTCGGACTCCACGTCGGCGCCGATGACTACGTGACAAAACCCTTCTCCCTCAACGAACTTCTGGCGCGCGTGTCGGCGATGCTGCGGCGCGCCGAGATGACCGTCAAGGAGCGTGTGGCGGGTCGCGAGATCGAGGAGATGGACAACTTCCGGATCGACCGCGGGGCCCGCACCGTGCACGTCGACGGTGAGGAGCTGCATCTCGCGCCCAAGGAGTTCGACCTGCTCTCGCTGCTGCTGCTCAACGCCGGCAAGGTGCAGTCGCGCCAGGTCATCATCCAGCGGATCTGGGGCAGCAAGTTCTACGGCGATCACAAGACCGTGGACGTGCACGTGCGCTGGCTGCGCGAGAAGTTCGAGCGCTTCGACAGGCTGCCATTCCGCATCACGACCGTCTTCGGGGTCGGTTACCGCATCGACCGGCTGGACCAGGCGGCGGGCTGAGCCGGACGGCGCTCAGGCGAGCCTTCTTCGCCCGCTCCACCCTCGCGGTGGCCGGCGAGCTGGTGGGGGCTCGGATCGTCTGCGACCCGGGCACGCCCCGCCACGTCGAGGCCCTCGTCGTCGAGGTGGAGGCGTACCTGGGGCGCGACGACCCCGCCTCCCACGCCCACCGCGGCCCCACCCCCAGGGCGGCGGTGATGTTCGGCCCTCCCGGACACCTCTATGTCTATCTCTCCTATGGCGTCCACTTCTGCGCCAACGTGGTCTGCGAGCCGGCCGGCGTGGCGGGGGCGGTGCTGCTCCGCGCGGCCAGCGTGGAGAGGGGAGAGGAGGTGGTGCGGGCGCGCCGCGGCGGCGCCGCCGCCCGGCTCCCCGCCCCCGCCCTGCTCCGCGGCCCTGGCAACCTGGGCACCGGCCTGGGGCTGAGCCTCACCGACAACGGGCTGGACCTCTGCGACCCTGCCGCCCGGCTTCGCCTCATCCGGCGGGAGGCGGAGGTGCCGCTCGCGATCGGCCCCCGCGTGGGCATCAGCCGGGCCACCGAGCAGCCGCTCCGCCTCGCCTGGGCCGGCCACCCAGCGGTCAGCCGGCCGGCCCCTTCCCCGCCGCGTTCCGTGGCGGGGTGAGGCGAGCGCGGCTCCGCCGCGCCGCCGAGGGGCGTCGAGCCCCTGTGAGAAGAGCAGGGGTCCCCGGGCGGCCTGCCGCGTGGGGAATGAGAGAGGGGCCGGCGGTGCCGGCCCCTCGATTTCAATTTGCCGAATCATCGGCAGCCCAGCGGATTGTGCCGGGCCTTGTGCGGCACCTTCCGGTGCCAGGTGACGTGCCCGGGCAGCTCACCCCGTCACCGGCCCTCCGCGGCGCTCTTGGTATCCAACCTGCCTGCCGGACCGCCTCGCAAGCGGTCTCACGGCGGCGCACGCCGGGCTGCGGTGGTGGGGGCCCGCGCCGGGCCTCACCTCTCGGCTCGAGAGTGCCTCAGGAGCTGGTAGACACCGCGCATCGAATCCCAACCTCCATGTGGACCGATGGCCTCTGCCCCAAGGGTACGCCCGGTTGCCCGCCTGTCAACAGCCATCGGCGACATGACACAGCTGGCGCACTGCCCCAAAACCGCTCTCGCCCACCCCTCCCACCGCCTCGTAGACTTGAGCGTGGGGGAGGACGCTAGAATCTGAACGTCCGTTCGTCCGCCCGGAGGCATCATGTCCGGTCACAGCAAGTGGGCTGGGATCAAGCACAAGAAGGCGATCGTCGACGCCAAGCGCGGCCAGGCCTTCACCAAGGTGGCCGCCGAGCTCTCGGTGGCGGCCCGCGAGGGCGGGGCCGACCCGGTCGGCAACTTCCGCCTCCGGCTGGCCATCCAGAAGGCCCGCGAGGTCAACATGCCCGCCGACAACATCGAGCGGGCGATCCAGAGGGGGGCCGGGGGCAAGGAGGGGGAGCGGCTGGAGGAGATCCGCTACGAGGGCTATGGCCCGCATGGGGTGGCCGTCCTCGTGGACGTCCTCACCGACAACCGGAACCGGACCGTCGCCGCCATCCGCAACCTCTTCACCCGCTCCGGCGGCTCCCTGGGGGAGACCAACAGCGTGGCCTGGATGTTCGCCAACCAGGGGGTCATCCGGATCGCCGCGGAGAAGCGCGACCCCGAGGAGATCGCCCTGGAGCTGCTCGACCTCCTCGACGTGGGCGAGGATGGCGACATCAGCGTCGACGGCGACCAGGTCCAGGTGACGCTGGCGCCCCATCTCTTCGAAGACGCCCGGCGCCGGGTGGAGGAGGCGGGCCTCACCGTCGATTCCGCCGAGGTGACCATGAACCCGAGCACGCTGGTGCCCCTCGACGCCCCCCAGGCCCGCCAGGTCATCCGCCTGCTCGAGGGACTCGAGGACCAGGACGACGTCCAGCAGGTCTACGCCAACGCGGAGATCCCCGACGAAGTCCTCGAGTCGGTCGGCTCCTGATGCGCGGGGCCGGGGCCCGGTGACGCCGGCGCCGGCGTCCAGAGCCGCGCGCTGAGGTGCGCGTCCTCGGCGTCGATCCCGGGCTGGGGCGCACCGGCGTCGCCCTGGTGGAGGGCCGCCCCGGGTCGCTGAGGCTGGTCCACGCCACCTGCATCGAGACCGGGGCCGGGGACGACGACGGCATCCGCCTGCTGGCTCTCTCCCGCCTCCTGGCCCAATCGGCGGACGAGCTCCACCCCGACATCGCGGCGGTGGAGCGCCTCTACTTCTCGACCAACCGCCAGACCGCGATGCGGGTCAGCCAGGCCCGGGGCGTCATCCTCTGCACCCTGGCGGCGGCGGGGGTGCCGGTCGCCGAGTACACGCCCAACGAGATCAAGGAGTCGATCGCCGGCTACGGATCGGCGACCAAGCGCCAGGTGCTCCGGATGTGCGCCGCCCTGCTCGGCGTCGACCAGATCGCCGGCCCCGACGACACCGCCGACGCCTGCGCGGCCGCCATCTGCCACCACCACCGGGGGGCCCTGCGCTCCGGCGCCCCGCCCCCCTTCGCGGGCTCCGCGCCCAGCCCCGGGCTGGAGCGCGCGATCGCCGCGGCGCGCGCGGCCAGCGTCCATCCGTGATCGCGCGCCTCCGCGGCCGGGTGGTGGCCCAGGACGCCGACCAGGTGATCCTGGAGACCGGCGGGGTCGGCTACCAGGTCCTCTGCCACCTCCGCACCCTGGCGGCGCTCCACGAGATGGGCGGGCGCGAGGTGACGCTCCACATCCACACGTCGGTGACCGACGACGCCATCCGCCTCTACGGCTTCCTCGGCCGGGACGAGCTGCGCCTCTTCCGCCTCCTCATCGGGGTGGAGCGGATAGGGCCCAAGGCGGCGCTCTCGATCCTCGGCCGGGCTGAGCTCCCCGCCATGGTGCGGGCCATCCGCGAGGGGGACGTCGCCCTATTGGCGACCGTCCCCGGGGTCGGCCGGCGCACCGCGGAGCGGGTGGTGCTGGAGCTGCGCGACCGGGTCACCGAGCTGACCCTCGCGCTCGAGCCCGCCGCGCCCGCCCCCGCCGCCCAGGCCGTGGAGGCCGCGGTGGCCGGGCTGGTCGGTCTCGGCTTCCGGGAGCAGGAGGCGCGCCCGGCGGTGCGGGCGGCGCTCGCCGCGGCCGGTGAGGGCGCCGACGGGGATGTCACCGCCCTGGTGGGGAGGGCGCTCCGCCTCCTCGACGTGGGGCCGCCGAGGTGACGGACAGCCGCCTGGTCAGCCCCGGGGAGCTGGAGGAGGAGCGGGCCGCCGACTCCGTCCTCCGCCCCCGCCGCCTCGAGGACTTCGTGGGCCAGCCCGCCATCCGCGAGCAGGTTCACATCCTGATCGAGGCGGCGCGGGCACGGGCCGAGCCCGTCGACCACGTCCTCCTCTACGGTCCGCCCGGCCTCGGCAAGACCACCCTGGCCCAGATCATCGCCACCGAGATGGGGGTGCAGGCCCGGCTCACCAGCGGCCCCGCCCTGGAGCACCAGGGGATGCTGGCCTCCATCCTCACCGCCCTCGAGGACCGCGACGTCTTCTTCATCGACGAGATCCACCGCCTCAACCGGGCCGTGGAGGAGGCCCTCTATCCGGCCATGGAGGACCTCGCCTTCGACTTCGTGGCCGGGAAGGGGGCGGGAGCGCAGACGCTCCGATTGAGCCTCAAGCCGTTCACCGTGATCGGGGCGACCACCCGGGCGGGTGCCCTGGGCGGTCCGCTCCGCGACCGTTTCGGGGTCACCTTCCGGCTCGACTTCTACTCGGTGGAGGAGTTGACCGCGATCGTCGTCCGCTCCGCCCGGCTCCTGGAGGTGGAGGTGGACCCGGCCGGCGCCGCGCTCCTCGCCGGTCGCTCCCGGGGGACACCGCGGATCGCCAACCGGCTGCTCCGGCGCGCCCGCGACTACGCCCAGGTGCGCGCCGGGGGGCGGATCGACGCCGCGGTGGCGGCCGCCGCCCTGGAGGTCCTGGGGGTGGACGAGCTCGGCCTCGACGAGATGGACCGGCGGGTGGTGGAGACGCTCTGCGGCCCCCTCTCCGGGCATCCGTCGGGGGTCCAGACGATCGCGGTCTCCGTCCAGGAGGAGCCCGAGACGATCGAGGACGTGGTCGAGCCCTACCTGATCCGGCTCGGACTGCTGGTGCGCACGCCCCGCGGACGGCTGGCCACCGCCGCCGCCTACCGGCACCTGGGGCGGACCCCACCCCCGGGCACCCCCGGAGCGGGGGGCGGGCAGGAGACCCTCTTCGGCTCGTGAGGCGCGGCCCCCGGGCTTCCGCGCGACGTCCGCGGCTGAGCTCCACCGCCCAACTCGCCGATCTCCGACCCGAGAGTGGTGAGCCGAGCGGCTACACTTCGCCGTCGTGAACTGGTTGCGGGTCACCAGGTGGAAGGTGGCGGTCATCCTGGGGGTGGTCGTCGTCGCCCTGGTCGTCGACGGCTATTCGTACATCGCCCGGGTGACCACCGCCCGGACGGCCACCGTGGCCTCGTCGCCCGCCCCGACCGCTACCCAGTTCGCCATCAGCGGCGCCCCCGGCGACGTCTTCATCGCCGGCCAGAGCGTGACGGTGGGCGGGCTGCCCGACACCATCAGCTCGATCGACGGCAACGTCATCACCCTGGCGACCGCGCTCTCGCCGGTCCCCGCCGCGGGCGAGACCATCAGCCAGAACGAGGGGCTCGCCGGCCTCACCCACCCGCTGACCTCGACGCCGTCCCTGCTTGGCTTCAAGCTCTTCGTCCACAAGGGGCTGGACATCGTGGGCGGGTCGGAGCTGACCATCGCCATCTGCGAGGGTTACAACGATCCCCCCGGAGCGAGCTGCCGCTCCGGCCCCAAGAACGGGATCAGCATCAGCCAGGCCCAGACCGACACCATCCCCGTCCTCCAGAACCGGGTCAACGGGCTGGGCGTCTCGGAGGCGAGCGTTCAGGCCCTGGGCAATGACGAGATCACCATCGAGCTGCCCGGGGTCCCCATCGCGGAGGCGGAGAACGTGCTCGGCCAGACCGCCCTGATCCACTTCGCCACCGCCGTGTCCGGGGCCCCTCCCTCGGGGGCCTCCAAGAGCTCCAACTACTGCGTCGACAATCCGGCCAACTCCTTCTGCGCCGACCAGCAGAACCTCTACAACCCCTCCCAGCTCAGCAACGCGATGTATTACCCCTCCGGGTACCACTGGAAGATCGACAGCGCGCTGCCCGCCTCGGACATCACCAGCTCCCAGGTGGGGACCGCCAGTGACGGCACCCCCGCGGTCGACATCAGCTTCAACGGGTCCGGCGCCAACGAGTGGAGCAAGATCACGACCGCGGCCAACAAAGCCTACACGGACGACGACTGCAGCGCCGACAGCGCCTGCCCGGCGCCCTCGATGGTCGCGATCTTCCTGGACAACAACGTGATCAGCGCCCCGGTCGTGGTCCAGGCCTCGACCAACAACACCCAGATCACCGGCCTCAGCCTCACCGAGGCCCAGACCCTGCAGTCCCAGATCAACGCCGGCGCCCTGCCCGCGGAGATCGGCACCGTGGCGTCGGAGTCGGTGGGCGCGACCCTCGGCGCCCAGACCGTCAACGCCACCCTGCTCGCGGGCGCGGTGGGCATGGTCATCGTCGTCCTCTTCATGATCGGCTACTACCGATTCCCGGGCATCCTGGCCAGCCTCGCCCTGATCCTCTACTCGCTCATCAACCTGGCCGCCTACAAGATCATCGGGGTCACCGTGAGCCTGGCCGGCCTCGCCGGCTTCGTGTTATCGGTGGGCATGGCGGTCGACGCCAACGTGCTCATCTTCGAGCGCACCCGGGACGAGCTCCGGCACGGGCGCTCGGTGGGAGCCGCCATCGAGCTGGGCTTCCGGCGCGCCTTTCCGGCCATCCGTGACAGCAACATCTCGACCGGGATCGTCTGCGTGATCCTCGCCTTCTTCGGCTCGGACATCGTCAAGGGCTTCGCCATCACGCTGGGCATCGGCGTGGCGATCAGCTTCTTCAGCGCGGTCTTGATCACCCAGTCGCTGCTGGGCCTGGTGCTGCGCTGGAAGATCGGCAAGAACCCCACCCTCTACACCGAGATCCACCCCGAGTATGCGGAGCAGGGGAAGCGGCGGGGCAGCTTCGACATCGTGCGCAACCGCAACCTCTTCTTCCTGCTCTCGCTGGCGATCATCATCCCCGGCATCGTCGCCATCCTCGGGTGGGGGTTCCGGCTGGGCATCGACTTCGCCGGCGGCGACCAGCTGCAGGCCGCCTACAACACGCCGGTCACCGCCTCCCAGCTGACCAACACCATCAACAGTGTGGCCCCGGGATTGGAGCCGCAGGTGCAGAGCCTGGGGGGCAACACGTACACGATCCAGACCCTGCCCGCGGACGCCTCCACCCTGGCCACCGTCGAGACCGCCCTCAGCAACGACTACGGTTTCAAGGCCAACACCGAGAGCCTCAACACCGTCGGCCCGACCATCGCCAGCAGCGCGGTGACCGAGGCGGTGCTGCTGGTGCTGGTGTCCTCGCTGATGATCGCCCTCTACCTCGCCTACCAGTTCGGCAAGCAGCGCCAGGTGAGCCGCTGGCGGTTCGCGGCCTGCACCTTCTTCAAGCTGCTGCACGACGTCTTCGTCCTGGCCGGGATCTGGGCGATCCTCGGACACTTCACCCCGCTGGGGCAGGTGGACAACTACTTCGTGACGGCGGTCCTGACCGGCGTGGCGTTCTCCATCCACGACACCATCGTCGTCTTCGACCGGATCCGCGAGAACCTCAGGGTGGGGCCGCGCTTCACCTTCGACCAGATCGTCAACCTCTCGACGGTGCAGACGATGGCGCGGTCTCTGAACACGTCCCTCACCGTCATCTTCGTGCTGCTCGCGCTGGTGCTCTTCGGGGGCGCATCGATCCAGGGCTTCGTGCTCGCCCTCCTGATCGGCATCATCACCGGCACCTACAGCTCGATCTTCAACGCCTCGACGCTGCTGGTCGCCTGGAACAAGGTGGCCCCCCAGCAGGCACCGGGCCGGCCCCAGCGTGGGACCGCCGCCCGGCCCGTGCGCGCCACCTCCTGAGCAGCCGCCCCCGGAGCGAGGGTGGAGGGCCCGCATGCGGCCGCTGGTTCGCATTGACCGGGCCCGCGGCTACCTGGGTCACCGACCCTCACCGGCAGACCCGAGGAAGGCCGAGCGACCCCTGCGGTTGCCAGTGAGCAGCCAGATGATGACGAGATTGCCAAGAACAAATGCACTTCCGAGAGTGGCGCTGACGATCTCCGGAGCCGCACCCCAATCCGTGACATCCACGTCGATCTCCAGACCGAAGACGAGCCAGGTAGCCCACCCTGTGGACGCGAGGAGGACACCGCCGACCACCCCGAGTGCGGCGAGTTGCAGAGCGGTGGCGCGTGAGCCGGCGCGCAGCCTGCCCACCCCAAGGCCGGAGCGGATGCCGGCCACGACAAGCCCGAGGCCGAGGGCGGCGAGACCGAGCAGGATGATCCCGAGCAGATCGGCCCAGGCCCCCCCGAAGGTGGCGACGGCGTTGATCCCGGCGATGACCAGCAAGAGGGCGATGGGCAGCCAGAGCACGCTCTCGGCCACCAGAATCCCTCGGGCCAGGGACACCGCCCGGGGGATGGGCTGGCTCTGCATCGCCCGCCGATTGTCCCATCCCGGCGTGACGGCGCTGCGCCGCGGACCCCAGCGCCGCCGGTCCATCCTGGGTACGATCTTCCCGACACCTCCATGAGCCGCCCGGACACCGCCGCCATCGCCGACCTGCTCCGCCCCGCCCTCGCCGGGGTCGGGGTCGATCTCGCGGAGGTCCAGTGGAAGGGGAGCGTCCTGCGCCTGGTGGTCGACTGCCCCGGCGGCGTCGGCCTCGACGACTGCGAGCGCGCCTCGCTCGCCGCGAGCGCGATTCTCGACGCGTACGATCCGATCGACGTCCACTACTCGCTCGAGGTCTCCTCGCCGGGCGCCGAGCGCCCCCTCCGCACCCCGGAGGAGTGGAGGGCGGCGCTGGGCCGGCGGGTGAACGTCCGCTTCCGCGACGGCACCGCCGAGCGCGTGGTGGAGGGCCGGCTGATCGCCACCGGCGGCCCCACCGTCGAGGTGGAGGCGCGCACAGCCCGGGGACGGCCCCAGCCGGTCAGGGTGGTCGCCGCCGACATCCTGGCAGCCCGGATCGCCATCGACATCTGATGGAGCGCGCCTGATGCCCGGCCGCGGCGGCCGGCCCGCCGACCCCCAGCCCGGCGACGGCGACATCCTGGAGGCGGTGGCGGAGCTGGCGGCGACCGCCGGCGTCAGCGAGGACGAGCTGACCGAGATCGTGGGCCGGGCCCTGGTGGAGACGTACCGCCGCCTGGTGGTCGACGATCCCGGGCTCACCGCCCGCATCGACTTCCGCGGTGGCGTCCACGACGTCCTCCGACCCGATCCCGCCGGGGGTGAGACGGTCCTGGCGCCGCTGGCCGGCGACGCCGCCCGCCAGGCGGCCCAGGCGGTCCGCGCCGCCGTGCTCGAGCGGCTGCGCAGCGCCGGTGCCGAGCGGGTGATGAGCGAGGCCGCCACCCACCGTGGCGAGCTGATCGACGCGATCGTAGAGAGCCCCTCCGGAGGCAGCTGGTACCTGCGGGCGGGGGACACCACGGTGGTCCTGCCCCCCGAGGAGCAGGCTGCCGGAGAGCAGCTGGAGCCGCGCCAGCACCTCAAGGTGGTCATCCTCGAGGGCCGGCGTCGCGCCCGCGAGGCGGTCGTGGTGGCCTCCCGCTCGCACCCGCAGCTGGTCCGGCTGCTCCTGGAGCAGGAGGTCCCGGAGCTGGGACGCGGCCAGGTGACCATCCGCGCCATTGCCCGCGAGGCCGGCCGTCGCACCAAGGTGGCGGTGGAGGCGCTGGACCCCGACATCGACCCCCAGGGGGCGTGCATCGGGCCCCGGGGGATCCGGCATCGCGCCGTGACCTCCCAGCTCGGCGCCGAACAGCTCCAGGTGGTGCGTTTCGACCCCGACCCCGCCCGGTACGTCGCCAACGCGCTGATCCCGGCGACGGTCCTCGGCGTCGACCTGGACCCCGAGACCCGCACCGCCCACGTCACCGTCGACCCCGGCCAGCTCTCCCTGGCGATCGGCAAGGGAGGGGAGAATGCCCGGCTCGCCGCCCGGCTCACCGGCTGGCGGATCGACATCGCGGCGCCGGAGACGGGGAGCGGCGAGGCCCCGTGACCTCGGGGGAGCGGTCGGGCGAGCCTCGCAGGGCCCGCCACGTCCCCTGGCGCACCTGCGTGGGCTGCCGGCGCCGGCGTCCGGCCTCCGAATTGGTCCGCCTGGTCGCGCAGCCTGCGGGAGCGGTTATCCTGGACACCCCCGCCCGGGCGCCCGGACGCGGCGCCTACCTCTGCCGGGACCAGGGGCCCGACTGCCTGAGGGCCGCCCTGAGGCGTCGCAGCCTGAGCCGATCGCTCAGGGTGAGCGAGAATGTCATCGAACCCGAGGCGCTGAGCCGTCAGCTCAGGGCGCTCGCCGAGGAGGAACCACCGTCGCCACCATGAAGAAGATCCGGCTGCCGGCCAGTCTCACCGTCAAGGAGCTGGCCGAGCGGCTCGGCGTGTCCGGTACCCAGGTGATCACCTACCTGCTGCAGAACGGGGTGACCGCCTCGCTCAACCAGTCGGTCGACTTCGAGACCGCCGCGCTGGCGGCCGACCACTTCGAGTTCGAGGCGGAGTCCGAGGAGGCCCTGGCCACCGCGGCGGCGGCCCCGGCCGCCGGTGCCGAGCTCCGGCCGCGCCACCCCCTGCTCGACCTCAGCGGCGAGCCGCCGGGCTCGCTGGTCCCGCGTCCCCCGGTGGTCGCCGTCCTCGGTCACGTCGACCACGGCAAGACCTCGATCCTCGACCGGATCCGGACCACCAGCGTGGCCGCGGGCGAGGCCGGCGGGATCACCCAGCGCATCGGCGCCTATCAGGTGGAGCGCCAGGGCCGGCTGATCACGTTCATCGACACCCCGGGCCATGCGGCCTTCACCGCCATGCGGGCCCGCGGAGCCGACGTCACCGACATCGCCGTGCTGGTGGTCGCCGCCGACGACGGGGTGATGCCCCAGACCGAGGAGGCGATCCACCACATCCGGAGCGCCGGGGTGCCGCTGGTGGTCGCGATCAACAAGGCCGACAAGGACGGCGCCAACGCCGACCGGGTCCTCCAGCAGCTCGCCGAGCATCTGGTGGTGCCGGAGAGCTACGGCGGCGACGTGCCCACGGTCGCCACCAGCGCCGTGACCGGCCAGGGGATCGAGGATCTGCTCGACACCATCCTGCTGGTCAGCGACGTGGTCAACCCGCCCCGGGCCAACCCCAACCGGCCCGCCGTCGGCACCGTCATCGACTCCGAGCTGGAGCGGGGCAGAGGTCCGGTGGCCACCGTCCTGGTCCAGAACGGCACCCTGCGCATCGGCGACAACGTCGTCGTGGGCCGCGTCTACGGCAAGATCCGGGCGCTCACCGACGACACCGGCCGCCGCGTCAAGGAGGCGGGGCCGAGCAAGCCCGTCCAGGTCACCGGCCTCACCGACGTCGCCACCGCCGGCGACATCCTCCAGGTGACCGACACCGAGCGGACGGCGCGCAGCCTGGCCGAGCAGCGCACCACCGAGCAGAGGGCACGCGCGGTCCAGCCGTCGCGGCGGATCACCCTCTCCGACTTCGCGGCCGTGCAGGGCGAGACCAAGACGATGACGCTGGTGCTCAAGGCGGAGGCCAACGGCTCGCTGGAGGCGCTCCGCGGCCAGATCGTCAAGATCGAGGACCCCAACGTGACCATCAAGATCGTCGGCGAGGGGGTCGGAGCGGTCGGCGAGGCGGATGTCAACCTCGCCGCCGTCTCGGGAGCCATCGTGATCGGCTTCAACGTCCGGCCCGACGAGCGGGCCAAGGCGGCTGCCGAGGAGCACGGCGTCGACGTCCGCTTCTACGACGTCGTCTATCAGGTCACCGACGACATCGAGCGCTCCATCCGCGGGATGTACGAGCCCACCCTGATCGAGGTCTACCAGGGCCGCGCCGAGGTCCGCAAGGTGTTCACCGTCGACGGCAAGCCGGCGATCGCCGGCTGCCAGGTGGTGGACGGCAGGATCACCCGCGCCGCCACCTGCACCGTGCGCCGCGACGGCCGCGAGGTGGGCCGGGGCAAGATCGACGCCCTCAAGCGCTTCCGCGACGATGTCCGCGAGGTGGCCCGCGGCTACGAGTGCGGCATCACTCTCGAGGGCTTCACCGACTTCGCCGAGGGCGACGTCATCGAGGCCCACGTCACCGAGCAGCAGAACCTCTGACCGTGCCTGCCCCCATGCCGCACGCCAAGGGCAGATCGCGCTCCGGGATCTCCGGCGGGACGCGGTTCCAGCCCGTGCTCGCCCCCAGCTCCCGGCCCCCGCGCCGGGAGCGGGTCGCCGAGCAGCTCCGCCAGGAGCTCTCCAAGCTGATGCTCACCGAGATGAAGGATCCCCGCGTCCGCCTGGCGTCGGTCTCCCGGGTGCGGGTCGCACCCGACCTGCGCAGCGCCACGGTGATGATCTCGGCGGTGGGAGACGACCCCGGCCGTCACGCCGTGGTGGACGCGATGCGCCACGCCGAGGGGTACCTCCGGGCCCAGCTCGGCCAGCGCCTCGAGAACCTCAAGTCGCCGCCTCATCTGCGCTTCGAGCTCGACGAGTCGATCGAGTACTCGGTGCGGATCAGCGGCGTGCTCCGCGAGCTCGACCACGAGGAGAAGCAGCCGTGACCGTGACCGAGCTGCGCTTCCAGGGGATCGACGATGCCGCCGGCGACATCCGCCGGCTCATCGACGACGCCCGAGAGATCGGCTGCCTGGCCCACAAGGACGCCGACGCCGACAGCCTCGGCTCGGCGCTGGCCTTCGCGGAGGCGCTGCGCGAGATGGGCAAGAGCGCCCACGTGGTGGTCCCCAGCCCGCTCCCCAACGCGCTCCGCTACCTGCCCGGGTTCGACACCCTCGTCGACCAGCCGCCGGCGCTCGACCTGCTGTTCACGTTCGACTGCGCCACCGTCCACCGCTTCGGCGACCGGGCCGGACTGGTCGAGAGCGTGGCCCACGTGGTCAACGTCGACCACCACGCCAGCAACGACGGCTTCGGCGAGATCAACCTCGTCGACACGCGGGCCAGCGCCACCGGCCAGATCGTCTTCGGCCTGCTCCGCGCCATGGGCTGTCCGATCTCCGCGGAGACAGCGACCAACCTCTACGCGGCGCTGCTCACCGACACCGGTGGCTTCCGCCACGAGAACACCACGGAGGCGGCGCTCCGCCTCGGCGCCGACCTGGTCGCCCTGGGGGCGAACCCGGGTTGGGTGGCGCTCAAGAGCTACAAGTCGCGCACCCTGGCCCAGCTCCGCCTCGAGGGGCTGGCGACCGCCTCCGCCCGCACCGAGAGCGACGGCCGGCTGGTCTGGTCGGAGGTCACCCAGGCGATGCTCCACGACACCGGGGCGACCATGCAGGAGGCCGAGGGGGTCATCGACGAGCTCCAGGCGGTCGACGGCCTGAAGGTCGCGATCCTCTTCAAGCAGGCGGCGCCCGACCTGACCAAGATCTCGGTCCGGAGCCGCGACGAGGTGGACTCCACCGCCGTCTGCGTCCCCTTCGGCGGCGGCGGCCACCGCCGGGCCGCGGGAGCCGAGCTGCGGGAGCCCCTCGACAGCGCCCGCCAGCGGGTCCTGGACGTGGCCCGGGCCCTGCTCCGGAACAACCCGTAGCCATGGCCGTCTCTCCTCCGGCCCCCGCGCGCCGCGGGGTGCTGAGCGCCGTGCTGGCCCTGAACAAGCAGCCGGGACAGACGTCCTTCGACTGCGTCCGCCAGGTGCGGCGCATCTACGCCGAGCGCCGGGTCGGGCACGCCGGGACCCTCGACCCCATGGCCCAGGGGCTGCTGCCCCTCTGCCTGGGGGGCGCCACCCGGCTGGTGGACTACTTCCATCGCCAGACCAAGACCTACCGCTGCACCGTCCGCCTCGGCGAGCGCTCCGACACCCTCGACACCGAGGGCGTGGTCACCCCCGGCGGCGACGCCACCGGGCTGGACACGGGCCGGGTGAAGGCGGCGCTCCAGCCGTTCGTCGGCGAGATCTCCCAGCTCCCGCCCATGCACTCGGCGGTCCGCTACGAGGGCGAGCACCTCTACGAGCTGGCCCGACGGGGGGAGCAGGTCGAGCGGCAGCCCCGCCTCGCCCTCATCGTGAGCGCCGAGCTGGTCGCCTTCCGCCCCGGCCGGGTGGCCGAGGCCGACCTCGAGGTCGAGTGCGGGAAGGGGGCGTACATGCGCGTGCTGGCCGCCGACCTGGGCGATGCCCTCGGCGTGGGCGGGCTGCTCAGCTGGCTGGAGCGCACCCGCTACGGGACGCTCGACATCGCGGGTGCCCACACCATCGAGGAGCTCCGCGAGATGGAGGATCCGACCACCGCGCTGCTCGGCCCCGAGGCCGCGGTCGGCTTCCTGCCGGCGGTCTTCCTCGGCCCGCCCGCGGTCACGCTGGTGCGGAACGGCCAGCCCGTCTTCCTGCCCCGGGTGGGGGCCGGTCTGCCCCAGGGCGAGGTCCGGGCCCACGCGGCGACCGGCGAGCTGGTGGCGCTCGGCGAGGTGACCGGATTCCGGTTCCGCCCGACCAAGGTCATGGGCGCCTGAGAGGAGGGGGGGCATGGCGTCCGTGACCCTGGAGCACTCCCTCGGTCCCGCCCGAGGTCCCGCGCCTCCACCCGCCGCCTGCACCATCGGGGTGTTCGACGGGGTCCACCGCGGCCACCAGAGCCTGATCGCCGCCACCGTCGCAGCGGCGCGCGACCTGGGCGGGATCGCGGTGGCGGTCACCTTCGAGCCGCACCCGCGCGCGGTCCTCGACCCCGCCAACGTCCCGCCCGAGCTCACCACCCTCGACGAGAAGCGGGAGCGGCTGATCGCGGCGGGGATCGACCGGGTGGTGGTGGTGAACTTCACCCGCGAGGTGAGCCAGTGGAGCCCGGAGGAGTTCTGCGAGCGGCTGCTGGACCGCTTCGACCTTCGCCGCCTGGTCGTGGGCCCCGGCTTCGCCCTGGGGCGCGCCCGTCGCGGTGACGTGGACTTCCTCCGCCGCTACGGCAGCGAGCACGGCTTCACGGTCCAGACCGTCGAGGCGGTGACCGAGGAGGGCGACCCGATCTCCTCCACGCGGGTCCGCTCCGCGCTGGTCTCCGGCGACGTCGAGCTGGCCGCCGGCCTGCTCGGCCACCCCTACTTCCTCGACGGGACCGTGGAGCACGGCAGCCATGTGGGCTGGAGGCTCGGCTTCCCCACCGCCAACCTCGGCGTCGAGCCCGGCAAGTGCCTCCCCGAGCTGGGCATCTACGCGACCTGGATGCGCGCCCGCGAGAGCTGGCTGCCCGCCGCCTCGAGCATCGGCTACCGGCCCACATTCGGGGGGGACCGGCTCACCCTCGAGGCCCACCTGCTCGACTTCGACGGCGACCTCTACGGGGAGCGGGTCCGACTCGCCTTCGTTCGCCGGCTTCGGGAGGAGCGCTGGTACCCGGACGAGGCATCGCTGATCGCCCAGATGCGGGTGGACGTCGAGGAGACCCGGCGCCTGCTGGAGACGACGGAGCCTCCGGCCGGGCTCTGAGGGGCGCCCCGCCGGTCACCGGCTGCCCGGCCTCGTCTTGCCGGCCGGTTGAAACACGGTGGCCAGGGGTCGGCCGCGACCTCCTGGTGGACCACCCACCCTTTCACGGGGCCTTTCGGACAGAAATGTCCGAAATGGGTCCACGGGACCTGCGGGACACAGCCTGAGACGCTCCACGCGCTTGGCGCTTCTCAGCCATGGCGGCGGTGACGGTTCGCGACTGCTGTGCCCTGATTGCCGGGTCTGCGCGGTGCGGCGGAAGTCAGGTGGCGTGTCGTAGACTGCATGCGGTCACGGAGATCGACAGGTCCGCAGAGCGGATCGCGGTGACAGTGGCGGGGGGAGGGGTACCGGCGATGAAGCGATCCGGCTTCCTGGTCTTTGCAGCGGTTGCCATCCTGGCCGGCGCGGGGTGCGGGTCGACATCGATGGGGACCCCGGTCACGTCGACCTCCCCAGTCTCCGCGCAATCCCCCTCGAGTGGGTCCCCGGCGACCACGGCGCCGGCCGGCACAGCCGCGGCCGGCTCCCCATCCCTCACGGTCGGGGCCAGCACAACACTCGCCGGCGTGTCGTCGGGCGAGGAGTACAAGGTCACGCTGAGCAGCGTGGTCGACCCGGCGAGCGAGAGCGACGGGCAGCACCCGCTGCCCAGCGGAGATCGCCTGGTCGCTGTCAACCTCACCGTTGAGAACGTCGGCACCGGCACCCAGCAGGACTCGATAGACGACGACGTGACCGTGGCCGACACCGGTGGGTATGCCTTCGATGGGACGAGCGGCGTCGGCTACACGGTCTCGCAGTGTCATGCCTACGGCGGGCTGATCACGTTTCCGCCCAACCAGAGCGAGTCCGGCTGCGTGATCTTCGTCGTACCGAGCAGTGCTGTGCTGACCTCGCTCGAGTACATCCCGGATGCGGGCCTGGCCAGCTCGCTGGGGGAGTGGAACCTCGGCTGACCGCCCATCTCCGGTGGTGCGACGGGGGAGGGGGGCCTCGGCCGCTCGCCCGCCTGCGGTGGTCCGGCGTGGGCACGAACCGGGCTCCCGCCGGAGCTACGAGAGCACGGCCTCGACGACGACCCGCTCGGTGCCGAGAGGGGGGAGGGGCACCACGTCCCCGTCGATCGCCTCCCCGTCCACGGTGAGGGAGACCGCGTCACCGGAGCCGTCCCGCCGCACGCTGATCTCGTACCACGTCTCGCGGAAGCGGCGCCGGGCCGTGTAGCCGGGCCAGGCGGCGGGGAGCACGGGCGCGATCCGCAGGCCCCGGAAGGTCGGCCGGATGCCCAGGATCCACTGGGTCGCCGCCACGTAGGTCCAGGCCGCGGCCCCGGTCAGCCAGGCATTGCGCCCCAGGCCGAATTGCGGGTGTCCCGGACCGCAGATGTTCTGGCAGTACACGTAGGGCTCGACCGCGGCGAGCTCGACATCGGCGCGGGCCAGGGGGAGGAGCTGGCGGTAGTACTCGTATGCACGATCGCCGTCGCCCTGCATGGCCGCGGCGATGATCGACCAGGCGGCGGCGTGGCAGAAGATGCCGCCGTTCTCCTTGGCGCCGGGCGGGTAGGTGGAGGTGCCGTTGACCCGCGGCTCGGCCCCGTCGTAGGGCGGCCAGAGCAGGCTCAACCCGTAGGGGGTGTCGAGCAGGTCATGGGCCGATCGCATGGCCCGATCGGTCCGCTCCGGGGCGCCCACCTCGCCGATCAGCGACCAGCTCTGAGGGATGAGGTTGATCCGGTGGCGCGTCTCGGTGGCCACGCCGATGGCGCGGCCGTCGTCGTCGAACGCACGCGCGTACCAGGCGCCGTCCCAGGCCGACTCCTCGACGGCCTCGGCCATCCGCTCCTTCTGGCCGCGCAGCCGCTCCGCGTCCTCGCGCCGGCCGAGGTGGTCCGCCAGCTCGGCGAGGTCGAGCGTGGCCCGGCAGAACTGCATCGCGCACCAGACGCTCTCCGCGAGCCCCGACCCGTGGTCGACATTCAGGGTGTCGTCCCAGTCGGCGTAGCCAGGGCGGGGAAGCCCGTGGGGTCCGCGGTGGGCGAGGGTGAAGTCCACCGCCGCCATCATGTGGCCCCAGACCGTGTCGTCGGGGTCCTGCTCGGGCTCGTCGCGCTCGGAACGGCCGAGGTCGGCGGCTCGCCGGACCGGCACCAGCTGGTAGGGCACCTGCTCGTGGAGGAAGCCGCACTCCCCGGTCTCACGCAGGTAGGCGCAGGTGGCGATGACCAGCCAGAGGTGATCGTCGCTGAACCACTGCGGCCAGCTGGGACGCTCGGCCGCGAGCCCCGGCCCCCCCTCGCCGGTGAGGGGGAGGAACTGATGCCAGGTGTGACCGTCGGGGAACTGGAGGTGCCACAGCTCGCTCAGCCGCTGGCGGGCCAGATCGGGCTCGACGTGGCTCGTGGCCAGGGTGTCCTGGGCGCTGTCGCGCGTCCCCAAGCCCCGGGCGAGGCCGGTCTCATAGCCGGAGACGAAGCGTGACCAGTAGAGGGTGGTGCGGCACTGCACCGGGTTCCAGAGGTTGAGGGTGGCGTCGGTGTCGGGGTCCGGGGTGTGGACGGTGAAGCTGTCCAGGTAGGCGCTCCAGTCCTCGCGCAGGGCCGAGCCGGCACGCTCGACCTGGGCCGGCTCTGACCAGCGCTCGACCGCGGCCGGGATCGCCTCGGGCGAGTCCGTGATCCCCAGAACGTGGAGGATGCGGGCGCCGCCGCCCGGCTCGAGCACCACCTCGTGGCAGAGCGAGCCGATGGCGTTGCCCCGGGGCGAGGCGCTGTCGGTGGGCGCGCCGGCGACGACCACGGCGGGGTTCTCCAGCCCGCGGTAGGGGCCGACGAACGCCTCGCGGCTGCAGTCGTAGCCGATCGGGGCCCGGTCGCTCGCGAAGAACGTGGTGGTGGGCAGGAAGCGGGTGGTGGCCAGGATCGCTCGCTGCTCAGGTTGGAAGCTCGCGCTCAGCACATGGGCCGTCCAATCCAGGTTGTGGAGGTCGCCCATGGCATCGGCGAAGCTCAGCTCGACGTAGCTGAAGGTCCGCAGCGTGACCGGGCCGTCGCCGAGGTTGGTGAGGCGCAGCTCCCACAGCTCCACCGGGCAGGGCTCGTCGCGAGCGCTCAGGGGCACGAAGAAGAGGGTCTCTGCCCGGATCCCGGCCCGCTCGGTGACGATCCGGGTGTACCCGGCTCCGTGACGGCATTCATAACGGTCGAGCGCAGCGCGGACCGGCTGCCAGGTCGCGCCCCAGAACTCGCCGGTGTCCTGGCGGCGCAGGTAGACGTAGCGCCCGGGCTGGTCGGCGGGGACGGCGTTGTAGCGGTAGCGGCTCACCCGGCGGGCGCGCGGGTCGCGGTCGAAGGAGAAGCCGCCCCCGGTGTTGGAGACGATGCCGCCATAGCGCCCCTCACCCAGGTAGTTGATCCAGGGGGTCGGGGTGTCGGGCCGGGTGATGACGAACTCGGCCGCCTCGGGGTCGAAGTGGCCGTATTCGCTCTCCGAAAGCCGTCCGCTCACCGGTCCACCACCAGGACGCTCCCGCTCCAATCGTTCCAGCGGGCGGCACCATAGCACACCTCCCCGCGCCGCTCCGCAACGACGCCGTCGCGGAGGAGCGCGCCCGCGGGCCCACGCGACACAATGCGCGGATTGCCTCCGTCTCCCGCCAGGAGAGCCCGCCGCCATGCCCACCGACCGCCCGCCGCGCAGCTTCCCGGACGGCTTCCTGCTCGGCACCAAGACGTCCGCGTACCAGCTCGAGGGCTCGGTGCACGCCGACGGCCGGGGGGTCTCGATCTGGGACACGTACAGCCACACCCCGGGCGCAACCCGGCACGGCGACAACGGTGACGTCACCGCCGACCACTACCGCCGTCTCGACGAGGACCTCGACCTGGCCGCCGAGCTGGGCGCGCCCGCACTCTGCTTCTCGGTGGCCTGGCCGCGGGTGCAGCCGGCCGGAAGCGGCCCCGCCAACCAGAGGGGGCTGGACTTCTACCGCCGGCTGGTGGACGGCGCGCGCCGCCGCGGCCTGCTCCCGGTGCTCACGCTCTTCCACTGGGACCTGCCCCAGCCCCTGGAGGACGCCGGCGGCTGGCCGGCGCGCGACACCGCCGGCCGCTTCGCGGACTACGCGGCCCTGGTCGCCGGGGCCCTCGGTCAGGACGTGGAGATGTGGATCACCGAGAACGAGCCGTGGTGCGCATCGTGGCTGGGCTACGCCAAGGGGGAGCACGCCCCCGGACGCCGCGACGTCGGGCTGGCAGCGGCCGCCAACCACCACCTCCTGCTCGCCCACGGCCAGGCCGTCCAAGCCATCCGGGCCGCGGCGCCGGCCGCCCGGGTGGGCATCGACCTCAACCTCCAGCCGACACGGGCCGCCAGCGATCACGAGGACGACGTCGCCGCCGCGCGCCGCTCCGACGGCAACCTCAACCGGCTCTTCCTCGACCCCGTGCTGCGCGGCGAGTACCCGGCCGACATGCTCGCCCACTGCGCCGGCAGCCGGCCGGGGTTCGCCGTGATCCAGGACGGCGACCTCGCGGTGATCTCCCAGCCGCTCGACTTCCTGGGCGTGAACTTCTACGCGCCCCGCACCGTCTGCGCAGCCAACCGCATGGCCGAGGCCCGCGCCGCCGGCTACTGGGTCCCGGTGGCGCCGGCCACCGACCCGCTCAGCACCGACCTCCGCAGCGTCGAGGTGCACCGCCCCGCGTTCGCCAGGACCGAGATGGGTTGGGAGATCGAGCCGGCGGCGCTCACCGAGCTGCTGGTGCGCATCCGCGACGACTATGCGCCCCCACCCCTCTACGTGCTGGAGAACGGCCGGGCCAATGACGACTACGTGACCCCCGACGGCCAGGTCCACGACCCCGAGCGGATCGGCTACCTCCGCGACCACCTCGGGGCCACCCTCGACGCCGTCGATGCCGGCGTCGACGTGCGCGGCCACTTCGTCTGGGCCCTGCTCGACAACTTCGAGTGGTCCTTTGGCTACTCCAAACGCTTCGGCCTCATCTGGGTCGACTACCCAAGCGGGACCCGCATCCCCAAGGCGAGCTTCGCCTGGTACCGCGACACCATCCGGGCCCACGCGCTGCTGCCGTGACCTCCGCCGCGGAGACCCTGGTCCTGGTCAACCCGGTGAGCGCGGGCGGGCGGACGATGCGCCGCTGGCCCCAGATCCGGGCGGCGCTGCGCCGGGCCGGGGTCGAGATCAACGCCCACCTCACCCTCGCTCCCGGGGACGCCACCGCGGTCACCCGCCGCGAGATCACGCGCCGGGGGGTGCGCCAGGTGGTGGCCGTGGGCGGTGACGGGACCCTCAACGAGGTGGTCAACGGCTGCGTCGACGACCGCTGCGCGCCGCTCGCCGAGGGCATTCGGGTGGGGCTCATCCCGAGCGGCACGGGCAGCGACCTGCGCCGCACGCTCGACCTGCCCACCGACCCGGACGCGGCGGCGCGGCTGCTCGAGAGCGGGGCCACGCGGAGCCTCGACCTCGGCCGCATCGACTTCACCGACGGCAGCCACCGCCTCTTCGTCAACGTCGCCGACTGCGGGCTGGGCGGGGAGGTGGTGGCGCGCGTGAACGGGTACCGCGAGAAGCGGGGCGGGCCGGTCGGGACCGCCGTCTTCCTGGGGGTTGCCATCCGCGAACTGATGACCTACCGCAACCGCGAGATCCTGCTCACCATCGATGGGGAGACCGAACGGCGACGGGTGCAGCAGGTGGTGGTCGCCAACGGCCGCTGCTTCGGCGGAGGCATGCGGATCGCGCCCGACGCCGACCCCGCCGACGGCCTCCTCGACGTCGTGGTGGTCGGGGACGTCTCACGCCTGGGGGCGCTGCGCGCCGTCCCCCGCCTCTACCGGGGCACCCACCTGGCGCTCGGGGTGGTGGAGGTCCATCGCGCCCGCTCGGTGCGGATCGCGGCCGCCGACCTGGAGGAGCCACCCCGTTTCGACGTGGACGGCGAGCAGGTGGGCCGCGCCCCCGCCGAGATCACCATCCTGCCCCGAGCGCTGTGCTTCGCCGCCCCCTGATATGCTGGCCCGGACCGACAGAGGGCCCGGCCCCCGGGACGGACGGCTTCCGCCCCCCGCCTCGCTCTCGGTCCGGCGACTGGCCCACCCGGGCCTCCTGGAGAGACTGACCCTTGCCTGAGCTTCGCACCAAGACCGACATCATCACCGAGCACCGGCGCCACGAGACGGACACCGGGTCGCCGGAGGTCCAGATGGCGGTCCTCAGCGAGCGCATCACCGGACTGACCGAGCACCTGCGCGAGCACACCAAGGACCACGCGTCGCGGCGCGGCCTGCTCAAGATGGTCGGCCGGCGCCGCCGCCTCCTCGACTACCTCTCCCGCACCGACGTGGAGCGATACCGCGCCATCATCGCCCGCCTGGGATTGCGCCGGTAGTGCGAGCCGTGTCACCGCGACCCGGCACCGCCGGCAACGGGAGGTACGCCTCGGACCCTCATTGAGCCGCCCGGCTCGCCCCTATTTCATCCACGGCCACCTCCTGACGTTCGGCGTTCGCTACGGGACGGCGAGACGTTGGGGACTGCGCAGCACGGAGCCGCAGCCGCCACGGCGGCGCGAAACCAACCCCAGGCACCGCAGCCTCCAACAGCCTCGCCTCCGGACCCCACCGCCCGCAGCAGGGCAGTGGCCACCTCCGGAGCACCCATGACCAACCCAGAACCCCAGACCTTCACCACCGATTACGCCGGCCAGACCCTCACGGTGGAGACCGGCCACATCGCCGAACAGGCGAACGGCGCGCTGTTCATCCGCTGCCGCGACACCGTCGTGCTGGTCACCGCCGTGGCCAGCCAGGCCCCCCGCGAGGGCGTCGACTTCTTCCCCCTCACCTGCGACTACGAGGAGAAGCTGTACGCCGCCGGGCGCATCCCGGGCAGCTTCCCCCGCCGTGAGGGGAGGCCCACCGAGGCCGCCATCCTCGCCTGCCGGATGATCGACCGCCCCATGCGGCCGCTCTTCCCCAAGGACTTCCGCAACGACGTCCAGCTGGTCGCCACGGTGGTCTCTGCCGACCAGGAGCAGGACCCGACCACCCTGGCGGTGACCGGCGCCTCGCTCGCCCTGCAGATCAGCAACATCCCTCACGCGGGACCTGTCGGATGCGTGCGGGTCGGGCTGCTGGACGGCCAATTGATCCTCAACCCGACCCTGCAGCAGCTCCAGGAGTCCGACCTCGACCTGGTGGTCGCCGGCACCGGCGACGCCATCACCATGGTGGAGGCGGGCGCGCGCCAGATCCCCGAGCAGACCATGCTCCAGGCGCTGCGCCTGGCCCATGACGAGATCAAGCGGCTGGTCGCGTTCCAGCTCCACATCCGCGAGACCCTGGGCGCCAAGCCGGTGATGGACTACCCGAAGTGGGCGGTCGCCGCCGAGATCACCGAGGCCGTCCACGAGGCGGTGGCGGGGCGCATCTCCGAGGCCGCGCGCAACGCGGACAAGCCCGCCCGCGAAGCCCAGATCGACACCCTCCGCCAGGAGGTGTCGAGCCGGCTCGCCGAGCGCTTCCCGGCCTCCGGACAGGAGGTCGGCCGCGCCTTCGAGTCGGAGCTCAAGAAGGCGGTGCGGCAGGCCATCCTCCAGGAGGGCGTCCGCCCCGACGGCCGGCGCACCGATGAGATCCGGCCGATCTGGTGCAGGGTGGGCGTGCTGCCCCGCACCCACGGCAGCGCCCTCTTCACGCGCGGCCAGACCCAGGCGCTCTCGGTCGTCACCCTGGGCTCGGGGCAGGACCAGCAGAAGCTGGACGGTCTGGGCCTGGAGCAGTTCAAGCGCTACATGCACCAGTACAACTTCCCGCCCTTCTCGGTGGGGGAGGCGAGGCCGCTGCGCTCTCCGGGCCGGCGTGAGATCGGCCACGGGGCGCTCGCCGAGCGGGCGGTGCACAACGTCATGCCCGACGACGAGGCGTTCCCCTACGTGGTGCGCATCGTCACCGAGATCCTGAGCAGCAACGGCTCGACCTCGATGGCCTCGGTCTGCG
>CAZDTK010000008.1:0-97663 GCA_964508345.1 uncultured Actinomycetes bacterium | reverse complement strand
ATGACACCATCTCAGCGCTTCGCTGAGGCCGTTGCGACCACCCCATGAAACCGCCCTTGAGACATCACATTGGCGGAGCGAGAGGGATTCGAACCCTCGATACGAGTTGACCCCGTATACCGCATTTCCAGTGCGGCGCCCTCGACCAGCTAGGCGATCGCTCCGCCTGGGATTCTACCGGCCGCCCCCACCCGCCATGGCCGGCGACTGTCACGAGCGGCCAGGCAGCCGGGCGTCGCCAGCTGCGCCGAGCGCCCGTTTCGACGCGATGGCGGAACTGAGGCTCCGCCCCTCCCTACGTATACTCCCGCTCGGAGAGGTGTCCGAGTGGTTGATGGTGCCGCTCTCGAAAAGCGGTGTGGTTAATAGCCACCGGGGGTTCGAATCCCCCCCTCTCCGCCAGCGGAACACCACCTGACGGCGGTCGAGCGCCAGCGACGGCCGCCGGGGTGCGGGGCCGGTCAGCGCCGGGATCTGCTCTCGTGCCTGCGGTAGAAACGCGTCAACTCCACCACCACCCAGATGATGGCGAGCACCACCAGCACGTCGAAGATGAGGTGCAGGAGCGGCGCCAGCAGGAAGAAGACGAAGAACAGGACGACCAGGACCAGCAGCAGGGCGGAGAGCGGGTGACGGACCACGTGCAACATTCCACTCACCTTACGCCGCTCGGTCCCGGTCCGCTCGATCGAGGCGCCCGGCTGGCGGCGGCGGGGACGCGGTCGTAGACTGACATCCAGGGCACCTCATCCGGCCCCGGCCACTGCGGAGAGCCACGACCCATGCCCCAGGTGAGACGCGGCCGAGCCGCCGCCCTGGCCGCCCTCGGGCTGGCCACGACGGTGTGGCTCGCCGCGTGCGGCGTCTCCTCCGCGCCGTCCCCGTCGCTGCCGACCACCGGGAGCGTGAGCCCCACCAGCGCCCCCGCCCCGACTCCCACCCCCACGGCCGCCCTCACCGCGGCCTGGCCCGTCTACCACTACGACACGGGTCGCACCGGAGAGTCACCCGACACGCCCGCGGTCTCGACGCTGACCACCACCTGGAGCGCCACCCTCGACGGTCCCGTCTGGGCCGAGCCCATCGTGGTCGGAGGGCACGTGATCGTGGCCACCGAGAACGACACGCTCTACGCCCTCGACCCCGCGACCGGCGCGGTGGTGTGGAGCGACCACGTCGGCACCCCGATGCCGCGGGCCGACCTCCTCGGCTGCGGGGACGTCTTCCCCCTGGGCATGACCGGGACCCCCGCCTACGACCCCGCCACCCAGTCGATCTTCGTGGTCGCCGAGGAGCTGGGCGCCAAACACGTCCTCTACGACTTCAGCGCGACCACGGGGGCGGTCCTCTGGTCGCGGGATGTCGACATCTCCAGCTCTCTGGAGAACCCCGCCGCCGTCCAGCAGCGTCCCGCGCTCACGGTGGCCAACGGCTACGTCTACATCGGCTACGGCGGCCTGGACGGCGACTGCGACCAGTACGTCGGCGCGGTGGTCGCCGTGGCGACCAGCGACCAGGGCGCCACCCTCCAATTCATGGTGCCCACCAGCCGTGAGGGAGCCGTCTGGGCCACCGGAGGGCCCGTGCTGGGGCCGAACGGCAACATCTTCGTCGCCACCGGCAACGGGGCGGCTGACGGCGGCACCTGGGACGAGAGCGACTCGGTGCTGGAGCTGAGCCCGACCCTCCAGCTCGTCAGCGACTTCGCCCCCGGCCGCTGGGCCTATGACAACGCCCACGACCTCGACCTCGGCTCGGTCGCGCCCACGCTTCTCCCCGACGGCTACATCTTCATCGCCGGCAAGAGCGGGATCGGTTACGTGCTCAAGGAGGCGTCGCTGGGCGGGGTGGGCGGTGACGTTTACAGCGCCCCGGTGTGCGGCGGGGCGATGTCCTTCGGCGACACGTCCTTCAGCGGTGACACCCTCTACCAGCCCTGCTCCAATGGCATCGAGGCCATCTCGGTCGCCTCCAGTGGCAGCTTCTCGATCCTCTGGCAGACCCCATCCGGGACCAACGGTCCGCCGGTGCTGGGAGGCGGCAGCCTGTTCAGCGTGGACACCGGCACGGGCACCCTGTACGCCCTCGACCCGGCCACCGGCGCCGTCCAGGCCCAGATCTCAGTGGGCGCGGTGGAGCACTTCACCTCGCCGGCGCTGATCGGCGACCTGGCCCTGGTGCCGACCGACTCCGGGGTGGTCGCCGTCTCTGGCGCCTGAGCTCGGGAAGGACCCGGGGCCGAGGGCCGGATGGCGGGCGCCGCCCCCGTACACTCACCACGGTGATCGGCCTGATCGTGCTCGGCGTCCTGGTCCTTGGCTTCGTCGCCCTGGTCTGGTGGGGCAGCACCCTCCCGCCGACCCGCCCTCGACCCGGCAACCGCTCGCGGGGGCGGAGCGAGCTCAACGTGCACGAGGATCTGGAGGCACGCCGGCGGCATCCATGACGGCCGCCGGCTGAGGCAGACTGGCGCAATGCGTCCCATCCCCCCTCACCGCGTCGCCCACCTCTACCGCGTGCACTTCGCCGACCCCCGGCGGGAGCGCCTCTTCCTCTCCTCCGTCGGCTTCTTCACGGCCTTCGCCGCCACCCGCGGGATCACCCACGCCATCCGGGCCGGGGTCGGCCCCTTCCGCAACGTCGGCATCGGCGGTCGCCACCTCCACCACCTCGTCTTCGGCATTGCCGGTCTGCTCGGCACCGGCTACCTCTGGCTGATCCAGGTGGGCACGGGCGTCGGGGAGGCGACCGAGGACCCTGCCGCCCGGATCACGGCGGTCGCGTACGGGGCGTCGTCGGCGATCACCCTCGACGAGTTCGCCCTCTGGCTCAATCTCAAGGACGTCTACTGGGCCCACGAGGGCCGGGAGAGCGTCGATGCCGTGGTCCTGTTCGGGGCTGTCCTCTCGGTCGGGCTCTGGGGGGGCCCCTTCTTCCGCGCGCTGTACCGCGAGGCGCGCCGGGAGTGGACGCGTGCCGAGGGCGGAAGCCCCAGCTAGTCCTCGGCGGTGCGGGCGAAGAGCACGAGATCGCGCCAGGCACCGGCGATCTTCAGGTGTCGAACCGACAGGCCCTCGCGCCGGGAGCCGGACTTCTCCAGCACCCGGATCGACCCGTGGTTGTCGGGCATGACGGCGGCCCCGAGGCGGTGCAGTCCGGCGTCGGCGAACGCCCAGCGGGTCACCTCGCCGACTGCCTGGGTCGCGAAGCCGCGGCCGCAGAAGTCGCGGTCGATGAAGTAGCCGAGGAAGCCGCTCTCGAGGGCGCCGCGCTCGATCCGGGAGATGCGGACGCGTCCCACCAGGCAGCCCGAGCCGGCCTCCACCACCCCGAAGGCCGCTTCCGTGCCCGCCCGCTCCTCCTGCTCGGCCTCCATCAAGAGCCGGCCCTGTGTTGTCGCCGTCAGGTAGTCGGGCTCCCAGAGGGGCACCCACAGGGCGAGGTGCTCACGGTTGCGGCGCAGGAGGTCGAGGACCGCCTCGGCAGTGAGCGACGGCCAGGGCACCAGGACCACCGAGCCTGGGTCGGATTTTCTCATGGAACCAGCTCCGTGAGGTGCCGCGGCTGACTCGTCCGCGCCCTTCGATGGGGGAGGAAGGTACCACCGGCGGCCGACGATCCCGAGGCGCTCCGGGCGCCCGAGCCGGCGGCGGCGGGCCCGCGGGTAGAGTGAAAAGGTGAGCCCCACCCCACCAGGCACCTCCTGACCATGCACCGCTGGGCACATGGCACCCCCGACGAGAAGCCGAGCGGCCGGGTCTCGAACGCCCACCTGGCCCGCCGGGTCCTCGCCCTCTTCCGGCCCCACCGCCGTCAGGTGGTGCTGGCCGTCGGTCTGATCGTCTTCACCTCCGGGCTCGGTGTCGTCAACCCCATCCTCATCAAGTACGTCTTCGATGCCCTCTTCCCGTATGGGGGCGGGGGCCCGAACCTGCGCCTGGTGGGCATATACGCCGGGCTGATGATCCTCATCCCGGTGATCACCGGCATGGTCGGGATCGCCCAGACCTACCAGATCAACTCCATCGGCCAGCGACTGATGGAGGACCTGCGCAACCTCCTCTACGCCCACCTCCAGGGTCTGTCGATGCGCTTCTTCACCTCCACGCGCACCGGGGAGATCCAGTCGCGCTTCACCAACGACGTGGGCGGCATCCAGTCGGTGGTGACCGACACCGCCTCCTCGGTCGTGTCCAACGTGGTCGTCATCGTGAGCACCCTGGTCGCGATGCTGGTGCTGAGCTGGCAGCTCACCGCCCTCTCGCTCTTCATGATGCCGGTGTTCCTCTTCCTCACCTATCGGGCCGGCAACGCCCGCCGCAAGGTGACCCTGCTGGCCCAGGAGTCGAAGGCGGAGATGAGCGCGATCACCCAGGAGACGCTCTCCATCTCCGGGATCCTGCTCGGCAAGACCTTCGGCCGCCAGCGCGAGGAGCTGGACCGCTTCCAGTCGGAGAACCGCCATGTGGCCGATCTCTCGATCCGCGCCGCGATGGTGGGTCGGCTCCTCTTCGCCATGGTCCAGATCTTCTTCTCGATCGCCCCCGCGCTGGTCTATCTGGTCTCCGCGTTCGTCATCTACCACAGCAACGGGCTGAGCTCGGGGATCACCGCCGGAACCATCGTGGCCATCACCACCCTTCAGAGCCGCCTCTTCTTCCCGATCGGCCAGATGCTCCAGGTGTCGGTCGAGGTCCAGTCGTCGCTGGCCCTCTTCGAGCGGATCTTCGACTACCTGGAGATTCCCCAGGACATCGTCGACGCTGCCGACGCCGTGCCCCTCCCCTCACGCCGGGTCGGCGCCGAGATCGAGCTGGACCACGTCTACTTCCGCTATGACCCGGCCCAGCTCAGCACGCAGCGGAGCGCCGAGCACGCCGACCAGGAGGCCCCCCGGCCCTGGGCCCTCGAGGACGTCGACATGCGGGTCATGCCGGGCCAGCTCGCCGCCATCGTCGGCCCCACCGGGGCCGGCAAGACGACCATCTCCTACCTGATCCCGCGCCTCTACGACGTCACCCTGGGGGCGGTGCGCCTCGACGGCCATGACGTGCGCCACCTGACCCTCGCCTCGATCGCGGACCAGCTCGGCATCGTCACCCAGGAGACCTATCTCTTCCACGCCTCGGTGCGCCGCAACCTCCTCTACGCCAAGCCCGAGGCCACCCAGGAGGAGCTGGAGGCGGCCTGCCGCGCCGCCTTCATCCACGATCGGATCGCCGAGCTGGCCGACGGCTACGACACCATCGTCGGCGAGCGCGGCTACCGTTTCTCGGGGGGCGAGAAGCAGCGCATCGCGATCGCCCGGGTGGTGCTCAAGGCGCCGCGCATCCTGATCCTCGACGAGGCCACCGCCTCCCTGGACACGACCAGCGAGCGCCTGGTCCAGGCCGCGCTCAGCCCGCTCATCAAGGAACGGACCACCATCGCCATCGCCCACCGGCTCTCCACCATCCTCGCCGCCGACGTCATCTTCGTGATCGACCACGGCCGGCTGGTCGAAAGGGGCACCCACCGGGAGCTGCTCCGCCAGGGCGGCCTCTACGCCAGCCTCTACGAGCAGCAGTTCGCGGGCCAGGACGCCCCCGACCCCCGACCGGCACGGAGATCCGCGCGCCGCGGAGAGGATGCGCTCGCC
The DNA here is from genome assembly GCA_964508345.1 of uncultured Actinomycetes bacterium. Taxonomy (GTDB): domain Bacteria; phylum Chloroflexota; class Dormibacteria; order Aeolococcales; family Aeolococcaceae; genus Changshengia. The sequence continues at coordinate 92,025 of CAZDTK010000008.1, read as the reverse complement.
GAGGAGGCGGACGGCGCCCTCGCGGCAGGCGCGTGAGCGCCCCTGACCTTTCCCCCTGGTTCTACGGTTAAGGACAGGAAAGTCCGTAACCGTCGGCGAGAGAGGGGGTCCCTCACCTCGCCGACGTCAGCAGGTCGGCGCCGGTGAGACGTACGCGTTGTAGTCGTAGGCGCTGCTGTAGATCGAGGTCGTCGAGCACCCGGTGTCCTGATCATCGACGAACCACGCGCCACCGACCTCGAGCACTGTCCAGCGCAGGTTGATGTCCGGCGCCGGCGGGATGACCTCGGAGACGTAGGCGGTGGTTCCGCTCTGCGAGATCAGCGCGAAGGTCGCCGTACCCGAATTCTGGCACCGGCACGGCCACGCCGCGCCGCCACCGGTCCCGTTGAAGGGATTCGTCTCGATCCGCGTGGCCAGGCGCAGCGTCATGGGACACGGCTGGGCGATCAGCGTATGGGTGCACCCCGTGCTCTCGCCGACGACACCCTCCACCGCGGTGACGGGATCGGCGGCGCCGGGGCCGACCACGGCCACAGGCACCGCGGTCGGAGTCGGGGTCGGCGTCGCCGTGGGTGCTGTCGCCGTGGGTGTCGCGGTCGCCGGTGCGACGGTGGGGGTCGGCGCTGTGCTCGTGCTCCCGCAGGCCGCCACAGCGAAGACGCACGCTGCGCCGGCGGCGAGCACCAGACCCCAGCGCGCCCGCCAGGGCGATCTCCCCATCGGCCGCGACGCGGGCCTCTGCAGAGATGCGATGACCGTGTGCATCGGGCGCCCCCTATCCGAACGCTACTTCAGGCAAGACGATACACCGCCACGGGTGCGCCGTGTGACGCGTGGAGAGCGATCGCCACACATCTCGCGGCTGTGCGCGAAGCGAGATCACCCGCTGCACCCCGCCGCCTCCGGGCGCCCAAGGGATGCCCGCTTCGAGCCCCCATCCCCTCTCGGGAGTCGGTTTCGGACAACTAATTCCGAAACCACCCGGAGGAGGGGTACCCCCCTCCCGCGCCGCCGCCGCTCATCCGCCGCGCAGCCCCCGGAAGAAGTCGCGGAGCAGCCGGCCGCACTCCTCCTCGAGCACGCCCCCGGTCACCTCCAGGCGGTGGTTGTTGGCGGGGTGCCGGAGCAGGTCGTAGACGCTGCCGTCGGCGCCCTTCTTGGGATCACGCGCGCCGTACACGCAGCGGTCGATGCGGGCCTGGACCATGGCTCCGGCACACATCGGGCAGGGCTCCAGGGTGGCGACCACCGTGACCCCCTCCAGCCTCCAGCCCCCCCGCCGGCGCGCGGCGCCCCGGAGGACGCGCATCTCGGCGTGATCGGTGGCGTCGCCGGACCGCTCCATCCGGTTGCCAGCGGCCGCGATCACCTCCCCGTCCGCGACCGCCAGGGCGGCCACCGGGACCTCGCCCTGCCGGCCGGCCCGTGCCGCCAGCCGGAGTGCCCGGCGCATCAGCGCCTCGTCGCCGTCCATGAGCTCACCCGTCGCGCAGCCGGAGCCGCGGCGCCGCTACTCGGAGTACTGGGCCGCGATCCGGCGCAGCGAGTCCTGCCAGGACTCGGTCGGCCCCTCGGCGTCGGCGCCGCGGGGGAGGGAGCGGCGGAGCCGCTCGCGCGTCTTGTCGATCTCGCGGTCCCGGCGCCGCTCCTCGAGGGTGCGGACCGCGGCCACCGCCTGGTCCAGCTCGGTGGCGACCCCCTTGATGGCGTCCACCGCGTCGGCGGTGCGCAGCGTCTTGTTGAGCCGGTTGGCGGTCTCCGGGGTGAGCCGGCCACCGGCGTCGCGAAGCTGGTCGGCCACCCGGCGGCGGGCGGTCTCCAGTCCCCGGCGGCGGCGTGACTCCTCCTCGGCCTCGCGGCGCTGGCGCTCGACCTCGGCCCAGCCCTCGTCGATGAGGCGGGGGTACTGCCACGCGAGGCTGAACTTGCCAGCGCTCATCCCCGCGATCAGCTCCGCCACCTGGGCGGAGAACTTCTTCTGGGCGTCGCCGGAGAGGTTGCCGATGAGGTCCGCGAGGATCGGGCGCGCCTGGCCGTGGGCGCGGCGCACCCAGCCGGGGAGGTGGAGGTGCTGCGGTTGGGGCACGTCGCCCGGCCGCGCCGCGGCGGCGAGCCCCTCGGGGCGGTGGATGCCCGGAAGTCGCGGCCCCGTGCTCACCACCGGCGGGCGGTGAGGGGTGCGGCTGGGGTGCGGCTGCGCGGCACCGCCGAAGTCGGTCTCGGCCGGCTCCAGGGCGGGCGGCAGCGGTGCGGGGGTGACTGTCACTCGGCGGCCATGACTGGTTGGACGCGGGCATCGTACCTGACCGGCCGCCTCTCCCGCGTCCACGTTACCCGAACGCCATCGACACGGAATCGGGACCGGCGGATCAGCTGCGCTTGCCCCCTCCCCGAGACGGCGAGGGCCGGTCCCGCGCGCGCCCGGAGCGCTGCGGGCGCAGTCCCGTGATCTGGGCCGAGGGGCAGAAGTCGTTGAGGACGCAGACCGGGCAGCGCGGGCTGCGGGCGCTGCACACTCGCCGGCCGTGGAGGATGAGCCGCAGCCCCAGGGCGGTCCACTCGGAGGCAGGGACGGCGGAGCAGACGTCGGTCTCGATCTCGACGGGGTCGGCGGACGCCGTCAACTTCAATCTGCCCGTGAGTCGCGTGACATGGGTGTCGACGGCAAAGCCGGGCTTGCCGAAGGCGACGCCCAGGACGACGTTGGCGGTCTTCCGGCCCACCCCGCGCAGGGTCACGAGCTCCTCCATCCGGTCGGGGACCCGGCCACCGAAGCGGGCCACCACGTCGCCACTCATGGCGATGATGGAGCGGGCCTTGGCGTGGAAGAAGCCGGTGCTGCGGATGAGCTCCTCCAGCTCGGCAGGGTCGGCGGCGGCGAAGGCGGCCGCGTCCGGATAGCGGGCAAAGAGCGCGGGGGTCACCATGTTGACCCGCTCATCGGTGCACTGCGCCGAGAGGATGGTCGCCACCAGGAGCTGGAGCGGGCCGTCGTGGACGAGCGCACACTCGGCCACCGGGTACTCGGCGGCGAGCCGCTCGACCACCGTCAGGGCGCGCTCCCGGGCCCCCCGGGGGAGCCGCTGCCTCGCTGCCATCGAGGCAAGGATGGCACCCCGCCAAGGGCGGGCGGACGCCCCCCGTCGCGGGAGCCGCCCCCGCCGCCCGGCCTACCTACAATCGACCCCGTCCCACCCCACCCACCGGAGGCCCAGCGTGCGCCACAGGATCACCGTCATCGGAGCGGGCAACGTCGGCGCCACGCTCGCCCAGCGGCTCGCCGAGCGCGACTACGCCGACATCGTGCTGGTCGACATCATCGAGGGCCTCCCCCAGGGCAAGGCCCTGGACATCCTCGAGGCCGGACCCGTGGTCGGGTACGACAGCCAGGTCACCGGCACCAACGGCTACGCCGAGACGACCGGGAGCGACATCGTGGTGATCACCAGCGGGGTCGCCCGCAAGCCGGGGATGTCGCGCGACGACCTGGTCATGACCAACGCCGGGATCGTGGCCGGGGTGGTACGGCAGGCGGCCGCCGCGTCCCCCGACGCGATCCTGATCGTGGTCAGCAACCCGCTCGACGCCATGGCCCAGGTGGCGCTGGCGGTCAGCGGCTTCCCCCGCGAGCGGGTGATCGGGATGGCGGGCGTGCTCGACACGGCCCGCTTCCGCACCTTCGTCGCCCAGGAGCTGGGGGCGTCGGTGCGCGACGTCCAGGCCCTGGTGCTGGGCGGCCACGGCGACACCATGGTCCCGCTCACCGAGCTCACCACCGTGGCCGGCACCCCGATCGGCCACTTCATCGCCGCCCAGAGACTGGCGGAGATCGTGCAGCGGACCCGCGACGGCGGCGCCGAGATCGTCAGCCTGCTGAAGAGTGGCAGCGCCTACTACGCGCCCAGCGCCGCGGTCGCGCAGATGGTGGACGCCATCCTTCTCGACACCCGCCAGATCCTCCCCTGCAGCGTCCACCTGGAGGGCGAGTTCGGGATCCGCGGAGTGTTCAGCGGGGTCCCGGCCCGGCTGGGCGCTGGCGGGCTGATCGAGGTGATCGAGGTCGACCTCTCCGGGTCCGACCTGGCGGCGCTCCGCCACTCGGCGTCCGCGGTCGAGGAGGTGGTCGGGATCATCGAGGCCCACCGGGCCGAGATCGACCCCCTGCTGCCCAGCCTCCTCTCCCCGACGGCGGGCTGACCCTCCCGGCGGCTAGCCGATCCGCGGCGGCGGCTCCGACCCGTCCCCCGTCCTGAACGGCAGCGGCTCGCGGTCGTCCGCCGGCGTGGTCACCGCCGGGATCTCGTGGTGCGGCTCCTGGTACCGCATGCCCCAGAGCGGGCCGATGACGACCAGCATCCGGAGCACCGACTTGCGCACCTCGGAGTCCCCCCACTCCGGGGTCCGCGAGTAGAAGTAGAAGGCGAGGAAGGCGAGCGTCAGGACCGCCAGGATCGCGACCAGGACGATCTCGACGATCACCCTGGCGGGCCGCCGGCGGGGCCCGCACCCGAACCCTCACCGCCGCGGTGCAGCTTGCGACCCAGCCAGCGCACCGGGTCGAAGTAGCGGTCGGCGACCCGCTCCTTGAGCGGGATGATCGCGTTGTCGGTGATGTGGATGTGCTCCGGGCAGACCTCGGTGCAGCACTTGGTGATGTTGCAGAGGGCGAGGCCACCCTCCTCATGGAGGAGCGCGCGGCGGTCGAGGACGTCCTTGGGGTGCATCTCCAGGCTCGCCACCCGGACAAAGAAGCGTGGCCCGAAGAAGCGGGCGCTCAGCTCGTGGGTGCGGTTGACGTGGCAGACGTCCTGACAGAGGAAGCACTCGATGCACTTCCGATACTCGTAGAGGCGGTCGATGTCCATCTGCGGGATCCGCCACGGCGTCCCGTCATCCGGCGCCGGGGTGAACGGCGGGATCAGCTTGTTGGTCTCGTAGTTGCGGGAGACGTCGGTGACCAGGTCCTTGATGAGCGGGAACGCCCTGAGCGGCGCGACGGTGATCGTCCCGCGAGGCAGGGTGTCGATGCGGGTCATGCACATCAGGCGGGGGTGCCCGTTGACCTCGGCGCTGCACGAACCGCACTTCCCCGCCTTGCAGTTCCAGCGCACCGCCAGCTCGCCGTCCACGTTGCGCTGCACCCAGTGGACAGCGTCGAGGACGACCATCCCGGCCACCTCGGGTACCTCGTAGGTGGTGTAGGCCTGCTTCCTGCCCGGCACACCTCGGAAGACGCGGAGCGTGACGCTCTCCCCGGTGAGCCCGCTCTCCGGCACCGGTCGCCCGGTCTCGGTGGGCGCCGCCGCCGACGTCATGGGTGCGCCTCCACGGGTAGGGGCTGGACCTTGCCCGCGTAGTGCGAGGGCAGCGTGGCCGGATCGAAGAAGCGGCTTCGGGCGAGGCGCGTCACCACCTCGTCGGGCATGGCCTGCAGCGGCCGCTCCTCGACGGCCATCGCCCCGCCATGGCGCCGCACCACCAGGTTGACCCGGCTCAGCTGGTCGTCTTTCTCGGGGAAGTCGAAGCGCCACTGCGCCCCCCGGGACTCGCGGCGGGCCAGCGCCGACCGGACGATCGCCTCGGAGATGGTGAGCATGAACTCGACGTCGCGGCAGGTCTGCCAGCCGGGGTTGAGCGCCCGCCCCCCCGGCACCCGCATCCGAGCACTCCGTTCGCGGAGCTCGCCGATGGCGAGGAGCGCCCGATGCAGCGACTCGTCGCTGCGGCCGATCCCGGCGTCGTCCTGCATCGCCTCCTGGAGGGCGCGGTGGAGCTGGAAGGGGTTCTCGGCGGACTTGGCGTCGTCGCCGGAGAGCGGCCGGAGCACCGCCTCCTGCTCCTCGGCGACCTGCTTCTCGGAGACCGCCGGCTTCGCCGCCAGGCCCTTCGCATACTCGGCCGCGGCCTCGCCGGAGCGCCGGCCGAAGACCAGGATGTCGCCCAGCGAGTTGCCACCCAGCCGGTTGGCGCCGTGCAGTCCTGCCGCCACCTCGCCGGCGGCGTACAGCCCGGGCAGGGTGGTCGCGGCCGTCTCCGCGTCGACCCGGACGCCGCCCATGGTGTAGTGGATGGTGGGACCCACCTCCATCGCCTCGCGGGTGATGTCGACCCCAGCCAGGTCCTCGAACTGGGCGCACATGGAGGGCAGCTTCTTGCGGATCTCCGCCGCGCTGCGGCGGCTGGCGATGTCCAGGAACGCGCCCCCGTGGGGCGAGCCGCGACCGGCCTGGACCTCCTTGTAGATGGAGCGGGCCACCACGTCGCGGCTGGACAGGTCCTTCTTGACCGGATCGTAGCGCTCCATGAACCGTTCCCCCTCGGCGTTGCGCAGGATCCCGCCCTCGCCCCGCACCCCCTCGGTGACGAGGATGCCGCGCGCTCCGGGTGGCCAGATCATCCCGGTGGGGTGGAACTGGACGAACTCCATGTCCTGCAGCTCGGCGCCCGCCTCGTAGGCCATGGCGGCGCCGTCACCGGTGCCCTCCCAGGAGTTGGAGGTCTGGCGGTACATGCGCCCCCAGCCACCCGACGCCATCACCACGGCGCCCGCCCGGATCACCATCAGCTCGCCGGTGTTGCGGTCGTAGCCGAAGGCTCCGCAGACCCGGTCACCGCTCACCAGAAGCCGGGTGAGGGTGCACTCCATCAGCACGTCGGTCCCCGCCGTGTGCACCAGACGGTCCTGGCAGGTGCGGATCAATTCGAGGCCGGTGCGGTCGCCGACATGGCAGAGCCGCCGGTAGCTGTGCGCGCCGAATGCCCGCTGCATGATCCGTCCGTCCTCGGTGCGGTCGAACAGGCCGCCCCAGCGCTCCAGCTCATACACCCGGTCGATGACCTCGCGGGCGTACAGGTCGACCATCCGCCAGTTGTTGATGAGCTGGCCGCCCAGCATCGTATCGGCGAAGTGGACCTCCCAGCTGTCCGGGGAGTCGACGTTGGCAAGCCCGGCGGCGATGCCCCCCTCGGCCATAACGGTGTGCGCCTTGCCGAGCAGCGACTTGGTGATCACCAGCGTCGAGCAGCCGGCCTCGGCGCTGGCGATGGCGGCGCGCAGCCCGGCCCCGCCGGCACCCACCACCAGGACATCGCACTCGCGGATCGTGTAGGGGAGCATCAGAAGAGGAGGTGGGGGTCGGGCATGCCGGCCTGGAGGAGGCGGATGTAGACCTCGGCGCCGACCACGCTGAGCATGCTCACCCAGGCCCAGAGCGCATGGTGGCCGTTGAACCATGTCGCGACCCGCCAGAGCCGAAACCGGGCCCGGCCGCTCTGCGAGCAGGAGAAGCAGTCCATGCCGCCGCCCGCCGCGTGCCGGAAGGCGTGACAGCCCAGGCTGTAGCCGGAGAGCAGCACCGCGTTGATGAGCAGGATCAGGGTTCCCAGGCCGAGGTAGAGGTGACCGTTGTCGTCGAAGGAGGCAAAGGCGTCGACCCAGAGCAGGATCACGACGATCGCGGCCGCATACCAGAAGAAGCGATGGAGGTTGTTGAGGACCATGGGGAGCTTGGTCTCGCCGCGATAGCGGTGGCGGAGCTCCCCGACGGCACACCCCGGCGGGTCCCAGAAGAAGGCACGGTAGTAGGACTTCCGGTAGTAGTAGCAGGTGGCCCGGAAGCCGAGCGGCGCCCAGAGCACCCACAGCGCCGGGGTCACCGGCCCCGTCTTCCAGAGCAGGGGCGAGAAGAAGGGCGACAGGTAGTTGGCGTGCTCGCTGACGTGGTTGGGCCCGGGACCGAAGAAGGAGGTCCAGATCGAGTAGCCGGTGAAGGCGACGAGCACCACCACCACTGCGACCGGTTGGGCCCACCAGGGGGTGTCGCGCCGCAGCCGGGCCCAGAACCCGAGGCCCTGCCCGCTGGTGGCTATGCCGACAGCCGGCCTGACCTGCGCTGCCATCGGATGCTGATCCTAGCGAATCCGGGACCGCAGGCCGGGCGGCGGTGGGACCTCCGGCCCCGTCCGGCGGCGGCCGGCCGGGGAGCACCGCGAAGCTGTGCCGCGCAGCCCCGCGTCTGGCACGAATTGGCGAATTCCTGGTACTCTCGGGGGCCAAACCCGACGGTTGCCCCGCGCAGGCCCGTGGTCCGGGGAGCCTTGCGGCAGGCGCCAGTCGGGTGGTCCACCCGCCCCCACTCTCCGGAGCACCCTCACACACCCATGCCGCCACAGCCCGGGCTCGACGACCATCTGCGCAACCCGTACCGGGTGCGCGGTCTCGTCGATCCGCGGCTGCACCACGACAGCTGCGGGGTCGCCTTCGTCGCCACTCTGCGCCGGGAGCCCAGCCACCAGATCGTGAGCGCCGGCCTCGAGGCGCTGAGGAACCTCGGCCACCGGGGCGCCACCGGCTCCGACCCGCTGAGCGGCGACGGCGCCGGGATCCTGCTCCAGATCCCCGACGCGCTGCTGCGCCGCGAGGCGGGGATCGCACTGCCCGGGCCCGGGGCCTACGGGGTGGGGATGACCTTCCTTCCCCGCGACGCGGGTCCGCGGGCGGACTGCGAGGCGCTGGTCGCCGGGGCCTGCCACGACGAGGGCCTGCATCTGCTGGGCTGGCGCGACGTCCCGGTGGAGCCGGGCTGCACCGGACCGACCGCCCTCGCCGGGATGCCGGTCATCCGCCAGCTCTTCGTGGGTGCCCTCGGCCTGGAGGGGGATCAGCTGGAGCGGCGTCTCTACGTCGTGCGACGGGTGATCGAGCGCCGCAGCGACGCGGTAGGCCTGACCCGGGACCGCTTCCACCTGGCCAGCCTCAGCAGCCGCACGGTCATCTACAAGGGGATGCTCACCGCCGACCAGCTCCCTCAGTTCTACCCCGACCTGCGCGACCCGCTGGCCGTCTCGCGGCTGGCCATGGTCCACGCGCGCTTCTCCACCAACGTCCTGCCCCGCTGGGACCTGGCCCAGCCGTTCCGGCTCAGCGCCCACAACGGCGAGATCAACACCCTGCGCGGCAACGTCAACTGGATGCGGGCCCGGCAGTCGAAGTTCCGCAGCCCCCACTACGGCGCCGACATCAGCAAGCTCCGCCCGGTGATCGACGAGCTGGGCTCGGACTCGAGCCAGTTCGACAACGCGCTCGAGCTGCTGACCATGGCCGGTCGCTCGGTCGAGCACGCGATCATGATGATGATCCCCGAGGCCTGGGACCGGAACCCGCTGATGGACGAGGAGCGGCACGCCTTCTACGAGTTCCACGCCTCGCTCATCGAGCCCTGGGACGGCCCCGCCGCGATCGCCTTCACCGACGGGCGCCTGATCGGCGCCACCCTCGACCGCAACGGGCTGCGCCCCGCCCGCTGGCTGGTGACCGAGGACGGCTGGGTAGTGATGGCCTCGGAGGCGGGCGTGCTGCCGATCGCCGAGGAGCGGATCAGCAAGAAGTGGCGCCTGGAGCCGGGGCGGCTGCTGCTGGTCGACACCGAGGCCGGGGAGATCCTGGACGACGACGCCGTCAAGAGCGTGCTCAGCCGCCGCCACCCGTACCGGCAGTGGATCCGTCAGGGGGCGGTCCGGCTCGACGAGCTGGACCGGATCACCGAGCCCCCCGATCCCGATCCCGGGACCCTGCTGGTCCGGCACCGCGTCTTCGGCTACACCGAGGAGGAGCTGCGGCTGGTGCTCGCCCCGATGGCCCGCGACGGTGAGGAGCCGGTCGGCTCGATGGGCAACGACGCCCCGCTGGCCGTCCTCAGCGAGCGTCCGGTCAACCTCTTCGCCTACTTCAAGCAGCTCTTCGCGCAGGTCACCAACCCGCCCATCGACCCCATCCGCGAGGAGCTGGTGATGTCGGTGGCGACCAGCCTGGGAGCGGGCGGCAACCTGCTCGAGCAGGGGCCCGCCCAGGCCAAGCGGCTGGAGGTGCCCACCCCGATCCTGAGCAACGCCGACCTGGAGACCATCCGCCACGTCACCCAGCGCCAGTTCCCCGCCGCGACCATCTCCACGACCTTCCACTCCGACGGTGGGGTCGAGGGGCTGCAGCAGGGCCTGGAGCGCATCTGCCGGCTGGCCTCGGAGAAGATCCGGGAGGGGTTCACGGTGCTGGTCCTCTCCGACCGCCACGTGGACGCCAACCACGCCCCCATCCCGGCGCTGCTCGCGACCGCCGCGGTCCACCACCACCTGGTCCGGGAGCACACCCGCAGCGGGGTCGGCCTGGTGATCGAGACCGGCGAGGCCCGCGAGGTGATGCACATCGCGCTCCTGGTCGGCTTCGGCGCCGAGACGGTCAACCCCTACCTCGCCCTGGAGACGGTCGGCGAGCTGCACCGTCGGGGCATGCTCCCCCCCGGGACCGAGCTCTCGCGGGCCAGGGAGCGCTACATCCACGCCCTCTACAAGGGACTGCGCAAGGTCATCTCGAAGATGGGCATCTCGACCATCGACTCCTACTCGGGAGCCCAGATCTTCGAGGCGGTGGGGCTCGCCCCCGAGCTGATCAACCGCTACTTCCCCGGCACGGCCTCACGCATCGGCGGCATCGGCCTCGACGTCGTCGCCGAGGAGACCCTGATGCGCCACCGGGCAGCTTTCCCGGAGCGGAGCGTGGACGCCCCGGGCCTCGCCGCCGGTGGCGAGTACCAGTGGCGCCGCGACGGGGAGACCCACTCCTGGAACCCCGCCACCATCAGCCTCCTCCAGCACGCGGTGCGCGGCGGCGGCCACGAGAGCTATGAGGCCTTCGCCCACGAGGTCAACGACGAGCAGCGCACCCTCAAGACCCTGCGCGGGCTCCTGGAGCTGAGCAGCGACCGCGACCCGGTGCCCCTCGACGAGGTCGAGCCGGCCACCGAGATCGTCAAGCGCTTCTGCACCGGGGCGATGTCGTTCGGGGCCATCTCCAAGGAGATGCACGAGACCCTGGCCATCGCCATGAACCGGCTCGGCGCCAAGTCCAACACCGGCGAGGGCGGCGAGGACCCTGCCCGCTACGTCCCCGACGCCAACGGCGACAGCCGGCGGAGCGCCATCAAGCAGGTGGCCTCGGGTCGCTTCGGGGTCACCGCGAACTACCTGGTCAACGCCAGCGAGCTGCAGATCAAGATCGCCCAGGGAGCCAAGCCCGGAGAGGGCGGCCAGCTCCCCGGCAACAAGGTCGACGAGGTCATCGCCCGGCTCCGCTACTCCACCCCCGGGGTGGGCCTGATCTCGCCGCCGCCCCACCACGACATCTATTCCATCGAGGACCTGGCCCAGCTCGTCCACGACCTCAAGATGGCCAACCCCCAGGCCAGGATCAGCGTCAAGCTGGTCTCCGAGGTGGGGGTGGGCACCGTCGCCGCCGGGGTCGCCAAGGCCCGCTCCGACCACATCGTCATCGCCGGCTACGAGGGCGGCACCGGCGCCTCGCCGCTGTCGTCGCTGAAACACGCCGGGGTCCCCTGGGAGCTGGGTCTCTCGGAGACCCAGCAGGTGCTGGTGGCCCAGGGACTCCGGAGCCGGGTCGTGCTCCAGGTCGACGGCCAGCTCAAGACCGGGCGCGACGTCCTGGTCGGGGCCATGCTCGGCGCCGACGAGTTCGGCTTCAGCACCGCGCCGCTCATCGCATCCGGGTGCGTGATGATGCGCGTCTGCCATCTCAACACCTGCCCGGTCGGCATCGCCACCCAGGACCCGGAGCTGCGCAAGCGGTTCGCCGGAACCCCGGACCACGTCATCAGCTTCATGCTCTTCGTGGCCGAGGACGTCCGGGAGCGGATGGCGGCGCTGGGGTTCCGCCGCTTCGAGGAGCTGATCGGGCGCAGCGACTTGCTGCACCCCCGCGCCGGCATCGAGCACTGGAAGGCGCGCCACCTCGATCTGTCGGCGCTGCTCCGCCACGATGAGGTTCCCGCCGAGGAGATCCGCCACACCCGCAGCCAGGACCATCACCTCGATGACGTCCTCGACCAGCGGCTCATCGAGCTCGCCACCCCGGCACTCGAGCGCGGCGAGCCGGTCCGTCTCAAGCTCCGGGTGCGCAACGTCGACCGGACCGTCGGCGGGATGCTGAGCGGCGCGGTCGCCCGCCGCCGTGGCGAACAGGGGCTCGCCGACGACACCATCTGGATCGACCTGCACGGCTCCGCCGGCGGGTCCTTCGGCGCCTGGCTCGCCCCCGGCATCACCCTCAGCCTGCGTGGCGAGGCCAACGACTACGTGGGCAAGGGCCTCTCCGGGGGCCGGGTGATCATCGCCTCGCCACCCGGCGCGGGCCGGCCCGCCGAGGACAACGTGGTCATCGGCAATGTGGCCCTCTACGGAGCCACGGCCGGCGAGATGTTCGTCAACGGAGTTGCGGGAGAGCGCTTCGGGGTCCGCAACAGTGGCGCGGTGGCGGTCGTCGAGGGGGTCGGCGACCATGCCTGCGAGTACATGACCGGTGGCCGCGTCGTCATCCTCGGACGGATCGGACGCAACATCGCCGCCGGGATGAGCGGGGGCATCGCGTACGTGGTGGACCTCGATGGCCGTCTTCACGAGCGCTGCAACCTCGCCATGGTGGGGCTGGAGGAGCTCGACGACGAGGACGCCGAATTGATCCATGAGCTGATCCAGCGCCATCAGGCGTACACCGGCAGCCTGCTCGCGGGCCGGATGCTGGACGACTGGGCGGCGACGCTCGCCAGCTTCGTCAAGGTGATGCCCAACGAGCTGCGCCGGGTCCTCAGCCTCAAACAGCGTCTGGACGTCCCCGCCTGACCCGCGAGGGTTCCGGGCGTCTCCCGCAAGGCCGGGCGCAGCGCGGCTGACCGCCGTTCAGCGGGCCAGCGCGCCCCCCAGCCGGTCGAGCGGAGCGGGGAGGATCGTCTCTCCCATCAGGTGGCGGTCGACCGCCGCGGCCGCGCTCCGTCCCTCCGCGATCGCCCAGACCACCAGGCTCTGGCCCCGGCCCATGTCGCCGCAGACGAAGACCCCGTCGCTGCTCGTGGTCCACCCCATGTCGTGGGCCACGTTGCCCCGAGAGTTGAGCTCCACCCCGAGCTGCGCGAGCATCGGAGAACGCTCCGGCCCGGTGAAGCCCAGCGCGAGGAGGACCAGGTCGCAGGGGATCCGCCGCTCCGACCCGGCCACCGTCTCGAAGCGGGGACGGCCTGCTTCGAGGGTGACGCTCACCTCGGCGAGCTCCAGGGCAGTGACGCGTCTCTCCCGGTCGCCGATGAAGCGCTGGGTGGACACCGACCACGCGCGGTCCCCGCCCTCCTCGTGAGCGGCGGAGGTGCGCAGCTGCAGAGGCCAGACCGGCCAGGGCGTCGTCGAGTCGCGGAGCTCGGGCGGACGCGGCATGATCTCGAGCTGCAGGACGCTGGTCGCACCCTGCCGGTGCACCGTCCCCAGGCAGTCGGCGCCGGTGTCGCCACCCCCGATGATCACCACCCTCTTGCCGGCGGCGGTGATCGGCGGCTCGGCGAGGTCCCCTTCCCGCACCCGGTTGGACAGCGTCAGGTATTCCATCGCATGGTGGATGCCGTCGAGATCACGGCCGGGGACCGGGAGGTCACGGGGCTCGGTGGCTCCGCCCGCGAGCACGACGGCGTCGACGCGCGCCCGCAGCTCGCCGGCGTCCAGATCGCGTCCGACCTCGATGCCCGTCTCGAAGGCGACCCCCTCGGCGCGCATCTGGTCCAGACGGCGTTCGAGGACACGCTTCTCCAGCTTGAACTCCGGGATCCCATAGCGCAGCAGGCCGCCGATACGGTCGGCCCGCTCGTAGACGGTCACGTGGTGTCCGGCGCGCGCCAGCTGCTGAGCGGCGGCCAGCCCCGCCGGCCCCGACCCCACCACCGCTACCCGCTTTCCGGTCCGGACCGGCGCGGGTCTCGGCACCACCCACCCCTCGTTCCAGGCCACCTCGGAGATCTGCTTCTCGATGGCCTCGATGGTCACCGGCTGGTCGTTGATCGACAGCACGCAGGCCGGTTCGCAGGGGGCGGGGCAGATCCGCCCGGTCACCTCGGGGAAGTTGTTGGTGCTGTGGAGACGTTCGGCCGCATCCCGCCAGCGCCCCTTGAAGGCGAGCTCGTTCCACTCGGGGATCAGGTTGCCCAGCGGGCAGCCGCTGTGACAGAAGGCCGTCCCGCAGCCCATGCAGCGCTGCGCCTGAGCGGCGGTCTCCTCGCGGCTGATCGGATCGTAGACCTCGCGCCAGTCGCGGGTGCGCAGCTCGATCGGCCGGCGCGTGGGGAGGCGCCGGGGTTGGGTGAGGAATCCCCGGGGGTCAGACACCAGCGGATCGCGGGACGAGGCCGGCTGCGAACAGACCGCAACCTCGGCTGCAGGTGGAGGGCATGTCCGCCCGGATCGCGTCCACGATGGAGCGCAGCATACGTGCTGGCCCGCGTCGCACGGCGCGGACACTCCATCGCCGTGCCGCTATCTGATCTCACTCCCGCGCCGCGCCCATCCGACCGCAGGCAGGGTTCGGCGCGCGGCCGGCTCCTCCGGCTAGCGACCCGAGCCGCGCGGGACCGGCCCCTGGAGCACCGTCTCCCCCATCAGGTACGCGTCCACCGCCGCGGCGGCGCTCCGCCCCTCGGCGATGGCCCAGGCCACCAGGCTCTGCCCGCGGCTCATGTCGCCGCAGGCGAAGACCCCGTGGTGCGCGGTGGCCCAGCCGGCGTCGCGGGCGACGTTGCCTCGGTGGTCGAGGCCGATGCCCAGTTGCTCGAGCATGGGAGACCTCTCGGCGCCCGCGAAGCCGAGCGCCAGGAGCGCAAGGTCGCAGGGAAGCTGGTACTGGGTCCCATCAACGACGCGGAAGGCGGGGCCACCCCTCTCCATGGTCATGGAGACCCCTGAGACCACCAGACCGGCGAGGCGGCCACTGCCGTCGTCGAGGAAGCTCTGGGTGGAGACGGACCAGAGGCGTTGGCCGCCCTCCTCGTGGGCGGCCGAGGTACGGAGCTGAAGCGGCCAGTCAGGCCACGGCGTGCTGGGGTCGCGGCGGTCCGGGGGCCGGGGCATGATCTCGAGCTGGTGAACGCTCGCCGCGCCCTGGCGGTGGGCGGTCCCCAGGCAGTCGGCGCCGGTGTCGCCGCCGCCGATGATCACGACCCGCCGGCCCCGGGCGCTGACCGGGGACTCGTCGAGGTCCCCCTCCTGCACCCGGTTGGCGAGGGTGAGGTACTCCATCGCCGGGTGGATCCCCCTCAGCTCCCGGCCGGGGACTGGCAGGTCGCGAGGGCGCGCCGCCCCTCCGGCCAGGACCACGGCGTCCGCCCGGGCGGCCAGCTCGGTCGCATCGAGATCGCGACCGACGTCCACCCCGGTCTCGAAGCCGACGCCCTCGGCGCGCAGCTGGTCGAGTCGGCGGTCGAGCACCCACTTCTCGAGCTTGAACTCCGGGATCCCGTACCGGAGCAGACCTCCGAGCCGGTCGGCCCGCTCGTACACGACCACGTGGTGACCGGCGCGGGCGAGCTGCTGGGCGGCGGCCAATCCGGCCGGCCCGGAGCCGACCACCGCGACCCTCTTGCCGGTGCGGGCGGCGGCGGGCCGGGGCACCACCCAGCCCTCCTGCCAGGCCAGCTCGGCGACCAGCTTCTCGATGGTGGCGACGGTGACCGGCTCGTCGTTGATGGAGAGCACGCACGACGCCTCGCAGGGCGCGGGGCAGACCCGCCCGGTGAGCTCGGGGAAGTTGTTGGTCGCGTGGAGGCGCTCGGCGGCCTCGCGCCAGCGGCCCCGCTGGACCAGGTCGTTCCACTCGGGGACCACGTTGCCGATCGGACAGCTGGCGTGGCAGAAGGGGGTGCCGCAGGCCATGCAGCGGGCCGCCTGGTCGGCGATCTCCTGCGGGTCGGGGGGGAGGTACACCTCGCGCCAGTCCTTGACCCTCTCTTCGACGGGACGGCGCGCCGGTCCCTTCCGCTCCCGGGTGAGGAAACCGCGGGGATCGGTCATGGCCAGAGCCGGAGACCCGCAGCTGGCCGCAGGCGATGGGAGGCGGGGTACGTCTGCACGGTTCGGCCCACGTTACGCGGTCACCGGCGGCCGCACATGGGCCGCCCGTCCCCCACCCTCAGGGGCCTGTCGTACCGTTCGCGCCATGATCGGCACCCCGCGTCCCTACCTGACCACCCACGGCACCATCGGCTTCGCCCACCGGGGCGGTTCGAAGGAGCACCCCGAGAACACGCTGGTCGCCTTCGCGGCGGCAGTCGAGCTCGGTTACACCTACCTGGAGACAGACGCCCAGCTCACCCGCGACGGGGCGGTGCTCGCCTTCCACGACGAGTCCCTGGACCGGGTCACCGACCTGGTCGGGGCGGTCGGCGACCGCACCCTCGACGAGGTGAAGCACGCCGACGCCGGCTATCGCTGGAGCCCCGATCGGGGAAGCACCCGCCCCTACCGCGGCACCGGGGTCACCATCCCGACCCTGGAGGAGGCCCTGCTCGCCTTCCCCCACGCACGGTTCAACATCGATCTCAAGACCGAGGAGGTGGTCGCGCCCCTCGCGCTCCTGATCGAGCGGCTCGGTGTCCACGACCGGGTCTGCGTCGCCTCCTTCTCGGACCGGCGGCTGCGCCGCTTCCGCCGCCTGAGCGGGGGCGAGATCTGCACCTCGATGGGCAAGCGGGCGATCGCCAGCGCCCGGCTGACCTCCCTCACTGGCCGGATGCGTGCCCAGGGCGCCGACTGCGTGCAGGTGCCCGTCTCGTCGAGCGGGGTGCGGATCGTGGACCGCGCCTTCGTCCTCGCCGCCCACCGCCAGGGGCTCCAGGTCCACGTCTGGACCATCGACGACCGGCCGCGCATGGAGCGGCTCATCGACCTGGGGGTGGACGGGATCATGACCGACCGTCCCACCCTGCTCCGGGAGGTTCTCCAGGCCGGCGGCCGCTGGGCCGGGCCGGAGGTGGGTGGCCAGAGGGATTCGAACCCTCGACCTCCTGATCCACAGTCAGGCACTCTAACCAGCTGAGCTATGGCCACCGCAGAGGGATCGCGCCAGCGGGTGGCGCGCCCGGTGATTATACGGGTGCCCGCCCGAAGATTCGACTGCTGTCCGGCAGGGCCGGTCCTACACTGGAGCCTCCGCGCCCCCTTAGCTCAGATGGATAGAGCAGCCGCCTTCTAAGCGCGCAGGTCGCAGGTTCGAGTCCTGCAGGGGGTACTGGACGGTGTCGAACCCGCGACATCCAGCGTGGAAGGCGGTAGCTGCGCTTGGAGTGGGTACGCGAGCCAACTCTGAGTTTGATCCCAGCGCCTCCCTGCAAGGTCGGCGCCTCGGCGAGCACTCGCCTCACGCGTGACGGATTGACGCGCTCGTTGGACCTCCTCTCCCCCTCCCGCTAGCGGCATCGTGGCTTTGTCACATCGGCCAGGCCCGCCGTGTCATAGAAGTGCAATCAAGAGAGCACAAGCAAGGGAGCTCACCATGAACGCTCGTTTCGACTTCAACGGCAGCGAGATCCTGCAGAAGTTCGTGAAGCAGTTCAACTCGGCAGCGGCGGCCGTACCGCAGTCAATCCTGCCTCCCGGAACCGGGAACCTGGTGTTGATTCGGGCCAGCCAGATCAACGGCTGCTCGGTCTGCACCGACATGCACACCAAGGACGCCGAACACGCCGGGGAGACCTCGGTGCGGCTCAATCTGGTGGCGGCATGGCGGGACGCGAAGGTGTTCAGCGACGCCGAGCGGGCTGCGCTTGAGCTCACCGAGCAGGGGACGCGCATCGCCGACGCCGCCGGCGGTGTCACCGACGAAGTCTGGGCGAACGCGGCCGAGCACTATGACACCGACCAGCTCGCCGCGCTGGTATGCCTCATCGCGCTCATCAGCACCTACAACCGGCTCAACGTCATCTGCCGTAACCAAGGCGGTGACTATCAGGCCGGACAGTGGGCATGACACCGACGCTCCCACGGAGCGGCCCCACGAGTTTGAGGTGCCTGGCGATGAGCGCCACGGGGTCCGCGTGTGGCTTCACCGGCCCGTGAAGGCGCCATCCTTCAGACACGTGAATACTGAGAACGGTGAACGTGGCTGATCCTGACCAGCTGGCGGAATGGTTCGACGCCAGCCGAGACCGGCTTCGAGCGATCGCCTACCGCATGCTCGGCTCGCTGAGCGAGGTCGACGATGCGCTCCAAGAGACTTGGATTCGGGCCAGCCAGGCAGGGCACGAGACGATCGAGAACCCCGACGGATGGCTGACGACCATCCTCGCGCGGGTGTGCCTTAACATGCTGCGGTCGCGCCGATCGCGGCGCGAGGAACCCCTGGAGACACAACTCCCGGACCCCCTGGTCGGCCCCATGCCGGCGGATCCGGAGGCGGAAGCAATCCTTGCCGAATCGATCGGGCTCGCCCTCCTGGTCGTGGTGCAAACGCTTGCCCCGGCGGAGCGCCTCGCCTTCGTACTCCACGATGTCTTCGGCCTACCGTTCGATACGATCGCGACAATCCTCGGCCGCAGCCCAGCCGCGACACGCCAGCTCGCCAGCCGGGCTCGACGGCGGGTGCGCGGGGTCTCCGGCGACCCGGACGCTGATCTCAGCAGCCAGCGCCGGGTTGTGGATGCCTTCTTCGCTGCGGCGCGCAACGGCGATCTCGAGGCCCTGATGGTGGTCCTCGATCCTGATGTGGTCCTGCGCGCCGACCTGGGGCCGACACCGGCTTCTCGCGTGGTTCGGGGCGCCTCTGAGGTGGTCCGCTTCGCTAAGGCCCCGTCCGACGCCGTGGTGCTGCCCGCGCTCGTCAACGGTGCGGTCGGGGCGGTGGTCCTCCGACACGGCCACATCTTCTCGGTGATGGGCTTCACGGTGAGGGGGGGCAAGATCGTCGAGATCGATGCCCTGGGCGATCGCGCTCGCCTACGTCAACTCGACCTGACAACCGTGACGGCCGCCCCTCCCCCCTCCCCCACCGGGGGGAAGGGACGAACATGATGGCGCAAAATGATGTACTTTTACATCATGACTCGGACCCAGATTTCCCTTACCGACGAGGACCGACGCCTCTTGGACGACGTCGCGGGCCGAACGGGGCGCTCCATGGCTGGGCTCATCCGCGACGCCATCCGGGCCGCTTACGGAGCCTCCCACTCCTCCGAGGAGGACCTCGCCGCCATGCGGGGGGCATTCGGGGCGTGGGGTCACCGGACCCGCGACGGCGCCGCGTACGTCGACGAGCTCCGCTCTGGCCGCCGGGTGCGGAGGTGAGCGCCCTCGTCGACACCTCGGTGCTGGTCGACTATCTGCGTGGCCACCAGGCGGCCGCCGTCACGCTCGAGTCCGCCCGCGGGTTGGGGCCCCTCCACGCCAGTGAGATCACCCGCCTCGAGGTGCTGGCGGGCATGCGGCCGCGCGAGGCGGAGGCGACGAACGCCCTGCTCTCAGCGCTGGTCTGGCACAGCGTGGACAGGGACGTCGCTGAGGAGGCCGGGTCGTTGGGGCGCCGCTGGCTGCGAGCGCACGGGGGCATCGACAGCGCCGATCTCGCCATCGCGGCGACCGCGCTGCTGTACGACCTTCGGTTGCTGACGCTGAACGTGCGCCACTTCCCGATGTTCCCCGGGCTGCAGCCACCGTACTGAGGTCACAGGCGGGTCATCGGACCCCTCTGCATGGGAGCAACAGCACACTGGGGTGGCCCACCGTCATCCCCATCCTGGTCGTCCTCGCTACGGCGTTGGCACTGCTGGGCAACGCCCAGAGTTTCGAGCTCTACCTCGCCCGGGGGATGGCAACCCTCTTCCATACCAGGCCGAGTCGGATCCTCACTGTCTTCGACCGCATCCGCGGGAAGTCCTGGCCGCTCGGCCTGCTCAGCTTCGCGGCCTGCTCTGGAGCGGCTCGTCGCTCTTCAGCAGCGTCGACTGCGGCCTCAGCACCCTCTCCGGAGTCCCGCCGCGCAGCTTCCTCCGGCGGCGGGCGCGCGCGGTGGGGATGACGGTCGTCTTCTCCCTGCTCCTGGTCCCGGTGTCCTCGGCGCTCGTCTCGGCCCCCCCAAGCACCTTCCCACCTCCCTGGTGAGGCTGCCCGGCATCGTCACCGCGGGCGGTCCCCGGATCGCCCTCTACGTGGCCCAGTTCTTCGCCGGCACGGTGCTCGCCACGCTGCTACTCAATCGTCGTCTACGCCGTCGCCCCGAATCGCCATCAGCGGCTCGTCCACGTCCTGCGCGGAGCGCTCTGCGCCGGCGCTCTCCCGGAGGCCCTGACGCTGATCTTGCCCATCTACCTCCAGTCGACCTCGAGCAACCGGAGTGTCGCCCTCCTGCGTGCCCTCCCCTTGCTGCTCACCTTCTTCTACTGCGTCGGCCAGATCATCGTCGTCGGCCACTTGGTCAATCTGGAGACGGGCGACGTGCCCGTCCCGTGACGCACTCAAGCGAGGGTGAGGGCCTCGGGGGGGCCTGATGGGGGGCGGGGGTCGCCCGCGTGAACCCACGACGCCGGCGGCGATCAAGTGCAGGTAGCCCCACAGCAGCTCGGCCGCGCTCACGTCCGACCCGGCGAAACTCCCTCTGGACGGCGCCGAGACGGCGCCCCTGGCGCTGACGAAGGGCGCATTGCCGGCGATGGAAGGTCCGGGGACCGCCTCTGCTCGCGAGGCCGGGAAGCCCTGAACCAAGATCGGGCGAGTGTTCCAACGTGGCCACATGACCGTTTCCTCCTGGTGTCGGCGGAGGCCGCCGGCGAAATCGCTTGTGCATCACACGCTAACCGCTGCTCCTGACGCTGCCCTGACGGTGGGGCGAGTCTGGTGCACCAAGAGACGCTCCACGCCGGATGTCCACACGGTGCGGCGATCCTCGGTGATGGCCAGTGCCTCGTAACCCTCGATCCCCGACACCCACGGCGCACCGGCCACTCCCATTACGAAGGCGGCGGTGGCGAAGGCGTCGGCATAGGTGAGGCTTGGGCCGATCACCGTCATGCTGAGGAGCCCCGACGGAGGCAGGCCGGTGCTCGGGTCGATGATGTGCTCCCCGCGCTCGTAGCAGCCGCTCGTGGCCACCGCGAGGTCGCCGACCGCGAGCACCGCGGCCATGCGGTCGGGGAGCTCAGGGTGGCGGATCCCCACCAGCCAGGGTTGATCAGGGGCCGGCGCGCCCCGCACCACCACGTCGCCTCCCGCCCCGATGAAGAAGTTGCGGGCCCCCGCGGTCTGGAGGATCGCCGCGGCCCGCTCCACCGACCATCCCTTGACCAGGCCGGAGGGGTCAAGCCGGCCTCCGGTATGGATGTCGAACGCGCCCCCACTGCGGTACTCGACCTCCGCACAGAGGCCCAGCACCTCGCGCACCTCGGGTCGGCATCCCGGCGCCGTGATCTCCTGACGGGAGAGCCGGCTGATCTCGCTGCCGGGCCGGTAGGTGCTGAAGATCTCGTCGACCTCGCGGAACCAGGCGAACGCCAGGTCGACCGCGGCCGGATCGACATCGGGGTCCCGGACGTCGACGGTGATCACCGTCCCCATCACCGGTTCGGCGCGCACGGTTCGGGGGGCCGCTGATACGACAGCTGGGGTCGGCTCAGGCACGCGCACTGTCCAGCGCCGACTGGACCGACTGCACGTAGGCCTGGCTGTCGAACGTCGCTCCGCTGACGGCGTTGATGTTGGCGCTCTGAGCCTGCAGCACCTCCTGCCGGAGGTAGGGCAGGGCGACGGAGGCGATGTAGGCGGACTGCGGGTTGTCACTCGGTGACTGGACCACCTTGACGTCGGTGATCTTGCCCCCGACGATCACCAGCTGCACCTGGACGGGACCGTAGAAGTTGGTGAAGGTCTGGCCGGTGAAGCTCCCGTTCTTGAGGCCCGTGGCTGCGGCCGGGCTGGAGGAGGGCGTCGTTGTCGGTGCGGGCGTGCTTCCACCTGACGGCGGGGCCCCTGACGGCGTCGTCGATGGGGTCGCAACCGAGATCGAGGAGGAGCTGGATGGCGGCGGGGCGGCCGCGGTGTTCAGCGAGCTGGGCGGTGGGGTCCGGAAGCTGAGGGTGAGGACCACCCCGACCACCGCCGCGAAGAGCGTGACGAGCGCACGAACCGGCATGGCTGGAACCTCAAACCAGAAACGCGAAGCGTTCGACGTGGACCTGGCGGGCCGGGACCCTGAGTGCGCGCAGGCTTCCCATGACGGCATCGACCATCTCGCGCGGACCGCAGATGAAGACGTCGCGGTCGCGCAGGTCGGGGGCAGCGGCGAGCAGGTAGCGGGGGGCGAAGGGGTGGGCAGCGAGGTGTTCACCGCGGCGTCCGACGATGTAATGGACGACCCCGCCACGTGCCGCCACCAGTTGGTCGAGCTCCGCCTTGAACACCACGTCGTCCCAGGAGCGGGCGCGGTACAGGAGCGTGATTGAGTTCTTGCGCTGGGGCATCTCCTCGATGAGTGCGCGCAGCGGGGTGACACCGATGCCTCCGGCGATCAGCAACGAGCGTGGGCGCCGCCGCCGGACCGCGGTGAAGACGCCATACGGGCCATTGACCACGACCTGCGTCCCGGGCGTCAGGCGGTGCAGGGAGCGCGTGTACTTGCCCACCTCCTTGACAGTGATCCGCAGGTACTCGCCGTTGGGGGCTGCGGAGAGAGAGAAGGGGTGGACCTGCCACCAGAGACCGGGGGCCAGAAAGCGGAACTTGAAGAACTGCCCGGCGCGCACCGGGAGCTCGCCAAGGCCGCGACCCCGGATGTAGATCGAGATCACGTCGTGGGACTCCTCGACGATGGCCTGAACGTGGAGCCGGTGGAGGAGGGCCATCCTCACGGGGCCGATGATGCGGAAGGCGACCACGAGGGCGGCGGCGACCGCGTAGAGCGACACCCAGTAGGCGAGGGCCACCGGGTCATGGACGAAGTCGGTGCCCACGGCCAGCTGATGGGCGAAGCTGAGCGCGATCGCCAGGTAGACGAGAAGGTGCACGACATGCCAGCCCTCATGGGAGACCCGACGGCGGGCTTCCCGCACCGATAGCACGGCGATGAGGATGAAGAGGGCAGCCCCGACGTAGGCCATCAGCATGTAGGGGTAGGTGGTCAGGAAGGTCCAGGTCTGAGCGGTGAGCGAGCGGCCATCGGCGAGCGCGTAGCCAGCGGTGGTGAAGACGACGTGGGCCACGATCAGGTCGACGGTGGCGAATCCCAGCCAGCGGTGCCAGCCCGCGATCCGGTCGATACCGAAGAGGCTGTCGAGCCACGGGCTTCGCGACATCAGCACCACCTGGACGAGCGCCGAGTAGGTGCCCAGCAGGGCGCTGATCTGCCCGAGCGCGATCAGCACCGCGGCCGTGTTGCCGAGATGTGGGAACTGCCCGTGACGGACCCAGAGGATGATGATGAGCAGGGCGTTTCCCAGGATGGCAAGGAACACGTCGCCCCGGCGCAAGCCCCAGGTGCGGGGGACGCGCAGCGAGCGCCGGGTAGCGGCGGGGACGGATCCCACGGCGCCGGCGAAGCCCGTTGCGGGCGAGGCGGGTTGGGTCATGGCGGCGATCCTGAGCCGGCCGGCTGACGGGAGGCTGACGGCGGGCGGCGATGGCGCCCACCCGTCTCTCCCACACGCCTTCAGGATTCCGCAAGGCAGAGCTGCAAGGATGGCCATCGTGGTTGATCGCCCGCCCGCAAAGAGCCGCCCCGGCACGGGCGGCGGGGAGGTACGGTAACGGCGATGCGACTCCTGCTGGCGGAGGATGACAGGGCGCTGCTCTCCGTACTCGCCCGAGGACTCCGCAAGAACGGTTACCTGGTCGACACCGTCGAGCGGGGTGACGACGCCCTGCACATGCTGAGGGTCGGCGACTTCGCCGCCGCGGTGTTGGACTGGCGAATGCCAGGGCTGGACGGCGCCGAAGTGATCACCGAGGCACGGCGCCGGGGGCTTCGCCTGCCCATCCTGATGCTCACTGCCAGGGATACCTCGCAGGATCGGGTGCGCGGCCTCGACGCAGGCGCCGACGACTACCTGATCAAGCCGTTCGACTTCGAGGAGCTGCTGGCCCGTCTCCGGGCCCTGCTTCGGCGGGGAGGTGCGCCGGCCGGTCCCACCCTCCGGGTGGCCGGTCTGGAGCTCGACCCCGCCACGCGCGAGGTCCACAGTGGAGGGAGGCTGGTCGCTCTGACCCCCCGCGAATACGCCATTCTGGAGCTCCTGCTGCGCCGGGCAGGAGCGGTGGTGACGAGACAGAGCATCGCCGAGCAGGTCTGGCCGGAGGCCGAGGCGAGCTGGAATGCCATGGAAGCGCACGTGGCTCGTCTCCGCGCCAAGCTCGGCGGACAGGCGGGCGTCGTCGTGGTTGCGGTGCGCGGTACCGGATACAGGTTGGTGAGCGCGTGAGATCGCCGGCTCGTGACCGGCTGCGCCGGCGAGCCCTGCGGACCGCCGCCCTCGCGACCGCCCTGGCGGCGCTCGGACTCTGCGGTGTGCTCACCGCGACCGACGTGCTGGTCTCTCACAGCCTTACCGCAGCCATCGACGAGCGCCTGAGCCAGTGGATGACGCAAGCCGCCGTCCAGCCCACCCTCCCGCCAACCGAGATCGACCCCGACCATGACTTCGACGAGCCCCTCCTCGCCTGGGTGATCCAGGCAGATGGCCGGTGCCAGCCCATCGGCACCGCTCCCGCTCTGCCTTCAGGCTTGTGCGCGGCCGCGGGGCCGATCACCGCCGACGTCGCGGGCCACCCGTTCCGTCTCCTGGGAAGGCGCATTGCGGGTGGCGGTTTCCTGGTAGGGGCGAGCCTCACCCCGGCCGGGCAGCAGATGGGGGATCTGGTGCTCGCCGAGCTGCTGGTGGGCCCGCTCCTCCTGCTGGTCGTCTTCGCCGGCGCCTTCGCGGTGGGCAGCCGTGTCGGTGGTCCGCTGGAGCAGATGCGCCAGCGGCAGCTCGCCTTCACCGCCGACGCCTCTCACGAGCTGCGCACCCCGCTCACGGTCATGCAGGCGGAGGCGAGCCTGGCCCTGTCCGGCCGCGACCGCGATCTCCGCCCGGCTCTCCGGCGGGTCAGTGGCGAGATCGGCCGGATGCGACGCATCGTTGACGACCTGCTCTGGCTCGCCCGCTTCGACTCGGAGCCGCGACCGCCCCACGCCGAGCTGATCGACCTGGGTACCGCCGCCCGCTTGGCGGAAGAGCGATTCGGCACGGTGGCCGCGGCGCGGTCCCTCTCCGTCTCCGCCGTCGCGCCGGAGGGAGTTCTACTCGTCTCCCTGCCGGCCGACTGGCTCGACCGCCTGGTCGGGGTTCTCGTGGACAACGCCTGCCGCCACGCTCGCACCGCGGTGCGTGTCGAGGCGCGCGGCGTCGAGGGGGCACGGGCGGAGTTCTCCGTCAGTGACGACGGTGAGGGGATTCCGGAGGCCGAGATCCCCCTCCTCTTCCACCGGTTCCATCGCGGCACCTCCACCGGGGAGGGCGCCGGACTCGGCCTTGCCATCGCCGACTCGGTGGTGCGGGGCACCCAGGGGCGCTGGCGTATCACCAACTTGGCGGGCGGAGGGGCGCGATTCGCGGTGGCCTGGCCCGTGGGGAGGGGGGTGAGCTCCTCTCCTGCCGAACTCCCTTCATCGAAGGAGCAGCCCCCGGCCGCCCCGTGAAAGAGGCGTCGGGAACCTCAACTCAGCCGCCACGAGGTCGCATTCGCTCGCGCGGCCGACGCGGACGTGCCGGCCAGCTCACGGCGGTAGCTTCGCCACCAGCGCGGCCGGCCACACCGTTCCACCCGAGGGTGAGGTCACTCGCTCGCGGAGGCGCCAAGGGGCCGTCCGGCCGGGGAACCGACCGGGGCCAGATGCACCAGCGCGGGGTACGTGATGAATGCGATGGCGAGATGCATCAGCATCAAGACCGCGACTCCGCGGATCGGCTCACCTTGGTGCAGTATCCAGAGGTCCGGCAACCAGAGCACGAGGGTCACGACGACCGCGAGCCGCAGGAATAGCCAGCGCGGCTGGGACGAGATCCAGGTGACGACCGGCCACGCGATGCAGGCGATCGTGACCCCGAGGATCGTCAGTTTGGCGTAGTCGGAGAACTGGAAGTGGACGAAGTTCTGGGTAGAGGGGAAGATCCACTTGCCCATGGCAACCAGGATCGCGTCCGATATCAGCGATCCCACGTTGGCAACGAACAACGCGACCAGCCAGCGAACCGGAGATGGGGGGAATTGCCGCGCCATAGGGTCCACCCTGAATCTGCGCAGCCAGCGACGGGCCGCGGGGGGCAGGCCGTAAAACACCTCCTCGAGCGAGTGCCCGACTCGCTCACCCAGTGTTGGGTTGGGACGGGACGGGTCGTATGGGGCCCAATCGTCGCGGCGCTCTTCGGGCAACGTCATCTCTCCTCGTGCAGGTCGTCAGGGCTGCTGCGTGCCCTGGGGGACCAGGCCGGCCATGGCCAGCGCGAGCGAGGAGTCGTGGACCTGGGGGCGGAGGTCAAGAGCGCGCTCTCCACCGCCGTCCTCACAGTCGGCTCCACCCGCTCTGGCCGTGGGGGCCGCGTTCGGTCATCGTGTCGATGGGCTGAGACTGACGGTGAAGTCTGACGGAAAGCTGACGACAACGGCCTCTCCATCCCAACCACTTCCCGGCGTGGAGGGCGGCCCCTCCTGTGCAGCATGTTGGACAGGGCAGATGGTGCATCTGAATTCGCGAGGTACGAAGCGCTCGCCTAATCAATGGAGCAGCCGCCTTCTAAGCGCGCAGGTCGCAGGTTCGAGTCCTGCAGGGGGTGCTGGTGGTCTGTCTCAAGAATCTATGCCGACCGTCCGCTCCCTCATCCGGGCACCGGGGCGGAGCTGGCAGCATGGAAACCGGGGCATGTGCGGTCGAGGAAGCCGGGCATATCCCAGAAGCCACCGGGGTCAAGAAGAACGGTGACGTGGGCACCCTCCGTCACCGTTACCGTCGTCGGTGCGATCGCGTAGCCGGCGCAGCCCTCAGCGGAGACGGAGTACGTCCCCACCGACAGTGTCATCTCCACGGTGCTGGCGCTGCCGCTCCAGTCCTCATGAGCCGTGCTCGGATCGGTGAACGAGGCCGTCTCTCCTGCCGGAACCGCTACGACGCGGCAGCCATCGGCATCCGTTGGACAGGAGGGCACCTCGACAGACAGTCCTGTCCACCGAGACGGCCCCGCCTCCGGCCGAACGACGAGGCCAACGACCAGAGCCGCCACCACCACACCGGCGAAGGTCCCGGCGGCCCACAGCTTGCGCCTCATCCGGCGGCCATTGTATCGAAGTGGTCGCATTCGCCAAACTCCACAGCCGTCGTCCCGGCGCGGCCCGCTATCGTCCCTCGACGAGCTCCTGTGCCACCTCCATCGCGGCGGGCCTGAACTCCTCCACGCTCGCGCGAATGCCAATGGCCGGAAGCATCGCCAAGACCGGGGTGACGTTCCCCAGGTAGACGGCCAGGACGGCGAGGAGCGAGCGCACCTGCTGGCGCGGTTCGGCGTCCGAGTCGACCACGGCTGCGAGCAGGGCCATGGCCCGACGCTGCATCTGCTCCCCCTCCGTTCGGTGCTCGCGGAGAGCTAGATCAGCCAGGCTGGACTGCAGGGGTAGGCGAACCAAACCCGCCGCCACTGCTACTCCCTTACTGACGGACCCACCCTGCTACCGAGGCGGCTATGGCGAAGATCGAGATCACGCCCACCTCCCTGGTCGTCCACATCGAGGGCTTTGACCGCTTCCTGGCTCTCATCTCCGGCCTCTCCGGCGGGGTCAAGGCCCGGCTGGAGGTTCCCCTGGAGCATGTCGCCGAGGTCGACGCCTCGGTACCCGAGGCCCATCAGATCTGGAAGGGTTGGACGGTCGCCGCCCTCAGCCTGCCCCCCTCCGTCACCGTCGGCCGCCTGATCCACGTGTTCGGCGACCGCAGCGGAGAATGGTCCTTCTGGGACGTCATTGATCCCGACAAGGCGATCGCCATTCACCTCCACGACGAGCACTACGCCAGGCTGGTCATCGGCGTCGACGATCCGGCAGGTGTGGCTGCGGAGATCGCCCAGGCCGTCTCGGCGGCGGGGCGGCGGGATCTCTGATGGAGCGACGTCGGGCGCTTGGAGTGCCGGCATTCGCGATGGTGGGCGGGAGTGCGGTCCTTGCCGTCGCGATTGTCGAGGTGGTCCTCATCTCCCTCGGCATGCCTCTGGTGATTGACATCGTGTTGGGCCTGATCGTCGCCTGGCTGGTGGTGACACTGGGCACCAGTTGGCTGACTCGCGGTTGATGCTCCCATCCCCCGCCCCCCGCGCGGCCATCACCGCGCGACGGGGGCCTTCTCTACCCTCAGAGCGGTGGGGCTGGCTCCACCACGTCGGCGGAGGTGGCGCGACGAAGCCATGAGGCACACGGTGACGGTATTCCGTCCGCCAGGCTCTACGGAGGTTGCCGGGCCCCACTCCACGGGCCGAGCGCGGCGCGTGTCCACCCCGGAGGGGCCGCTGGCTGCCCCTGGGTGCTTCTGCAAGGCAGTCTGTCGACCACGAGCCAGGGGCACGCGGCTGCGCTGCGACGAGCTGGCCATCCGGGCCATCGCCGCGGGGCTGGGCGAACCAAACCGGCCTCGAGCGCTACTCCATGAGTGATGAACCCGACCTCCCGCCGAGACCGTCGTTGAAGGTGGTGCGCCCGATGACCGCCAGCAACGCCCTGCCCATGGGGTTCTCTGCGAACGCGGAAGAAGAGGAGGACCCCGACCTCGCCCTGCTGAGCCGGATCGCGACCGGTGATCAGGAGGCGATCGAGGAGCTCTACCGCCGCCACAGCCGGGCCCTGCTCGGCCAACTTCGGTTCATGGTGGGCCAGCCGGCCCTCGCGGAGGAGGTCCTCCAGGACACCATGCTC
The DNA here is from genome assembly GCA_964508345.1 of uncultured Actinomycetes bacterium. Taxonomy (GTDB): domain Bacteria; phylum Chloroflexota; class Dormibacteria; order Aeolococcales; family Aeolococcaceae; genus Changshengia. Next base: position 63,237 of record CAZDTK010000008.1, on the reverse strand, counting down.
GCCGTCTGGAGGGGAGCGCGCACCTTCCGCGGCGGGTCGCGGGTGCGAGCATGGATGCTCGGCATTGCCCGGCGGCAGGCCCGGGACCGGATGCGGCGGCAGCGGCCCATGCCCATGGCGGACTCTGACCTAGCTCGGCGCCCCAGCCCGAACCCCGGTCCTGAAACAGTGGCCGTCGAGCGCGCGGAGGCCCGGCGGATGGTGGCCGCGCTCAGCACGCTCACGCCGGTGCACCGCGAGGTGCTCGGCCTCGTCTTCGGAGCAGACCTCAGCCTCGCCGAGGTCGCCCGGGTGCTCGAGGTCCCCCTGGGGACCGTCAAGAGCCGGCTCCACGCGGCGCGTGCCGCCGTGAGCCGGACCGTGAACGAGAAGGATGTGAACGAATGAAGACCGAGACACGTCATCTCACCCTCGAAGAGCTCCTCGCCGCGGCCGGCGGTCAGAGCCTCGACGAGGAGGCCGGTGCCCACCTCGACGCCTGCACGGGCTGCAGCGCCGAGCTGGGTCTCTGGACGGCGATCGCGGGCGGTGTCCGCCAGGTCACGGCCGGGGTCGAGCCGCCTCGATGGTCGCTGCAGCCCTCTCTGCTGGAAGATCAGAAGGGCCCGGGATGGCGGGTGCGGCTCCTGGATGCGATGCGCGCATCGATCGGGCCTCGGCGCCGCCTGGTTGCCGCGTTCACCGCAGCCGCGCTGGTCGCTGCCGCCGCCGTCTCGTATGGGGTGGTGGCCCTGGGCGGGACCGCTCATGCGCCGGGCGCGAAGGTGTCGACCTCCGCCGCGAGCGCCAGTGCCCGGCTGGTGGTGCTGGACAGCGTGCAGGCGACGACGGCGCAATCCTACGACGCCACCTTCAACTTCAAGGAGACCACCAGCTATGGCCCCTACGGCCAGGCGCCGACCACGGTCACTCTGCCTGTCCAGATCCAGGCCGAGAGCGCCGCGCGTGTAAAGACGACTGTCATCGGGACCGTGACGGGTACGCCCGTCAACGAGGTGGTGATCACCTACGACGGCTCCGCGTATCAGTCTACCGACGGCGGCAACACCTTCCAGACCGAGCCCCTCTCCGCAGCCAGTCAGTACGGCATCCAGAACGAGCTGCAGCTGCTGCAGTCGGTGGGGGCCGTCACTGACGAGGGGTCGGGGACGGCTGACGGCGTGGCCGTGGAGAGGTACCACGCCCTCATCGACCCGGCCAAGATCCAGAAGGAGCTCAGCTCGCTCCTCCCGGACGTCAGCACCGAATCACGTAACGTCCTGAGCGCGGTGACCATCACCGGCGCGACCGTCGACGTGACCATCGACAGCTCGGGTCGCATCGTCACCCTGAATGCCACCCTCACCGCCTCGGTCAACGGCTCGGCGCTCGGTCTCTCCGGGAACCCCACGGTCCAGGAGACGTGGTCGGGGCGGTTCTTCAACTACGGCGCCGACATCGTTGTGCAGCCTCCCAGCACCAGCTGAGACTCCGGAGGGCAGCCTCGTCCGGGTGGGACGCAGGCGACGGGCGGCTGCACGAGTAGATGAGCTGCAGACCGGATCGCCCGCTGGCCAGAAGCGGAGCCGCTGGCCCCGCACCAAGAGACTGCGTCACCGTGCTGGCAGGCGACTTGCCCCTCCGCCGACCGGGTCTCCCCCACCGCGCAGGCGCCGGCGTGCGGTTGGGGCCGCCCAGGTGGTCGGCAAGCACCGGGTCGCCCGGAGCCAGGCTGCTTTTGGAACGCCGGTCAGCCCACCCGGCCTACCGGTGTGCGACGGTGATGATGAGCTTGCCGCGGACGTGTCCCTCGCCGACGTGGCGCACCGCTTGGGCGGTTTCCTCCAACGGGTATGCCCGCTCGATGGCCACCTTGAGCGCCCCCGCGTCCGCCATCTCGCGGAGCTGGTCGAGGTCAGTGCGGTTGATCCTGGCCAGAAAGAAGACGAGGCGCTGGCTGACGAATGGCGCCGCCGCCTTCACCTTTGCGATCCGACCCAGGGGCCCGAGCCAGCGCCCCCTGCCGCTGCCGCTGTTGGAGATGAGCGTCCCCCGGCGGGTGAGCGTCCGTCGCAGTGCCGCGAGGGGATGGTTGCCGGCGTTGTCGAGGATGAGGTCGTAGCGCTGGCCTGCACGCGTGAAATCCTGAACGGCGTAGTCGACGACGTGGTCAGCGCCCATCGAGCGGACCAGCTCGAGGTTGCCGGCGCTGCACACCCCGGTCACCTCGGCGCCGAGATGCTTGGCGATCTGCACGGCGAAGAGTCCCACGCCCCCGCTCGCCCCGTTGATCAGGAGGGCCTGGCCGGCCTGCAGGCGTCCATGGTCCCGCAGTGCCTGGAGCGCCGTGACCGCCGCCATCGGGACCGCGGCGGCCTCCTCGAAGCTGAGGGAGCGGGGCTTGGGGGCCAGCCCCCCCTCCTTGGCCCGCGCATAGTCTGAGAAGGCGCCGCTGCCGCCCCCGAAGACCTCGTCGCCCACCCGGAGCTGGGTCACGCCGCTGCCCACCGCCTCGACGATCCCGGCCAGGTCCACCCCGGCGAACCTCTGCTTGGGCCGGCGCATCCCCATCGAGCTTCGGGCGATCAGGGGAAGCCCGGTGACCAGGAACCAGTCGAGCGGGTTCACCCCGGCGGCGCTAACCCGCACCAGCACTTCACCGGGGCCGGGTTCGGGGCGGGGAACCTCGAGGCAATCGGGCTGCCCGTACCGCGCGTGAACGATGGCCCGCATCGTCATGGCCGGCGTCGTGTCAGTCATGCGGCAACCCCCGCATCGACCGGAGAGCCCCGACCGAGCCCGACAGCTGGGCTCTCGTCACCGTCAAGGACAGACGGATTGAAACCCTTGACAATGAGCCACAGGGCGAGAAACACCTCCCAGACGCCCTCCGGAAGGGTCATCGCCACCTGCGGCCCGGAGCCTGACGCAAAGAGGCCGAAGACGATGGCGATGGCCGACGCGCTGAGCAGGGGGCCTCCGACGATCCCCACCACGGTCATGGCGCGTGGCACCAGGCCGGCCCTGAGCATCAGGCAGCCCAACATGAGGCCGTTCCCCAGGCCGACAACGACGGTTCCGAGACCAGCTGTCTGGCTGTAGATGGCGATGAGCGACTTCCCCATGGCCACCGCTGAACCCGCACCGGCGCCCGCGGTCTCCTGGTGCAACGTGCCAACCCCGAGCAGGACCACGATGCCGGCCAGATCGAGGGTGCACTCAACGATGCGGGCGGTGACGTAGCCGAGGGCGAGACCCTCGCTCTCCCGCCTGATGATCGGGAACAGGGTGACGGCCGTGCCGAGGTTGGCGGCGATGAGCAGCAGCTCCGTCAGCCCTCCCAGCAGCGCGCGAGTATCGGCGCCGCCACTGCTGACGTAGTGGGGGTTGCTGTTGAGCGGTCCGTACGCGACGACCACGAAGCCCTGCAGGATGAAGGTGAGGACAATGAACACCCCGGCAACCAGGGCAGTTGTTCTTCTCGAGCTCACCGGGAACCCCTTGCAACCTGTCCACGTTCGTCCTGGTTCTTGGCTTGGGGCGTCGATTGCAGCATCAGCACCTCGTGGCCGTGGAGCGCCTCGAGGAAAGGTTGGAAGCTGCCGGTCACCACGCAGCGAAGCACCGCGCCGTCCGCCACGAGCTCACTCACCCCCGACGCCCGCTCGACCCGCCGCTGTGGAGGACAGCCGGCGAAGCTCACCTCCACCCGGTAGGCGGGCACCTCGTGGACCATGCGGCGACCCTACGGCCGTGCGGGGGCACCGGCCATCCGTGGAATCCCGGATCGAGTACTGAGAGGGGCACGGGGAGGCCCGGCGGTGCCCGTGATAGGCTCCCGCCGAGATGGCCGCGCGCAAACGCCGGACAGGCAACCTGCCCTTGGAGACGACCAGCTTCGTCGGTCGCTCGAGCGAGCTCGCGGAGCTTCGTGAGAAGCTCGCCGCCGCCCGCATGGTCAGCGTGATCGGTCCGGGTGGGGTGGGCAAGTCCCGGCTCGCGCTCCGCGCCGCCGAGGCGCTGGGCCGCAGCCTACCCGGGGGCGCCTGGCTGGTCGAGCTGGCCGACGTGCACGACCCGGCCCTGGTCCCCAACGTGGTCCTGGCGGCCCTGGGCTTGCGCGACCAGACGGCGAGCGACCCTCGGGTCCTCGTCATCAACCACCTGCGGGAGCGAGAGCTGCTCCTCATCATCGACAACTGCGAGCACATGCTCGCCACCGCGGCCGAGCTGACTGCTGCCATCCTCCGGTCCGCTCCGGGGGTGCGCGTGCTCGCGACCAGCCGCGAACCGCTCTCCATCCCTGGCGAGCACGTCCTCGCGTTGCCACCGCTGGCCCTCCCCGCACCTCACGGCGCGGGGTCACTGGCACAGCTGCGCCACAACGAAGCGATCACGCTCTTCACCGAGCGCGCGGCGGCGGCCTCGGGAAGCTTTGTCCTGAGTGAGGCCAACCACGTCGCGGTCGCTGAGCTGTGCCGGCGCCTGGACGGCCTGCCGCTCGCCATCGAGCTGGCTGCAGTGAGGACCCGGGCTCTCAGTGTCGATCAGGTCCTCGACCGCCTCAGCGACCGCTTCAGCTTCCTCACCGGCGGTGGCCACGCCGCGTTGCCCCGCCACCAGACCCTGCGGATGACCATGGAATGGAGCCACGAGTTGCTCGCGTCCGCCGAGCGATCTCTGCTCCGCCGGCTGTGCGCCTTCGCAGGACGATTCACCCTGGAGGATGTGGAGGGGGTCTGCGGTTTCGACGATGTGCCGCCGGACCAGGCACTCGATCTCCTGTCAAGCCTGGTCGACAGGTCCCTGGTGATGAGGGCGGACACCCAGGGCGTCGCCTGCTACCACCTGCACGAGACGATGCGCGAGTTCGCCGCCCTCAAGCTCCGCGATGCCGGCGAGGAGGCGAGGCTCGAAGAGCGATGCACCGAACACTACGTCGACCGGTGCCATGACACCGCCGAAGAGGCGCGCTTCCGGCTCGTGGAGTGGCTCGCCTGGACGGAGGTCGAGATCGACAACATCCGTGCGGTGCTGCGGCGCTGCATCGCCAGGCGGGACGCGATCCGCGGGCTCTATCTCGCCGCGTCTTTGGGTTGGTACTGGATGACCCGCGCAACCAGCGAGGGGATCCGCTGGCTCGATGAGCTGCTGGCACTCCAGGGCGGCGATGCCGCGGCGAACGCACAGGCCTGCTTCATGCGCGGGTTTCTCGCCGTTCTCCAGAGCGATCCGGCCACCGCCCGGCCCACCCTGGAAAGGGCAGCGGTGGCGGCCCGGGAGGCGGGCGAGCTGCGCCGTCTGACCGAGTCCCTGGCCATGGGCGCGGTGGCGGCGCTGATCGACGGGGACGCCCCGGCGTCAGACCGCCTCCTCGAAGCCGCCGAGGCCGTCCCGGGCAGCGCCGACGACTACCAGGCGCGGATCTCCATCCTCCAGACCCGCGCGGTCGCGGGGATCGTGAGCGGCGACGCAGCCGCGCTGACCGCCGCGGCCGCCGAGGGCGAGCGGCTCGGCCGAGAAGTGGGCGATCTCTATGAGCTGGAGATGCAGTTGGTGAATCTGGGGGGGGCTGGGCTGATGTCCGGCGACGTCGAGCGGGCCAAGCCGCTCTATCAGGAGGGGCTCCGGATCGCGCAGCGGATCGACGACCGGATCGCCCAGATGCTCTGCCTCGTCGGCCTGGCCAGCGTCGCGGGCGGCGCCCGGCAGGCGCGCCTCGCCGCCCACCTGCTCGGCGCCGCCGAGAACCTGCGATCGGACACTGGAAGCGGGATCGTCGCCACGATGGCTCCGTTCCTCGCCAGGGCGGAGGAGTCGGCGAGGATCTCGCTGGGCGCCGACGGCTATGCGGCGGCGATCGCGGAGGGAAGACGGTTGAGCCGAGAGGCAGCCATTACGCTTGCCCTTGGCACCAGGATCCCGGAGGCGACCCCTTCCGCCGATGTCTCCACCACCTCCCCGCTCGGGAGGCGCGAGGCCGGTGTCGCCCACCTGATCGCAGACGGTCTGAGCAACAAGCAGATCGGAGTTCGCCTGTTCATCTCCGAGCGCACCGTGGAGAGCCACGTTCGCAACATCCTCAACAAGCTCGGTTTCAGCACCCGGTCCCAGATCGCCGCATGGGTTGCTGGGTTGCAGCGCTGACTCGAGAACCGTCCGGCCCCGGCGGGTTGGTCCGGCGCGGAGCGTTGTGGTCGCTAGCTACGCGACCGACATCGGACGAGCGGCGCCCTGCGTGACCGAGCCGCTGAGGCCCTGGCGGTTACTCTGAGGCCTCGGCTGAACCCTGCGCGACCCGCACCGCGACGAGCGCGAACCACAGCAGCTCCATGCCGAGGAAGATCTTCTCGTAGAGCCCACCGAGCGAGTTGGTGCGGAAACCGGCCCGCCCGAGGAGCAGGAGCGGGAGGATCGCGCCCCAGGAGAGGACGGCCATCGGGATCGCGACCGGCCGCCAACGCGCCTGCGACTGGAGGGCGATCGACCCGAGGATCGTGCCCACGAGCACGGCCAGGAACGCGATGAACGCGATGGCCAGGTGAATGGCGCCCGACGTGTGCACGGGGCTCCCCACCGGATCGTCGGGGAAGAAGGCGAGCAGCCCGGAGCCCAGCGCCCATACGATCAGCAGGCCGAGCGCGGCCTGAATCGCGCGGCCCCTGGCGGCGACGCCGGACACCGCTCCGACCACGGCGAGGCTGAGCGCGCAGCGGAGCAGGAAGTTCACGTCCATCAGCCACGCCCAGGACCCGCTGCTGCCGTAGTCGCTCTCGGCGTTGTGCAGGATCGAGAACTGCGGACGGAGGAAGACGAGGACCACGTCGATGATCACGTACAGCACGACACCGGCGAGCGCGAGCCGGGCGGCGATCTCCGCGCCTGCGCGGACTCTGCGTGGGCTGGACGGATGAGCAACCAAGTTGCATAATACGCTAGCGCACCATGGCCGAGCAGTCAAGGACCTCCTATCACTTCGGCGACCTGCTCGCCCTCGCTCGCGAGCACTGGGTGCGCCAGATGGCTGATCACGTCCGGCGCGCCGGCTTTGACGACTACCGCCGCACCGACGCCGCGGTCCTGCGCCTGCTCGGCCGCCACCCCAGTTCGATCGGGCAGATCGGGGGGGCGCTGGGGGTCACCCGCCAGGCGGCCCGCAAGTTCGTGACCGGGCTCGAGCGGCGCGGCCTGGTCGTGACCGCCAGGGACCCGGGCGACGCTCGGCAGGTCAACGTCGAGCTGACCCTGCGGGGGGACCAGTACGCACGCGCGATCAGGAGGGCGATCGACGCGCTCGACGGGCGCTTGGCCCGGCGGGTAGAGCGCGCCCAGCTTCTGGCCGCCGACGCTACTCTGCGCGCCAGCCTCCCCGATCAGCACGCCCGCGATCAGGCCGGGCGTCTCGTCCCGCCGCCCTGATATCCGGGTCGTCCGCCACCGCCCGCCCGGTGAGGTTTTTCACGAGACGACTCCGGTCTGTCTGGGGGACGTAGCCGGCTGCGATCCAGAAGGGGACGGCGGCGGGGGCTGATTCCACGGCGATGACCGCAATGCGACGAGCGCCCCACTGGTGGAGGCGCCGCTCTCCCTCGCGGACGAGAGCGGTTGCGATTCCCTGGCGCCGGAACATGGGTGCCACGGCAAGTCGGTAGAAGGCGGCCCTCCAGCCGTCCCAACCGCAGATGAGGGTGCCAATGACCACGTCGTCGTGGAGGGCGACAAGGAGCGAGCCGGAAGCAAAGGACAGGAGCGCCTCGAGCCCCGCCAGGTCGTCGGTGACGGTCGGCTCCGCATCAGCCGCGTCCCACAGCCCGAGCACCTGCGGCAACTCACGAGTCGTGCAATCACGAACCTCCACCGCCCAGACTGTACGAGTCTCTCCGGCGAGACCGCCGGCGCTGAGCCCATTCGCAGGCGGAGACGGCATGGGGAGCTGCTCAGTCCTCCTGCGCCCCATGTTCAGAGCCTGAGCCTTCGGGGGGAGGGGCGACGGGCTCGACATGGGCCAAGAGATCCAAGGCGGTCCTGCGCAACGCCTCGGACACCTTGGAGAGGACGTCCCGCCCCTCGGCGGGGGTCACCGGGTCGGCGAAAGACGCAAGCTCGTCGAGACGCTCCGCGAACCGGATCCAGGCCGAACGCCGGTGCGGCAGAAGAAAGCTGGCCCGATACGGGAGCTGGAAGTTGGCTCCGGCGGTGGCCCCCGGGTGCTCCGGACCCACCGGCAGGCGAGCCAGAAGGAAACCCAGGGGCTCGATCGCCTGGAACATGAGGCCCACTGCGGCATGCGCCAGCGCCTGGCGCTGGCCCGGCGTCTCATGGCCGAAGGCGAAGTACCGGGCGATCATCTGCAGCAGCAGCTCGTAGACGGAGTTGAACAGGTCGGAGCAGGCGCCCGTGGCGGGATCGCTGATGTAGACGTCCGGCGCGATGCCCTCGACGTCGCGCATCCCGGCCGCCAGAACGGGGTGGGCGGGCGCGAAGTCCGGGTCAGCCCTGCGGAGCTCCGTGTACTCCTCCACGATTCGCAGGAAACGACCGTAGTGGGCCTTGGACCACTCTCCGGTCGCGCCCTCCCCCTGCTCGACGATGCGTTCAAGGGCCCGGTTGGCCCCGGCGAGATCAGAGATGGGCGCCAGGTCTGGCCAGCGGAAGCTCGCCTCGTCGGCTTGGTGGAACCTCGGGCCGATGAAGAGATGGTCCTCCCCCAGTTTGGCCGCGAGCGCCGCGATCCCCGCCGCGATGGAGCGGTACAGGTGGCCCAGGGTGAAGTACTCCTGAGCCTGGGGCACCACCTCGCCCGGGGCCATGGGTGGAAGCGCAGCCACCTTCTCGAAGCTGCTCGGATAGCTCTGTTCCATTCCTTCCGGGCGCTCGAGAAAGACGAAGTGTTGCAGCGCCTCCTGGCCGAAGGGAAGGAGACGGAGCTGGATTCCCGCCGGGTAGCCCTTGGCCTGGTGGGGAAGGTGGGGCCGGCTGACGTACGGGGCGGACCCCACCGCGGTCAGAAGATTCTGGACCATCGCCCAGTGGAGCATCTCCTCGCCCGCGATTTCGAGCAGGAGCCGGCGCCAGCGCTCCACCGCCTGCAGCTGCTCCTCGCTGAGGCCGGCGCCCGGGGCGCTCCTCAGGCTGAAGGCGGCGTAGAGGTACTGGCACATCACGCCGTGCTCCAGCTCAGCGCCCTGGCTGAGCAGGTAGGTCAGCTCCTTGCGACTGTCGATGACGATGGTGGGCTCGGTGGTCATCAGCGAATCATGGCGAAGTGTGGCCGGGGCGCGGTGGACCGTTGTCGCTCCAAGCTGCCCGAGCGCATCGAGTGCGGACCGAAGCCGGCCCGTCCGAGGAGCAGGGGTGGGACACCTCGACGGACGGTCCTTGGCATACCTCAGGTCGCCCCCGCCTCGCCGTGGCGCCCCTCCTACGCCCTGGCCAGCTCCTCCGCCTCCCGCGGCGACCCCACCAGCTCCACCTCGTCGTCTGCCACGACCCGTATCTGCTCGTAGGCGACCGTCTTCTGGGTGAAGAAGCCGTTCTTGTTGACGAGTGCCGCCACCACCGTCAGGGGGATGCCGAGGCCGAGGGTGATCAGCACCGGGATGGCCGCACCCACCCCCTGCGCGATCACCTCATAGCCGATCCAGAAGAGGAAGACGCCACCGATCAGGGGCAGGATTCCGATCAGGACCAGGTTGCGCACGCTGCTCAGGAGCACCTTGCGGAATGCCCAGGCACAGGCGATGCCGGTCGCCCCGTAGTAGATCGCGACCAGAATGCCGATGTCCGAGATCATGTTGGCGAAGGTGTTGTTGATGTTCGCATTCAGCGTGGTGAGCAGGATGCCCATGCTGCACAGCAGGAAGGTGATGATGGTCCCCACCCAGGGCGTCTGCCAGCTCTTGTGGATGAGCCCGAAGATCCCGGGGAAGACCCCGTCGCGGGCCATCGAGAAGCTGAGCCGGCTCGAGGGCAGCAGGGTGGTCTGGGTGGTGGCCAGGCTCGAGCTGAGGATGGCGACCGCCATGAGGAAGCTGAGCGGCGCCGGCGCCAGCCGGGTGGCGAAGAACACCAGGGCGTTGGCTCCCTGGCCGGTGATCTGAGCCTTGCCGAGCAGTGACTGCATCGCCGTGGCCGCGACCATGAACAGCACCAGCAGGACCACCATGCTGATCATCCCGGCCTTGCCGGGGTTCTCGCGGTTGTTGCTCCCCTCCTCGTTGAGGTTGGCGGCCGTGTCCCAGCCCCAGAAGAAGAAGACGCCGAGCACGGCCCCCGCGGCCAGGCCGCTGAAGCCCTGCAGCGAGAAGGGGTTGAACCACCAGCCGGCCACCCCTGTCGATCCGGCCGGATGAGAGGCCAGCACCTTGATGAAGGCGAGCACGGAGAAGACGAGGACCACCAGGTACTCGATGCTGACCATCACCCACTGGGCATTGGCCGTGATCCGGATGCCCCGAGCCACCATCACCGTGACGAAGGCGAGCAGGGCGAAGCCGACGAGCGCGATCAGCGCGCTGTTCCCGGCCGTTCCCGAGCTGATCCAGCCGAACTGCCCGGGTCCGAGGAGCGCCAGCAGCACCGAGCCTGCGAAGAGAGGTGCCGAGATGCAGAAGATGACGTTGCACGCCAGCTGGACCCAACCGGTGAACCAACCGATGTGGGGGTTGACGGTCCGCGCGATCCAGCTGTAGGAGGCGCCACAGTTGGGGTCCCGGCGGTTCAGGTAGCTGTACGCCATGGCGATGAAGAAGACCGGGAAGAAGCTCACCAGGATCGCCGCGGGGGCGGCGAGCCCGACCCCGGTGGCGGCGACCACGAGGAAGAGCGTGGTGCCCAGGCTGTAGGCGGGCGCCACGCTGGAGGTGGCGACCGCGGTCGTATCGAGAAGGTTGAGCTCGCCCGATTTGAGTGTCCGCGCCGGAGCCCGGACCACGTCGGGAGCAGCCAGGGTTATCTCCGCCATGGGGGCTCTCCTCGCCGGAGCACAACTACTGCACAAGAGCAGAATTGAAGAGACGGTAATGGACCCGGCCGGACGTGTCAAGCGGGCGTCGGAGCTTGACGGTACCGGCGAGCTCCCCTACTCTTCCCGGGATCAATCCTGCAGGGGTTCGGTAGTTTTCCTGACCGGCGCCCCGCAACCGCTTGTTGTGGCGCCGGAGCCCCGGCGCCCTGAGGGAGGCGACATGCTGGCACCCGCGTCCGCGCCGCCGGCACCCCGCGTGCGGGACCTCATCACCCGGGAGGAGGCGTCATTCCGGGCCCATCGCACCCGTTCGCATGAGCTGTGGCGCACCGCCGCTGAGCACATCCCGGGTGGGGTCGCCAGCTCGTTCCAGGACAAGCCACCCCAGCCGGTGTTCATCGACCGGGGCGAGGGCAGCCGGGTGTGGGACGTGGATGGCAACGAGTACGTCGACTTCCACAACGGCTTCGGGGTGATGCTGGTCGGCCATGCCCACCCGACAGTGGTCGCCGCGGTGCAGAGGCAGCTCTTGCGCGGCACCCATTTCGCCCAGCCGGTGGCCGACAGCGCGGTGGTCGCCGCGGAGCTCAGCCGCCGCTTCGGCCAGCCCCAGTGGCGGTTCACCAACAGCGGCACGGAGTCCACATTGGATGCGGTCCGGATCGCCCGCGGTTTCACCGGCCGGGACCGCATCGTCAAGATCGAATCCTCCTACCACGGGCACCATGACGCCGTGCTGGTCTCCGTGGAGCCTCCCGCGAACCTGATGGGGCCGGTGGAGGCACCGGTGTCGGTGCCCATGTCCGAGGGCATCCCGAGTTCGACGGTGGAGCTGACCAGCGTGGTGACCTTCAACGACCTGGAGGCCCTGAAGCGCGTCTTCGCGAGCCACTCCGACATCGCCGCGGTCATCCTCGAGCCGGTGATGATGAATATCGGAATCGTCTTCCCCGATCCCGGCTACCTCGACGGGGTGGTGGAGCTGGCCCACCGCCAAGGGGCGCTGGTCATCTTCGACGAGGTGAAGACCGGGGTGACCATCGCTCCCGGCGGGGCCACCCAGCGCTTCGGGGTGGTCCCCGACCTGGTCTGCCTGGCCAAGGCCATCGGAGGTGGTCTTCCCTGCGGCGCGGTCGGCGGGCGAGCCGACGTCATGCAGACGATCAGCGACGGCCGCGTCGCCCAGCTGGGGACGTTCAACGGCAATCCGCTGACCATGGCGGCCTCCCGGGCGACCCTGTGCGAGGTGCTCACCCCCTCCGCCTACGCCCATTTCGACGCTCTCGCCGAGGAGCTGGGGGGCGGTCTCACCGCGGTGATCGGCGATCACCGCCTGCCCTACCACGTGGTGACCGCCGCCTCCCGCGGCTGCATCACCTACCGCAAGGAGCCGGTCCGCAGCTATCGCGATTACCTGGAGATCGACCCTTCGATGGCCTACCTCTCCTGGCTCTACCAGTCCAACCGGGGGGTTCTGATGGCCCCGGGGGCGGAGGAGAACTGGACGCTCTCGGTGCAGCACTCGGTGGACGACGTGCGCGTCTACGTCGACAACTTCCGCGCTCTCGCCGGCGAGCTGCGCGCATGAGCGCGGGGGCCGTTCGCACCCTGCGCAACTTCATCGGCGGCGAGCCCTGCGACGCTGCCGACGGGCGGACCTCAGGCGTCGTCAACCCGGCGAACGGCGAGGAGTACGCGCGGGCGGCGCTCTCCGGGGCGGCGGACGTCGACGCCGCCTGCGTTGCCGCCCGCGCAGCCTTCGAGACATGGAGGGCGGCCACCCCCAAGCAGCGGAGCCTGGCCCTGCTCCGGATCGCGGACGCCTTCGAGGCGCGCGCCGAGGAGTTCGTGAGGCTGGAATGCGAGAACACCGGCAAGCCGGTCGCCGTGACTCGCAGCGAGGAGATCCCCGCGCTGGTCGACCCGATCCGCTTCTACGCCGGCTGTGCCCGCCTGCTCGAGGGAAGCAGCGCCGGCGAGTACATGGCCGGGCACACGTCGATGATCCGGCGCGAACCGGTCGGGGTGTGTGCCCAGGTGACACCGTGGAACTACCCGATGCTGATGGCGGTGTGGAAGTGGGCACCGGCCATCGCCGCCGGCAACACCGTGGTTCTCAAGCCCTCGGACACCACTCCGGTGACCACTCTGCTGATGGCCGAGATCATGGCCGAGCATCTGCCCGCGGGTGTGTTCAACGTCATCTGTGGAGACCGCGATACCGGCGCCGCCCTGGTCTCCCACCCCATCCCGGCGATGGCGTCGATCACGGGCAGTGTCCGCGCCGGCCGCGAGGTCGCCGCAGCCGCCGCCGCTGACCTCAAGCGGGTGCACCTGGAACTCGGCGGCAAGGCTCCGGTGATCGTCTTCGACGACGCCGACGTGGCGGCGACCGCCGAGACGGTCGCCATGGCCGGCTACTTCAACGCAGGGCAGGACTGCACCGCGGCGACCCGGGTCCTGGCCGCCCCCCGAGTGCACGACGACCTTGTGGCCGCCCTACGGGAGCAGGCGGAGCAGACGAGGACCGGCGACCCCGACGACCCCGACGCCGCCTTCGGGCCCCTCAACAGCGCCGCCCAGCTCGGCCGCGTCAGCGGCTTCCTGGAGCGGCTCCCCGACCACGGCCAGGTGGTGACCGGTGGGCACCGCCTGAGCCGCCCCGGCTTCTTCCATGAGCCCACCGTGGTCGCCGGCGTCGAGCAGTCCGACGAAATCGTCCAACACGAGGTCTTCGGCCCGGTGATCACCGTGCAGCGCTTCGCCGATGAGGCCACGGCCCTGACCTGGGCCAACGGAGTCGAATACGGCCTCGCCGCGAGCGTCTGGACACGCGACCACGCGCGCGCGATGCGCATGGCCAAGCATCTCGACTTCGGCTGCGTGTGGATCAACACTCACATTCCCCTGGTGTCCGAGATGCCCCACGGAGGTTTCAAGAACTCCGGTTACGGCAAGGACCTCTCGATGTACGGCTTCCAGGACTACACCCGGGTCAAGCACGTGATGACCAACATCGAGGGGTGAACCGTACTGTGCCCCGCGCCCACCCGCCGGTGGAGCCCCGCCGGGTCAGGGCAGCCGGTCGCGAACCTGGTAGTACCAGCCCACCGCGGGCAGGAACCAGGGTCGTCCCGTGTAGGCGGGGAGGGTGGGGAAGGGCAGACCGGCGAACGGGCCGGGCGGTTCATCGGCGATCCAGGCCCCGGCTCGGGTGCCCAGCCAGGTCGCCATCGCCACGCCGCTGCCGCAGTAGCCCATCGCATAGGTCATCCCGCCGCGGCGTCCCAGGTGGGGCAGCCGGTCCATGGTGAAGGCCACCGTCCCGGTCCACGCGTGGCTGACCCGGATCCCGTCAAGCTGAGGGTAGATGCGCAGCATGGCGGCGTAGAGGCGGTCGCGCGCCCGCTGCAGGGTGATCGGGGCGAAGCTGGTCCGCCCGCCGAAGATCAGGCGGCGGTCCGGAGAGAGGCGCCAGTAGTGGAGCAGCTCACGCGTGTCGGTCATCATCCGGCCGTGGCGGCTCACGGAGTCGGCAACCGCGCGCGGCAGGGGCTCGGTCGCGATGATGTAGCTGCCGATGGGGATGACCCGGCGGCGCAGCACCGGGAACGCCGAGCTCGTGTATCCGTTGGTGGCCACCAGGAGATGGCGAGCGTCGATGGGGCCGGCCGCGGTGTGAACCCTCGGTCCCATCTCCGGCCGCTCCTCCACCGAGAGCACCTCCAGCCCGGGGTGGATCCGAGCCCCGGCGGCGAGCGCGGCGCGCGCCAGGCCGGCGAGGTAGCGGCCCGGATGGATGCTCGCACCGTTGTCGGTGAGAAGCGCACCGGCGAAGCCGCGACAACTGCTCTCCTCACCGATCTCGGCCTGCTCGAGCATCCGGGTGGACTCGCCGGAGGTCCGCCGTGCCACCTGCTCACCTCGCAACGCCATCAGTCGCGACGAGAGGTGGGCGAGGTGCAGCCAGCCGCAACGCTCGAACCCGGCGTCCGGCGCCACCTCGGCGGCGAGCCGCTCGACCAGGTCGACGGCAGAAACGCTCGCCACCCGCAGGGCCCGGCCGCGTTCTCCAAGCCGCCGCTCGAGCCATTGCAGATCGCGGTGCAGACCGGCGTGGATCATGCCGCCGTTGCGGCCGCTGGCACCCCTTCCCAGCTCGGCCCGGTCGACCACCACCGTGTCGATGTTGCGCCGCCGGAGCTCGAGTGCGGCAGCCAGCCCGGTGTATCCCGCGCCGACGACGACCACGGAGACCTGGCGCGGCGGTGGCATGGTGGGTTCCAGCTCAGGCAGGCCGGCGTCATCCCACCACAGCGGCTGTTCGCGAAAGTCCGGGGTGCACGGAGCCGGCACCGTCAATTGGCCGTCTCTCCTGCCAAGCTGGAGCGCAGTTGCAAGGCCGTTGCGCATAGGCTAGCGCAGCCGTGGGACGCGCGACCCGCCGAACCGAGCCAGCAGGGAGCGCGCTGGCCACCTACTCCGTGTTGCGAAACGTCAGCGAGTAGCCGTGCCCAGGGCGGTTGATCAGGTCGCACGGGATCTCCAGCCGGGCCAGGATCCTCCTGACCCGCGTGACGTAGTTGCGGACCTCCTCCGGCATGAGCGCGGAGTCCGACCACGCAACCCCGGCGATCTGCGCCGTGGTGTAGAAGCGGTGCGGATGGTCGAGGAGGAACTGGAGCAGCTCGAACTCGCGCGCCGTCAGCGCGGCCTCCTTGCCCCGGTGGCGCACCACGCGATCCGCCGGGTCGAGCCAGAGGCCGTGGAGCTGCCAGACGCGCCGGTACCAGAGGTCGAGCCGTTCGTGGTAGCCGGCCATCTGCGCCTCGATGAAGGCGACGTCCTCGTCGGCTGCGCTCTGGGCCACCGGGTGCAGCTTGGGCAGCTCCCGCCTGACCCGCTCGAGGAGGCCGAGCTTGAAGCGGATGAGATCGTCGTAGATGCTCATCCAGTGGCGCGCGTCCTCCCAGTGCTCGGTCTCGATGTCCTCGCCCTGGAGGGGGCCCCGCGCCGGCGTGCTCGCCTCACCTGCCACCATCGGGGCTGACTATACCGCCCGCCCGGACGCCCCAACCGGGAGGCAGGACCGATCGGGCGGCCTCCCGTGGACCGGGCCCAGTTGCTGATCTTTTTGCGCCTTCCGGTGTATCTGGTGAGCATGAGCTCCACACCCACCCTTCCGGAGAGGCCCGACATCGTGGCGGCGACCCGGGGAGGGGACGACTCGATCGGCATGGACGGCGAGGCCGATCTCGTCACCGCCTCGCTCGACCAGGCGCTGTTCTGGCGAAAGATCTACACGGAGATCCTCACCATGGAGGAGTCGGTCCTCCGCCGCATCCAGCAGCTCATGGCCGACCAGTCACCCGAGGCACGCCGTGAGGTCGAGCTGACCAACGTCCCGGTGGTCGCGGCTCAGGCGGAGCGCTTCCGTTCGAGACTCGGGTTCTGGGAGGCCTCCGTGCGGGCACACCAGCCGCCCGAGGCACGATCGCCCGGCGACGTTGCTGCGCTTGTTGCGGATCCGGTCGCAGACTGAGGCTCAGACGGAGCCTCGGATTCAGGGGCTTCGGGAGGGAACCCCCTCAAGGAGGCCCAGGTGGCTGAGACACAGGTGCAAGACCGCGTCGTGAACAGTGACGGCCAGACCTACCGCGGCGTCACGAGCACGACGGAAACCACATCCGATCCGTACACCGGCGTCGCGACCCGGCGCAGCTCGACGCGCGAGTGGTCAGGTCTCCCCTTGGGAGGTCGAATCATCGGCCTGGCCGCCGGCATCGTCTTTGTCCTCCTCGGGTTCGACTTCGTCTTCCATGCCGTCGGGGCCGCCAACGTCGGCTTCGCAGCGTTCATCTTCACGGTCGGTCGCGCCCTGGCCGCGCCGTTCGCCGGCATCTTCACAACCACCTACGCCGCGACGGGCTCGCTGATCGTCTGGGCGGACGTCCTGGCGGTCGCCGTCTATGCGATCGCGGCCGTGGTGGTCGCCAAGGTGCTGTCGATGATCGCCGATCAGCGTGCCAAGGGGGCCGTCTGATCCAGGCGGGTTGGTAGTGCTCACTCGACCTGAGCTTCACATCTAGGAGATCGTCATGCGTCCGCTGGTCCTCTGTCTCGCCATCATCGCGGTCCTCTTCATCCTGGGGATCGCGGTGCACACCCTGGTGCTGGTGGCGCTGGTCGCCCTGGTGGTGTGGCTCGTGGTGTGGATGGTGGCCAAGCCGCGTTCTCGCGGCGGCCGCCGCTTCAGCCTGTAAGCAGGGTCATCCGGCCGTGCAGCGCAGAGCCGCGCTGCACGGGGCGGCTGATCATTTGAGTGATCCGAAGGGAGGCGTCGGAGGTACGTCATGGACAAGGGAAAGACCAAGGAAGCGGGCACCCGGCGGTTCCGGGGCACCGGCCTCTACTGGAACCTCATTGGCGCTCTGGTGGTGGTGGTGGCGATCATCGTCGGCATCGTCCAGAACGGCCAGACGGTCAGGCTGAAGTACCTGGCCTGGACGGTGGGCATACCCCTCGGCGTGGCCCTTCTGGTCACCATCGTCCTGACCGTCGCCGTCGCCAGCCTGGTTGGGGTGATGCTGCGACGCCAGCGTCGGCACCAGCTCACCGAGGCCGTCGAGCTGCGCGAGCTGCGCCAGCAGGCGCACCCGACGGAGCCCGAGGCGCGCGGCGCCGATGCGCCGGCGGTCGACGCTGTGGCGGCGGGACACAGGCCGGGAGCATCCGCATAGCCACTCTCGGCACCCCCGCGACGCCGCCCCGGAGAGCGGACGGAGAGACGTGGGCATCCGCCCCGCGATCGGTGGCACCGGCGGTGAACCCGGTGGCCCTCTATCCGCTGCGGTTCGCCCCCATCTTCCAGTACCGGCTCTGGGGCGGCCGCCGCCTGGCCGGCCTGATGAGAGCTCCTCTCCCGGGCACGGACCCGGTCGGCGAGGCATGGCTGCTCAGCGACAGGCCCGATCATCAGAGCCGGGTTGCGGCGGGATCGCTCACCGGGCGCACGCTCGGGGAGCTGGTCGAGGAGTTCCCGGAGGCGATGCTGGGCGCACTCGCCCACCGGTTCACCAGGTTCCCACTGCTCCTGAAGTTCCTCGACGCCCGCGACGTCCTCTCCGTGCAGGTGCACCCGTCGGATGAGCAGACCGACTGCCTGCCGCCGGGGGAGTCCGGCAAGACAGAGGCGTGGGTGGTGCTGGAGGCGGAGCCGGAGAGCCGCATCTACGCCGGGCTCCGGCCAGGCAGCACCCCCGAGGTGCTTCGACGAGCACTCGGCGACGGGACGGTCGCCGCCCGGCTGGCCGGCTTCACACCCAGGGTGGGCGATGTCGTCTACCTCCCTGCCGGCACCGTCCACACTCTGGGCGGGAACATCGTGGCGTTCGAGATCCAGCAGAACAGCGACGTCACCTTCCGCCTCTACGACTGGGACCGCGTCGACCCCACGACCGGCATGCCCCGCGACCTGCAGGTCGATCGAGCGCTGGCCTGCATCGACTTCCACCAGGGCGCGCTCGAGCCGGTGACGCCACGCCCGGACGGAGACCTCCCGGCGACCCGCGAACCCCTCCTCCGGTGCGACCACTTCTCGCTCTGGCGCATCCGCGCGCAGCTCCCCGTCACCGTGGGCGCCGCCGGTCTCCCGCGCATCCTCACCTGCATCGCCGGAGCCGGGCATCTCGACCACGCCGGATCCACCTACGAGATCGCGACCGGCGACGTCGTGCTCCTGCCCGCGGCGGTGGGCGCCTGCCTTCTGCATCCCAGCCCGGACGTGACCGTCCTCGAAGCCGGCCTTCCCGAGGCCGGGAAGGCCGGCGGCACCGGACGGACCGACTCTGCAGATCTCCCTACCGGGCGGGGATCGTGAAGAAGCTGATCGTCTTCGACCTCGATGGGACGCTGGCGCCGAGCAAGTCGGCTCCGGATACCGAGATCACCCGACTTCTGCACGACCTGCTCGGCATTGTCAGGGTCGCCGTGATCTCCGGAGGCAGCTGGCTCCAGTTCGAGCAGCAGCTGCTCCATCAGCTCGCCGAGGACGAGCGCCTGGCCAACCTCTCCCTCCTCCCTGTCTGCGGAACGCAGTTCTACCGATACGGCGACGGCTGGTCAAGGCTCTACTCGGAGGATCTGACCGCCGCAGAGAGGGAGAAGATCGTGAGCGCGCTGGGATCGGCCCTGCAGACGACCGGCCTCATGCCGGCACAGGTCTGGGGAGAGATCATCGAGGACCGCGGCAGCCAGGTCACGCTGTCCGCCTTGGGTCAGCAGGCTCCCCTCGCCGAGAAGGAGAGCTGGGATCCCGACTTCGCCAGGAGAAAGCGGATCACGGCAGTCCTCGACACCCTCATCCCCGAGTTCTCCGTGCGCATTGGTGGCGCCACGTCGATCGACGTGACCAAGCCGGGCATCGACAAGGCGTATGGCATCAGGAAGCTGCGGGACATCCTGGGCATCTCGCTGACCGAGATGATCTTCGTCGGTGACGCCCTCTTCCCGGGGGGCAACGACTACCCGGCCGAGGAGGCGGGGGTTGTCTCCATCCCGGTGCGCGACCCCGGTGACACCCGGGTGGTGATCGAGACCCTGATCGCGTGCCTGGCCGGCGAGCAGGAGGGCGTCGCGGCCGCCGCGGGGTCATGAACCCCTTTCAGATGCACCGGCTGTGGCCGATCATGCGCCCGGAGCCGGGCAACCCCCAGGAGGTCGAGGGGGTGCTCAACCCGGCCGCCATCCGGGGCCTGGACGGGCAGCTCTACCTCTTTCCGCGAATGGTCGGCCGCGGCAACTACTCGAGGATCGGCATCGCCCGCGTTCTCTTCAACGCCGACGGGGATCCCTGCGGTGTCGAGCGTCTCGGCATCGCCCTCGAGCCCGAGGCCGACTACGAGCTGCGGCCGGACGGCGGCGGTGGCTGCGAGGACCCGCGCATCACGTTCGTCGAGCCCCTCCTCGAGTACGTGATGACGTACACGGCGTTCTCCCCCAGCGGACCGCGGATCGCGCTGGCTGTATCCGACGATCTGCTCCACTGGACGCGGCTGGGCCTGGCCGAGTTCGGACCCTATCAGGGTATCGAGCTCTCCGGCGTCGACAACAAGGACGCCACCCTCTTCCCCGTCTTCATCCCCAATCCGTCCGGCTACCCCGAGCTGGCCCTGCTGCACCGGCCCATCTTCACCGGCACCCACGGCAACGGCACCGCTCACCACCCCACCCCCGGCGATGGGCAGCTCGACCGCGAGGCCATCTGGATCTCCTACAGCCGGACGCACCGCCCGGGCAACGGGTCGCACCACCTATCGCCGTTCACCTCCCACCATCAACTCGCGGCCCCGGTGTCGTCGTGGGAGCGTCTCAAGATCGGGGTGGGGACGCCGCCCGTCCCGACCCGGCACGGCTGGATGGTCATCTACCACGGTGTCAGCGACCTTCGCGGGCCGAGCGACGGCGGGCACAGGCCGACCTACTCGGCCGGGGTCATGATCCTCTCCAACGATCACCCGCGACGGATCAGGTATCGCTCGGCGGAGCCCATCCTGTCGCCCGAGCTGCCCCAAGAACGCGAGGGAACGATCGCCAACGTCGTGTTCCCGACCGGCATCGACTGCCGGGACGACCTGGGCACACCCGATCGCTTCGACGTCTACTACGGCATGGCCGATGACCAGATCGGGGTGGCGCGACTCGACCTCCCGGACGAGCTACCGGACGGGGCCGGGACGTGAGGCGCTGCGAGATCCGGCCCCGTTCGCCGGCCGCAGCGCCGCTCAGGTGCTCCGAGGTGCGCCCGTGGGCACTCCGACCCGGACGAGGTTGACGATCTCGGTGTCGCCCTGGAAGCTCTCGATGACTCGGCTGGCCCGGCTGATCTGATCGAGCGACCCGACCTCGCCGCGCACCGTGACCACACCGCCGCTGACAGCGACTGTGAGGGTGGTGCCGTCGACGCTCACGGCCTCCATCAGTGCGCCCTGCAGCGGGACGAGCAAATCGATCACCGCGGAACTGCGCCGGCGTGAGGCGCGGACCACCTGGCCCATCAGGTCGGGGATGTGCACCGAGCCCCTCCACATCGGCGGCGGACCAGGTCTGTGCAGGCGGCCCGCCGCAGACGGGCAGGCTCGCGGCGCCCTGGGGAGTGAGCTCAGGGAGCCCGCGCAGCCCTACCCAGGGAGAAGTGTCCACCGGGCCACATGGCCCGTCTGTCCGCTGACGGACGCAGCCGGCGGGCACCCCAGGAGTCGATCAGCTCCTTCGCCCGGGACGTCCACGCGCTCTTGCTGCGCTTGTTGCGCACCTCCGCGCAACGTGGGCTTCTCCCGGCGTTCCCGGCTGAGATGGGTTAGGAAAGTGCCGGCCACAGGAGAGCCTCCCATGACCGATCCGCACCCGCAGGAGCGGGTTGTCGACCACAGTGGTCAGAGCGACGCTGTCCCGACGGGTGGCGGAAATCGGAAGTGGTGGGCACTCGGAGCCGTGTGCCTGGGCTGTCTCGCCGTGGGAGTGGACGGGACGGTGCTGAGCGTCGCCCTGCCGACGCTCTCGAAGGCGCTCAACGCATCGGAGTCCGATCTCCAGTGGTTCATGTCCATCTACTTCTTGGTCATGGCGGCGTCGATGCTGCCGGCCGGGCTTCTCGGCGACCGCTACGGGCGCAAGAGGGTGATGCTGATCTCGCTGGGGCTCTTTGCCGTGGGGTCGGCGGGCTCTGCGTTCTCCACGTCGGTGGCCGAGTTCATGGCCGCCCGGGTGCTGATGGGGCTGGCCGGGGCGGGGATCATCGTGATGGCGATCACCGCCGTCACCGTCCTGTTCAGCGCGAGAGAGCGACCCAAGGCGGTGGGGTTCTGGGCGGCAGCCAACTTCATCTCCTTCCCGATCGGACCGATCCTGGGCGGTTGGATGCTCACCGAGTTCTGGTGGGGCTGGGTCTTCCTCATCAACGTCCCGGTCGCCCTGGTCGGCCTGACCGCGCTGGTTGCTCTGGTGCCGGAGACCCGCGCCGCGAGGCGTCCCGGGATTGACATCCTCGGCATCGCCACCTCAGCCGCCGGGCTGGTGACGCTCACGTACGGTCTGATCGAGGCGGGTCAGAACGGCTGGGGGGCCATCGGGGCGCTGGCCCTGATGATCGTGGGCGTCGCCGTCCTGATCGGCTTCCTGATGTGGGAACGCAGATTGAGCCGCTTGCCCGGCGGCCAGCCCCTGCTGGACATGACGCTGTTCACCTCGGCGTCGTTCACGTGGGGCGTGATCCTGGCCGCGCTGCCGGTGCTGGCCATGATCTCCGTCCTGTTCACACTGCCCCAGTACTTCCAGGGCGTGGTCGGCACCAACGCGATGGGCTCAGGTCTCCGGCTGCTGCCGATGATCGGTGGGCTCATGCTCGGAGCGATTCCCGCCGCGCAGATGGTCCGGCTGGCCGGCGCCAAGGTCATCGTCGCGGTCGGTTTCCTCCTGCTCGCGATCGGGTTGGCCGTCGGCGCGACGACTGGCCTCGGTTCGACCGGCCTCTTCACCGCAGCCTGGATGTTCGTCGCCGGGATGGGGGTCGGGATGTCGATGGCCACCGCGACCTCCGCAGCGCTCGTCGAACTGTCGCAGGAGCGCAGCGGTGTCGGCGGAGCGGTGCTGCAGGCGGTCAACAAGATCGGTGGACCGATGGGCACCGCGATCCTCGGCAGCGTACTGACCGTCGGCTACCTCGCCGGGCTCCACCTGGCCGGGCTCCCGGCCGCCGCCGCGACCGCCGCGCGGCAGAGCATCTTCGGCGGCGTCGCCGTCGCCGACAGGCTGGGCTCGGCGTCGCTGCTCGCCTCGGTGCGCACGGCCTTCATCCATGGCATGGACACGGCGCTCCTCCTGGGAGCCGCGATCGCCGTGGGCGGAGTCGTGGTCACGCTCGTCTTCCTGCCCCAGACCAACTCCACCAAGGTCACGACCGTCGCCGTGACCGGCCACGGGGTCGGGCCCACCGTCCCCACGTACGAGGCCGAGCCGGCCGCGGCGGCCTGACCGCGCGCGATTCGGCCGGCGAAGCCGTCATCCGGACGGCCTCACGGCGAGCAGCAGCAGCGGGGCGTGCCCGAGCTCGGGGCAGATGATGTAGATCAGGTCCGGTTCATCGCCGCCCACGGTCCGAGCGAGAGCGTCACCGTGTGCACCCCGGCGGAGTGTCGCGGAAACCGCCCCAACGGGCAGACTGTCACGGTTGAGGATCCGCACCCCGGCCCCGGTGGCCAGATGGGCCTGAGCCGCGCGCTCTTCGGCCGCCCGCTCCGATCGAGCCAGGCGGAGAAGGAGGAGATCACCCCGGTCGAGGGGCTCTCGGCGCTCTCCCTCGATGCCCTGACCTCGGTCGCCTACGGCCCTCAGGCGCTGCTGGTCGCGCTGGGTGCCGGGGGACTGGCCGCTCTCCAGCTCGCCCCCTGGATCACCCTCGCGATCGTCGGCCTGCTGGTGCTGCTGGTCGCCTCCTACATGCAGGTGATCGTCGCCTACCCCGGCGGGGGCGGCGCCTACGCCGTGGCCCGGGCCAATCTCGGCACCCGCCTCTCCCTGCTCGCCGGGGCGGCGCTGATCGTCGACTACGTGCTCACCGTGGCGGTCTCGGTCGCCGCCGGGGTGGGATCGCTCACCTCCGCCTTCACGTCCCTGGCTCCCTACAGGCTCCTCCTCTGTCTGGGCACGCTCGCCGTGATCACCTTGCTCAACCTCCGTGGGCTCGCCGACGGAGCGCGCGCCTTCCTGGTGCCGACCCTGCTCTTCATCGCGGCCATCCTGGTCGTGATCGCGGTGGGATTGATCCATCCCCTCGCCCCCCACCTCAAGGCGCCCGGGACCTCCCAGGTCGCCACCCACACCCTCGAGTCGGTGGGCGTGCTCCTGGTGCTGCAGGCGTTCGCCGCCGGCTGCAGCGCCCTCACCGGAGTCGAGGCGATCGCCAACGGCGTCCCCCTCTTCCGGCCCCCGCAGGTGAGGCGGGCGAGGCAGACCGAGCTGATGCTGGGCATCCTGCTCGCCGTCATGCTGGCCGGGCTGGCGGTGCTGATCCAGCGCTTCCACGTCGAGCCCCGCAACGGCGACGCGGTCCTCAACCAGATCGTCGCCTACGCGCTGGGCCGGGGCTGGGCCTTCGCCGCCATCTCCATCCTGATCACCCTGGTGCTGGCGCTCGCCGCCAACACCTCGTTTGGCAGCCTGCCGGTGCTGGCCAGCCTGCTCGCCGGGGACAACCGGCTTCCCCATGGCTTCGCCATCCGCGGCGACCGCCTGGTTTTCAACCTCGGCATCTGGGTGCTGGCCATCCTCTCCGCGGTCCTGCTGGCGGCCACGGACGGCAACACCGACTCGCTGATCCCGCTCTTCGCCATCGGGGTCTTCACCGGCTTCACCCTGGCCCAGTCGGGGATGGTCGTCCACTGGCTGCGGAGACGCTCTGCGGGCTGGTGGTGGCGCTCCGGGCTCAACGGGCTCGGGGCCGTCGCCAGCGGTGTCGCCACCCTCATCTTCGTGGGCAGCAAGTCCCGCGAGGGGGCGTGGGTGGTGGTGGTCGCCATCCCGCTCCTGATCCTCCTCTTCGTGCGCGTCCACACCTACTACCACCGGGTGGCGCAGGAGCTCCACACCGGCGAGCGGCCGCCCCACCCCGCGGCGTGCACCACCACCGTGGTGGTCCCCTTCACCTATGTCTCCCGCCTCGTCGACGAGGCCCTCTCCCAGGCGCTCTCCATGAGCGACCACGTGGTGGCGGTGACGGTGGTCTTCCCTGAGGACGGGGCGAGGCGCGCGGAGCTCGAGGCCGCCTGGAAGCGCTGGGACCCGGGGGTGCCCTTGGTGATCCTCGCCTCCGAGTACCACTCGGTGGTGCGCCCGCTGCTGCGCTACATCTCCTCCCTCAAGCCCACCCAGGCCCACCGGGTGGTGGTGCTCATTCCCGTGATCGCTCCCCGCCACTTCTGGCAGCAGGCGTTGCACAACCACCTGGACCTCCTCCTCAGCGCCGCGCTCGAACGCCGCCGCGACGTGGTGGTGGCGCGGCTGACGTTCCCGCTGCGCCACGCCTAGCCGTAGCGCTCTTCGGCGCGCTGCCGGGCGTCACAATCTCTCCCATGGCGGGCTCGCAGACGGGGACGGCTCTGCTCGTGATCGACGTCCAGGAGGCGGTCCTCGAGGGCTGCGCCGGCGTTCCCGGCGTGCTCGATCGGATCAATGCGCTGATCGCGCGGGCGCGCAGGGCAGGCGCCCCGATCGTCTTCGTCCAGCACGAGGATCCGGAGGACCCGGAGATGACCGCGGGCAGCCCGGGGTGGCAGCTCGCCGCCGCCCTGGAGCGGCTCGCCGGCGATCCGGTGGTGGCCAAGACGTACCGCGACGCCTTTGCCGGCACCGAACTGACGGCCACCCTGGAGCGGTCGGCCACTCGTCGGCTGGTGGTCACCGGTTCCCAGTCCGACTTCTGCGTCCAGACCACCGCTCTCTCCGCCCTTGTGCACGGATACGACGTCACCCTGGTGAGCGACGCCCACACGACCACCTCCGCCCGGCTGGCCGCAGAGGAGCTTCGCGCCGAGGCGATCATCGAGCTGGTCAACGCCCGCTTCTCCACCCTCCGACACCCTGGGCGGATGATGGAGGTGCTGCCGGCGTCCGGCGTCGTGATCTAGTCGCGGACATCGGGCGAGCGGGGGCTCTGGAGACGCTCAACGGCGATGGCGCGCGGGTGCACCTCGACGACGAACGCTTTGGACAGACATTGAACGCACCGCGACACGCGGCGCGCGCTGTTCCCGTTGTCGGAATGGCAGCGCTTCCATCAGTGCAACGCACTGGGTCGCGCTGCAGGAAGGTGCGGGGCGGCGACGCGGCGTTGACACCCGTGCTGAGCCGTCCCTATAGTGTGGCCCCACCACATGATGGATGTTCACAGCCCGAAGGTGACCCTCGATCAGGTGGCACATGTGGCGGGGGTTTCGCGGACAACGGCGCACCGCGTCCTCACTTCTGATCCTCGGGTCAGCCACAGCACTCGGCGCACGGTGGAGCAGGTGGCGAACAAGCTCGGCTACGTCCCCAACCAGGCGGGCCGCGCCCTGGCAACCGGCCGCAGCGATGCGGTCGCCCTCGTGGTCTTCGAGCCGACCTCGCTGCTCTTCGGCGATCCCTTCATCTCGCGGCTCACCCGCGGCCTGGGCGACGTCATCAGCGCGCGGGACAAGCAGCTGATCCTGCTGGCACCGCAGACAGCGTCCGATGCCGACCGGGTGGAGCGCTACGTCGCCGCCGGCCACGTCGACGGCGCCCTGCTGGTCTCGCTGCCCAGCTCGCACCCCCTCCCGGAGCGGCTCACCGCGCGCGGCATCCCGCTCGTGATCGGCGGCCGCCCCAGCCAGCCGGACCGGTTCAGCCACGTCGACGTCGACAACGTCGCCGGGGCCGCGCATGCCGTCGCCCACCTCGCCGCCGGGGGAAGGCGGACCATCGCCACGATCGCGGGGCGCCGGGACGTGCCCGCCGGGCAGGACCGGCTCCGCGGCTACCAGGATGGCCTGATGGCCGCCGGGCTCCCCCCGGACGAGGCGCTCATCGAGACGGGCGACTTCACCCTTGACGGCAGCTACCGGGCGATGCGCCTGCTGCTCATCAAGCGTCCCGACCTGGACGCCGTGTTCGCGGCATCCGACCTGATGGCGGTCGGCGTCCTCCAGGCGCTCACCGAGGCCGGCCGCCGGGTCCCCGGGGACGTCGCGGTGGTGGGCTACGACGACGACCCCATGGCCGTGTCGATGCAGCCGCCCCTGACCAGCGTCCGCCAGCCCATCGAGGAGATGGGGAGGGAGATGGCGCGGATGCTCATGGACGTCATCCACACCCCCGACCAGCGGCCGCGCAAGGTGCTCCTCAACACCCGGCTCGAGGTCCGCCTCTCCTCGGCGCCGGCCGCCCCGCGGCTCCTGCCCGAGTAGCCGGCCCGGCAGCGCGCGCCGGGTCGCCCAACGCCGGGCAGGCGATCGACGCGATCCGGCCGCCGGCTCCATGACCCGGGCCCCCCGAAGTCTGGGGCCGGTCACGAGCCCGTCTCAGGCTCGTGATGCGTCCTCCCCCCGGCGAGGGCCCGGGGGAGCATCGGGGCCGGAGGATCCGCCTTTGACGTGCGCCGCCCGTGACCGCTGAGGGGAAGCTGAGCGAGCGCCCTAAGATCGGGGTCCTCTCGCCGCTCGTGGCCGGCAGCTACTCGAGCAACCTGATCGCCGGGGTCGCCACCGCCACCGCCGCGTCGGGCACGCGCGTGGTCGCCATCCAGACGCTCGACCTCGACTTCGGCGGACCGGCGGAGCGCCTCACCCCCTCCGCGCCTCGGGGCCTCTCCGAAGGCGAGTACCTGGGTTGGCCGCCGGGCACCGAGGCCCTGGTGCCCCATTTCGCCCTCCGCCCCGCCTGGGATCAGGTGGCCGGCTTCCTGGTGATCCTCAATGCGGTGGAGCCCTGGTATCTGCACGCCCTGCGCGAGGCGGGCAAACCGGTGGTCGTGCTCAGCCACGAGGTCGAGGGTTTCTCCTGCCCGGTGGTGCGGACCGACAACCGGAGCGGGATCGCCCAGGCGGTCTCCCACCTCATCGAGCACGGCCACCGGAGCATCGCGTTCGCGGGTTGCCTGGTCCAGACCGACATCACCGAGCGCCTCGACGCATACCGCGACTCCCTCGCCGCCCACGGCATCGAGGTCCGCGAGGACCTGATCTACGAGGCCACCGACAACCTCGAGGGGGGAGGCGAGGTCGCCGCCCAGCAGATGCTCGCCGCCGGGCTGCCCTCGACGGCCGTGGTCGCGGCCACCGACTACAACGCGCTCGGGATCATCCGCGCGCTGGCGAGGGCGGGCCGGGTCCTGCCCCGTGACCAGGCGATCGTGGGCTTCGACGACGTGCCGGCGGCAGCTCTCTCCCAGCCCACCCTCTCCACCGTCCACCAGAGCTTCGAGCAGATCGCACGCACGGGTGCGGACCTGCTCATCGAGATCATCCAGGGCGTCGACGTCCCCAACGGGCGCCACCTGGTGCCGACCGTCTTCATGGCCCGCGAGTCCTGCGGCTGCTCGGCCGCGGCGGTCATCGGCGACCTTCAGGACCCGGTCGCGAGCGCCGATCTCCCGGCTCGGGAGAGGCTGCTGCTCCGCCTGGAGCGGCTTCTCGTCGAGGGCGAATCGCCCACCGGCGTGCACACCGCCGCCATCGTCCGAGCCGTCGACCTGATCCTCTCCGCCATGGAGCTGACCGGCGAATCTGCCGGACCGGCCCGGGGCCTGCTCGCCGAGGCGGCCGCCGCCATCTACTCGGTCAGCCCTCGCCGGACCACCCTCGACGCCACCGTCGCCTGCCTCCGCCAGTACCTTGACGACGTGGGCGTCACCCCCGCCGCCTGGAGGTGGCGGTACGGCGGCTGCATCACCGACATCGCGGTGGAGCTCTCCGGCTGCATCAGCCGGGCCGAGGCGGGCGCGCGCGCCGCTCTGCACGAGGTGATGACCCTCGACCACGAGCTGAGCGTCTCCCTGCTCAGTGGCACGGCGGGAGACCCCAAGTCGCTCGGCTGGCTCGCCCACACCCCGGCCCGGGCCGGCTGCATGGGACTGTGGGCCGACGAGACCCGCGCCGGTGCAGCCCATCACGGCGCCCTCGACATCGCCGGCTCGTACCTGCGGGGCAAGGGCAGGCTCCACGTTCCCGCCCGGACGCGTGTCGAGTCGTTCCCCCCTGACGCCCTGCTCGAGGATCTGGAGTGGCGCCCGGGGGAGATCGCGATCGTCTTCCCGACCAAGACGCCCACCCTCGACCTCGGTCTGCTCGCGGTGGTGACGCGGCTCAAGCCCGCGGAGGAGTCCGGCCGCGACCGGCTCTTCGAGGACAACGCCCTGCTCAGCGTCGCGCTGGAGCGGGATGTGATGACCGAGCGGCTGCGCCGCTCCAACGCCGACCTGGCCACCTTCAGCCACGCCATGGCCCACGACCTCCGCAATCCCCTCGCCACCATCTCGATGTGGGCGTCGGTCGCTCACCTCCGTTCGTCGGGCGATCACGGCACGGAGCGGGTGCTGGAGATCGTCGACCAGATCAAGGAGGTCGCCGACTACGCCACCGAGCTGGTCGCCGACCTCCTCCATTACGCCGAGCTGGACAGCGGGCGGACCGCGTCCGAGCCGGTGGACCTCAACGTGGCCGCGGCCCGGGTGATCGCCACCGTTCGCTCGACCGTCGTCGAGCAGGCGGCGGTGATCGAGGCGCAGCCCCTGCCCACGGTGCCCGGCAGGGCCGCCGAGCTGCAGCTGGTGCTCCAGAACCTGATCGAGAACGCGGCCAAGTACCGCTCCGACCGCCGCCCCCGGATCACGCTCGACGCCGTCCGTGACGGGGGGTTCTGGAAGCTCCGCTGCCACGACAACGGCAAGGGCATCGAGACGGAGCTGCGCAGGCAGATCTTCGAGCCCTTCGCGCGTGGCAACACCTCGCTCCCGGGCAGCGGACTCGGCCTGGCCACCTGCCGCCGCATCGTCGAGGGGCACGGCGGCCGGATCTGGATCGAGGCCAGCGGCGAGAGCGGCACCACGGTGGTCTTCACCCTCCCGGCGGGGGCCGCGAACGGCAGCGGCAACGGGCATGGCGGCGGGACGGTCCGGCGGCGGACGCGCGCCGTCACGAGAGGTAAACTGCACCCGTAAGCATCAGATCCCGGCAGCGCCGCCGACTCGCCGAGCCGGGCTCGGGCGTGAGCGGTGCACCGGTCCGGCTGAGATCCACATGCCGCCCGCCGACCGCCGCCGTACCCCCCGCATCAACCGCCTCCTCCAGGCCCTCCCCCGGCCGGAGCGCGACCGGCTCACCCGCGGCATGGTGCCGGTGACGCTGCCGATCAAGACCGTTCTCTTCGAGCCGGGCGAGCCGATCGGGGCCGTCCACTTCCCGGTCGACGGGGTGATCTCGCTGGTCACGCCGCTCGACGACGGCGCCATCGTCGAGGTGGCGACGGTGGGCAACGAGGGGATCGTCGGGGTGCCGCTGGTCCCGGGCGGGTCGCTCGCGGTGCGCGCGATCTCCCAGGTGGCGGGCTCCTCGCTGCGCATGGACGGGGGCGCCTTCCTGCGCGAGCTGGACCGAGAAGGGCCGTTCCGCGACCTCGTCCTCCAATATCAGCAGGCCCTCTTCGGCCAGATCTCCCAAGCCGCCGCCTGCAACCGCCTCCACACCAACGAGGAGCGGCTCAGCCGCTGGCTGCTGATGAGCCACGACCGCGTCGGGGTCGACGAGTTCGCCATCACCCACGAGTTCCTCGGCCAGATGCTCGGCTCGCGCCGGGCGACGGTGACGCTCTCGGCGGGACTGCTCCAGGCGGCCGGCCTGATCAGCTATCACCGCGGACACGTCGCCATCCTCGACCGTGAGGGCCTGGAGGGGGTCGCCTGCGAGTGCTACGGGGTGATCAAGCGGCAGCTCGACCGCTTGGTCGCGCCCCCGCCGGAGACCGACGGCCATCCGCTGACCGTCTGATCGGTACGGCGGCGGGCAGACGGCCAGGACCGCCGCCGGGCAGCATAGGTGCCGTCAGACCCGCTGTCCGCTCTTTCACGCTCGCGCTGGAACGGGAGGTCGGGTGGCCGTCGTCACGCCACGTGGTTCGACGCAGCCACCCACCAAGGATCGGAAGTGGATGACAGTCTCGGTTGCGTTCTCCAAACCGAACGAGCCCGGTTGAGCCCCTCCCCCTCCGGGCCCGTTCCTATGGAGGAGCGCTTCGCCGACGTCGGCGGCACGCGCGTGCGCTACCTGATCGGCGGCGAGGGCAAGCCACTCGTCCTCTGCCACGGCTTCATCAGCTCAGGCGAGGAGTTCGGCGGCCGCTTCGAGGCTCTGGCAAGTCAGCACACCCTGATCGCTCCCGACCTCCCCGGCAACGGGCAGTCGGCGCCACTCGGCTGCCGCCACACCGCAGAGGCGATGGCCGGCACGGTCTGGGCGCTGCTCGCCCAGCTCGGGGTGCGCCACTTCGATCTCGCCGGGCTCTGCCTGGGCGCCTCGGTCGCCTGCGCCATGGCCGGCCAGGACGAGGCCGCGGTCGACCATCTGATCCTGCACACCCCCCTGCTCGGCACCGGGCTGATCCGGGCTCAGTACCGCTGGCAGGTGCGCATCCTCACCATCCGGCCGCTCTGGGCCGGGGTGATCTGGCTGAGCCGCCGGCGCACGGTCAGCGATCTCTACAAGCGGCTGACCATCGAGGGCAAGGGCGTCGATCCCCATACCGCCGACGTCAACTACCTCAACCAGCGCCGCGCCCACCCGCGCGCGGCCCGGGAGTGGCTCTCCGGCGGCCTGGCCCGGGAGGACCTGGAGATCGTCCGGAGGCGGGCCCGGCCGACCATGATCATCGTCCCCGAGCACGACCGGCTGGTCAACGTCGACCGCCTCCGCCGGATGATCGCCCCGCTCCCCAACGTCGAGCTGGTGGTGGACGGGCAGGGGGGCCACGGCTGGAGCCCGGACGCGGTGGTGCGTCACCTCGCCGTGATGCGGATGGCGCTCACCGACTGACCCGATCGCCCCCTCGTGGGGGAAAAGCCACGCGCGGAGCCCCACAACCGCCATAGTGGCGACAGGAGCCGCCCCGCGATTCCGCTTGGAGGCCGGCCATGACGACTCTCCTGCTGGTGCACGCGCACCCGGACGACGAATCAATTCTCACCGGAGGTGTGATGCTCCACGCTCACCGGGACGGCCATCGCGTGGTCCTGGTGACCGCCACCCGGGGCGAGGAGGGCGAGGTCCACAACATGGACGCCGCCGACGCGCGTCCCCGCCTGGGCGAGATCCGCAGCGAGGAGCTGCGCGCCGCCGGCGCCATCCTGGGGGTCGACCGCCAGGAGTTCCTCGGCTATCGCGACTCGGGGACGTCGGGCGGTGCCGGTGACATCTACCCGGACACCTTCGCCGCCGCACCGCTCCGCGAATCGGCGGAGCGGGTGGCCGTGCTGCTGCGCGACGAGCGTCCCGAGGTGGTGGTCACCTACACGGCGGACGGGACGTACGAGAACCCCGACCACCGGATGGCCCACGCCACCACGCTCGCCGCCCTGGAGACGCTCGCCGGTGAGGGCTGGGCGCCCCGCAAGCTCTATCTCAACGCGGTGCCGCGCAGCTTCGTCCTCGAGGTCGTCGAGGCGGCCCGCGCCGCCGGGATCGAGCTGCCCGGGGAGCTGGGCCAGGCCCGGGGGATCCCCGATCAGCAGATCACCACCTGCGTGGACGTCTCCGACGTTCTGGACCGCAAGCTGGCCGCCTGCGTCGCCCACCTCAGCCAGATGGTTCCGGGACTGGCGCTGGCCGCCATGGCCGCGGACCTCTTCGCGGCAGCGTTCGGCATCGAGCGCTTCGTGCTGGCGCGGGGCGGCGCGGGCGAGGCCCTGCCGGAACGCAGCCTGTTCGCCGGCGTCGACTGAGGACCGCCGGGCGGATCGGCCGCCGGCCGGCGCGGATCACCGCGCCGGCCGGACAGCCTGCTCCGAGGAGTTAGGCGGCGCGCACCTGACGCGCGCGCGGGCCCTTGTCGCTCGTCTCGACCGCGAAGCTCACGTGCTCGCCCACCGCCAGGCTCTCGAAGTTGAGCGAGGGGTCGAGACCGCTGCGGTGGAAGAAGTACTCCGCGCCATCCTCAGCGGTGATGAAACCAAAGCCGCGCTCCTGCACGACTTTCTTGACGGTACCAGTCATGGCTGGTCTCTCCTGGTCCTTCTCGGATTACTGACGACGCGCGGGTCCGTTCGAGAAGGTGGAAGACCACGAGCGACACCCGCCCGATTTGGGCGGCTTCCACTAGGGTACCCCAATCTCACCAGAACACGTCCTCCACGGGGTCGATCCCCAGGATGGCGGGCCGATCGACGCGCTCGGCGGCCTCTCCCTCGGGGCCGGAACCGACCGGCGAGGGTCAGACCCGGGTGGCCAGGAAGATCGGGATCAGGCGCGTGGTCTTGGGCTGGTACTCCGCGTACGGGGGGAAGGCCTCCACCGCCCTCCCCCACCACTCCGCCCGCTCGTCGCCGCTCAGCTCCCGGACGGTGACGTCGAACGGCACCGCGCCGTCCTGGATCATCACCTCGGTGGGGTGGGCGACCAGGTTGTGGTACCACTGCGGGTTCTCGGGGGTCCCCCCCTTGGAGGCCACCAGCGCGTACTGGCCGCCGTGCTCGACCCGCATGAGCGGGAACTTGCGGACCTTGCCGGTGCGCTGGCCGCGGGTGCTGACGATGACCACGGGCAGCCCGGTGACCTGCTGGACGTTGCCGGTCTGGCCGCCGGACGCCTCGTATGCGGCCACCTGGTCGCGGACCCACGGGCTGGGGCTGGGCTCGTACTCACCTTGAATGGGCATGTCCCGATTCTAGTCAGCCGGGGTCGCGCGCCGGACCGGCTGCCCGGACCCGCGTCCCGCCGGGTCAGCCCGCGGCGACCGCCGCCGCGGGTACCGGGGCGGGTGCGGCTGCACGGCGCGGGCGGGTGAGCAGGGTCGGGTCCTGGCGGTGGAGCAGCCACACGGCGCCGGCGATGCAGAGCGCGGTGAGCAGCAGGAGCATCGCCAGCTCCCCTGAGAGCGGCCAGAAGCCCAGGTCCCACTCGGGGTGGCTGCCGGGCAGTCCCATCGGCTGGATGACGTTGAGGTTGACCGTCGACCCGACCGCGTCCACGCCCCAGCGCGCGCTGCTCAGCCAGCTCAGCTCGCCCAGCACCGGCTTGTGGGCGATGTCGAGGATGGGCATCGCCATCACCAGCTGCACCACCAGGACCAGGAGCAGGACGCTGAGCGCCTTGTCGGTGGAGCGCATCATCGCCGACACCATCAGGCCGAGCGCCATCGCCGCCAGACCCGTGAAGGCGGCGTCGATGATCAGCTCGCCCCTCGACACCCCCGCCTGGTTGGCGAAGCCGACCAGCACCACGATGGCGGCCTGGATGACGGTGAAGGGCCCGAGCACGGCCAGCTTGGAGAGGACGTAGGCCGGGATCGAGAGCCCGACGAAGCGTTCCCTCCGGTAGGTGGGGGACTCCTTGACGATCTCCCGGATGGCGTTGACCAGCCCGCTCATGGTCATGACCAGCACCAGGATGGTCACCGCCGTCTGGGCGAGCGGCGGCGACGGGTGGCCGGGAAGGCGCACGAAGGTCCCACTGCCGATCACGAGCAGCATGACCAGGCCCAGGACCGGGGCCTGGAGCAGGAGGAAGGCGAGGTTGCGCCAGTCGGCGATCAGGGTGTCGAGGTAGCGGCGGGTGAGGATCCACATCTGGCGCTGCCAGTCGCCGGGTGGGCGGAGGGTGGCCGGCGCCGCCTCCCGGGCGCTGGGTGCGGCGGGGACGGCCTCGAGCGGCCGGGCCACGAAGCTCGTGTAGTCGGGGGTGGACCAGAAGCGCTCGTCCCACGCGGTGTCGCGGCCCGCCTCGATGTCGGTGAAGACATCCACGAAGTCGGTGCGCCCGAAGTAGGCGAGCGCCGACGCCGGGGGTCCGTAGTAGGCGACCCGCCCGCCCGGAGCCATGACCAGGACACGATCGCAGAGGCTGAGGCTCTGGACGGCGTGGGTGACCACCACGATGGTCCGGCCGCCCCGGGCGAGGTCGCGAAGCAGGGTCATGATCCCCCGCTCCAGGCCGGGGTCGAGCCCCGAGGTCGGTTCGTCGAGGAACAGCGGCGAGGGCTTGGTGAGCAGCTCGACACCGATGTTGACCCGCTTGCGCTGCCCCCCCGAGAGCTTCTCGATGGTCAGGTTGGCCCGCTCGGTGAGCCCCAGCTCGCCCATCACCTCGTTGACCCGCTGCTCGCGCACGGCGGCGGGGACGTCGCGTGGGAAGCGCAGCTCGGCGGCGAAGCGCAGCGCCTGGCGAACGGTGAGCTGGGCGTGGACGATGTCGTCCTGGGGGACGTAGCCGATCCGCCGGCGCAGCTCGTCGTACTCCGTGTAGAGGTTGCGCCCGCCGTAGAAGACCGCCCCCTGGTCGGCCGGCTTGAACCCGGTGAGGGCGTTGAGCAGGGTCGTCTTCCCGGCCCCGCTGGGCCCCACCACGGCCACGAAGGAGCCCTTCTCCACGCTCAGGCTCACGTGCTGGAGGAGGAACTTCCCCTCCCTCGTGCGCACCGCCAGGTCGACCGCGTCGAGCCGGACGTCGCCCATCTCGTGCTCCTCGAGCGCGCCACCGGCGAGACGGAGCAGGCTGCGGCCGAGACCCAGGATGTCGCCGTCCCGGAACGCCGACTGCGTGACCCGGCGGCCGTTGACGTGGGTGCCGTTGTGGCTCCCCAGGTCGCGCACCTGCCAGCCGCCGTGCTCGGTCCAGCGCAGCTCGGCATGGTCGCGGGAGACGTGGGGATCGGCGAGGACGATGTCGCTATCCGGAGCACGCCCGATCCGGATCACCCCGGAGCCGATCGGGTGGACGGCCACCAGGCGGCCGAGATCGACCGTGCCCGGTTCCGTCTCCGCGCCCTCCGCGTGTTCCGCCCCGGCCGCCGCCCCGGCGGTCTCCAGGGCGACGGTTCTCTCCGCGTGCGCGCGGGGTGGAGGAGCGGGCTCCACGGCCACCGGCTCGACCTCGAGCTCCGGGCCGTCGGTCGGGCTGCCCAGGCGGAGCCGCGCCGGCCCGGCGACGACGTGGGTGGAGATGCGCGCGCCGTCCAGGTAGGTCCCGTTGCTGCTGCCCAGGTCCTCGACCCGCCAGTGCTCGCCGTCGAACCGGATGACCGCGTGGCGGCGCGAGACCCGATGGTCGTCATAGCGAACGTCGGCGGCGGCGTCCCGGCCGAGCACCAACGGCCGCTCGCCGGTGAGGACGAGGACCAGCCCGCTGGTCCGGACGCGAAGCTGGCCCACTTTCAGAACACCCCTCCCGCGGCCGCCGCCGGACCCCCCTGGGCGGAGGGCCGCACTCCGACGATTCTGACGGATAACCGCCGCTACGGCTATCGTCTCGTGCCATGAGGGGTCCGATCTCGGTGGTCTGCGGCGCCAGCGGGGGCCTGGGCCCCGCCGTTCTCGACGCCCTGACGGCGCTCGGCGACCCCGTCATCGGGGTGGCCTCCCAGCGCTCCGACCCGGCCCGTCTGGCGGAGCTCCGCCCGCGCGTCCACTGGGAGCGTGCCGATCTCGCCGACCCCGCCGAGGTCGAGCAGCTCTGGCTGCGGATCGACGCCCTCGGAGAGGTGCGGCGCCTCGTCAACGTAACCGGGGGGTTCGCGGCCGGCACGGTGGCGGAGGCCGGCCCGGATCAGGTCCGGGAGATGTTCCGCCTCAACCTGGAGACGGCGTGGTGGTCCGCACGGGAGGCGGCCCGCCGGATGGTGCCGCGGGGCGAGGGAGCGATCGTCAACATCGGCTCTCGGGCCGGCCTCAGCCGGGACGGCGGGGCCGCCGCCTACGCGGTCGCCAAGGCCGCTCTCCATGCCCTCACCGAGGTGCTGGCGGCCGAGCTGGCCGGGAGCGGGGTTCGGGTCAACGCGGTGGTCCCGGGGACCATCGACACCCCCGCCAACCGCGCCCGGATGTCCCCCGCCGACCTGGCCACGGCGGTCCCCGCCGAGCAGGTCGCGGAGGTCGTCGCCGCGCTCTGCGCCGGCGGCCTCGAGGCCGTCACCGGGGCGCTGGTACCGGTCTTCCGCCGCGCCTGAGCGTTCGCCCCGCGCCGGCCTGCAAACGGCTCAGCTTGTGCCGCTGAAGAAGATGTTGATCAGCGCCGGCCCGAGCAGAATGATGAAGACGCACGGGAAGATGCAGCCCATCATGGGCAGCAGCATCAGGACCGGAGCCCGATGGCCCGCCTCCTCGGCGCGCTGCTTGCGCTTGCGGCGCAGCTCCTCGGACTGGATCCGCAGGACGTTGACCACACTCACCCCGAGTGGCTCCGCCTGGACCACGGCACGGCAGAACTCGCTCAGCTCCTCGACATCGTTGCGCTCGGCCATCGCCATCAGCGCCTCGCCCCGGGGCCGCCCGAGCCGGATCTCGTTGAGCACCTTCTGGAACTCATGGGCGAGCAGGCTCTCGTCGGCCTCGCCCACCCGCATGATCGCCATGTCCAGGGAGAGCCCCGCCTCCATGCAGACCGTGAGCAGGTCGAGCACCCCGGAGAGGGCGAGGCGGATAGCGTTCTGCCGCTTCTTCGCCTTGCGCTCCAGAGAGAGGGTCGGGTACATATACCCGGCGACCACGCCGACCACGACCAGGAGGATGTTCTGAGGTGGCACCAGGTTGGCGAGCACCGAGAGACCGACGCAGACAAGGGCGCAGGCGACCGGGAGGATGAGGCGGAGCGCGAGCAGGGTCTCGGGTCGCTGCCGCGAACCGGACTTCGCCACCAGCTTGCGCAGCTGCTGCAGCTGGCCCTCCTTGGTCCGTTTGGCGATGATCCCGCCGATCGCGCCCAGGATGGGGAGCACGAGGCGGTCGAAGGCCGGTTCGGTGAACTCCCCGGTCTCCAGGTCGATGTCGTAGGTGTTGGCGTTGGGGACGCTGGAGAGGCGCTGCTCGAGCAGGCTGGCGGCGGGGGTGGCCGGGACCACCCGCCACACGGCGAGGAAGACCACCACCGCGATCAGCACGCCGGCGCCGACCAGCACGACCAGGCTGGTGCTCATACCTTGATGGCGACGATGCGGCGGATCAGCCCGTAGCCGCAGAGGATCATGAAGCCGGCGATGCCCAGCATGATGTTGCCGGCCGGCTTCGCCAGCATCGGGTCGAAGTAGCTCGGCGCGATCATCATCAGGATGCCGGTCATGCCGAAGGGCAGCGCGATCAGCACCCAGCCCGACGCTCGCGCCTGGCCGGTGAGCGACTTGATCTCACCCTTGATTCGGATGCGCTCACGCACGGTGTACTCGATGGTGTCGAGGATGCTGGCGAGGTTGCCACCCACCTGCGACTGGATCTGGACGGCGATGAGCATGAGGCGCAGGTCCTCGGACTCGTTGCGGCGGACCATCCGGCCGAGGGCCTCGTTCATGGGAAGCCCGAGCTGGACCTCGCGGGTGACCCTGCCCAGCTCGATGCCCATGGGGGCGGGGACGTTGCGGGCGGCGAGGTCGATCGCCTGGGCGAAGGTGTAGCCGGCCTTCATCGAGCCGCTCAGCTGGAGGATGGTCGGCGAGAGCTGGGCGGTGAAGGCCTTGGAGCGCTGCCCCTGGCGGTAGCGGACGAACAACTGGGTCGCGACGTAGCCGACGACCGCTCCGATGGGAGCGGCGATCATCGAGCCGAAGCGCAGGTAGGCGAGCGCCCCCCCGAGGAGGGCGGCGCCGCCGGAGATCAGGATCCATTCGGTCGGACGCACCTTGAGGCCGGCCCGCGCCAGGCGGTCCGCCATCCGCGAGCCACGGTCGCTGTGTTCGAACCGGCTGCCGAAGACGGTCTGCACCGCACCGCGGATCTGGCCCAGGGGATCGCGCGACGCCGGCTCCTCCTTGGCGACCACGGGCTGAAGTTCGTCGAGCTGGCGGAGCCGCGACTGGAGCTTGGAGTCGCCGCCGGGGAGGATGAAGGCGAGGATCGCCCCGAAGAGGGCCAGGGCCCCGACGCCGGCCAGCAGGATCGCGGTCGATGTCATGTCGGCTCGCTCCGGGCGGTCAGCCCTCAGCCCCCGAAGAAGGTGTTCGGGTTGGTGACGTTCCCCGTCCCGGCGCTGATGCCGGGAACAGCACCGGCACTCGGGCTCGGATAGTCGTTGGAGGAGACGATCAGGTACTGGATGATCCAGGTGCTCTCGTCCACGACCGACGCCATGGCTGCGGCATCCTGCTTGGGCAGCTCGACCATGACCAGTTCGGCCGAGGCGGAGGCGGCGCTCGACGCCGCGGGAGACGCGGACGAGGAGGCGACGGGGGCGCCCGTCGACTGACCGATGGCGAGGACGAGGACGTCCTGGTAGGCCCAGTACGTGACCCCGCCACCGTTGTTCACCAGGATGTCGATCCGGTCATCGGCCTGGATGAAGCCCCCCGTGCCCATCCCCGTGCCGGAGGTGGCCGAGGGGCTGTAGGGCAGCGCGATCGCCACGTAGCCGGCAGGGAGCACCGCGGGCAGCCCGGCCACGGGTGCCGCCCCGGCAGTGGGCGAGGTCGTGACCATCGAGCTCTGGACGATGGTCCCCGCCGCGATGGCGATCGCCGCGTACTCCTTGGAGGTGGTGAGCGCGGCCACCGATGTGTAGTACGGGGCCTGGGCGCCGGCCGCCACCGCGGGCAGGTCGATGTCGGGCACGGCTTGGGTCTTGAGGCTGGTGCTGTCGAGGAGGGTGCCCTCGGCGATCGCGCCGCTGGCGACCACCACG
Source organism: uncultured Actinomycetes bacterium (assembly GCA_964508345.1). Taxonomy (GTDB): domain Bacteria; phylum Chloroflexota; class Dormibacteria; order Aeolococcales; family Aeolococcaceae; genus Changshengia. The sequence continues at coordinate 23,916 of CAZDTK010000008.1, read as the reverse complement.
GCCGTGGTCGCGACGGGTGGAGCCGTCGTGGTGGCGGTGGTCGGGGAGCCGGAGGTCGTCTTGCCCGCGTACTCCATGGCGAGGTAGAAGGCACCGGCGGCGATCAGGGCCGCGACGACGGCGACGAGGGCGCGGCGGCGCCGCTGGGCACTGACAGCCACTGCTTCCTACCTGTGACTCCGCGATCTGCGCCCCGTCCGGGCCTCCGAGCCACGCTGGCGACCCGATGGGCTGGTGGGTCCGTGGTGGATCCGCTGCGGAGATCGTGGGGGGCCGTCAAGGGGGGAGAACGATCGCGTCATCGATCTGTGAACGCCCTGCGGCATCTCGGGCACCAGGTGACGGGTGGGTGGTTACCGCCGGCCGCCCGGGAGGCCTCATCCGCGCTGCTAGCATCGGGCGGTGCCGCAGGTCACCCGGCTCTACCTCGTCCGCCACTGCGACGTCGCCAACCCGAACGGCGTCCTCTACGGCTACCTGCCCGGCTACGGGCTGAGTGAGAAGGGCATCGCCCAGGCCGAATCCCTGGGCCACAGGCTCGCCCATGAGCCCATCCGGGTGATCCGCACCAGCCCGCTGGAGCGGGCCCGGCAGACGACGGCGATCATCGCCAAGCACCTCGACCACCCCGAGGTCATCGTCGACGACGACCTGGTCGAGGCGCGCTTCGGCCTCTACCTCCAGGGGGTCCGTTACAAGCAGATCCCGTGGCGCCGCCCCCTCTGGTGGGTCCACATGGTGTGGCCGGGGTTGATGCGCCGGGACGAGACCGTCACCGGCATGGCGGACCGGGTGGAGCGCTCCCTGCAACGGCTGATGGACGCTGCCGCGGAGGGGACGACCGGCATCTGCATCAGCCATGGCGATCCCATCCAGGCGTTCTGGATCCGATACTTGGGCCGCCGCCCGTGGTCCCTCCACCACCTCGAGTGTCTCAAGGGCGGCATGCTCATCCTCGACTACGTCGACCGGAAGCTCGCCCACGTCGAGTACGTGCCCCCCCAGGTGCAGGAGCCGGCCGCGGACGCGGTCCCGGAGGCGGGCGCGGTACTGCGCTGAGGCGGCCCGGGCTCCGCCGTCGACCTCCACCCCCGCCGTGAGCCCCCGACCTCGGTTACCGACCTCAATCCCCGACGAGGATCCCCTCGGGGTCGAAGACGGCCCCCAGCTCGGTCACGCTGTGAGTGCCCGACGGCTCGGCGACCTCGACCGCCGCCCCGGCCGGCACCAGCCGGAGGTGGGCGGCGACGACGGCCGCCAGCCGCCCCCGGCTTCCCAGCAGGAGCGAGATGACGTCGTACCCGACCACATCCTTGAGCACCGCGGCGCCGACCATCACCGCGTCGCCGCCCGGAAGTACGGCCTCGACCCCGGTGAGGCTGCGCCGCGCGAGCTGGCCGCGGGCGATCAGCCCTCCGACATGGTCCGATCCGGGTTCGGGAGCGAGACCGGGGACGGCGGTCCCGGCAGCCGCGAGGGCGGCATGCAGTTCGGTGAGCGTGGCGCCGGCCTCGGCCCGGACGAGGCCGCGCTGAGGGTCGACGGCGATCCCGTCGAGGCCGGCGAGGCTGAGGACGGCGCCTCGCTCCGGTGCGGCCACGGCGTCCCCGGCACCACTGGTCAGCCGCAGGGGCAGGCGGCGCTCCTGGGCGATGCGCAGGACGGTGGCCACGTCCTCGGCGGAGCGGGCCTCCAGACGCGCGCCGCCGTCCCGCACCACGTCCTCACTGAGGGCCTCGACGAGTAGCCGGTAAAGACTCGGGTCCACTGGCCACTGAGTGTAGAGACCGAGGAAGTTGGACTAGTGCGCTGTCATGCGCTACAGGCTGGGCAGGATGTCCGTGGCCAGCTTCTCCTCGTCGGGGAGCGACGGGGCCGCGTTGGCGGGGCTGACCGCGATCCTCAGGTAGTAGTCGCCCTTCATGACGCTGAGCGACGCGTAGCCGTCGTAGAAGGCCTGGTCGCCGTACCCGCTGACCGCCTCCTCGAGGGTCGATGACGACTTGTAGTCGTTGTACCAGGTCAGGGCGTCGGCACCCTCGACGACGACCACCCGGACGCTGTCGCTCTGGGCGACGTTGGGAGTGTGGGGCGTGGGCGCGGAGGGCCCGTAGAACACGCACGCGAGACCCCCCTCGACGGTGGCGTTGCCCAGCGTCCCGGCGCTCACCGTCTCCCCGATCGCGCTCGACGCCTGGGACTGGGTGACCACGGTGCAGGAGTCGAAGTTGGGGCTTCCTGAGGTGGAGGCCGACGGCGATGTCGACGATGCGCTCGGCGGTGCCGTCGCCGACGACGAGGACGGCGCGGTGGTCGAGGAAGAGCCACACGCCGCCAGCACGACCGCGGTCACGGCGGCAAGGGTCACGGAGACCCACGAACCTGTGCGCTCACGCATTCCGATCACCTCTCCACGTACCCTCGCGACCCGGCAGGACGGCGTCGGGTTGCTTCGAGGATAGCCGACGGGGACCGCGCGGGGAAGGGGCGACGGGGGCCTCCCCTGGGCACCCCGGCCTCACGACGCCAGCCCCATCAAGCCGCGGACCGGCGGGTGATGGGCGATGTTGACCCACCACTCCCGGCGGGATCAGGTTGACGCGGATGGCCGGCGGCCGGTATGCTTCCGCCACGATGCAGATCGCGCACGCCTCGAAAGCGCTCGCCGGACAGAAAGCCCTCGCCGGGGCCAAATCCGCCGGAACGAAGTAGAGGCGCGCGCCGTGAGGCGCTCCCGCCGCCGCGGAAGAGGGCTCCCCCAGAGCGAGGGAGCCCTCTTTGTTTGTCTCCAACCATCGAGCAAGCCCACGGGAGTCCCATGAGCATCCAGTCGCAATCACGGCCGGTCCGTGTCGTCGTCCTTCCCGGCGACGGCATCGGCCCCGAGGTCATCGCCGCAGCGGTGCAGGTCCTCACGGCTGCCGCCTCCGCGCACCACCTCGACCTGGAGCTGACCGAGCGACCGATCGCGGGAGCCGCCATCGAGGCCGAGGGCCGCCCCCTCCCCGAAGCGACCCTGCAGCTCTGCCGGGAGGCCGACGCCGTCCTCTTCGGAGCCGCCGGCGCCCCCCGCTGGGACCACCTGCGCGGTGACGCGAGGCCGGGAGCCGCCATCCACGGGCTGCGCCAGCGGCTCGGTCTCAGCATCAATCTCCGCCCCGTCCACGCCTACCCCTCCCTCTCCGGCTGCGGACCGTTGCGGCCCGAGGTCACCCGCGGCACCGACTTCATCGTCGTGCGCGAGCTCTCCGCGGGCGCCTACTACGGCGCCCACGGGCGGAGCGGCGAGGGCGACGGGGAGCGCGCCCACGACACCATCACCTACAGCCGCCGCCAGATCGCGCGCGTGGTCGGCTACGCGTTCGAACTGGCCCGCAGCCGCAGCCGCCACCTCACCTCCGTGGACAAGGCGAACGCCCTGGTGAGCGGACGGCTCTGGCGCGACGTCACCTCCGAGCTGGCCGCGGACAACCCGGACATCGCCCTCGATCACCAGCTCATCGACAGCTTCGCGCTGCGCATGCTCCAGCAGCCGTCACGGCTCGACGTGGTGGTCGCCGAGAACCTCTTCGGCGACATCCTGAGCGACGAGGCCGCGGCGATCAGCGGCTCGCTCGGCCTGATGGCATCGGCCAGCCTCAATCCCGACGGTGGCCCCGCCCTCTACGAGCCGATCCACGGCACCGCCCCCGACATCGCCGGGCGCGGCATCGCCAACCCGGTGGGCTCCATCCTCAGCGTCGCCCTGCTCTTCGAGCACTCGCTCCGGCTCCCCGAGGTGGCAGCCGAGATCCGGGCCGCGGTGGACGCGGCGCTCTCGTCCGGAGCGCGCACCCCCGATCTGGGCGGCAGGAGCACCACCGGGGAGATGACCGGAGCCGTCCTCGAAGCGCTGGGCGCCCGCCAGCCATTGGAAAACCGCGCATGACCGTCGAGCGCATGGCCATCATCGACTCCACCCTCCGCGAGGGCGAGCAGTTCGCCGGTGCCGACTTCACCACCCTGCAGAAGCTGGACATCGTCGCCGCCCTCGACGAGTTCGGGGTCGACTACATCGAGATGACCTCCCCGGCTGCCTCGCCGCAGTCGGAGGCCGACCTTCGGGCCGTGGTCGCCGCCCGTCCCCGGGCCCGGGTGCTCACCCACACCCGCTGCTCCATCGAGGACGTGGACCGGGCGCTGGCCGCCGGCGCGGACGGCGTCAACGTCCTCTTCGCCACCTCCGACGTGCTCCGCCGGGCCAGCCACGGCCGCTCTCTCGACGAGGTGGTGGACATCGCCTGCGGGGTCATCAGCCATGTCCGGAGCGCCGGTCGCGAGATCCGCTTCAGCTGCGAGGACGCCTTCCGGAGCGATCTCGAGGAGATCCTGACCGTGTATCGCGCCGTCGACGCCTGCGGCCCCGACCGGGTGGGCATCGCCGACACGGTCGGCGTCGCCACCCCGCGCGAGGTCGAGGAGATGGTGGTGGCGGTGCGGGCCGCGGTCGGCTGCGACATCGAGTTCCACGCCCACAACGACACCGGCTGCGCGGTGGCCAACGCCCTGGCGGCCCTGGAGGCCGGCGCCACCCACATCGACACCACCGTGCTGGGCATCGGCGAGCGCAACGGGATCACCTCCCTCTCCGGGCTGATCGCGCGCATCGGGACGGTCTCCCCGGAGCGGGTCGAGCCGTACCGCCTCGACCTCCTCCCCCAGCTCGACGCCCGGGTCGCCGGCATCCTCGGCATCGGGGTGCCCTTCAACGCCCCCATCACCGGCGCCTTCGCCTTCACCCACAAGGCGGGGATGCACAGCAATGCGGTGCTCCGCGACCCGCGCAGCTACGAGGTCCTCCAGCCCGAGCGTTATGGTCTGGAGCGTCAGATACTCGTGGGCCACCGGCTGGTCGGGCGCCACGCCATCCGCGACCGGGCCGGTGCCCTGGGGATCGACCTCGATGACGAGCAGATCGCCCTGGTCACCGCCGAGATCAAGCGCCTCGCCGATTCCGCGACCCTCGCCGACGAGCAGGTGGACGACCTTCTGCTGCGCTGGCCCACCCCCGCCTAGCCCGCCATTCAGGAGAGCCGATCGAGATGGGAACACTGGTCGAGGAGATACTCAGCCGGCGGGTGGGCCGCTCCGTCCGCGCCGGCGACACCGTGGTCGCCGAGGTGGATGCGGTGATGGCCCACGACGTCACCGGACCGCTCGCCATCGACGCCTTCCGCAGCCTGGAGATGCCGATCTGGAACGCCTCGCGCACCGTCTTCAGCTTCGACCACGTGTTCCCGTCGAACAGCGTGGCCGCCAGCGAGCTGCACCGCCGCATCCGTGAGTTCGCCGCCGAGTACGGCATCCGCAACCTGTTCGCCGAGGGGATCTGCCACCTGGTGATGGTGGAGCGCGGTTTCGTCCGTCCCGGGGGCGTCGTGGTCGGCGCCGACTCCCACAGCACCACGTACGGCGCCCTGGGCTGCTTCTCGACGGGCATGGGCTCGACCGACATCGGGGTCACCATGGCCACCGGGCGCTCCTGGTTCCGGGTGCCGGAGACGCTCCGCATCGAGGTGACCGGCGAGCTGGCCCGCGGCGTCCAGGCCAAGGACCTCGCGCTCCACGTCATCCGCCGGCTCGGCGCCGAGGGCGCCAATTACCTGGCCGTCGAGTGGGGCGGGCCGACGGTCAGCGCCATGGGGCTGTCGGAGAGGCTCACCCTCTCCAACCTCTCCGTCGACTTCGGCGCCAAGTGCGGCCTCTGCGAGGTGGACGCCAGGACCTGGGAGTACCTCCACCTCCCCGACGGTGGCGACCAGCGACCCGGCGACCCCGTCTACGCCGAGGTCCTGCACATCGACGTGGATGACCTGGAGCCCCAGGTCTCGGCGCCGCCCGCCATCGAGAACGTCCGGCCCCTCTCGGAGCTGGCCGGCACCCGCCTCGACGAGGTGTTCATCGGCAGCTGTGCCAATGGCCGGATCGAGGACATGGCCGTCGTCGCCGGCATGCTCGACGGCCACCAGGTGAGCCCCACCACCCGGACGATCATCATCCCGGGGACCCGGACCGCCTACGTCCAGGCCCTGGAGCGGGGCTACATCGACACCTTCGTCCGGGCCGGGGCGGTGGTGATGGCCGCCGGCTGCGGGCCCTGCCTGGGACGCCAGCACGGAACCCTGGGGCCCGGCGAGCGCGCCCTCTCCACCAGCATGCGCAACTACCCGGGCCGGATGGGCAGCCCGGACGCCGAGATCTACCTGGCCAACCCGGCGGTGGCGGCGGCGTCTGCGATCGCCGGCGTCATCGCCGACCCCCGGGAGGAGCACTGATGTCCCGCGTCTTCCGCTTCGGTGACGGCATCTCCACCGACGCCATCATGCCCGGCCGCTACAACCTCACCACCGACCCGGCCGCGCTCGCCCAGGCCTGCTTCATCGAGAACCGGCCCGACTTCCACGAGACGGTGCGGGCCGGCGACGTGATCGTGGCGGGGAGCAACTTCGGCTGCGGCAGCTCCCGCGAGCACGCCCCCCTCTCCATCAAGGCCTGTGGGGTGAGCGCGGTGGTGGCCCGCTCCTTCGCCCGCATCTTCTATCGAAATGCGGTCAATCTGGGGCTTCCCGTGATCCGCTGCGCCGACCTGTACGACGCCGTCGAGGACGGCGACCAGGTCGAGGTGGACGTGGAGCACGGCACCATCACGGCCCACGGCCGGAGCTTCCAGGGGGAGCCCCCCTCCGCGGTCGCCCGCCGGATCAGCGAGGCCGGCTCTCTGGTCGAGCTGATCCGCAATCATGGATGGGCCGCCATCGAGGAGGTGGTCTGACCGTGCCGGTCTTTGGAGGAGGTTCCTGACCATGGTTGATGTGAGCGCTGTCTGCCCTGAGTGCGACGCTCCGGTGGAGCTCGGCGCGGACGCCGAGGTGGGTGAGATCGTGGGCTGCCCGGAGTGCGGCGCCGACCTCGAGATCCAGGCCCTGGCCCCCGCGCGCCTGGTGGTGGCCCCGCCCGAAGAGGAGGACTGGGGCGAGTGACGCCACTCCGCATCGGCATCCTCTGCTCCCGGGTCCGGGTCGAGGAGAAGCTGCTCCTCCAGGCCTTCCGCGCCCGGGGCACCGAGCCGGAGCGGATCGACGACGACGAGGTCGTCCTGGAGATCGGCCGGGCGGACCCCGGCTGGGACGCCGTCCTCGACCGCAGCCTCAGCCAGTCGCGGGCGCTGGCCGCGCTCCGGGTCCTGGAGGCCCAGGGGGTGACCACCATCAACCCGTCACGGGTGGTGGCCGCCTGCGGCGACAAGGTCGCGACCAGCGCGGCCCTGGCCGGCCGCGGCCTGCCCACCCCGCGGACGCTGGTCGCCTTCACGCCCGAGGCGGCGCTGCGGGCCGTCGAGGAGCTGGGCTACCCGGTCGTCATCAAGCCGGCGGTCGGCTCCTGGGGGCGCATGGTCTCGCGGCTCAATGACCGCGACGCCGCCGAGGCCGTGCTCGAGCACAAGCGCGCCCTCGGCTCGGCCCAGGACTCCGTCTTCTACGTGCAGGAGCACATCGACAAGCCCGGCCGCGACGTCCGCAGCTTCGTGGTGGCCGGGGAGACCATCTGCGCCATCTACCGCTACGCCGAGCACTGGATCACCAACACGGCGCGCGGCGGCCACGCCTCCAACTGCCCGGTGACGGACGAGATCGACCGCCTCTCCCGGGCAGCGGCCGAGGCGGTGGGTGGAGGCATGGTGGCGGTGGACCTCCTGGAGCGCGGCGGTGGCGAGCTGCTCATCTCCGAGGTCAACCACACCATGGAGTTCCGCAACAGCATCGACACGACCGGTGTGGACATCCCCGGCCGGATCGCCGACCACGTGCTCGCCGTCGCCCGCGGCAGCGCGGAGCGGGCCGCATCGTGAGCGCCGCGCTCGAAGAGCCGCCGGCGGGGCACGCCGTTGCAGGGGGGCTTGCGCAGGCGGCGCGCGTGGGGCAGGCCGTCGCAGGGGGGTTTGCGCAGGCGGCGGTTGCAACGCCGCCGATCGGGGTCCCCGCGTGGCCTGCCACGTGGGGTGAGATCACAAGCCGCCGGCGCCAGAGGCGCCGTACGAGCGTCCCCCCGCAGGCAACGCGCCCCACCCGCCCAACCGACGGCCACAGCGCATGACGACGACCGCCCCCCGCGCGATGGCGCAGACGCTCGCGGTCGGCGACCTGCTCATGGAGATGCTGGCCATCCCGAGCCCGACCGGCAGCGAGTGGCGTCTCGCCGGGGCGCTGCGCCAGCGGCTGGCCGGAGCCGGCTTCGACGCCGACACCGACCCCGCCGGCAACGTGGTCGCCACCTGGGGTGACGGCCCCCGCGAGGTGATGCTGCTCGGCCACCTCGACACCGTTCCCGGCAGCATCCCGCCCCGCCGGGAGGACGGCCGGATCTTCGGCCGGGGATCGGTGGACGCCAAGGGTCCGCTGGCGGCGGCGATCGCGGCGGTGAGCGGCCTGCCTCGGGGCCCGCGCACCCGCTTCACGGTGATCGGCTGTGTCGACGAGGAGGGCGACTCGCGGGGCGCCCGCCAGGTGGCCACCCGTCCGGCACCCGAGATCCTGATCGTCCTCGAGCCGAGCGGTTGGGAGGCGGTGACGGTCGGGTACCGGGGGATCGTGCGGGCCGAGCTGCGCCTCGACGACGCGCTGCGCCACCGGGCCGCGCCCGAGGCGACGGTGGCCGACCGCCTGGTCGCCCTCCTCGCCCGTCTCCAGGCGGAGCTCGACGCGCGCGGGGCGGGGCGCTCGCCCTTCCACCGCGCCGACCTCCGCGTCACCGGCCTGGAGGTGGTGGGGACGGGGCTGCGCGAGACCGCGATCGCGCGGCTCCAGTTCCGGCTCCCCCCGGACCTCGACTCGGCGTCCCTCCTCGACTGGCTCGACGGGGAGCGCGGCGAGGCCGAGCTCCTGGTCCAATTCGCCGTCGACGCGGTCCACACCCCCCGCGACAGCCGGGCCGCCCGCGCTCTCACCCGGGCGATCCGCCACCAGGGCGGGAGTCCCCGCCACAAGGTCAAGACCGGCACCGCCGACATGAACCTGCTGGTCCCCCGCTGGGGCTGCCCCGCCGTCGCGTACGGCCCCGGCGACTCCCACCTCGACCACACCCCCGAGGAGGCGGTGGACGTCGAGGAGCTGGAGCGGGCGGTGGAGGTCCTTCTCGACGCCCTGGGCGAAGTGAGCCGATGAGGGCGGTCATCCAGGGCGGCTCGGGGTACGCCGGGGGCGAGCTGCTCCGGCTGCTCTGCGGCCATCCCGCCCTCCAGGTGGCCCAGGTGAGCTCGGAGCGCCTCCGGGGCAGGCCGGTCACCGCGGTGCACCCCCACCTGCGCGACCGCACCGAGCTGCGCTTCTGTGGACGCGACGACCTGGAGCCCGCCGACGTCGTCTTCTCGGCGCTGCGCCACGGGGAGACCGCGCCGCGGATCGACGAGACGCTGGCGCTGGCGCCGGTGGTCGTCGACCTCTCCGCCGACTTCCGGCTCCACGACCCCGCCGACTACCCCCGCTGGTACGGGTGGGAGCACCCTCGCCCCGAGCTGCTGCCGACCTTCGTCAGCGGGCTCGCCGAGCTCCACCGGGACCGGATCGCGACGAGCGACCGGCTCGCCATCGGCGGCTGCATCGCCACCGCCACCCTGCTGGCCCTGGCGCCCCTGGTCCGCGCCGGGCTCCCCGACCCCAGCCTGCCAATCGTGGTCGACGCCCTGATCGGCTCGTCGGCGGCGGGCTCGGAGCCCACCGCCAGCTCCCACCACCCGCACCGCAGCGGCGCCATGCACAGCTTCGCGCCCACCGGCCACCGTCACACCGCCGAGGTGCTCCAGGAGCTGCGGGCGCTCGGCGAGGTGGGCGAGGTGGCCCTCAGCGTCACCTCGGTCGAGGCGGTCCGGGGGATCCTGGTCACCGCCCACGTCTGGCTCCGCGAGCCTCTCGAGGAGCGCGAGATCTGGCGGGTGATGCGCGCCGCCACCCGGGAGGAGCCCTTCCTGCGGGTCGTCAAGCAGGCGCAGGGGCTGCACCGCCATCCCGACCCGCGACTGGTGGTGGGGACCAACCTCTGCGACCTTGGCTTCAGCCGCGACCCGGGATCGCGCCGGCTGGTGGTCACCGCCGCCATCGACAACCTGGTCAAGGGCGCCGCCGGCCAGGCGCTCCAGGCCGCCAACCTCCGGCTCGGCTGCCCGGAGACGGCGGGTCTGGAGCAGAGTCGCCTCTACCCGCTGTGACCACCGTCGTCAAGGTGGGCGGCAGCCTCGAGGTCGCCGAGGCAGGCCCGCTCCTCGACGAGCTGGCCGGCTTCTCCTCCCCTCTTCTCGTCGTCCACGGCGCCCACCTCCAGCTCGACCGGCTCTCGACCGCGCTCGGGCACCCGCCGCGGATGGTCACCTCGGTCCGCGGCGAGGTCACCCGCTACACCGACGCCCAGACCATGGACCACTTCCTGATGGCGTATTGCGGACTGGTCAACAAGCGGCTGGTGGAGGCGCTGCGCGCCCGGGGGGCGGACGCGGTCGGCCTCTCCGCCATGGACGGCGGCATCGCCAGCGGTCGCCGCCGGCCGGATCTGCGGATCGCGGAGGGGGACCGCCGGCGCCTGCTCCACGACAACCACGCCGGCAGCATCGACACGGTCGACCCCTCCCTGCTGCTCCTCCTCCTCGGCGCCGGACGGCTCCCCGTGCTCACGCCTCCGGCGATCTCCGACGAGGGCGAGGCGATCAACGTCGACGGCGACCGGCTGGCGGCCGAGGTGGCCGTCGCGGTGGGCGCGGAGCGCCTGGTGATCCTCATGAACCAGCCGGGCCTGCTCCGCGATCCCGACGACCCGTCGACCCTCATCCCCCGGCTGCGCCCGGAGCAGATCGAGGCGCACCTCCCCCTGGCGCGGGGACGGGCGCGGGTCAAGCTGCTCGCCGCCCGCCTCGCGCTGGAGGGCGGGGTGGCCGCTGTCGTCCTCGGGGACGGCCGGGGGGAGCTGCCGTTGGGAGCGGCCCTCGCCGGAGGCGGGACGTGGATCGCCGCGCCAGAGCACACCCCACTGGCCCCCTGACCCAGGAATTGGCACGATTGCAGCCGTGAGTGCTGCCGCCATCGCCCTGCAGGTCCTGCAGCTCGTCGACGCCGCCGCCTTCCTGCTCATCGGGCTGCTCGCCCTGCGCGACTGGTGGCGGGGGCGGGAGCGCCGTCGCGGCTACCTGGCGATCGCGCTCGGCTGCCTGGGCCTGGTGGCGCTGGGCTCCTCCCTGGAGCCGGTCATCGGCCACCCCGAGCGCCTCGCCGCGATCCTCCTGGTCCTCTTCATGCTCTCGGCGGCGGCCCTCCTGCTCTTCCGGGACTCGGTGCTCCGGCTTCCGCTCTGGGTGCGCCTGCTGGCCGGAGCGGGGCTGGTCGGAGCGACCGCCCTCAGCTTCATCGTGGACCTGCCGCTGGCGGCCCGCCCGGGGGTGACGCCGAGCACGCTCCAGACCGCGGCCCTCGACGCCCTGCTGGTGGTCTGGTGCCTGGCGGTGGCGGAGCCGGCGTACCGCCTGGCCAGGATCGCCGCCACCCTCCCCGCCGTGCAGCGGGCCCGGATGCGCTCGCTGGCGATCGGATACGGCGCGATCATGGCCGTCGTCGCGCTCACCGTGGTCGCCTTCACGATCGGCAGCGACCGCCTGGGAATCGCCCTCCAGGCCTGCGCCCTGCTCTGCGTGCCACCGCTGTACGCGGGCTTCGCGCCTCCGCGCTGGCTGCGCCGCTTCTGGCGGCGGCCGGTGGAGGACCGCCTCCGGGGCGCCACCCGCGACCTGCTCCTCTTCAGCCCCGACCGGCAGACCCTGGCCGGCCGCGGCCTGGACTGGGCGATCCGGATGGTGGGCGGCGACGCCGGTCTGATCGCCGACGCGGACGGTGAGCTGCTCGCCTTCCACGGCATGTCCGTGCCCGAGGCGCGCCAGGCGCTCGACCTGGTCCGCCTCCCCTCCGCCACCCACCTGGTCCGGCTCCGCCGGGGCTCGCGCACCGCCATCGTCCACCCCCTTCCGGTCACCGCCGGGACGGGCGTGCTGATCGTGCTCTCGGGCGCGCTCTCCCCCGCCTTCGATTCCGAGGAGGCCGACTGGCTGACCGGATACGCGGCGGCACTCTCGATCGCCCTCGACCGGGTACGGGTGGCCGAGCTCTCCGCGGAGACCGAGGCCGAGCTCCGCAAGGCGCGCGACCTCGCGGAGGCGGCCAGCCAGGCCAAGAGCGAGCTGCTCTCCCAGGTGAGCCACGAGCTGCGCACCCCGCTCACCGCCATGATCGGCTTCGCGGAGCTGCTCCTCAACGAGCCCGTGGACGCGCAGCAGGAGCGCCACATCCGGACCATCCTGCGGGCCGGCGACCACCTGCTCGCCCTGGTCAACGACATCCTCGACATCTCCCGGCTCGACGAGGGACGGCTCACCCTGGCCCTGGAGACGGTCGGCGTCGGCAAGGTGGTCGCCGAGGTCTTCGAGCTGGCCCGGCCGATGGCCGGCGACGCCCACGTCACCCTCCGCGTCCCCCGGATCCCGGCCTCCCTCAAGGTGGGCGCCGACCCCCAGCGGCTCACCCAAGTTCTGCTCAACTTTGTCACGAACGCGATCAAGTACAACCGGCGCGGCGGCCGGGTCGAGGTCAGCGCGGCGAGCAGCGACGGCCACTGCCGGCTGGCGGTGACGGACACCGGCCCGGGGCTCACGGAGGAGGAGATGGAGCGGCTCTTCGCCCCCTTCGAGCGCCTCTCGGCGGCCGCGTCAGGGGTGGAGGGGACGGGCCTGGGGCTGGCCCTCGCCAAGTCGCTCACCGAGGCGATGGGCGGCAGCATCGGGGTGGACAGCAGGGTGGGCAAGGGCAGCACCTTCTGGGTGGAGCTGCCGCTGGCGACCGCCGCGGACACGGCTGAGGCCGCCCCGGCCAGGGTGACCGCGGAGCGCGTCTGAGCCGTCCACCCGAGGGACGGCCGCCGCCTCCGGCCGGCCCGCCCCGAGCACCTCCGGATCAGCGGCGGATCAGCTTCCACCCCCTGCGCCACGCCTGCCAGCCGGCTACCGAGAACGCGGGGCCGCCCACCGCGCACCCGATCCACAGCAGGGGAGGCGCGTGTCCGCCGATGAACGCGGAGACGATGATGGCGACAAGGATCACCAGCAGCTGGAGTCCTCGCAGGGGGAGCTGGGCGGGGGATCCATCCAGGCAGAGCCTACGTGGGAGGTCCCAGGGGAGGGTGGCGAAGGTTCCACCTTCATGCAAGAGGGGTGCCGGTCGGGGACGGCTGGGGTCCCACGACCATAGGCGTCGGGGCCCAGGGTCGTTCGGCGGCACCGCCCTATTCGGCCTGAGCGAATACATGACTTTGCTTTAGTGCAAATGTACTTGGAGCCGATGGCTTCCCGGCGAGGACCTGAGTACATCTGCGTCTATGAGGCTCGGGCCGTTGTCCGTAAAATTCCTTGGCGCTGGGATCAGGGAAGCCAATTGACCATGGGGCTGGACTTGGGGGCACCATGGGAAGGACGCGGAGGGGCACCGAGCACCGGACCGGCCTACCCGCGCCCGTCTCTTCGCTGCCTGAGGCCGACACCCATGAACAGCAGGCGGAACTGCGTGGAACGCGGGCCGTCCCGGGCAACGCGTCCCCGACGTCGGGGAATTGCGGCCTCCCTCAGTCGGGCAGCGGCGCTTCTTCAGACGTACTGACGCGTGACAACGTACGGCGGGAACTCGCTGCGGCGCAGCTGATGGCCGCGGACCTCGAGAGTGCCCTGCATCGTCTCGTTCTCCAGGTGGATGCGCACAGGGTCGAGGTGGAAGTCCCATCCGCGGCACCCGTGCCGCTTCCCCGAGGCTGGGTAGATCTAACGAAGCGCCAGAAGCAGGTCGCCCGCCTGCTCGCCGCGGAGAAAAGCGATCGGCGGATCGCAACCGCGCTCGGCATCAACCTCAGTACCGCCAGAAGCCACACGAGCACGGTGCTTGCGAAGCTAGGCATGCGCTCCCGATGGGAGTTGCGCCACGTTCTCCCCCATGACACTCGTCATCAGGAGAACGCCGCCCAGCCTTGAGACGAGCCCAATCCTCCTTCTCAGATGGATGACCCCGCCAACTGCGCTGGTCTACCGTTGCTGATCGCCGGCCGCTCAATGCGCCGGCCGAGCTCGCTCCGCGCCGGGTGGGAGCGAGTCGTCATGGGCCCGGAGAGGGACTGCGATGAAACGCCGCCTGTTGGTGTTCGGAGGAGGCGTCGCCTTACTCCTCGCTCTGCCCGGCACCTTGGTGACTACCTTCGCTAAGGCCACCTCTGCTCAGGCTACCGTGCCGTGTCCTGGAAACGACACCGCGACCACGGCCAGTCATGCCGTCATTGACCCCTCGACGGTCTCCAACGCAACGCTCACGGCGGATGGTCTGATCGGCTACCCGCTGACATCCGTAACGGCGCTGCCCGGTGGTGGCGCCGAGTACACGTACGACACGGCCTCTGGACCAGTCATCAACATACAGCCTCCAGCGGGCTTCCAGCCGGAGACGGCGACCGCTGCTCAACGAGCGGAGTACGGAATACCTCCAGAACCTCCGACCTCCGCCGCCGAGCAGCACAGTCAATGGGCAGCGATGCTGGCGGGTTGGAAGAGCACGCCCTCCCCACCGGCGCAGCTCATCCAGACGCCGGGCGTCCGGAACACGAGCACTGGGCAGAGCAACAATTGGTCCGGGTACTACGACACGGAGTACCAGGGCAGCGAGTATGACCAGGTTTCCGGAGTCTACATCCAGCCTGCGCAGTACAGCTCGCGCTGTTCCACAAACGCCGCAGCTTTCTGGGTGGGTCTGGGAGGTATCAACTCGGCCAACTTCGGCCAAGACGGTACGGCGATGGGGTACCAGGCCGGGTTTGATCCGCTCGGGAGCGACTACAACGCATGGTTCGAGACCGATCCCGGTTTGTATGGGCCTACGTGGATCGAGGGTCTGAGCGGGACGCCCGGATGCGACTTCTGGGTCAGCACCTCGTGGATTTCGTCCGGCTCCGAGTTCGAGTACTCTTTCTACAACTACTGCACCGGCCTGGGCGACACCTACCTCTCGCCTGACGCTGGCGCTGATCTGTCTTCAGCCGACTGGATCGGCGAGGCGCCGTGCATCAACTACCTACATGGCCAATGCATCGGGACCACCTACCTTTCCAATTTCGAGACTCTCAGCTGGCAAGGTAGCTCTGCCACGACGTTTACAGGCCACAATGGCGCCATTGGCAGCTTCCCCAACACGAACGATACGATGGTGAACCCCTCCACAGGCGACACCCTGGCGTGGGCTGACAACCCGTTAGGGGGTGGCGGCAGTACGTTCAACGATCATCAATCGAGCTGTTGGTAGGCGTCTAGCCGCATCCAAGAGTAAGTCAGAGGGAGCCGCGTCTCGTTTGGGCCGCGGCTCCCTCCAATCGCCAGTGAGGGAAGAGAATGCTGCCATTACCCGGGTGCCTTGCTGGCTCACGATGATGGCGTCGCCGATGGATAACAGGTGGTGTATCCAGGAGGCATCCCGGCATTGCAGGGCCACGGCATCACCTCATCGAGTGGCAAGGCGAGGGCCGATTCGAGATCCGACCACAGCGCCGCGGAGGCGGCAACGCGCGTCGGGCCGTCGCTGACACTCACTCGGCCGCACCCTCCCACGGGGATATAGGCCTCCCAGGTCGGGGCGTTACTCGAGGAGAACGTCAGTGTGTACACCGCCTGGAGGTGGAGAGCGCAGCTGAATGCACCCGATGGGGCGGCCGGCAGACTTCGGACGTCGTGCGCTAGCGCCGCGACCACTGGCGACTCCGTGACCGTGCAGTCGATCGATGGGAGTTTGAGGTCGACAGCCGTTCGAAGGATCTCAACCTGACTCTGGTGCGGTTCCTCTCGTAACACACCTGGGCAGTTCTCTGGAGTGGTGCTCGCGATTTGGTGTGCCGCGACGATGGCTCCGGCGGTGATGATCCCTGCCACAAGGAAGGTTGCTACGGCCAGAAGGGCGGCGGCCGGGGGCTTGCCCGCGGGACGCGAGTATGCCACCACCACGGCATGTTCTGCAAAGTCTCTGGCCAGGGGCGACTGGGCATTTCGATGGCGCAAGTAGGCACGGGTCAGGTTATCCAGCTCGTCATCTGACACGATGGGTTTAGCCATCCGTCATCACCCTCCTTAGCTTCGCCCTCGCGCGTGCGAGATGGCTCTGGGCGGTGCCGATGCGGCACCCGAGAATTTGAGCGCACTCCGACAAGCTGTATCCGTCCCCGATGTGAAGGGCAACCAACGCCCGCTGCTTCGGCGACAGGGTTTGGTATGCCCGCCGGAAGTCGAGTAGCTCCCCGCATAGGTCGTGAGGCTCAGGGCGGCCCGCACCCGAGAAGCTTCCACTCAGCCAATGGGAGCGTCGGACGAGACCTCTGCGCCGTCGTATGGCGTTATTGATGCAAACTCGCGTCAGCCAAGCGGTAGGGTTAGCGAAGCCTCGCAGCGACGCTCGGTGACGCCACGCGGTGACGACGGTATCTTGCATGGCGTCCTCGGCCTCTCCTGGGTCGTCGACGATCGCGAGGGCAACCCGATAAAGGCGCTCTGCCTCACGTTGGACGAGATGTTCGAAGTCGGTCTGGTATGCCTCGGCGCTGTCGGGTGCACGCACGACGGGAATATTCAACCCCACACCAACATAGATGCCGCAAGGAGGCCTTCTTGTTACCGCGAGATGGATAAAGGGCCCCGTCCGGGGGCCCAGTCACTGGCACGGCCACCGCCGAGCCGGAAGAGGACTGGACCATGAGCGGCCCCTCTCTGCCTCTGCTCCGCCTCGCCGGCCTCGGCCGGCTGCCGGGGGCCAGCCTCGGCCTGCTCCTCCTCGTCGCCGGGGTCCCGCTGGGCCTCGCGTTCGGGATCGGCTTCCCGTCCCGTCGAACAAGGCATCCCTGCTCTCGCAAACGTGGCGAATTGATGGCTGGCGGCAGATCCATCGTCCGGACCGCGAGCCATCGCGCTTGGTCTGCGGCTGCACGCTCGATCCAGCGATGGCAGCCCTTCCTGTACTGGTTCAGCCTCTGGAACTGGCAGCTGTGTCCTCCGCGGCGAGGAGTCCCTCATATCCGAGCACCAGCGACGCCACGATCAGCAGGATCGCCACGACCCGCCGGCCCGGCTTCGGCCTCTCGGCCCCACCCCGCGCTGCAGCCGTCATGCGGGCTCAGGCTGGGTCTCGCGGCGGGTGACGATAAGGGGCAACTGCCCCGGCTTCTCCGGGACCGCCGGCCCAGCGCGGCCGCTCACCGGCCGCGCTCCCCCCGGGTCGCACCGGCGGGCCTCGCGCCGGTCACGTGCCGGGCAGGGTCCCCGCGTGGGCCATGGTGGCGACGGTGAGCACCAGGACCACGAAGACACCGAGCACCAGGGTGCCCGCGGCGCTCACCGCCAGCACCGAGCTCCCCGCCCAGCCGGTGCGCGGCCACTCGTACTCGCGCTCCTCCGCCGCCGGGCGCTGGAACATGATCAGGCTCACCCGCAGGTAGTAGTAGACCGAGACCGCGCTGGTGCCGATCCCCCACATCGCCAGGGCCACGTTGTGGCCCTGGATGGCGGCGGCGAAGACCAGGAACTTGCCGACGAAGCCGGCTGTGAACGGGAAGCCGGCCAGGGAGAGCAGGAAGAAGGCCATCGCCGCGGCCACGTAGGGGCGGCGGTGCCAGAGCCCGCGGAGCTGGTCGTAGCTGTCCAGGTCCTCCCCGCGGCCGCTCATCACCGTGACCACAGCGAAGGCACCCAGGTTGGTGAGCGCGTAGGCGGCCAGGTAGTAGAGGGCGCCCTCCACGCCCAGCACCGTGCTCACCCCCACGGCCACCCCGATCAGGATGTAGCCGGCCTGCGCGATGCCCGAGTAGGCGAGCATCCGCTTGATGCTGGTCTGGGTCAGCGCGGCCAGGTTGCCGATGACCATGGAGAGGATGGCGACGCCGATCACCACCGGGCTCCAGCGCGCGTAGTAGGAGGCGAAGGTGTCGTCGAAGAGGCGGATCAGGACGATGAAGGCGGCCACCTTGGTGGCCACGCTCATGAAGGTGGTCACCGAGGTGGGCGACCCCTGGTAGACGTCGGGGGTCCAGGCGTG
Source organism: uncultured Actinomycetes bacterium (assembly GCA_964508345.1). Lineage (GTDB taxonomy): Bacteria > Chloroflexota > Dormibacteria > Aeolococcales > Aeolococcaceae > Changshengia. Next base: position 5,749 of record CAZDTK010000008.1, on the reverse strand, counting down.
GAAGGGCGCCGCGCTCACCTTGAAGGCGAGCCCTACGAAGATCAGGATGATGCCGCCCACCAGGAGCGGGTCGAGCGGCAGGGAGCGGTCCATGGCCAGGGCGATCTGGGCGAGCTGGGTGTGCCCGGTCTCGCCGTACACCAGCGCCATCCCGAAGAGGAGGAACGCGGAGGCGAAGGAGCCGAGCAGCAGGTACTTGACCGCCGCCTCCTGGGAGCGCTCCTCCTGGCGGGAGAATCCGCTGAGGATGTAGAGCGAGATGGAGAGCAGCTCGACGGCCAGGAAGATGACCATCAGGCTGGTGGCGCCGGCCAGCAGCATCATCCCCGCCGTCGCCGCCATCACCAGCGAGTAGTACTCACCGTGGTGGAGGTGGCGGCGGATCAGGTAGCCGGGGCTGATCACCACGGTGAGCAGCGAGGTGACCAGGATCACGCAGTCGGCGAAGATGGAGAGCCGGTCGTAGGCGACCGCGCCGAAGAAGACGGTGCGGCCGGCGGCGCCGGCGTCGTACCAGCCGTACACGCTGGCGCCCAGGGCGCCGAGCAGGACCAGGCCGCTGACCGCCGCCAGCCAGGTGCGCCGCGACGGCGGCACCACCAGGTCGAGGAGCATGAGCAGCAGGAAGCCGCCGGCGACGATCAGCTCGGGGAGGACGCCGGCCAGGTCGGAGAGGCCGGGCGTGGCGGTGGAGAGCGGCAGGGCGCCGAGCGGGGTCATGGGCTCACCACCGTGAGCGGCTGGGTGACGACCGCAGCCACGGTGGTGCCGGCGTGGGCGTCGGCGAGGGTGACGTAGGCGGGCACCGCCTGTGAGGTGACCGCGCCCACCGGGTGGGGATAGACCCCGAGGAAGACGATCAGGGCGGCGATCGGCGCCAGCACCAGCCCCTCGCGCAGGCGCAGGTCGCTCACCTTCTCGGCGGCCGGCCGGAGGACGTCGTGCATCATCCCCTGGTGCATGCGCAGCATGTACCAGCCGGCGAGCAGCACCCCCACCCCGGCGAGCACCGCCAGCGGCCAGAAGTACTGGAAGGCTCCCAGCATGATGGTGACCTCGCCGACGAAGCCATTGGTCCCGGGCAGCCCCAGCGCCCCCAGGGTGATGACCAGGAAGAAGAGGTAGAGCCAGGGCATCCGCTTCTGGAGCCCGCCCAGCTCGCGGATGTCGCGGGTGCCGGTCCTCGCCTCGACCATCGCGACCACCAGGAAGAGCCCGGCGATGATGATGCCGTGGTTGACGATCTGGATCAGCGCGCCGTTGATCCCGTTCTGGTCGAGGCTGAAGATGCCGAGCGCGATGAAGCCGAGGTGGGAGATGCTGGCGTAGGCGACGATCCGCTTGAGGTCGGTCTGGCTCAGCGCCTGCAGGGCGCCGTAGAGGATGCTGAGGATGGCGAGCGCCACCAGCAGGGGCTGGAGCTGGTGCACGGGTCCGCCGAAGAGGGTGATCCCGAAGCGGATGAAGCCGTAGGCGCCCATCTTGCCCACCACCCCGGCGAAGAACACCAGCACCGGGGCCGGCGCCGACTCGTAGAGATCGGGGAGCCAGGTGTGGAAGGGGACGATCGGCATCTTGATGGCGAAGGCGAGCCCGAAGGCGAGGAACGCGAACATCGCCGGGGTGAGCGTGGGCACGCTGGTGAAGGGCAGCGGCACCCCGCTCTGGACGGGCTGGGGGAGCGTGAGCAGCACCTCGAGGTCGAAGGTGTTGTGGCCGGCGGCCAGCGCCTGGAAGTGCAGGTAGATGATCGCGACCAGCATCAGCAGGCTGCCCGCCACCGTGTAGATGACGAACTTGAGGGTCGCCCGGCCCCGGTTCTCGTTGCCGTAGAAGGCGAGCAGGAAGTAGAGGGGGATGAGCATCCCCTCCCAGAAGAGGTAGAAGAGGAGCAGGTCGAGGCTGACCAGGACCCCGGTGGTCGCCGCCTCGGCGAGCAGCAGCAGCCCGCAGAAGAGCTTCATCCGCTCCGTCGACTGGCGGGACACCACCAGGGCACCGACCAGGAAGAGGCCCGCGTTGAGGGCGAGGATCCAGGCCGAGACGCCGTCGACGCCGACGTGGTAGGAGGCGCCGATGACGGGGATCCAGCTGGCCAGCTCGACGTCGTGCATGGGCAGCGGGCCGCCGCCGGTCGCCGCTGTGGTGGCGACGCCGTAGACGATCATCCCGACCAGCACCGCCTCGACGGCCGCGACCGCCACCGTCACGCCCTTGATGACGTCGGCCGCCCGCGAGGGGACGGCCTGCAGCACGATCGCCCCGCCCACCGGCAGCATGATGATGGCGGTGAGCCAGGGGAGGCCGCTCATTTGACCAACCCCGCGGCGATCATCACCGCCACCGTGAACGCCACCGCGAAGAAGACCATGTAGGAGGCGTAGTCGCGGATCAGCCCGCTCTGCAGGGTGCGGAAGACGGCGCTGAAGTCGGAGGCGACGCCGCTCACCCCCTTGATCCAGCTGTCCATCACCGGGTCGCCCACCTTGCGCACGCCCTTGGCGAGGGCGCGGGTGGGCCGCACCAGGGTCCAGTCGTAGATCTCGTCGAAGTACAGCTTGTGGCGCGAGAGCTGGGGGATCAGGCGCACGCCCGGGAGCGCGAAGAAGGGCGCCGGGTTGAGGGCACGGCGCCACCAGATGAACACCCCGAACCCGATGCCCACCAGGCTGCAGCCCACCCCGATGCCGAAGCCGACCAGGCCCAGGTCGAGGCCCGGCGCCTTCGCGATCGGCCCGCTGCCGGAGCTGGTGAAGACGGGGCTGAGGAAGGTGTTGATGAGGTGGGGCCCGAAGGCGACCGGCCATTGCAGGATCCAGCCGGCGACCGCGGAGAGGCCCGCCAGGATCACCACCGGCCAGAGCATCACGGAGGGCGCCTCATGGGCGTGACGGGCCGCCTCCGAGCGCGGCTCGCCGGTGAAGGTCTTGCCGTAGAGGCGGAACGCGTACAGGCCGGTGAGGACGTTGACAACGATGCCGACGATGTAGAGGGCGGGCGTCCCCGGTCCGTTGAGCAGGCCGAAGCCGAGCAGGTCCTCCTTGGAGAACATCCCGGCAAAGAGGAAGCCGGCCAGGGCCAGGGAGCCGACCAGGAAGCTGATGGCCGTGACCCGCATTCGGGATTGGAGGCCACCCATCTCGCGGATGTCCTGCTCGTCGTGGACGGCGTGGATGACGTTGCCGGCGGCGAGGAAGAGGAGCGCCTTGAAGAAGGCGTGGAGCAGGAACTGGTACATCCCGGCGGCGTAGGCGCCGATGCCCACCGCGAAGATCATCAGCCCGATCTGCGACATGGTCGAGTAGGCGATCACCCGCTTGATGTCCTGCTGGGTGAGCGCGATGAAGCCGGCCATGATCGCCGTGCCCATGCCCACGCAGGCGACCATCCCGGCGGCGATCGGGGCGATGTCGAAGAGGGCGTGGAAGCGGGCGATCAGGTAGACCCCCGCGGTCACCATGGTGGCGGCGTGGATCAGCGCCGACACCGGGGTGGGGCCCTCCATGGCGTCGGGGAGCCAGGTGTGGAGGGGGAATTGGGCCGACTTGGCGAAGGCCCCGACGGCGAGGAGGATGCAGATCAGGGTGATCAGCGGGCTCCCCGCGCCCAGCGAGCTCGCGTGGGTGAGGATCTGGGGGATGCTCAGCGTGTAGAGATGCTGGGGGAAGACTCCGGGCAGGGCACATACCAAGTTGGGCGGGCAGGTCGGGGGCACCGTCCTCACGTTGAGGAAGAGCAGGAAGGCGGCGATCACCAGGGCCACGTCGCCGATGATCTGGGTGATCATCGCCTTGCGGGCGGCCACCACCGCGCTGGTCCGCTCGTACCAGAACCCGATCAGCAGGTAGCTGGAGAGAGCCACCGCCGCCCAGCCGATGATCAGGATGATGAGGTTGGCGGCCAGCACCAGCAGCACCATCGAGAAGATGAAGAAGTTCATGTAGCTGAAGAACCGCGCCACCCCCTCGTCGTGCTCCATGTAGCCGACCGAGTAGACGTGGATCAGCAGGCCGACCCCGGTGATCACCAGCAGCATCAGCACCGAGAGCTGGTCGAGGGTGACGCTGACGTCGACGTTGAGGTTGCTGCCGCTGCCGAGGTTCAGCCAGTTCCAGAAGGTGACGGTCACCGACTGGTGGCCGCTGGCAGCGCCCAGGATCTCGGCGAAGATGACCAGCGTCACCGCGAAGGCGCCGGCGATGGAGAGGGTGCCGGCCAGGTTGACGAAGCGGCGGCCGAGGACGGGGCCGAGCAGGCCGCAGAGCGCGCTGCCGAGCAGCGGGAGGAGCAGGACCAGGCCGGCGAGCAGGGCGGCGGTGGAGGTGCTCATCGGTGGGCAGGCCTCATCGCTTCAGCTCGTCGAGGTCGTCCACGTCCAGCTCCCTGCCGATGCTGAAGACGCGGGTCAGCAGGCCGAGGCCGACCACCACCTCGGCGGCGGCGACCACGATGACCATGAAGGCGAAGACCTGGCCCTCCTCGCTGCTCAGGAAGCTGGAGTAGCCGACCAGGGCGAGGTTGACCGCGTTGAGCATCAGCTCGATGGACATGAAGACGACCAGCGGGTTGCGCCGGATCAGCACTCCCAGCGCGCCCAGCGAGAAGAGATAGGCGGCGGTGAGCAGGATCCATGGGAACATGGCCTGGGAGAGCATCAGTCGTCCTCCCCCGGACCGTCCATCACCATCTCCCCCGCCGGCGGCAGCCGGCGCACGCCAGTGTGCGTCCGCCGGGTCAGGTAGACGGCACCGATCGCCGCCACCAGGAGCAGCAGCGAGGTGATCTCGAAGGGCAGCACGTAGGTGTGGAAGAGCTGGTTGGCGACGGTCTGGACGTTGCCCGCCCGGTTGACCGCGTTCTCGGGGAAGCCGAAGGTGTTGTAGGGGTCGGCCGCCGGTCTTTCCGTGAAGTCGGTCCAGTCGGCGGCGCCGCCCACCGCGTAGGCGTGCATGCAGCTCGCGGACTGGGTGGTGCAGGCGGTGTCGTAGGTGATCCCGTCGCTGGCCGCGATGTAGACGGCCGTGCAGATCCCGGCGATGGCCAGGACCCCGAGCAGCAGGCGCGGATCGGTGAGCCGCGGCCGTTCCTCGGCGGCGGGGTCGAGCAGGGCGATGATGAAGATGAAGAGCACCACCACCGCCCCGGCGTAGACGATGAGCTGGACCACGAAGAGGAACTGGGCGTTGAGGACCAGGAAGACCACCGCCAGAAGGCCGACGGTGAGCACCAGGGAGAGCGCCGAGTAGATCGCCTGGCGCGAGAAGACGACCCCCAGGCCGCTGATCGCGGTGAGGATCAGGAGCACCGCCATCAGCGCGTTCACGGGCGCCGCCTCGTCGGTGCCGCGGTCTGCCCGGATGCCTCCGGCGCTGCCGGCGGGTTCTCGGCCCCGCCGCGGGCCGGAGGCTCGGCGATGCTGGGCGGGTGGGGGGCGATGCCGTGGGCCCCGGGACTGGCGGGCGCGTCGCCCCTCGCCGCCTGGGCGGCGTCCCAGGCCACCCGGGGGCTCACCCCCTGTTCGGGGAGCTCGCGGCCGCGCTGGTCGCTGCCGGCGCCGCGCGCCGCGGTCGGCCCCCTCCCCTGCTCGAAGTGGGGCCACGCCTCGAGCAGCTCGGCCTTGGTGACCACGGTGTGCTCCCGCCGGTAGTCGGCGAGGTCGAAGCGGGGTCCGAGCGTGATCGCCTCGGTGGGACAGGCCTCGGCGCAGTAGCCGCAGAAGATGCAGCGCATCAGGTTGATCTCGTAGCGC
>CAZDTK010000007.1:0-115614 GCA_964508345.1 uncultured Actinomycetes bacterium | reverse complement strand
ATGACACCATCTCAGCGCTTCGCTGAGGCCGTTGCGACCACCCCATGAAACCGCCTCTCATATATGACAGAGGATGCCATATATGCCGCGGTAGCCTCAGGGCGTCGGAATCACCCCATCCATCAGGAGACCGCCATGAGCGCCACCGTCAGCCACGTCGAGGTCCTCGGCGAGGACCCCGCTCCGCTTCGCGACTTCTATGCGTCCGTGTTCGGGTGGAAGGTGGGTCCGGTCGCCACCGACGACCCCGAGAACATGGAGTACGCCATGGTCCAGATCGAGGAGGGCGAGGGCGCCGTCACCGCCGGGATCGGCCGCAGGACCGGAGGCTTCCTCCCGGTCACCTTCTACCTCCGTGTGGACGACATCCAGGCGACCCTCGACAGCATCTCCGCGCGAGGGGGGAGGACGGTGACCCAGCCGGTCAAGGTCGGCCCGGTGACCGTCATCGCCCGCTTCGCCGACCCGGCCGGGAACATCGTCGGGCTGACCAAGGACTGAGCCGGTCCGGCCGTCCTCCGGCGGCGCCGCGTCTCGCCACGGCGAGGGCGCGGCCCGCCGGCCTCAGCGCAGCAGCCCGTCCTGGCGCAGACCGGCCAGCGCCTCGACCACCGCCCCCGGGCGCGCCGCAGCGGGGACGGCGGCGACGGCGCGCTCCAGCTCGGCCAGGCTCTGCCCGGGGCTGGCCAGCATGGCGCGCAGGATCGCGCCCCGGAGCTGGCGCATGCTGCCCGGATAGGGCGCCTGCCTGCGGCCGGCCGCGGTCACCCCCTCGCTCAGCCGCTGGCGTGAGGCGCACCCGTCGGCGAGCGGGCAGAGGTCGCAGGCGGCGCTGCGCCTCCGGCAGAGCAGGGCGCCGACGTCGAACAGGGCCAGGGTGTAGTCGCGCCACGGCATCTCCGGGGGCCGGTGGGCGACGAGCGCCGCGTCGAGCCGCCCGCCCGGCGCGGACTCGGTGCCGAGGAAGCAGCGGGCCGCGACCCGGCTCAGGTTCACGTCGCGGGCGGGTGCCCCGGGGCGGTCGAAGGCGAGGCAGAGCAGGGCCCGGGCCGTGTAGGGGCCGACCCCGGGAAGGGTGCACAGCCCCGCCTCGTCCTGGGGCCATCCTCCGGACGACACCAGCTGCGCGGTCCGCCAGAGCCCGGCGGCCCGGCGGGGATAGCCGAGCCCGTCCCATTCGCGCAGCACCTCGTCGAGGCCCGCGGCCGCGCAGCTCGGCGGCGTGGGCCAGCGGGCGAGGAACCGCTCCCAGCGGGGGAGCACCCGGACGACCGGTGTCTGCTGGAGCATGACCTCGCTGACCAGCACGGCCCAGGGGTCGCGGGTCTGGCGCCAGGGCAGCGCGTGCCGCCCCATCTCCCCGTACCAGGCGCCCAGGCCCGCGGTCACCGCCGATCGTCCCCCCGCGGCGACGTGCCACACTCGGCGCCACAGATCAGGAGGAGAGCATGGCTCGGCACACGGTCACCCTCATCCCCGGCGACGGGATCGGCTACGAGGTCAGCGCGGCCGCCCGCCGGGTCATCGACGCCTCCGGCGCGGAGATCGAGTGGGAGGTCCAGGACGCCGGCCTCGACGTGGTCGAGAAGTACGGCGATCCCCTGCCCCCCCACGTCCTGGAGTCCATCCGCAAGAACAAGGTGGCGATCAAGGGCCCGCTGACCACCCCGGTGGGGATGGGCATGCGCAGTGTCAACGTCGCCCTGCGCCGCGAGCTCGACCTCTACGCCCTGGTCCGCCCCTGCCGGTCGTACCCGGGGGTGCGCAGCCGCTACCAGGACATCGACCTGGTGATCGTCCGCGAGAACACCGAGGATCTCTATGCGGGCATCGAGTTCGAGGAGGGGAAGCCCGAGACCCTGGAGCTGATCGAGTCGATCGAGAGGCTGGGTGGCCGCGCCATCCGGCCCGACTCCGGCATCAGCATCAAGCCGATCTCGGTCTTCGGCACCCGCCGCGTCTTCCGCTTCGCCTTCAACTGGGCCCGGGCCAACGGGCGGCACAAGGTGACAGCCGTCCACAAGGCCAACATCATGAAGTACACGGACGGTCTGTGGCTCCACACCGCCCGGGAGGTGGCGGAGGAGTTCCCCGACCTCGAGTTCGAGGACCGGATCGTCGACAACATGTGCATGCAGCTGGTCCAGAAGCCGGAGCTGTATGACCTGATGGTCATGCCCAACCTGTACGGCGACATCCTGAGCGACCTCTGTGCCGGTCTGGTGGGCGGGCTGGGCCTGGCCCCGGGGGCCAACATGGGTGACGAGATCGCGGTCTTCGAGGCCACCCACGGCTCGGCGCCCCGCTATGCGGGAAAGAACGTCGCCAACCCCATGGCGATGATGTTCAGCGGCGTCCTCATGCTCCGCCATCTCGATGAGACCGAGGCCGCCGCCCGTCTGGAACGCGGCCTGGCCGCGGTCATCGCCGCGGGAGAATCGGTCACCTATGACATGAAGCCGCAGCGTGACGACCCCACCGCGGTGGGCACCTCCCAGGTCGCCGACGCGGTGATCGCGGCCATGGAGCGGGACCGGGCCTCGGGGTAGGGAGCGGGAGGCCAGGTCCGATCGACGGGGAGGCCTCGCGCCGGCGGCGCTGGGCCGCGCTGCAGGCGAGGACCTCCAGGGGCGGGGTGGGAGCCCCTCGCGGTGGGCGCGCCGAAACCGATCAGGTATCGAGAAGCGCCGGTCACGGGCCGCGATTAGAGTGACCGTCATGGACCGTCCCACCACGACATCGGGAGAGTGACCATGACCGAGTCTTCCACCCAGGGGATCAAGATCGTGCTGCATCCCGTCTCCGACCTGGAGAGGGCCAAGCCGGTGTACACCGCCCTCCTCGGTGCGCCGCCCTCCGCCGACGCGCCCTACTACGTCGGCTACGAGGCCGCCGGACAGCACGTCGGGCTGGTCCCCGGCGGTGGACCGCAGGCCATGACCTCGCCGGTTGCGTTCTGGGCGGTGCCGGACATCGAGGCCAAGCTCGCCGAGGTGACCGCCGCCGGGGCCACCGTCAAGGAGGCCGCCCACGACGTCGGCGGCGGCCGCCTGGTGGCAACCGTCACCGACCCCGACGGCAACGTGCTGGGGCTGGTTCAGGACCGTTGAGCGGCGGGCCCGCCGGCGCTGTTGAGGGCCAGGCCGACCGCGGCCACGACGTGATCCGCGTGCACGGCGCGCGCGAGAACAACCTCAAGGACGTCAGCGTCGAGATCCCCAAGCGCCGGCTGACCGTGTTCACCGGCGTCTCCGGGTCGGGCAAGAGCTCGCTCGTGTTCGACACGATCGCCGCCGAGTCGCAGCGGCTGATCAACGAGACCTACAGCGCCTTCGTGCAGGGGTTCATGCCGTCGCTGGCCCGGCCTGAGGTCGATGTGCTCGAGGGGCTGACGACGGCGATCGTCGTCGACCAGCAGCGGATGGGCGCGGATGCCCGTTCCACGGTCGGCACCGCCACGGATGCCAACGCACTGCTGCGCATCCTCTTCAGCCGGCTCGGGCAGCCGCACATCGGATCGCCCAGCGCCTTCTCCTTCAACACCCCCTCGGTCCGGGCGAGCGGCGCGATCACCGTGGAGCGGCGGGGCAGCCGGCCCGTGACCAAGACCTTCAGCCGCCTGGGCGGCATGTGTCCGCGCTGCGAGGGCCGGGGCTCGGTCACCGACTTCGACCTCTCCCAGCTCTACGACGACGCCAAGTCGCTCCGGGAGGGCGCGCTCCTCATCCCGGGCTACAGCATCGACGGCTGGTACGGGCGCATCTTCCTCGGCTGCGGCTTCCTCGACCCCGACAAGCCGATCCGCAAGTACACCAAGACCGAGCTCCACGACCTCCTCCACAAGGAGGCGACCCGGATCAAGGTCGACGGCATCAACCTGACCTACGAGGGCCTGATCCCGAGGATCCAGAAGTCGATCCTCTCCCGGGACGTCGAATCGATGCAGCCCCACGTCCGCGCCTTCGTCGAGCGGGCGGTGACCTTCTCCACCTGCCCGGAGTGCGGCGGCACCCGGCTCAGCGAGGCGGCGCGCTCGTCGAGGATCGGAGGGATGAACATCGGCGACGCCTGCGCGATGCAGATCAGCGACCTGGTCGGATGGGTGCGCGGCCTGGAGGAGCCGTCGGTGGCCCCGCTGCTGGCCAAGCTGGAGCAGTCCCTCGAGGCGTTCGTGGACATCGGCCTGGGCTACCTCTCCCTCGACCGGCCGTCGGGGACGCTCTCGGGCGGCGAGGCGCAGCGCGTCAAGATGATCCACCTCGGCTCCTCGCTCACCGATGTCACCTACGTCTTCGACGAGCCCACCATGGGCCTTCACCCCCATGACATCCAGCGGATGAACAAGCTGCTCCTGCGCCTGCGGGACAGGGGCAACACGGTGCTGGTCGTGGAGCACAAGCCGGAGACGATCGCGATCGCCGACCACGTCGTCGACCTCGGTCCCGGAGCCGGCCCCGCCGGCGGCGAGGTCGTCTTCGAGGGCAGCGTCGACGGGCTGCGGGCCAGCGACACGATCACCGGGAGGCACCTGGACGACCGGGCCTCTCTCAAGGCGTCGCTGCGGACGCCGTCGGGGGTGCTGGAGGTGCGCGGTGCCAGCGCCCACAACCTGCGGAACGTCGACGTCGACATCCCGCTGGGCGCGCTGGTGGTCGTCACCGGGGTGGCCGGCTCGGGCAAGAGCTCGCTGATCCACGGTTCGGTGGCGGGCCGGGATGGGGTGGTCTCGGTCGACCAGATCCCGATCGGTGGCTCGCGGCGGAGCAACCCGGCGACCTACACCGGGCTGCTCGACCCGATCCGCAGCGCGTTCGCGAAGGCCAGCGGCGTCAAGCCGGCGCTGTTCAGCGCCAACTCCGAGGGCGCATGCTCCGCCTGCAGCGGCATCGGCGTCATCTACACCGACCTGGCGATGATGGCGGGCGTGGCCACCACCTGTGAGGAGTGCGAGGGGAAGCGGTTCCAGGCATCGGTGCTGGAGCACCATTTCGCGGGCCGCGACATCAGCGAGGTGCTGGCGATGCCGGTGACCGAGGCCCTGGAGTTCTTCGGCTCCGGCGAGGGACGCACGCCGGCTGCGCACGCCATCCTGGAGCGGCTCGCCGACGTCGGGCTGGGGTACCTCAGCCTCGGACAGCCGCTCACCACGCTCTCCGGTGGAGAGCGGCAGCGGCTCAAGCTGGCCACCCGCATGGCCGACCAGGGTCGCGTCTACGCTCTCGACGAGCCCACCACAGGCCTGCACCTGGCCGACGTCGAGCAGCTGCTCGGCCTGCTCGACCGGCTCGTCGACTCCGGCCGGTCGGTAATCGTCATCTCGCACCATCAGGCGGTGATGGCGCACGCCGACTGGATCATCGACCTCGGTCCCGGAGCCGGCCACGACGGCGGCCGGGTCGTCTTCGAGGGCACGCCTGCCGACCTCGTCGCCGCCCGCTCCACCCTCACCGGCGAGCACCTCGCGGCCTACGTCGGCGCCTGACCCGCCCTCGCGGGGCCGTCAGGGGAGCAGCTGCTCGCGGTACGAGGAGACGCGGAGCACGGGCGGGGTGGCTCGCCGGCGACCGCCCGCCACCTCCGCGAAGGCGGCGGCCAGCCCCTCGCGCTGGAAGGCGGCGCTGATGCGCTGAGCATCCGCGTCCTCGGGGTCCCAGACCACCGGCTGGTCATCGGGATGGTCGCGGAGGTGGCTCCAGATGGCGCCGGCGACGCGCGCCGCCAGCTCCGGAGCCGGAATCCCGTCGGGGAAGACCTCCGGGGCGAGGGCGCGGCAGTATTCCACCGCCTCGGGGGTGCCGGCCAGCAGATCGGCACCCAGCGGCCGGCGTGGCGGGGGGCTGGCGTCCATGGCGGAGCGATGGTGCCATGTTCAGCGGCGGGCTGCGGAGCCGGCCGCACCCGTGGATCGCGAGTCGGAGGCGCCGCCGGCGGCAGCGCCGGCCGCCCGGCGCCCCCGGCGCCGCTCCGGCCAGAAGGGGAGGTCGAGCACGAGGATCGAGAGCAGCGCCACCGCGGTGGCCCCGAGCAGGTACCACGGCCACGGTCCGAGCAGGGCGAGCAGGCCCGGCGGGTGTTGGGTGTGCAGGTAGTCGTAGTCGCCGCCGGTCAGGAGGTCGACGACCCCCACCGCGACGAAGAAGAGGACCGTGATCGCGATCACCCGCAGCGCCGCCCCGGGTCGGGGGTGGAGGCGGAGCCCGACCACCAGCCAGAGGGCGGCCAGGATGACGCCGATGTGGTCGCCGTAGAACTCGACCCAGTCATAGGAGGGGAAGTAGATGGGGTGGTCGGGCGTCACCAGCCCCTGCAGGGCACCGGCCACCCCCCAGAACCAGGTGAGCTCGGCCAGCAGTGGGCGGCGCGTCAGGAGCGCGGCGGCTGCGACGAAGGCGGCGACGTCGCAGAGGTAGAGGGGGAGGCTGAAGCCGACCGTCCAGGTGTGGGCGACCCACGGGTCGTTGGACCAGCCCCGCCACTGCACCAGCTGGAAACCGAACTCGTTGGCGACCAGGAGTAGGGCGAGCAGCCACGACGCCGGGGTGACCCAGCGCCCCGGGCGCCAGCGCACCAGGGGCACCAGGACGGCGACCGCGACCACCGTGATGGTGAGGGCGAAGAGGTGACCGGCGGCCACGGAGTGGTCCATGGCTGGGAGTCTGGGACAGGCGGGAGGGCGCCGAGGCGTGCGAGCCGTCTGCGTGTACAGTCCGGGTGTCGCCCGCCGCAGTCCACGGAGCGTGATCCCGGCATGGCCACCACCGCCGAGCGAGACCCTGGACGAGGGCACGAGGAGCCGTCCGATCCCCGCCCCGAGCACCACCGCAACATCCAGGGCGGCGCGATCCGGGCGGCGGTCTTCGGGGTCAGCGACGGTCTGCTCACCAACGTCTCCCTGATCCTCGGGGTGGCCGGGGCCAGCACCACGTCGGGGCTCGTCCGCCTCGCCGGGGTCGCGGGGCTGGTGGCCGGAGCCATCTCCATGGCCGCGGGCGAGTACATCTCGATGACCGCCCAGACGGAGCTGATCCGCCGCGAGCTGGCCGTGGAGCGCGAGGAGCTGCGCCGCAATCCCGAGTACGAGCGGCGCGAGCTGGTGGCCGTCTACACCGGTCGCGGCGTGCCCCAGGAGACCGCGGAGCAGTTCGTCGAGGCCCTGATGCGCGACCCGGAGGTGGCCCTCCAGGTGCACAGCCGTGAGGAGCTGGGCGTCGACCCCAACCGCACCGGCTCGCCGCTCCGGGCGGGGGTGTCCTCCTTCTTCAGCTTCGCGGTGGGCGCGGTGATCCCGCTCATCCCCTGGTTCTTCGCGGGAGGGTGGGGGAGCGTCCTGGTGTCCGTGGTGCTGGGCGCGGTGGCGGCCCTTGCGATCGGGGCCGCACTGGGCTACTTCTCGGAGCGGTCGATCGCCCGCGCCGCCGTGCGCCAGCTGCTGATCACGGCCGTCGCCGCCGCGATCACCTTCGGGATCGGCAGGCTGGTGGGTGTCGGCGTGGCGACGGTCGCGGGTTGAGGCAGGGAGGGCCGCTGACGCACCGCATCCTGGTCGCGGAGGACGAGGCCGACATCCGCGAGCTGCTCCGGCTGGCGCTCAGCGGCGCCGGCTACGAGGTGGAGACGGCGCCCGACGGCGCCGCGGCCCTGGATCAGGCGCGCGTCCACCCTCCCTCGCTGGTGGTCACCGACCTCCGCATGCCCCGGGTCAACGGCCTCGGCCTGATCCGATCCCTGCGCGCGGAGCCGTCGCTGGTCCGCATCCCCGTGATCCTCTTCACCGCATACGTCTCCACCGACCCGGGGGTCGCCGAGGCGCGCCAGCTCCAGCCCGTCGAGGTGGTCACCAAGGGATCGATCAGCGAGCTCCGCAAGGCGGTGGCCCGCATCCTCAAGGGCGGAGAGACCTAGGAGGGCGCTTCAGCACCCTGCGGGCGGGACCTGACCCGAGCCGGTTGCTTTCCGAACGGTTGTTCGCTAAGCTCCGGGACCGTGAGCACCGCCGTCGCCGCCTCGGTGGGCGACCGCATCGCCGAGCTGCGCCGCGAGCCGTGGGCGGAACGGCGCATCGCCCACGCGGTGACCCTCCCGGCCCAGGAGGCCGAGCTCCGGCCGTGGCCGGAGCGGCTCCACCCTGAGCTGGTCGCCGCGCTCCGGGCGCGAGGGCTGGACCGGGCCTACTCCCACCAGGCCGAGGCCATCGAGGCGGCACTGGACGGTCGCGACGTGACCCTGGTCACCCCCACCGCGAGTGGCAAGAGCCTCGGCTTCGTGGTCCCGGTCCTGGAGTCGTGGCTGCGCGATCCCGACAGCCGCTCGCTCTGGCTCTTCCCGACCAAGGCCCTGGCCCAGGATCAGCTCGCCGGCCTCCGCGACGTGGTGGAGCGCCTCGGTCCGGAGCGCCGGGACCGGCTGCGCGCCGCCACCTTCGACGGTGACACCCCGGCGGGGCTGCGCCGGGCCATCCGGGAGGGCGGCCACATCGTGGTGACCAATCCGGACATGCTCCACAGCGGCATCCTTCCCCATCACACGGGGTGGGCCGGCCTGCTCCGCTCGCTGCGCTACGTGGTCATCGACGAGCTGCACGCCTACCGGGGGCTCTTCGGTTCCCACCTCGCCAACGTGCTCCGCCGGCTGCTCCGGCTCTGCCGCTTCTACGGCAGCAATCCCACCGTGATCTGCTGCTCGGCCACCATCGGCAACCCCGGCGAGCTGGCCGAGCGGCTGCTCGGACGCCCGGTGCAGGTCATCGATCGCAACGGCGCACCCCGCGCCGAGCGTCATCTCTGGTTCTGGGCGCCGCCGCTCAGCGACGCCACCCTGGGGGTGCGCCGGTCGGCGGTGCTGGAGGCTCGGCGGCTGATCGCGGAGCTGCTCCGCCGTGACCTGCAGGTGATCGGCTTCTGCCGCAGCCGCAGCTCGGTCGAGGTGCTGCTCAGCTACCTCCGCCGGTTGCAGGGCGGCCGGCCGGGGGATGCGCCGGCGATCCGCGGCTACCGGGGCGGCTACCTTCCCCTGGAGCGCCGGGCGATCGAGGCGGGGCTCCGCGGCGGCAGCGTCCGGGCGGTGATCGCCACCAACGCCCTGGAGCTGGGCGTCGACATCGGCGGCCTCGACGCCTCGGTCCTGGTCGGCTACCCGGGGACGCTGGCCAGCACCTGGCAGCAGCTCGGGCGCGCGGGACGCCGGGATCAGCCGTCGCTGGGGGTGTTCATCGCCTCCGACGCCCCGCTCGACCAGTTCCTCCTCCGCCACCCCGATTACCTGCTCGAGACGCCGGCGGAGCGCGGTCTGGTCGATCCCGACAACCTGCTGGTGCTGGGGTCGCACCTGCAGGCGGCCACGTTCGAGCTGGCCCTCGCCGACGGCGAGCCCTTCGGGAGCGCCCCGCCCGCTCTGACCGGCTCGCTGCTCGAGTGCTTCGCCGAGGACGGGCTGGTCCACCGCAGTGCCGGCCGCTTCCACTGGAGCGCCGACGCCTTCCCGGCGGAGGCCATCTCGCTGCGGCGCGCCGCCGCCGGCAACGTGGTGATCATCGACACTTCGAGCGACCCGGATGGCCCCGGCCAGGGACCCCAGGGCCCGTGGGCGGGGAGCGGCGGGGGTCGCCCCGGGAGCCACGGCCGGGTGATCGGCGAGGTCGACCAGTTCTCGGCGCCGGTGCTGGTCCACGACGACGCCATCTACCTGCACGAGGGGCGGCAGTACCACGTGGAGCGCCTGGACTGGGAGGAGAAGCGCGCCTATGTGCATCCGGTGGCGGTAGACCACTACACGCTCGCCGAGACCCGCCAGACGGTGCGCGTGCTGGAGCGCTTCGCCGGTCCCGTGGGGGAGAGGGTGCTGCGGAGCCATGGCGAGGTGCGGGTGAGCCGGCTCGCCACCGTCTACAAGAAGGTCCGGTTCCTCACTCACGAGAACGTCGGCTGGGGGCCGATCCATCTGCCCGAGCAGGACCTCCACACCACCGCGGTGTGGGCCGGATTCCCACCCGCCGAGCTCACCATCCTCTCCACGGCGGAGCAGGAGGCGGGGCTCCGGGGTGCGTCGCGCGCTCTCCACGCCGCCGCCTGCCTGCTCTGCATGTGCGATCCCCGTGACCTCGGCACCCACGTGGAGCTGCGCACCCAGGCCGGCCCGGAGGGGCCGTACCCGGCTCCCGAGGCGCTCGGCCCGCCGGCTCCCGGCGAGCCCCAGGAGTTCGCCCCGGGCTGGCGTCCCACCCCTGAAGCCGCGCTCCCGGTCGAGGGGGGTGCCGGCTGGCCCGCCGTCTACCTCTTCGACGCCACCCCCGGCGGGGTGGGGTTCGCGGAGGCCTGCTTCGACCGTTTCGCGGAGCTGGTGGGTGCGGCGATCGCCCTCGCCGCGGGGTGTGCCTGCAGCGCCGGCTGCCCGTCCTGTGTCGGTCCGCCGCCCTCGGGAGTGGACGGCCGGGCGGCGGCACTCCGGATGCTGCGCCTGGCGTCGGAGACGGGCTGAGGAGATGAGCCTGGCGCCGACCCTGCCCACCGCCGGCTCGGGCGCTGCCCCGAGCGCGGTCAGCGCGCTGCGGGCACGGCTTGCCGCCATGGGCGGTCTGGCCGATCTCTCCCGGCCGCTACCGTGGCGCTCGGAGCCACGACCCGGGGCCGGCGAGACCCCGGCCAAGCGCGCGGCGGCCCTCGGCTTCAGCCCGGAGGGGGAGGTGCTGGTGCGGCGGGTGAGCATCGACCTCGGCCCCTTCCTGGAGCGCGCCGGCGCCCCCGGGCCGGCGGCTCCCCCGGACCTGGTCCGCCTCCTCTACCGGCTGCCCGCGGGGGCTCCGGCGGGCCCGTTCGGCGATGCCGACGCCCTGGTCCTCGACATCGAGACGCTCGGCCTGCGCGGCAGCGGGGTGGTGCCGTTCCTGGTCGGTCTGGGAGCACCGCGGGGAGCGTCGCTGGAGGTCGATCAGTACCTGCTCGCCGACCTGGACGGCGAGGGGGCGATGCTGGACGCCGTCGCCGCCCGGGTCGGCCGCAGCCGGGTGCTGCTGACCTACAACGGGCGGGGCTTCGACGTACCGGTGCTGAGAGCCCGCTGCATCATCAACCGGCGTCCCGCCGACGCGGTCTCGCCGGCGATCCACTGCGACCTGCTGGGGCCGGTGCGCCGGCTCTTCCGCGAGCGCCTCGGTGCCTGCACGCTCCGGCAGGCGGAGCTCTCCCTGCTCGGGCTGGAGCGCGGCGACGACGTGCCCGGTGCGGAGGCGCCGGCGCGCTTCCGGGCCTGGCTGGACGGAGCCGCTCCGAGCGTGCTGGAGGGGGTGATACGGCACAACCAGCTCGATCTCTGCGCCACCGCCGTTCTGGCGGCACGGCTGGCCGCGCACGCGGGCGGCAGGCTGGTCGAGCCGGTGCACCCCGCCGACCGCTACCGCCTTGGCGTCCACCTCGAGGCCGTGGGCTTCGCCGACGCCGCCGAGCAACAGCTGGTCTCCGCCTTCGGAGACCCGTCCTCTCCGTGGTCCCGGCCCGCCGGACACCGCCTGGCCCGCTGCCTGAGGCGGGGCAGGCCGGGGTCGCAGACCGCCGTCCTGCGCGAGCTCTGCCGGCGTCACCCGGAGGACCTCGCCGCCGCCCGGGGCCTGGCCATTGCGCTGGAGCGGTCGGGTGACGTGAGCGGAGCCCTCGACGTCTGTGCCCGGGCGCAGTGCGTTCTCGATGGCTGGGCGGGGTGGCGGCGCCGTCTGGCGGTGGTCGGCAGCCGGAGCGACCCCGAGGTGGAGTGGCGCCGGCGGCGTGAGAGGTTGCTCCGGCGTCAATCCCGCCGCCGGGCGGAGGCGCCCCTGCCCCTCACCGGGAGCGCCTGACCGGAGGCTGCGGCCCCGATCCACCCTTGTCGCGGTGAACCCTTTGGGCGCCGGGGCGCGTTCCACCGGCGACAATGGCCGCCCGATGGACAAGGTGAAGCGGACCCCGCCCCGGCGCCCGCGGAAGACCCCGGCGAAGGGGGCCGCGTCCGCACCGGACGTTGCCGCGAGCGAGCCCACCGCGGCGGTGCCCACCCCGCGGCGCCCGCGGAAGGCCCAGCCCCAGGGGGCCGCGTCCGCGCCGGAGGTCGCGGTGAGCGCCCCCGCAGCGGCCGTGCGCGCCGTGGCCGAACCCGCCGCGAGCGAGCCCACGGCGCTCCGTCCGGGGAGCGGGCTGCGCGGGGTGCGCAACTCGCTGATGATGCTGGTCGCCCAGCTCGCCTCGCGGCTGCTCGCCCTGGGCTCGGTGATCGTGATCCTCCACTCACTGGGCGCCGGTGACTTCGGCCAGATGCAGACGGCGATCACCTACGGGGCGATCGTGTCGGTGGTCGCCGACCTGGGCCTCAGCACGCTGTTCCTGCGCGAGGGCGCCCGTCACCCCCAGCTGGTGGGTCGCTACCTCGACAACATGCTGTCGCTCCGGATCCCGCTCCTGGCGCTGGCGATCCTGGTGCTCACCGGCGCGCTCTGGCTGGTCGGGCTGCACTCGCTGGTGGTGGCGTCCGCCGCGCTCATGGTCGGCTCCGGCCTGCAGCTGCTGCTGCGCAACTCCTTCTACGCCCTGCAGCGGGTCAAGTTCGTGGTCGTGGAGATCGTCCCCGAGGCCCTCCTCCTGCTGGGCCTGGTCGTGCTGGGGGCGCTCCGGGACTTCGGCACCGGCTACTTCATCTGGTGCTACACGTTCAGCTACCTGGCCGCCGCCGCCTACTTCGC
Organism: uncultured Actinomycetes bacterium; assembly: GCA_964508345.1. Taxonomy (GTDB): domain Bacteria; phylum Chloroflexota; class Dormibacteria; order Aeolococcales; family Aeolococcaceae; genus Changshengia. The sequence continues at coordinate 102,914 of CAZDTK010000007.1, read as the reverse complement.
GGTGGCGCTGCTCCTGACCGGCGCCTGGAAGCCGCACTGGCGCTTCGAGATGGGCCTGATCCGCCCCTGGATGGTGATGACCGCGCCGCTCGCGGTGAGCTACGTCTTCACCACCGTCTACTGGCAGATCGACGTGCCCATCCTCCAGCACTTCGGCCCCGCCACCCCGACCTCCTGCCCCACCCTCACCACCCTCAGCTACTGCGAGGTGGGGTGGTACCAGGCCGCCTACAAACCCTTTCAGGCGCTGCTCGTGATCCCCTTCGCGCTCCGCACCGTGGCCTTCCCGCTCCTCTCCATCTACCACCGCGAGGCGCCCGCGCGGCTCGCCGACGGGGTCCGCAAGTTCTTCAAGGCACTGCTCGCGCTCGGCCTGCCCGCCTCCATCGGGGTGATCGTGCTGGCCGACCAGTACACGTCCCTCTTCAGCCTCTATCCGCAGGCGGCGCCATCGCTGCGGCTGCTCGGCGTGACCATCGTCTTCATGTTCGTGGACAACGCCAACGCCACCGCCCTGCTGGCGATGGATCGCCAGCGCACCTACGCCTGGATCGTCGGCGTCGGCATGCTCATCAACGGCGTCCTCAACGCGGTGCTGATCCCCGTGTTCGAGCAGATCCATCCGGGCAGCGGCTACCTGGTGACCAGCGCCAACACCGCCGCCACCGAGGTGGGCCTGGTCGTCATCGGCCTGATCGTGCTGCGCCGCCTGGGCGTCGGCATCCCGGTTCTCCGCCTCAGCTGGCGGATCGTGCCCGCCGCGCTCCTCATGGGCGGCTTCCTGCTCCTCGTCCATCCCGAGGGGCGGGTCGCGACCATCGTCGTCACGCTGCTCGCGGGTGTCCTCTACCTGGCCGCGCTATGGTTGTTCCGCGCCGCCGACGCCGACGAACGAAGCCTGATCCGGCGGGCGCTGCAGAGGGCCTGACCATGGCGACACCCCCGCGGCTGGTTCCGCTGCTCGCGCAGTACGACCTCGCCCGCACCCGCCTCCACGACCGCATGGCCGGTCCCGGGTTCGACAGCGGCACCGGGACGCGGCTCGAGGTGACGCGGATGACGGACGAGGAGCACCTGTGGGAGCCGGTGCCCGCCTGCTGGTCGGTGCGCCGGCGCAGCGAGGGCCCGGGCCCGCACGCCACCGAGCTGTTCGGCTCCGGCGAATGGGGGCTGGACTTCGCCCCTGGCGTCTCCCCGCCGCCCTTCACCACCATCGCCTGGCGGCTCGGCCATCTCAGCGCCCTGCTCGCCGTGCGCGCCGACCACACCGTCGGCAGCCACACCCTGACCCGGGACGCCTACCACTTCAGCGGCGACGTCACCGCGGCGCTGGAGGCTTTCGACGTCGCCGCCGAGGCGTGGCGGGAGGCTCTGGTCAGCGCTGACGATGCCGCCCTCGACCAGGTGGGGCGCTGCACGTATCCCCACGGCAGCGACGCCGACGAGCCGTTCATCGACGTCGTCTGGTGGGTCAATCAGGAGGTCCTCCATCACGGTGCCGAGATCTCCCTGCTCCGCGACCTCCACCGCGCCGGCGGGGGGTGACGGCGCCGCCCCGGGTGACCGCGCTGCCGCGGAGGCGAGCCGTGCGAGACTCCCGGGCATGAGCGGGTGGGATCCGAAGGCGGAGCTGCGGCGCCAGCTCCGCCGGGCCCGTGAGACCGTGCTCTGGAAGCTCGACGGCCTCTCCGAGTACGAGGTGCGCCGCCCCATGGTGCCGACGGGCACCAACCTTCTCGGGCTGGTCAAGCATCTGGCCAGCATGGAGATCGGCTACTTCGGCGACACCTTCGGCCGGCCGTCGGAGGAGCGGCTGCCCTGGTTCGAGGAGGGGGCGGAGACGAACGCCGACATGTGGGCCACGGCGGAGGAGACCCGTGAGCAGATCGTCGGTCTGTACCGGCGCGCCCAGGCGCACGCCGACGCCACCATCGAGAGCCTGGCGCTGGACGCCGTCGGTCAGGTGCGCTGGTGGCCGCCGGAGCGGCGCGCCGTGACCCTGCACGAGGTGCTGGTGTACATGACCGCGGAGACCAACCGCCATGCCGGGCACGCCGACATCGTCCGGGAGCTGATCGACGGAGAGGTCGGGCTCCGCTCCGACCGGCGCAGCATGGCCCCGGGTGACGCCGCCTGGTGGAAGGCGTACCGCGAGCGTCTGGAGCGGGCCGCGCGCGAGGCCCCTCCCGGCTGACCGGTCCCGCTCCCCGCTACGGCCCGGCGACCGAGGAGGCGGAGGGCTCGGCCACGTTGGTGGGGGGCGCCGCGGCCGGCGCGACCGAGGCCGAGGGGACATCCTGACCGCCCTGGGCGAACTGGCTCCACGGCGTCTGCCAGTCGCCCTCGCCGTCCGTGTACGAGGCCTCCAGGGTGCTGCCGACCACCTGCACCACGTCGCCCACCTGGCTCCAGTTGTAGTAGGTGACCGCGTTGTCGGTGCTGAGGTTGATGCAGCCGTGGGAGCTGTTGACGTCGCCGTACGGCCACAGATCACAGACCGGCGCGTCGTCGCCGCAGACCCAGGGGGCGGCGTGGATGAAGTAGCCGTCGCTGGAGACGGCGGTGTCGTCGTAGACGTTCTCGGCGTAATACTCGGAGCCCCCCGGGACGCAGGCGGCTGCGGTCTCGAAGGTGGGACAGGACTGCATGAAGACCACCGGGCTGTGGTAGAGGACGACCAGGGTCCCGCCGATCGTCTCGAAGCCGGTCTTGCCGGTGTTGGTCGACCAGCTGTCGAGCAGTTGCGGATTCTCGCCCGGGACGCCGTCGTAGACGGTCATGGTGCGGGCCACGGTGTCGACCACGGTGACGTGCGCGGGTCCGATCGTGAAGCTCGTGCTCCAGTCGCCCAGCCCCCAGTAGCCGTTGCCGGCGTCGACGCCGTCGAGGTCGGCGTCGACGGTGACCTGGGTCCCGGGTTGCCAGTAGTCCTCGGGGCGGTAGTGGACGTCCTCGTTGTCGAACCAGTACCAGCCGCCGGGCTGTGGCGGGGAGCTGATCACCCCGATGTGGGCGATGATCCCGGCCTGGTCCGCGGCCGGGATGGGGGTGTTGAACTCCAGCTCGATCGGCATCCCGATCCCGACGGTCTCGCCGCCGCTGAGGTTGAGCACCGTGGTCAGCAGGCGCTTGGCGCTGGTGATGGTCTGAAAGCTGGAGTTGGCGACGGTCTCGCCACCGTTCGCGCTCAGCGCGCTGGCGCTGACCGTGTAGCGGGCGTCGAGATCGAGACCGCCCGAGTAGGTGAGCTGCGAGCCTCCGTCACTGGCCGTCCAGGCCAGGGTGAGGTCGTTGCCGTTCTCCTCGACGGTCACCGTCCCGACGGTGGCGTTGACGGCCACCACCTGGATCGCGGCGTCGAGCCCGACCCCCGTGGAGCCGTCGGATGGGGTGATCGTCACCGATGGCGGCCCGGCGGCCACCAGGTGACCGCCGGCGCTGGCGGTCGGGGTGGCGGTGGCGGTCGAGGTGGGAGCCGCCGTGAGCGAGGGGCTGCAGGCGGCGACGGCGACCGCGGCCGTGCCCAGGAGGACCAGCCACGCGTGCCGCCGAGTCACCGAGCCCATCCTGTCTCTGCCCCTGACGTCCGATTCGGGTGAGGCGTCTGCCGTTGGCGGCGCGCCGCCCTCCAGGGCGCGCCCTCGCTCTAGATTAACTTCCGTTCCCCACAGGCGGGTTACTGCGAGTTGCGCCGGCGATCATCACCGTCGCACGGCGAGTCCGTTCCGGGGCCCCGGAGTCAGGTCAAACGAGGCGCTCCACGACCATCGCCATCCCCATCCCGCCCCCCACGCACATGGTCTCCAGGCCGATCTGACCGCCGGTCGTCTCCAGGCCGTTGAGCAGGGTGCAGAGGATGCGCGCCCCGGTCATGCCGAAGGGGTGGCCCAGAGCGATGGCACCGCCGTGGGGGTTGAGCCGGTCGTCGAAGGGGTCGATGCCGAGCCCCCGCGCGCAGGGGATGACCTGGGCCGCGAAGGCCTCGTTGATCTCCACGATGTCCACGTCGTCGATGCTCATACCGGCCCGGGCCAGGGCCTGCCGCGCGGCCTCGATCGGTCCGAGCCCCATCCGCTCGGGCTCCAGCGCGGAGAGGCCGGTGGCGACGATGCGCGCCAGCGCCGGGATGCCCAGCTCCCGCGCCCGGCTTTGGCTCATCACGACGACCGCGGCCGCGCCGTCGTTGAGCGGGCAGGAGTTGCCCGCGGTTACCCGGCCGCCGGCGCGGAAGGCGGGCTCGAGTGCGGCGAGCCTCTCCATGGAGGTGTTGCGGCGGGGGCCGTCGTCGGCCGTCATGACGGCATCGCCGGCGAGGGGGACGGGGATGATCTCGCGGGCCGAGAAGCCCTGGTCCTGGGCGGCGACCGCCCGCTCCTGGGAGCGCAGGCCGAAGCGGTCCATCTCCTCCCGGGAGATCCGCTCGCTCTCCGCCACGATCTCGGCGGTCTCTCCCATCTGGATGTAGATGTCCGGGTAGCGGTCGGAGCTGCCGGGCTGCAACCGGGGGTTCTGGCACTGCGGCATGTCGCTGGTGCCGTTCTGATACCGGGTGGTGCACTCCACGCCCACCGAGAGGAACGCCTCGCCCTCCCCGGCACGGATGGCGTGGGCCGCCATCCGGGTGGTCTGCAGTGACGACGCGCAGTAGCGGGTCACGGTGGTGCCGGGGCAGTTGAGCCGGGTGAGGATGGAGACGATCCGTCCGAGGTTGAAAGCCTGCTCGCCTCCGGGCAGGCCGCACCCGCAGATGAGGTCGTCGATGGCACCCCGGTCGAGCGCGGGGACGCGGTCGAGCACCTTCTCGACCACCAGCGCGGCCAGGTCGTCGGGGCGCCAGTCGATCAACGAGCCCTTGAACGCCCGGCCGATCGGCGAGCGGCCGTAGGCGACGACGACCGGCTCAGGCATGGGCGACCTCGCGGGTCGGGCCGGAGACGACCTCCGCCAGCTGGGCGGGGCTGATGTTGGCCCCCGAGCAGACCAGGACCACTCGCCGGCCTCGCAGCCTCTCCGCAACGGCCGGGCGGAGGGCCGCGGCCAGGGGCAGAGCACCGGCGGGCTCCACCAGGGTGCGCGTCTTCTCGATCATCAGCCGGTTGGCGGCGAGCGCGTCGGCGTCGTCGATCAGGACGAAGTCGGTGAGCAGCTCGCGCAGGACCCGCTGTGGCAGCGCGAAGGCGGTGCCGGTGGCGACCCCTTCGGCAACTGTCGTGTTGGGCCGCGCCACCATCTCCCCGGCGCTCCACGAATCGTGCGCCGCCGGCGACTGGGCCGACTGCACCCCGATCACCTCGATGGCCGGGCGCACCGCGTGCGAGACGAGGCACGCTCCCGCAGCACCGCTCCCGCCGCCCACCGGGACCAGGATCACGTCGATCTCCGGCTGGTCCTCGAGGATCTCCAACGTGTAGGTGGCCACGCCCGCGACCAGGTCGGGCTCGTCGCCGATGTGGACGTAGCGCAGGCCGCGCTCCTCGGCCAGCCTCTCGCAGTGCAGGCGCGCCTCGTCGAACGTGGGTCCGATGCAGATCACCTCGGCGCCGAGGTCGCGCATCGCCTCCACCTTGACGGGGTTGGCGTGCTCGGGGACGCAGATGGTGGCGCTGACCCCGAAGAGCCGGGCCCCGTAGGCGACCGACTGGCCGTGGTTGCCGGTGGAGGCGGTGATCACGCCGCGCCGGCGGGCCTCGGGGTCGAGCCGGCTGGCGAAGTTGATACCGCCCCGAACCTTGAAGGCCCCGGTGGGGAGGAGGTTCTCGTGCTTGACCCAGACCTCGGCCCCGACCAGCCGGTCAAGCGCCGGGTAGGAGCGCAGCGGTGTGCGCGGCAGGTGGTCCCGGATCCTGGCGCGCGCGGCCAGGACGTCGGCGAGGGTCGGGGGCTCGAGCACCACGCTGAAAACCGTAGCAGCCGCATGCGGTGGGGCGCCATGCGCCCGGGGCGGTAAGTCCGCCGAAGTGGGGACTCCGCCTAGCCGGTGGAGGTGCGCAGGAAGGCGAAGGCGGCGTCGGCAACCTCCTCCCAGCCGTCCTGGTTGCAGATCAGGTGGGAGCGGCCGGGGAAGGCCCGCAGCCGGGCCGGGGTCGGCGAGCGCCGGTATGCCATGGCGTTGCGGGCCACCATCCTCTCCGGGCAGAGGTGGTCGCTCTCCCCGGCGATGAAGAGCAGCGGCCCGTGGTCGCGCCGGAAGTCGATCCGGGCGCTGCGGGTGAGCGTGCTGCGGGGGACGTTGCGGCTCTCCGGGACGACATAGAGGTCGAAGGCCCGGTCGCTCGCCTGGCGGCTCATGGCGTTGCCGAAGGTGTAGTGGAAGCGCTTCGGAGTCATCATCACCGGCCGGCTGCCGGCGAGGGGGTTGACGTGGGGGAGGTTGGCCCGGACGAAGTGGGGGCTGAAGGAGAGGATGCCCCGCGGGGGCGCCGAGCTGATGGAGACGCCGGCCCGGGCCAGCCCCTCGTTGATCAGCCGCTGCACGACCAGGCCGCCGACCGAGTGGCCGACCACCAGGGGTGGGGCGTCGAGGGTGGCGATGACGGTCCGGAAGTGGTCCACGACCTCGCCGAAGGTCAGCGAGCCGAGCTGCGGATCGATGTGGAGGCGGAGCTGCGCCGGCTCACCCTCGTGGTACGGCCAGGAGGGGGCGATGCAGTCGAAGCCCGCCGCCTCTCCGCGCTCGACCCAGGGACTCCAGCTCCGACCGTTCATGTACATGCCGTGCACGAAGATGAGCGTTGGCCGGTGCCCCATTGGGGCGCCAATCTACCAGGTGTCTCGGGGGCCGGGGGAGACGCCCGGGGTCGTCCGTTGGGCGAGGGGCCGGGCCCACGAGATCTCCAAGCCCAGGATATATAGGACCGATATCGTCCGCATTACGGGATAGCCTCCCCAGCATGATGAGCCCACGCCTCGACCTGCTGATCGGACATGAACACCGCGGCGACATACTCCTCGAGGCCGAGCGCTCGCGCCTCGCCCGCGAGGCCTCCCCCCCCGGCCGCCGGTCCTCGCGCCGCCACGGGGGAGATGAGGACGCCTGGTGGTCGTCGAGGGCGGTGAGGCGTCGCCCGGGGGGACGGGAACCGAGCGTCCTGACCGGCTGAGCCGACGACCGCGGAGGAGTGGTCCCACACCAGGGAGGACACGGCGAGATGAGCACCTTCGAGACCGTCGCTTCGGCGGACGGGACCACCATCGCCTTCGAACGGCGGGGCCAGGGCCCACCGCTCGTTCTGGTCGGCGGCGCCTTCAGCAACCGTGCCACCCACTCCGGGCTGGCGGACGTGCTGGCGCCGCACTTCAACGTGGTCGTCTACGACCGGCGCGGGCGAGGCGACAGCGGCGACGCCCCCACCTACGCGGTGGGACGGGAGGTCGACGACCTCACCGCCCTCATCGGAGAGCTCGGAGGACGTGCGAGCGTCTTCGGACACTCGTCGGGTGCCATCCTGGCGCTCGAAGCCGCCCGTGTGGGCGCTCCCGTCGACCGGGTGGTGGCGTACGAACCGCCCTTCATCGCCGACGGGTTCACCCGGCCCGGCGCCGACCTCGCGGAGCGGCTCCGCGACCTGGTCGGCCAGGGTCGCCGCGACGACGCCGTCGCTCTCTTCCAGACCGAGGCCATCGGCATGCCCGAGCAGGCGGTCCAGGGCTCCCGTGGCACCCCGATGTGGGCCGGGCTGGTGGCGGTCGCCCCCACCCTGCCGTATGACGTGGAGATCACCGGGCCCGGCAACGTGATCCCGGCGGAGCGCCTCGCCCAGATCCGGGTGCCCACGCTCGTCATCGCCGGCACCGCCAGCATGCCCTGGATGCTGCCGGGGACACGCGCCGCCGCCGCCGCCATTCCCGGAGCGCGCCACGTGACGCTGGAGGGGGAGGACCACGGCACCCCCTGGAGTCATCCCGGCGTGCTCGTCCCGGTTCTGCTCGACTTCCTCTCCTGAGCTCACTCTCGACGGCCATCGTGTGCGGGTGCAATATGGACGCGCCGTGACCCCCCTGCCGGGGCTGGGATTGCTGCGGAGGAGCTGAACCCATGAAGAGCACGATGCAGGCGTCGCCGCTCACCGTCACTGACATCCTCGAGCGGGGCCGGACGCTCTTTGCCGAAAGCCAGGTCGTCACCTTCGAGGGCGAATCCTCCCGGCGCGCCGGTTTCGCCGAGGTCGCGGAGCGCGCGGCGCGGCTGGCCACCGGTCTGCGCGGTCTCGGCATCCAACCAGGTGACCGGGTGGGCACCCTCTGCTGGAACCACCAGCAGCACCTCGAGGCCTATTTCGCCGTGCCGTGCCTGGGGGCGGTGCTGCACACCCTCAACCTGCGCCTCTCCCCGGCCCAGCTCACCTTCGTCATCAACCACGGCGGCGACCGGGTGATCATCGCCGACGCCAGCCTCCTGCCCCTGCTGGTCTCGATCCGGCCTCAGCTCACGGCGCTGGAGAAGGTGATGGTCGTGGGCCGCGGCGACACCGAGGGACTGGGCGACGTCCTCGACTACGAGGAGCTGATCGCCGGCGCGGCACCGCTCGAGGACTGGCCCGAGCTGGACGAGAACCAGGCCGCCGCGATGTGCTACACGACCGGGACGACCGGCGACCCTAAGGGGGTCGTCTACAGCCACCGCGCCATCTGGCTCCATTCGCACGCCATCTCGGCCAACTTCCGCTGCACCGACGGGGATCGCAACCTGCCGATCGTGCCCATGTTCCACGTCCTGGCCTGGGGCATCCCCTACAGCGCCTGGGCGATCGGATCGGACCTGCTCTTCCCCGAGCGTTTCCTCCAGCCCCAGCCGCTGCTCTCCTTCGTTCTTCAGGAGCGACCGACCTTCCTGGCCGGCATCCCCACGATCTTCCAGGGGCTGCTCATGGCCGCCCAGGCGGCGGAGGCCGACCTGGGGTTCGTCCGCCTCGGGATCTGCGGTGGCGCGGCGGTTCCCACCAGCCTGATGCGCGCCTACCAGCGCTGGTTCCCCCTGGTCCAGGCCTGGGGGATGACCGAGACCAGCCCGCTGGGGACGGTCGCCTACCCGCCCGCGGGCATGAGCGAGGACGACCCCCAGTACTGGCACTACCGGTCCAAGACCGGCCGGCCGGTCGCGGGCGTCGAGCTGCGCATCACCGGCGGCGACGGCGAGGTGCTCCCCTGGGATGGCGTTGCCGTGGGCGAGATCGAGGTGCGCGGCCCGTGGATCACCGGCAGCTACTACGGCGTCGATGCTCCCGAGCGCTTCCACGACGGCTGGTTGCGCACCGGCGACGTCGGCAACGTCGACCCGCTCGGCTACGTCCAGATCACCGACCGGACCAAGGACGTCATCAAGTCCGGGGGCGAATGGATCAGCTCGGTCGAGCTGGAGAACCAGCTGATGGCCCATCCGGCGGTGCTCGACGCCGCGGTGATCGGCATCAGCGACGACCACTGGCAGGAGCGCCCCCTCGCTGTGGTCGCGTTCCGGCCCGGGCAGGCGGTGGAGCCGGAGGAGCTGCGCAGGTTCCTCGACGGCAAGGTCGCCCGCTTCTGGCTCCCCGAGAACTGGGCGATCGTCGCCGAGATCCCCAAGACCTCGGTGGGCAAGCAGGACAAGAAGGTGATCCGGGCGCTGCAGTCACAGGGCAAGCTCGAGGTGCGCCGGCTGGTCCACGTCGAGGTGGAGTGAGCTGTGAGGCGGGGCGGGGAGGGGCCGCCGGAGCAGCCGGACGTCCTGCGCTTGTTGGCGCCCGCTGCCTGAGGTGAGCTGCGGATGGTGACATCGGCGGCGGCCAGCCAGCTCGCGCGAACATGGCTGATCGTCGGGCTCCTGACCGGGCTGCTCGTCTTCGTGCTCAGCCCGGCAGGCCTGCCCCTGGCGCTCGCCGAGCTCGTGGTCGCCGTCATTGCCTCCTGCCGGGTCAGGTCGTCACGGCTGGCGGGTGCGTATCTGCTCGGCATTGGGGTGATGGGACTTGCCGTGACGGCGGCGCTGTCGATCGAGTCCGGGGCGCCCGCTCCCTCGTTGCTCCTGGGCTTCGCGACGGCCGCCGGCGTCGGAGTGCTCGTCCTGCGCTGGGCCGGAGCTCAGGAGACGGTCAGGGAGCCATCGGCATAGGCTTCACCATCCGAGGGGAGCGGAGCCTGCGTGGGGACGGGCGGCACGCTCGGCGAGCTGCAGGGGCTGGGCGCCGGACTCGGAGACGACGAATCCGAAGGACAGTCGGGCGTGGGCGTCGACGGTGGGGGAGAGGTGTAGGAGTAGCGACCCACGAACACGATGGGATACACCGCCGCGGAGAGCGGTGCCACGATCGTGAACGAACCGCTCCACTGGAAGCTGCCGGACTGGGCGGGGAGCGCGCACTGCGCGGTCCACGCCACCAGCGTGACGCCGGCAGGAGCCGTCACCTGCGTGCATTCGGCCGGGAGCGCTGTGAACGTGGCCGCCGTCGATGAGGTCGGAAGGGCGCCGGAGGACGAGCGTGTCGTGACGCCCAGAGAGACACCGGGCGCCTGCGAGAAGTCGAACGAGTCCGAGCCCTGGTAGCTCATGGTGATCGCGACGACCCATTCCACCGACGAAGCCCCGGTTGAGGAGGCCACGGAACAGGTGATGCCGATGGGCCCGCTGAACGCCTCAGCCGAGCAGTTTCCGCTGGCGCTCAGGCTGCCGGTCGACGGTGGAGCCGGCGGGTTGGCCGCGGCAGCGGATGCCGAGGCGCTGGGAGTGGGTGTACCGGAAGGCGATGGGTAAGGCGTCGCGGGTGGGGTGAGCATGTGAGTTGTGGGGACCGGCGACGCGCGGGCGGGGCCCGGGGAGCTGACCGGCGGGCGGCCGAGTCGAGAGAGCGTGGGCAGGGCGATGGCCCCGGCTGCCAGGAAGACGATGACCGTGGTGCTGGCGGCGGCCAACAACCGCGACCGCTGCCGCCACCAGGGATGACTCAGATCAACACCGGGCTTCTCAGGGATGCCCTGAGGCTCTTCCGCGTCGTCGTCCCCCACGCGGCGAGTCTAGTGAATGCGTGACTGTCCTGCACGCCGCGCCCGCCTGAGACGCCGGCGTTGGGAGGGGAGCACACAGTGGTGGCGGGGAACGCTCCTAACCGGTCGCCCTGGGATCGCGCCGGCTGTGTGTTGTGGATGGGAGGGGTGGCGGTGTGCGCCAAGCGCAGGCTCTGCGCAGGCGGCGGATGCAACGCCGCCGAGCAGAGCGCGCGGCGCGGCACTCAGGCCGCGCCGACGCGCGGGCCGGAGCGAGGCACCACCGCGACCCCTCCCTCGGCGCGCCACCTGGTCAGCCGTCTAGGCGATCCCCGCCGCCTCCAGGGCCAGCTCGTGCAGCAGCCCGTTGCTGGAGATCCCGGCCCCGCCGACCGGCGAGTCCGCGCTGCGGTCGGTGAACCGGCCCCCGGCCTCCTCGACGATGAGCGCCAGGGCGCAGAAGTCCCAGAGGTTGGCCCGCGACGACCAGCCGATGTCGGCCGTGCCGCGGGCGACCTGGAGATGGGAGAGCGAGTTGCCCATGCTGCGACTGTCCCAGCAGCGCCCGGCCAGGTCGCGCAGGCGGCCGTCGATCCCCACCCGGACGAAGCCGGCCACGCTGGTGTGGGCGAGCATGGCGGCGTCGACACGGTCCACCGCCGAGACGTGGATCGGGTCGCCGTTCACCGTCGCCCCCTCGCCGCGCGCGGCCGCGTAGCGCTGGCCCAGGGCCGGGACCGAGGCGACGGCGCAGACCGTGACCCCGTCGCGCTGGAGCGCGATCAGGCAGGCCCAGGTCTCGTAGCCGCGGATGAAGCTGCGGGTACCGTCGATGGGGTCCACGACCCAGCGCGCCCCGGCCAGGTTGGCGAAGTCGCCGCCGTACTCCTCGCCGACGACCCGCTCGGACGGCCGGCGGCGCTCGACCTCGTCGCGGATCAGCTGCTCGATCTGGCGGTCGGCCTCGGTGACCTCGGTGAGGTCGGGCTTGCGCTCGACCCGGAGGTCCAGGCTCCGCCAGCGGCTCATGGCGATCGCGTCGGCCCGGTCGGCCATCTCGTGGGCGAACTGGAGAGCCTCATTCATCCGCACCCACGGTACCCAATTGATCCCGCCCCGGGCCGGGGCGCGGCCGCTAAGCTCTTGGTGTCCCACACAAGCCAGAGAGAGGTTCGCCCGATGGCCCACCGCAAGCTCCCCATTCTCGACCCCGCCGGCTTCATCGTCCTGCGCGACCACCAGGGCCCGCCCCCGCCGCCCGAGGAGTTCCGCAGCCTGGAGTTCATCGACTGGAAGTCGGGGGGCGACACCAACTTCGCGCCGCTGGCGTCGGCGATGGGCGAGATGGAGTGCCGCGGCTTCTGGGACCACGGCAAGCCCGACAAGGACGGGATCTGGACCAAGAACAAGGAGATCGCCCCCTCGCTGGTCCGCTACGTGGAGCACATCGGCGCCCGCTACGGCCGGGTGCGGGTCATCGAGCTGAACCCGAGCGACGAGGCCACCGCCCTCCGCCAGCTCCATCTCGACGACAACAACAGGCTCAATCCCGACGGTGAGGGCTGGGTCGTCCGCGCCTGGCTGGAGCTGGATGCGCCGGCGGGGTCGACCTTCATCCTCCGGGAGGAGAAGGAGGATCCCTCGACGGAGAGCCGGATCCCGCTTCACCCCGGGATGCAGATGGTGATCGACACCGAGCGGCTCTGGCACGTGGTCCACAACCCGGGCCCGGCAGCGCGCCACGCCCTGATCACCTCGTTCGAGTCCGGCGACGCCCTCCAGGCGTGGATCGACAGCCAGCTTCCCGCCGAGGTGGCCGCAGCCCGCTGAGCGACCGGTACGATCCCGCGCTGACCCTCGCCGGCGGGGCGGGGGTGAGCCGGGGGAGTTTCTGACCCGTCAGCGGCCGGGTCGGTCCGGGCAGTTCCGGCGCCGGCGGCTCAGGACCGTCGCCCGGAGCAGTCGGCGCAGGTTCCGGTGAACTCGAGGTGGTGGGCCACCTCGACGAAGCCGGCGTCGCTCGCCACCTGCTCGGCCCAGCGCCGGACCACGGTGTCCTCGACCTCCACGGTCCGGCCGCAGACGCGGCAGACCAGGTGGTGGTGGTGCTGGTCGGTGTCGCAGTGCCGGTAGAGGAGCTCGCCGCTGTCCGCCCTCAGCGAGTCGATCTGCCCGGCCGCGGCCAGTGCCCGGAGCTGCTGGTAGACGGTGGTGAGCCCGACCCGCTCGCCACTCTGGCGGAGCGCGGCGTGCAGCTCCTGGGCGCTGCGGAAGCGGTCGGTCTGGGCGAGCACGGCGGAGAGGGCGCGCTTCTGCCGGGTCGAGCGGATGTCGGCGGGAACCGAGCTCCTCGCCGCCGATCCTGCGGAGGGGTTGCTATCTGGAATCATGTCGGATAAACTCTGTAACTGTACCCATTACGGATAGGCTACCACCACCGTCACGGAGATCATGATGCGAGACCTGGATCGCCGGGGAGCCCTCCTGGCCGCCGCCGTCGTCGTCGTCGCCGGAATGGCCGCCGCCTGCGGCTCGGGATCGAGCTCGGGCAAGATCAACGCCGTGGGCGCGGAGAACGAGTACGCCAACGTCATCTCCCAGATCGGCGGGCCGTACGTGTCGGTCTCCGCGATCGAGAGCAACCCCAACACCGACCCCCACACCTTCGAGGCGAGCGCGCAGGTGGCCAGCGAGGTGAGCGCCGCCCAGCTGGTGGTCCAGAACGGGGTGGGGTACGACAGCTGGATCAATACGATCCTGTCGTCATCTCCCAACTCCTCGCGCAAGCTCATCGACGTCCAGACCCTGCTGGGGCTGCCCGACAGCACCGAGAACCCGCACCTCTGGTACGACCCCACCACCATGCCGGCGGTTGCCCAGCAGATCGCCAAGGACCTGGGTGCCCTGGACCCCTCGCACGCCTCCTACTTCAATGCCCAGGTCACCACCTTTGACGCCTCCCTGGACACGTGGACCAGCGACATCGCCGACCTGAAGGCGGCCTATGCCGGCGCCCCGGTCGCCGTCACCGAGCCCGTGCCCGACTACATGCTCCAGGCCGCCGGCCTCGACGACGTCACCCCCTGGCCGTTCCAGGCGGACATCATGAACGGGGTCGACCCCTCGGCCCAGGACACCAGCCTGGAGGAGGGCTTCTTCACCCAGCACACGGTCAAGGTCTTCTTCTACAACCAGCAGGTGACCGACTCGCTGACCGAAACGCTGCTCGCGCTGGCTCAGTCGAACAACATCCCGGTGGTCGGCGTCTACGAGACCATGCCCACCCCCGGCTATGACTACCAGAGCTGGATGGTCGCGGAGGTCCACGCCGCGGAGCAGGCGCTGGCCGACGGGGTCTCGACGACCAAGCTGTGACCGACCCGCGCCCCGCCACCGACGTCGACGACGCTGTCCTGAGCGTGGACGGCGTCAGCGTCTGGCTGGCGGGGCGCGAGGTGCTTCACGACGTCAGCTTCCGGATCCTGCCCGGCCAGTTCACCGGTCTGATCGGACCCAACGGGGCCGGCAAGACCACCATCTTCCGGGTCATCCTCGGCCTGCAGGCGGCGAGCGCCGGGAGCGTGCTGGTGGGGGGACGTCCGCTCGACCGGCACAACCCCATCATCGGCTACGTCCCCCAGAAGGTCTTCTTCGACCCCGACATGCCGCTTCGGGCCCGCGACGTGGTGGGCCTCGGTCTCGACGGGCACCGGCTTGGGATCCCGCTCCGTGGTGGCGGACGGCGCCAAGCCGTCGAGCGGATGCTGGCGGCCGTCGACGCCACCCATTTCGCCGACAGCCGGGTGGGAAACCTCTCCGGGGGCGAGCAGCAGCGGGTCCTCATCGCCCACGCCCTGATCAGCCGGCCCCGGTTGCTGCTCCTCGACGAGCCGCTCGCCAACCTCGACATCCGTGCCGAGGGCGAGGTCGTCGCCCTGCTCGCCCGCATCGCCCGCGAGCAGCGGATCGCGGTGCTGATCTCCGCCCACGACGTCAACCCGCTGCTGCCGGTGATGGACGGTCTCGTCTATGTCGCAGCGGGCCGGACGGCGAGCGGCACCACCCAGGAGGTGATCCGTGCCGAGGTGCTCTCCGCCCTCTACGGCCAGCACGTCGACGTCCTGCGCGTCCACGGTCGCATCCTCGTGGTCTCCGGCGCCGAGGGGGAATCCGGGGTGACGCTGGAGGAGACCCCCGGAGGCACGGCGGCCCCCGACGTCGTGGCGCTGCGATGAGCCAGTTCCTCGACGCCATCTTCGCGCCGGGTTTCTTCGCCAGCGCCCCGGTGCGGGCGGCCGTGGTGGTGGGGGCGGTGGTGGCGGTGGTCACCGGAGCCGTGGGGGTCTTCACGGTCATCCGCAGCCAGGCCTTCGCGGGGCACGCGCTCGGCGAGGTCGGCTCGGCGGGGGGATCGCTCGCCTTCCTGAGCGGCACCAACCCGCTCTGGGGCTACATGGGGGTCGCGGTGGTCGCCGCCGGGCTGATGGAGGTGCTGGGCGTGCACCGGCCCCGGGCCCGCGACGTCGCCACCGGTCTGGTCCTCGGTGCCGGCCTCGGCTTGGCGGCGCTCTTCCTCTACCTCGACACCACCTCCTCGAGCACCACCGGGGTGACCGTCACCATCCTCTTCGGCTCGCTTTTCACCATCAGCCAGCCGATGCTGCCCGACATCGTGGTGTTGAGCGCCGTCGCCCTGGTGGTGATCGCGAGCTGCTACCGGATGCTGCTGCTCAGCTCGCTGAGCCCGGAGCTGGCCGCGGCCCGGGGCGTGCCGGTGCGCGCGGTCGCGATCGCCTACCTGGTGATCATGGCGGTGGCGGTCTCGCTCGCCGCCGAGACCATCGGCACGATCCTGGCCACGGCGCTCCTGGTCGGGCCGCCCGCCACGGCGCTGCGGCTCACCAAGCGGCCGGGCGGGGCGATGGTGGTCGCCGGGCTGGTCGGTGTCGCCGCCGTGTGGATCGGGATCGTGCTCGCCTACGACAGCTTCTACTGGCCGCCCGTCGACCACGGCTGGCCGGTGAGCTTCTTCGTGGTTGCCATGGTCTTCGTCTTCTACCTGGGCTCGGGGGCGGTGGCGGCATGGGCCCGGGCGCGCCGCGACCGGCGGGTGGGGGCGCTGGCGGCGATGGGCGAGAGCGGCTGCGAGCCGCACGTCGACGCCGACGCGGCCTAGACGGAGGCCGGGCGCATGTTCTCGAGCTTCATGGTCAACACCTGGATCGCCGCCACCATGGTGGCGGTGATCGCCGGCGTGGTCGGCTTCTTCGTGGTGCTGCGCGGCTCCGCGTTCGCCGCCCACGCCATCCCGCACGGCTCCTTCGGCGGGGCCGCCGGCGCCGTCCTCCTCGGCGTCAACACGATCCTGGGGCTCGGCGTCTTCGCCGTCGGGGGGGCGCTCGGCATCGGCTGGCTCAGCCGGCGTGGCCGCCACGACGTGGCCACCGCGCTGGCCCTGGTCCTGATGCTCGGGCTGGGCTCGCTCTTCCTCTCCTTCAGCGTCGAGTACGCAGGGGCGGTCTACTCGCTGCTCTTCGGTGAGGTGCTGGGGGTGCCCTCCGACGACCTGCTCCCCATGGCGGGGCTGGGCCTCGCCTGCATCCTCGCAATCGCCGTCCTCTACCGGCCCCTGCTGCTCACCTCGATCACCCCCGAGGTGGCGGAGGCGCGGGGGGTGAGGCCGGGGCGGATCGAGACCGGGTTCCTGCTCGTGGTCGCGCTGGCCTCGACCATGACCGTGCCGGTGGTCGGGGTGCTGCTGATGTTCAGCCTGATGATCGGCCCCGCCGCCACCGCCCGCTCCTTCACCCACAGCCCGCTCGGGGCCATCGTGCTCTCGGTGGCGATCGCCCTCGCCATCGTCTGGTTCGGGATCGCCATCGCCTACGTCACCAACTACCCGGTCGGCTTCTTCGTGGGGACGCTCGGGGCGGTCTCATACGGCTGCGCGCGGGTGTGGACGGGGTGGCGGCGCGGCCGGATCGGGGCCACCTCCCCGCCGGGGGCGGCGACGCTCGAGCGCGAGCTCAGAGCTCCGCTATTGCCGGCAGCACCTCCCGGCCGATGATCTCCAGCGGGGTGATCCGCCAGACGTCGTTGACCCGTCCGTGGGCGACCGTGAAGCCGCGCCGGTGGAGGTCGCGCAGGTCGTCCACGATCTGGCCGGCCCGTTCGCCGTGCTCTCCGACGTCGTAGGTGTAGCCGACCGTCTTCTCGATCTCGTCGTAGTCGCGGCCCTCGTGCTCGCAGTGCTCGCGGAGCACGTCCAGCTTGTGGTCCAGATCGGGGGTGGGGAAGAGGTTGCAGGCCTGGGCGTAGCGGGCCACCAGCTTGAGCGTCTTGCGCTCGCCGGAGCCGCCGATGAGGATCGGCGGGTGGGGCCGGGAGAGCGACTGGGGCGAGTTGAGGGTGCGCTCCAGCCTGGCGTGGGTGCCGGTGAAGGGGCCGTCGTCGCCGCTCCACATCTGCAGACAGATCCGGAGCGCGTCCTCCAGCAGCTCGAATCTCTCCTTGATCGGCGGGAAGTAGAGCCCCAGACCGCGCGACTCCTCCTCGTTCCAGGCGGCGCCGATCCCCAGCATGGCCCGGCCCCCGGAGAGGACGTCGAGGGTGGTGACCGCTTTGGCGAGCAGGCCCGGCTGGCGGTACACGACCCCGGTGACGAGCGTGAGCAGCTTGACCCGCGAGGTGTGCGCGGCCAGGTAGCCGAGGGTCGTGTACGCCTCCAGCATCTCGTGCTCGGGCGGTCCGAGATGGCCGATCTGGAAGAAGTGGTCCATCACGCTCACCCGGTCGAAGCCCGCCTCGTCGGCGGCCTGGGCGACCCGGCCGAGGTCTTGGCCGAGGCTCGCCGGACCCCCGGGCCAGGTGAAATCGGGGATGTGCAGACCCAGCTTCATGGCGCTGACCCTCCGGTGACGTGACCTGCGCTGGGGGCGGCGAGCAGCCGGGCCGCCAGGACGGGGTCGACATTACCCCCGCTGAGCACGAGCGCGGTGCGGGTCCCCGGCGGCGGGACCGGCAGCCGTCCGGCCAGCAGCGCGGCCAGCGGGACGGCGCCGGAGGGCTCGACGACGAGGTGGAGGAGGGTCCACGCGGCGACCATCGCCGCCTCGATCTCGGCCTCGGTGACGGTGACCACGTCGTCGACCAGTCCCCGCTCGACGAGGACCTCGAAGCCTCGCTCGCCGATGCTCATGCTGCGCAGGCCGTCGGCGATGGTGGGGGAGGGGGCGGTGAGGCGCTCGTGGTGGCCGCTCCGCCGGGAGGCCGCGGCGTCGGCGGCCAGCTCCGGCTCCACCCCCACGACAAGCACCTCCGGACGGGCCGCCTTGACGGCGAGCGCGCAGCCCGAGACCAGCCCGCCACCGCCGACCGGGCAGACCACCATGCCCAGGTCGGGAATGTCCTCGAGCAACTCGCGGCCGATCGTGCCCTGGCCATGGATCGTGTCCCAGTCGTCGAAGGGGTGGATCAGGGCCATGCCCGTCGCCTCCCGCACCTCGAGGACGCGCAGCTCGCGGTTGGCGGCGGTGACGCCCTCGCTCACCACCGTGGCGCCCAGCGCTCGCACCGCGGCAACCTTGACCGGGTTGGAGCCCTCCGGCATCACCACGGTGCAGGCCAGGCCCAGGTTGCGGGCGGCGAGGGCCACCGCCTGGCCGTGGTTCCCCGAGCTGACGGTGAGGAGGCCACGCACGTCCGGCGAGCTCTCACGCAGCCGGAGTGCCGCGTTGAAGGCCCCCCGCACCTTGAACGAACCGGTGGGTTGGAGCAGCTCCGGCTTGACGACCGTGCCCGCCCCCACCTCGTCGGCCGGGAGCGCCGGCGTGCGCCGCACGTGCCCCACGATCCGTGAGGCCGCCGCGGCGACCGCGCCGGCGTGCTCATCCAGGAATGCGTCCGCCGCGCTGCTCACGCGGGAAGGCTACGCGCCCGTCGAAGCCTCCCGCCGCGCTTCCGGGCGCCGGTCGTGCCCGCTCCTCAGTACCCGTAGGGCGCGCTGGCCGCGCTCGACGAGGAGCTGGAGGCGGTCATGCTGGGGGTGGCGACGAACCAGACGCCGTCGACTCCCTCGCCGTTGGACTGGTCGGGCCCGGTGTCCTTCGAGTAGTGGTACAGGGGGTGCCCGTCGTACTCGACCTGGCGCCCGTTGCCCCCGCTCACCGTGGTGAGCACGTCGGGCAGCGGCGAGGACGAGCTGGGCTGCCCCGACGAGAGCAGGAGCGGCGGCCACGTCTGCGCGCAGCTGCCCGTGCAGGTGACGTTGGACGCGCTGTCGTTGGTGAGGTAGTAGAGGGTGTAGCCGCTGGAGTTGGTCAGCACCTGCTCGGAGCTGCCGCTCACGGTAGCGGTGGCGACTGCCACGACCGATCCACTCGATCCTGAGTTCGACAGCGTGGATCCCGAGCCCGACGACGACGCGGACGAGGAGCCGCAGGCGGCCAGGAGAGCCGTGGCGGCCACGAGCACGGCGAGCCCGGCGCTGCCGCGGAATGGCCGGTTAGCGGCCGGATGACGCTGCGCGGGTGCGGCGTCGGCTGCCCTGGGTACTCTCATCATATTTCTCCGCTGGTCGCCTCCGGCGGGTCTCTCCGCCTCGGTGAGGGTCGAACCTTTGCCCACCACACGCGAGCCCGGACCTGTCGGTTCAGGCGCGGTTGAACCCCGGCCCACCCGGGGCCGTGGTGGGGGTGTGCAGCCGGCCGCGCAGCGGATCGAGCCCGACGCCGTGAGCGGCGATCCGGGCGAGGCGTTCATCGCCGCGCTCTGGGATGAGCACGGCGGTCCGCTGCTCAGCTACGTCACCCGGCTCGTCGGCGACGCGGGCCGGGCGGAGGACATCGTCCAGGAGGTGATGCTCCGGGCCTGGCGGCATGTCGACCGCCTGGATGTCGGTGCCCGATCGCTCCGGCCCTGGCTGTTCACGGTCGCCGCCCACCTCGCCACCGACCATCACCGGGCCCGGCGGAGCCGTCCCGAGGTGGTGGGCACCGAGGGTCTGGAGGGCAGGGGAGTGGCCGACGGCATCGACCGTGCGGTGGACGCCTGGGAGGTGGGCGCGGCCTTCCGGGCGCTGAGCCCCGAGCACCGCAGCGTGCTGATCGAGACCTACTACCGGGGCCGCTCCGTCGCCGAGGCCGCGGCCACCCTCGGCATCCCGGCCGGCACCGTCAAGTCCCGCACCTATTACGCGCTCCGCGCCTTGCGCCTGGCGCTGGAGGAGAGAGGTTGGAAGCCATGAACGACTCGCACGCGGAGAGGCGCATCGCTCTCGGCGCCTATGTGGTCGGGGCCCTCCACCCGGCGGAGCGCGCCGATGTCGAGGAGCACCTGGCCCGATGCGCCGCTTGCCGGGAGGAGCTGGGCCACCTCAGCCCGATCACCGCAACGCTCGGCCATCTGAGCGAGGCCGACGCGCTCGCGGCCGGAGGTGGCCCGGCGAGGCCCGCGCCCCAGGCGCCCCACCTTCTGGATCGGACGCTGGCCGAGCTTGCCCGCCGCCGTCGCAGCGCGCGCCTGCGCCTGCAGGCGGCGTTCGCCGGCGGCGCCGTGGCCGTCGTTGCGCTGGGGGCGGCGGTGGGGTTGCTGGTGGTGACCCGCCCCGCCCCTTCCGCAGCGGCGGTGCTCGCCTCCGCGCGGCTCTCGGGCAGCGACGCGAGCACGGGGGTGACCGCCAGCGCCGACCTGTATGCCGAGGCCTGGGGGACCTCCATCCACCTCGACATCTCGGGCGTCACCCCCGGGGAGAGCTGCGAGCTGGTGGCCGTGAGCAGGGACGGCTCCCAGCAGGTGGCCGGGACTTGGACCGTCGGCTACACGGGCGGCGTGGATCTCGACGGCGCCACCGGCATCAGTCCGAGCCAGCTCTCCTCGCTGGAGATCGTGACCACGTCGGGCACCGAGCTGGTCGCTCTCCAGGGCTGAGGGTGGCCGAGGCCGGAGCGCGGCTGTCGCGTGACGGCCCCTCCGGACGGCGTTACCTCGTCACCCCTGCGCCCGTATCACTGAAGTGAGGCTGCGCCGCGTCCTGCGTTCGTGGGTCGCCCGGCGTGTCGACAGCGGGCACAAGGTGCGCCGCGCGATCCGGACGCGGCCCCGGATGGCTGCGGTCGCCCTCGCCGCTGCGGTCGCCGGCGCGGCCACCGGGGTCGGTCTGGGCCTCCATCCCTGGCGTGCGAACACCGGGCGACCCACCCCGCTGAGCGCAGCCCCCTACGCCGCCTCGCCGGAGGGCGTGCCCTCGCTGGGAGCGGCGAGCGCCACTAAGCCGCCGCTCCCGCCGCTGTCGAGCCCGTGCGCAGCCCCGACCTCCCAGGGCACCCCTACCCTGATCGACGACCTCAGCATGTTCAGTCCGACCGCAGGATGGGCGCAGGAGGTTGCTGGCGGCACGATCCTGCACACGACCAACGGCGCGCAGCTGTGGACGGCCGCATCACCGCCGCTCTCCGGGGGGCAGCAGATTCTGGCCGTGTCGTTCGTCAGCGCAGAGATCGCGCGGGCGGTGACGGGGCCGCTCTCGTCCTGCGACGGCGAGGCTCCGCCGGCCGCCGACCTGTCCGTCTGGGGCACCCAGGACGGTGGGGCCACGTGGAGCGCGGACGGGACGCTCATGGCGCCGACCTTGTTCGGGGCGACGCTGGACTTCGTCAACTCGCTCGACGGCTGGCTCTCGATCGGAGAGGGTGGTGGGGCCAACGGCTCGGGAATGGTCCTCTACCACACCGTCGACGGCGGCGCGGACTGGCAGGAGGTGGCGAGCACGGACAGCGCCAGCGCGCAGCTCGCGGAGGGCATCTCGCTGGGAGCGGCGGGGAGCATCCCCATCGGCTTCGACGTTGGGACCATCTCGTTCATCGACGCCAGCACGGGGTGGATCACGGGGACCACGGGCGGCACGGGGGCGGTCCTCGCCGTCACCGGCGACGGAGGCACCACCTGGAGCTCCCAGCCGCTCCCCGGTGGGGCCGGCCTCGTCCAGCCGGGCATCACGGCGCCTCACTTCTGGTCCGGTCAGGGCGGCTGGTTGCTCGTCTACGCCCCTGCGACCCAACAGGTGCTCATTTACCTGACCACCGACGGCGGACAGGACTGGAGCCCGATCTCCCTGCCCGGCGGGGGGCAGATCCCCGTGGCGGTGGACTTCGTCGCCGCCGCTGTCGGCTGGGTGCTCACGGACGCGGAGTCTGAGGGCGGACAGGAGACGAGCCAGACCCTGTGGGCCACCGTGAATGGCGGAGGCTCGTGGGAGCCGGTGTCCGGCGACGCCGCGCTCAGCACCCTCGATTTCGTCGACGCCGAAGACGGCTGGGCGATCACCACCGCTGACACTGGGGAGGCCGCCCCCGGTTCAGCGGTGCCGGCTCTCCTCCAGACCACCGACGGCGGCGCGACCTGGACTGCGGTGAGTGTTGGCATGTCCGCACCACCGGCGTCGCCCTGACCGCGAGCATCGCCTAGCCTTCGGGTTCCGGCTCGAGCGCCTCCAGCCGCAGCTCGAGGGGTGGATGGGCGGCCGCGATCACCCGGTCCCAGCCCGACCGGCCCGGCTCCAGCTCGCCGAGCAGGGAGAGCGCTCGATGCAGGGCCTCGCCGCGGCCGCTGCCCGCCACCGCCGCATCGGCCTCGTACTCCTGGCGCCGCGAGCCTAGGGTTACGGCCGGCTCGATGATCAGCCGGACCAGCAACCACGCCGGCCAGAGCACCAGCCACCCGCCGGCGGCGAGGAGCGGGCTCCCCTGCTTGGCCAGCCAGCAGCCCGCGTCGTAGAGGAGCACCAGGGGCAGGCCGCAGCAGCGCACCCAGAGGAGCCCGACGCCGTCGCCCTCCGCCCAGTGGTGGAGCCCGTGGCAGAGCGCCGCCTCCAGAGCGGAGTCGGCGGCCGGGCCCACGCCCACCTCCTCCAGAAGGCTGCGGCCGATGACCAGATGGCGGGCGTGAACGCGGACGCGCAGGTTGTCGCCGTCGTCGATCAGCAGCCGGGGGAGGGCGCCCAGCCCCAGGCCGGCGGCGGCCGCTTCCAGCAGCGGGATCACCCGGGCACCCTCGCGCCGGCTCAGCCGGCGGCAGCCGCGGAGGCGGAGCCACCACGGCTCCAGCGCCACGGCCAGGCCGGCCAGCACCAGTGACACTACCAGCCCCCCGAGCAGCGCGCTGAGGAATTGGACAGGCTCGTCCACAACCAGTCCGGAGATGCTGGACCAGAGGCCGGCGGCCGCGCCGCTCAGCGCGCCCCCGGCCACCGAGAGCGCCGCTCCCCCGGGTCCGGTTGCGCCGCCACCGACCAGGGCGGCGCTCACCGCGTCACCGAGGGCGGAGAGCAGGGCGCCGGTCACGGCTCCGGCGACCAGCAGCCACACCGCCAGCCAGACGCCCGACCAGGCGCAGACGAGGCTGACCATCGCGGCCGCACCGCGGCGGCGCAGGCCGGCGGCGAGCCAGGCGACGGCCGTGGCCTGCTCGCAGGGGCGTCCGGCGAGGTGGGTTCTCGCCGCAGCGGCGGTGGTGGAGAGGGGCAGCGCGCTCACGCCGCCTCGGCGATGGCGGGCCGGAGGACGCGCACCGTGGCCACCCTGCGCGTGGCCGCGACGCTCAGAACCACGGCCTCGCCGGTGGCGAGCTGCTTGATCACGTTGGGGTCGACGGCGAAGTGGTCGACGGTGCGCACCGAGCGGCGGGTGGGCGCGCCCCCCCCACCGAGGGTGCGCGTCACCTGCACCCCGCGCTCGGTGCCGATCACCCGGGCAACGGCGTCGGCGTCGTCGGGCCCGATGCGGTGGGCAATGAGCAACCCCGCGCCGAGCAGGGCGCCGCGCAGGGCGTGGGCGGTGCGCGGGTCGGGGAGCTGCTGGGTGCTGACCACGGTGGCGACCCGGGCCTCCCTGGCCTGGCGGAGGAGGTCGTTGATCTGCTCGGGGTCGTCCAGGGCGGCGAACTCGTCGAGGACGAGCATCGCGGGCGCCGCTTCGGGCTGCCGGAGCCGCTCGAAGGCCGCCTGCTTGAGATCCTGGATCAATACGCGGGCCATCAGCGCCGTGTCCTGGCTCACCGCCAGCGCCGGCAGGCTGATGTAGGTGATCCCCGGATGGGCGAGCGCCGCGCGCAGGTCGAGCTGCGGGCCCTCGCTCTCGAAGATCGCCCCGTACTCCCCGTGCAGGAGGGCGCCGAGGCGGGCGCGCATCCCCTCGAAGGCATCGGAGGTGACCCCGCCCCGGCGGGCGAGATCGACGAGGTCGTCGGCCAGGTCGGGGACGAGGTCGCGGGCGCGGTGGGCGAGGCCCGGCATCCGGGTGCGGTCCAGCTCACGGCGCAGCCGGCGGATGGTCACCGGTTCCTCGAGGGCCTGGAGGATGCCGACCACGATGGAGATCGTCTCCAGGGCGATCACCCGGTACACCTGGCCGCTCGGGCCGTGGGTGAAGGCCGAGACCAGCTTGTCCGCGACCTGGGCGCGGCTGCCCAGCGAGCACGGGTTGTAGCCAAGCGTTCCCGCCGCGCCCGGGACCACCTCCCGATGCTCCAGACCCCGCGCCGCCGCCAGCTGCCCGATGGCGCCGCGCAGGCCGGCCCCCTTGGCGTCGATGACCAGCAGGGCACAGCCGGCGGCCACGGCGCCCTCGGCGAGGCGCTCCGCGGTGGTCGTCTTCCCCGAGCCGGTCAGGCCGAGAAGGGTGACGTGGCGGGCCGTCCCCTCCGGCACGCCGATGTCGAACGGTCTCCGGCTGAGCGTCTCGAATCCGAGCCGGATGCGGCCCGCGGGGTGGCCCGTGGCGTCGCGCGCCGAAGCCGGAGACGGGACCGGAGCCCGCGACGGTCGGCCGAAGGGCGGCATTCGGCGGCGGATCGTCTCACGCGGGGCAGGGGCTCCACAGGGCGGCGAAGGACGGCGGAGGCGCGGTGGCGACGCCGCGAAGACCGATGCTCAGCACCGGGTCCTCGGCTGGATCAGGTGGTCGAGTCCTCTCTCCGCCACCAGGCTCCGCATCCGCGCTGCGGCGGTCTCGCTGGGCAGGTACCACCAGACCAGGTCGACGTCGCGGTCGACCGCGTAGGCACCGGCGAGGATGTCCAGCCGCGCCGACCGCTTCGGGGTCAGGTCCAGCTCGATGGCGATCCGCTGACCGCCGGCGGGGCGGAGGAGGCCGTCGGGGATCCGGCGCTGCCGTTCCCAGCGGCCGCCGGCGCGGGCGGCGCGCATCCGGTCACGGCGCAGCTCGCGCTCGGTGGTCCAGTCGCTCCCGGGGTGCGCGGCCAGCAGCTGCTCCGAGAGATCCACGAGGGCAAGGTTGTGGCGGACGCGGGCCAGGTCGAGCGACGCGGGAGCCAGATCGCAGCCGGCAAGGCGCGTGCCGGTGGCTGTGGCGCGCACCACCGCGGGGATGGTGAGCACCGGGCCCTCCGTTACCAGCAACCCGGCGGACACCAGAGAGCGCAGGCGCCGTCGCGCCGACGCCGGCGAGCTGAAGAAGCGGGTCGCCAGCTGCTCGGGGGTGACCATGCCGTGGCGCACCGCGAACCGGAGGAGCTCCGCGTCGCGGGTGGTGAGAGCCACCGCGCGAGTCTGCTACGCGGCGCGGGAGTCCGGACCGGCGCGACCACGCCAGGGCTGGCGGCAGAGGGCGACCCCGCAGACCTCGCGCGCCCCGCCCCCGAGGCGGAGCGCCCGCGCCACCTCGTCGAGGGTGCGGCCGTCGGTGAAGACGTCGTCGAAGACCAGGATCCGCCTGCGGGTCGTGCGCTTCGGATCGGGAATGTGGAGCAGGGGGCGGAGCAGCTCGACGGCAAGTGCCCGGCGCTCACCGTGGGTGTGCCCTGCGAGCCGGGGCGTGGGTCCTCGCTTGACGATCGCCGGGGGCTCCCCGAGGTCGAACCGGGTCGCGTCATCGGGCGCCGACTGCCGCGCCGCCTCGGCGAGGACCAGCCGGACGTGGTCGAAGTCGCGACCGCCCATCCCCACGAAGGTGGGGCTGGCGACCACCAGGTCGAAGGCGCCGAGCAGCCGCCGTCTCTGCGCCAGGAAGCCGGCCAGCATGGTGCCGAAGACCCGGGCCAGGCTCCGGTCCCCGCGGTACTTGTAGGCGTTCAGCGCCTCCTCCAGGAATCCGCTCCGCTCGGCGACAGCGACGTTCCAGTGGAACCAGCGCGACGCGCTGGCACAGAGGGGGTTGCGGCAGTGGGCCACTTCCGCATCCAGGCGACGGCCGCAGACCTCGCAGTCGCTCATGCCGGGGCCGCCAGGACGAACGTCATCTGGACCGGGGCGCTGACGGCGTCGCCGTCGAGGAGGGCGAGAAGCGCGTCCACCCTGCCGCCGCGAAGAACGTGCACCCCGGGGCGCGGGAGCAGGCCCGCCGCCCAGGGCTCGGCCGCCACCAGCTCGGTCAGGAGCAGCGGCCGGCCCAGGGCGAGGGTCCAGCGGGCCGCGATCCGGGCACCCGAGGTGGGACCGGCTTCGGCGACCACCGTGGCAAGGGCCAGACCGGCGATGACGGCGTTGCGAGAACGCAGCGCCGCAGCCGAGGGGGGAGTGTGGGGTGGGTGCTGGGAGACCACGGCACCCTGGACTACGAGGCGTTCCGCCAGCTCCGCGTTCTCCGGCGGGTAAACGCGGTCGATGCCGCAGCCGAGGACCGCGATGCTGCGCCCGCCGGCGTCAAGGCTGGCCGTGTGGGCGGCTGTGTCGATGCCCCGGGCGAGGCCGGAGACAACCGTGACCCCCTCTCGACCCAGGCGCGCCGCGAGCCGGCGGGCTTGAGACAACCCCTCGGGGCTCGGCGAGCGGGTGCCCACCACCGCGACGCTGCGAACGTCTTCGGGCCGGAGCTCGCCGCGACAGTGGAGGGGCGGCGCATCGGCCAGGAGGTGCAGGTTGGCTGGGTAGAGGCCGTCCAGTGGCCCGATGCACGAACGCATGTTTGCCAGTCTAGCGGTTCCGCAGGGGCCGCGCCAGCCGGGCCGCCGAACTGGCCATGGGGTCCCCGGAGAGGGCGCCAAGCACGTGGAACCTCCCAGAGTGAGTCACCCTCCCCCTGCCGACCCTTAAGGACAACTCTGTCCGAAAGGACCTGCGAGGGGGTGGGTGGTCCCCCGTCTGCCATCGCCCGCCGGTGGCGCCCCTGACAGCGGCACCATCGGCCGGCTACGTCCCCGGGCGGGCGCTCTCCGCGAGCCGGAGGCGGAGGCCGGCGAGGATCACCTCCAGGCCCCGGACGTACTCCCGGTCGTCGCTCCACGTGCGCAGGCCGCTCTCCGACCAGGCGGCGCGCAGCGCCTCGTAGGCGGGGCCCTCCAGACGCTGGATCAGCTCCAGCATCTCCGCACCCCGCGCCGCCTTGCCGACCCCGCTGACCTCGGACTCGATGTAACCGAGAACGTAGGAGAGGAGAGTGCACCACGCCGAGTAGACGTCATCGGGGCTGAATCCGGCGGCGGAGAGCGCGGCGAAGGCGAGGGCCATGGGGACGAGGCTCTCCGGATCGAGTGCCGGCCGCTCACAGACCAGGGGGACCGCGCTGGGGTGGGCGAGCATCACGCGGCGGAAGTCGACGAAACCCTGCAGGATGGCGAGGTCCCAGGGTGCGCTGTCGATCTCGGGAAGCGGGACCTGCCGGAGCAGCAGGGCCACGATCCCGTCGAGGAGCGCCCCCTTGCTGGAGAAGTGGTGGTAGAGGCTCATCGCCTCCACGCCGAGGACGGCGCCGAGCCGGCGCATGGAGAGGGCCTCGAGCCCCTCGGCGTCGAGCAGCTCGAGGGCGGCTTCGAGGATCCGCTGCCGGGTGAGGGCCTGGCGTTCCGGGTCCGTCGCCGCTGCGGGACGTGAGGTGTCCCTCTCCGGAGGCGGCGACGAGATCACGGCGGAGTTCGAGCGGGGCATCTCCTGGCACATCCTGGCCGCCGGTTTGCAACCGGCGCGCTTACGGTGTAAGGTACACCCACGACGGCACTTACGCCGTAAGGGGGCCCAGGACAGCGCGGCCCGGCTGGGTGGCCGGGTGGCATCAGCGACCAGGGGAGAAGCACTGATGACCCGATTGGCACGCCTGGTGATTCGCAACCGCTGGCGCATCCTGGTCGGGATCGTCAGCCTCACCGTGCTCGGCTTCGCCCTCTCGGGGGTCGTCTCCGGGAAGCTGACCAACAGCAACTCCGACTACAGCGATCCCTCGTCGGCCAGCGCGCAGGCCCGGGCCGAGGTGCTCAGGGCGACCGGGGTGGACCTGGACGAGGGCTACGAGCTGCTGATCACCCTCCCCGGGCCCGCCAGCCTCGCGGCTCCTCCTCCGGCCGTCGTCACCGACGCGGTCGGCGTGCTCCGCAGCCGGCCCGAGGTCGTCGCGGTCTCCGACGCGTGGACGCTGGGCACGCCTGACCTGATCTCCGAGAGCGGGCGCACCGCCCTCGTGACCGCGACCGTGCGACCGGTCGACGAGGACACCGCCACCCACGCCCTCCAGGCGAGCATCAACGCCGACCCCGCGCTCGACGGCCAGGTCCTCATCGGTGGTCCCACCGCCCTCAACGCGCAGGCCAGCGACCAGAGTCTCAAGGACCTCAGCTTCGCCGAGACCGTGGCCCTGCCGATCCTGCTGGTCCTGCTCGTGGTCGTCTTCGGCAGCGTGGTGTCCGCGCTGCTGCCCCTGCTCGGTGCCCTGGTCAGCATCGCCCTGACCATCCTCCTGCTGCTGATCGCCGCCAGCGTCTCCTCGGTGTCGGTGTACTCGCTGAACCTGGTCTATGCGCTGGGCATCGGGCTCTCCATCGACTTCAACCTGCTGATCGTCTCCCGCTTCCGCGAGGAGATGGAGCATCTGGGGTCCGCACCCGCCGCGCTCGAGCGGACCCTGGCCACGGCGGGCCGGACCGTGCTCTTCAGCGCCGCCACCGTGACCGCCGCGCTCGGGGCCCTGCTGCTGTTCCCCATCCCCGCCTTCTCGTCGATGGGTCTGGCCGGAATGATGGTCACGGTCTGCTCCGCCTTCAACGCGGTGGTGATGCTCCCAGCCGTGCTCGCCCTGCTGGGACGCCGGGTGGACATGCTCCGCCTGCTGCGCCGCCACTCCTCCCCGCTGAGCGCCGCCGATCGCGGCTTCTGGTCGCTCCTGGCGAGCTTGGTGATGCGCTGGCGGCTGGCGGTGGCCCCGCTGGCGGCGGCGGCGCTGCTGGCCATCGGGATCCCAGCGCTCGCGGTGCACTTCACCGGCTACAGCACCCAAGAGCTGCCCGCCGACCTGCAGTCGGCCCAGGTGGCCAGGGCGGTGAACGCCACCTACCAGGGCGTCAGCGCCGCACCCCTCCTTCTGCTGGTGACCGGAGGCGCCGGCGCAGCGCCGCAGGTCGACGCCTACGACACCGCGATCTCGCACGTCGCCGGGGTGCAGGCGGTGGCTGCTCCCACCCGGATCAGCTCCGGCCTGTGGGAGGTCGAGGCCACTCTCGACAGCCAGCCCATCTCGTCGGCGGCCCTGAGCACTCTCGACCGGGTGCGCGCCGTCCCCACCACTTTGGAGGCGCGCACGTTCGGCTTCACCGCCAGCTTCGCCGACGAGGAGTCCTCCCTCGCCGCCCACCTGCCGGGCGCGGCCCTGCTGCTGGCGATCACGACGCTGGTCATCCTCTTCCTGATGACCGGCTCGGTGGTGCTGCCGGTCAAGGCGCTGATCATGAATATGCTCACCCTCAGCGCCACCCTGGGGCTGCTGGTGCTGGTCTTCCAGCATGGCTTCCTCTCCGGGGTGCTGGGCTTCACCTCGGACGGAGGCGTCAATGTCGAGACGCCGGTGCTGGTGGGGGCCCTCGCCTTCGGTCTGTCGACGGACTACGGCGTCTTCCTGCTCAGCCGCATCCGCGAGGGATACCTGTCGGGACTGCGCACCCGGGAAGCTGTGGCCCTGGGGCTGCAGCGGGTGGGGCGGGTGGTCACCTCGGCCGCGGTCCTCTTCTGCATCGCGGTCGGGGCGCTCGTCCTCTCCAGCACCCTCGTGCTCAAGGAGATCGGGTTGGGGGCGGCGCTGGCGGTGCTGATCGATGTCAGCGTGGTCCGCGCCCTGCTGGTGCCCTCGCTGATGGCGATCCTGGGGCGGTGGAACTGGTGGGCGCCGAGCTGGCTGGCGGGCTTCCACCGGCGTCTCGGCCTGGACCACTTCGAGGAAGCGCAGCCGGAGGGAGCCACGGCCTGAGCTCGCCGGGGGAGAGGAGGGCGCGACCCCGTCCCGCGCTTGCGCGCACCCGGCCGCCTGCGCGACGATGGGCGGACGCAATGGGCGACGACGGGGAGGCATGGCCATGGACATCAGGCGGTCGGACGAGCGCCCGGCGGATTGTTCCGCCGCCCCATCCGCCCACTGATGGGAGTGCGCTTGCAGTGCATCGTGGTGGACTGCCGCGAACCCGAGCGGGTCGCCCACTTCTGGAGCGCAGTCTTCGGCAAGCCGCTCAGCGGTCCGGACGACGGCGAGTGGTGGCTGGAGCTCGGGGAGGGCATGCCCGACATCCTCTTCGAGAAGGGCCCCGACGCCAAGGTGGCCAAGAACCGGCTTCACTTCGACCTCCGTCCCGACGACCAGGCGGCCGAGGTTGCCCGGCTCACCGGGCTGGGTGCGCGCGAGAAGGACATCGGCCAGGGCGAGGTGACCTGGGTGGTGATGGCCGATCCGGAGGACAACGAGTTCTGCGTGCTCCGGGCGGTGCCGACCGGCGCCTGAGCCGCGGCGCAGCCTCGGCTCCGCCGGAGGAGCCCCGCCTCCTATGCTGGGACCGCCGCCGGCCGGATAGGGTCGCAGGGGAGGTGCCGATGCCCATCACGCGCATGAACCACGCCGTCCTCTACGTCCGGGATGCCACCCGGACCGCTGCCTTCTACCAGGAGGTGCTCGACTTCCGCGTGGTCTTCGAGATGGCCGGGGGACGGGCGATGTTTCTCCAGGCTCCGGCCAGCACCAATGACCATGACCTCGGCCTCTTCACCATCGGCCAGGGAGCCGCCCCCTCCGCCGCCGGCCACGGCGCGGTCGGCCTGTACCACATCGCCTGGGAGGTGGACACCCTGGACGAGTTGGAGCGCATCGAGGCCCGGCTCGCCGAGCGCGGCGCCCTGGTCGGCTCCACCGACCACGGCACCACCAAGGCGCTCTACGCGCACGACCCCGACGGGCTGGAGTTCGAGGTCTCCTGGCTGGTCCCGGCCGCGCTGGTCACCGACGACATGAGGGCGCGGATGGAACCGCTGGACATCGCCGCCGAGAAGGCCCGCTTCGGCGGGGCTACCCGGGGCGGGGTGGGGGTGTCCATCCCGGCCTGACCGACGCCCCGCACCGGGCAGCGTCGGGCGGCTCAGTGGAGGAGTGCCAGCACCTGGCGGGCCGCCGGGGACATCGCCGGGTTCAGCTGGTGGAACGTCCAGATGCCGCGGCGCGTCGAGACGATCAGTCCGGCGTCGCGGAGCTTCGCCAGGTGATGGCTGATGGTCGGCTGGCTCAGGTCGAAGGCCGCCGTGAAATCGCAGACGCAGACCGGCTCGGTGGCCTCGGACAGGATGTGAATCATCTGCACACGGGTGGGCTCCCCGAGGGCGGTGAACACGCCGGCGAGCTCGGTGGCGCCGGCATCGGGGAGGAGGTCGGTGACCGGCTGGCAGCACCCCTTGGTCCGCAGGGGGAGATCGAGGAGGGGACGGGTCACGGTGCTCATGGTGCCCATTCTACCGATTGACAACCATCGATGTAACTGGCTATGCTGCGCCGATAGATCGATAGAGATCGATACGAGGAGACGGCGATGGGAGCCATGGCGAACGGTCCGGCCGAGGGGGAGAGGCTGCGGGAGGCGGTGCGAGAGCGCTATGCGTCCGCGGCCAGCGCGGTCACCGGGCTGGGGGTTCCCGCCGAGTCGGTGCTGCCGACGACCTGCGCCGGCATGTCGTGCTGCGGAGATTCGACGGCGCCCTCCGCCTGCCGCACCCCCGACGCGCCGGCGGACGTGAGCCATGACCTGTACGCGGCCTCCGAGGTGGCGGACCTGCCTCCCGCGGCGCTCCTGGCCTCCCTCGGGTGTGGCAACCCGACCGCCCTGGCCGAGCTGAGGGCTGGGGAGGTGGTGCTCGACCTCGGGTCGGGGGGTGGCATCGACGTGCTGCTGTCGGCGCGACGGGTCGGACCGACCGGCTTCGCGTACGGGGTCGACATGACCGACGAGATGCTGGAGCTGGCCGCCGCCAACGCCGCGCAGGCCCGGGCGACCAACGTGAAGTTCCTCAAGGGGACGATCGAGGACGTGCCGCTCCCGGCGGCGTCCGTGGACGTCGTCATCTCCAACTGCGTCATCAACCTGAGCGCCGACAAGGAGCGCGTGCTCCGCGAGGCGTTCCGGGTGCTGCGTCCCGGCGGCCGCTTCGCGGTCTCGGACGTCGTGGCCCAGGGCGAGCTGCCCGAGGAGGTCCGCCGGAGTACGGAGCTGTGGGTCGGCTGCCTCGCCGGAGCACTCGACGAGGGCGCCTACCGGAGCCTGCTTGCCGCTGCCGGGTTCGAGAGCGTGGGAGTGGAGGTGACGCGCGACTACACGGCGGAGGGCGCCGGCCAGGCGAACGGTGCGTCCGGTGAGCGGGATCTCACCGGAGTGGAGCAGGGAGGTGGGCGGATCGTGAGCGCCTTCATCCGCGCACGGAGGCCGGCTCGATGACGGTCAACAGAGCGGAGCCGGCTCCTGAGGTCCTCTTCGTCTGCGTTCACAACGCCGGCCGCTCCCAGATGGCCGCCGGCCTTCTCGCCCAGCGTGGGGGCGGGCGGGTCGTGGTTCGCTCCGCCGGCTCGGAGCCTGCTGATCGGCTTAACCCTGCGGTCGTCGAGGCCATGGCCGAGATCGGCATCGACATCTCGCGGGAGATGCCCAAGCCGCTCAGCGGGGACGCGGTCCGGGCCGCGGACGTGGTCGTCACCATGGGCTGCGGAGACGCCTGCCCCTTCTTCCCGGGCAAGCGATACCTGGACTGGGAGCTGGAGGATCCGGCCGGCAAACCCCTCGCCACCGTGCGTCGGATCCGCGACGAGATCGACGCGCGGGTGCGGGTGCTGCTCACGGAGCTGGTGGGGGACGGCGACCGGAGGTGAGCCGCGCCCGCGGGGGGCCCGCGCCGTCACTCCTCGGCGAGTGCGAGCAGGGCGGTGATCGTGGTCCAGTTGCGTGCGCTCGCGGTCACCCCGAGGCCGCGTCCGGCGAGCAGGGTGGCGAGGCGGGAGCGGGCGATGCCGTGGGGATGCCAGGCGTAGATCTCGCGGCCCTCGACGGCGAAGCGCTCCTCCGGGGTTGCCGCCGCGGCCAGCTTGGGCAGGACCTCGGGGTCGGGGGCGGCCTCCAGGAAGGTGACCTGATGGAGCCGGGGGTCGGTGACCACGCCGGCCAGCGGGTTGAGGCTCACCACCGCGGCCAGCTCCTCGCGGGTGCGGACGACGCAGGGGACCTCGAAACCGAACCGCCGGGCGATCAGGCGCTCGCAGCTCCGCGCCACGACGGCCGGAGACGTGTCGGCGGCGGTCAGGGCGACGTTGCCGCTCTGGAGGTGGGTGCGCACATCGCCGAAGCCGGCCTCGGCGAGGGCGGTGCGGAGCTCGGCCATCGCGATCCGATGGCTGGGTCCGACGTTGACCCCGCGGAGCAGGACGAGGTAGCGGGGCACCGTGTGGCTCTCAGTCCGGCCGGAGCGTGATCCAGAGGTCGCTCTTGACCTGAGCCGCCAGCCACAGCGGCCAGATCCGGGGACCGTGGCAGCGGAAGCCGGCGAGGCCGGCCGGAGGGACCTCGAATGACCGTTCCGGACTGCGGTGCCTCCCCGTGCCGAGCCGCAGGGTGTGCCGTCCCGGCTCCACGGACACCTCGACCGTCTCCCGATCCGCTATCGACCCGACCGCGGTGCCGTCGATCGCGATCGTCCAGTCCTCCTTGCCCCCGAACGGCCAGTAGCTCCACCGCCGTTCCAGCCTCACCGTGCCGTCACCCATCGTCGGGCCCTCCTGCGCGCGGGATCCGCCGCACAACTCCGGGGGAGACGTCGTGGTCTCCGCGGCTCGCAACCGCCCGGACCCCCGTGAGCAGCCGCTCGCGGTCGAACATCGCACTGACGATCCGCCACATCACCACGTCGGCGACCAGCAGGACCAGGGCGAACGTCAGCGCGAGGGTGACGCTCGGGGTGAGCACCTGGAGGTCGATGAGGGCGACCACCCCGAGGGGCGGGAGGCTGGCGAGGGTACCCAGCTGCTGGGCCACCCGCACGTCGCTCGCCCTCGAGGAGACGGCGATGCCCACCCAGATCGACCAGCCCGCGAGCAGCGGGGCGAAGAGGATCTCGCCCACCAGCTGTGAGCTCTGTACCAGCGCCGACGCCACCGCGGGGTCGGCGGCGAAGATCTGGGCGCAGCCGTCCACGATCGCGAAGAGCAGGTAGGCGATGCCGACCGAGGGCACGATGGCGGCGATCGCCTTGCCGAGGAGCAGCTCCTCGCGGCGCAGGGGCGTGGTGAGGAGCGGCTCCAGGGTGCCCTGCTCGCGCTCCCCCACCACCGAGTAGGCGGCGATGGCGGCGGGCACCACGACCGGGACGACGAGGAGCAGGAGGAAGGTGCTCCCCGCGAATCTCTGCACCACGGCGGCCGGGACCCCGCTGAGCCGGAAGATCTCGATCATCGGAGTGAGGAGGAAGACCACCGGCAGCACCGTCATCGTGCCGATGATGAAGCGGTTGCGGACGAGCACGCGCAACTCCTTGCGCACCATGGCGGCGAGTCGACCGGTGCTGAATCTCATCGCCGCGCCGCCTCCGGGTCCTCGTCGATGAGCTCGAGATAGACGTCCTCGAGGGAGTGACGGGACTCGGCGATCGATACGACATCGGCACCCGCGGCGACCAGGGCGCGGGTGACCACAGGGGCCGCGACGCGCGGATCGGTGACGGTGAGCACGTAGCGGGCGGGGTCGTCGGAACGCCAGCTCTCGACCCCGGCAGCGGTGGCGAAGACGCCGTCGGGCGCGTCCAGCGGTGCGGCGGTCTCGACCACCAGCGAACGGCTGAAGAGGCTGGCGCGCAGCTCGTCGGTGCGCCCGACCGAGCGGAGCCGGGTGTTGAGGATCGCGACCCGGTCGCAGAGGCGCTCCGCCTCATCGAGCCGGTGGGTGGTGAGGAAGACGGTGACCCCCCGCTGGCGCAGGCCGTTGATCAGGTCGTGCACCTCGCGGGCGGCCACCGGATCGAGACCCGAGGTGGGCTCGTCGAGGAACATGACGGCAGGGTCGTTGAGGAGGGCGCGGGCCAGACCGACGCGCTGGCGCAGCCCCTTGGAGAGGCTGCCGCAGAGGTCGCGGCTGCGAGCCCCGAGGTTCACCGCCTCCAGCGCCTGATCGATGCGCGCAGCCTGTTTGCGCAGTCCGTACAGGCCGGCGAAGAGCTCCAGGTTCTCGACCACGGTGAGGCGGAGGTAGAGGCCGGGGTTCTCGGGCATGACCGAGATGCGCTGCCGGATCTCGGTCCCGTTCTCGGGCGTGAGGGGAATGCCGGCGACGATGGCCGTCCCCGAGGTCGGGGCGATCAGGGTTCCCAGGGTGCGGACCGTGGTCGTCTTGCCGGCGCCGTTGGGGCCGAGGAAGCCGAACACCTCGCCGGGGGCGATCGTGAAGGAGACGTCCTCGAACGCGACGCGCTCCCCGAAACGCTTGCTGAGATGGTCGGCAACCAGGGCCGTCGGGCCGTCGCCGCCGCCCGGCCCGGTGGGGGCGACGGCCCTCGAGCTCGGGGTGGCCGGGCGGATGTCGGGACTCAGTCCTCCGGTCATTCTCCTCATCCCAGTGTCGCCTCCCGTCCCGTTCAGGGGGCCGGTTGGACCCGGGGCAGTATGAAGAAGCCCGCGACCTGCCCGGTGTCGTCGAAGACCACCCGGCCGGTGAAACGCGCCCTTCCGAGCCCGCGCTTGAAGGTGAGCGGCACGTCGACCACCGTGTGCTCGCCCTGGCGCATCACGTGGGGAACCGCGCCGGCGGAGCTGTCCAGGGTGGTCGGCAGCCGCCTTCGCACCGACGCCAGCAGGGCCACCGAGGCACCGTCCAGCATCCGCTGGTTGAAGTGGGCTCGCAGCTCGTCCCAGCGACGGTGGAGGAAGTGGTCGAGCAGCTCCACCGCCGTCACGTCGGCGCCGGGGAGGGGCTCCCCGGTCGCGGCGGCCCCGCCGCCGGCGGCCGCGGCGCCGAACCGCTGCAGCGCCGCCTGGCGGGTGACGTGCAGGACCTGGCCGATCTCCGCCCAGGTGCGCCCGGCGCCGCGGGCGCGCACGACCAGCCCGCGCAGGATGTCGTCGACGACCACTCCGAGGCTGCGGGCGGCGGCGAGCGCGACCATGACCGGGTCACCCTCCTCCGTCTCCTCACCGCGGAGCACCTGGACCAGCAGGTCGGCGTTGGCCTGGGCCATGCGGGCCATGACCTGGCGATCGACGTCGGCGGCAGCCGCCTCCCTCTCCGCGCTCTTCGTCACGTTTGTCAAGGTAGCTTACCCTCGAGCCTCTGTCAACGTGCCTTACCAACGTCCGGAGGCGGGAGGTGGCGCGGCGGAGCTTGACCGGATGGCGGGGGTCGAGTATTGTGCGACCGACAGTCGGTCTATTTATGGGAGGTCCGGGCGTGCCGCGGACGGTGAACGTGGAGGCCCACGCCATCCGGCGCGAGGCGTTCGTCGACGCCGCCCTGCGGCTGATCCAGACCAAGGGCTACGAGCAGATGAGCGTCCAGGACCTCCTGGATGAGCTGGACGCCTCGCGCGGCGCCTTCTACCACTACTTCGACTCCAAGCTCGCCCTGCTCGAGGCGGTCGTGGATCGGGTCCTGGAGACCGCACTGGCGGCCGTCGCCCCGGTCGCGACCGACTCCCGCCTCACCGCCATCGAGAAGCTGGAGAGGCTCTTCACGGGCATCAGCGGCTGGAAGACCGAGCGCTGGGAACTGATGCTGGCGCTCATCGAGGTCTGGCAGTCGGACGACAACGCCATCGTGCGCGAGAAGCTGCGCCGGAGCACGGTGGGCGCCCTGGCGCCGCTGCTGACCGGGATCATCGAGCAGGGCCGGACCGATGGGCTGATGTCGGTGGAATCTCCGGAGGGCGCGGCCCGCGTGGTCGTCTCACTGATGCTGGGCGCCCAGGACCTCGCCCTCGAGCTCTTCCTCGCCCGCCGGGCCGGGACGATCTCGCTTGATGCCGTCGAGGCGGGCATCGCCGCGTACACCGCGGCGCTGGAGCGGATCCTGGGGCTCAGCACCGGATCGCTGACGCTGATGGATGGCGCCAGCCTGCTGCGCTGGTTCGGCTGAGAGCGTGACCGCTGCCGCTGGCGCGATCCCTCGGGTGATCCCCGCCCTGACCCACCCGTTCCCCCGGCCGGCGCGGCTGGGCACCATCAGGAGGTAGCTGAGCATGGCCGTCGCGGTCCGCACCGAAGGACTGTCCAAGGACTACGGAGAGTCGCGTGGCCTCTTCGACCTCGGCCTGGAGGTGAGCGCGGGCGAGGTGTTCGGCTACCTGGGACCGAACGGAAGCGGCAAGACCACGACCATCCGCCTGCTGATGGACATGATCCGTCCCACCCGAGGCCGCGCCGAGATCTTCGGGGTGGATTGCCACGCCGATCCGGTTGCGGTCAAGCGGATGGTGGGCTACCTGCCGGGTGAGACGCCCCAGTGGGGAGGTTTGCGCGGCAAGGACATCGTCGGCTACGTCGCCGGGTTGCGCGGCGGTGTGGACCCGGCGCGGGTGAGGAGCCTCACCGACCGGCTGGACCTCGACCTGGGGCGGCGCTATCGGGAGTACTCCTCCGGCAACAAGCGCAAGCTCGGGCTGGTGCTGGCGTTCATGCACCCGTCGCGGTTGCTGGTGCTGGACGAGCCGACCAACGGCCTCGATCCACTGATCCAGCAGGAGTTCTACCGTCTGGTCGAGGAGGCGGGCGCGGAGGGCACCACCGTGTTCCTCTCCTCGCACGTCCTCTCCGAGGTGGAGCGCGCCTGCCAGCGGGTGGGCATCCTCCGCCGTGGCCGGCTGGTCCAGGTCGCCGGCCTCGACGAGCTCCACCACCTCCGCTATCACAGTCTGGAGGCCGACTTCGCCGGCGAGGTTCCGGCCGCCGCGGTGCGTGCCGTGGCCGGGGTGGAGGGCGTCTCGGTGGAGGATCACCACCTGAGCTGCACCGTGCACGGGGGCTTCGGGCCGCTGCTCCAGGTGCTGGGGCGCGAGCAGGTTCTCAACCTGGTCACCCACGAGCCCACCCTGGAGGACGTCTTCCTCGCCTACTTCCGCGACCCGGCCGGCCCTGCCCCGGTCCCCGCGGAGGGCGCCCGATGACCACGGTCACCCCGGCGCCGGGCGCCGTGGCCCCCCCGGCGAGTGGCCCGATGCGGGGGAGCGCCGGCACCCTGGTCCGCTACGGGCTCCGCTCGCACCGCTGGGCCTTCGCGGGGGTCGCCTTCCTCGGATTCGTCAGCCCGTACTCGGCCGCGGCCTCGTACGTGGCGGCGACCGGGACGGCGGCCCTGCGCGCGTCCTTCGGGCGGCAGACCGTCTCCCTCGGCCCGCAGCTCGCCTACCTCGTCCCGCTCCCGATCCGTCCGGACACGGTCGCCGGCTACACGTGGTGGAAGGGACTGACGTGGCTGACGCTCGTCTTTGCGGTCTGGGCGCTGGCGGCCGCCACCGGACTCGTCCGCAACGAGGAGGAGAGAGGGCTGGTCGAGACCTGGGTCACCCAGCCGCTCAGCCGGGTGAGGCTGCTGCTCTCCCGCTCGGCCGCCTTCAGCGCCGCCGCGCTGGCGGCGGTGATCATCACCGGCCTGGGCACGGCCGCGGGGCTGGCGGACGGGAAGGCCTCGGTGGGCTTCGCTGCCCTCGCCGGGCAGGGGGCGGCGCTGCTCGGCGTCACCCTCGCCTGCTTCGGCATCGGGCTGGCCGCCGCCCAGCTGGCCTCGACGCGGCGGTCCGCTCTGACGCTCGGCGGCGCCGTGATGATCGTGCTGTACATCCTCGATGCGCTGGCTCGGGTCAACCCCGGCCTCGGCGGCGTGGCGGCGATCTCGCCCTTCCACCTGGCGGACATCACGACCGCGGTCGTCCCCGGTGGGCG
The DNA here is from genome assembly GCA_964508345.1 of uncultured Actinomycetes bacterium. Lineage (GTDB taxonomy): Bacteria > Chloroflexota > Dormibacteria > Aeolococcales > Aeolococcaceae > Changshengia. Next base: position 63,813 of record CAZDTK010000007.1, on the reverse strand, counting down.
CTTCGACGGCGGTGCGACGATCGCTCTCTTCGCCATCGCCGCCGTGCTGATCGGCCTCGCGGCGCTCGCCTTCCAGCGGCGCGACCTGATGGCCTCGCTGCTCCGGCGGCGGTCCGCCGCGACACCCGTGGTGCGCACGCCCTCGGACAACCCCCTGCTCCGGATCCCCGTCCTCAGCAGTCTCTGGGAGCAGCGGATCGGGATGGCGGGCTGGGTGGTCGGGAGCATCCTCGGGGCCGCATTCGTCGTCTCCATCGCTCACAGCACGGGCAAGCTCCTGGCGTCGGCCAGCGGCTTCCAGAGCTTCGTCCACGCCGCCGGCACCGACAGCGCGGCGACCGCGGTGGTCAGCTCCGTCTGGCTCGGCATCGCCGCGCTCATCCTCGCCGCGTTCGCAATCGCGCAGACGTCCCGATGGGCCGGCGACGACGCCGGTGGAAGGCTGGAGATGGAGATCGCCCAGCCGGTCCCCCGCTGGCGCATCGTCGCCGAGCGAGGCCTGACGCTGGCCGTCGCGGCGGTGATCATGGCCGCTCTCGGGTCGCTCCTGACCGGTGCCGTGGCACCCAGCCAGGGCGTCCACCTCGACGCGGGCAGCCTGATCACCGCGAGCGCCCTGCTGGTGCTGCTGGCGCTGACCTTCGCCGCCCTCGGCGCGCTCATCATCGCCGCCTTCCCCCGCGTGGCGGTGCCCCTGCTCGCCGTGGTCGCGGTGGCCGGCTTCTACATCCCCCTCTTCGTGCCGCTCTTCAAGTGGCCCGGTTGGGTTCTCGACCTCTCCCTCTTCCACCTCTACGGGACCCCGCTCACCACCGGCGTCTTCTGGACGGGCCTGTGGGTGATGGTGGCGATCGTGGTGGTCGGCTTCGGCGGAGCGATGGCGGCGATGCGCGTGTGCGAGGTGGGCCGCTGATCCGACCCGCGGGAGGACGCGTCATCGGGTCAACCCCTGACCCGGGTCGGTGAGATTCAGGGAGTTACCCGGGACATCCCCGATGGTGGATCGGCCACCGGCCTCCGTACGCTCGCGGCGTGGACATCATCCGGAGTCGCCCAGGCGTCGTCAGGACCTCCCCCGGCAGGGTCGCCGGGGGGCGTGGGGTAGGGCGAACCCCCCGAGAGATTCGGGGGATGACAGGCTGGCGACGGTGGAGAGCCGTCGATAGCCTGGGACGGTGAGAACAGCCATGCGGGAGAGCACAGGCCGGGGCGGCCTGACCGGTCGATCGGCCGCAAGGACGGACAGGCGGGATCAGGGGAGCTGACATGGAGATCCTTCGCAACCTGTGGCGGCGGAAGCTGCGCACCTCGCTCACCGTGATCGGCATCGTGATGGGCATCTTCGCCCTCACCACCATGGGCGCCATGGCGGAGCACTTCGACACCCTTCTGGCCGGGGGAATCACCTACTACAGCAACACCGTGCAGGTCGCCGACGCCAACTCCTCGAGCGGCTTCGGGGGCGGCTACATGGACGTTTCCACGCTCGCCCAGATCCAGCGCGTCCAGGGTGTGCTCGCCGTCTCCCCCGGGGTCTACGTCACCGCCAAGCCCGGTTCCACCGATGTGGTCAGCATGGGCGTGCCCGACTTCATCGCCAACCTCGACCCCAACTGGAATCACTACTCGCCGCTCAAGCTCTCCCTGGCGCAGGGGCAGTGGGTGAACGACGCCTCCCGCTACCAGGTCGACCTGGGCTCGTCGATCGCGGCCGAGTTCCACATGAAGGTGGGCGACACCCTCGCCCTCCCGGTGCGTCCCAACGACGCCCAGCCCGGCTTCGTCAACCACGACTACACGGTCGTCGGGATCCTCAACCCGACCCTCACCGCGCCCGACAGCGGCGCCTACGTCAGCCTCCACGACGCTCAGACGATGGAGGGGGACTTCCTCCCCACCGCCCTGCAGGGCCACGTCGACCCCTATCAGCTGGTGACCGGGGCGGTGGTGTATGCGCAGCCGGGGGTGAACCTCGACGCCCTGGCCACGCGCATCAACGCCGAGGTCCCGACGGTGGAGGCGACCAAGCCCAGCACCCTGGTCAGCGCCTTCAAGTCGGGTGGTGCGGTGTTCACCTTCATGACCACCGCCGCCGCCCTGCTGGCCCTGATCATCGGGGGGCTCTCGGTGGTCAACACCATGCTGATGTCGGTGAGCGAGCGGGTCCGTGAGATCGGGCTCAAGAAGGCGGTCGGCGCCCGCACCCGGCACATCCTCACCGAGTTCGTCGCCGAGGCCGGCCTGATCGGGCTGATCGGAGGTGTCATCGGCTACCTCCTCGGGTTGGCTCTCACCATCCTGTTGAACGGGAGCGACCCCAGTGGGGGTCTGTTCCTGGTGACACCTGGGCTGACCGCGCTCGCCATCGGCTTCGCGGTGGCGCTGGGCGCCTTCGCCGGCCTGCTTCCCGCCATCCGCGCGGCGCGGATGGACCCCGTCAGCGCACTCCGCAACCAGTAGGAGAGACAGAGAGATGGCCACCCTGCGCCTGGAACACCTGACCAAGCACTACGGACGCGCCCCCCAGGTGGTCCGGGCCCTGGACGGGGTCAGCCTGGAGATCGAGCAGGGCGAGTTCGTCGCCGTGGTCGGACGTTCCGGCAGTGGCAAGACCACCATGCTCGACTGCGCCGGCCTGCTGATGCGGCCGACTGGCGGACGGATCCTCCTCGACGGCATCGACACCGGACGTCTCGGCGACGGCGAGCGGGCCGACTTGCGCAGCCGCCGGATCGGCTTCATCTTCCAGGAGTTCAACCTGCTGCCGACCCTCTCGGCGATCGAGAACGTGCTGCTGCCGCTCCGCTACTCGGGCGCCGACCGTCGCCAGGGACGCCGCCGGGCGGAGATGCTGCTCGAGGAGATGGGTCTCCGCGACCGGGCGTCGCATCATCCCTCCGAGCTCTCCGGCGGGCAGCAGCAGCGGGTGGCCATCGCGCGGTCGCTGATCGGTGAGCCCACCCTGGTGCTCGGTGACGAGCCGATGGGCGAGGTGGACAGCGAGACGGCCGGCATGCTCCTCGGTCTGATGCGCCGCATCAACCGGGAGAGCCGGGTCACCTTCCTCATCGTCACCCACGACCTCGACCTGGCCGCCCGCACCGACCGGATCATCCACCTGCGCGACGGTCACCTGATCGACGACCAGCGGGTGCAGCGCGAGGGCAGCTCGGCCCCGGAGGCTGTGCTGGTGGGCGCCGCCTGAGGGCTGCGCCCAAGCGGCCTAGCGCAGCCTGCCGATCCCGGGGCAGAACCTGCCGGTGGCGCGGGCGTAGTCGAGGTACGCGTCCCCGTGGGCCGTGCGGAGGTACGGCTCCTCGACCCGGCGGACCTGCAGCTCCACACCGAGGGTGACCATGGCCGCCCCCGCCGCCGTGACGGGGGTGGTCACCGCCGCGGCTGCGGCGATCGCCACCAGGCACGCGGACGCGAACATGGGGTTGCGGACCCACCGGAAGAGGCCCGTGGTCACCAGCTCCGTGCGCTCGGTGGGGTCGACCCCGATCCGCCACGACGCGCCCATCTCCACCTGCGAGCGATACGTCGCGGCGAGCCCGAGCGTGATCCCGGCGAGGCCCACACAGCGGAGGGGCGACACCCGCCGGAGCGGCGAGCCCGCGTCCGCGGCGGTGCCCGCCACGCACGCGACGGCGCCCGCGACCATGAGGCCCACGGAGGCCCGGGAGGCGGCAGGCCCATCTCTGGCAAGCCGCAGGCCGGTGTCGCCGCTCTCCCTGCGCCGGACCCAGCTCCGCCAGCCGAAGGCAACCGCGGCGTAGAGGCCCTGGAGCCCCAGCGCCATGCGCGCGACGGTCCGGTTGGACATGCGGCCATGGTGTCACTCCGGAGCCAGCGCCGACCGCGCCCGGGAGCCGGCCGCCGGCTCTCGCACCGGGGCGCTCCCCGCGGCGGCTGCGCGGATACTCTCCTCGCATGGTCACTCCGGCCCGGGTGCGCCGCCTTGCCCTCGATCTGCCCGGCGCGGTGGAGCAGGATCACCACGGCCGGCCCTCGTATCGGGTGGGCGGCCGCATCTTCGCCACGCTCTGGGACGCGGACCAGCTCAACGTGATGCTGGAGCCGAGCCGCATCGAGGCGCTCGCCGCCGAGCAGCCGGGAAGATGCGAGCCCGTCCACTGGGGCCGGCGCCTCGCGGCCCTGCGCATCGACCTCCGCCAGGCGAGCCCGGGCCTGGTGACACGGCTGCTGGAGGAGGCGTGGCGCCGCCGGTCGGCAGCTGACGGGCCGTGGCGACCGTGAGTGCATGGGGCTGCAGTGCAGGGGTCGCAACCTGACACCTTCCTGAGGCCGTCGCCCGCGATGGGCACGGGTCGGAGGGCCTGGCCCCGGGAGGTCCGAGCTCCGGCCCCGTGCCGCACAATCGCATGGGACGGCCGAGCGGTGACATGGGGGTCAGGGGATGAGCGAGGCAGACAGCCCGGTGCTCGAGTACGACGTCATCGTCATCGGTGCGGGGCCTGCCGGCGAGAACGCCGCCGGGCGCTGCGCCGATCACGGCATGAGCGTCGCCATCGTCGAGCGTGAGCTGGTGGGGGGTGAGTGCTCGTACTGGGGATGCATCCCCAGCAAGACGCTGCTGCGTCCGGGCGACGTGCTGGCGGCGGCCCGGCGTGTGCCCGGCGCCCGCCAGGCGGTCACCGGGAGCATCGACCTCGGGGCGGTGTTCGCGCGCCGCGACCACATGACGGCGGACTGGCATGACGACGGACAGGTGCCCTGGTTGACCTCGAAGCACATCGATCTGCACCGCGGTGACGGATCGCTCGCCGGCGAGCGACGGGTGGAGGTGTCGAGCTCCTCCGGCGCCGTTGTCTCGCTGCGCGCACGCACCGCGGTGGTGCTGGCGACCGGCACGCGCGCCGCCCTGCCGCCGGTGCCCGGGCTGGAGAGCGTGCGCCCGTGGACCAACCGCGAGGCCACCGAGACGCACACCGTGCCGCGCCGCCTGCTCGTGCTGGGGGGTGGGGCGGTGGGCTGTGAGATGGCGCAGTGCCTGCGGCGCCTGGGCAGCCAGGAGGTGACCGTGCTGGAGGGCGCGCCGAGCCTCCTCGGCCGCGAGGAGCCGTTCGCCGGCGAGGAGCTCCGCGCCGCCTTCGAGGCGGAGGGCATCCGCGTTGTGCTCGGCGCCCGGCTCGCGTCGGTGCGGCGCGAAGAGTCGGGTTCGGTGGTCGCGACCCTGGGTGATGGCGGCGAGCTGACCGGCGACGAGATCCTGGTGGCGACGGGCCGCCGCCCGGCCACGGCGGCGCTCGGCCTGGAGAGCGTGGGCCTCGAACCGGGCCGCCTCGTGGCGGTGGACGACAGGCTGCGGGCCACCGGTGTCAGTGGCGGCTGGCTCTACGCGGTGGGGGACTGCAACGGCCTCGCCCTGCTGACCCACATGGGCAAGTACCAGGCGCGGATCGCCGGCGACGTGATCGCCGGCAAGGACGCGCGCGACCTCGCCAGCCGCGACATCGTCACCCGGGTGACGTTCACCGACCCGCAGGTGTGCGCCGTCGGCCTCACCGAGGCCCAGGCGCGCGAGCGGGGCATGCTGGTGCGCGCGGTGCGCTATCCCACCGGCGATGTCTCCGGCGCGTACACGCAGGGCGAGGGCATCGGCGGCACCTCGCAGATGGTGGTGGACGAGTCCCGGCGCGTCCTCGTCGGCGCCACCTTCACGGGTCCCGCGACGCAGGAGCTGCTGCACTCGGCGACGGTCGCGATCGCGGGACGGGTCCCCGTGGACACGCTCTGGCACGCGGTGCCGTCGTTCCCCACCGTCAGCGAGGTGTGGCTGCGCCTGCTCGAGGCGTACGGGTTGTAGCGGCAGCCGCACTGCCGGGTTTCTCGCCCATACGCGTCAAGCGCCGCCTGGAGTGAAACCCCGGGCGCTACAGCGTGCGTTGCTCTCCTGGGCACTGTGGCCGTGGTGATCGTCGTCCCCGATCCCGGGGGGAGGTCGGGGAGGGAGAGCCCCCGATCAGCGCGGACCACGTCGGTCGCATTGCCGAGCCTTGCCCCACGAGGACGTGAGTATGGGATCGGACGGTACGGAGGAGCGCTTCGACCCGGCGGAGCCGGGATCGACAGACGTCGCGCGGGAGCCGGGAGCGGGGGGCACAGGGGGTGGCCGCGCAGGAGCGCGGCGGTCACGGTTCGGCGCGGGGCCGGGGCCGCTCCGCTCGCATCGGCGGCGAGCCGGCCTGGAGGCGGGCCTGCGCCGGCGCGCCGGGCGCTGGTGGCGCAACCGCTCCCCGCTGCGCCGCGGGATCTGGCTCGCCGGAGGCGCGATCGTGGGCATCGTCGCCATCCTCGGAGGCCTGATCCTCTACGCGGCGCTGACCCTCCCCGACGTGGACGCCATCGGAGCGGCCACCGGCACCATCCGGATCCTGGATCGCAACGGCGACCTGCTCGGCGAGTTCGGCGACAACGGCGAGCAGCGCGCGGACGTTCCGCTGCAGCAGATCGCGCCGATCATGCAGGAGGCGATCGTCGCCGCCGAGGACCGGAACTTCTACTCGGAGGGCGCCTTCGACCCTGCGCGGATCCTCCAGGCGCTGGTGGTCGACGTCATCCTGCACAGCCCCGCTCAGGGCGCGAGCACGATCACCGAGCAGGTGGCCAAGGAGGCGTTCTACGGCCAGGGCGCCGACAAGTCGGTGCTGCTCAAGGTGCGCGAGGCCCTGCTGGCGCAGGAGCTGGCCGGCCAGTACACCAAGGGGCAGATCCTCGACATGTACCTGAACCTCACCTACTTCGGGGAGGACGCTTACGGCATCCAGGAGGCGGCGGAGCGCTACTTCGGCGTCGCCGCCTCACAGCTGAACCTGGGTGAGGCTGCGCTGCTCGCCGGCCTCCCCCAGGCACCGTCGTCGTACGACCCGTACGTCAACCCGACGGGCGCCTACAACCGCATGGACTACGTGCTCAATGCCATGGTCGTGTCGGGCGACATCACCCCGGCGGCTGCGCGCGCGGTCGATCCCCTCAACGCCGACGGCAGCGCCGACACGGCCAACCAGGCGGCGATCCAGGCCGATCTGGCCCAGGGGCAGGTGCCGCAGGTCGGCCCCGCCCCCCACTTCGTGCAGTTCGTCGAGGACGAACTGCCCCAGCTCCTCGCCGATGAGCCCGGGGCCTTCGATGGGAGCCTGACGGTGACGACCACGCTGGACCTGACCTACCAGGAGGAGGCCGACAGCGCGGTGGCGGAGGGGCTTCCCAGGATGGGCGGCGATGCCAACAACGCGGCCCTGCTGATGATGGATCCGAGCGACGGCCAGGTGCTGGCCTGGGTCGGATCGGCCGACTACAACGATCCGGCGATCGACGGCCAGGACGACTTCGTCACCCTGGACGGGCTGCAGCCCGGATCGTCCTTCAAGCCCTACGTGTACGAGACCGGGTTCCAGGACGGCACCATCACCCCCTACACGATCCTCCAGGACACCGCCGCGGAGTCGGCGGCCCTGGGCGGGGTCCAGGACTGGGACCGGCAGTACGAGGGGGACATCACCGCCGCCACCGCGCTGCTCCACTCGCGCAACGTCGCGACCGAGCAGGCCGCCCAGTTGATCGGGATGGGCAGCATCATCGCCTTCGCGCACTCGGTGGGGGTGACCACGCCGATCGCCGACGACCTGAGCTCGGCGATCGGGACCTCGGCGACCTCGGTGCTGGACCAGGCGGTCGGCTACTCCGCCTTCGCCAACGGCGGCCACAGCGTGACCCCGCAGACGATCCTCAGGGTCACCGACTCGAGCGGCGACGTGCTCTGGAGCGCTCCGGCCACCGACCCCGGTGAGCGTCAGGTGATGACCTCCTCCCAGGCATGGCTCATCACCCAGATCCTGCGTGGCTATCCGGACTACTGGGGGCTCGACTTCCGCTGGACCACAGCCGGGAAGTCGGGGACGACCGACAGCTACCTGGACGCGTGGTACATGTCGTACACCCCGAGCTGGGTGGTGGCCACCTGGGTGGGCAACACCGACGGAGCGGAGAACCGGCAGGTGCCCATGGACGACATCTGGGGGACGACCGGCCCGGGTCGCTACATCGACGAGCCCTTCATCGACTCGCTGCCGCGACCGGAGGCGTTTCACGAGCCCGAGGGAGTCCTCCCCAACTGCGACAGCGACGGATCGTCGACCTGCACCACCCCGAGCCCCTCGCCCACGGCGAGCCCCAGCGCGACGGGGTCGCCCAGTCCCGGGTCGAGCCCCACGCCGTTGCCGACCGCGTCGCCCAGCCCGTCGCCGTCCACAACCCCCAGTCCCACTCCGGCGCCGACGCCCACCCCGGCGGGTGCCCCGGCGGCGGTCACGAACTATGAGACCCGGGCGGGTGGGTGGGTCGTCTGATCTCGCTCAGCAGGCGGGGGCGTCTCGTCAGGGGTGGGCGATTGGGGGAGGGCTGTGGAGGCGGCGACCGGGAGCCGCGCTGTGGAGGCGTTACCAGCCGGTGGCCGGCGTCACTCCCGCCCGGCCGCGCCTCGGCGCAGGAAGGCTACTCTGACCGGGGGTCACATCGGCTCGTGTCCAGCAACGAGAGAGGAGCAGAGATGGCGAGTTACCAGCTGGCAGAGACCCAAGTCGGCGTGTTGGGCACCGGGGAGGTCGGGCGGCGTCTGGCCATGGGGTTTCGCAGTCGTGACCACGACGTGATGATTGGCTCGCGGGACCCGGACAAGCCCGAGCTCCGCGAGTGGCTCTCCGGCGATGGAGCCGGCATTCGCGGTGGCACGTTCGCGGAGACGGCTGCGCATGGCGAGCTGCTCGTGCTGGCGGTGCTGGGCGATGCCGTCGAGGAGGTCATCGCCGCTGCCGGTCCCCAGAACTTCAGCGGCAAGGTGGTCATCGACACCACCAACCCGCTCGATTCCTCCGGCGGCTTCCCCCCCAAGCTGTCGATCACCGGCGAGGACTCGCTCGGGGAGCGCGTCCAGCGCTGGCTGCCGGACGCCAGGGTGGTCAAGGCGTTCAACACGATCGGCAACGCCTTGTTCGTGGACCCGAGCTTCCGCGAGGGTGAGCCGACCATGCTGATCGTCGGCGACGACGGGCCCGCCAAGCGCACTGTGACCGCGGTGCTGAACGACTTCGGCTGGTCCGACGTGGTCGACCTCGGCGGCATCCAGGGCTCCCGGGAGCTGGAGGCGATCTGCATCGCGTGGGTGAAGATCGGCGGAGCGCGGGGAGCGTGGGATCACGGATTCAAGCTGCTCACCGGCTAGCCACTCGCGGCGGATCTGAGGGCTCCGCGCCTCCGGGCCGACCGCCGGGAAGCCACACGCCGAGCGGAGCTGCGAACCGTAGCCACGCACCTCGGTCCGATCGTCGGGAGTTTCGCCTCGGAGACGAGTCGCTGGCAGCGTGCCGCCACCGAGGCGGCGGGTCTCAGTGGGGCGGCCGCCAGCCGGGGTCGCGCCCGAAAAGCGCGACCATGCGTGTCTGGGCGTCGGCGTTCTCTGGCGCGAGGACCGGGGGAGCGAAGAGGCCACTCGCCTGCATGCCCTTCACGCCGGGCAGGGTGTTCTCGTACACCGCCTCGGCCAGCTCGGGATCGAAGCGCACGGGGACGCCGGTGGCGGCTCCGAGATCCCAGGAATGGATCAGCTCGTCGCCCCCCACCTGCCGGAGATAGGCGTCGTTGCTCACGTCGGCGAACGAGAGGTGGGCGATGGCGACTGGGTCGCAGCGGTCGACGGCGATGAGCGCGGCCTGGGCAGCCCGCCGCCAGCTCGCCACCAGGTCGCCGCCGATGAGGTCCCCATCGTAGCGGTCGCCGACCTCGGCGACGGTGGCTCCCAGGATCAGGTCGGGAGCCCAGCTGAGCTCGTGGAGCATGTGGCTCACCAGGGCCCGCACGTCCCACTCCGTGCAGGGCGTGGCCAGGGTGAACTGGGAGGGGCGGACGCCCCCGACCAGCGCCGTCGCCTGCTCGAGGGCCCGGCGGAAGAGCTGCGCGCCATCCATGCTCGCGGATAAGTCTCGCACAAGCGAAAGGTCCTACAATTGTCTCCACGGCGCCGACCGGCCGCCGAGCTGTGGAACGTCCGCCCCAGCCGGGGTTCCATTGCGAAGGGGATTCGCCCTCACGGTCAATTGAACGTCACAGGCCATCTCTCAACACCGCGCCGCTGGGGGACGAGGGTGTCAAGAGGAGGCTTGTCCATGACCAAGGATGCCAGCTTCAAGAAGGTTGTCCGGCAGCACGCCCAGGACGCCGGTCAGCGCTACACCGAGGCGTTGACAGACATTGAGGGGCTCGGTGCGCGAATGCACCACGAGCCCGCCGCTGACCGCCTCGTCACCCACCTGAGGGATCGCTACGGCATAGACGCTGTCGCTGCGACGAAGCTCAGCGTGCACAAGACCTACGTCTTCCGCATCGACAGGGGTGACGGCGAGGCCTGGGTCGCACGGGCCTTCCCGCCCGCTCGTCCCAGGGTGGGCGTCGAGGGCGATGCCGCGATCCTGAGGTTCCTGGAGCGACAGGACTATCCGGCCGAGCGCCTGGCGGCCGATAGCGCGGTTTCTGATTTCGATGGCAGTGCGGTCCTGGTGACGCGGTTCGTCGAAGGCGGCCAGCTTCCCGACGGCGCGGAGAAGTTCGCCATGATGAGTGACCTGCTCGGACGGCTGCACGCGCTTCCGTACGACGCGTCAGCCAGCCGGCCGGGCGGAGCCAGCGGTGAGGACCCCACCCGTGAAGGCACCCCGCGCCAGGACCTGCTGGCCGCTCTCGCGTTCTTAGACGCCGTGGACACGAAGGTCGCGGCCGCAGATCGCGAGCGATTCGAGCGGCTCAGGGACATGGTGCGCTCGGCCGACGACGGTCACGGCCTTCCCGAGGGATTGCTCCACGGCAATCTCCTCCACGCCCCCGATCACGCTGTGCTCAGCGAGCAAGGTCCCGTCGCGATCAACTGGAAGGCGTCGGGGCGGGGACCGCGCCTCGCCGACTTCGCCTACCTGATCTGGGGCACGGGTCTGTGGAACCCACGCCGGCCCAACCCGGAGTGCATCGATGCCGCCGTGGGCGCCTACCGCCGGCACGTCGAGCCGACCGACGAGGAGCTGGACCGGCTCGAGGGGGTGATGTACATCCGAACGCTCTACCTCGCCTGCTTCGGCTACCGACGTGCCGTCACCGACGGCGTGAGGTTCCGCGAGTGGGGCTTCCTCCACCCAACCGACTACTACCGCTCCACCGCCGCCGCGACCCGAGCCGCGTTCCGCCGCTAGGGCATCGGCACCATATGGAGATCAGCGTGATGCGAGAACCTGAAGACGAACCCTTGCCCCCGGTGCGCAGCCACGGAGCCATCGTGCTTTACGTGGTGGTGATGGTGGCCGTCATCGTCGGCATGGATGTCGCGTTCTTCAGAAACCGGTTCTGGGTACGGCTCGCAGCGAATGTCGGCACCGTCTTGGTGTTTGGAGCCTTCTGGTGGAGATTCCTCAGGCGGCGGTGAGCCGCGCGGGCGTGGTCGGGCATATGGTTGACGCGTCAATCAATTGGCGTATGGTTGGACAGGTGGCTGAACCGACTCGATGAAGATCGAGGAGGATCGGTTCGGGTCGCTGCCGTAGAGTGGGGCTCATGAGAGCCGTCGTCCACGATCGGTACGGGCCGCCCGAGGTCCTCCGGCTCGAGGATGTCGAGCCGCCCGTGCCCAGGGGCGATGAGGTCCGGGTCAGGGTTCACGCAACCACGGTCAGCCGGACCGACTGCGCCCTTCGCGAAGGGTCGCCGTTCGTGGCCCGCCTCACCACCGGTGTTCGGCGCCCGAGGCGGAGGATCCTCGGCAGCGATCTGTCTGGGGAGGTCGAGGCGGTCGGCGTAGACGTGACCGAGTTCACGGTCGGAGACCGGGTCTTTGGCATCAATCCGTGGAGGTTCGGAGCGCACGCCGAGCTCCTCTGCATGCGAGCGGGCGGCGCGCTGGCGCCAATGCCGTCCGGCATGTCTTTCGAGGACGCGGCCGCGATCTGCGACGGGGCGATCCTGGCGCTGAATGCTCTGAGACCGGCCAGACTCCACAAGGGGCAGAGGATTCTCGTCTACGGTGCTTCGGGATCCATCGGCACAGCAGGGGTGCAGCTGGCTCATCACTTTGGTGTCGACGTCACCGCAGTGTGCGACTCCAAGAACTTGGAGCTGGTGAGGTCGCTCGGCGCTGACGAGGTCATCGATTACACGCAGCAGGACTTCATGCGGAGTGGCGAGACCTATGACGTCATCCTCGACGCGGTTGGCATGTTGCGATTCCGCGATTGTCGCGGTTCGCTGGAGCGGGGCGGAGCCTTCCTTGCAACCGACGGGTTTCGGAACCTGGTCTTGAGCCCTTGGACGGCGCTGATCGGACCCAAGCGAGTGCGATTCTCGATCCCTCCTCGATTCACGAAGAAAGACGTTGTGTTTCTCAAGGGGCTCATCGAGGCGGGGGAATACCGGGCCGTCATCGACCGGAAGTATCTGCTGGAGCGTGTGGTCGAGGCCACCAGGTACGTGGAGACGAAGCAGAAGACGGGGAACGTCGTCCTGACCGTCAGGCCGGCTCCGGCGTAGCCGTCTGCCGGAGGCTGGAGCGGGAGGCGGGGCTCGAACCCGTGACCCTACCTTGGCAAGGAACGGCGGGGTTTCGAGTCGGATCCGAATACAAGTCTGCCGTTCACCCGCTTGTCCAGCCCTCATTTGAGGTTTCGCGACGCGCAGGAGACCTCGGTTTCTAACGGACGGGAATCCGGGTTGGGGTCATGCGGGTAGCGCCCGAGAGGCAGCTCAGCGAGTCGGCAGCAGCTCGAAGTGTTGCCGCCCGCGCAGCCGGTAGATCTGGAAGTCGGCATTCAGGGTGAAGATGCGGCGGTCGCCTCGCTCCTCGGCCAGCGCCACCAAGGTTGCGTCCGCCAGATCCATGGGTCGGTCTGCGTACTGATCCATCAGGCGAGCACTTCGGTCGACGAGCGCTGGCGACAGGTCGGCGGGAACGAGGCGGGCCGACTGGACCAACCTCCAGAGCGCACGCTGGCCCTGAGTGCCGCCGGCCCTGGCAAGGAGGTACATGGCCTCGGTGAACGCCGGCCAAGTTGTCACCAGTGGAAGCGTGAGGTGGTCGAGGGCTTCGACGCACGCCTTGTGGTCGGGCTCGTCGGCGTCGATGATCGCGATCAGGGGACCGGCGTCGGTGAGCGTCATCCTCTGGAACGGTCTTGAACAAGGGCGTCCGCGAAGGCCTGGCCCGTGTGCCGCGCCTGGCCGCCGCCGCCACGGATGGTCCCGGCAACGTCCGCGAACCGCTCGCTAGGGCGAATCGCCAGCGTCTCCTCGGCATCCTCGACGGCGGCTCGGCGGATGAACTCGGACACGGAAACCCCCCTGATGGCGGCCGCGCGACGAACCTTCACGTCGGCATCAGGATCGAGGCGAAGACTTCTCATGCCGTCATTGTATCACGTTGCGGGTCGTTATGTGATACCCGGGGGCGGGAGGAAGGTGCCCGCGATCAGGCGTTTGTGGCGATGCGCCGTCGTTCGATTGGGTGGCCTACGAGAGGGATTGGAAGCCCCAACCCGCAGAAGAGCGCAGCCTGGAGGTGTGGGCCTGACCCGACAAGACGGACCACCATGATGTGGGGACAACCCCCCCAAGGAGGGCCAGATGGCTCGACGGGAGCGTCGAAGGTTCACGGACGAGTTCATACATCGAGTTCTTCTACAACCGGGAGCGCCGTCACTCGACGCTTGGCAACCTCAGTCCGGCAGACTACGAATCCGACCACGCCGCTGTGTGCTCGGCCTAACAGAAGTGTCCGTCAAAGCGGGGCAAGCCCAATCTCGTCAGGTGCCACTGTAGCTTCCGCGTGGAGGCTGGAGCGGGAGGCGGGGCTCGAACCCGTGACCCCTACCTTGGCAATAAGGGAGCGCGTTTCCGGCCGGCCCTGAACTCAAAACCGACGTTGCGCCCTGCAACTGGACCCTCATTTCGCAAACCGCGACCTGGATCTGGGGGCGGTTGGGGGTCAGCTACGGACAAGCTAGGGGCCGTGGCTTGGGGCCTCTGCGAGGAGCGAGAGGTTCTCTTCGGGGGCACTCGAGTGGTACCATATCCTGTACCAGTGAAGAGGAGCATGGATGTGGTTGTGACTGCCAGCGACGCACGGAGGAACCTGTTTCCCCTGATCGAACAGGTCAACAACGATCGTCAGCCAGTGGAGATCACCTCGAAGAGGGGTGACGCCGTGCTGATGGCCCGCGCGGACTACGACGCCCTCGAAGCGACGGCCTACCTACTCCGGGTTCCGGCCAACGCCAAGAGGCTGCTGGAGAGCCTGGAACAGGCCAGGGCGGGAGACCGGAAGGCCCACGAGCTGATGTGATGCGGCTGGTCTTCACCGCCCACGGCTGGGAGGACTACCTCTACTGGCAGAGCACGGATCGGACAACCGTCAAGCGGATCAACCGGTTGCTCCAGGACATCATCCGGGATCCGTTCACGGGCATTGGCAAGCCTGAGCAACTGCGTCACGTCCTTCAGGGATGCTGGTCCCGCCGGATCGATGACGAGCACCGTCTCGTGTATCTGGTCGAGAGCGAGGACATCGTCGTCCTCCAAGCTCGGTACCACTACGGCGATCAGCCGTGAGGCGACGGCACCAGAGAAGAGAGGCACGAGATGGAAAGCATCAAACTCAACAACGACGTCGAGATGCCCGCCCTCGGTTTGGGGGTCTTCCAGACCCCCCCCGGCGAGACGCGGGACGCTGTCCGCTGCGCACTCGACGCCGGCTACCGGCACATCGACACCGCGGCTGCCTACGGCAACGAGCGTCAGGTCGGAGGGGCGGTCAAGGACTCCGGCGTGGGTCGGTCCGAGGTGTTCCTGGAGACCAAGGTCTGGATCAGCGACTACGGATACGACGAGACGCTGCATGCCTTCGAGAAGAGCGCCCGCAAGCTCGGCGTCGAGTGGATCGACCTGCTGATCCTGCACCAGGCATTGCCCTCGGCGTTCGGTCGGACCCTTGAAGCCTACCGTGCCCTGGAGACACTGCTGGCTGGTGGCAAGGTCCGCGCGATCGGGGTCAGCAACTTCATGGTCGAACACCTCACAACGCTCCTCGGGAGCGCGACAGTGGTCCCCGCGGTCAACCAGATCGAAGTGCACCCTTACTTCACGCAGCGAGAGGTGCAGGCCTTCGGTGTCCAGCACGGCATTGTCACACAGGCCTGGTCACCGATCGGCGGCATCACCTTCTACCGCGACGGTAGCCACGGCAGCACGCTCGATGATCCGGTCGTCGGAGCCATTGCCAGGGCTCACGGCAAGACGCCGGCTCAGGTGATGCTGCGCTGGGGTCTCCAGCAGGGCCGCTCGGTGATTCCGAAGTCCACCAAGCCCAGCCGCATCGCGGAGAACATCGACGTCTTCGACTTCCAGCTGTCGGCGCACGAGATGGCCGCAATCGACGATCTGGACACCGGCCGTCGCGGCGGCCCCCAGCCAGACGCCATCACCTTGGAGGCGTTCGGGCGCGAGATTCCGGAGGCCTGAGAGTCGTTGCTGGAGCGGGAGGCGGGGCTCGAACCCGTGACCCCTACCTTGGCAATGAGGGGGGGCATCTTCAATCGAATCTGAGTACGAGCCGGCGCCCAGCCCGCTTGTCGCACCCTCATTTGAGGACCTGTGTCCCGCACCAGACATGGGTTTGGTGCGGTTAAGGTGCAGGATAGAGGTCAGTCGATTACGGTCTTCGATACCGTCTTGATGGCGAATGGGGCGGCGACCGCTGCGAGTAGAGATGCCCCGGCGGCGGCTCTCGGCCCGACCGCTCTTCATGGATGTCCACAGCGCGGGCTAGGTAGATGAGGGCCGCGCGGGCAACTCTGAGTAAAGCAATGGATTCGGACCGGAGGTCGTCGCGACTTGTCCGTGTGATCCAGGTATCCGATGCTGGAGCCTCGGCCATGTGAGCAATCAGGAAGCGATGGGTAGCTGCGTGGCGCATGTCCACGTACCGCGCCAACACGGAGTTGTGGCTAACCTCAACGCTGAGGGCGATAAGGGCCATGACACCGCGATTCCACTCGGGCGCATCTATACAGGGAGTGAGCCTCGCATAGAGCGGAGTCGGGTGAGAGCCCTTAGGTTGAGAACTGCCGAGGTTCTTGAAGTAGATCCGGGCGTTGGCCTTCACACCTAGATACAGATGCAGGTAGTTCGCAACCTTGTCCAAGACGTCCGCGGTGGCAGCGAATGCTTGAATGGCAATGCCGGGTGCCATGTCCCACAGAGCTTCTGTGCCGCTGCCAGAGAAACTGGCGCGCCGCGCCAGTTGCTCTAGGTGCTCGGTTACGGGTGGTGAACCTTCCATTCCGATCCAAATGGCGTAACGAGCGGCAAGGTACGCTTGTTTGCACGCGTTGAAGGCGTCCAAGAGCTGTGACAAGGAACCCCCAACGTCTCGGCCGGCGGAAGTAACCGCATGGGGGAGCAGTGGATCAAGAACCACGGTGTCCTGCGAAATGCAGCGATGCGAGACGTGAAGGAAGAGGTCGTTCTGGTAGGACCATCGAAGGAACGGATCATCCCATGTGATGTCTGGGTGTTCGCGGCGAGGCGCGGGTGGGCCGGCTGGGAACTTGTCGCGAAGCGATTGAAAGGCGGCCAGGGCAGGCCCACCGCCGTGGCGAACGACACTCTCTTGGTTTGCGAGCGCGGCGTCTAGATCTGCGCGAGCCTCGTCGGCCACTGTTGGACGGTGGACCCCTGCCAGACGGGCGACGGAGAGTAGGGTTGAGCCTCGGTTACCGAGGGCCATCCCGAAGTTGGGGTCCAGGTCGAGAGCGCGCTCGTAGCAGGTGATGGCTTCAAGGTCGCGGCCCACAATGTCATATGTGTTGCCGGCGTTGGTCCAACTCTCAAGTCGCAGCTCGACGGCGGCGCCACTAGTGCGACCGATGCGTTCATAGGCGTTCCTAGCCGCATGAAGGTGGTCGCTCGACAAGTTCCAAGCTTCTGACCAGCCACCGTGAGTGCGAACTGCGAGTTCCCAAATCGCGAGATGAGCATTAGCCAGATTGAAGTCGATATCCGGGTTCTCGTCGGGCTCGAGCGTGCGCCAAAGGGCGATCGCTTCTTGCAGAACCGTCTCGCTGCGATGGATCGAGGAGCTGTCGGTGCGGACGGCCGCACGGAGAGCCGTCCCCATGCGCGTATTGCCGTCCGGTGGACTAAGGGCGTCGGCATAAGCAATCGCCCCGGTGGCATCTCCCGCCTCAAGGAGATCATCGATCGCGGATTGGGCTTTGCGAAGTTCTTCCGCTGCCGAGCTAACCACCGGACAATGCTATTACGCAGGCGGCAATCGGCGGCGTGACTCGCAGAGGCGGATACGCCGGCGCCACAAGTGCGACAACGTTGCCGACTTCATGGCTAGGGCGTTTGGTCGGAGATGGCCTAGACGCCCTCATGGCTTTGGGGGTTACGCTCCGACTTGACGAACCCAGTCACGGATGTTCATGCCGACCCGCTCGACATCTTCAATGGCCAGGGTGCCTCCGTGCATGATGACATTCCGAGAGCGCTCGACAGATGAGAGTAGTCCCTTAGCCCACTCTGCGGAACGTATGTGGGGATCGAATCGATCCCAATTCTGCTGGATTATCGCTGCGAGGTCGCCCAGATCAGTGAAGTAGAGGGGGTGTACACCACGTTGCGCGTGCCACTTGGCCGCCGCCTCCTCCTCCCGGCGAGCCTCAGCCCTCTTTCGAATCCTGTCGGATGCGCACGTATCCCACCATGCCTCGCCGACCTCGTCTCTCAGGATCGTAGTAATCAATCGGCGGACCGAGTTCTCGAATGCTGCGATCGCAGTGAAGACCACCGACATGGCCTTAGCCTCCTCGACCGCCGCCTCGTCGAGAACGTCAAGGGAAACTGCTAGGGCAAGGCCAACGTTAGCCTGATCGGCGAGGGTACGCGGCCGCCGACCTGACCGATCCAAAGCTTCCTCGCAGAGCAAGCCACGGAAGGCGAACTCGTATGCCTCACCCAGAGCGATCATCCGGTCAAGTGTTCGCGGAGGCTGCGAAACAGGGCGTCATAGACTGCTGGGTCGCGTGAGTCTGGCAGGACGAGTTGGATGTTGTAGACGAGGCCTCCAAGGTGAAGGTGATTGGGTCCGGGCACGTCGGCAGGTGAGGTTGGCACCGAGGGCTTAGCAGGAGGTACATCCGTCTGTTGCGTTTCGGATGTGGAGCCACTCCCGCCGGTCTCGGCGGTTCCTGAGAAGTCAGCGAGGTCACACAGGCCTTTGAAGGTAAGCGTCATCCGGTCGAGGCCAAGGTCGTTGATCTGACCTTGGGTCAGTGTGCGGAGCTTGTTCTTGACCTCGACGCGCGTCATCTCATTGGCACGCACGTTGACTCGGAAGAGATCTCCGTAGGCATCTTTGATGGCCTCCGCAAGAATGCCCGCGGATCGGGTCTCATCCAGGTAGTCGAAGTAACGCTGCGTAGGCTCGCCGCTCTCGGTGAGGAATCCAAGGCCCTTTAGGACCGGTATGATCAAGCGGTCGCTACTACTCGGGAAATCGAGCGACTCCAAGAAGGCAAGCGTGAATCGAGGAGGTGCTTGCGCTCCCCTGATCGCCTCGAGAATGGAAGCAAGATTCTTGGTGCTGGTGAGATAGGATGTCAGCAGAGCCATGACCGCCTCTGGGAATGGGGTTCGTTCACTGCATACGGTACTGTGTCGCACGTCTGTTCGTCAACCGATGCCCCGCAAGCCCGTAAAGCGTCAAAAGCGCCTTCCGGCTCAATAATGGAAGCCCCGGGCCGCGCCAGCCGTACCTGCGAAGCATCAGATCCGGCGCGCCGCCATGGAGGCTAAGGGGCACTCGCTTTCGGGGGTCGAACGCCGGAGCTCGGTTAAGACTTGGATCAATCCATCGACTAGGCTCGCCGCGCACAGACGCGTAGAGGCTGCAACGACGACGCCCGGCTCACCGCGGCCCTGCTCGACCGGCTCACCCACCGCTGTCACCTGCTCTAGTTCCGCGGTGACCCGTACCGCTTCCGCGAGAGCCTCGCCACCCTCTCCGCCGGCGATGGCTGGTCGCGCTCGCGGCGGACCGCCACGCCGTCAGTGGCTTCAAGCGAGGAGGACCTGCCCGCGGAGGCCTGAGAGGGTGTTGATCACGGCGCTCCAGCGGAGACGCCGTCATATCAACGAAGGGTCAGCATAATCGGTGGAACAACAAGCAACTGTACGCCTAATCGCACGCGTTCGTCCGGAGCGAACTGGTCTCGGACTGGGCGTCCCCCGTCTCGTTGCCTTCGTCGTCGCCCAATTGCCGGCGTCCCCAGCTCGGACGCGGCAGCGCTGCCGCATTCTCCCCAAAGTTCCGCGGAAGCTCGCTATCCTTTGCCTTCGAGAATTGGAGCGAGGAGGACCCTTTGGCCAGGCTTTCTTCCAAGGGTGCGCAATCGGTACCGCGGCTGCCTAGGCGAGCGCGCGGCACGGGCCGACCCTCGTCCTCGGAACGAGCCAATCTGCACAGACACGTCCTGCCCATCCGGTTCCGGTGGGAGAACTTCCGATGCTTCAAGGACACCGGGACGCTTGAGTTGAGGCCGCTAACGATGCTCATCGGTCCGAATGGATGTGGCAAGACCAGTCTTCTGGCTCCCTTCTTGCTCCTCAAGCAAACACTGGCGAGCGTGGACAAGAGTATCCCCCTGGTAACTCGCGGCGAGCTCGTCAGCACAGGGTCCTTCACCGACATAGTCTTCAGACACGACGACCTGGCGGAGATACGCTTCTACTTGGGCTTTCATCGACACGAGCCTGACTCGGCAGAACCATTGGAAGCGCCGCCGACTTACCCTCCCGGGGGCTATCTTGTGGGCTTCACAGCGGTGGACGACCCCACTGGTCTCACCGTTAGCCGTGTGGAAGTGGAAGATTGGTTCGGACAGAATCTCCTGAGGCGGAAACGCCGCTCGAGTGGATCCTACTCACTGACCACTCCTCCGGACTTACCCAAGGGGACGTCCGAGGATGATCTAGGCCGCGCCGCAAGTACCGCAATACGTGCGGCGCAGCCGAAGCATTTCATGTTCACCACCGACGACATTGTGAGCGCCGTTCTAAAGAAGGCTAGGGCAATCAGGCGCGAGAGTGGGCCGATTGAGCTTGGGGAGGCCACGAGCCTCTACTTGACCACCGTAGACGTCATCGCGGAAGAGCTGCAGAACTTCGTCTCTCGAACTCGTTTCCTGGGCCCGCTGCGGCAGGAACCTCGCCGTGCCTACGAACTCATGGGAATCCGACCGGAAGACGTTGGCACCCGCGGCGAGTACGCTCCCGAGCTCGTGTACTGGGGAAGAGACACGGATCTGATCCCCAGAATCAACACGTGGCTTCGACGATTCGGCTTCGACAGCGAGCTTAGCATCACACCCCTACCCCCCGATACGTTCTCCGTTTGCCTCACGGATCAACAAGACAACATGACAGTTAACCTCGCTGACACGGGATTTGGGCTGTCGCAGCTGCTTCCCATCCTTGTCCAGGGAACAATCGCTGAAACGGATTCCGTTTTCGTGGTGGAGGAACCAGAGATCCACCTGAATCCGCGGATGCAGACGGTTCTGGCCGACTTCTTCACGGACATGGCATCGCACTCCCGGCGGGTTCTCGTAGAGACCCACAGCGAGCATCTGCTCTTGCGGCTGAGACGGTTGGTCGCAGAAGGCCGACTGTCGGCATCTGATGTCGCCATCTACTACGTCGAGAAAGATGGAGCGGTCGCGACTGTTCGCGAAGTGCGGCTCGCCGATAATGGGCACATCGAGCCGGAGACGTGGCCTTCGGGTTTCTTCGAGGAGTCCCTCAACGAGGCGATGGAGCTGGCGCTGGCTCAGGCTGGGCGCCGTGCTCCGTGACGTCGTTATTGATACGAACGTCTTTGTGCATGCAACGAACCGGGAGAACTTCGCGTTTGCGTCGTCGATAGCGCTCATGGAAGAGCTGCGCGTGGTTTCTACCGCGCTTTGTGTGGATGCTCCGTCGCTTGAGCGCGCCCGTGGCGATCTTGGCGCCATAATGAACGAGTATCGAAGCAATTTGACCTTTGGAATGTTAGGGTTTGCGGTTCTTGGGCACCTAGCTAGCAACGAGCGGCTGAGGTTCATCGACACCGACGTTGCACAGCAGGATCGGCGCGATGTTTGGACCTTGCTGGATGGGCGCGTGGATCGCGTGTTTGCGCTCGTGGCAATCAAGTCGGAAGAGCGTGAGCTGGTGACGCACGACGATACGGACTTTGACGAGGTCGTGTGCGAGGCTCTCCTTACGAGGTGGGGCGTGAGTGTGACGAACGCGGCGGGAGCGCTTGGGCTTCTGAAGTAGCTTTCGATTCCGCGCGTCTTTCCACTCCGCATGCAGGGCGGCGCCCGATGGGTGTTTGGCCGGACGCCGACAGGTCTCTAATGCGTCAGCCGTTGGTGGCCCACTCTTCGAGTTCTTTGATGACCGGGCAGCCTGCTAGGGTGCGCGCCAGCAGCACCGCGGGCGGACGTCTGATAATGCCTTGGACGCGAGTTCGCGCATCTCAGCTGAACTCGCCTCGAGGAGGCTGGAGCGGGAGGCGGGGCTCGAACCCGTGACCCCTACCTTGGCAAGGTAGTGCTCTACCACTGAGCTACTCCCGCGCGAGGGGGTGGAGTATACCGCGAGCCTCCGGATCGCCTCGCTAGCGTCCCCGGAAGTGAGGCGGGCGCTTCTCCCAGAAGGCGGCCAGCGCCTCCTGGAAATCCTCGGTCGCCACCGCCTCGGCCTGGGCGTCTCCCTCGCGGTCCAATTGGGCGGCCAGTGTGCTCCCCAGGCTCCGCCGGAGCAGTCGCTTGGTGAGCCCGACCGACCTGGGCCCGGCCGCGAGCCGGACCGCCAGCTCCCAGGCGGTCGCGGGCAGCTGCGCGTCGGGGACCACCCGGTTGACCAGCCCGATGCGCAGCGCCTCGTCGGCAGCGAGGGTGTCGCCGAGCAGGGACAGCTCCATGGCGCGGCCCAGCCCGACCACCCGGGGCAGGAAGTACGTGGCGCCGGCGTCCGGGACCAGCCCCACCCGGACGAACGCCTGGACAAAGGTTGCCGTCTCCGCCGCCACCCGCAGGTCGCAGCCCAGCGCCAGCGAGACGCCGGCCCCGGCGGCCACGCCGTTGACCGCCGCGATCACCGGCTTCTCGAGAGCGGACATCGCCCGGATCACCGGCAGGTAGTCGGCGGCGAGGCGGGCGCGCGCATCGATGCCGGCGGCGTCGTCAGGCAGGGCGGTGAGGTCCTGGCCGGAGCAGAAGCCGCGACCCGAGCCGATGAGGATGACGGCTCGGACCGCCGGCTCGGCGGCGTCCTCCTCGAGAGCCCGGCCGAGCGCGACCAGCAGCTCCGAGGTCAGGCTGTTGAGCGTGTCCGGGCGGTTGAGGGTGAGGAGGAGGACCGCACCGTCGAGGGCGGTGAGCAGGGGAGGGGAGGAGGCGTCATCCCCCATCGCGGCGCCTACGGCACCCCGCTCTTCTCGCCCAGCTCGCGGAGGCGCTCAAAGGTGTAGATGCCGGTGGAGTGGCCGTCCGCCCAGACAGCGTTGAGCCCATAGGCGCCGACCAGCCCGATGTCGGCCAGGTCGTCCTCGCCGGCGCCCAGCTCCGGTCCGGCCGCGAAACGCCCCGGAAAGCCCATCTCCCCGGCGCAGGCGGCGCACGGGCAGGCGCGGCGCAGGACGGCGAACGATATGTGATGGGTGGCCCCGTCCGCCCACTCCACGAGCAGCGCCCGCCGCGGCTCGTCGTAGTCGAAGCGCAGCGGTCGGGTGCGGTCGGGAGCGGGGATCGGCATACCTGGGCCTGCCCGGGTGGCGGGGCGGCGCGCCTGGCCGGCCGGGCGCTAGCGGAGCAGGTTCTGGAGCTTCATGGCCAGAGCCATGTCGCCCCGGACCTTGAGCTTCCCGGTCATGAAGGCCATGGTCGGGTCGAGCTTTCCGGTGGCCAGCCCGACGAAGTCGTCGGCCGACATCGAGATGGTGGTGTTGGGGTTCTCGGCCGTGCCCGCCCCGGCGTCACCCTGCCCATCCTTGAGCACGATGTGGTAGGCGCCGCCGGCGTCGCCGCTCAGGTCGAACTGGTAGACGGCGTTGGTGGTTCCGACCTTGGCGGGGTCGGCCAACCGGGTGTTGATCTCGTCGAAGATCTCGGTGACGGTGGCCACGGGCGACATCCTCCTGGCGGCGGACACGGCGCTGGGGCGAGTGTACGTCCGCCCGTCAACCGCTCGTCAGAGGAGCGTCTCGCTCTGCTCTGCCCTGACCGGCCGGTGACGGGGCTCGCCGTCCGCCGCGGCCGGCTCGTCGCCGGCCGGATGCTCGACCAGGGCGATGACCCGGGTGGCCATGAAGCGTCCGGTGCGCACCGGCTGCCCGGAGCGGGTGACCTCGCTGACCTCGACGACGCCGCGGACGGTGTTGACCTCGACCTTGCGCCCCTCGCGGGTGGCCACGATCTCATAGGTCTCGGCCGAACCCCCGGTGTCGACGACCACCTCGACCCGGTCTCCCTTCATGGCGGGATCGTACTCTGATCGAGAAGAGACAGCCGCGCCAGGCGCGATCGGCGGGGTTTCGACACCCCGCTGTAGGACTACACTGCCCGGCGTATGGAATGGTGGATCTTCTGGCTGATAGCGGCAGCGGTTCTCGCCGCCGGTGAGATCCACACCCAGGCCTTCTACCTGCTCTTCGCGGCGGTCGGCGCCGTGGTCGCGTCGGTCCTGGGCGCCTTCGGCCTCTCCCTCTACATCCAGGTGCTGGTCGG
This sequence comes from uncultured Actinomycetes bacterium, assembly GCA_964508345.1. GTDB lineage: Bacteria > Chloroflexota > Dormibacteria > Aeolococcales > Aeolococcaceae > Changshengia. The sequence goes on along the minus strand of CAZDTK010000007.1, from coordinate 39,931 downwards.
GGCCGTCGCCGCCATCGGCGGGGTCTTCATGGTCCGACCCGCGCTCAAGCACGCGATGGAGGGGCGGCTGTCCGCCCCGTACCGCTTCCCGGGCCTGGCGGGTGGCCTGGTGGGCGCCCGTGCGGTGACTGTCGACACCGTCGGTGACGAGCACCACCCGGGCCACGCCCTGCTCGGCAACGAGCGCTGGCTGGCCATCACCGACGCTACCGATCCGCTCCCCACGGACACCGCGGTGGTCGTCGCCGCGGTGCGGGGCACGACCCTTCTGGTGCGCGCCAGCGGCGCGCCGCGCGAAACATAGGCCGGATGGCGCCGGTGATTCCGGCCCACAACTGAGGAGTTCCTCCCATGGTCGCCTTCATCGTCGCCGGGATCATCGTCGTCCTCCTGCTCATCGTCCTGGGCACGGCCGTGAATCGGATCCAGCAGGGCTTCATGGGGGTGATCACGAGGTTCGGCCGCTACCACCGTGAGGCGCCTCCCGGCATCACCTTCATCTGGCCGCTCTTCGACCAGCTGGTCCGGGTGGACATGCGCGAGACCCCCCGAACCGGGGACCGGCAGGAGGTCATCACCCGTGACAACGTGGCGGTCGCCGTCAACGCCACGATCTTCAGCCAGGTGATCGACGCCAAGGCCGCCCTCTTCAACGTCTCCGACTACTTCATCGCCATCGACCAGCAGGCCCGGACCACCCTGCGTAACGCCTTCGGCAACGTCTCCCTGGACGACGCCCTCTCCCAGCGCGAGCAGATCAACGCGGGGATGCAGCAGCAGATGGAGCAGGTCACCGACAAGTGGGGCATCCGGATCAACCGGATCGAGATCGTCGACATCAGCCCGCCCGGGCAGATCCTCCAGGCCATGGCTCTGCAGAAGCAGGCCGACCAGGAGAAGCGGGCCCGCATCCTCCAGTCCGAGGGTCAGCAGACGCAGGCGATCAACATCGCCGAGGGCAACCGGCAGGCGGCGATCAAGCAGGCCGAGGGGGAGCGGCAGGCGACCATCCTCCGGGCCGAGGGCGCGCGGCAGGCGGCGATCCTGGAGGCTGAGGGCCGATCCAAGGCCATCAGCACGGTGTACGAGGCCATCAAGAGCTCGAATCCCGACCCGACGCTGGTCGCCATCCTCCAGCTCGACACCCTGAGCAAGTTCGCCGACAGCGACAACACGACCATCGTCGTGCCCGCCGAGTCCTCGGCCCTGATGGGCGCGGCCCAGGCGATCCGCAGCGTCATGGGGGCGGTGCCGTCCTCGGGTGGTGAGGCGGTGCAGCTTCCGGCCGTGCAGGCGCCGCCGCCGGCGAAGTGACCCCCGCGGGGGCATGGGCAGCTGCCCTGACCGCGTGATCCCGACATCGCCATGACCGAACCCTCCTCCGCCCAGGACGATCTCTTCGGGGACGTCCTGGGGGAGGGGGGGGGATCCCCCGGCCCAGAGCCCGGGACGGCCGGTCCGCCGAGGGTTGGGGGCGGCGCTGCGGAGGCCACGGCTCCGGTGCAGCCTGCACGCGGGCCCGTCGATCCGTCCGCACCGCTCGCCACCCGGATGCGCCCGCGCAGCCTGGACGAGCTGGTGGGCCAGGACCAGGTGATCGGCCCGGGCAGCGTGCTCCGGGAGGCGGTGGAGGCCGACCAGCTTCCCTCGCTCATCCTCTGGGGGCCGCCCGGGAGCGGCAAGACGACGCTCGCCATGCTGCTGGCGGCCCGGACCCAGGCCAGCTTCGAGCACGTGAGCGCGGTCGCCGCCGGCGTCGCAGACCTCCGCCAGATCATGGCCCGGGCGGGCGAGCGCCGCCGTCTTGGGCGCCGCACCGTGCTCTTCATCGACGAGATCCATCGCTTCAACAAGGGCCAGCAGGACGCCGTGCTCCCCCACGTGGAGAGCGGACTGGTCCAGCTCCTCGGCGCGACCACCGAGAACCCGAGCTTCGAGGTCAACGCGGCCCTGCTCTCGCGGGCGCGGGTGGTCCGCCTGGAGGCGCTCGGCGAGGAGGCTCTCCGCACCCTGGTGCGGCGCGCTCTGGACGATCCCGAGCGCGGACTCGCCGCTCATCACCTCGGCCTGGACGAGGCGGCCGAGACCCGGCTCATCGCCCTCTCGGGCGGGGACGCGCGGGTGGCGCTCGACGCCCTGGAGCTGGCGGTCGTCGCCGTCGCCCGCCGTGGCGGCCCCAGCGTCGCCATCGCCGACGTCGAGGGTGCCCTGCAGTCGCCGGCCCTCCTCTACGACAAGGCGGGGGACCAGCACTACTGGTTGATCTCCGCCTTCATCAAGTCGATTCGGGGCTCGGACCCCGACGCCGCGATCTACTGGCTTGCCCGGATGTTGGAGGCCGGTGAGGACCCGCTCTTCGTCGCCCGCCGGCTGGTGGTGCTGGCGGCGGAGGACGTGGGGCTGGCCGATCCTGCCGCACTCTCGGTGGCCGTGGCCGCCCAGCAGGCCGCCCACTTCGTGGGCATGCCGGAGGGATATCTCCCGCTCGCCGAGGCGACGCTCTACCTCGCCCTGGCCCCCAAGAGCAACTCGGCGCTCCGGGCCTATGGGGCGGCCCGTCAGGACGTGCTCGACACCCTCCACGAGCCGGTCCCCCTCCACCTCCGCAACGCGGTCACCGCCATGGGACGAGCGATGGGCTTCGGCGCCGGCTATCTCTACGCGCACGACGCCGACGGTGGCGTGGCCGAGCAGCAGCACCTGCCCGACCGGCTCGCCGGCCGCCGCTACTACGAGCCGGGGGAGCGGGGCGCGGAGGCGGCCATCGCCGCACGCCTGGTGGAGATCCGCCGGAGGCTGCGCGGGGAGTAGCAGGGTGGTGGGGCGTGCCAACCGCGCCCCGGCGGTCGGCGAGATGGGAAACGGGGATGGGGGCGGGGGCGTCGGGTACCATGGCGCAGCGTCACCCCATCGCCTGGTGCCCCGCTCCCGCCGGAATCGGGCGCCGCCCCCCACACATAGAGAGACATGCCTCAGCGCCCCCCCTCCCGCCCCTCCGGCCGTCCTCGGGGCGGCCCAGTGCCGCCGTCGCCCACCGGGCGGCCCGTGACCAAGAAGCAGCGGCGCCGGCTGGCCCAGCAGGGACCGGTGAAGGTTCTCCGCCCCTGGTGGCAGCAGCCGTGGGTGCTGACCGGTGGCGGTGCGGCCGTGGTGGTGGCGGTCGTGATCATCGCCGTGCTCGTCTTCACCAGCAGCAGCGCCCCGGCCTACACGGTCTCGACCCCCACGGCCGTCCCCTCGTCGGTGCTCAGCGCGGTTACCGCTCCCCCGGTGAGCCTCTTCGGGTCGGTGGGCGAGGGAGGGAGCAGCGGCTACCTCAACCGGCTGGGGAGCACCGCCACCGTCAAGAACAGCGCCGGCCTGCCCGAGGTGGTCTACGTGGGTGCCGAGTACTGCCCCTACTGCGCCGCCGAGCGCTGGCCGCTGATCATGGCCCTCTCGCGCTTCGGCACCTTCACCGGCCTCAAGGAGATGTCGTCCTCGAACACCGACGTGTTCCCGGACACCAGCTCCTTCACCTTCGTGGACAGCGCCTACACCAGCCAGTACATCTCGTTCAGCGCCACCGAGGCGGTGGACCGTGATGGGAATGCCCTGCAGACGCCGACCTCGGCGGTGCAGGACCTCTTCAACACCTATGACTACTCGCCCTACTCGTCGGGAGCCGGTGGCTACCCGTTCCTGGACATCGCCGGTGAGTTCGTTCTTGCCCAGACCAGCTTCAGCCCGCAGATTCTGCAGGGGCTTTCCTGGTCGCAGATCGCGGCGGACCTCAGCGACCCGTCCAGCAGCGTGACCGCGGCGATCGTCGGCACCGCCAACTACCTGACGGCCGCGATCTGCAACGCCGATGGCGATCAGCCGTCGTCCGTGTGCGGGTCGTCGGTCGTGCAGAGCATCTCGACGAACATCATGGCCGAGAGCACGGTCGGCGGCTGACCTCGGCCTCACAGCGCCGGCCGGGCAGTCGCGGGGCGGCGAACGCCCCGGAGGGAACCGGGGACGTTTGGAGGCGACGGTGGGAATCGAACCCACGATCAGGGTTTTGCAGACCCGTGCCTTACCACTTGGCTACGTCGCCGCGCCGTGAACTCTAGCCAAGCCTCCCGCCGGTGCGCGTCGGCGCGTTCCCCGCGGCCGCACCCGTTCCTGGCGGGTGCGCCTCGCCGGCCCCCGGCGCCGCGGCGGGCGGGGGCTGCCGGTGGCTGATGGCCCCCGCCTGCGTCCGCCGACCTCGCGGGCTAGGCGATGGGTGCCGGACCGGGGGCCGTCCGCCGGGCCGGGTCGTCGGGCTCCGGTGGCAGGACGAATCCAACCTCCAGCCCGTCGGCCAGCGCCCGCAGGCGCGCGAAGAAGCCGGCGGTGTGGTACGAGCGCGCCAGCCGCAGCCCGTGGAAGTCATGGTGGTGGAGCCACTCGTGGAGCAGGGTGTTGAGGAAGACCTTGGCCGAGATCACCCTCTGCTGCACCGCGGTGCGGTGGTAGATGCGGATGCGGGCCCAGGCGATCCCGCCTCCCGGCGCCGGGCGGTAGCTGTAGTAGCCGTAGGTCTTCGACTGCAGGCGCCGGCCGTCGTGACGGTGGACCTGGGGACGGTCGGGGACGACCACCTGGCAGGGGGGGAGGCCGGCGGCGTGGTTCAGCTCGTCGACCAGTAGCTGGGCGATCCGCTGCCGGTCGGTAGCCTCGTCGCCGACGTCGAGGACACGGAGCGTGAGCCCACGGGCGATCGGGGTGGGACGGACGGGGACGCCGGTGGCCTGCTGGCTGCGCCGGTAACTCGACTCCGAGGCCCACCTGGCGAACATCCGTCCGCAGTATACGGCCTGCGGCTAGACTGGCATTCCCGCACCGGGCTGGCGGAATTGGCAGACGCAGCGGTCTTAAAAACCGCGGGGGCGACGCCCCGTCCGGGTTCGATCCCCGGGCCCGGTAGCTGGCGCAGCGGCCGGATTGGCGCCGCGGCAAGTCCGGCGACTGCGCCCCCTGTCACTCAGGTATGGCTCAAAATCCCGTGCCGGGGTACATTGGTCATTGCACGGAGACCCATCGGGTTTGCCTTTCCTTCGCACAACCCTCTCGAGGATGAGCGGTGCTCGACCAACTCAACGCGACGTTCGCCCGGGGCATGGACGCCGTCGTGCGCTTTCAGTTCTCCCGTCTGCCGGTGGAGCTGCCGCCGTGGGGCAGCTGGACGCCCGCGGACCCGGCCGAGTTCTGGGCGCAGAGCCGCATCCACGACCCCGCCCGGGTGACCGCCGGACCGGTGCAGCGCCGCTACGGCGACGGCGTCGAGGTGCGCGACCTCACCGCCCCCAGTCGCGGCCCCGGCGACGATCTCGGCAGCCGCCGCCTGGAGGCGACCGCCCATCTGCTCCCGGGCCGGCGTGACCTTCCCTTCGTGCTGGTCGTTCACGGGCTGCTGGCGCCCTCGGGCTGGTACGAGGAGCGCGCCTGCCGGGCGCTCACCGCGGACGGCGCCCACGCCGCGCGGATCGACCTTCCCCTGCACATCCGCCGCCGGCCGCCGGGAGCACGGAGCGGGGTGGGCTACATCCGGTCCGACCTGCGCTGGACCCGTGAGATCGTCCGCCAGTCTGTCGAGGACTGTGCCGCCGTGCTCGCCTGGGCCAGGGCAGAGGTGAGCGACCAGGTGGCGGTCTGCGGCACCTCGCTGGGCGGGCTGATGGCCGTGCTCCTCGCCGCCCATCTCGAGCTGGACTCGGTGGTGGCCGTCGCCCCCTTCTGCGATCCGGCGGAGACGGTGATGGAGCACCTGCCCGGGCGCATCCGCCGCGGGGTGGGGCTGGAGGGCGATGGCGGCGGGCTCTGGGGCCCGGACCGCGCCGCCGCCCGCCGCGTCATCGGCGCGGCGCTGGCTCCCATCGTGGCCCGCAACTTCCGTCCCCCCGCCACCCCGGGAGGGCGGATCGCGATCGTGCGCCCGACCCTGGACGGGGTGGTCGGGGATGCTCCCATGAGCGAGCTGGCCGACGCCTGGGACACCGAGCTGTGGAACTACGAGCAGGGGCATGTCTCGGTGATCAACGCCCCCGGGCTCCGCGCCCGCGTTCGCGGGTGGCTGGTCACCACGCATCAGGCGATCCGGGAGGTGGGCGGTGGTACCGCGCGGGAGAGCTGGGCCACCACCTGACCGCACGGCATACTGAGCCGATGTCCGTCTCCCAACGGCAGCCGGCCCCCGCCTTCATCCCCGACACGGTCGGCCGCTTCCGATTCCTCGGCTCGCGGCTGGAGCTGGGCACCGGGGTCATAGATCTGGCCTACGGCCTCGACGGCGACGAGCTGCACGAGCTGGTCGACCTGGGTGCGCCGATCACCGGCCTGGACCCGGACCGGCTCCGCGCTCTCCGGCGCGCGGTGGACCTGCTGCACCTGGTCGCCGGGGTGAGCTACTACAAGGCCTGCTTCGCCCCTCAGATATCTGTCGAGACCGACGTTCCCGACGCTGCGCTGGCGGCGTTCCTCCGCCATCTGTATCAATGCGGCCTCGCCGAGTGCCGCTATCTCAACGATCTGCGGGGACGCGAGATCCCTCCCTTCCCGAGCTCCGCCAGCACCCCGGTCGCCGCCGCGTCCGCCGGCCTCCCCGACCGTCCCCTCGTCCCGATCGGTGGTGGCAAGGACTCGATCGTGACCCTGGAGGCGGTTCGCGCGATGGGGCGCGATCCTCTGCTCTTCAGCGTCGGCGCGCCGGCAGCGGCGGTCCGGACCGCGGCCGTGGCCGGACTGCCGCTCCTCGCCGTCACCCGGACGCTCTCGCCGCGCCTGCTCGAGCTCAACCGCCAGGGGGCCTACAACGGCCACGTGCCGGTCACCGCCATCACCTCCTGCCTGGCGGTGATCGCCGCCCTTGTCCACGGTGCCAACCAGGTGGTGATGGCCGACGAGCGGTCGGCGTCGGCGCCCAACCTGGTCTGGGACGGGATCGACGTCAACCACCAGTACAGCAAGAGCTGGGACTTCGAACGGCGCTTCGCCGCCATCGTCACCACCCACGTGGCTCCTGACCTCGCCTACTTCTCGCTGCTCCGGCCGTGGTCGGAGCTGGCCATCGCCCGGAGGTTCGCGGGCCTCCCCGCCTATCACCGGGCCTTCGTCAGCTGCAACCGGGCGTTCCTGCTCGACCGCGACCGGCGCACCCCCGGCTGGTGCGGCGACTGTCCCAAGTGCCGCTTCGTGGCCCTGGCCCTGGCGCCCTTCCTGGATAGGGACAGCATTGTCTCGATCATGGGGAGCGACCCGCTCGACGATGCCGCCCAGATCCCCGGCTTCGCCGCCCTGCTCGGGCTGGATGCGGACAAGCCCCTGGAGTGCGTCGGCGAGGTGGAGGAGGCGAGGGTGGCGATGCACCTCCTGGCGGCCGCCCCCGGCTGGCGGGACGCAGCGGTGGTGAGGGTGCTGGGCGCCGACCCGGGGGTCGCGGACCTGGAGCGCGCCACGACCGAGTCGGTCTTCCAGCCCTCGCCGGAGCACGCGCTGCCGCCGGCGTACCGGGGTCTGGGCGATGCGCTGGGCTGAGCTGAGCGGGCTGCGGGTCGGCCTGTGGGGGTTCGGTCGCGAGGGGCGGGCGTCGATGGCGGCGCTGATGGCCGAGCCCCGTCCGCCTGCCGAGGTGGTGATCGTGACCGACGCCGCCCCCACCGACTCGGTGCGGGCCACGGCGCCGGCGGTCGAATGGGCGCACGGAGCCGAGGGGATCGACCGGCTCTGCGCGACCCAGGCGGTGATCCGCTCGCCCGGCATCAGCCGCTATCGCGAGGACGCCCGGCGTGTGGCTGCCTCGACGCGGGTGACGACCGCGACCAACCTCTGGTTCGGCGAGCACGGCGACGATCCGATGATCGCGGTGACCGGCTCCAAGGGCAAGAGCACCACCAGCTCCCTGATCGATCATCTGGCCCGCGCCTGTGGGCTGCGCACCGTGCTGGCCGGCAACATCGGCGTCCCCCTGCTCACCCAGCTCCGCCCCGATACTCCGCCCGACCTCTGGGTGGTGGAGCTGTCCAGTCACCAGATCAGCGACCTGGAGTGCTCACCGCGGATCGGCGTCCTTCTCAACCTCTATCGCGAGCACGTGGACTGGCACGGGAGCGAGGAGCGCTACTTCGCCGACAAGCTCAACCTCTTCGCCCACCGCGCGGACGGGGTCGCCGTGCTCAACGGCCGGGACCCGGGAACCCTCCGGCGCGTGGACGGGGTGCCGGGACGGCATGTCTGGTTCGGCGACGAGGCGGGATACGACGAGGACGGGGAGTGGCTCCTCCGGGGTGGAGAGCGGCTGCTCGAGGCGGGGCGCCTCCAGCTGCGCGGCCGGCACAACCTGCTCAACGCCTGCGCGGCTCTCACCGCGCTCGAGGAGGCGGGCGTCGAGGTGCGCCCGCGGGTCGCGGCGCTCTCCGACTTCCGCCCCCTGCGCCACCGCCTGGAGCCGGTGGGGGAGGCCGGCCCGGTGAGCTTCGTCAATGACAGCATCGCGACCATCCCCGAGGCTGCGGTGGCCGCGCTCGACGCTCTGGAGGGGCGCCCGGTGGTGCTCATCGCGGGAGGATTCGACCGCGGTCAGGACCACGCGCCGCTGGTGCGGCGGCTCCGACCGGAGCGGGGGGTGGTCGCCGTGGTGACGTTGCCCCCGAGTGGCGAGCGCCTTGCCGCAGAGCTGCGCGCGACCCCCGGGGCGCCCCCGGTCCTCGCCGCGACGGATCTCGCCGACGCCGTCGACCTGGCCCTGGAGAGGAGCGTACCGGGCTCGGTGGTGCTGCTCTCGCCGGCCGCTCCCAGCTACGGCGCCTTCCGTGACTTCGAGGAGCGAGGCGACGCCTTCCGTGCCCTGGCGAGCCGAGCGCCGGCCCCCCCGGCGGGGCAGGGAGCGTCCGGCTCCTGACTTGCGCAGCGCGGTGGTCGGTCCGTGCGTCGTCGGCGGGCCGCGATCGCCCGGCTGATATCCTGCGTTCACAGATGGACGCGAGCGGAGCTCCCCGTCAGACGATGGAGGAGCCCACCGGGCGGTGGACCCCGACGGTGGACGCCGCGACTTCGACGGCCGGTGAGAGGCAGGCGCTCTTCGAGCCGATCCTGGGCGAGCTGGCCGAGTTCGAGGAGCGGTTGGAGGCCGCCGTCGCCGCCGACCTGGGACCGATGGCGGAGGCGATGCGCCACATCGTGCGCGCCGGGGGCAAGCGGATCCGGCCCGCCCTGGTCATCCTCACATCCCGGCTCGGCGACCCGCGGATGGACAACGTCTACGACCTGGCGATGGGGATCGAGTTCATCCACACCGCCACCCTGGTCCACGACGACCTCATCGACCGCTCGCCGACGCGGCGGGGGATGACCACCCTGCACGAGACCATGGGCCCGGCGCCGGCGATCATCATCGGCGACTACTACTTCGCCAAGGGCGCGAACCTCACCGCCGGGATCGGCGACCCCGCCATCGACGTGGCCATCAGCAACACGGTGATGACCATCTGCATGGGCGAGCTGCTCCAGATGACGAGCAAGGACGACTACCACCAGTCGCTCGCCGACTACCACCGCAAGATCGCGCGCAAGACGGCGACGCTCGTCGCCACCTGCTGCTTCTGCGGTGCGGTGGTGGGAGGGCTCAACCCGGAGCTGCGCGCGGCCCTGCAGCGCTACGGGCACAAGCTGGGGATGGCCTTCCAGATCGCCGACGACCTGCTCGACTACGTCGCCACCGAGCAGGAGCTGGGCAAGCCGGTGGGCGCCGACCTCCGCCAGGGGACGGTGACCCTGCCCTTCATGCTCGCCCTCCAGGATCCCGACGTGGGCGCGGAGCTGACCCGGGTGCTGGAGCGCCAGCCGCGCGGCGACCCCGACTACGAGCTGGTCGTGGAGCTGGTCCGGCGCAGCGGTGCGGTGGCCGCGACCGAGAGCGCGGCTCAGGAGTTCGCTCGCGACGCGCGCGCCGAGCTGGAGGCCTTTCCGCCCTCGCCCACCCGGGTCACCCTGGAGGCGGCCTGCGAGTATGTCGTCGGCCGGCGCATCTGACCGCTGTCCTTCGCCGCCGGCGCAGGATGGCCGCCGGCGCGGGCGAGCCCGGGATCAGGGCGGGTCGCGCTCGGGCGGGTCGCCCCCGGGCGGATCAGTATCGGGTTGGCCGGGTGCGCCAGAGGTGGGCAGCGCGCCGACCTGCTCCAGCTGTCCGCGGAAGCTGACCACCCAGATGGTGAGCGCGGCGGTGGCGGCGACCAGGCCCGCGGCCTCGGCCCCCATCCAGGCCAGCCCATCGCCGGCGCCGCTCTGGCGGAGGAGCGCGGCGATCCCGCTGCAGGCCAGCCGGGAGAGGTCGGCGAGCGTCAGCAGGCCCATCGCCAGCAGCGCCCATCGGACCCCGGTGTACTCGCGGCGCAGTCCCGAGCGCAGCACCTCGGCACTCATCGCCCCGGCGCTGCCGTGCCCGGCCGGGGGCTCGACGCCGTCTCGACGGAGCCGGATCGCGCTGAGACCGAGGATTGCGGCGGCAGCCCATCCCGGCCACGCGGTCAGCGGCGTCGAGGCGTCGGCGAAGAGCGTGCCCAGGGGATTCAGCATGGCGCCCGCGCTGCGCAGGGCCAGCTCGTGCTCGTGGAGGGCGAGGGCCGCGAGCCCCCAGCCGATGGCGATCCCGGCCGCGAGCGCCGCCGCGATGACGCGGCCCGTGCTGGGGGATGGGTCCTGGAGCACCAGCTCGGCGGGCAAGGCCAGGCGGCCGGAAGCGCCAGCGCTGTCGCGGTCCGCCATCGGTCGCGATTGTATTCGCCGGTCGGGCCGGCGAGCCGCAGTTGTCACCACTGCCAGGGAGGGTGAGGTCGATGCCGGCTGACGAGGAGTCCGGTGAGGCATCCGGCATCCGCGTTCTCGCCTACAACATCCTGCTGGGCGGGGAGCGCCGCGAGGAACGCATCGCCGGCGTCCTGGCCGGGAGCGGGGCCGATCTGATCGCCCTCGAGGAGGTGCAGGACAACGGCCTGGTCCCGCGGCTCGCCGAACACCTCGGCATGGAGGCGGTGTACGCGCCCCCGAGCGATGGCGGTCCGCTGGGGATGGCGCTGCTCACCCGCCTGCCGATCGCGTCGCAACGCAACCTGCGCCACCCGGGGATGCTGCGCAGCCACCTGGAGGTCGTCATCCGTGCCCGGCCCGGCGAGCGGATCCGTTTCCACGTCGTCCATCTCGCGGCGCGCTTCGGCGAGAAGGCCAACGGCGAGGCCCGCCGCCTCCGCGAGATCGAGGCAGTCCTCGGTGACATCGACGCCGAGGAGGCCATGCCAGACATCGTCCTCGGCGACTTCAACTCGATCGCTCCCGGCGACCACCTGGCGGCGACCGGATTCTTCCGGCGCATGAATGAGCTGCGCCAGGCGGGTCTGCTGGTGCGGCGGGGCGACGGGTGGATGTGGCCCGAGGCGGGTGATGATGCCGACTGGCTGGCTCACGGCATCGATCCCGCCCTCAAGGGCGGCGTGCCCTCCCTGCCCTGGGTGACCGGGCCGCTCACCGCCCTGGTGCCGCGGCACCAGGGCGTGGATCGGCTGCTGGGGCGCGCCATCGAACGCTGGACGGTGCCCCGGCTCCTCGACGCGGGCTACACGGACTGCTACCGGCATCTCCATCCCCGCGCCCACGGCTACACCTGTGCCACCTGGATGCCCGCGGCTCGCATCGACTATGTCTTCGCGAGTCCCGAGGCGCTCCCGCTGGTCGCCGCCTGCGACGTGGTGGAGGGGCGGGGGCGCTCCGCGCACGAGGTCGCCAGCGCGTCGGATCACTTCCCTGTGGTCGCCGACCTCAGCATCTGAGCGAAGCCGCTCGAGATCCCAGAGCGGAGCGACCTGCAGCAGGCCCGCGCTGCAGGCACTCCGGGCGCTCGCGGGGCCGGGAGAAATGGCTACGGCGTCGGGCTCTCCCCAGCGTCCGGGGCGTTGCGGCGCCGCCGTCCCCCGCGCCGCCGCCGCGCTCCGTCATCGCGCCGCTGCCCGCCCGAGTCGCCGTCGACCCAGCGGGGCGGCGGGGGCTGGCCGTCGGCGAGGAGGTCGGCGAGGGTCCGCCACCCGAACTGCTCACGGCCGCGGCGGATCAGCTCCAGGAAGCAGCCCATGGTCGCCTCGGCGTCACCCAGAGCGTGGTGCGGGCGGCGATGTGCCACCCCCATCTCGGTGCACAGCCGTTCCAGGCCGATGGTGTCGCGCAGGTCGAAGAGCTTGGCCGCCAGCCGGGAGGTGTCCAGGTTGTCGGCTTCGAGGCTCTCGCCCAGGGTCGCGGCGATCAGGCGGCTGTCGAAGGCGTCGGCGCTGTGCTCGACGAGCACGGCTCCCCGGCAGAAACGGCGGAAGCGCTCCAGGACCGGGCGCACCGGGGGTGCACCTCCGAGGGTCTCGCTGGAGATCCCGTGGATGCGCCGGGCGAACGGGTTGATGCGGTCTGTGCTGTGGACCAGGGTCTCCAGGGAGAGCAGGTGCCGGTCCAGGGTGAAGGCGACGGCACCCAGCTCGACCAGGCGATGCGGGGTCTGGCCGGTGGTCTCGCAGTCGACGGCGACGAAGCGCAGCCGGTCGATGGGGGTCTCGGGCCCCGGTCGGGGGAGCGGCGGCTGGTCGTCCGGGTCGTCGATGGCGGCGAACGGTTCGTCCGCGGCTGGACCCAGGCGGGCCACGAAGCTGTCGCCCACCGGCACCGCTCCGCGCCGCCGGCCGTAGTGGCGTCGGCCCGCCGAGGACGCCCCGGGATCCCCGCGGGGGAGCGGCTCAGGTCCCCCCTTGGAAGAGTCAGGCGGCTGCGGCGCCGGCACAGGAGTGGAGAGGGACATGAAGATGTTTTCGGCCATGCTACCCGCTGGAGGGGGCCAGGGGTCATGTCGGGGGCCGGACTGGCCGGCCCGCCGCTTCCGACGGTCCGCTGCCGAGCCCTACCTATACTCGGTTTCGATGCGCCTGATCGCGGCCGGGATCAGCTTTCGCACCGCTCCGCTGGAGGTCCGGGAGCGGGCTGCCCTTCCTGACCCCGAGGCCCGCCGTCTCCTCCGCTTCCTGATCGGCCACGCCGGTCTGAGCGGCGCCGCGGCCATCTCGACGTGCAACCGCACCGAGCTGTACGTCAGCGTTCATGACGGCGCCGACATGAACGAGGTGGTGTCGAGGCTGCATCGCTATCTCGACCCGCTCGAGGCTTTCCCCGCCCCTGGCCACGTCGTCGTCTTCCCCGACGACCAGGCGGTCGTCCACCTCTTCCGGGTGGCTGCCGGTCTCGAGTCCATGGTGGTGGGGGAGACCCAGGTGCTCGGCCAGGTCAAGTCGGCTCACCGGATGGCCCAGGAGCTGGGGAGCCTGGACGGCCAGCTCGACTTCATCTTCCGCCGCGCGATCGGTGCGGCCAAGCTGGTCCACACCAAGACCACCTTGGGCCGCAGTGCCGGCAGCCTCAGCGAGGCGGCGATCTCGGTCGCCGCTCAGGTGCTGGGCAGCCTGGAGGGCCGCACCGCGCTGCTCGTCGGTGCCGGGAAGATGAGCACGCTCGCCGCTCGCCGCCTGCGCCGGGAGGGCGCCCGTCTGGTGGTCAGCTCGCGGGGCGGGGCGTCGGCCGCCGCGCTCGCCGCCCAGCTCGGGGCGGCCGTCACCGCCGCCGAGGACCTGCCCGCCGCCCTCGCCGGGTCCGACCTGGTCGTCACCGCCACCAGCAGCGCCGAGCCGGTCATCGATCGCGCCCTCTGCGCGGCGGTCCAGGAACAGCGCGAGGGACGGCCGCTCTGCCTCATCGACCTGGCCGTGCCCCGCGACGTCGCCCCCGACGTGGCCGGCCTGCCCGGGGTCACCCTCATCGACGTCGACGAGCTGGGGCGGCGCATCGGCGGCCTCGGCGAGCACGGGAGGGCGATCGCCACCGCCTCCGCGCTGGTCAGCGAGGAGGTGGAGAGGACGCTCGCCGTGCTGAGCCAGCGCGACGCGTCGGCTCCCGCCATCCGTGCCCTGTTGGAGCGTGCGGAGGCGATCCGGCGCCGGGAGGTGGAGCGGACCCTGGCCAAGCTGCCGGAGGCCACGCCCGAGGTGGCCGAGCGGATCGACAGGCTGAGCCGGAGCCTGGTGACCAAGCTGCTCCACGCCCCCGTCACCCACCTCCGCTCCGCCGTCGAGGATCCCGGGGCGGTGCTCCGCATGCGCGAGGCATTTGGCCTCGACGACCCCGGCGCCGGCGAGCGGTGAGCGCGGCGGCCCTCCGGCTGGCCACCCGCGGCAGCCGCCTGGCCCGTGCCCAGGCCGCCCTCGCCGCAGCGCGGCTGCTGGAGTGCGGCATCGAGGGGGTCGAGGCCGTGGTGATCCAGACCCAGGGCGATCGCGAGCCGTCCATCCCCGTGGGAGAGCTGGACGGCGAGGGCTGGTTCAGCGCGGCGCTGGAGGTGGCGATCTCTGAGGGGCGCGTGGACGCTGCCGTCCATAGCGCCAAGGACCTGCCCAGCCGGCTGGGCGGCGGACTGGTGCTGGCCGCCTTCCTGGCGCGCGCTGACTGTCGCGATGGGCTGGTCAGCCGCGACGGCCGGACGCTCGCCGAGCTGACCACCGGGGCGGTGGTGGGCACCAGCAGTGGGCGCCGAGCCGCGCTGGTTCGCTCACTCCGTCCCGATCTGCGCACCGTGCCGATCCGGGGCAACGTCGACACCCGTCTGGGCAAGCTGGACCGGGGCGAGGTCGACGGGCTCGTGCTCGCCTGCGCCGGCCTCGACCGGATCGGGGCCGGAGAGCGGCTGGCGGAGCGGCTCGATCCCCGGCTCTTCGTGCCCGCGCCCTGCCAGGGCGCGATCGTCGTCGAGACGGCCGTCGAGGGGGCGGCACGGGACGCCTGCGCCCGGGCGGACGACGCGCCGACCCGGGCCGCGGCCGCCGCCGAGCGAGCCGTGCTCGCCGCCCTGGGCGGCGGCTGCCTGCTGCCGCTCGGCGCCTGGGCGCGGATCGAGGCGGGGCAGTTGATCCTCTCCGCCGCGCTGGACACGGGCGGCGACCTGCGCCGCGTGGAGCTCTCCGGGGAGGTGGGCGCGCCCGAGGAGCTGGGGGCGCGGGTGGCCGCGCGGCTCCGATGAGCCAGCCACCCGCCCGGCCCCTCGCCGGACGGCGGGTCCTGGTCACGCGGGCGGCCGGGCAGGCAGCCGCCCTCAGCCAGGAGCTGCGCCAGTTGGGCGCCGCGGTGGTCGAGGTCCCCGCCATCGCGATCGTGCCGGTCGCTCCTCTCGAGGAGGTGCGCGCGGCGGCGCGCTGGTTGCGCGGGCGGCGGCCGCCCCGCTGGATGGCCGTCACCAGCGCCAATGTCGCGGGCATCCTCGGTGAGCTGGACCTCCCCGACGAACTGGCCGGGATCCGGGCCGCCGCCGTGGGTGAGCCGACCGCTCGGGCGCTCCGCGAGGCCGGCGTGAACGTCAACCTGGTGGCGACCGGGAGTGGTGCCGAGGTGCTGGCCGATAGGCTGATCGCCGCCGGGGCCGGGGCCGGCGCGATCTGGCTGCCGCAGGCGGTGGCGGCCCGCCCCGAGCTGGCGGAGCTGCTCCGCGCCGCCGGGGCGGACGTGCGGGTGACCGCCTGCTACCGGACCGCTCCGGTGCCCGGGCTGGCCCGGCTTCTCAGGGCGGCAATCGGCGAGCGCATCGATGCCGTCACCCTGCTCAGTCCGAGCGCCGCCGAGGCCGTGGTGGCGGCGATCGGCGCGGAGGCACTCTGCCGGATCGCGGTGGTCTGCGTGGGCAGGACGACGGCCGCCAGCCTGCGCAGCCACGGGGTGAGCGCGGTGATCGCGGGGCGCGGCGACGCCGAGGGGGTGGCGGCCGCGGTGGCGGTGGCGCTTCGCAGGTGAGTAACCTGGGGCCGCCATGGCCTTCCCGCGCGATCGTCCTCGGCGCCTGCGCCGCACTCCCGCGCTGCGCCGCCTCTCCCGCGAGACGCGGCTGAGCCCATCGGGGCTGGTCCACCCGCTCTTCGTGCGCGAGGGCGTCGCCGCTCCCGTCCCCATCGCCAGCCTGCCCGGGCATCGTCAGGAGACCGTGGACAGCGCGGCCTCCGCGGTGGAGGGCGCGCTGGAGGCCGGGGTGAGCGCGGTGCTGCTCTTCGGGCTGCCCGGACGCAAGGACGCCACGGGCTCGGAGGCGTGGAACGACGAGGGGATCGTCCAGGTCACGCTCCGCTCGCTGCGCCGGCGCTTCGGCGACGACTGCGTCCTGCTCGCCGACTGCTGCCTGGACGAGTACACCGACCATGGCCACTGCGGGGTGCTGCGCGAGGATGGATCGGTGGACAACGACCGCACCCTCGAGCTCTACGCCCGGGTAGCCGTCTCCCAGGCCCGCGCCGGGGCGGACGTCATCGCCCCCAGCGGGATGATGGACGGCCAGGTAGGGGCCATCCGGACAGCTCTCGACGAGGCCGGCTTCGCCGAGACCTCGATCCTCGCCTACAGCGCCAAGTACGCCTCGGTCATGTACGGGCCCTTCCGCGAAGCGGCCGACTGCGCCCCCCGGAGCGGTGACCGGCGCGGCTACCAGATGGACGTCGGCAACGCCCGGGAGGCGGTCCGCGAGGCCCTCCTGGACGTCGGCGAGGGTGCGGACATGGTCATGGTCAAGCCGGCGCTCACCTGCCTGGATGTGATCGGGCGGGTCAGGGCGGCGGTGGAGGTGCCGCTCGCCGCCTACAACGTGAGCGGCGAGTACGCGATGATCGCCCACGCCGCCCGTGCCGGGGCCTTCGACGAGCGAGCCGCGGCCCTGGAGGCGCTCGGCGCCATCCATCGCGCCGGGGCGGACATCATCATCAGCTACCACGCGCTCGAGGCCGCGCGGTGGCTTCGCGAGGAGTGACCAGGACCAGGATGAGACCCCCCACCAATCCGCGCCGCATCCCCTTCGTCATCGCCGCGCTGGTCGTCCTGGTGGCCGCCGTGGTCGCCGTCTCGGTTGCCTTCGACCAGGCCGACAACCATGCCCCGGTGGGCGCGGTGGCCCCCACGGTTGCTCCGACACCGACCCCCACGCCGGCGATCATCGCGTACGCCGATTGCGCGGACCAGACCTTCGGCCCCGCCCTGGCCCCCCTCGACCCGCCCGCGGACCTCACCAAGTACTCATCTGAGCCGGCGATGACGATCGACACCAGCATGCTCTACGAGGCGACCATCACCACCAGCCTCGGCGACATCGTGATCTGCCTTCAGCCCGATCTGGCCCCGGTGACGGTCAACGTCTTCGTCACCCTGGCCCGCAACGGCTTCTACAACGGGATCCCGTTCGCCCGGGTCGGCCCCAACTCGACGACACCGGCCGTCATCCAGGGGGGCGACCCTCAATGCATCGGCAACGTCCCGGCCGCACCGGCGACCCCGAGCGGAACCTGCGGGTCGGGCGGACCAGGGTTCACCTTCGTCGACGAGCCGGTCCACCAGGAGTACGTGGAGGGGGCCGTGGCCATGGCGAACTCCGGTGTCGGCACCAACAGCAACGGCTCGCAGTTCTTCATCTGCACGGCCAACGACACGGCGGACTGGCCCCTGAACGGCAAGGGCCTCGCCTACAACCTCTTCGGCGAGGTGGTGTCGGGGCAGAGCGTGGCGAACAGCGTCGTCCAGGGCACCGTGATGGAGACGATCACGGTCGCCGAGCAGACGTGAGCCCGGCCGGCGGCGAGCCGGCGCGGACCGCGGAGGGCGGCGCTGCCGCCCGGGAGCTGTCGGCCGAGATGACGGAGAGGGCGGGTCGGGTGATGCCGGGTGGGGTGTCCAGCCCGGTCCGCGCCTACGCGGCGGTGGGCGGCGATGCCCCGGTGATCGCCGCGGCGGAGGGCGCCCACCTGGTGGATGTGGACGGGACGCGCTTCCTCGACTTCGTGCTCGCCTACGGTCCCCACATCCTCGGCCACAACCCGGCCGAGGTCGTCGCTGCCCTGCGAGGCCAGTTGGAGCGCGGTGTCGCCTTCGGTCACACCGCGCCGCTCGAGGTGGAGCTGGCGGAGCGGATCTGCGCGGCCCTCCCCTCGGTGGAGATGGTCCGCTTCGTCAACTCCGGGACCGAGGCCACCATGTCGGCCATCCGGTTGGCGCGCGCGGCCACCAGAAGGGACCTGGTCGTCAAGTTCGCGGGCGCCTACCACGGCCACGCCGACCCGCTGCTCGCCGCCGCCGGGAGCGGGGTCGCGACCCTCGGGCTGCCCGGCTCGGCGGGCGTCCCCCAGGGCGCGGTGGCCGACACCCTGGTGCTCCCCTACAACTCGGCGGGCGCGGTGGCCGACGCCTTCGCGGCCCACGCCGGCCGGATCGCCGCCGTCATCGTGGAGCCGGTGGCCGGCAACATGGGCTGCGTCCTCCCCCTGCCCGGTTATCTGGAGGAGCTGCGCCGGCTCACCCGCGCGGGGGGTGCGCTGCTCATCTTCGACGAGGTGATGACCGGGTTCCGGGTGGCCTACGGCGGCGCCCAGACCCTCTACGGTGTCCAGCCCGACCTCACCTGTCTGGGCAAGGTGATCGGGGGCGGGCTGCCGGTCGGCGCCTACGGCGGAACGCGGGCGCTGATGGAGCAGGTCGCCCCGGCCGGGCCGGTCTACCAGGCCGGCACCCTGTCCGGGAATCCGCTGGCGATGGCCGCCGGCATCGCGGTGCTCGACAGCCTGCGTTCCGGCGATGCCTATACCCGGCTGGAGGCGCTCTCCGGGCGGCTCGGCGACGGTCTGCGCACCGCCGCGGTGGCGGCGTCGGTGCCCTGCGCCGTCAACCGCGTGGGCAGCATGCTCACCGTCTTCCTCGGGGTGGAGCGGGTCGACGACTATGACGGCGCCCGTCGCGGCGACCTGGAGGCGTTCGCCCGCGTCCACCGCAGCTGGCGGGACGCCGGGGTGCTCTGGCCTCCCTCCCAGTTCGAGTGCGCCTTCGTCAGCACCGCCCACGAGGCGGCCGACATCGATCGGGCGGTGTCGGCGTTCGCCGGGGCGCTGCACGGGGGCACTGTGGCGGGCGGCTGTTAGCCGGCGGCTGATAGCCGGCGGCGCGGAGACCAAGGCGCCGCACGGACACCAGGCGCAGCAACCGAGGTTGGATGACCTCCAGCGCATGGGTCCAACGACCCGGTGCTAGACTGACGTTCGGCGGGGTGGGTGCATCACCCCGGGCGCACAATGGAGCTCCCTTCGCATGGAACGTCTCTGGTGGCTCATCCCGATCGTGCTCGTGATCGTGCTCCTCTTCGGGGGAGCCCAGAAGCTTCCCGAGTTCGGGGCCGGCATGGGCCGGGCCATTCGCGAGTTCCGCAACGCGATGGCGGGCACGCCCGACGCGGCGGCCCCGGCCACCGCGCCCCCGGCCGCGGGCACCCCCGGCGGGTACGACGCCGCCGCGCAATGGGCGCCCGTGCCCGAGGTCAGGCCCCAGGCCATCGTCCCCGACGAAGCGCCCCGCGGCTGACGCCTCCGGCCGGGACGTGAGGGGGTCCTGAGGTGGCGCTGGGGATCCTGCGTCGGGGCGGAGCTCCGAACAGCGCGGAGCGGGAGGCCCGCACCGAGCGCCGGATGACGACGGTCGAGCACCTGGAGGTGCTGCGCCGCGTCCTCATCGTCTGCCTGATCTCCTGGGCCGCCGCCACGACGGTGGCCGCGGTCTTCAACCACCTCCTGCTCAGTGTCCTCGAGTATCCGCTCACCCGGCTGCTGGCCCAGCACAACCACCTGCTCCCCAAGCCGATCATCACCAGCCCCACCGAGCTGGTGACCATCCCCATCGAGGTGGCGATGGTGGGCGGCCTGGTGCTCGCCCTGCCGGTCATCCTCTGGCAGCTCTGGACCTTCGTGGCACCCGGGCTGCGGCCGGCGGAGCGGCGCTTCGCGCTGCCGTTCATCCTGTCGGCGCTGATCCTGTTCGCGGGCGGCGGCTGCATCGCCTACTTCCTGATGCCGCTCTGGCTCAACCTGCTGACCAGCATCGTCGGGAACAACGCCGTCTTCTTCCCCGACCTCGGCCAGTACCTTTCCTTCCTGGCGCTCGTCATCGTCGCCTTCGGGGTCACCTTCGAGCTGCCCGTGGTGATCGTCCTGCTCGGGCTTCTGGGCCTGGTCTCGTCGGCCTCGCTGCGCCGCCGCCGCAAGATCGCCTGGCTGGTGATCGTCGTCGCGGCCGAGCTGGTCACGCCCGGCGTGGACCCGTTCACCCCGCTGTTCCTCGCCATCCCGCTGCTCGGGCTCTTCGAGCTCTCTCTGCTGATCCTGGCCAAGCCGCTCCACCGCTGAGACGCGCCCAGAGCCACCCCGGCACTGGACTTACGTACACTGCCTCGGCCATGCGCCCCGACGGCCGCGCCCCCGACGAGCTCCGCCCCACCCTCATCGAGGTCGGCGTGCTCCCCTACCCCGAGGGCAGCTGCATGATCTCGACCGGGCAGACCAGGGTGCTCTGCGCCGCCACGGTGGAGGAGAGGGTGCCCCCCTTCCGCAAGGGGGGCGGGGTGGGTTGGGTCACCGCCGAGTACGCGATGCTGCCGCGCGCCACCCAGACGCGCACCGAGCGCGAGGGCCGCAAGGGTCGCATCGACGGCAGGTCGCAGGAGATCCAGCGCCTGATCGGCCGCAGCCTGCGCGCCGCCGTCGACTTTGCGGCGCTCGGCGAGCGCTCGATCCTCATCGACTGCGACGTGGTGGTCGCCGACGGCGGCACCCGGACCGCGGCGATCACGGGCGGATACGTCGCCCTGGCGCTTGCCGTCCGGGCGCTGGAGGAGGCGAAGGTGGTCGGCCCGTCGGTGCTGCGCCGGGCGGTGGCGGCGGTGTCGGCGGGGATCGTCGGGGGCGAGCCCCGGCTCGACCTCTGCTACCTGGAGGACGCGGCCGCCGGCACCGACATGAACTGTGTGGGCGCCGACGACGGCAGCCTGATCGAGATCCAGGGGACGGCGGAGGGGGCTCCCTTCAGCCGCGCCGAGCTGGACGTGCTGCTGGAGCTCGCCGACGCCGGCATGAGGCGGCTGTTCGCGGCCCAGGCGGAGGCGCTCGGGACCGCGGTCCCCTCCCGGTGAGGGTGGCGGTCGCGAGCCGCAACCCGGGGAAGCTCGCCGAGCTGCAGCGGCTTCTCGACGGCCACCCCTGGGAGCTGGTAGGCCTCGACGAGGCGGGCTTCCACGAGGAGCTGGAGGAGCCCTACGCGACCTACGAGGAGAACGCGGCTGCCAAGGCGGTGACCGTCTGCACCGCCACCGGGATGGCCGCGCTCGCCGACGACTCGGGCATCGAGGTGCCCGCGCTGGGCGGCTGGCCGGGGCCGGCGTCAGCCCGCTGGATGGGAGCGGAGGCGAGCGACGCGGACCGGCTGCAGGGGCTGCTCGACGAGGTGGAGCGGCGCTGCCCCGAGGACCGGCGGGCCCGCTACGTGTGCGTGGTCACCCTGGCCCGCCCGGGGACGGCGCCCGTCTCCGCTCGGGGCGAGACCGGAGGCGTGCTGGTCGCCCCGCGCGGCTCGGGTGGCTTCGGCTACGACCCCTCCTTTCTGAGCGCCGACCTCGGGATGAGGTTCGGGGAGGCCAGCGCTCAGGCCAAGGACGGGGTCAGCCACCGCGCCCGCGCTCTGGCGGCGCTGCTGGCGTTGCTCCGTGCGGAGGAGGGCCCACCTCCCTCCGGGGCGGGGTGAGACGAGCGCAGCGGCGGGGCGTGGAGTGTTGGCAGCCGCTCGGGCGGGTATGCTCCGATCGATCTCATCCATAGCCGCATGGCGCCCGTCAGCCCAGAGCGCTCGTGCATCCGGAGAGCTGAACCGTGGCAGATCGTGAAGCCGAGCGTGAGTACGACATCGTCATCGTGGGCGGGGGGCCCGCGGGCCTGACCGCCGCGCTCTACGCCGGCCGCAACAAGGTCCGCGCGGCCCTGGTCGAGGCCAAGGGCGCGGTCGTCGACGGGGCGCTGATGGGTGCGGGCGGCCAGCTGCTCAACACCGAGCTCATCGAGGACTACCCGGGGGTGCGGTCGATCCTCGGTCCCGACCTGGCTGAGATCATGTCGGAGCAGGCCCGCCAGTTCGGCACCGAGATGATCGCCGCCTCGGTCGAGAGGATCCGGGTGGAGCCCGACGGCACCAAGGTGGTGGAGACCGACCAGGGCGACCTGCGGGCGCCGGCCGTGATCATCACCGCCGGGGGCAATCCCCGCAAGCTGGGCATCCCCGGCGAGGCCGAGCTGGCCGGCGTCGGCGTCTCCTACTGCGCGGTCTGCGACGGAGCCTTCTTCCAGGGCGCCCACCTCGCCGTGGTGGGTGGCGGCGACGCGGCGGTGGAGGAGGGCGTCTTCCTCACCCGCTTCGCAAGCCGGGTGACGATCATCCATCGCCGCAGCGAGCTGCGCGCGCAGCCCATCCTGGTGGAGGAGGCGCGCGAGAACCCCAAGGTGGACTTCCTCATGGACACCGCCGTCGAGGCTATCGAGGGTGATCGGAAGGTGACTCAATTGCGCCTGCGCAACACCGTCTCGGGTGAGGCGAGCACGCTCGAGGTGGGCGGCGTCTTCATCTTCATCGGCTTCCTGCCCAACACCGGGCTGGTGGACACCCACGTCGAGCACGACGCCGGCGGCTACTACACCACCGACCCGATGACCATGGAGACGAGCGTGCCCGGCATCTTCGCGGCCGGGGACGTGCGCAGCCAGCTCACCCGTCAGGTGACCACCGCGGTCGGCGACGCGACCACCGCGACCATCGCGGCCACCAAGTGGGTGGAGGAGCGGGCTCGCGAGCGCCGGACGGCGAGCGTCGAGGCGCGGTGAGCGGCTCGCCGGACCCGCCGAGTCCACCCCCCAGGTCGCGGAGCATCGCCACCCGCCGGGGCGACGCCGGCGAGACCAGCCTCCTGTACGGCGGCCGGGTGTCCAAGGACGACCTCCACACCGAGGCCTGCGGGGCGGTCGACGAGGCGGTCTCGGCGCTCGGCCTGGCCCGGGCGCGGGAGGGCGATCCCGAGCGGGCGGCGCGCCTGCTCGCCCTCCAGCGCCAGCTGTTCACGGTCGGGGCCGAGCTGGCCACGGGCGCCGGCCAGCGGGCCCAGCTGGAGAAGCACTTCGCCACCGTCACCGAGGAGATGGTCGCGGGTCTCGACGCCCAGCTCGCCGAGCTGGAGGCGCGCGTTCCGCTGCCGGCTGCCTTCGTCATCCCGGGGGGCGGCGAGGTGGCGGCGGCGGTCGACCTCGCCCGCACCCTGGTGCGTCGCGCCGAGCGCCGGGCGGTCAGCCTCCACCGCGCCGGCGGGATGGACAACCCCGAGGTGCTGCGCTTTCTCAACCGGCTGAGCGACCTCCTCTTCATGGTCGCCCGGGAGGCCGAGGGGAGCTCCACCACCCGCCTCTGACCGGCCCTGACCGGCACTCACCCCGGGGCTGGCCGTCCCGACCAAGATCGGCGCGGCGCCGTCGCCAAGCGGGCCATATTGTCCGCGGCGGACAGAAACCGCCTCGCAAGCGCGCCCAACGGGCAGATGAATTGGGCCGCTCCGGACACCATGATCGCGCCATGCTCGATCGCGATCCAAGGAGCGGCAGCGCCGCAGCGCCCGCGGACCCGGAGGCGGAACCCGGCACCCCGCCCGATGCCCGGCGGGCGCTCCCCGCCGCACTCGAGGCCCTGACCGTGCACCTCTGCGCCGAGCAGCTGCTCGCCGGCTGGTGCACCGCGCTCAGCGCCCGCTCACCCGCCCCGATGCTGGGCCAGACCTTCGTCAGGCTCGCGGCGGACACCTCCCGGCGGGCCGACGCCTACGCGAGGGAGCTGCGCAGCGCGGTGCAGCTCGACCCCGGCGCTCTCCCCGGAGTGCTCCGGCTCGCTCTCTCGCTGCTGCGCGACGATGACCACGGGCGGGCCGACGCGCTCTCGGTGGTCGACGGCCGCCCCCCCCTGCATCGCGAGGACCCCCACTGCATCGTGCGGATGCTCACCCTCCGCCGGACGCTGGCGGGGTAGGGCCACCGCATACTCCGGTGGTCGTTCAGCGGCCCTTCAGTCGGGGAGCAGCCGCCGGGCCCGCAGCGCCAGCCAGAGCAGGTGGCGCCGGGCCGGGTCGTCGATCGCCAGCCCCCGCTCGCGGATGCGCTGGAGGCGGTACACGACGGTGTGGCGGTGGAGCCCCAGCTTGGCGGCCGCCTCGCCCAGACCGGAGGTGGAGAGCACCGCCTCGAGGGTGTCGTGAAGCTCGCCGTGCCGGTCCGCCCCCGCCGCCGTCAGCGGTCCCAGGATGGTGGCGACGAACCGCCGCACCGCCTCGGGGTCGGTGTCGAGGACGGCGAAGATCCCCAGCTCGGCGTCCTCGTGCACGTTGCGCTCGGGGTCCAGGCGCTGGCCGACCTCGAGGGCCCGCTGGGCCCGGTGAGCGGCCTCGGCGACGTCGCCCAGCCGCTCGGCCACCGGACCGAAGCCGAAGACGGCCCCGGGGTTGGCCTCGGTGGCCGCCATGCAGGCCGGGAGGGGGTCGGTGCGGGGGTCGAGGAGGAGCATCCAGGCGTCCTCGGAGGCCGCGACCGTCAGCGCCCGCAGCGGACGCTGGAGCAGCTCGGCCAGCTGGTCCTGGTCGCCCGGCCAGGAGCAGGCGATCACCCGGTACGGGGGGGTGAGGTCCAGCTCGCAGGCCGCCGCCGCCACCCGCAGCTCGGCGGAGACGTCGCCGGCCATGAGCCGGTGGAGCACCCGGTCCCGATCCTGGTCGCGCCGGCGGAGCAGTCGCTCGCGGCGCTCCAGGTAGGCGGCGCCGACCGCGCCCGAGATCTCGTCGAGGTACTCGATGATCTGGGAGGCGAGCGCGATCAGGGTGGCGGACGGCATCTCGTGCTCGCGGGCGACGGTCCCCACCACCTCTTCCCAGACCACCTTGGCGGCGACCCGGTAGGCGGAGAGGAGCACGTCGAAGGGGAGCCCGAGCTCGGCCTGGACCGCCCCGGTCTGGGCCAGGCGGTCGAGATCGCCGGCCCGGGGCCCGCGGCCGTCGTGGAGCCGGCGGACCAGGACCCGCAGCGCGTCCCGGCAGGCGGAGACGATCGAGCGGTAATAGGCGAGCGTGTTGAAGTAGCCGGGCGGGTGGATCTCGGTGGCGATCCGGCGGGCCATCCGGCCGGCGATGGCGTCGGCGTCGGCCAGGAGCCGGGCGGTCACCGCGGCGGGGAGACTGGCCGTCTCGACCAAGACCGCCGAGCGCGGTTTGGACGCCATGGCCAAGTTGTCCACCTCACACAAAAACCTTGGTCGCCCCGCGCCTTGGCGGCGGTTGCTTTGGCCATTCTGCACCAGGAGAATCGAGTCGTGCTCTACGACGAACTCTTCGTGAACCTCGAGCGGGCCCGCTGGAACCTGAGCCGCGACATCGACTGGGACGCCATCGAGCCGGCCAAGCTCACCCCGCAGTGGATCTTCGACGTCCGCGAGGTCTGCCTCACCGAGCTCTCGGCCCTCTACGCGACCGAGATGTTCCTCCGCGACTTCTACGCCGACATCGACTTCTGCAGCTTCATCTCGGTCTGGTTCTACGAGGAGATGAAGCACCACCTGGTGCTCCGCAAGTACCTGGAGCGGGTGGGCGAGGTGGTAGAGGAGGCCGAGCTGCCCCGGCTCCGGCTCACCTTCGACGAGGGGCCCGCGATCGAGACCCTCACCATGCACTTCTGCGGCGAGCAGCGCCTGGCCCACTGGTACACGGCCTTCAGCGCCAACGCGCCGGAGCCGGTGCTGGGTCAGATCTTCAAGGTGCTCGCGGCCGACGAGCTGCGCCACGGCGCAGCCTACGCCAAGTACCTGCGCAAGGCCGTGAAGAACAAGCCCGAGGTGCTGCCCTCCGTCCTGCGCATGGCGCTCTGGATGATCCGCACCAGCAACGACAATCCCAAGCACCCGACCACCATCACCGACCCCTCGGTGGTCTCCCTGCTCGAGGACCCCCACTACCTGCGCCGCATGCTCAACGCCTACCTGCCCGGGCGCGACCACGAGGCGCCGGTGCAGCGCCGCATCCTGGCGCTCATGTCGGAGCTGTCGGGGGAGAAGCTCACCAGCACGCGCGCGCTCCTCACCCACATCCGGGTGCTGGAGGGGGAGGCCGCCGAGCCGGCGGTTGCCCTGGCCTAGTTCGACCGCTCCCGGCGAGGGCTTCACGTCCCGCGCCCAGGGGACGTCCACCACGCGAGACCGCCGCGAGGCGGAGAGCCCGGGGCACGGGGAGATCCCGGGGCACCTGGGCTCCACCAGCGGCCACGACATGGACTGGGCGGGGGAGGCGCGCGTGTCGCGGCGGCATATCGGATGTTTCGTCACGAAATGTTCGTGACGAAACATCTTGGACGCCCCGCGACGAAGTGGCAGTCCCCTCAGCTGGGCACGCCCCCTCCGGGGATGAGCGCCTCCGCCGTGGCGGCAAGAAGCTGACCGGCAGCTGGGCGGCCTGCCGATACACATGCCCGGAGAGCGGGAGGGGTGAGCGCTGGCCACTCCGGTCGCGGATCGCGATCTGCGACCGGGGCGGGGTCTCTCATCCAGTTCGCTGCGGCGATGACCTGGCGCGCGATGTCGCCGACGTCTCTTCCGTCGGTGGGGATGCGGATGACCCAGGACGGTGCCGTGCTGTTCAGGTGGCTTGCCATCT
Source organism: uncultured Actinomycetes bacterium (assembly GCA_964508345.1). Lineage (GTDB taxonomy): Bacteria > Chloroflexota > Dormibacteria > Aeolococcales > Aeolococcaceae > Changshengia. Next base: position 13,302 of record CAZDTK010000007.1, on the reverse strand, counting down.
TCGCGCTGCGGGCCAGATGCGGCTGGAGCTGGCTGCCGATGGTCTCCGTAGCGACCCATCTTGGGGCCGGAAGCGTCGGCCGGGTCCAGCCCGGTGTCCTCACCGACGGAGTGTGCGGCGAGAGATCGCCGTTTCGGGATAATCGGGCGATGGCGGCGGGCGACATCCGGATCCAGGCGACGGTGCGCGGGCGTGTCCAGATGGTCGGCTTCCGCGCCTTCGTGCTCGACCATGCCTGGAACCTCGAGGTCCGGGGCACGGTGGCCAACCGTCCCGACGGCAGCGTCGAATGCCTCGTCGAGGGGCCCCGGGACCAGGTCGAGCGTTTGATTCAAATCCTCCGCGAGGGCCCCAGCTCGGCGCGGGTGGATGCGGTCGACGTGGTGGAGCAGCCGGTGAGAGGCGATCTCCCGCCGATGCACGTGACCGCGTGAGCGGGCTGCGGATCGCCGGCCGGATGTCCCGGCTGGGAACGGAGTCCGCCTTCGAGACGCTCGCCCAGGCGAGGCGGCTGGAGGCGGCGGGCAAGGACGTGGTCCACCTGGAGATCGGCGAGCCCGACTTCGCCACCCCGGACAACATCTCCGAAGCGGCGATCGCGGCGCTGCGCAGCGGGGCCACCCACTACACCCCCGCCAGCGGCATCTGGGAGGTGCGCGAGGCCACCGCCCGTTATGTCACCCGGCACACCGGGACGCAGACCCGGGCCGAGCAGATCGTGCTCGTCCCCGGCAGCAAGAACATCCTCTACTTCGCGCTGCTCTCCCTGGTCGAGCCCGGCGACGAGGTGCTGCTTCCCGATCCCGGCTACCCGATCTACAGCTCGCTGGTCAACTTCGTGGGCGCCACCCCGGTGCCGGTGCCGATCCGCGAGGGCAACGACTTCCGGCTCGACGTCGAGGAGCTGCGCTCGCTGGTGACCGAGCGGACCCGTGGCCTGATCGTCAACTCTCCCGCCAACCCCACCGGAGGGGTGCTCACCCGGTCGGACTGCGAGGCGATCGCGGCCGTGGCCGTGGAGCGCGACCTCTTCGTGGTGAGCGACGAGATCTACTCGCGGCTCGTCTACCAGCACGGCTTCGTCTCCCTCTACTCGATGCCCGGCATGGCGGAGCGCTGCATCCTGATGGACGGCCTCTCCAAGGCCTGGGCGATGTGCGGGTGGCGGCTCGGCTTCGGGGCGATGCCGGTGGAGCTGGCCCAGCGCATGGACACGCTGATGATCAACACCTCGTCGTGCGCGGCCGCCTTCACCCAGTGGGCGGCGGTCGAGGCCTTCGAGGGGGCCGCCTCCGATGCGGCGGTGTCCACCATGCTGGCGGAGTTCTCCGAGCGCCGCGACGTGATCGTGGACGGGCTCAACGCCATCCCCGGGGTTCGCTGCCACCGCCCCGCGGGCGCCTTCTACGTCTTCCCCAACGTCGAGGGCACCGGCTGGGACGAGCGGGCGCTGCAGCAGGCACTGCTCCACCAGGCCGGGGTCGCCGTGCTGGCGGGATCGGCGTTCGGCGCCGAGGGTCGCGGCCACCTGAGGCTCAGCTACGCCAACAGCGTGCCCAACCTGGAAAAGGCCATCGAGCGGATCGGCGACCTGCTGGCGACCACGCCGCCCGGGACCTCCCCGGACCACCCTGAGGTGTCGAGCTGAGCGCTGCGCCGGGGAGCGACGTCCGCCCCGGGCTGGACCAGACCCGGGAGCTGGCGCGGGACCACGACCTGGTCGCGCTGGTGCGGAGCGTCCCCGCTCCCGGGATGACCGGTCCGCGGATGCTGGCCGCGGTCGGCGACAGGCCGGGCGCCTTCCTCTTCGAGTCCGCGAGCGGGGAGGGCGAGTTCGCCCGCTTCACGTTCGCCGGGCTGGCCGGGCCGGAGCGGTTCCGGGTTCGCCGCGGCCGCCTCACCCGGCTGGGCGAGGGCGAGCCCGCCGCCCCGGTCCCCTGCGCGGACCCGCTGCGCGCGCTCCAGGAGTTCACCACCGGACCCCGCGTCGCCCTCCCCGAGGGACTGGACATCCCCTTCGCCGGCGGCTCGGTCGGGCACCTCTCCTATGAGGCGGTCTCCAGCTTCGAGCGCGTGGCCCGGCCGGACCGCGATCCCCTCGACCTCCCCGACGCCTGGTGGGGGCGCTGCCTCTCCTGCACCGTCCTGGACCGCGAGCGGGAGGTGGTCCACCTGGTCACCCACGTCCCCACCGACGGCGACCTGGAGGCCGCCCACGCCGCCGGGGCCCGGCGCCTGGACGAGATGGCCGCCCGGCTCGAGGCGGCGACGGCGCCCGAGGTGCGCGTCTCCCCATCGCCCGCGGTCGCAGCGCTTCCCGACCTGAGCGCCAACCTGAGCCGCGACGACTTCATGGCGGCGGTCGCCCGCTGCCTCGACTACATCGCGGCGGGGGACATCTTCCAGGTGCAGGTGTCGCGACGCTTCAGCCTCGACTTCGCGGCGTCGCCGCTGCTCTTCTACACGGCGCTGCGGGCCGTGAACCCGAGCCCGTACCTCTTCTACCTGCGCACCGACGACTGCGCCCTGGTCGGGGCCAGCCCCGAGATGCTGGTCCGGGTCGGCGTCGACGGTCGGATCGACTACCACCCCATCGCCGGCACCCGCCGCCGGGGCCGCACCCCCGACGAGGACGCGGCCATGGAGGCGGAGCTGCGCCAGAGTGCCAAGGAGCAGGCCGAGCACCTGATGCTCGTCGACCTCGGCCGCAACGACGTCGGCCGGGTCTGCGAGATCGGCAGCGTGGAGGTGAGCGATTACGCGGCGGTTCGCCGCTACGGCCACGTCATGCACCTGGAGACCTCCATCCAGGGGCGGCTGCGCGCCGGCCTGACCGCCGTCGACGCGCTCCGCGTCTGCTTCCCCGCCGGCACCGTGACCGGCGCCCCCAAGGTGCGGGCCATGGAGATCATCGCCGAGCTGGAGCCCGAGGTCCGCGGCGTCTACGCCGGCGCGGTCGGCTACCTGGACTTCCGGGGCAGCCTGGACACCGCCATCGCGCTCCGCACCGCGGTGGTCCGTCAGGGCCGCCTCCACCTCCAGGCCGCCGCCGGGATCGTCGCGGACTCCGACCCCGCCGAGGAGGCGCGCGAGATCGACAACAAGCTGCGGGCGCTGGTGATGGCGGCGGAGGCGGTGCGCGCGTCCGCCGGCGAGGTGGAGGTCACCAGGGCATGAACGAGGAGTTCCTCCTCCCCGGGCGCGACCTCTCCGACTCGGTCCTGGTCATCGACAACTACGATTCCTTCACCTTCAACCTGGTCCAGCGGCTGGGCGAGCTGGGGGCGCGCTGCGTGGTGGTCCGCAACGACACCGCCACCGTGGCGGCGATCGCGGAGCGGCGGCCCGCCGCCCTCGTGGTGTCGCCGGGACCGAAGACGCCGGCCGACGCGGGCATCTCGGTGGAGCTGATCCGGATGCTGGGTGAGCGCATCCCCCTGCTCGGGGTCTGTCTCGGGCATCAGGCCATCGGCGAGGCGTACGGTGGCCGGGTGGTGCGCGCGCCGACGCTGATGCACGGGAAGGTGAGCCAGGTTCGTCACGGCGCGTCCGGTCTCTTCGCCGGCGTGCCCGACCCGTTCCCGGCGACCCGGTACCACTCGCTGGTGGTGGAGGAGGAGTCGCTGCCCGCGTCGCTGGAGGTCACCGCGCGCACCGGTGACGGCGTGATCATGGCGCTCCGCCACCGCCAGCACCCCGTGGTCGGCGTCCAGTTCCACCCCGAGTCGATCGGCACCGAGGCCGGCTACCGCATCCTCGAGAACTTCCTGGAGATGACGTCGGCGCCGCTGGGAGCACGCGCATGACCGCCGATCTCGGGGCGCTCGGGCCGATCGTCGAGCGCAAGCGGCACGAGGTCGAGGAGATCAACTGCGGCCGGGGCGCGATCTGGGCCAAGGCCGAGCAGCTCCCTCCCGCCGAGGGCTTCGAGGTGCTCCGCGGAGGCCGGGTCATCGCCGAGCTGAAGCGGCGCTCGCCGAGCGCCGGGTCGCTGCGCGCCGATCTCGACGTGGCCGCGGTGGCCGCCGCCTACGCCGGTGCCGGCGCCGTCGCGATCTCCGTGCTCACCGACGCTCCCGACTTCGGCGGCTCGCCGGCCGACCTGGAGGCGGTCCGCGCCGCGGTCTCGGTTCCGGTGCTGCGCAAGGACTTCACGGTGGACCCGGTGCAGATCGCCGAGTCCCGCGTCCTCGGCGCCGACTGGGTCCTGCTGATCGTCGCCGTCCTGGAAGGAGGCGCCCTCGACGAGTGCCTGGAGGCGACCCGGCGTGCCGGAGCCCACGCCCTGGTGGAGGTCCACGACGAGGAACAGCTGGAGCGGGCCCTCGCCGCGGGGGCGGCGTGCGTCGGCATCAACAATCGCGACCTGCGCACCCTGCGCACCGACCTGGACACGTTCTCCCGGCTGCGTCGCCTGCTCCCCGAGCCGGTGCTGTGCGTTGCGGAATCCGGAGTCCGCACGGTGGCCGACGTCTCCCGCCTGGTGGGGGAGGGGGCCGACGCGGTGTTGGTGGGGGAGGCGTTGATGCGCCATCCCGACCCGGGCGCGTACTGCGCGGAGCTGGTGGCCGCGGCCGCGGCCGAGGGGGTGTGGCAGTGATCGTCAAGGTGTGCGGAGTCCGCACGCCCGAGATCGCCGAGTGCGCGGTCGAGGCCGGAGCCGACTGGGTGGGCGTCGTCCTCGAGCCGCGCAGCCCGCGTCACGCGGATGACGCCGCCGTCGAGGCCGTCCGGCGTGCCCTGGCCGGACGTGCCGACCTGGTCGGGGTGATCGTCGAGCCGAGTGCCGGGGAGTGCCGGGTGCTGGCCCGCCGTCACCGCCTCGGTGCGGTCCAGCTCCACGGGGAGATCGAGCCCGGGATCGTGCGTGACGTCGATGTCCCGGTCATCCGCGCCGTCAACCCGGCCGGAGCCGAGGCGGCGCTCACCCTCGACTGGTGGCCGGACTGCCTGCTGCTGCTGGACAGCCCTCCCCGCTCCGAGGGCGGGCTGCCCGGGGGCACCGGCGTCGCCTTCGACCTCGACACGGCTGCCGAGGTGGCCGCCCACCGCCGCATCATCCTGGCTGGCGGCCTGACCCCCGACACGGTCGCCACCGCGATCGAGCGGGTGCGCCCTCACGGCGTCGATGCCAGCAGCGGGCTGGAGTCCAGCCCTGGTGTCAAGGACGCCGGCCGCGTGCGCGACTTCGTCGTGGCAGCCCGGGAGGCATTCGCCGCGGTCGCGGCTCGGGAGGCGCTGCCCGCGGATCTCAGCGCAGCCACCGGAGGAGGTCGATGACCGTCGCCGGACGCTTCGGTGTCTACGGGGGCGCCTTCGTCCCTGAGACCCTGGTGCCCGCCCTCGAGGAGCTGGAGGCGGCGATGATCGAGGCGCTCGCCGATCCCGCCTTCGTCGCCGATCTGGACGGCTGGCTCCGCGACTACGCGGGGCGACCCACCCCGCTGACCCTTGCCCGGCGCCTGACCGAGGCCTGCGGCGGCGCCGAGATCTGGCTCAAGCGCGAGGACCTGGTCCACACCGGCGCCCACAAGCTCAACAACGCCCTCGGCCAGGTGCTGCTCGCCCGCCGCATGGGCAAGACGCGGATCATCGCCGAGACCGGCGCCGGTCAGCACGGGGTGGCGGTCGCCACGGTCTGCGCCTGTTTCGGCCTGGAGTGCGTCGTCTACATGGGCCGCGAGGACACCCGCCGTCAGGCGGTCAACGTGTACCGGATGGGGCTGCTCGGCGCCGAGGTGCGACCTGTGGACAGCGGCTCCAGGACCCTCAAGGACGCGACCAACGAGGCCATCCGAGATTGGGTCACCAATGTCGAGAACACGCACTACGTGATCGGCTCGGTGGTGGGGCCCCACCCCTATCCCACCCTGGTCAAGCGCTTCCAGCGGGTGATCGGCGACGAGGCCCGCGCGGAGGCGCTGCGGCGCTGGGGGGCGCTCCCCGACTCGGTGGTCGCCTGCGTCGGCGGCGGCAGCAACGCGATCGGCATCTTCACCGCCTTCCTCGAGGACCAGGACGTGGAGCTGATCGGCGTGGAGGCGGCGGGGCGGGGGATCGGCACCGGCGAGCACGCCGCGTCGCTCGCCGCCGGACGTCCGGGCGTCCTTCACGGGGCGTACAGCTACCTGCTCCAGGACGAGAACGGCCAGGTGCGCGAGACCCACTCGATCTCCGCAGGGCTCGACTACCCGGGCGTGGGTCCCGAGCACTCCGCGCTGCGCGACCAGGAGCGCGCCAGCTATGTGCTCTGCACCGACGACGAGGCGCTCGCCGCCTTCCACCGGCTCTGCCGCCTGGAGGGGATCATCCCGGCGCTGGAGTCCAGCCACGCCCTGGCGGTGGCGGAGCGGAGGGCGCGGGAGCTGGGCCCCGGGCATCGCATCCTCGTCTGCCTGAGCGGTCGGGGCGACAAGGACATCGACACCGTGCGTGCGGTCGCCGCCGCCGGCGAGGTCGCGCAGTGACCGGGACGGCGGCGCCGAGCGGCTTCGCCAGCGCCTTCGCGGCTCGGACCGCGGGTTCGCGACCGGGGATCATCCCCTACCTCACCGCCGGCTTCCCGGGTCCGGACGACACGGTGCCGGTCCTGCTCGCCTGCCAGCGCGCGGGCAGCCTTGCGGTCGAGGTGGGCATCCCGTTCAGCGATCCGCTCGCGGACGGGCCGACCATCCAGCGCACCGGGTGGCAGGCGCTCGAGCAGGGGATGACCCCGGCCCGGGCGATCGCCCAGGTAACCGAGGCGCGGGCCGCCGGGCTGACGATCCCGGTGGCGGTGATGACCTACGTCAACCCGGTGCTGGCCATGGGCGCCGAACGCTTCGCGGCCGCCTGCGCCTCGGCGGGGGTCGACGGGGTGATCGTCCCCGACCTGCCCGTCGAGGAGGCGGCCGGGCTCGCCGCCACCCTCGGCGCTCACGGTCTCGCCCACATCCCGCTGGTGGCGCCCACCACCTCGACGCCGCGGCTCGCTCGGATCGCCTCCACCGCCTCCGGTTTCGTGTACTGCGTCAGCGTGACCGGGACCACCGGGGCGCGCGCGACCGTGAACCCGGCAGCGCTCGACCTCCTGGAGCGGGTGCGCTCGGTGAGCGCGCTGCCCCGGGCCCTCGGCTTCGGCATCTCGCGCCCCGACCACGTCGCGGCCCTGTCGGGCCATTGCGAGGCCGCCGTCGTGGGCTCCGCGCTGCTCGACGCCATCGGCCGGGGGGACGACCCCGCCGCGACCGCGGAGCGATTCGTGGGGGAGCTCGGGGGGGCGGGCGCGACGCCGTGAGCCCGCCCGTGAACCTGGAGCCGGTCTTCCGGGTCGACGGAGAGGTCCGGGTGCCCGGGGACAAGAGCATCAGCCACCGGGCGCTCATCCTCGGCGCGCTGGCCCGGGGGCGCAGCTACCTGGGCGGCATTGCGCCGGGGGACGACGTCGCCCACACCGTGTCGTGCCTGCAGGGGTGCGGTGTGTTCATCCGGGTGCACGGCGACGGCCGCGCGATGATCGAGGGCAACGGCCCCGAGCAGGCGCTTCGCGCTCCGGCCGGCCGGCTCGACTGCGGCAACTCGGGGAGCACGATGCGCATGCTCGCCGGGGCTCTCGCCGGACACCCGATCACGGCCGGCCTGGACGGTGACGCCTCGCTGCGGCGGCGGCCGATGCGACGGGTGGCGACCCCGCTGCGGGAGATGGGGGCGGAGGTGCGCCTCAGCCCCGAGGGAACCGCGCCGATGACGGTCGAGGGACGCCGGCCGCTCCGGGCGATCACCTACGAGCCGGCGGTGGCGAGCGCCCAGGTCAAGACGGCGGTGCTCCTCGCCGGCCTCTTCGCGGACGGGCCGACCTCGGTGGTCGAGCCGGCACCCAGCCGGGACCACACCGAGCGCCTGCTCGGGCTCTGCGGCGTCGAGGTGATCCGGAGCGAGGGCCGCGTGACGGTGCGGCCCGGCGCCGTGCAGCCCTTCGGGCTGAGCGTCCCCGGGGACATCAGCTCGGCCGCTTTCTTCCTCTGCCTGGCCGCGGCGCGCGAGGGCTGGCGCGTGAGCTGCCCGGAGCTGGGCCTCAACCCGGGGCGGGACGGGATCCTCGAGGTGCTGCGGGCGATGGGGGCCACCGTCGAGGTCACCGCCGGCGAGGCCGCGGGCGGGGTGGAGCCGGTCGGTGACGTCGAGGTGCGTGGCGGTCCACTGCGGGGGACCCGGATCGAGGGCGCGCTGGTCCCCCGGCTCATCGACGAGCTGCCGGTGATCGCGGTGCTCGCCACCCAGGCGGAGGGGGTCACCGAGATCCGCGACGCCGCCGAGCTGCGGGCCAAGGAGTCCGACCGCATCGCCGACCTGGCCGCGGGGCTCGCCCGGATGGGCGCGTCCTGCGAGACCCTCCCCGACGGGCTGGTGATCGAGGGGCCGACGCGGTTGTCGCCCGCGCCCGTGGATGCGGCCGGGGACCACCGCCTGGCCATGGCCTTCGCGGTGGCGGCGTCGCTCGCCTTCGGCACCGGCACCACCCGCATCGCCGGTGCGGAGTCCGTGGCCATCTCCTATCCGGGCTTCTTCGAGGACCTGGCCGGGCTGTCCGTGCCGAGCAGCTGAGTCGTGGGCGAGATCGCCGGGGACATCGACCTTCCCGGGAATCTGCCGCTGATGGATGGGCTCGACCTCGTCCTCACCGGGTGGGCGCACTCCCGAGGGAGCCCCGTGTCCCGAGTCGAGGTGTGGCTGGGTAGGCGTCCGCTTGGCCGGGCGGGGTTGGGGAGACCCCGTCCGGACGCGGCCGCTGCACTCGGTGACCCGGGTGCGGCTCTGTGCGGCTTCGAGCTGCGGGCCCCCCTGCCGTCCGGGGTGAGCGGGTCGGAGGTGACCCTGCGGGTGATCGTGACACTTCTTGACGGCACGGTCGGGACGCTGGTTGCACGCCGGCTGAGCCTGCCGCCCGCGCGTGCCGCCGCACCGCCGGCGCGCCGGACGCATCGCGTGGGGATAGGCGCCGAGGTTCGCCTGCTCGTCTCCGCGAGGTCTCTCGACCGCGGTGGGTCCCAGCTGCGCATGGCCGAGCTCATCGAGCAGCTCGTCCGGCAGGGCGGCTTCCGGATCACCGTGCACTCGCCGACCGGCGGAGAGCTGGAGCCGCTGCTGGGGAGCATGGGGGTGGCCATCCGCGTGGCGCGCACGCCCCCGCTGGACGACGCCACGGCCTACGAGAGAGGGGTGCTGGAGCTCTGTTCCTGGATTCACGGGGACTTCGATCTCGTCTACGGGGCGACGGTGACCAACTTCCCCGCCATCGATGCGGCGATGCGGCTCGGGCTGCCCTCGGTGCTGCGCGTCGGTGAGGCGGCTTCGCTGGCCACGGTGGTGTCGTGGGTCCGCGGTGACCTCGCTCCCGCGGTCGAGGACGCCGCGCGGCGCGCGATGGCGGGCGCCTCGGCGGTGGTGAGCAACTCCGCGGCTGCGGTGCGGACCTACCGTGCTGCGGGCTGGACGGGGCGGTTCGTGGTGCTGAGGAGCGGGACCGATGTCGGCGCGGCCCGTGCGACGCTCGCCACCATGGAGCGTGCGGCCTGCCGGGAGCAGCTGGGCATCCGCACCGACGAGCGGCTGCTGCTCTGCGCCGGGTCGGTGTGGCGCGTCAAGGGCCAGGCGCAGCTGGTGGCCGCCCTGGATCGGATCCGGGACCTGAATCCCCGCCTCACGTGCGTCATGGTCGGATACGCGCACCCCGAGTATGCCGAGGCCGTTGCGGCGATGATCACCCGGTGTGGGCTCGACAGCCGGGTCCGCATCCTCCCGTTCTGCCACGACCTCCGTCCCTGGTGGCGGGCCGCGGACGTCGCGCTCACAGTCTCCGAGTCGGAGGCCACTCCCGCCGTCGTGCTGGAGGCCATGGCCCACGGCCTCCCCGTGCTCGGCTCGCGTGTCGGGGATATCCCCGACCTCATCCAGCCGGGCGTGACCGGCTGGATCTGCGAGCCCTCTGACCTCGGCGCGCTGATCGCCGGCCTCAGCGAGGTTGCGCTGGCCCCCGCGGCGACCCTGGCGGCAATGGGCGCGGCCGCCGTGCGAGCCGCCGCCGTTCACGACCGGGGGCTGGTCCTCGAACGCTCGGCCGTGCTGATGCGGGCGGTCGCGGAGGGCTGGTTCCCCCGCTGGGCTGCACGCCGGACCCCACGGTCGGTTGCGCGCGGCCTGTGGCGCCGGCTGCCCGCACCGCGCAGGAGGCGGGCCGAGCTATGAGCCGTGCCGGGCGTCGAGGTCGTCCAGCAGCTCGGAGAGGCCCGTGCTGAAGCCGACCTCGGCTCGCCAGCCGAGCACCCGTGCCGCCTCAGCGGAGCTGATCCGTGCCGAGTGAGGATCGCCCTCGCGTGCCTCGCTGAAGCCGACCCTGGCACCGTAACGGGCGGCGACCATCTCGGCGAGCTCGAGCACCGTCACGCTCTGATCGGCCGTGATGTTGAAGGTGGCATCGCCCAGTCCGGACTCCGCCGCGAGACGCACCGCCCGGGCGATATCCGTGGCATGGGTGAACTGTCGCCACTGCCGTCCCGTCCCATGGACGACCAGGGCGGCGCCGCTCCGGGCGGCGTTGGCGAAGCGCGGGAAGACGGCGTTGGGGCGCATCCGGGTGCCATAGGCCGTGCCCAGGCGCAGGATGACCACGGGCAGATCGCTGCTGGCATGCGCGGCGCGCAGGGCTTCCTCGCCGCCCAGCTTGGTGATGGCGTAGACGTGCTCGGGGTTGCAGGGGTGCCGCTCGTCGATGGGGTCGTATACGGGCGGCCCATACACCTCCCAGCTGGAGGCGTAAACGACCCGGGCCCCCACGTCTGCGGCCGCACGGGCCACGTTGGCGGTTCCGTCGACGTTGATCCGATGGGCGAGGTCCGGCTGCTCGGTTGCCAGGTAGACGTCGCCGACGGCCCCGAAGTGGGCCACCACGTCCACCCCCCGGCAGGCGCGACGCAGGGCGTCCGGATCACCCAGGTCCCCCTGGAGCACCCGGGATCCGTCGGGATCAGGGAGCAGATCGAAGCGGGACACCTCCATGCCGGCAACCTCGCTCAGGTGCCGGGCGACGTGGCCGCCGAGGAAGCCGCTGCTGCCGGTGACGAGAATGCGCATCGCGGTACTTTCTGCGAAGGGCGGGAACTTGTCAACGTGCCGGCGCGCCGCCGGCGCGCTCAGGCGAGCCGGCTACCCGCTGGTGGAGGCGCGGACGGACGGGCTCGCCACTGTCGCCGAGCCGGCGTCACCCTCTTCGGGCGTCCCATCGCGGAAGGTCACGCGGTTGGTGTGCAGTGCGGGCACCCGCGGACCGGGGACGACGATCCCCACGAGGTTGAGCGGGTCGGCTCCGGACAGCGTGATCACCTCACCGTCGGGCTCGCTGCGGCGGACGGTGCGGAGGAGGTCGACCGCCTCGGGCAGCGCGTATTGCTCGCCGGCGAAGCCGCTGACGAAGCGGCCGCCGCGCGCCGTGCCCCGCGCCTCCATCCGCCGCAGCGCCCAGAGGATGTCGCGCCAGGCCACGGCCAGCGTCTCGCGGGCGAGCAGGTCATGGAAGACGACGCCCCATCGCGCCAGCAGCTGCTCCGCCACCGCCTCGGCCAGGCCGTCGCGATCCACGACCGGAGCGGCCTCGGGCAGCAGCGACCAGCGCCCCTCGCCGGCGGCGATGGCGGCGATGCCGCGGCGCAGGCCGCGCCCCCGGCGGGCGGTGGGGTGGCGATGACCCTCGAGGAGGCCCCGCACCGCCGCGAAGCCGTCGGCGGTGACCATCCCCCTGCCCACGCCGTCCCAGAGTCCCGCCACGACCTCGGTGGGCAGGCGCCGCGAGAGCGTCGCGATGTCGTCGGTGAAGAGCGCGCCGTGCTCGCGCAGCACCGCGACCACGTCGCGGGTGGCGCCGCTCTCCGGCTCGGCCGGTCGGGCCGCTCCCCGTACCGCCTGGAGCAGCCAGGGCAGGTCGGCGCGCACCACCAGTGTCACCGGCGTCGCTCGCGAGGGGAAGGGACGGCTGCGCGCGCTCACGTCCGCGTCACCCTCGCGCACGCGCAGGCGTCCCCACGCCGCGCCTCCCGAGGTGCAGAGGTCGTCGAGCCAGGACGGCCGGTATCTCGCGACACGGCGAGGCAGGATCTCCGCCTCCCAGGCGCCGGCGGGAGCCTCGTACCCCTGGAGCTGTGCCAGCGCGTTGGCGACCCCGGCGCGGCCCTCCCGCTGTGTGCCCGGTGTCACCCCCTGCCAGCGGAGCAGGAATCGCATCAGGTCCCGTGGGGTGACCGGGGAGATCTCCCGGCGCAGCCGCTCCCGGGTGTACGAGTGCAGGCGCATGAGCAGCCGCCGCGAGCACCACTGCTCACCGGCGAGCCCCGGGTCGAAGCTGCCGCGGACGGCGGAGCCCTCGGCCTCCAGCCGGGCCAGGCCGGTGGCGACCAGCCCGGAGGGGAGTGTGGTGGCGGCCATCAGCTCGGGTGGGGTCAACGGACCGGACACCTCGAGGTGCCCGCGCAGGGCGAGCGCCGCGGCCTCGGCGGGATCCTCGACCTGAGGGCAGCCCTCGGGGGCGTGGAGATCGGGGTGGAAGGTGGCGCCGGGGAGCATCGCCTCCACCAGCCGGCGCGACTCGACGGCGCACCAGAGGCTGGAGCCGGACACCGTCGCGAGGAGCGCCCGCCCGTCCGCCGCCAGCTCCTCGTACCAGTCCTGCCAGTCGGGTCGTGGCCGGACCACCACCAGCGAGAGGAGCAGGTCGTGCAGCTCCTCCGTGTCCCGCGGGGCGGCCGCCGCCTCGTCCCGGACCCGGGCGATCGCGGCCGGCTCGAGGGCAGCCAGGTCGTGGGGATCGATCGACAGGCCGCGGCGCAGCGAGACGGCCCGGCTCCGGCGCTCCTCCAGAGGGGCGTCGTCCAGGAACGTGTAGGGGTGACCGTTGAGGATCTCGTGGGCGAGCACCGACGGCTCGGTGGTGTCCCGGCAGGTGACCGACACCGTGCCGCGTTCGATCTCGCCGACCAGCGCGCGCAGCGCGTCGACGTCCATCGCCTCGCGCAGGCAGTCGTGCATGGTCTGGCGCACCAGCGGGTGGTCGGGTGGCTCCACCGGGCCGGTGGGGTTCTCGTTCTGGCAGGCGACCAGCGCCGGGAAGACCGCAGCCATCACGTCGTCGGACTGCATCCGCTGCAGCGGCGCGGGGTTGCGGCGGCCGCCCTTGAAGCGCAGCACGGTGAGCGAGTGGGTGAGCGTCCAGCGCCAGCGCACCGGGAACATCGGGGAGAAGATCACCGCCCGGCGCAGCACCTCCTCGACGCTCGC
>CAZDTK010000006.1:0-119474 GCA_964508345.1 uncultured Actinomycetes bacterium | reverse complement strand
CACGCCCGCAAGCCCGGCGAGCCCAAGCGCGAGCGGATCGTCAAGCACACCAAGAACTGCAAGGCGGCCTGAGCCTCGATCGTCGGGGCTGTCCACCGGGGGCCCGGACGGCGTTGCCGCGGTCAGCCCAGGTCGAAGTAGAGATGGAGCGGAGCCGAGCTCTCCGCATCCGAGCCGGGCAGGTACTCGTAGTCCTGCACGGTCGCGGCCTTGGAGAGCGCGAGCCGGAAGGCGAGCGACGAGCCGCTCTGGCGGGTGACGCCGGTGACCAGGCCACCGCTTCCCGCGACCGAGATTGACGCCGGGGCGTCCACGCTGGGGAAGGTGACCACCATGGTCGTGGGGGTTGGGAAGGTCACCGTCGCGGTCGGGTTGGCGCCCGTGGATCCGGCCAGGTCGAAGACGATCCGGGTGTAGCCGCTCCCCGCCTCGACGTCGCAGCAGCGGAGGTCGTCGAGCTGCCAGCCCGCGCCACCGGCCCCGTACGTCTGGGACGCGACGACCGGCGTGGGCACCGGGGTCGCCGCCACGCTCGGGCTGACGCTGGGCGCCGCCGAGGCCGACGTCCCGATCGAGGAGGAGGGCTGTGCCTGCGGAGCCAGGCTGACCGCGGGGGCGGGGTGCGCGGTGGCCCCGGCTGCGGCCACGCCCCCAACCCCTCCCGCTCCCGCGTGGGAGACGAGCAGGGAGACCATGAGCACGAGGATGGCCAGGCCGGCGACGGCGACCCAGACCCGGCCCGGACGTTCGCCCAGGCGGCGCACCCGCTCCGGGAGGTCGCCGAGGCCGCCCCCCGCAGGAGCGCCGAGACCCCCTCCCGAGCCGAGGGCAGCGTGCCGGCCGCCCAGCCGCCGAGAGTGCCGCCCGGTCGGGCGCGGTCCGCGGTCCAGCTCGAGCACCCTCGATGGGCCGGCGGGCCGCGGGATCTCCTCCGCGCTCGTCGGATCGGCGGGAAGGTCGCCCCAGGATGCGCCCGCCCCCCAGCCGGAGGTGTGCCTGGCGGGGCCTTCTCCCATCCAGGTGGCGTGCTGCTCGGTGCCGGGGGGATCCATCCGGGCCCGCATCGCGGCGACCACCGGGCCGACCGACTCAGGTGGCGGGGGGCCGCTGTGGGCGGGGGCGGCGACGTCGTTGTCATCCTCCTCGCCGGCATCGGCGGCGGCGCCCACACCACGCATCAGGGCGAGGCGCAGGGCGACCTGGTCGCGAAGTCGGGAGATGAGGGTCGGCCGCACGAGCTGAGGCGGCCCCAGCGGCCGGGGCGGGCGCGCCACCCGATCGATCAGGGGGTCGACGAGGGGGTCGGGAATGTCCGGGTCGGGGTCGCGGAGGCCGGCCTCGACGCCGTAAGAGCCGGCGGTGGAACGTCCGTCGACCTCCGCGAGGGAGGGCGCGTCGTCACGTGGTGCCCAGCTCCAGGGGTCGTCGTCCCCGCCGGCCCTGCTGACGGGGGGCGGCGCGGTGGAGGGGGCGGGCCAGAGGGCGGCGGCGGTGGGTCGCGGCGGCGCCGCCGCCGGAGGGGCCGCGGGGAGCGGTGGTGGGGGTGGGAGCGGGGGGGCCGGCGCGGGCGGGAGGGACGGCGCGGGCGGGAGGGCCGGCGATGACGGGGAAAAGGCGGCCCGGGGAGCGGATGCCGTGCGCCCGCCGTCACCGGGGTCCGCCGGGAGCCGGGGCCCGACGGGGGCGACGTCTCCAGGTGCGGGCTCCCCTTCCTGAGCGGCGGCGCCAGGGTCGGATCGGGGGATGGGAGCGGCGATGGCCGCGTGCCCGATCCGCCGGATGGCGACGCCCTCCAGCGCGACGCTCTCCAGCGGCCAGCCGTCGCCCGAGCCGGGGCCGGGATCCAGGGGGATGGGGTCCGGCGTCGCGCGGGGGGGCGTGGGCGCCGCCTGGCCGTTGAGGTGGATCTCGGCGCTGCCCGCCGGCCACCCCGCCGCCGAGGTCAGAGGGGACACGCCGGGGAGCGTCAGGGAGTCGGTGAAGGGGAGGGTCGGCTGGTTCGCGCCCGGCGGCTCCGCGGTGTCCGCACGCGGCGTCCAGGGGAGGCCATGGCCGCTGCCGGTGCCGGCCACGCCCTGCCAGGGGAGCACGTCCCGGGGCGCGGGAGGGGGCGGCGCGGGGCGTGGCGGCAGCGGATCTCCCGGCCCGAGCAGCCCCAGCTGCTCCATGAAGGCATGGATGGCGCTGTCCGGCACGTGCACACGGCCCAGGGCGCCAAAGCGATCGGTCTCCTCGCGCAGGTAGTCGAGGCCCTTGCGGCAGCGCTCGCAGCCCACCAGGTGCGCCTCGACCTCCGCCCTATGCGCCACGTCCAGCTCGTCGTCGAGGTAGCTGCTCAGGGCGAGCAGGCTGCACTTCATATGGCGATCTCGCGGTAGATGGCGCTGAACTGGCGCCGCGACGCCGCCAGCATGCGCGCAGCAGCCTCGGGTGAGCACTCGAGGGCACGGGCGATCTCCGCGTAGCGCAGCCTGCCGAGGTTGCGCAGCAGCAGCGCCGCGCGGCGCTCGAAGGGGAGGGTCATCAGCGCACGCTTCACGGTGTTCATCCGGCTGGCGACATCCCCACCTCGGAACTCCGTCTCGATGGGGGCCGGACTGCGACGCCAGAGACGGGACGCGCCGCGCGGGCGCGGCGGATAGCGCTCGCCCGTACGGCAGGCGCGGGTCACACCGCGGTACAGGGCCGCCGGACCGTCGACGCGGAGCCGCGCGGGCGGGTACTTGGCGGCGTGGCAGATCCCGGCGGCGGCCAGCTCCACGGCGGAGTCGGCGTCGCCGACCAGATGGGCGGCGTAGGTGATGAGTTCGTCGAGATGCTCGGAGACAAGCTCTGCGAACTCGCCACTGAGGGCTGGGACGTTGAGTGGGGCGTTGATCATGAGTCCACCCGGAGGGTGGCTGGTGGCGTCCGCGCCAGCATACACGGCTGTGGTAGCGCGGTCAAGACGAGCGACGCCCCGCCGAGGTGCTCAGCCCGGCGATGTGACCCCGGCGACAGGGGTATCGGTCGGTATCGTCAGCAACTCGCCGCCCCTGACAAGGCTCGGCGCCAGGAGGCCGGCGGCCGCCCACGCGGCGGCCGGCATCCCGATGTCGGCGACCGTGATCTGGCCGGCGTGACCCCGCCCCACGGCGGTCCAGAGTCCGGCCTTCACGGCGGTGAGGGTGCAGGTCCGGAGCGCCCTGACGGTCGGCGTGCCGGCATCGCCGCTGCTGGCGTCGAGACCGCTGGGGACGTCGACGGCATGGGTGCGCTCCGGGGGCAGCCTCGAGATCGCCTCCGCCTGGGCCGGCCGGGGATCGCCGCGGATGCCGCTGCCCAGCAGGGCGTCGACCACCATCGCCGCGCCATCGACGAGCGGCCCGGGGACGCGGCCGTCGGGGACGACCTCGACGGGCACGCCCAGGGCGCGCAGCGCGGCCAGATGAGCCGCTGCCGGCTCGCCGAGGCGGTCGGGGTCGGCCACCAGCGCGACCCGCACCGGACACCCCCAGGTCGTCAGATGACGGGCCGCCACCAGGCCGTCGCCTCCGTTGTTGCCATGTCCGGCAACAACCAGCACGCCCGTGGGGCGACCTCCGGCCGCGGCGAACAGCCAGCGGGCGACCTGCCAGCCGGCGATCTCCATGAGCTGGAGGACGCCGACGCCGAGAGCGCCGGCGGCCCGGTCGAGGGCCGACTGCTGCTCGGAGGTGAGGTTCCCATAGGCGCTGCGGGCGTCGTCGAGGGGTCCGCTCATCGCAGCTCGACGCTGACGGGAGTGCCCACCCGGATCCCGGCCAGGTCCGCGGCCGGAGCCTCCCGAGCGGCCAGCTCGAGATGCTCGGAGCTGTTCCAGAGCACGGCCAGCCCGGAGTCGATCTCCGCGTAGGTCCGCACCGTGCGGGCGGTTTCACCGCCGGGCCAGGCGAGCCCGGCGGGGTGCCCCTCCCCGACGTCGCTGCGCCGCACCCCGGTGACGCAGTTCCCGAAGTGGTCGACCGACACCACCAGCGACCGCAGCCGGCCGGCCTCGGCGACCGGAGCCAGCTGGTCACGCAGGCGCGGCGCGGCGACCGGCTCGCCGCACGCCTCGAGCGCGCCCCCGGCGGCAAGGCGCGCGGCCACCGGGGCGAAGAGATCCCGGCCGTGGAAGGTCGCCGAGGCGCCGGCGGGGATCGCCAGCCGGACCGCCCGCCGCTCCCGAGACTCGATCCACAGGTACGAGACCAGGCCGGTGTCGGGGGCGACGCAGGTGACCCCGTCGCACTCCACGGCCACCGCCCCCCGGTCGCCGCCGACACCGGGGTCGACGACGGCGCAGAGCACGCTGCCCGGGCCGAAGGCGCGCCCCAGGGACTTGCAGCGGTAGGCGGCGGTGAGGACGTCTCCGGGCGGGACCAGGTGGGTGCCGTCGACGCAGCGCATCCCCGGCGCGACCGACCACGCGGCGGCCCAGAGCTGGGCGGCGTAGCCGTCCTCCAGACCGTAGTCGGTGACGAAGACCAGGATGCCGGACACCGCCCCGCAACGTTAGCAGCGCCGCGGCCGGCCGATCAGCGGTGCGCCCGGCACGAGAGAGGGGCGGCCGGGCACCTGCCCAGCCGCCCCTTCAGAGGCGAATCTCGCTTTCGACTAATAGTCGGGCATGGGCGGCGGCGACTGGCCCTTGTTCTTCTCGGGGATGTCGGTGATGAGCGCCTCGGTGGTGAGCAGCAGCCCGGCGATCGACGCCGCGTTCTGCACCGCCGAGCGGGTGACCTTGGTGGGGTCGATGATCCCGGCCGTGACCATCGTCACGTACTCGCCGGTGGCCGCGTCGAGGCCCTGGCCCTTGGGCAGGCCCTTGACCTTCTCGACGACGACCGAGCCCTCGAGCCCGGCGTTCACCGCGATCTGGCGGAGCGGCTCCTCCAGCGCGCGCCGGAGGATGTTGACCCCGGCCAGCTCGTCGCCCTCGACCTTCACCTTGTCGAGCGCCGCGATGGAGTTGAGGAGGACCACGCCGCCTCCGGGGACGATCCCCTCCTCCACCGCCGCGCGGGTGGCGGACACGGCGTCCTCCATCCGGTGCTTCTTCTCCTTGAGCTCGGTCTCGGTGGCGGCACCGACCTTGATGACGGCCACCCCACCGGAGAGCTTGGCGAGACGCTCCTGGAGCTTCTCCTTGTCCCAGTCGGAGGTCGACTTGTCGATCTCCGCCTTGATCTGCTCGATCCGGCCCTTGATCGCATCCTGGCTGCCCGCGCCCTCGACGACGGTGGTGTCGTCCTTGGTGATGGTCACCCGCCGGGCACGTCCCAGCTGGTTGAGGGTCGCGGAGTCCAGCTTGAGGCCGATCTCCTCGCTGACCACGGTGCCATCGGTGAGGATGGCGATGTCCTGGAGCATCGCCTTGCGCCGGTCACCGAATCCAGGGGCCTTCACGGCCACGGCGTTGAAGGTGCCGCGGAGCTTGTTGACGATGAGCGTGGCGAGCGCCTCGCCCTCGACGTCCTCGGCGATGATGAGCAACGGCTTGCTCATCTGGACGACCTTCTCGAGCAGCGGCAGGAGGTCGGCGACGGCGGAGACCTTGCGGTCGGTGATCAGGATGTAGGGCTCCTCGAGGACCGCCTCCATCCGCTGGGCGTTGGTGACCATGTAGGCGGAGATGTAGCCCTTGTCGAACTGCATCCCCTCGACCAACTCCAGCTCGGTCTCCAGTCCCTTCGACTCCTCGACGGTGATGACCCCGTCCTTGCCGACCTTCTCCATCGCGTTGGCGACGGTCTCGCCGACCGCGGGATCGGCCGCGGAGATCGACGCCACCTGGGCGATCTTCTCCCGCTCGGTCACCGGGATGGACTGGGCCTTGATGGCCTCCACCACGGCGGCGACGCCCTTGTCGATGCCCCGCTTGAGGAGGATGGGGTTGGCGCCCGTGCCGACCTGGCGCAGGCCGGCCTCGATGAGCGCCTGGGCCAGCACCGTCGCGGTGGTGGTGCCGTCGCCGGCGATGTCGTTGGTCTTGGAGGCGACCTCCTTGACCAGCTGGGCGCCCATGTTCTCGAACGGCTGCTCGAGCTCGATCTCCTTGGCGATGGTCACGCCATCGTTGGTGATCGTCGGGGAGCCGAACTTCTTGTCCAGCACGACGTTGCGGCCCTTGGGGCCGAGGGTGATCTTCACTGCGTTGGCCACGGCGTCGACGCCGCGCTTCAGGGAGGCACGCGCTTCGACGTCATAGGAAAGCTGTTTGGCCATGAACCTCCTCCACCGCCTGCCCGGCGGGCAGGGCTCCTGGAACGATCGGGACGAACCGTCGGCGGTTATCTTAGCACTCGGGGTAGGCGAGTGCTAGCGACCGGCGGCCACGAGTGCCAGCCCACCCCGAGGCCGGCGCGGCTGGATTGGGCGGCCCGGGGCGCCTGGAGCGCATATGATCGCGGCATGCTGGCCGGGCGCCCGCTGATCCGCCGCACCGCGGCGCTGGCCGCCGTGGGCGGCGCCGTCGCGCTCTCCGTGCGCGCCCTCTCCCGGCCTCTTCCCGGAGCCGAGCGGCGGCTGTTCGACTGGGAGGCGGTGCGCCAGGCCGCCCGGGCCCGCTCCGGGCAGCGCGCCGGGCTGCGCCCCGGGGAGGCGGAGCGGCTCGCCGTCCGCTACGAGGCCATCGCCGCCGAGATGGTGCCGTTCATCGCCGAGGTCTGCGGCACCCCGCCGGCCTCCATCCCCCGGCTCACGGTCCTCGACCGCCACGGCTTCATCGACGCCAACCTGGTGATCGTCCGGCGCCTCATCGATCCCGTGGAGGCGCTCCGCGCGGAGACTCCGGAGACGACCCTCACCGCCTTCGGCCGGCGGCTGACCAGCCGTTATGTCGGCGAGGTCCTCGGCTTCATGTCGCAGCGGGTGCTGGGCCAGTACGACCCGGTGCTCATGCTCCCCGGCCCCGCGCTGGCGCCGCCCCCGAGCGGCGGAGGGGCGACCCCTGCCCTCTATCTCGTCGAGCCCAACGTGCTGCTCCTGGAGCGCGGCCAGGACGCGCCGGCGGAGCCACTCCGGCGCTGGTTGATCCTCCACGAGGCCACCCACGCCTGGCAGTTCGAGGCCCACCCCTGGCTGGGCCGGCACATCGGCAGCCTGATGAGAGACCTCTTGGGAGAGGGGCTGGCTCCGCCCGCCAAGCAGGGGCTGGGACCGGAGCTGGTGCGGCGGATGGGGGGAGGCGTGAGCGGCCAGCTCCGCGGCATCGGCCGGCTGCAGGCGGTCATGAGCGTCCTGGAGGGGTACAGCAACCTGGTGATGCATCGGGTGGGACGGGCCCACATCGAGGGCTTCGACGAGCTGGAGGCCGCATTCCGGAGGCGCCAGAAGGAGCGCAATCTCCTCGAGCGCCTGATCCTCGCGGTGACGGGCATCTCGGTCAAGCTGCGCCAGTACGAGGCGGGCGAGCGATTCGCGGAGGCGCTGATCGCCGGCGGCGGCTACCCCCTCCTCAATCGCGTCTGGGAGGGTCCGGAGATGATGCCCTCCATGGTCGAGCTGCGCGCCCCCGACCGCTGGATCGCGCGGGCGCGGAAGAGCGCCTGACCGCCGCCCCGCCGCTCCGGTTGACAGCGTCCGCAGACGGCCGAGAGTCTCCCGGCGTGACCGCCCCGCTCCCCGACACCCCCCGGTACGACCTGGTCCACGCCCGGCCGCGCCCGTGGGAGGACGGCTGTCCCCGGACCGCCTCGCTGCTCCAGCTGGACTTCGACTTCGCGGGATCGTCGCTGCCGCTGGAGACGGCCAGGGACCAGCGCCGTGCCCACGACCGGCATGGGATCACCACGCTGATCGTCCCGGTCCGGTACCGGACGCCCACGATCACCCTCGCTGACGCGACCGACCGGGCCTGGGCCGCGGCCCGCGCGGCGGGCCCTGAGCCGCGGCCCGACCCGCCCCGGTTCCACGCCGACCACCCCATGTTCTTCACGTTCCTGGTCCCGGCGGCGGAGCCGCAGGGGCCGTCCCCAGGGGGTGCCGCCTCGGGGCTCCTGGTCAGCGTGGACAAGTGCGACGGTCACATCTGGAGCGACGAGGAGATGAACGAGTACTTCGCCCTCGTCGGGCCGCGGTGAGATGAGCGGCGGGGCGCCCCGGCGGGTCCTCTGCGCCCCCAACGCCTTCAAGGGGACCCTCACCGCCACGGCCGCCGCCCTGGCCCTGGCCGCGGGGGTGGGCGACGCCGGGGCGGCGGCTCGGGTGCTGGCCATGGCCGACGGAGGTGACGGCACCCTCGACATCCTGCTGGCGGCCTCGCCCTCGGGCCGGGTCGAGCGCTGCACGGTCTGCGGTCCGCTGGGGGGACGGCTGGTGGCGCGGCTCGGCTGGATCGACACCACCACCGCGGTTGTCGAGCTGGCCGAGGCCGCCGGCCTGCGCCGCCTCCGCGGCCGCCTCGACCCACTCCGCGCCACCTCCCGAGGCGCCGGCGAGCTGATCGTCCGGGCCCTCGGCGGCGGCGCCCGCCGGATCCTGGTGGGGCTCGGCGGCTCCGCCTGCACCGATGGCGGAGCGGGCCTGCTGGCGGCCCTCGGGGCCCGGCTGCTCGATGCCGCCGGCCACCCCCTGGGTCTCGGCGGGGGTGCGCTCACGGATCTGGACCGCGCCGACCTCGACGACCTCGATCCGCGACTCCGCGTCTGCCGCGTGGAGGTCGGCGTCGACGTCAACAGCCCGCTGCTGGGGGAGCGGGGGGCGGCGGCCGTCTTCGGCCCCCAGAAGGGGGCCAGCGGTCCCCAGGTGGAGCAGCTCGCCGCCGGGCTGGAGCGCCTCGCCCGGGTGCTCCAGCGTGACGCGCGGATACCGGTGGGACTGCGCGAGCTGGCCGGGGCCGGGGCCGCCGGTGGCACCGGCTACGGGCTGGCCGTGGCGGGGGCGGCGCTCCGACCCGGCGCGGCCCTGGTGGCTGGCGCCGTGGGTCTCGACGAGGCCATCGCGGGGTCGGATCTCGTCGTCACCGGCGAGGGCCGTCTCGACCTCCAGACGGCCGCCGGCAAGGCACCGATGGAGGTGTCCAGGCGGTCAGCCCGGCTGGGCGTCGCCTGCGTGGCGGTGGCCGGAGAGGTGCAGGCCGACCCCGGCGGCTTTCGTCGCGTCATCTCGCTGGCCGATCTGGCCGGCCCGGGAGAGGATCCCCGCCGCATGCCACGGCGCCTGCTCCGGCGGGCGGGTGCGCGGATCGTCCGCGAGATGCTGCCGGGCTGAGCCCCGCGCCGAGTCCCCGCGATCCGTCACCAGATCGGGCTCAGCCACTCCATGTACTTGGGGTTGGCCCCCCTGACGATGCCGTTGAAGAGGTCCTGAACCCGCAGGGTGAGCGGCCCGGGCTCGCCGTCGCCGACCGTGCGCCGGTCGACCTCCACCACAGGCGCCACCTGGGCGCCGGTCCCGCACATGAAGACCTCGTCGGCGATGTAGAGCTCGCTCCGGCCGACCGATCGCTCCACCACGTCGAGTCCCATCTCCTCGCGGAAGATGTGGATGATCCCCTGGCGGGTGATCCCCTCCAGGATGTTGTCCGCCGGCGCGGGGGTCGAGATCACCCCACCGCGGATGAGGAAGATGTTCTCCCCGCTGCCCTCGCAGACGTGCCCCGAGCCGGTCAGCATGATGGCCTCGTCGAAGCCGGCCTGGAGCGCCTCGGACTTGGCGAGCGCGCTGTTGATGTAGATGCCGGTGCACTTGGTCCGGGGCGGGGCCATGCTCTCGTCGATCCGCCGCCACGAGGAGACCATGCAGCGCATCCCCCCGGTGGGGACGTAGTCCCCCATAGGGGCGGTGGCGATGGCGAAGCTGTCGGGCATGTCGTGGAGGCGGAAGCCGATCGTCTCCGCCGACTTGAAGATGAGCGGGCGGATGTAGGTCGTCTCCCGGCTGCCGTTGCGGCGGAGCAGCTCGTGGGTGACCTCGCACAGCTCCTCGACGCCGAGGGGGACGCGCATCTGGAGCGCCCGCGCGTTCTGGTGGAAGCGCCGGTAGTGCTCGGGGAACCAGAGGCCGAAGAGCTGCTCGCGCTCCGCGCTCCAGTACGCCCGGATGCCCTCGAAGACGCCGGTCCCGTAGTTGAGACCCTGCGTGAGGACGCCGATCCGGGCGTCGCGATAGCGGCGGAATTCGCCGTCGAAGTAGATCCAGGAGTCGTCGCGGCGGGCGTCGGCTTCGGTGGCGGCCGGGTAGGCGGTCTGGGTCATGCGCGCAGGTTACACCCGGCACCGGGGACCAGGGCTGAGCGCCTCGCCGCCGGCCGCCGGATGGCGCG
Organism: uncultured Actinomycetes bacterium; assembly: GCA_964508345.1. Classification (GTDB taxonomy): domain Bacteria; phylum Chloroflexota; class Dormibacteria; order Aeolococcales; family Aeolococcaceae; genus Changshengia. The sequence goes on along the minus strand of CAZDTK010000006.1, from coordinate 109,207 downwards.
ACGCGCCGGTCAGCGGGCCAGGCGGGGGAGCAGTGCCGCGGCGGCGAGCACGCCGGCCACCACGGCGACCGCCAGCACGCCGAAGTCGAAGGCGAGCGCGGTGGGAATGCCGAGCAGCATCCCCCGCAGGGCGTCCACCTCGTAGCTCATCGGGTTGGCCGCGCTCAGCCCCTGCAGCCATCCCGGCATGACCTTGACCGGGTAGAGGGCGTTGGAGGCGAAGAAGAGCGGCATGGTGATGGCCTGGCCCACTCCCATCAGGCGCTCGCGGTGGAGGACGATCCCGGCGATGCTCATGGAGAGGCAGGAGAAGAAGGCGGCCCCCAGCACCACCGCCGCGGCGACACCGAGCAGGTGGAGCGGGTTCCAGTCGAAGCGGATCCCGAGGATCGCCGAGAGCGCCAGGATGACCACCACCTGGGAGACCGAGCGCACACCGGCCGCGAAGGCCTTGCCGCTGATCAGCGCCAGCCGCGGCGTCGGGGTCGCCATCAGCTTGGTGAGGATCCCGGAGTCGCGCTCCCAGATGATCTGGATGCCGAAGAAGATGGCGATGAACAGAGCCGACTGGGCCATGATCCCGGGCGAGAGGTAGGCGAGGTAGGAGATCCCGTCGGGGACGGGGATGACGTGAAGGCGGCTGAATGTCTCCCCGAAGATGAGCAGCCAGAGCACCGGCTGGACCGCCCGTGTATACAGCTCGGTCCGGTCGTGCCGGATCTTGCGCAGCTCCACCAGCCAGAAGGTGAGGATGCGGCTGGGGTAGAGCCGCCACCAGGGCGGCATGACCGTCCCGGGAGCGCGCAGGTCAGCCGAGACGCCCGGCAGTGCGACGTGTGCGGCGGACATCGCGGCCTCCTCCTGTCAACTCCTCGTCCTCGATGGCGGCGCCGACGTGGTGGCGGAAGACGTCGTCGAGGGTCGCCCCCGGCCCCAGGGCGGCCTTGAGCTCGGCGGGCGTGCCCTCGGCGCGGATGCGGCCGTGGTGCATGAGCGCGATGCGCTCGCAGAGCACGTCCGCCTCCTCCATGTAGTGGGTGGTGAGGAGCACGGTCATCCCGGTCTCCTCACGGAGCTCGTGAACCCTCTCCCAGACGTCCCCCCGGGCCAGGGGGTCGAGCCCGATGGTGGGCTCGTCGAGAACGAGCAGCGCGGGCCGGTTGACCAGCGCCTGCGCCAGCTCCAGGCGGCGGACCATGCCTCCGGAGTAGGTCCCGACCAGGCGGTCACGGACGTCGTCCAGCCCCATCGCCGCCAGCACCTCACGCGCCCGCTCGCGCCGTTCCCGGCGGGGGAGGTCGAAGAGGCGGGCGAAGAGCCAGACGTTCTCGTACCCGCTGAGCTGGAAGTCGGCCGAGAGCTGCTGGGGCAGGTAGCCGATCAGGTGGCGCACCAGCATCGCCTCGCGGCGGGTGTCGTGCCCGAAGACACGCATCGCGCCGGAGTCGGCCCGGATCAGGGTGGTGAGCACACGGATCGTGGTCGTCTTGCCGGCGCCGTTGGGCCCCAGGAGGCCGAAGACCTCGCCCGGAGCGATCCCGAACGAGATGCCGTCGACGGCGGTCACGGGCCCGAAGCTCACCCGGAGGTCGGAGCAGGCAACCGGGAGAGCGGCGGAACTCTGGGGGGTCACGGCGGGCGGAGCGACCTCAACCGGCACGTGCGGCCTCCGCCGGGAGCGTGAACGGGCCGTCCGCTCGCGCCGCTGCCGGCGCCGCGACGGCCGCGGTCGACGCCGCCTCCAGGGAGAGGGCGATGCTTTCCAGCAGGAGGAGGGCTCGCGCCAGCGTCTGGCGCTCGTGGCCGTCCAGCTCCACGAGTCGCGTGGCGAGGAGGTCGCTGCGCAGGTCGCGCCGGCGCTGGAGCAGCTGCTCGGCCGCTGGACTGAGGTGGAGGTGCGTCACCCTGGCGTCGGCGGGGTCGGCGCTGCGCTCGAGCAGGCCCGCGTCCGCGAGCTGGTGGATCAGGGTGCTCACCGTGTTGGAGGCCAGCCCCAGCTCGACCGCGACGTCGTGCACCCGCAGTCCCGGCCGCCGGTGCAGAAGGCGGACGATCTCCAGCTGAGCCTCGGCCAGCGCATCGGCGCCGCTGCCGGCGCGCACCTGGCGGTTGAGCGAACGGCGCAGCCTGCCCATGGTGCGGGCGAGACCGCCGGCGAGGGCATCGAGGTCGGGGGGGGGCTCCTCCACGGGCCGATGCTATCACATCTGTCGCAGACAGATATACAACTCACCCCCCGGGCGGCCGCCCGATCGAGCCGGGGCATTCGCATCGCCCGCACCTGGAGCGGATGCACCGGATGACCCACTTCGTACCGGGGCGGTGTCGCCTCGGTGACGAGGTCGTGACCCGGCGTCCAAGACATGCGGATTAGAGCGGACTAGCCTGATGTCAGCCATGTCCAGCCCCGCACCCAGCTCCGGTCCGCGCGGGCTGCTCCCGCCCGCGGGAGGCCGCCGCCGTGGCTTGCACCCTGAACCGCCGCGCGCGGACCTCACCACCCGCCAGCAGGCGTTGATAGAGCTGGATGCCATCCTGGGCCAGATCGCCGTGGCGGCCGCGGAACGAGGACTCCGCCTGAGCGCGGCCAACGCGGGCGCCCACGATCCCGCGGCGTTCGGCGGCGAGTTCCGGGCGCTGCGCGCCGACGCCGACCAGATCGCCCGGCAGGTGGCGCGCTGCGCACGCCTGCTGTGCGGGGCCGACGCTGCCGCCGTCGAGGTCAGGGTTGGCGGGGAGTCGGTCCACCGGGCCGGCGCGGGCGCCGGGGCGGCCCGGATCACCCGGGACGGCACCGTCCCCAACCGGGCGTGGCGGTCTCCCGCGTTCACCACGCTCCGGTCCTGCGAGGACACCGAGACCGATACGCGGGTGCATCGAGACGCATGCAGCCGGATGCGGGCACGTTCGTTGATGACCATGCCGCTTCGCTACCGAGGCCAACCCATGGGAGCGATCACGGTGATCTCGTCGCGGCCCCGCGTCTTCGGCGAGGAGGAGGCCGCGTTCCTGCGGCTGCTCGCCCGCCGGGTGACGGCGTCGGTGATGCGACTTCACCTCATCGGAGAGCTCCGCAAGCTCGACCTGGAGCACGTCACCGCCCTGGTCGGCAGCGAATCGATCTTCCGTCAGCTCTTCTATCAGAACCCCCAGCCGATGTGGGTGATCGACACGGAGACGCAGCGGTTTCTGGCGGTGAACGACGCGGCCGTCGTCAAGTACGGGTACTCGGCCAAGGAGTTCGAGACGATGACCGCGGCCGTCATCCGCCGCGACGCCGCCAAGTGGGCCGCCGACCTCAGTCGCGCCCAGGCGGGGGTGGGAACGCTCAAGGCCCGCCACCGCCTGCGAGACGGCCGCCTGATCGACGTGGAGATCACCACGGGGCCCCAGGAGTTCAACGGCCGTCCCGCCATCCTCTCGTCCATCAGCGACGTCACCGAGCGCAACCGGCTGGAGCGCGAGCTCCGGGCGGGCGCCTTCCGCGACCCGCTCACCGGGCGCGCCAACCGGGCGCTCTTCTCGGAACGGGTCATGCACGCGCTGACCCGGACCCAGCGCCACGGAGCGGTCGTCGCCGTCCTCTTCATCGACGTCGACAACTTCAAGGCGATCAACGACAGCATGGGATACACCACCGGGGACGCCGTGCTCCAGGCGGTGGCGGACCGGCTGGCGCTGACACTGCGCCCCGGCGACACGGTGGCGCGTCTGAGCGCCGACGAGTTCGGCGTGCTCCTCGAGGACGCCGGCGACGAGAGCCGCGCCGTCGAGGTGGCGGAGCGGCTCGGCGATTCCTTTGCCGCACCGCTCGAGTACCCGGGGGGGCAGCTGACCATCGGGCTGAGCATCGGCGTCGCCGTCTCGTCCACCTCCGGAGCGGACGTCGTCGCGCTGCTCCGGGACGCGGAGCTGGCGATGCAGTCCGCCAAGCGGGGCGGCCGGGGTCGGGTCGCGGTCTTCGCGCCCGGCATGCACACCTCGGCGATGGACCGGCTGAGCCTGGACCAGGACCTCCGCCACGCCGTCGACCGGGGCGAGCTGCGCGTCTACTACCAGCCGCTCATCTCCATGGCGAACGGCGCTGTGGTGGGCTGCGAGGCGCTGGTGCGCTGGCAGCATCCCATCCGCGGCCTGGTCCCGCCGGACAGCTTCATCCCGCTCGCCGAGGAGACCGGCCTGATCGACGCCATCGACACCTGGGTGCTCCGGACGGCGTGTGCGCAGGTCGCGGCCTGGCGCGCAAACGGCCATCCCGATCTCTTCGTGGCCGCCAACGTCTCCGGTCGCGAGCTGGGCCGGGGCGACCTGGTGGACCGCATCGAGGCGGTGGTCTTCGAGAGCGGCCTTCCGCCCGAACGCCTGGAGGTGGAGATCACCGAGACGACGGCGGCGGCGCAGACGAGCGAAACCCTCGAGGAGCTGCGCCAGCTGCGCCGGGCCGGCATCAGCGTCGCCATCGACGACTTCGGCACCGGCTACTCCAGCCTCAACAAGCTGGCCACCTTCCCGGTCGACCGGCTGAAGATCGACCGCTCCTTCCTCAGCACCATCAGGGGCGAGCAGGACGACGACCCGCTGGTGGCGGCGATGATCGGGCTCGCCCACCGGCTCGGCCTCCAGGTGACCGCCGAGGGGGTGGAGACCCCGGCCCAGCTCGCCTTCCTGCGCCGCTGCGGCTGCGACCTGCTCCAGGGCTACCTGTTCAGCCCGCCCGTCCCGGCCGACCGCTTCGAGGAGCTGCTGGCACAGGTACCCCAATCCCTCGGGGCCGCCTGATCAGAGCTCAGCGGCTGATCCGGGCGATGATCTCCACCAGGTCGTCGGGGGCCGCACCCTTCACCACATAGTCGGAGGCCCCGGCGCGGCGCATGCGGCGCATCGTCTCCTGGTCGTCCCAGGCGGAGAGGGCCACGATGCGGGTCCCGGGCGAGGCGGAGCGGATGCCCTCGGCAGCCCGCACCCCACCCCCTCCGGGCATCTTGACGTCGAGGATGGCCACGTCGGGGCGGTGGACGCCGGCCAGGTCGATGGCGCTCTCCGGGTCGGCGGCGAGCCCCACCACCAGGTAGCCGGGCTCGCTGCCCAGCATGTCCCCCAGCGCCCCGCGCATGGAGGCGTTGTCGTCGGCGATGAGGATCCGGACGGTCACGACGCCGTGCTTCCCGTGAGGGCCGCCCCGCAACCGTCACCCGGCCCCGGAGGCGGGCTGTCGCCGGCCAGGAGACGGCTGCCCACCAGGTAACGGACGGTGGTCCCCACCCCCGGCCGGCTCTCCACGCTGAACCAGCCCGCGCTCTGCTCGGCACGCTCGCGCATCACCAGCAGGCCGAGGTGACCGGGGGGGGCCGGCTGGGGACCGGAGGCGTCGAAGCCGCCGCCGTCGTCGGCGATCTCCACCATGACCCCTCCGTCGTGCTCGCTGAGGGTGACGTCGATCCGGCTGGCCTGGGCGTGCTTGCAGACGTTGGAAACCGCCTCCTGGGCGATCCGGTAGACGACCGTGCGCGCATCGGGCTCGGGCTCGCGGCGGAGGCGGTCATCCAGCGAGTACTCGAGACCCGCCTCGTCCGCGATCTGGGCGAGGAAGGCCTGGAGCGCCGCGCCGACGCCGTGGGCCTCGAGGGCCGGCGGCCGGAGCATGAACATCAGGTGGCGAAGCCGGGTGATCGCCTGGCGGACGTCGTGCTCGAGGTTGAGCACGAGGGGATCGAGGGCGGCCTCGCCGAGCCGGCGCCGCAGGGTGGCGAGGCGGAGCGCGACCGCGGTCATGACCTGGACCGAGTCGTCGTGGATGTCGTCGGCGATCCGCCGCCGCTCCTCCTCCTGCGCCTGGACCACATGGGCGAGCAGCCGGCTGCGGTCCTCGGCGCTCTTGCGCAGCTCGCCGACCGAGAGGCGGAGCTGAGCCTGCACCCGGGCTCGCTCGCCGGCCAGCGCGAAGAGGTTGGCCAGGCTTCGGGCAAACGCGATGTCCTCCTCGGAGTACGCGATCTGCCGCCGCGATGCCGCCAGCAGCACCCCGGCCATGCGTGGCCCGGTACGGATGGGCACGATCAGCGCGCTGGGAGGAACGGGCGGCTCCGGCACTCGGGCGGTCGAGGCGGTGGCCTCGCCGGCACCGGGCCGGATCAGGGGCTCGCCGCTGCGCAGGACCGCCGAGCAATCGGCGTCCGCCCAGGCCAGCTCGGCAGCCAGCTCCTCGGCTGGGCACCCGACCGCGGCCGCGGGGTGAAGCCCCTCGGGTCCACGCTCCAGGATCACCACCAGGTCGGCGGTCAGGTTGGCCGCCGCCGCCTGGCAGGTGGCCTCGGCCAGCTCCGCCAGGTCCTCCCCCCCGCCCAGCGCGCTCTGCCCGAGGCCGGCCACGGCGGCCTGCTGCCGGAGGCGGCGCTCGGCCAGGACGGCCACCCGCTGCCTGCGTTCGATCGAGGCGAGGACGCGGGCGACACCGGCCAGCGAGGGAGCCACCGTCGCGTCGAACCGGCCGCGGGCCCTCGCCGCCACCAGGACCTGGCTGACCCCGTGCCGGCCCAGACCGGCCGCCACCGCCGTGCGCTGACCGCTCAGGTGGAGCAGGGCAGAGATCGAGCCGGCTCCCCTCCCCACCCGCGCGGTGAGCTGGACGTGCTCGGCATCCACCAGATGGAGGTCGGCCGAAGCGCCGACCAGTCCGTCGGGAGGATGGCCGAGGCCGACGTGCTGGAGCACGGAGATCTCGCGATCGGACGGCGCCACACCGATGAGGGCGACGGCGTCGGCGCCGCAGCGCTGGGCCACGGCGGAGAGGATCTGCTCACGGACGCTCTCGGGGCTGCCCTCGGCGAGCGCCAGCAGGGCCGCCTCAGCGACGAGGGGGTCCACCCCCACGTCCGCCGGGGGCGAGCCCCGGATGGCCGCCCCGGCGCCGGGTACCTCGGTCGTGCCCCTCCGATCCCTAGCCGATGACATGGAGGTTCCATACCACCGCTGCGACTCCGACCAGGGTGGCGAGCACTGCGAGGGCCCGGGCGCTGCGGCCCCGCAGCCTGGCCATGTTGAACACGACCACGGTGGCGATCACGACCTTCTCGACGAGCAGCCCCCCCACGCCCCAGCGCCCGATCACGGCAGCGCTCAGGGGATTGGCCTCCGCCCAGTTGCTGGAGAGGGCGAGGACGGTCGAGGCAGCGTCCGCAAGCTGAGAGACGGCGACAGCCCAGGCCAGCCAGGCGAGGACCTGGTCGGCGGCGAGGGCCCGGAGGTCGCGGAGCAGCCCGTCCCGGTAGGCGGCGAGGTCGCCGCGGCAGCTCGCCAGCAGCCGGGAGACGAAGCCGGCCCTCCGGCGGGGAAGGCTGACAGTGCTGATCACGTCCGGTCCTCGGGTGGATGAGGGGTACGCCACCATGGTCGTCTCACCTGGGTGGCGCGGCCAGACGCGGACTGCCGCAATTCCTGTGGTGTGGGTGCACTAGGGGTGTTCGCCGCCGGACCGACCTGAGCCAGCGCGCCGTCCCACACTGGTGACGAGGATGCAACGGGCGTCCAACTCGGACACACTGACGTGACAGTCCGAAGAAGACGGCCGCCGCGATCCGGCCCCCCGCCGAAGAATGGGCGTCGAGAGGCGTCACGCCTCGAAACCGAGGAGATCCCCGTGCAGGGTGCGCTGCCCCGAACCATTCGGGTGTTCATCATCGACGACCATCGGATGTTCACCCAGGCGGTGTCGGCGGCGCTCTCCGAGGAGCCGGACATGGAGGTGGTCGAGGCCGTCGACACCCTGGCCGCCGCGCGGCAACGGCTGGAGGCCGTGGAGGTGGACGTCATCCTCCTCGACCAGCGCCTCCCCGATGGCCAGGGAACCCACGCGGCCGCCGAGCTGCGCGCCCTCCGCCCCGGCGCCAAGGTGGTGCTGGTCACGGCCGCGATGGAGCCGAGCGTGCTCAGCGAGGCGCTGGCCGCCGGCTGCGCCGGTTACGTCACCAAGGGGGACAGCATCGACGCGCTCGCCGCGGCGGTTCGGGCCGCGGCCTCCGGCGCCACCCCGGTGTCACCGGCGATGCTCAACCGGCTGACCAGCACCGACGGTGGCAACCCCAACCTGACCGAACCGCTGACCCCGCGGGAGACCGCGGTGCTGCTCTTCCTCGCCGACGGAATGAGCAACGACGAGATCAGCAAGCGCCTGTTCATCAGCATTCACACGCTGCGCAATCACATCCAGAGCATCATCGGCAAGCTCGGAGCCCATTCCAAGCTGGAGGCGGTCTCGATCGCCATCCGCGAAGGCCTGATCACCGCCCCCGGCGCCGACTACTGAGGGCGACGGAGCGAGGAGCGGGAGCCGAAGGCTTTCGCTCCGCGCGGAGGACCCCTCAGTACCGTGTACTGAGGGCGACGGAGCGAGGAGCGGGAGCCACAGGCTTTCGCTTCGCGCGGAGGACCGCCAGCACACGGTACTGAGGGGTCCTCCACACCCGCCTAGCTCGCGTACGGCAGCCTCATCACGATGGTGGTGCCCCGCCCGAGGGTCGAGTTCACCTCGAGCAGCCCGCCTGCATCCTGGACCCGCTGCCGGACCAGCAGCAGCCCCATGTGACCGTGGCGCTGCCGGTCGGCGAGCGCCGCCACGTCGAAGCCCTGTCCGTCGTCGCTCATGCGCATCCAGAGCCCGTCGTGATCCTGGCCGACGCTCAGATCGACGTGGTGGGCGGCGGCGTGCCGGGCGGTGTTGCGGACCAGCTCCTGGGCAACGCGATGGACGAGACTGCGGGTCCGCGCGTCGCAGTCCAGCTCGCCGACGGAGATGTCCACATGAACGCCGTTGTCGGCGAGCGGGACCAGGAGGGCGCTCAGAGCGCCGGTCAGGCCGCCGCTGTCGATCTCGTCCCCGGCGAGGGCGCCCATCAGGCCCCGGAGATCGGTTGTGACCGCCTGGAGGTCGACGGTGATCCGGTCGAGACCGTCGATCGCCGCACCGACCCGCTCCGGCGACTGCCCCCCCTCGCGACGCAGGCCGCGGGCCAGGGTGGCGGTCCGGAGGGTGACGGCACTGACCAGCTGGATGACCCCGTCGTGGAGATCGGCGGCGAGCTGGCGGCGCTCGCGGTCGGAGGCGACCAGGGCCTGATGGAGGAGCTCCTCACGCTCCGCGGAGAGTTCCGCCTCCCTGTCGGCGGAGAGCGTCGCCTGGCGCCACCAACGGCTCGTCCGGCTTCCCGCCAGGCTCGTGAGGCGAAGCTGGAGGGGGAGCACCACCAGGGCGACGGATAGAAGCGCGCCGCCCAGGCCGAGGGCCACCAGGTCCACCCAGGAGGTCGCGTGGAGGGCTTCCACGCCGGCCGCCACCAGGGGCACCACCACCAGGCTCGACCCGAGGGCAGCGGCGGGAAGCACCCACCGCGCCCCCCGGGGAGCGGCCCCCAGGCCGGCCGGGAGCGTGTCCGGGCCCTCGCCCTCGGGTCGGGGGGCGCCCGACGGCGACGCAGGAGCGCGAGCCCCCCGATCTGCCGCCAGTTGCATCGGCACCGCCCAGGCTACCTGGGCGCGGTAACGAACGGGGCAGATCCCGGTCGCAAAGCGCTATGGATGCGGCGACGCAGCGACCGCGAGCGGGTGACCGTGGCTGCCCGTCAGCGGCGCGGTGGCGACCGGCATCCCCAGGTCGGCGAGCATGGCGAGGTCCAGCTCGGCGCTCCGCCCCAGGGTGGTCAGGTAGTTGCCGACGATGAGCCCATTGGCCCCGGCGAGCATGCCGTAGGCCTGGAGGTCGCGGAGCACCAGCTCCCGGCCGCCGGCGTAGCGGACCACCGCGCTGGGGTTGACGAGCCGCATCATCGCGGTGCAGCGGAGGGCGTCGAGGGGGCGGAGCGGCTCCGCGTCCCCCAGCGGGGTCCCCGGCCGCGGGTCGAGGAAGTTGCAGGGGATCTCGCGGGTGCCGAGGTCACGCAGCGCGAAGGCGAGGTCCAGGCGGTCGGACCAGGTCTCCCCCATCCCGAAGATGCCCCCGCTGCAGAGCTCCATCCCGGCCGCGATCACCCGCCGGCAGGTGGCCTGGCGATCCTCAAAGGTGTGGGTGGAGCAGATCCTGGGGAAGAAGCGGGGACCGGCCTCCAGGTTGTGGTTGTAGCGGTGGATGCCGGCAGCGGCGAGCTGCTCGGCCTGGCCGTCGGCGAGCAGCCCCAGCGAGGCGTCGACCTCGATGTCGACCTCGGCGCGGATCGCCCGGGCCGCCTCGCAGACCTGGTCGAGCAGCCGCCGGCTGGGACCGCGCACGGCCACGACGATGCAGAACTCGGTGCTCCCCAGCGCCCGTGTGTGCCGGGCGAGCTCCACCAGCCGGGAGGTGGCCAGCAGCGGATGACGGGCGACGTCGGTCGTGTAGCGCGCCGACTGGGAGCAGAAGGTGCAGTCCTCGGGACAGCCACCGGTCTTGGCGGAGATGATGGATTCGACCTCCACTGCCGGGCCCATCCTGTGCGTGCGCACACGGTGGGCCAATCCGATCAGCTGGGGGAGCTCGCCGTCGTCCAGCCGGAGGAGATCCTCGACGAGGTCACGGTCGATGTCATGCCCCTCCTCGATCAGCCGGGTGGCGGCCAGCTCGAGGGGGGCGGGAAGTGGCGGCATTGCGGCGAGGATACGAGAAGCGTGTGTCGGGAGCGTCACAGAACGCGGAACCGCGCGGCTCGGATCGAGGGTCCGCCCTACCCTGGCCTTCGAGAAGCGGGTCAAGGATGAGTGGGATGGCAGTAGCGAACCTGGCATTGGTGTCCCTTGTCGACGTCCGGGCCGCGCCCCGGGCGACCCCGGTGGCGGCCTGCCGGACCCGCGGGTGCACGGTCCCCGGCTCCCTGGAGTGCGCCTACGTCGACAGTCGCGGCCACGCCTGCGGGACCCGCTGGTGCCCTCGCCACCTGCAGCGGATCGGGGCCGCCGGCTACTGCCGGCGTCACGCCAGCACGGTGGCCGCCCTGGGCGGCAAGGCCGACGACCCCCGGGCACTCCCCGCGGTCGACTATCGCGGCGCCTCTCTGGTGAGCTGGATCTGCGCGGAGGGGCACGCGCCCCTGCAGGAGGCCGTGCTCGCCGGGCTGCGGCCGGGAGAGGTCGTCTTCCAGGAGCGCTCGGTGAACGTGGCCCGGGTCGCCGGGGGCCAGCGGCGCTGGAAGCAGGGCTGGCGGATCGGCACGCAGGCCGGGATCACGGGCAAGGTCCTCATCGGCGTCGACGAGAGCGACGACTCCCTGGTCTTCCTCCAGGTGGACGAACGGGTGGTGGCGACCGGAGTGCCCCCCTGGGTCACCCGCCGGCTCGCCAACCAGCGCGTCTCGCCAGAGGTGGACCAGGCCGACCGGGCGAAGTTCTACGGCTTCCTGGTCGACCACATCCGGGTCGCCCTGGCCGCCCGCGGCTGAGCCCGGCCCCTCGCCCTAGGGTCCGGGAGGGGCGGTGGCCGGGCAGGCGGTGGTCACCAGCGCGATCAGCTCGCCGGGAGTGAGGGTCGCGACCTCCAGGCGGCGGCCGCTGCGCAGCCAGCCGGCCTCCATCGGGGTGAGGTCCGCCTCCACTCCCGCGGGCAGCCGGGCGGGAGCCCCCTCGATCACCTGCAACCCGGCGTCGGAGGCGGGGGGTCGGAGGCCCGCGTCCACCACGGCAACGGCCCCCGCCTCGCGCAGTGCCGGGGCGACGGCGCAGCCGGAGGGGCCCGCGTCGTGGACCGCCACCAGGGGCCGGCGGCAGAGTGCCGGGGCAAGGGTGTCACCGGCGCCGAGCAGCCCGGCCAGGTCGACGACCCCCACGCCCTGGGGGAGGCGAGCGGCATTGGCGGCCAGGACGTCGGCCGTCTCCCGGCGGTCGCAGACGATCAGCGGAGTGGAGGCGGCGCCCTCGGATTCGGATACCAGGGGCGCCGACGACCCGGCCACGGATTCGGTCTCCGGGGGCGCCGAAGCCCCGGCGACCGACGACGACCCCAGATCGATCATCGCCGCGAACGCCTCGGGGCGGTCGTGGCGAGCCTCCTCCAGGGGCCCGGAGACGAAGCCGTCGTAGCTGTCCGCCAGCACCCGGCTCGCCCCGGCACTCCGCCGCGCCCGGCCGCGCTCGACGGCGCCGTTCAGGGGGGCGGCGAGCAGCAGCACCACCCCGATCACGGCGAGGATGAGGGAGAGCGGAAAGCTGTGGACCCAGAGGACCGCGCCGGCGAGGACGATCAGGATCGCCCCCAGACCGATGAAGCCACGGGTTATCGAGGCGGGGGGCCGCTCCACCGCCCGGCACGCCGCGTAGTACAGCTGGCGCGCGCTGTAGCGATGACCGTCGGCGCCGAGACGCCGCGCCTCCCCCACCAGGACGTCGGTCGTGATCGGGAGGAGCACCGGCCGAGTGTGCCATGCGCCGCCACCCGGGGCGGCGACCGTCGCACCTCCGCGACCGCCTCCTGAGCCTAGGCGGCCGCCGGGGCGGCGCGGACGTGCGTGGCGAAGAAGGCCAGGGTGCGTTCCCAGGCGTCGGCCGAGGCGGCGGCGTCGTGAGCCTTGCCCTGGTCGTTGAAGAACGAATGGCGCGCGCCCGGGTAGATCTTGATGTCGTGGACCACGCCGTACTCGGTGAGGCGGGCGTCGAGCCGGCGCGCCCCGCGCGCGGTGAAGTCCCGGCCCGGGTAGCTGCCGACCACGGGGCAGAGGCGGCGGGCGGCGCTGCGCGGTCGTGGGTTCATCCCATAGAAGGGGGCGACCGCCCGCAGCCGCCCGTCCCGGCACCCCCAGGCGAGAGCCAGGGCCCCTCCCATGCAGAAGCCGATGACGCCGATGCGATCGCCGTCCACCTCGGGCTGGGCGATCAGGAAGTCCGCGGACGCGCGCAGGTCCGGGATCGCGAACGGCTCGGCTCCCAGCAGCGCAGCGCCCATCAGCCGGGCCATGCAGATCACCTGGTTGCGCCCGTTGAAGAGGTCCATCGCGAGCGCCGCATACCCCTCTCTGGCGAAGCGCTCGGTGATGTCGCGGATGTTGTCGTTGAGCCCGTAGACCTCGTGGATGACGAGCACGCCGGGGTGGGGCCCGGGTCCGTCAGGCAGTGCCAGGCAGCCGCGAAGGCTGGAGCCGGCCGAGGCGATGACGACGTCCCGAGCACTCATGGGTGACGCGCGGAGAGTACGCCGTCGGCGGGACGGCGCGGGCGCGGATGTGGTCTGATGGCCGCCACAGATGGCCAGAGCGCACCACGGCGACGCCGCCCACTTCGACGAGTGGGCGGCCACCTATGACCGGAGCCGGGGGCAGTTCCTGTTCGGCAGGATCCACCGCCGGGTGATCGCGGCGCTGGCCACGGGGAGGGCCGCCCCCCGCTCCATCGCCGACATCGGCTGCGGCACCGGCCGGCTCCTGGAGGTGCTGCACCGCCACCTGCCCGAGGCCGTCCTGGTGGGGATCGATGCCTCCGCGCCGATGATCGAGGTGGCACGCCACCGCTTCGAGGGCGAGCCCCGGGTCCGCCTGGAGGTCGCCGGTGCCGACCACCTGCCCCTCGACGACGCCAGCGTCGACGTCGTGACCACGACGATGTCCTTCCATCACTGGGAGCACCAGGACGCGTCGCTCCGCGAGGTGGCTCGGGTGCTCGCGCCCGGTGGCCGCCTGGTCCTCGCCGACGTGCTCGGCATCGGCTTCTTCGGGCGGCTGATCCGGCCCCGGGGGCGCCGCCACGGCGCCGGCTATCGGGACCAGGCGGAGCTCGCCCAGCTCCTGCGGGATGCCGGGTTCAGCTCCTGGAGGCGGCGCCGGATCTGGCCCACCGTCCCGATCTTCGTGGTGGAGGCCCGGCGGCCCGCACGCCCCTGAGCCGAGGGCCGGGAGAGCGGCCACGGCGCGGCCGATCGGGTGGTGCGGGCGGGCTCCCCACGCCGGGTCGGGCGCGAGGAGCCCGCGACGCGGGCTCGCCCTCGAGGTGGTCCGTGTCTGAGGAGGACTGAGGAGGACCGGGAAGGCCGGGCAGGGTCAGGATCACATCCGGCCGGGGAGCCGATCCCGCGGGCGACGGCCTCGTCACCAAGCTGCGGCCGGGGGCGCACCCCGGGGCGTACGCTGCGGTGATGGCGAGCAGAGAGGCGATCGGCGGCGGGCGCGAGTTCCGCAGCTACGAGGAGTACTTCCCCTTCTACGTCAGCCAGCACAGCCGGCCGGAGACCCGGTGGCTCCACTTCGCGGGCGTGCACCTCGGGGCACTGGCGGCCTCCGCTGCTCTGGTGGCGCGGCGCCCCGCCGGCATCCTCGCCCTCCCCGTCCTCGGCTACGGGCTGGCCTGGTGCAGCCACTTCGCGATCGAGAAGAACCGGCCGGCCACCTTCGGGCACCCGCTCTGGAGCCTGCGCGGGGACCTGCAGATGATCTCGATGATGTGGCAGGGCCGGGACGACGAGCTGACCCGGATCGCCCGTGACCAGACGACCATCGTCCTCGAGGTGGACGGGCCGGCCAAGGGCGACTAGCCGGGCGTCGGGGGCGCCAGGACCGGCGGGTTTCCCATCGCCCTGCCGGAGCCGGGCCGACGGGGCGGCCACGGCGAGGGTGGGTCAGACGGTCACGGCCGGGAGCACGTGGACGTCGGCGCCCGGAGCGCGACGCAGCAGCTCGTGAAGCACGGTGCGGCGCCGGCGGCCGGCCCTGCGCCGCCCCAGGATGATCTCCGTCACCAGGTTCTCGCGCGCGTAGTCGGCGACCGCACGCCCCACCGGTGACCCGGTCAGCGTGACCAGTTGAACGCCCATCTCGTGAGCCACCTGCGTGTAGTGGGCGAGCGCGGCCGCCCCGCGCGTCGACGGGGTGTGAGCCTGAACGGTCGCGATCACGTACTCGCCGTCGAGCAGCGCCGCGTGGCCCGCGGCGACGCGCACGATCGCATCCATCCCGGGGTGCGGGGGGACGCAGGCCAGCACCCGCGGTCGGATCTCCGACGGCCGGTCGGCGCGCCTCTCCCGGAGGTAGGCGCCCAGCTGCTGGTCCGCGTAGCGCGCCACCAGGCGCAGGGCACCGTCGCGCTGGGTGGTGAGCCGGTCCAGGGCGAACTCGCCCGCCAGACACCGATCCACATCGGCCGCGCCAACGACCAGGCCGCCTCGCACCCGGTCGACGAGCGCCGGGGGCGACAGATCCACCAGCTCGATCTCATCGGCCGCCGCCAGCACCTCCTCGTCGCCGGCGCCGGGCCCGGAGCCGGCCGCGCCGGCACCACCCTCGGGGGCGGTGGACGACGGATCGCCGGCCTGTGCGGTGGCGATCACCGCGATGCCCGCGGCGACCAGCCGCCGCGCCCCGTCCAACCGGCTCTCGCCGGACGCCGTGGGCCCGGCGAGGTCGTCGATGCAGACCACCTGGGGGTGCCGCGCCAGCACCGCGTCGACATCAAGGACGTCCGCCCCCGGACCCTCGGGCTGCGCGCCCACCACCTCCAGGCCCTGCAGGTCGCGCTCCACCGCCGGCTGGCCGTGGGTGTCCGCCGCGGCGATCACCACGTCCGCTCCTCGCGACGCCCGCCGGTGGGCCTCGTCGAGCATCGCCGACGTCGCCCCGCAGCCGCGGGCGTAGCCGAGATAGACACGGAGCGCACCACTTCCGGCGGCGCCAGGCGGGACGGCGGAGGAGAGGGCAGCGGCCGGGGCGGCGGCGGTGTCCGCCTCAGAAGGAGCGCTCATCGCCGGGCCGGTGGGGGCGAGGATGTGGAGGTGGAGGTCGGGCAGCATCGTGAGCAGCCGATCGGCGAGGGTGGGACGGAACCGGCCGAGCCAACCGGGAGGCGCGGGCATGCCCATGACCACGTGACCGGCGACGAGCTCGCGCGCCACCTCCTCGATGGTCCGGCTGACCTCGTCGCTGGCACGGACCATGAAGCGCGCCCCGGTGAGCGCGGAGAGGTCGCGGAGGTGCTCGAGGCCGGGGTCGGCGTCGACGTCGGCGTCGGTGTCCGGCGGCATGACCGCCAGCACGCTGCAGCTCCCCCCGGTGCGGCGAGCCAGGCGGGCACCCCGCCCGATGAGGTGCTCGCCACTGGGCAGGCCGGACACCGCCACCAGCACGTCCTGTCCCGGGCCCGCGGCGGGGCGACCGCTGGCCACCCGGCTGCTGACCACCTGGAGCGCGATCTCGCGCAGCGCCGCCAGGTGTGCGATGTCGAAGGTGGTCTTCAGAGCGGAGTCGATCTCCGCAGCGGCGTAGATGTTGCCGTGGCGCAGGCGCTGGCGCAGCGCGACGGGGGAGATGTCCACGAGCTGGATCTCGTCGGCACCCGCAAGCACACTCTCGGGGACGGCGGCCCCGGCCGGGGCTCCGGTGACCTCCGCGACCAGGTCGCGGACGCTGCCGACGCTGCCCACGTCGAGGGTGGTGATGATGTTGATCCCGGCCGCCTGCATGGCCTCGACATCCTGGTATCGAGCATGGGTCGTGCCATCCACCGCGGCGCTGTGCTCCAGGTCGTCCACCAGCGCCGTCTGGGGCCGGCGCGCGAGCACCGCGGCGAGGTCGATCTCCCGAGCATCACCGTCCGCGCCCTTGACGACCTGCGCCGGAACGACCTCGAGGCCGTCCACAGCCTCCCGGGTGTGCGGTCGTCCGTGGGCGTCGACGACGGCGATCACCACGTCCTCACCGGCCGCCCGGCGCGCCTGGCCCTCGCGCAGCATGGCGAACGTGGTGCCGGCGCCGGGCGCGGCTCCCAGGTAGATCCGCAGGGTCCCCCTGCCGACCTCCCGCGCCTCCTCCTCGGCGACCAGCGTCATGGCCTCGTCCTCGCGCAGGATCACCTCACGGGACGCATCGAATGCGTACAGCTCCGCGTAGCGGCCCCAGTTGATGGCCACGTGCAGCTGCGTCTCCGCCGCCTCCTCGCCGTAGGTGCGTCCCAGGATGTCGGTGAAGAAGCCGGCGGGCAGACTGCCGTCGGCGGAGCCGCGCAGCGCGCTGGCGATGGTGCGCACCAGCGGCGCCCGTTCCAGGACGGCGCGGGCGAAGATCCGCTTGCTCTCCTGGATGTTGGCGGCCGCGAACGTCTCCCCGACCGGCGTGAGGCGGAGGTTGTCCTCGTCGAGGGCGGCGAAGCCGAGCAGGACGAGGGCGTCGACCAGGGGCAGCAGGTCGTCGATCTCCAGGGAGAGGATCTCGGCGAGATCGGCCAGGTCGGAGCGCCCGCTGCGGGTGTGGAGGAGCTCGGTCAGCCCGGAGAGGCCGTCCACGGTGGCGTGGGGGAGCGGGGTGTCCCCCGGCGTTCCTCGGCGCACGCGGGTGGGAGCCGCGCTGTCGGCGGGTCCGGAGCGGCCGGTCATGATGCCGTAGAGCCGGTCGACCAGCTCGTCGAAGCGCGGCGTGCGGCGCTGGCGGGGTCGCTCCAGAGGGTTGACGATCTCGGCGTGGATGCGGCCGGGATTGCTGCCCAGGACCAGGATCCGGTCGGCGAGCAGCACCGCCTCCTCGATGTTGTGGGTCACCATCACTATCGACTTGGTGGGGAAGCGCTTGCCCTCCCACAGCTCGAGCAGCTCACCGCGGAGGTTCTCGGCGGTGAGCACGTCCAGAGCGCTGAACGGCTCGTCCATGAGCAGCACCTTGGGCTCGACGACCAGGGCCCTGGCGAAGCCGACGCGCTGGCGCATGCCCCCGGAGAGCTCCTTGGGGAAGGCCTGCTCGTAGCCGTCGAGGCCGACGGTGTCGATGGCCCTCAGCGCGCGCGTCGTGCGCTCCATGGACGGGACCCCGCGCGCCTCGAGGCCCAGCTCGACGTTCTGCTGGACGGTGAGCCAGGGCAGGAGGGCGAAGGTCTGGAACACCATCGCCGTCCCCCGGTTGGAGCCGACAACCCTCTCGCCGTCGAAGATGACCTCGCCGTCGGTGGGGGCGATCAGCCCGGCGATGCAGCGCAGGAGGGTGGACTTGCCGCTCCCGCTGCGGCCCAGCAGGGCCACGAACTCGCCGCTCACGATCTCCAGGTCGATCCCCTCCAGCACCTTGACCAGCTTGCCGCCGGGCAGCGCGTAGGCCTTGGTGAGGGAGCGCACGCAGACGATGGGCGGGGCCTCCACGGCCGCGGGCGGGGTGGCGACGGGCGAGCTCATGCTGACTGCAGTATTCCTAACCGAGCGCGAACCTGGTCTCCGCCAGCCGGTAGAGCCGGCGCCAGAGCACGGAGTTGACCCCGACGACGAAGAGTGACATGACCAGGAGCCCGGCGAAGATCTCGTGGAAGTCGCCGCGCGCCGTCGCGCCGGCGATGAAGGCGCCCAGCCCGTGGGCGTTGATGATGTGGCCGTTGTAGGAGACCGTCTCCGCGACGATCGACGCATTCCACGCGCCCCCCGAGGCGGTGATGGCTCCGGTCACGTAGGCGGGGAAGATGCCCGGCAGGATGAGGCCCTTCCACCGGGCCCAGCCCCGCACCCCGAGGTTGTCCATCGCCTCGCGCAGGTCCGAGGGCACCGCGCTCGCCCCGGCGATCACGTTGAAGAGGATGTACCACTGGGTGCCGAGCGCCATCAGGAGGATGCCGCCGACGTCCAGGCTCACCCCGAGGTCAATGAACACCAGGATGAAGAAGGGGAAGAGGAAGTTGGCCGGGAAGCTGGCCAGCAGCTGGACCACCGGCTGCATGAAGCGGGCGACCTTGGGGTTGAACCCGATCCACACGCCGACGGGCACCCAGATGATCGACGCCACCACCACCAGGATGGCGACGCGGCCGAAGGTGAGGGCGCCGTAGAACACGACCTCGGGGAGGACACCGAGACCGGCGGGGCCGGCGGCGATGTAGGTCAGCATGCTGTAGAGGCCGAATCCGACGGCCACCGTCACCAGGACGGCGACGGCGATGTCGCCGACGCGGCGGCGTTCCTCGTGGGCCACCAGCGAACGGTCGTCGGTGCCGGTCACCACGCCCATCGCCCGGTTGACCGGTCGCGCCACCGCGGTCCGTGCCCGCGTGAGGAGGGCCGGCCAGTGGGAGCGGCGCAGCGCCTCGAGAACCAGTGAGCGCTGCGTGTCCTTGGCCTCCGACTGCTCGACCCGGAAGCGCTCCACATAGGCGGTGAGGGGGCGCCAGAAGAAGAAGTTGACCAGGAGCACCATGACCACCATGGTCAGCATCGCGAGCAGGACGTCGCCGAGGTCCCCCCTGGCGGAGGCCACGCCCACGTAGGAGCCGATGCCGGGCAGCGTGTACCGTTGGTTGAGCACGCTGATCTGCTCGGACGCGGTCAGGAAGAACCAGCTGCCGCCGAAGCTCATCATGCCGTTCCACACCAGGCCGATGGCGCCGTTGGGCACGTCCAGGGTCCAGAAGCGCTTCCACCGCGAGAGGCCCAGCAGCCGGCTGGCCTCGTCGAACTCGGCGGGCTCGGTGATCAGGGAGTGATAGAAGGAGAAGGTGATGTTCCACGCCTGGGCCGTGAACACCGCAAAGATCGAGGCCGCCTCCAGGCCCAGCTCGGAGCCGGGGAAGAGGCTGATGAAGAAGATGATCGTGATGCTGAGGAAGCCCAGCACGGGAATCGACTGGAGGATGTCCAGCGCCGGGATCAGCACCCGGCGCGCTCGGAGGCTGTGCGCCGCGGCGTAGGCGTAGGCGAAGCTGAAGGCGTAGGCGAAGCAGAGCGCGATGAACATCCGCAGCAGGCTGCGGGCGGCGTAGTAGGGGAGCAGCCAGGGCGAGAGGTCGAGGGTGGAGAGCGAGCTGGGCGTGTACCTGACGTCGGCGCTCCGGCCCAGCCTGAGGACGGCGTAGAGGATGAGCAGCACCGCCGCCCCGAACACCAGGTCGAGGGGCCGAAGCCCCCGCCGTCGCCCGACGGCCCGCGTGGGGTAGGTGGGGCTGACCGCCAAGGGTGCGCATCCTCGTCGAAGCTGCCGGCGCCGGGGTGCGGCTGGCGCACATCATGCCGCGGCGAGCAGAGGGAGCGCGCCGGGACAGGCGTGCGGGCCGGGCGGCGGGCACCGGCCGCGCACCTGGCGCGGCCCGCCGGCCGGATCCGGTCGGGCTACGCAGCCGGCTGGAGCTGGGCCAGGAGCCGGTCGGTCGCCGCCGAGATCTCGGCCACGGCGGCGTCGAACGCCTCCCGGTTGCGCCGGGCAGGCTGGCGGTAGCCGCTGATCTTGCGGACGTACTGCAGGGCGGCCGCGGTCACGTCATCGGCCGATGGCGGGGGGTCGGCGCCACGCAGGGTCTTGATGCTGCGACACATGGGAGGAGATTAGCGCGCCCCGACGGCTCCGACCGCGCCGCGGAGTCCCCGACAGCCAACGCAGCCGATGCAGTCCACGCAGTCGACGCAGGCGACACAGCCGATGCAGCGGGTGCAGCGCGTGCACATCAGGGTGGCCACGCAACCCGCGATGGCGGCACCGAAGATCGTGAGGACGCTGCCCGCCACCGCGGCACCGCCCAGCGTCAGCGCGCTCCCCGCCACGGCGGTGGAGGCGGCCGTCAGCGCGCTCCCCGCCACCATCGTCGAGACGACCGTCGCCGCGCTCCCGGCGACGGCGGCGGACCCCAGGGTCGCGGCGCTGCCCGCCACCGCGGCGGAGTAGGCGGTGGCGGCGCTCCCCGCCACGGCGACGCTGCGCAGCACCGCCGCGCTGCCGGCCACGGCGGCGCTCTCCACGACTCGCGCACTCCGCACTACCGCGACGCGGTCCGCTCCGCCGGACGCGCGGCCCGTGGCGAGACCGAGCAGGGTGGCGACGACGCCTCGTGGACGCATCCGGGTGCTCACCTCCCGTGGCCCTCCTCGCTGACCGTCCCCGCGCCCTCAGCGACCAAGGATCTGGTCGATGCGCGCCATCTGGGCGGCGGAGAGCGGGTCGAAGTTCATGGCGGCGACGTTCTCCTCGACCTGGGCCACGGTGCGGAACCCGGTGATCGGCACGGTGGAAGGGCTGCGCGCCCAGAGCCAGGAGAGCGCCCCCTGGACCAGGGTGCGCCCGCCGTCGGTGAGCACCTCGCGCACCGAGTCCAGCTTGGCGAGCCAGCGGGCGTTGCCGCTGCCGTCGGGGTTGAAGAGGTCGCCCCAGCCCCGCTCCAGCACCTGGGTCCGCCAGTCGTCACCGGGGAGCCGGGCCTGGGCTGAGTACTTGCCGCTCAGGAAGCCGGAGGCGAGCGGGCTGCGGATCACCGCGGTCATGTGCTGCTTCTCGCAGAGCTCGATCATCCCCGGGGTCTCCTGGAGCACGTTGCAGATGAACTGCACCGCCGAGCAGGTGCCGCGCTCGGCCCACCGCGCCGCCTGGCCCGCCGCGTCGCAGCTCCAGCCGAACTCGCGGATCTTGCCCTCGGACTGGAGCGCCTCGAGGGTCTCGACCACCGCATCCGAATCGGCGTCGGAGAGGCTGCCGATGTGGAGCTGATAGAGGTCGATGTCGTCCCGCTGGAGCCGGCGCAGCGAGGCCTCGCAGGCGCGCCGGATGTAGGCCGGGCTGACGTCGTCACCGTGCCCTCGCCGGCTGCCGTCGTCGTCGAAGGTGTGGCCGAACTTGGTGGCGATCACCACGTCCTCGCTGTGGACGCCCAGCGCCTGGGCCAGGATCCTCTCGCTGTGGCCGGCCCCGTACTGGTCGGCGGTGTCGAAGAAGGTCACGCCGAGGTCGAAGCCACGCTGGATGGCGCGGATGGACTCGGCGTCGTCGACGTCGCCCCAGCCGGTGACCTGGCCGTCGTCGCCGACGACGGGACCGCCGATGGCCCAGCAGCCCAGACCGAGCGGGCTCAGCCGGATGGACGAGCGGCCCAGTCGCCGCGGCGCGATCTCGTACCAGGTGGTCACGTCATCCTCCTTCGGCGGCGGCCGCGGGCCGGCGATCCTGCTCCACGATCTCCGGGGACCCCGCGCGGGGCGAGAGCTCCCAGCCGCTGCCCTCGCCCTGGTGGCCGTCGCGGACCTCGATGCCGCACCCCGTGAGGAGGTCGCGCAGGCGGTCGGCATCCTCGAAGCGGCGCTCCGCGCGAAACTGCCGGCGCAGGGCGAGGATGGCCTCGACGAAGGGGGCCACCCGCTCCCTGGGATCGGCGGCCCCCTCGGTGGCAAGCTCACCGAGCCGGGTCACCATGCGGCGGAGGAGCGCACGGCCCCGCTCCCGCTCGTCGGAGGAGAAGGTCTCCCCCGACCATTCGTCCAGCGCGGTCTCGACGGCCAGGATGGCGGCGACCATCGCCTCCACGTCGCGGGCGTCGCGGGCGCGGTCGAATTCCTCCTGACGTTCGGCGAGGAGGGCCGGGAACGGGTCCTGCTGGTCGGGGGGCTCCGGGGCGACCTCCACCACGTCCGTCGCGGGCGGACGGGCCGCGGAGACGCCCGCTCCGGAGAGCATGGCCTGGAGCTCACCGAGGCTGATCTCCGAGCCGGAGGGAAGGGCGGTCTCCAGCCCGCCCCGGCGCACCACCGCGCGGCCTCTCCCGCGCACCTCGACGCGCCCGGCCGCCAGGTCGAGGATCAGCGCGGTGTGCTCATCGACCCCCAGTATGGCGGCCCCCTCCGGGAGAAGGGATTCGAGCTGGGAGAGGCGGACCTCCCCCATGTAGCAGAAGCGGGTGTCGTGGGTCCCGCCCTCGGCGTTGTCCCAGTGGGTGATCAGCGCCGCCCTGATCCCGGCTGCGCTCAGGAGGTCGAGGCCCTCCAGCCAATGGACCGGCTCCCCCACCTTGTAGATCTCGTAGACGGGCAGCGACACCACGCCCAGCGTGATCGCGGCGGCCGAGGCGAGGGTCACGCAGCCGCCGCGCTCCAGCTTCTCACGGAGCAGGCCGGGCACCTCCGTGTCCCGCCACTGGCGAAGCGTGTAGCTCGGGCTCCCGGGCCCCGAGAAGAGATAGTCGGCGTCGTGGATGCGGCTGTAGGCGGCCTCCCGCTCCACCTCGGATGCGCGCTCGACCCGGCGCAGGCTGGCCAGCTCCAGGGGGTGTCCGATGCTGCGCTCGAAGTGCTCCTGCGCACGCGCCACCAGCTCGTCGGCGTTCTCCTGAAAGCCGAACGGGGTGTCGAGGAGGACAGCCCGGGCGCGCGTCCCGCCCACCCTTTCGATCAGGTCGCGATGGACGGGCGACATGGTCGGGGCCGTCTCTCCCGAGCCCATGATGCAGAGGATGCGGGCACCCGTCACCCGGTCCATGCTACGCACCCGGCACGGTCGCTGCGGACCGGGGGCCGATGGGCGCGGGTCAGCTCTCGCGCGCGGGCACCTCGGTCGCTGGCGCAGCGTAGCGGCGCTCCATGGCGGCGACCCGGCGGACGTTGCCGGCCTCCTCGGGGTCCACGCCGCCGCTGCCCAGGAAGGCGTCCACGATGGCCTGGGCGCTCTCCGGGCTGGCACCGTCGAGGGCCAGGGCGAGGACGTTGGCGCCATTCCACCGGCGCGCGGCGCGGGCGGTCTCGGCGTCCTTGCAGAGCGCCGCCCGGACGCCGGGCACCTTGTTGGCGGCGATGCTGACCCCGGTCCCGGTCCAGCAGAAGACGACGCCCGCCTCGGCGACGCCCTGGGCCACCAGCCGGGCCACCTGCTCGGCCACCTCCGGCCAGGGGGTGGCGGCCGCGTCCACCGCGCCGCAGCGGATCACCGCGAATCCCGCCTCGTCGAGCATGGCGGCAACGGAATCGGCAACGGCGTCGCGGGTGTCACTGCCGATGGCGATGCGGCTCGAGTCCGACATGCCAGGGATGGTACGCGGGGCAGGCCGGGCTGCCCTGATACATTTCGCCCATCGTGGGTGAGCGGCAGTACCACCTGCAGGTGGAGGCCGGCCAGGTCGGGAGCTACGTGCTGCTGCCCGGAGACCCCGGTCGATGCGCCCGCATCGCCGCGCACCTGGAGGGGGCCCGCCAGGTCGCGTCACACCGGGAGTTCACCACCTACACCGGAGCCCTGGATGGCGCGACGGTGAGCGTCACCTCCACCGGGATCGGCGGACCCTCGGCGGCGATCGCCGTCGAGGAGCTGGTCAGGGTGGGGGCCCGGACGCTGGTGCGGGTGGGCAGCTGCGGGGGCCTCGACCCCGGCCTCCACTTCGGGGACGTCGTGGTCGTGCAGGCGGCAGCGCGGGGCGACGGCACCCCTGACCACTACGCGCCGGCGGGGTTTCCCGCGGTCGCGGATCTCGACGTGGTGCTGGCCCTGCGCGAGGCGGCCGCAGCCGCCGGCCACCCGTGCCGGGTGGGGGTCGTCCTCACCAACGACGCCTTCTACGCCGAGATGGAGCCGGAGACCTTCCCCCTGGAGGCCCGGATTCGGGAGGGATGGCACGCGTGGACGCGCGCGGGCTGCATCGCGGCCGAGATGGAGGCGGCCACGGTGCTGACCGTCGCCCAGGTGCGCCGGGTGCGGGCCGGCGCCGTGCTCGGGGTCATCGACAGCCCGTCAGACGGCGTCGCCGGGATGCCCGACCCGAGCCGGCTCCCCCTCGACGCCGCCATCGAGGTCGCGGTCGGCGGTCTGCGCCGTCTGATCGCCCAGGACGCCTGATCCCGCATCCCCCACGGGGCTCCCACGGGCCCCCGCCAGCTGCGGGAGCGCCTCGTGGCCGATCACCGCGGCGAGCACCAGCGCGGCGCCCAGGCCCTGGACGGCGTCGAGGCGCTGGCCGGCCAGGAGGACGGAGAAGAGGAGGGCCCAGGCCGGTTCCATGGCCAGGATCAGGGCTGCCCGGGTGGCGCTCATCTTCGACTGGACCCAGGCCTGCAGGGGGAAGGCCAGGGCGCTCGCAAAGACCCCGGTGATGACCACCCCGAACCAGACCACCCCGGTCGGAGGCTCGAAGGAGGTGGCGCCGGCGGCGGTGAAGACGGCGAAGCTCACCAGCATCTGCATCAGGGCCAGGTCGAGGGGGCGGAGCCCGGGAGCGCGGCGCGCGAGGAGCACCAGCTGAAGGGCCCAGCAGACCGCGCCGGCGAGCACGAGCAGGTCGCCGAGCCCGACCGCGGCGGTGGGGTCGCCGCCGGCCAGCAACGCCGTCCCGAGCAGGGCGACGCTCACGGCCACCCAGGTCCTGGTGGCGATCCGGCTCCCGAAGAGGCGATCGATCACCGGGGTGAAGACGACGAAGAGCCCGGTGATCAGCCCGGCGGTGCCGGGCGCCGTGCTGGTCAGGCCATACGTCTGGAGCCCGTAACCGGCGGCGATGGTGGCGCCGATCAGCGCCCCGATGGCGATCGAGCGGCGCTCGGGGAGGCGCCGGGAGATGAGCAGCAGCATCAGAACCGCCAGCCCGAAGCGGAGCGCCAGGAAGGGCGCCACCGGGTAATGGAGCAGCGAGTCCTTGATGACGACGAACGTCCATCCCCAGACCGCGGTCACGGCGGTCAGCACGAGGACGTAGATCACGGCGCCCCGCATGGTGACCGACCGGCGCGGGAAGCCGCCCTCGCCGCGTGTGCGGCTAGGCGACGGGCGTCGAGGCCGCGGGCTCCCGCACCGGTGCCGGGATCACCATCACCGCAGGCACCGGGTTCAGCTCGTCGAGCCGGTAGCCGACGCCGCGCAGGGTGGTGATCCGGACCCGGGCGGCCGCGGGAAGCTTCTGGCGCAGCCAGGAGATGTGGACGTCCACGGTGTTGACCCCGCCGGTGAAGCGCGGGCCCCAGACCAGGTCGAGCAGCTCGTGGCGGCGCAGCGCCCGCCCGGCGGAGCGGGCGAGAGCGACCAGCAGGTCGAACTCGCGGGGCCTCAGCTCCATCTCGACCCCGTCGACCTGAGCACGTCGCCCCGGCGGGTCGAGGGTGAGGTCACCGACCCGGACGGTCTCCACCTGGTGCCGGACGCGCGGCTGCCAGCGCCGCAGCAGCGCCAGCAGATGGGCCTCCACCACGGTCTCGGTCTCGGTCTCGGCGAGGCAGACGTCGGCGCCACAGGTGAGCCCCGCGACCCGGTCGGTCGGCGCCTCTCCGCCCACCACGAGGAGCGGAGCCCGGCTCAGGCGGCGCACCGCCAGGGCGAGGGCCGCGGGGTTCGCGGTGTGAGCCATCACCACATCCACCTCGAGGGGGTCCGGCGCCTCGATGGGCCACCCGCTCGCGCGGCGGACCAGGCACCCGTCGATGGCGAGCCGCTCCTCGATGGTGGCGGCCCGGGACTCGGGGACATCGATCAGGAGAACCGTGGGCACTGGAAGGCCCTCAGTAGGTCGAGATGTTGAGGTCTTCGATGCGGCCGGTGCCGAGGTAGACGGTGCGCTCGCAGAGGTTGGTGACGCGGTCGGCGATGCGCTCCAGGTTGTGGGTGGCCCAGAGCTGAT
The DNA here is from genome assembly GCA_964508345.1 of uncultured Actinomycetes bacterium. Classification (GTDB taxonomy): domain Bacteria; phylum Chloroflexota; class Dormibacteria; order Aeolococcales; family Aeolococcaceae; genus Changshengia. The sequence continues at coordinate 82,966 of CAZDTK010000006.1, read as the reverse complement.
AGGTGCAGGGCACCACGGTGTCGGGCTGCGCGGTCATGGTCGCGATCAGCTCGCCGTAGACGTCGTCATAGAGGCGGTCGATGGCATCGTCTTCCCCGACCAGCAGCCGGGCGGCCTCGACGTCCCGGTCGCGCAGGACCGCCACCCCGCCGGAGAGCATGGTGCGGACCATGGCGCCCAGCTGCAGCACGCTGGCAGGAAGCGAGCGCATCGGAGGCCGCCCCAGCATGAGGGCGACCCTGGCGATCCCCTCGGCGTGGTCGCCGATCCGCTCCAGGTCGGCGATCACGTAGAGGACGGCGATGAGCAGGCGGAGCCGCTCCTCGCCCACCCCGGAGGCCAGCTCGGCGGTGACCCACTCCTCGACCTGGTAGCGGAGGCGGTTGACCTCCTGGTCGGCGTGCACGACCACGTCGGCACTCTCGAGATCGGCGTCGGCGAGGGTGCGGAGCGATTCGGCGACCTGGGTCTCCACCCTCTCGGCGAGCTGCCAGACCCCCGCCAGCACCTGGTCGGCTGCGGCCCCGTCGGGGCCCTCGATCGTTAAGGGCATCTTATCGGCACATTTTCCACTGTTTAAACGGGCCTTCGGGGCCGCGAGGGTGGGCGGCACCGGCCGGATCAGGTTCCGGACGGTCGACGGCCCCCCCTTGATCAGGCTCCCGGCTGGTGTCGTGGAGGTCCGATGGCCCTTGAGCACTCCCGAAAGCCATGATCAGGCCCATCGCCGTGCGGATCAAGAGGTGGGCGGCCGCGGGTGCGCTCGCGGTCCAATGTCGGGTTCCGAGCACTGCCCGCCCCCGCAGTTGCGAAGATGCGGCGATGATCGGGTGGACGGACCGGGGAGCGGGATGACCGGACTGGAGGCCGGGTTCATCGCCGGGGCGGGCGTCCTCGCCGGGATGGCGAACACCATCGGGGGCGGCGGCTCGCTGCTCAGCTACCCGGCGCTGCTCGGCGCGGGTCTCAACCCCCTCGCCGCCAACGTGACCAACACCGTCGGGCTGGTCCCGGGCCTTCTGAGCGGGAGCCATGGCTACCGCGCCGAGCTGTCCGGCCAGGGCCGGCGGATCGGCCGGCTCCTCGTGCCGATGGCGGTCGGCGGCGTGCTGGGGACCGTCCTTCTGCTCCTCACCTCCCCCGGCGTCTTCACCCGGGTGGTGCCGTGGCTGATCATCACGGGCTGCCTGGCCCTGCTCTTCCAGCCGTGGCTCGCCCGGCGGATGGACGGCAATGCCGGTGAGGGGTCGGTGGTTCTCCGCGCCGGGCTGGTGCTCGGCGGCGTCTACGGCGCCTACTTCGGAGCAGCCCTGGGCATCATGCTGATCGCCCTGCTGTCGCTCTTCATCCAGGACACCCTGCAGCGGCTCAATGCGGCGAAGGTCGTCTGCACGACCACCGTCAACGCCATCGCCGCCGTGGGTTTCGCGATCTTCGGGCCGGTCCACTGGCTGGACGCCCTGGTCCTGGCGGGGGGCACCGTGGTGGGCGGCGCCCTGGGAGCCGCCGCCGGCCGCCGCATCCCCCCCGCCGCCCTCCGCTACGGGATCGTGGGCGTCGGCATCGGGCTGGCGGTGAAGCTGCTGGTCGCACCCTGAGGCGGGCCCCCCTCGCTTGCCAGAATCGGCAGCCATGCTGATCGGAGCCCACGTGCCGGCCCGCGGCGGCATCCGGAACGCCGTCGACTGGGGGCTGGCGATCGGAGCGGAGGTGATCCAGACCCACCCGACGCCCGCCCAGATGTGGCGGCCGCTGCGCCTGGAGGAGCCGGAGCGCCGGCTCTACCTCGACCACTACGCGGCCTCGGGCCTGGGCGGCCACTACCTGCACGCCGTCTACCTGATCAACCTGGCGTCGCCCAAGGAGGCGCTGCTCCGGTCATCGGTCGATTCCCTGGTGCATTACATGGAGCTCGCCCACGCCCTCGATGCCGACGGGGTCGTCTTCCACCCCGGCTCCCACCTGGGCGCGGGTTTCGACGCGGTGCTGCCCCAGATCGGGGCGGCGCTCCGTGAGGTCGTCGAGCGCAGCCCGGCCGGGCGTGCCGCGCTGCTGGTGGAGAACAGCGCGGGCGCGGGCGGCGGGGTCGGGCGCGACTTCGAGGAGATCGCCCGCATCCTGGAGGCCGCGGGCTCGGAGCGCGTCGGGGTCTGTCTCGACACCCAGCACGCGTACGCAGCCGGCCACGACCTGCGCTCCGCGGACGGGGTCGCGCGGACACTCGCCGAGCTTGCCCGGGTGATCGGCTTCGACAGGCTGAGCCTGGTGCACGCCAACGACTCGGGGTCGGGGCTCGGCAGCCGGTCCGACCGCCACGCCAACATCGGACGGGGGGAGATCGCCGAGGCCGGCTTCCGGCTGCTCCTCTCCGACCCGCGCCTGCGCCGCGTCCCCTGGGTCCTCGAGGTCCCCGGTCCGGAACGGCAGGGGCCCGACCGCAGCCAGGTGGACCTCCTCCGCGAGCTGGCGGGCCTGGAGCCGTCGCGGCCGACCCCAGCCGGGGACGCCGAGGCCCCGCCGGCAGCCGCGGTGCGCCGCCGCGGCCGCCGTCACCCCCCGGCCGGCGGCGCCGGAGGGGAGGGATCCGAGCCGCCCGGGGGCGCATCCGGAGCTGAGAGGGGAGCGTCCGGCACGGGTCCGGGCGGACCGGTCCCGGGCGGCCCCATCCCGGGCGGCCAGGGGGAGGGTGGGGTCGTGGCGGCCGGCGCGCCCGGCGACAGCAGCACCACCAGCTGAGCCCCCAGGTTGTAGACGCCGGCGACGCCCAGGGCGATCAGGGCGAGGATGAGCCCGATCCCGACGGTGACGGTGTAATAGGAGTTGAGCGACGTGGTCAGGTAGTTGGAGACCTCCCCGCCCAGCCCGCCGGCGCCGGAGGGCAGGAGGCCGGAGAGTGAGCCGAAGGACGCATTGGAGATCCGGTCGAGGATCTGGGAGCTCACCTGTCCCTGCTCCACCAGCAGCAGGATGACCGCCGCGATCGCGCTCGCAGCCACCGCCAGGCCCCGCAGGGCGAAGCGCGTCAGGCTGAGGAGCAGGCCGAGGAGCATCGCCGCCAGCGCCGCCAGGAGCAGCGGCTGCACGCCGATCCCGCCCTGCCCGGCGGGGACGGCGGTGGGGATGGAGCTCTCGGCCTCGGCCAGCGCCGCGCAGCCGCTGGGCGTCCCGCCGCCGGCGCTCGGGGCCGACCCCGCCGCCAGGTTGACCCCGGAGTAGGTGGCGATCGTGTAGTTGTTGAGACTGTTGAGGCAGCCGGTCAGAGCCTGCGTCTCCGAGGAGCTCACGCCTCCTCCGCCCAGCTGCTGGGAGATCGAGGAGAGCGACCCCAGCTCCGCGCTCGCCGAGGCCGTGTTGCACGAGACGCCGGCGAAGGGGAGCAGGAAGCAGAGCCCGGCGAGCACGAAGAGGACCGGCGAGATCAGCCGCGGGGCCGGATCCTTCACGACGGCCGCCATCTGCCCTCCCCTGGTGACCGCGTCAACGGGTGAGGCCATGGTATCCGGTGTTCGGAGCCGCCGCGAGGGGCGGTCAGCGGCTGGGCGGTCTGCCCCCGTCGTCGAGCGGGGCCAGGGCGAGCCTGGCCCACTCCAGGCCGGCCGAGCCGAGCTGGGCCAGGATCACGAGCAGCAGCAGGGCGGCGACGATCCACAGCCCGAGGTCCGGTCCGCTGGAGATGGCCGACGACCCCTGGTGGAAGTGGTGGGCGAAGACCTGATCCAGGTCGAGCGCGGTCACGCCGAGCAGCGCCAGCGCCGGCACGCAGAGCCCTCCCGTCAGGAGACGCTGGAAGCGCGGTCCCCAGGCAGTGAGGGCGGCCGCGGCCACGATGACCAGCAGCGCCAGCAGTGCCAGGGGCTGGACGCCCAGGTTCGCCTGGCCCGTGTCATGGATCTGGGTGAGGCAGGAGCCGTTCACGCTCGGCGCCCCCCCGGCGGCCAGCGCCAGCCCGCTGTAGGCGGCGATCCCGCCGTTCACGCACGCCGCCGGCAGCGGGCCCAGGGAGAGCTGCTGCAGCTCGGAGATGAGCGCCGGCGAGAAGGAGATCCGCACCATGCCGAGGCCGAAGCTCCCCAAAGCGGCGACGAGGAGGACGAGCGAGACGGCACGGAGGAAGCGGTGGCGGGGCCGGGCGGCGGCGGCCGGCATCCGGATGGGCGAACCGGTATCGGGGCCCGGAGGCGGCGCCGCGGCCGGGGGACGCTGCGGGCGGGACATGGCCTGCCACGATAGCGGCAGGCTTCCCGTCATGGCCCGTGCCGGTCATACTCGGCTGCCGACGGGAGATCTGATCGAGGGAGGTTTCGACCATGCACCGACGACGACTCGCCGCCGTGGCCGGACTTGCCGTGGCGGCCGCGGTGGCGACCGCAGCGTGCGGCGGCTACTCCGGACCGTCCGCCGCCACCCTGCTGCAGAAGGCCACGACGACCTTCAACCAGACCTCCTCCTTTCACTTCCAGCTCACCAGCCAGAACACTCCGGGCACGGGACTGGAGCTGACCGGGGCCGCCGGGGACGCCGTGCGGCCCGACGGCTTCTCGGGCACGCTCACCATCGAGGAGTCGGGGTTGCCACTCGATCTCACGGTGGTGTCCACCGGCGGCACGTTCTACGTGCGGCTTCCCTTCACCGCCTCCTTCGTGACGGCGAATCCGTCCGAGTACGGGTTCGCGGACCCGGGCGAGCTGCTCAGCCCCAGCATCGGTGTCTCCACCCTGCTCACCGCGGCCGAGAAGCCGAGCCTCGGCTCCTCGACCCGCTACAACGGTGAGTCGCTCCAGGAGGTGGACGCCACCCTGCCCGGCAAGGCGGTGGCATCGCTGCTGGTGGATGCGGAGCCCAGCCAGCCGGTCTCGGTGGTCTTCTCCATCGACACCGGCACCTACCAGGTTCGAGAGGTGGACCTGACCGGCCCCCTCTTCGAGGCGGGCCACCAGAGCACCTTCCACGTTGTTCTCGACAAATATGGCGAGAACGTGAGCATCACCCCGCCCGCCACCTCCTGAGCCGGTGGACGGCCCGAGTCCCGGCGCCGGGACCGTCGCGGGCGCCGCGCTGAGCAACGGGGAGCCCGCGGAGACGGCGGCGCCCCGGGGTTCGGGCTGGCGGCTGGCCTTCGCGGCAACCGGCGTCATGCTGGCCGCCGCCGACACCTACGTGGTGGTGCTGGCGCTCCCCGCCATCATGGCCGACATCGGGTTGAGCCTCGACCACATTGAGGCGGCGACCCCCATCATCAGCGGCTTCCTGCTCGGCTACGTCGCTCTGCTGCCGCTGCTGGGCCGGCTCTCCGACATCCTCGGCCGGGGACCCGTCTTTGTCGGCTGCCTGCTGGTCTTCGCCTTCGGGTCGCTGGTCACCTCGTCGGCTCAGGACCTCACCGGGGCCGTGGTGGGACGGGCGCTCCAGGGAGCGGGCGGCGGCGGCCTGGTGCCGGTGACGCTGGCCATCGTCGCCGACCTCTGGCCGGCCGGAAAGCGGGGCCTCCCCCTCGGGGTGGTGGGCGGCGTCCAGGAGATCGGCTCGGTCCTCGGCCCCCTCTACGGTGCCGTGATCCTCACCTTCTCGACATGGCGGCTGATCTTCTGGCTCAACCTCCCCCTGGCCGCGGTCCTCGGGACCGGCTTCCTGCTCTCCCGCCCCACGCCGTCCGCCACGCCGGGCGGCCGGGCTTCGCCGCCGGGCCTGCCCGCCACACGCGCCGGTGGGAGGCACCGGAGGTGGGACATCCCGGGTGGAGCGATGCTCGCGGTTGCTGCGGTGGCGGCGGGTCTCGCCGTGGCGGCACCCGGCCCGCTGGCCGGCGATCCGGTCTGGGGTGTCCTCTGGGCTCCCCTGGTCGGGGGCTCGGCCTGGACGACGCCGCTGGCGCTGGCCGCGCTGGCCGCCGCCCTGCTCTCGGTCGCCTGGGGTCTGGCCGGGGGGGCGGGTTCGCCGCGGCTTCTCCGTCTGTACCAGCTCCCCGATGTATGGAGGAGCGTCGACGGCCCCGGCGGGGCGCTGCTGGCGGTGATCCTCGCCTTCGTGATCGTCAGCTTCGCGGCCGCCGACCCCAGCCAGGGCCTGGTGGCACCGGCCGCCGTCGTGCTCCTCCCCGCCGCCCTGGTGCTGGCGGCCGTGCTGGGGCTGCGCGAGGCCCGCACCGCACACCCGCTGCTGCCGCTGGGGGACCTGCGCGATCCGGCGGCCGCCGGGGCCCTGCTCGCCAACCTGGTGATCGGCGCCGCCCTGATGGCGGCACTGGTCGACGTCCCCTTCTTTGCCCGGGCCACGTCCGCGGGCACGCAGCTGGGCGCAGCGCTGGTGCTGGTCCGTCTGCTGGCGGCGGTGCCGGTCGGGGCCGTGCTCGGCGGCTTCCTCTGTGAGCGGCTCGGCTACCGGCTGACCACCCTGCTGGGCATGGCCCTGACCACTGCGGCGTTCGTGCTCATGGGCGGCTGGACGGCGAGCGCGCTGGGGCCGGGGATCCGGCTCAGCGACGCTGTCCTGGTCGGCTGTGGATTGGGATTCGGGCTCGCCATCGCGCCGATCAACGCCGCCATCCTCGGGGCGGTCGCCGCCGCCCGCCACGGGCTGGCCGCCGCCCTGGTGGTGGTGGCCCGCATGGTGGGGATGCTGGTCGGCATCTCGCTGCTCACCGCCATCGGCCTCCACCGCTTCTACGAGGTGGCCGCGACCATCCCGTCACCGGCCAGCCTCTGCCCGAGCCATCCGCTCAGCTGCGCCCCCTACAACGTCCTGGAGCAACAGGCGCTGCTCGTGGAGCTGCGCACCATCTTCCTGGCGGCGGCCGTCTGCACCGCGGCGGCCGGGGTGATCGGGGCGGCGATGCTGCGCCGCCACAGCGGGAACGATCCCGGCGCCATGGCGGCGGCCCTGGGGGCCTGATCCACGGCGTCGCGGCGGACCGGGCCGGCGGCGGATCCTCGCGGCCGGCGTCCTCCGGCGCCTCTACACTCCAGCCTCATGCCCGCCCGCGTGCGCACGGTGCCGCCGCGTCTCGACCTCCCCCGCCTACTCGCGGTGATCCGGCTCTCCGCCCAGGAGCTGGGGGTCGATGCCTTCCTGGTGGGCGGCTTCGTGCGGGACCGGCTGCTCGGCCGGGAGGGGAAGGACATCGACGTGGTGGTGGTCGGCGCCGACGGCGTGCCGCTCCTGGCGCGGGTCGCGGCACAGCTCGGCTGGCCGCGTCCTGCCGTCTTCGAGCGCTTCGCGACCGCCCAGATCCGCGGAGGGGATTTCGTGGTCGAGGTCGTGCAGGCACGCGCCGAGCGCTACGACCCCGGGTCGCGCAAGCCCGACGTCCGCCCGGGCAGCCTGGAGGACGACATCGCCCGGCGCGACTTCACCGTCAACGCGCTGGCACAGACGATGGACGGGCGGGTGCTCGACCTCACCGGCCGCGGTCTCGACGACCTCCGGAGCGGCATCCTGCGCACCCCGCTCGACCCCGCGGACACCTTCTCCGAGGACCCCCTCCGGATGTTCCGGGCGGCCAGGTTCGTCGCCCAGCTCGGCTTCCGGCTGGCCGGCGGGCTGGAGGAGGCGATGAGGGCGATGGCGCCGCGGGCCGCCATCCTCTCCGCCGAGCGGGTCCGCGACGAGCTCGAACGCCTGCTGGTGTCGGACCACCCCCGGGAGGGGATGGAGGTGCTGCACCGGACCGGCCTGCTGGCGGTCGCCATCCCCGAGCTGCTCCCCATGGTGGGTGTCGAGCAGGGGGGGTGGCACACCGACGACGTCTGGGAGCACAGCCTGCACGCCGTGGAGCTGGCCCCGAGGGATCTGGTGACCCGGCTCGGCTGCCTCTTCCACGACGCCGGCAAGCCCCGGACCCACGCGATCGCCGCCGACGGCCGGCACACCTTCTACGACCATCCGGCCGCGGGTGCCGAGATCGCGGCCACGGTCATGGCCCGGCTCCGCTTCAGCAACGAGGAGATCGAGCAGGTGAGGGCGCTGGTGCTCCACCACATGTGGCCGATCCAGTACCGGCCCGGCGAGGTCGGGGACGGAGCCGTGCGCCGCTTCATCCGCACGCTCGGAGCCGGGCGGCAGCGGTGCCTCGACCTGGCCCGGGCGGACACGCGCGCCTCCGCCTACCCCGATGTCGATGCGATCGACGAGCTGGAGCTGCGGGCGGCGCGCCTCGACGCCGACAGCCAGGTGTCGCTCCTCAGGCCCCCGCTCGACGGCCACGCCCTGATGGAGGCGGCCGGGCGCGGGCCCGGGCCGTGGGTGGGCCGGGCGCAGCAGGCGCTGCTCGACGCCATCCTCGACGGCGAGCTCCCCGCCGATGACCCGGACGCGGCCCACGGGTACCTGCGACGCCATCCCGAGCTGCTGAGGGGCGGGTGACGTGCCGGCGGCGGATCAGCGCCTCAGAAGAACGCCCCCGACCATGGCAGGGGCGACCAGCGAAACATCGCCGTGGCCCGGGTCACGGCGCCGGTGGTGCCCTCCTCGACCTCTCCGGCGCGCTGGAGGAGCTCGACCGGGGTGTCGCCGAGGCAGATGGAGCCCAGCGCCGCGATGCCGAGGCTGAGGTCGGGAGAGGCCGTGGAGGCCACGCAGGTGGCCCCCTCCAGGCCGCCCTCCAGGCGGAAGCGTCGTGCCGGCCGGCCGTCGGGCTCGTGGATCTCGAGCACCAGGCCGTCCTCGCGGCCGTAGCGGCGGGCGGCGAGCAGCGCCGCCGGGTCGATCGGACGCAGCCAGAGCCCATCGCTCAGGGTCTGCTGCCAGGCGCGGGGATTGGCCATGCGGAGCTGGTACGGCACGTCCGCGGGTCGCCATTGCGCGGTGACGCGCGTCATCAGGTCGTGCTCCAGGCAGAGGCGCCACAGCGACATCTCGCTCTCCGGCGTGGAAGCCCACATCTCCTCGACCTGAAGCTCCCCACGGGGAGGGTTGCTCCACATCCAATCCAGATGGCTCCGGTAGGCGAGCAGGCCGTCCACCGCGCCCCCGGCATCGCGGTGGAGGGCGAAGCGCATCGCCCCCATGCCACCCACCTCGCGGTCGGCGTCCCGGTACCTGCGGCGAGCCCGGAAGGGGTTAAGGCTGACCATGCCGTTGCGAGCCGCGCACACCCTCTCGTGGAGGCCGGGCAGCTCCGCCCGGGCAGTCGCGAGGTCGGCGACCTCCACCCGGCCGGTGTCGACGAACGGCTCGCGGAGAGCAGCATCACCGGTCTCCACCTCGACCCGAGCCACCCGATCCGCGGCCCCGAAGCCGAAGCGACCGTAGATCGGCGCCTCACTCGCCATCAGCCCGGCACAGGGGGCGCCCGTCTCGCGGGCGTCGTCGAGGAGGGCCCCCATCAGCCGGCGGAGCACGCCCCGGCGGCGATGGGTGGGGAGGACCCCGACCTCGGTGACCCCGGCGATCGGAATCCGCGCACCCCCGGGCACGGTGAGCCGGACGTCGATGAGCCCGCCCACTCCGACCGGACGCCCCTCCGCCAGCGCCAGCCAGGCGCGGATCCCGGCCAGGTCGGCGACATCCTCCGCCCTGTGGTCGGGGGAGGGACGATGCCCGAAGGCGGCCGACAGCACCTCGACGAATTCCTCGCCGTCGCCGGAAGCCGCGCGCTGGACATCCACCTCCATGCGGTCGCCATCATCCCCCAGCCGGCTGTCTCCGGCTCGGGGCCGGGCGGCGCGTAGAATCGGTCCCCCATGTTCGACAGGCTGCGCTGGTTCAAGAACCTCTTCCACGACCTGCCCCGTCAGATCCGGCTCGCCTACTGCCTGGTCCGCGATCCGCGCGTGCCGATCGCCCCCAAGGCCGGCGTCATCGCCGCGATCGGGCTGGTGGTCAACCCGGTCGTCGACCTGCCGGAGGTGATCCCGCTGGTCGGTGAGCTGGACGTGCTCGCCCTCACCATGCTGGCGCTCCGGCTGTTCATCGCCGTGTGCCCGGCCGAGGTCGTGGCCGAGCAGGAGCGGCTGATCGCCGAGCACCGGAGCCGGTTCGACGAGGACGTGGAGGCCGGCGAGCGGGTGGCGCTGCTGGTCGGGCACTGGCTGCGTCCGAGGCTGGGGCGGGGCGCGGGTGTGGACGCGATCGCCGAACACGACGACGTTCTGGAGACGAAGGGCGCCGGACGGGCGCGGGAGCGGAGGGGTGCGGTCGCATGAAGGTGCTGTTCCTCAAGGAGGTTCCGGGGACGGCCCGGGCGGGCGAGGTCAAGGAGGTCGCTCCCGGCTACGCGCGCAACCACCTGCTTCCCCACAAGCTGGCCGTGGCCGCCGACGACAGGATGGTGGAGCAGATCAAGCAGCGCGAGGAGGCCACCCGCCGGCGCGCCGAGAAGGCGCTGCGCGACGCCAAGGAAGTCAGCGCGCGTCTGCGCAAGCTCACCGTCACCATCTACGCCAAGACCGGTGAGGCGGGACGCCTGTTCGGCTCGGTGACCAACGCCGACATCGCTCAGCAGCTCAAGCGCGAGGCGGGTCTCGAGATCGACAAGCGCAAGATCGCGGTGGAGCCGCCCATCAAGTCGCTCGGCCCGCACGAGGTCGAGATCGAGCTCCACCCCGAGGTCACCGAGACGCTCCGGGTCGTCGTCGCCGCCAAGTGAGCATGCCTCCGCAGGAGCTGCGGGGGTCGGCGAACGGGGGGCCGGCGATGCCGTCGGGCCGCGTCCTGCCCCACGACCTCGATGCGGAGCAGGCGGTGCTGGGCTGCCTGCTCATCGACGCCGAGTCCATCAACGTGGTCCGGGACCTGCTCGACCCCGGCGACTTCTACGCGGAGCGCAACGGCCACCTCTTCCGGGCGGCGCTCGCCCTCTCCGACCGCGGCGAGCCCGTCGACGTGCTGACCCTCAAGTCGCAGCTGGAGCGCGACGGCACCCTGGCCCGGAGCGGCGGCATCGAGTACCTGGCCGAGCTGAGCCAGAAGATGCCCACCGCGGCCTCGGTGCGGCATTACGCGCAGATCGTCGTCGATCACTCCCTGCGCCGCCGCCTGATCGCCGCCGCCGGGGAGATGGCCCAGCTCGGCTTCGACTCCGGCCAGCGAACCGAGGACATCCTCGACACCGCCGAGCGGCGCATCTTCTCGATCGCCGACTCCCGGCGCAGCCTGGAGATCAGCCACATCGCCCAGATGCTCACCGAGACCTGGGAGCTGATGGAGCGGCGCGCCCAGAGTCGCCAGATCGTCCACGGCGTGCCCACCAACTACAGCCGGCTGGATGCGGTGACCCAGGGTCTGCAGCCCGGCGAGCTGATCGTTCTGGCCGCCAGGCCGGCGGTGGGCAAGACGTCCTTCGCCCTCAACATCGCGCGCAACGCCGCGGTGCTGGCGGAGCGGAAGGTGGTGATCTTCTCCCTCGAGATGAGCAAGCAGGCGCTGGTGCAGCGGCTCATCTGCAGCGAGGCCAAGGTCGACGCCTACCTGATCAGCACCGGCCAGGCCGACGCCCACGCCTTCGAGCGCATCGCGGGAGCGATGGACCGGCTCTCCCAGGCCAACATCTGGATCGACGACACGCCGGCCCTTCCCATCAGCGAGCTGCGGGCCCGCGCCCGGCGGATGAAGGCGCAGCAGGGCGTCGACCTGGTGGTCGTCGACTACCTGCAGCTGATGCGCGGCGGACGCCAGGACTCGCGCGTCCAGGAGGTGTCGGAGATCTCCAGCGGGCTCAAGACGATCGCGAAGGAGCTCTCCATCCCGGTGCTGGCGCTCTCCCAGCTCTCCCGCGAGTCGGAGCGCCGCGAGAACCGCAAGCCGCAGCTGAGCGACCTGCGGGACTCGGGGTGCCTCACCGGGGAGAGCCTGGTGTGGCTCGCCGGCGAGAGCCGTCCCGTCCCCATCCGCGACCTGGTGGGGCGGACCGATTTCGAGGTCCTGGCGCTCAACCCAGAGACCTGGCGGCTGGAGCGGCGGCGGGCGGTCCGCGCCTTCCACTCCGGGGTCAAACCCGTCTTCCGCCTCTCGCTGCGGTCGGGGCGCACCATCCGGGCCTCGGCCAACCACCGGTTCCTCACCGTGGCGGGCTGGCGGCGCCTCGACGAGCTGGCCCCGGGCGACCACCTGGCAACCCCGCGCTGGCTGCCCAGCGGGGACCACGCCAGCATGAGCGACGAGGAGCTCGCCCTCCTCGGACACCTCATCGGCGACGGCTGCACCCTTCCCCGCCACGTCATCCAGTACACGTCCAAGGACCGCGAGCTGGCGGAGCTGGTCGCCGGCCTCGCCACCGGGGTGTTCGGCGACGGAGTGGCCCCGCGGATCAGCGCGGAACGCAGCCGGTACCAGGTGTACCTGACGTCGGCGCAACGCCTAACCCACGGCCGCCGGAACCCCGTCGCCGCCTGGCTGGACGGGCTCGGCATCTTCGGCCTGCGCTCGTACGAGAGGCGGGTGCCGGATGCCGTCTTCGGACAGACCGTGAGCGGCATCGGCACCTTCCTGCGCCACCTGTGGGCGACCGACGGCTGCATCCACATGTCCGAGGACCTCACCGCAGCTCCCGGCGTCTACTACGCGACGAGCAGCCCGCAGCTCGGCTTCGCCGTCCACTCGCTGCTCCTGCAGCTCAATATCTCCTCGCACATACGACGCGTCAGCCAGAGCGGCAAGGGCCGCGATCAGTATCACGTCGGCATCTCGGGAGGTGACGAGCTGCTTCGTTTCATCGCCCTTGTCGGGGGTCTCCGCCCCGGGGCCGGCGACCACATCGCCCGGATCGCCGACCGGCTGGACCGAACGGTGAGGAACCCGAACCGCGATGTCATCCCATCAGCAGCTGGGACGACGATCGTCCAGCCGGCGACGCGCGTCGCCGCGATCAGTGGCCGCACTCTTCAAGACGCACTTGGGACCGCGTACAACGGAGCCGCTATGTACGCCCATGGGATGAGCCGCGCCCGCGCCACGCAGGTCGCCGAGGTCGTGCGCAGCGAGGAGCTCTTCCGGCTCGCCGAGAGCGACGTCTACTGGGATGCGATCTCGACCATCGACCCCGACGGCACGGAGGACGTGTTTGACATCACGGTCGACGGCCTGCACAATTTCATAGTAAATGACATTATGGTCCATAACTCAATTGAGCAGGACGCGGACGTCGTCCTCTTCCTCTATCGCCCCGGCATGCACAAGGACGACATCGACCGCTCGGTGACCGAGCTGTTGGTGGAGAAGAACCGCAACGGGCCGACCACCAAGATCGACCTCCACTTCCAGGCCAACCAGATGGTCTTCTACGAGCCGGCGCGGGAGTGAGGCTCGCCAGGGCGGGACCGGGCCGCGGCTGACCGGCGGCGACCCCTCGCCGGACCTCGAGGACGCGCGTCACCGGCTCCGGCGAGGTCCGTCACGGCTTCGTGACGGTAGGTGAGACACCCCGGGCGGGCCCAGCTTTAGCGTCGGCTAACACATGGGGGCGAGCGTTCCGCTTCGACCGCCCGGGACCGCGGCCGACGACCGGCGGCGGGTGGGACGAACGCGGGCCACTCGCCCGATCCCGGACCTCATCTCCTTCCCCACCGAGATCCTGGACTCGGCGGCGAGCCTGGAGGCCGTCGCGCTCCGCGCCGTGGAACGCATCCTCGCCGCCTCCGGCGCGGAGGGTGCGGTCGTCGAGATCGCCGCCGCCGAGGGCACGCTCCAATGGGGGCAGGTCCCAACCGGCGCCCTCCGAGGCGCCCGGGGCGCCTCTCTCTCGGAGACGGTGTGGCGTCACCCCCCTGGCAACACCGCCCGGATCTGCGCCGACAGCGAGGTCGACATCCGCGTGGACCGCCCCGCCTGCCGCCACCTTCGGGCGCGCTCCCTGGTCACGATCCCGCTTCTCCACCTGGGTGTCCGGCTGGGGGCGGTGTCGGCGCTCTCCGGGCGAGCCCAGGCCTTCGACGAGGAGCAGGTGGACGCCCTGTACGACGTCGCGGACGCGGTCACGGCGGCGGCAGTGGGGGCGCGGGTCATCGCCGAGCTCCGGCAGATCGTCGCCGACAGCGGCGGTGCGCTCGCCGCCAGCGAGACCCGCTACCGCCGGATGTTCATGGAGAGCCCGCTGCCGATGTGGGTGCTCGACGCCGAGACGCACCGCTTCCTCGCCGTCAACGATGCCGCCGTGGTCAGGTACGGCTACTCCGCTGAGGAGTTCGCCACGCTCAGCATCACCGACCTCCGACACGACGGCTCCCACCTGGCGATCGACTTCCACGGGGCGCGCGCCGGCAAGACGACGTACAAGGCACGCCACCGGCTCCGCGACGGGCGGCTGATCGACGTCGAGGTGACCGCGGTCCAGCAGGAGTTCGACGGGCGCCCGGCGGTCCTCTCCATCGTCAACGACGTCACCGAGCGCAATCGACTGGAGGCCCAGCTCCGCGAGGGCGCGTTCCGCGACCCCCTCACCGGCGGCGCCAATCGCGCCCTGCTGGAGGAGAGGCTGGCCCACGCCCTGGCCCGGATGCGCCGCCACCATCGCACCGTCGCCGTCCTGGTCATCGGGCTGGACCACTTCAAGGATGTCAACGACAGCATGGGCCACGCCGCCGGCGACTCCCTCATCCAGGCGGCCGCCGCGAGGGTGCAGACCGCGATCAGGCCTGGCGACACGGTCGGCCGGCTCGGCGGTGACGAGTTCGCCGCCCTCCTCGAGGAGGTGGACGGCGTCAGCGGCGCGCTGCAGGCGGCGGAGCGCCTGGATGAGTCCTTCCGGTCCCCCCTGGACTTCCTCGGCGGCAGCCTGGTGGTCGGCATCAGCATCGGTATCGCGATACCGGAATCGGCGAGGACGCCTCCTGCCGAACTGCTCCGCGATGCCGAGCTGGCCATGCACGCGGCCAAGGCTGGGGGCAGGGGCAGGGTGGAGCTCTTCGTACCTGGGATGCACACGATGGCGGAGGAGCGACTCCGCCTGGAGCAGGACCTGCGCCTCGCGGTCGAGCGCGGTGAGCTGCGCCTCTACCTGCAGCCGGTGGTGTCCGCACAGAGCTCGAGGATCGTGGGCTGCGAGGCCCTGGTGCGCTGGCAGCACCCCACCCGTGGCCTGGTGCCACCGGATGCCTTCATCCCTCTGGCGGAGGAGACCGGCCTGATCAGCGCCATCGACACCTGGGTGCTGCGCGCGGCCTGCGCCCAGGCGGCCGCGTGGCGTGACGCGGGGCTCCCCGAGCTGCTGCTCGCGGTCAACGTGTCGGGTCGCGATCTGGGTCGCGGCGACCTGGTGGATAGGATCTCGGCCGCCCTGCTTGTGACCCGCTTCTCCCGCACCCACCTGGAGATCGAGATCACCGAGAGCTCGGCCGTCGCTCAGCCGCAGGAGGCGCTCGACGAGCTGCACCGGCTCCGCGCCGCCGGGATCAGGGTGGCCATCGACGACTTTGGCACCGGCTACTCGAGCCTCAGCAAGCTGGCGAGCCTTCCCGTCGACCGGCTCAAGATCGACCGCTCGTTCATCAGCGAGATCAGGAACGAGCACGACGACGCACCGCTGGTGGCGGCGATGATCGGTCTTGCCCACCGGCTCGGTCTGGCGGTCACCGCGGAGGGGGTCGAGACACCCGAGCAGCTGGCCTTCCTGCGCCACAACGGATGCGATCTTCTCCAGGGCTACCTCATCAGCCCGCCGGTGCCGACGGAGCGTTTTGAGGCGCTGCTGCGCCACTCCGGACAGCCAGAGACGCAAAGCCTTTCATCCTGACCATCAGAGCCGATCGCTGTGGTCGCGTGTACACTCGGCGGGGCATGACCGGGCAGCTCGCCGACTTCCTCGCCGCTCACTCCGAGCGTGTCGCCGAGATCTGGGCTCAGCTCCAGGGCAGCGCGCCCGAGCAGGGGGCGTCGGCCGGCAGCCGCGGTCCGCGTCAGTTCCTGAGCGCAGTCCTGGTGGCCCTCTCCGCCGACGATCTCGGCCCGCTGATGGCCTTCTATGAGGTCGACTTCGACAGGGCGTTCGAGCTCGACCAGCATCTGGAGAGAGCGCTGCTCCACCTCGCAGCGCTCCGACCCGCGACCGCCAGGGTCGCGGTCGAGGCCGGGCTCGACACCGCGTCCCAGCTCTCCCTCGCCCTGGACGCGGCCGAGGACCTGGCGGTGGTGGCCACGCGCCTGAGCGTCACCGTGGCGCGCCGGCTGGCGCAGCAGAACTCGTCCATGAACACGGCGAGCAGCGCGCGGGGGACCTCCCTCTCCATCACCATGCACGAGCTGCGCCGGCCGCTCACCATCCTCAACAGCTACGGCCAGCTCCTCTCCACCGGAATGCTCGGTCAGATGCCCGATAGCGCCACCGTCGCCATCGAGGGGATCACCGCGAGCACCGAGATGATGGTGCGCATGGTCAATGCGCTGTCCGAGCTGTCCCGCCTGGAGGACCCCGAGGACAAGCTGACCATCGAGCCGACGGGGCTCGCCGACCTGATCGCCGGCGCCGTGGAGACGGTGGCGATGGAGGCCAAGCTGCGCGACTGCGCGCTGGTCCAGGAGGTGGCGCCGGACGTCGCCTTCCGGGGCGACCGCCGCCGCCTGACCCTGGCGCTCACCAACATCCTGGGCAACGCGGTGAAGCACGCCCCCAACGGATCGACGATCACGGTCCGGGGTTGGGAGCAGGATCAGCAGGTGCACTTCGCCGTGCGCGACGAGGGACCCGGGTTCGCCCCCGAGGACGCCACCAAGCTCTTCGAGAAGTACTACCGGTCGGCCGCGGAGCGGCACCGCAAGGTCCCCGGCAGCGGTCTCGGCCTCTACATCGTCAAGACCGTCGCCGAGCGTCACGGTGGCAGCGTGACGGCACGTTCCGAGCCGGGCAAGGGGGCCGAGTTCGAGATGATCATCCCCAAGGCCGAGAAGCGCTGATGGACGCCGGCGCCGCGCCCCCCTTTCGCAGCGAGCGCGACTCCATGGGAGAGATGGAGGTCCCCTCCGGCGCCTACTACGGCGCCAGCACCATGCGGGCCAAGCTCAACTTTCCGATCAGCCCGCTCCGGCCTCCCCGCGACTTCCTCCGCGCTCTGGGGCTGATCAAGGGGCAGGCGGCGCGGGTCAACGTCGAGCTGGGGCTTCTCGATGCCCGCCGTGGCGGCGCCATCGCCGCCGCCGCCCAGGAGGTGGCCGAGGGCAGGTTCGACGACCAGTTCGTGATCGACGTCTTCCAGACGGGCAGCGGTACCTCCACCAACATGAACGCGAACGAGGTCATCGGCAACCGGGCGATCGAGCTCCTCGGCGGGACCCTGGGGACGCGCGACCCGGTGCACCCCAACGACCACGTCAACCTCTGCCAGTCGTCCAATGACGTGATCCCCACCGCGATCCACGTGGCCGGCGCGGTGACCATCGCGCGCGACCTCCTCCCCGCCCTCGACATCCTGGAGAGCTCGCTGCGCGCGCGCAGCCAGGAGCTGTGGCCGGTCGTGAAGACCGGCCGCACCCACCTCCAGGACGCGACCCCCATCCGGCTGGGCCAGGAGTTCCTGGGCTGGGCCGGCCAGGTGCAGCGGGCGCGGCGGCGCTGCGCCCAGGCCCTGGACGAGCTGTGCGAGCTGGCCCTGGGAGGGACCGCCGTCGGCACCGGTGTCAACAGCCACCCCGAGTTCGCGGCCCGGGTCATCGCCGGCCTCGCCGGCGACCTCGGCCTTCCCCTCCGGGAGACCGACAACCACTTCCAGGCCCAGGGCACCCTGGACGGGGTGGTCGCCGCCCACGGGGCGCTGCGCGGTGCGGCGGTCTCGCTCTACGCGATCGCCGCCGACATTCGACTGCTCGCCTGCGGGCCGCGCGCGGGGATCGCCGAGATCGCCCTGCCCGAGGTGCAGCCGGGCTCGTCGATCATGCCGGGGAAGGTCAATCCGGTCATCGCGGAGTCGCTCACCATGGTCGCGGCGCAGGTGATCGGCAATGACGCCACCGTCGCCTTCGCGGGGGCGGCCGGCTCGCTGCTCGAGCTCAACGTGATGATGCCGGTGGCAGCTCACGGTCTTCTCGAGTCGATCGCGATCCTGGCCAGTGCGAGTGTCAACTTCGCGACCAGGGCGGTCGACGGCATCACCGCCACCGGCAACGGACCGCGGCTGGTCGAGCAGGGCCTGATGACGTGCACCGGGCTGGCACCGCGGATCGGCTACGACAGCGCGGCCCGGATCGCCAAGGAGGCCTTCGCGAGCGGGCGCACCGTGCGCGAGGTGGCCCGCGAGCAGACCGCGCTCACCGACGAGGAGCTGGACGAGCTGCTCGACCCCGAGGCGATGACGGAGCCGTCGCCCGACCGGATCGGCGCCGGCGGTTAGCCCGCGCCGGTTCGGGCGAAATGGGCGGCCAGCTGGGCGTCGAGCTCCTGGCGGTTCCAGAGCAGCACTCCGGACGAGGCGGCGAGCTGGCGCGTCTCTTCCCGGAAGTCGACCGTGGTCACGATCATGCCGCCGATCTGGGCGCAGCCGAGCCTGCCCAGGGTGGCGGCGTGCTGCTGGATCGCGAGCAGGAGTGCACGGACCACCTCGGGGCCGAGAGGAGCGTTCCAGCGCTTGACCTGGACGACGATCCCCTGGTCGCCACGGCAGACGAGCAGCGCTGCGCCCACGTCGCCGCGGCTGGGCACCGGCCACACCGTGTAGCCGTGGCGGCCGAAGAGGTCACAGAGGTGGCGCTCCAGCTCGTCGCCGCTCATCAGGGTCAGGTTGAACTGACGGTGAGCCGGGGTCGCGGCGCCGCCCGCAGGCCGCTTGGCGGACGCCGCCCGGCGCTCGTCCTCTGCTCGCCCGCGACCCCGTTCCCTGGCTCCGCCGAACGTCGACGGATGGGAGATTCCTTGACCGAGCAGCACAGTGGACACCCCGGGGAACCGCCCGCCGGAGGGGACCGGAGGGCACGGCGACGCCCTGACGATAAGGCGGCCGCCGTTCCGGGCCTGCGACCGAGGGGTCACAGATCGCCCCCGGCATGACGCGAATCGCGGGGGTGTCGAAGCCCGGGGATGGCTCCCCGAGAGTACTGCGCCTACTCCCGAGGGGCGGCGCAGGCGGCGCAGAGGCCGGGAAGGAGGAGGGGATGCTGACCGAGGACGAAGCCGGTCTCCCGGCGGAGCCGGGCGGCGAGCGCGTTGACCGCCTCGACGTCGACGTCCGCGGTGGCGCCGCAGCGGGTGCAGACGGCGTGGTGGTGGGCCACCTCCTGGATCTCGAAGCGGGCGATCCCGTCGCCCAGCTCCACCTGCTCCAGGAGTCCCGCCCCGGTGAGGTCGGCGAGCACGCGGTAGACGGTGGAGCGGTCCAGCTCCCCGCCTCCCTGGTGCAGCCGCTGCCAGACGTCCTCGGCGCTCAGGTGGACGCCGCCGGCCCGGGCCGCAAGGGCGAGAACGGCGACCCGCTGCGGGGTGGCGCGGAGCCCGGCGACGCGGAGGGTGGCCCGAGTCGCCGCCTCGCCACCCGGTGGCGCCTTTGGGGTGGGCGACCTCATCGGCGCAAGTGTAGCCGCCATGGCGCGTGCTCCAGGGCGGGGCGCCGAGGGAGCGGCGCTCGCGGGCCGACGTAGCAAACTAGGAGGCGGAGCCCACACCCAGGAGATGCCACGTGTCTGAGCACGTCCAACAGCCCCTGCCCGGAAGGACCGAGCACGCCACCCTCGACCTTCCCCACCGAGAGAAGCTGATCATCATGGTCGCGGTCCTCCTGGGCCTCTTCCTGGGAGCCCTGGACCAGACCATCGTGGGGGTCGCCCTGCCTCGCATCGTCAGCGACCTCAAGGGCAGTGACCTCTACACCTGGGTGGTCACCGCCTACCTGCTGACCAGCACGATCACCGTCCCCATCTACGGCAAGCTCGGCGACGTCTTCGGACGGCAGCGGATGCTGATCGTGGGCATCGTCATCTTCCTGGCCGGGTCGGCCCTCTCCGGGCTCTCCCAGAGCATGGGCGAGCTGATCGTCTTCCGTGCCCTCCAGGGGTGCGGCGCCGGGGCGCTCTTCCCGATCTCCCTGGCGGTGATCGGCGACCTCTACACGCCCCGTGAGCGGGGCCGCTACCAGGGGCTGTTCGGCGCCGTCTTCGGGATGAGCTTCATCGTCGGCCCCCTGCTGGGCGGGATCATCACCGACGACATCAGCTGGCACTGGATCTTCTACGTCAACATCCCGGTGGGGATCGTCGCCCTCTACGCGATCGCCACCCGCCTGCCCAACCTCAGGAGCACTGCAGCCCGGCTCCGCGACCTCGACTACTCGGGGATCGCCATCTTCACGGTCGGCGTGGTGCCCATCCTGATCGGGCTCACCTTCAAGGGGATCACCAGCGGGAGCGGCAGCCTCTACGCCTGGACCGACTGGCGGGTGGGGGGGCTGATCGTGCTCGGGCTGGCGCTCATGGCCCTCTTCATCGTCAACGAGGCGCGGGCACAGCATCCGATCATCCCGCTCGACCTCTTCTCCACCCGGACCCTCGCCGCCACCAACGTGGCGGTCTTCATGGTCGCCTGCGCCATGTTCGCGGCCGTCATCTTCATCCCCCTCTACTTCCAGGTGGTCAAGGGGGTGAGCGCGACCGTCTCCGGCTACTCGATGTGGCCGCTGCTGGTCGGCCTGATCGCCACCAGTGTGGGCGCGGGGTTCTACCTGACCAAGACCGGCCGCTACAAGCTCCTCCTCGTCATCGGGCTCGCCGTCCTCTGCGTGGGCAGCTTCCTGCTCACCCACCTCAGCCCGACCACCTCGACGGCCACGCTCTGGATCTGGCTGGCGCTGACCGGTCTCGGCATCGGGCCCTCGATGTCCGTCTTCACCGTGGTCATCCAGAACGCGGCCCCCCCGGAGCGGCTGGGCACGGCGACCAGCACCCTCACCTTTCTCCGTCAGGTCGGCGGCGTGGTGGGCCTCGCCGTGGCGGGCACCATCTTCAGCCAGAGCCTCACCAGCGATCTGCCCAAGCAGCTGAGCGCCGCCCATCTCCCCAGCCAGCTCACCTCGCACTTCGCAGCGAGCGGCACCTTCACCGAGAACAACATCGCCTCGGTGGGCAACCTCGGCCAGACCATCCTCGCGGCCGTGCCCGCCGCCCAGCGGCCCGCCATCCAGCCCTATCTCGGCCAGATCGTCAGCGCTCTGCACGACGCCATGTCGCTCGCGCTCGGCAACGTCTTCTGGGTCGCCCTGGCCGGCGCCGTGCTCGCCCTCCTCGCGACCCTGCTGCTCCGGGAGCTGCCCCTGCGGGGCTCCGTCCGGCAGCCCACGGAGACGGCGGGCGAGCTCGCCAAGGAGGAGGAGGAGTCGGAGATGGTCGTCGTCGGCTAGTTCAGCGGTGGGTTGAGACTCCTCGGGATGCGCCGGTAGCCGAACGAGCCGGGAGGCCCGCGCCGCGGCGGCGCCCGTCAATCCCGCGGCCGGCCACCTCTGGCAAACCCGCCGCCGCAACTCCTCCGCCGCAACCCCTTCCGCCGCGACCCCTTCCGCCGCGACCCCTTCCGCCGCGACCCCTCCGCCACAACCCCTTCCCCCGAGACCCCTTTCGCTGGTGGGCCCCGAGGGGGTGGGCCTCCAAGCAGGTTTCGGACTTCTATGTCCGAAAGGGGTGTGTGTGGGGCCGGGTGCCCTCCCCGAGCGGCTCGCCCGCGGGGCCGTCCGGGGCGCACCCGGAAACCCGTGGGTGGAGGGCTCAGGCCAGCCCGTGCCCGATCGACCGGCGGCGGAGGATCTCCAGCGCTCCGAGGACGAGCACGAGGCCTCCCCCCGCGCCGATGCCGACCCAGAGCCAGGGTGATCCCGGGGGCGGCACGGGGGAGGTGACCGCCACGTGCACCGATCGATACGTGGGCGGCGCGTAGATCTGGGCGCTCGCCTCCGGCACCACGTCGATGTGGCCGGTGGTCAGCGACCCCCCGGCGCCGCCCGCCACCAGCACCGCCCCACCGGGCAGGCCGATCACGGCGGCAGCGAGGCGCGCGGAGGACATCGGGGCCGCCGCCGTCCACTGGTTCGAGGTGAGGTCGTACGTCTCGGCACTGGAGACAGCGGTGCCGTCGACGTCACCACCCAGGGCGAGGGCATCACCGTCAGGAAGGTCGACCAGGCCGGGGAACACTCCCACGGGCGCGTCCAGCGACTCGGTGATGCTCCAGACCCCGGTCAGCGGGTCGTAGAGGTCGGCATCGGGTCCGTCACCGGCGATCAGGACATCGCCACCGGCGAGCACCACCGCCTGGGCCATGTAGCGGGGCAGGGACATCTCCCCGGCCAGGTTCCAGGCGCCGGTCGAGGGGTCGAAGACCTCGGCGGAGGCGAGCGGTCCCGCGCTGCCCATCCCTCCCGCCATCAGCACCTGGCCGGTGGGCAGAGCCACCGACGCGGCGAAGGCTCGGGCGGTGCTCATCGGAGCCGCCGGGGTCCAGGTACCGGTGGAGGGGTCGTACTCCACCGCGCTGGCGAGCGAGGCGTGCCCGCTGCCCACCCCGCCCGCCAGCAGCACGCTGCCGTCGGGGAGCAGCGCCGCGCCGGCGAAGCCGCGGCCGCCGGGTAGGGGGGCGACCGTGGTCCAGGAGTCCGAGCCGGGGTCGAAGATCTCGGCGGAGTCCAGGGGTGTGCCGCCGGTGCCGAGGCCGCCCGCCACCAGCACGTCACCGCCGTTCAGCACCACGGCGGACGCGCCGATCCTGGGAATGCTCATCGGCGAGGCAGGTGACCAGGCTCCCGTCGCCGGGTCGTACACCGCAGCCGAGGTGGTCGGCAGGCCGTCCACCCCCAGGCCGCCCGCCACCAGGACCTCGCCGTTGTCGAGCAGAGCGGAGGCGGCGTATGCCTGGGCCTCGGGCAGGGAGGCCGTCGTCTGCCACGCGCCACTCGGACCGGGGGCGCTCGGCGCGGGGCCGACGATCACGGGTCCCGGACCCGGCATCGGCGTCGAGTTGGACGAGCTCAGGTCATCGAAGAGCCGCGCGCCACCGCCGGCTGCCGGTGAAGAGGCGGGGGGCCCCGAGCCACCCGAGGAGTGCACCGGAGCTGCGAGCGTCACCCCCGATCCCGAGCCGGGAACCACGTAGCCGTCGGAGACCGACACGCTGCCGTCCCAGTCGAAGGTGAAGGAGTAGCCGTCGGCCTCCAGGGTGATCCCGCTGCTCGAGATCGAGAACCCCGTCTTGCCCAGGGTGAAGGAGAGGTTCGTGTACTCCCATTGGAAGTTGCAGGGATAGGGGACGACGTCCTCCCAGTAGCAGGTGGACTGGGCCAGGTAGGCGCCGAGCTGGACCGCGATGCTGCCCCAGATGTAGGCGGAGACCCCGCTGGTGCTGATCTCGATCTGGGCGGTGGCCGAGAGCGACCCGCCCACCGAGACGGCGGGGCCGAAGTCGGTGGAGCCGGGACCCAGGGAGAGGGTCCCCTGGAACTGGAACTCGAAGTTGCTGGGCGAGGCGTCGATGGTCAACAGCACCGGACCGATCGAGAGCGAGCCGATGTTGACCTGGGACATCGTGCCGGTGAAGCTGAAGCTGGGCGGCGAGAGGCCGATGTCGGCAAGGACGCTGATCTGCACCCCCTCTATGCTCGCCTGGAAGTTGAGGCCGAAGCCGGCGGGGTAGGTGGTCTGGCCCACCGTCACCGAGGTGGGGGCGATGTAGAGGTCGGCGTAATAGACCTCGAGCAGGCTGCCCTGGCCGAAGTACTCGAGCGGCTCCAGCGCCGGCGTGCTGGAGTTCTCGCTGCCGATCGAGAGGTCGAGCAGGAAGGGGTCGAGGTTGAAGGCGAAGGTGATCGGCGCCCCGTCCTGATAGCCGAGCACGCTGGCGAGCGTCGAGGGCAGCGAGGTGATGGTGCCGTCGAGCCCGATGGTGGGGATCCCCTCGAAGGTGATCCCGCCCTGCAGGTCGGCGCATTCGACGGTGAGCCCGCTGATCCCGAAGGCATTGACCCAGCCGGCGGTGCCGGTGGCGCAGTCACCCAGGGAGAGGCTCACCGTGATCGCCTGGGTGCTGACGTCCAGCTCGCCGGAGATGGGGACCGAGGAGGGGCCGCCGTCCGACCCCGGGGAGGGAACGTTGAGGGTGGCGTCCAACCCGATCCCGAACTCGGTCGCGCCGCCGCCGATCTGGATCTTCAGGTAGCCGTCGTCGAGCACGAGCGACGTGCCCCCGCTGGAGAAGAGCGTGATCCCACCCGCGGCCAGGGCGTTGATCTCGATCTTGAACGTGAAGACGTCGGCGGCGAAGTTGATGGTGCCGATGGCGATGAGGTCGGTTCCGGTGGGGATGCTCACCCACCGGCTGAGCGCCGAGGCCACCGACTCGGGGATCTCCAACGTGAGCGCGAAGCTCAGGCCCTCCGCGAGGTTGATGGATCCGATCGCGGGGTCGCCGGTGGCGAAGCCGGTGACCGGCGCGCTGGCGTAGTAGAGGTAGACGGTGTCGCCGGTGGAGCCCAGCCACTGGGAGAGGTTGGCCTCGACTCCGGCAACGAAGGTGCCCCCCGACTCGAAGGTCAGGGTCACGGTGGCGCTGAACGTGCCGCCGCCGGGCATGGTGGCGCTGATGGGCACGGTTGCGGTTAATCGGTAGCTGCCCGCCGACTCGCTGAGGGTCACGGTCGGCCCGTCCAGGCGCACATTGCCGTCCGGGCTCGTGAAGTCGAGGGCGGGCAGGGTCGCCGTGAGTTGGAGGGCGTCCGAGGTCAGGTCGAAGCTGCCGGTGACGGCCACCGAGCCCGAGACCGCTGCCAGCGAGAGGCTCAGCGAGCCGCTGACACAGAGCCAGAGGTCGCCGGCCGTGGTGACGCTGCACCCCGTGGGAGGCGTCCCGTTGCCGAGCTGCAACGAGGTGACGGTGACCGTCACCCCGCTGACGCTGAGGGTGAAGAGGCTGTGGCCGCCAGCCCCCGTCGCCGAGAGCACGAAGCTCACCACCCCGGCGGTGTCGGTCAGCGTGCCCGAGAGGCTCGCGTCGATGGTGACGCTGGGGGCCGGGGTCCAGGACTGCGCCTGGGTGGCGGTCACGGTGAGCGCCCAGGTCTGCAGCGACGTGAGGGTGCCCGACACCGCGAGGCTGCCCAGCCCCTGGACGGTGGCGGTCCCGCTCACCGAGATGCCGGACGTGCCGAGGCTGAAGGAGACGTCGGTGAGCGTGAGCGGCACCCCGGAGAAGGGCGTGAACGGCCCCGCGATCGCGCCCGGGGTGCAGGTGTTGCCGTCGGGCTGGCAGCTCTGAATGTCGGCGGTGATGGTGCCCGACGCCGAGCGCGAGAGCGTGCCGGTGAAGCCGACCAGCTGGCCGAAGAGCTCGAAGCCGGACACCGTCACGGTTCCCGAGAAGGAGCCGTTGGCGGTGTCGATGGTCAGCCCCATGGTCACGCTGGCGGCGGTCTGGTCCGGCACCGGGATGGTGCCGTCAACGTCCAGCGTCAGGGTGTCGGCGGAGAACGCGAGGACGATCGAGGTCAGCGAGCCGCCGTCGGGGAGGCTGAGGAAGGGGAAGCCGGTGGGAGGGGTGACGCTCGCCACGAAGCTGGGAGTGCCCCCCGGCTGCCAGGTCGCGGTGAAGGCGACGACGGTCCCCGCGCTCAGGTTGAACCCGGCCGCGCTGAGCGCGGCCGCCACCCCGCTGGGGAGCGTGTAGACCGCGAAGGCGTTGAAGCCGGTGACGAGGTTGACCGACCCGGCGGTGCCGATCGAGGCCATCCCCGTGGCGTAGCCGGGGACGGCCCCGGTCGTGTAGGCGAAGAAGCCGACCACCGGGATGCCGGCCGTGGTCAGGTCGATGTTGCTGATGGCGATCACGAGCGCGCCCGACGCGTTGGTGACCGTCACGGTGATCGGGCTGGCGTCCAGCGCCGGGATGGTCGCCGAGGCCGCCCCGGTCACGGTCAGCCCACCGCTCACGCTGCCGCTCACGGTGAGGCTGTCCAGGCTGAGGGTCAGCCCGCTCACCACCTCGATGGAGGCGCTGGTGGTGGCGGCGTCGAGGGCGAGCGAGGCGGTGCCCTGGCGGAGGTCGAGAGTGCCCACCAATCCGGCGGTCAGCGAGACGCTGGCCGACCCCAGGGCGACGTAGCCGTCGATGACCAGGGTGGGGTCGGTGGGAGGCGAGGTGGGGGCGCCGGACGCACCGCAGGTCGGCGTCACCCCGTAGGCGAAGGCGATGCAGCTGAGGTCGACGGTGACCCCCGGGATCGGGTTCCAGGCGACCAGCGGCGTCCCCGGCGTGCTGCCGGAGGGATTCGTGCCCCCCTCGATGTCGAAGCTGACCGACCCCGAGCTGAGCGAGATCGACCCGGAGAGCGTGAGGTCGGAGAAGGAGAGGCTCGAGAAGGGATGCCAGCTCAGGCCGGTGGCGGCGCTGAGCGACAGGGTCCAGGTCCCGGCGCTGTAGCCGCCGGAGAGGTTGACGGTCACCGTGGTGCCGGTGCTTCCCAGCAGGGCCTCCGCGGCGACGCTGAGGCCGGAGCCGCTGGAGACGGTGAACGCCACGTTCTCGATCTGCAGGCCCGGCGCCGGGGAGATCGGCGAGCCGGTGAGGGCGTCGACGGTCAGGCTGCCGTCGATGCTCCCGGACGAGCCGGTGCTCACCGTGAAGGTCCCGCTGACCGGGCCGCCGGTGAAGAGGTTGCCCACCGTCACCTGGCCGCAGGCGTTCGCTGCACCGCTCGCCACGCTGAGGGTGATCGAGGCGTCGAGGTAGGGCGACGTCCCCAGCGATCCCTCAGGAGCGAAGGTGAGCACCAGCTGGTCGGCGTTGGGGCTGCACGAACCCGAGGGTGCCGACGGCTGGAAGGCGAGAGAGAGGGCGTAGCTCAGCGAGCTGTCCGGGCTGCCGAAGGGGAGGGTGATGCCGGTCGCCTGGAGCTGCGCCCCGGAGATGCCCCCCACCGTCATCGAGGTGCTGGTTGCTGCCGTGATCGAGAAGCAGATCTGGTTGCTGCTGCTGGACGTCCCCAGGCTGATCCCGGGAAGGTGCCAGCCGCTCGGGAAATCGAGGGTCCCGCCGTCCAGGCAGAGCTGCGGGTCGCCCCCCGCGGCGGTGGCGTCCTCGACGTAGCCCGAGAGGCTGCTGGAGGCGAGGGTCTGGCCGTAGAGGGAGAGGGTCGCCCCGGTGACCGAGATCGAGGTGTCCGGAGTGCACGGACCGCTGGTCGCCCCCAGGGTCGCCGTCGAGGTGTCGAGGGTGGACCCGAGCGAGCCCAGGCCGAGGCTCAGAGCCGAGCCTCCCGCGGCGCTCCAGAGCGTCGCGAAGCTGGCGGAGCAGCTGCCCACACTGTAGCTCAGGGACCCCGACGAGCCCGTGAAGTTGCCGTCGCTTGCCGGGGTGTAGGTGGCGGAGAACGCAGGGGTGCTGCCCGCGCCCGGCGCGGAGATCGCGCAGCCCGCCACCGACTCGGGCTGGCCGGACACCGGCACCAGGGCCACCCCCGTGCAGGAGGCGCCACCCGAGAACCCCACGGTCCCGTCGGGGGCGGCCGTCGATCCGGAGGAGGAGTCGGCGACCGTGGCCGTCACCAGCACGTCGGAGGAGTTGGAGGGGTCGGCGCCGACGGTGACGGTGGTCGTGGTCGTCGCGGCGGTGACGTTCACGCTCACGGAGGTCGAGGTCGAGCTGAGGAACGTGGACGAGGCGTCACCGTAGGCGGCCTGGGCGCTCAGCGAGCCCACGCCCGGCGGTGGGGTGAGCGCGCACACCGCCTGACCTCCGGTGACCGGGACGTTCTGACAGGCGGCCGTCGACCCCACCGTGAAGCTGACCGTCCCCTCCGAGACGGTCCCGGTCGCCGGAGGCTGCGGGGTGACCGTCGCGACCAGGTCGAGTGGGACACCGAACGCGGCTGAGCCGCCGGCGACATCGGTGCCGCCCGGGATGTCGATGTCGACCGTGGTCGTCGTCGAGGCACCCGCCACCAGGATGTAGAGCGGGTCGGTGGCCGCGTCGGAGCTGGAGGCGCCGGTGTCGGGGTCGGGGCTGTACTCGGCGACGATGGAGTTGAGGGTCCCCACCAGCGGGGTGAAGTCACAGCTCGCGGTCCCCGAGGTGCCGGAGCTCGTGAGCGTCAACCCGGTGCAGGACGCGATCGCGCTGCCGTTGTCGAGCAGGCTGACCGTGCCCGCAGGTGTGGCGTCACCCCCTGCCGACACCACCCCGGCCGTGAGCGCCACCGTGATGTCCACGCTCTGCTCGACGCCGGCGGTCAGGGAGATCGGCCGCTCCGAGGTCGCGGTCGGGCTGACCGAGGTGGTGGTCGGGTCCGGGCCGGTGGCGTAGGTGTCCGCCGTCGCCGGGCTGCTGGTCACCCAGTCGGCGCAGGCGGCAGCGCTTGCGCCCGACGGGCAGTAGGTGGCGGTGAAGGTGTCGGAGCCGGTGGTGGCCCGGCCGGCCACCGTGCAGGTGGCGGTCGACTGGTTGGGGTCTGTGCCGCTCTTCGGAACCGCCGTCACCGCCGAGCAGCCGCTGATCGCGGTGGCACTGCCGTCCTCGAAGAAGGCGACGGTGCCGTCGGGGCCAGGACCGGTGTTGGAGGTGTTGGTGACGGTGGAGGTTACCGTGACCGGCACGCCGACATCGTCATAGCCGCCGGCGCCGGCGGCGGTCACCGCTGTGCTGGTGCCGGCCCTGCTCACCGAGAGGATCAGCGGCGACGAGGAGCTGCCGGTGGCGTAGCCGTCGGCGTTGAAGTCGGCGGTGATGGCGGTGTCGGACACCGCGGGGGTGAACTGGCAGTTGGGGGCCGTGCCATTGCTCGCCACGTCCACCGTACCCGAGCCGCTGGCGTTGCAGTCCACCGCGCTGCCGCCCTGGTACTCGTAGGTGAGCGTCGCCGTCGCGTCGGAGGCCGGCAGCCCGCTCACGTTGGCGCCGACGGTCACCGTGGTCCCGTAGCTGACCGTGGCCGTCGAGGATTTGAGGCTGATCGACGTGCTGGTCGACGCCTGGAAGACCTGGCAGCCGGACGGGGTGCAGGAGACGACGCTGTCCGACGAGCCGATGTAGTCGGTGCTCGCAGCGGTGCTGGTGTAGTCGGTGCCGCTGGGGGTGTAGGTGGCCGTGAAGTCGTACGTCGCCCCCGCTATCAGCGTGGTGAGGGTGCAGGACGCGGTGGCGTCGAGGTCGGAGTACGGCGAGACACTGGTCGGGAGGGTCGACGAGCACGCCGTGCCCGAGGCGAGCAGGTCGGCCCCGTGGTACGCATCGTAGGTGAAGGCCACGCTCCCCACCGGGCTCACGTCGGTCGCCGACACCGTTGCGCTCAGCGCCCACTGCGCGGCATCCGACCATGAGGTCGCGTCCGTGCCGCCCGATGTCTCCAGCACCGCGCTGAGGGCGGTCGTGTCGGTCGGTTCCTTGGTGACGTAGAGGCTCGTGGAGGTGCTCTGCGGTTCCGCCGTCTCGTCTCCGCTGTACGAGGCGTAGAACTCCTCGGGGTTGGGCAGCACCCCGCCACCGTCGCCGAGGTGGACCTGGCAGGACGCCTGACCGCTGCCGTTCAGCGCCACGTTGGAGCAGATCGTGGTGTCCCCGGGGCCGGCGAAGCTGACGCTGCCGGTCGGGGTGTAGCCCAGGTTCGAGGGTGTGGTGACGGTCGCGGTGAGGGTGGCGTCGTATCCGTAGTGAGCCC
Organism: uncultured Actinomycetes bacterium; assembly: GCA_964508345.1. Classification (GTDB taxonomy): domain Bacteria; phylum Chloroflexota; class Dormibacteria; order Aeolococcales; family Aeolococcaceae; genus Changshengia. The sequence goes on along the minus strand of CAZDTK010000006.1, from coordinate 53,438 downwards.
CCGGGGCGCTGGCGCTCACGTCCGAGGTCAGGTCGACGTTGCTCGCGATCTGCTGCCAGGAGACGCTGGCCGAGCCCTCGTAGCTGCCGCTGGCGGTGGGTTCGGCGGTGACCGTGCAACCGAGGGTGTCGCAGCCGCTGCCGCCGCCGCCGCCGGCACCACCCGAACTGAAGACGCTGCCGCCGCCGCCACCGCCGCCACCGGGGCACCAGCCGCCGCCGCCACCACCCCCGCCGCCCCCTCCGGAGCCGCCGCCGCTCCCGCCGCCCCCGGTCGTGCTGGAGGGATGGCCGCTGCCGCCGCAGATCGCACCGGTCGAGGCGGGATTGCCGTTGTTGGGGCTCTCGTCGGCTCCATAGCCGCCGCAGCCGCCAGCGCCCCCTGCCTCGACGAAGACGACGCCCCCGATGACGAGCTGGGTCCCGCCGCCGCCGCCGCAGCCGGCGCCGCCGCTCTGGGTCAGGTCGCTGCTGCCGCCGCCCGCCGAGCCACCGTCCGGCCATCCACCAGGGGTCTGGGCCTGGCCGCTTTCGCAGCCCGCGCATTGGGCGACATTGATCGTCAGGTCGAACGAGTAGCCGGGGAGGAGCAGTGTGCCGCTGAAGCAGGCTCCTACGGGATGCGCCGACCCACCACCCGCGCCTCCGCACACCGTGAAGTCGATGCTGGTGACCCCCGCCGGGATCGTCAGCGTCTGGCTGCTCCCGGTCTCCCCGTAGGTGCACGTGACGGTGGCGCCGGATGAGGAGCACTGGGACGGCAGTGCGTCATCGAGCGCGGCCTGGTGAGGTGCGTTTCGTTGAGCGGTCGTGGCGCCGGCCTCGAGGCTCTTGATCAGAGCGCTCATCGCCGTGGCCGACAGGGCCGGAGGCGTGGTCGTCGGCGCGAAGAGCGGGCCCAACGCCAGCGGACCGGAGGCCAGCAGGACCGCCACGGTGGCGGCGGCGGCGGCGGCCGTCCTCAGACGGCGGCGAGAGTGCGCGGGCGGAGCGTCCTCGCCGGAGGCGAGCTCCTTGGTTCTCATCTCCCCCTGCTTCTCCCCCGCTCAGTCGAGGTGTGATGCGACGACGCCACGCGACGAGATCGCGCGACGAGCCGATGCGGGCGTCCACGTTGCCTGGGCAGCAGTCACCGTCTCTCCGTCCCCTCGGGTGATGGGGCGCGCGACCCCAGCGGCGGTGGGCTCTTCTCGTTAGCCGCAGCTAAGACGCTGACAACTTTAGGGGGGCCCGGAGGCCGCGTCAAGGGGACGAAACGCCGAATACGCCGCTCTCGCTGCGCCGGCCTCGCGGTCTTCCGGATACCCTGGCCGCGATGAGCGGCGGCGGCACCCCGGTGTGGGACCCGGAGCAGTACAACCGGTTCGCCGACGAGCGGGAGCGTCCGTTCTGGGAGCTCCGCGCCCTGCTCGATCCGGTGATCTCGCCACGCGTCGTCGATCTGGGATGCGGCGACGGACGGCTGACCGCGGCGCTGCACCGCGATCTCGGGGCGGCGAGCACGATCGGCATCGACCTCTCCGAGGCGATGCTGGCCGGGGCCGCGCCCCACACGGGCGGTGGCGTGAGCTTCGCCGGCGGCGACATCTCGACCTGGACCGGCTCCGGTGTGGATGTCATCTTCAGCAATGCCGCCCTGCAGTGGGTCCCCGACCACCCGGCGGTGCTCCGGCGCTGGCGCGAGGCACTCGCCGCCGGGGGCCAGCTCGCGGTTCAGGTCCCGGCCAACGCCGGCCACCCATCGCACGTCGTGCTCCGCGAGCTGGCCGCGGAGCGGTGGGGCGCGGACGCGCCGCCCGACCCTGTGGCGAGCAACGTGCTCGGCCCCGAGCGGTACGCGGAGCTGCTCGACGGGCTGGGCTTCGAGCGCCAGCACGTCCGCCTCCAGGTGTACGCGCACCGGTTGGCCTCAACCGCCGACGTGGTGGAGTGGATGAAGGGCACGTCGCTGAACCGCTTCAAGCCGGCGCTGAGCCCCGAGACGTACGCGGAGCTGGTCGACGAATACCGGCGCCGGCTCCTGCTCGCCCTTGGCGAGAGCCGGCCGTACCTCTATCCCTTCCAGCGCATCCTCTTCTGGGGACGGCTCCCGGGGTAGCCGGCGGGGCAGCGCCGTCATCGACACTGGACCATGACCGCGATAGAGTTCGTGGTGACGGGTTCCTGAGAGACACCGTCGCGTTGGGGGAGGAGCCGCGTGGGACGTGTAAGAGGACGTTGTCTGCTGGCACTCCTCCTGCCCCTGGGCGCGGCTGCCTGTGGCAGCGGAACCACCGCCACCACCGCTCCCACCAGCTCGTCATCCGGCGCCGTCGCGACGATTGACTCCTGCCTCGTGGGTACGTGGACGGCGACCAGCGTGACGCTGTTGGCGGGGGAGGCCTCCGGTCTCGCCGGCATGACGATGACCATCCAATCCGGCGGCAAGACGGTGCTGGATCTCTCGAACGCGACCCCCATGGACATCCCCGATGCGGGCACCACCAACACGTTCACCGGAACGGACACGTTCACGATGACATCGGGTCAGGGGCAGACGGACATCACGACCGACCAGACCAACCTCGACTACACGATCGCGAGCCCCGGCGGCGGGGCGACCAAGCCGCTCGGGGAGCCCTTCTTCGACGCGTCGACCTACACGTGCTCCTCGACGTCTCTCACGATGAACTTCAACGTGGGTCAGGAGGGCACCTACCTGACCGGGTACGTGGCGACCTTCACCAAGTAGCGGGCGGTCGGAGCGACGGGTGCCTACGCCGTCGCCAGCCCGAGGGCGACGAGGACGTCGGCGACTCCGGCCCGACCCGGCGGCGGGCAGGTGCAGGTGGCGACCTCCAGAACCTCCTCGAGCGCCCCCTCCACCGCCACCCCGAAGCCCACGGCCTCGAGCATGTCGATGTCATTGGGGGCGTCGCCGATGGCGGCCACCCGGGAGGGCTCGACCCCGAGGTCGCGGGCGAGCCGCACCACCGCCGGCCCCTTGCCGGCATGCGGGCTGGAGATCTCGAGGAACTGGGGCAGCGAGGGGGTCACCCGGGCCCGGTCGCCCAGGGCCGCGGTCATGGCCTCCCGGCAGCGCACCGCCTCGGCGGGGTCGAGCATGACGCAGACGACCTTGACGGTCCCGCCCGCGACCGCGGCCGCCAGGTCGTCCACGAACGTGATCGAGACGGCCCCGACGTGCGCGTAGGCGCGCGCCTCGGCCCGGTCCTCCTCGCAGAGGAGGGTGTCGTCGACGTAGGCCTGGCGATGCCAACCGTGCTCCCGGGCCACGTCGATCGCCAGGCGGGCGACGTCGGCGTCGAGCACCTCGGTGTGGATCACCGGGCCGTAGGCGAGGCCGCCGGGGTCGGGGTCGGGCATCGCCTGGAGCAGGGCGCCCTGGTAGCAGGCGAGGGGTGCCCGCACTCCGAGCCGGCGCGCCCAGGGCAGGGCCGACCGGTACATCCGCCCGGTGGCGATGACCACGGGCACCCGCTCCCCCGCCTGGCGGACCGCCCGCTCGATGCGGGGGTGGAGCTGCTGGTGGAAGTCGAGGCAGGTGCCGTCGAGGTCGAGGACCACCATCTCGATCCGCTCGGGGAGCACCGCCCGGGTGAGCGGAGGAGGCGCGCTGCGCCCGATCACCGGCGCACCGCCGCGACCGCGGGGTTGACGCAGTGGACCGGCAGGTCCCCCGCCAGCACCGCCAGAACGTTGGCGGCGGTGAGCTCGGCCATCGCCGCACGGGTCCGCACCGTGGCGCTCCCCAGGTGCGGGGCGAGCACGGCGTTGCGGCATTCGGCAAGGCCGGGCGTCAGCTCGGGCTCGCTCTCGTAGACGTCGAGGCCGCAGCCGGCGATCCAGCCCTCGCGCAGCGCCTGGACCAGGGCGTGCTCGTCGACGACCGGGCCGCGCGCGGCGTTGATCAGGATCGCGGTCGGCTTCATCCGGCGCAACGCCTCCTCGTCGATCAGGTGGTGGGTCTCGGCAGTGAGCGGCATGTGCAGAGAGACGACGTCGCTCTCGGCAAGGAGAGCCCCCAGGTCGTCGAAGATCTGGACAGATCCGGCCAGATCGTCGGGGACCTGGACGCCGTGGTGGCCATGGGCCGCAAGACGCATGCCGAAGCCCCGGGCGCGCCGGGCCACGGCCTGCCCGATGCGGCCGAATCCGACGATGCCGAGCAGCGCGCCGCTCAGCTCCATGCCGAGCAGGTAACCGGGTTCCCAACCCCGGAACTCGCCGGCACGCAGGGCGGCGTCGCCCTCCACCAGGCGGCGCGCGGCCGCCAGGAGCAGGGCCATGGTCAGGTCGGCGGTGGCGTCGGTGAGCACCCCCGGGGTGTGACCGATCGCGATCCCGCGCTCGGTCGCGGCCGCGACGTCGACGTTGTTGTAGCCGACCGCGTAGACGCAGACGCCGCGCAGCGTGGGCAGGCCGGCGTCGAGGACGGCGGCGTCCACCCGGTCGGCGAGCTGGGGGCAGAGCACGTCGACCGCGCCCTCGTGGAGGGCGGCGCAGAGATCGGTGTGATCGGGAATCCGGCCCAGCACCCGCAGCGACGCCGCCGGCGAGACCCGCTCCGTGAAGGGATCGGGTAGCGGCAGCGTGCACAGAACCGCTGGCATCCGAACCATCGTACGGTTCGCGGCGCGGCCCTCGCCGCGGCCCGTGGGCCCCGGAACGAGGGGCCGGATCGCCGGCCTGCCCGGCTGCGACGCTCCTCCGCGAGCCCGGATTCTCGATCCCGATGTGCCGATCCGGCCCGTGAATTGTGCCGATCCAGCCCATGGGAGTCGCAGAACGGCGTCTCTCGGGTAGACTGGGCACCAAGTTTGCGTTCCTCCAGTACGATGCGGTCGCGGCGACCGCCGGTCCTCAGACCCCGACCCACTCCTGTCGCAGCGGAAGAGGACCGAGATGCGCTCTACTCACCCCAGAGCTTCGACAGCCTCGGTCTGAGCCCGGCGATGCTGCGCACCGTGGCCGAGCTGGGCTTCACGCAGTCCACCCCGATCCAGACCGGCGCCATCCCCCCGGCGATGCTGGGGCAGGACGTGATCGGGCAGGCCCACACCGGGAGCGGCAAGACCGCCGCCTTCGGCATCCCGATGGTGGAGCGCCTCGACCCTGATTCGGACACCCTGCAGGCGCTGGTGCTCTGCCCGACCCGCGAGCTCGCGGTGCAGGTCCACGACGACCTGGCACGGCTGTCCTCAGGCAGGCTCCGCTCCCTGGCCATCTACGGGGGGGATTCCATGGCCCGCCAGATGGACGGCCTGCGCCACCATCCCCACATCGTGGTGGCGACCCCGGGCCGGCTCCGCGACCACCTGCAGCGCCGTTCGCTCTCCCTGAGCGGGATCCGGATCGCGGTCCTCGACGAGGCCGACCGGATGCTCGACATGGGCTTCGCCCCCGACGTCGAGGCGATCCTCCGCGAATGCCCGAGGCAGCGTCAGACCCTCCTCTTCAGCGCCACCATGCCGGACTGGGTGCGGCGGATCGCCGGTCGCCACATGCACGAGCCGGTGACGGTCGAGGTCAGCACCCGGCCCGAGATTCCCGGGGAGGTCCGGCAGCTCTACGTGCGCACCAGCTGGGCCGACAAGGTGGACACCCTCTGCCGCATCCTCGACCAGCCCGACGTCACCATGGCCCTGATCTTCGTGGAGACCAAGCGCACCGCCGATCTCCTCCAGGTGCAGATCGAGCGGCGGGGGTACACGATCGGCGTCCTCCACGGCGACCTCACCCAGAAGGAGCGCGACGAGGCGATGCGCCGCTTCGTCGCCACCCACGTGCGCTCGCTGATCGCGACCAACGTCGCCGCCCGCGGGCTGGACATCGACGACATCAGCCACGTCATCAACTACGACGTCCCGGGGACGCCGGACGACTACCTCCACCGCGTGGGCCGGACCGGACGGGCGGGGCGGAGCGGGGTCGCCATCACCCTGATCACGCCGGCCGAGATCCTCAAGCTGCGCGACGTCGAGCGGCACGCCCGCACCCGGATCGAGGAGGCCACGCTCGACGTGGACTTCCCGCTCCAGCCGGTCTCCACCACCGCCTGAGCCGATGACGGAGGGCGGCGGCTCGTCCCCTGACCCGGAGCCCGAGCCGGCTGGGGATCGCCCCGCACCGCCGGCACTCGCCCTCCACGACAGCGGCGAGGGGCCGCCCGTCCTCTTCCTGCATGCCTTTCCGCTTGATGCGTCCCAGTGGGACCACCAGGTCGCGGCGCTCTCGGGGGACCACCGCTGCCTGCGACCGGACATGTGGGGATGCGGGGCGTCCCCGGAGCTGGCCGACCCGCTGAGCGCCACCATCGACGGCTGCGCCCTTGCGGTCCTGCGGGCCCTGGACGCGGCCGGCGTGGGTCAGGTGGCGGTGGTCGGTCTCTCCATGGGCGGCTACATCGCCCTGGCGCTGCTGCGGGCCGCCCCCGAGCGGATGAGCGCGCTCGTGCTGGCGTCCTCGCGCGCGTCATCGGACACCCCCGAGCAGGCGGAGAACCGGCGCACCATGGCCCACCTGGCGCTGCGCGACGGGGTGGAGACCGCCGTCCCCATGGTCAAGCGACTGCTCGGCCCCGGAGCGCGGGACGAGCCCCACATCGCCGATCCGGTGGTGGGACGGATCCGCCGCTGCCGTCCTGCCGGGATCGCCGCCTGCCAGGCGGCGATGGCGTCCCGGCCGGACAGCACCGCGCTGCTCGGTGACGTGACCGTGCCGGCGCTGGTCATCCACGGCGAGCACGACGCCATCGTGAGCCTCGAGGAGGCCGCAGCCGTCGCCGCCGCTCTTCCCCGAGGCGAGCTGGTGGTCCTGCCCGGGGTGGGCCACCTCACCAACCTCGAGGACCCGCCCGCCTTCAGCGCGGCGCTCCGAGGGTTCCTGGACGGGCTCCGCTGAGCCCTCCTCCCGGCGTGACGAGGAAGGTGACGCGGGGGCTTGCTCGGACGCGGAGCTCCCGTGCGCGTGGCGCGTTCTGGTCGCGGTCTACGGGATCGCGATCAGATCAGAAGCGCCAGCACCCAGACGGCGAAGGCGGCCCACGGCAGAGCGGCATCGAGGTTGCCGGACCAGCCGGCGAAGATGCCGATGACGTAGAGGACGAAGAGGACGAACGCCACTATCAGGAGGAGTTTGCTGCGACCGACCGTGACGGAGCGCTTGCTACCCATGAGAGACCCCCAGGACGTGCGGACTGCGTCCCGGCATCATACGGGCATCACCGGCCGAGCCATGCCGGGCTGAGCCGGCGTCAGGCGGTCGCGGCGAGCGCCCGTGACTCGGCGGCAGGCGCCGTCAGCGGCACCGCGCAGAAGCCCTCGTAGTCGATCGGCTCGGTGATCGTCGGGTGCTCCCCGCAGACCGGGCAGTCCGGGTCGCGGGGCACCCGGAACTCACGGAAGCGCATGTCGAGGACATCGATGTGGAGCAGGCGCCCGGCGAGCGGCTCGCCGATCCCCAGGATCAGCTTGACGACCTCGGTGGCCTGGAGCACGCCGACGATGCCGGGCAGCACCCCGAGCACCCCCGCCTCGGCGCACGAGGGGGCCTCCTCGGGAGGCGGCGGCGCCGGGTAGCGGCAGCGGTAGCAGGGAGAGACGAAGGGCAGGATGGTCGACACCTGACCCTCGAACCGGAAGATGCCGCCGTCGACCAGAGGCTTGCGCTCGAAGATGGCGACGTCGTTGGCCAGGTAGCGGGTGGGGAAGTTGTCGCAGCCGTTGACGATGATGTCGTAGTCGCGGAAGAGCCGGGGGGCGCTCTCGCTGTTGAGCACCTCGTTGTGCTCCACGACCCGGACATCCGGGTTGAGCGCGGTCAGCGCGATCCTCGCCGACTCCGTCTTGGCCATCCCGATGCGGTCCTGGGTGTGCAGGACCTGGCGCTGGAGGTTGCTCACGTCCACGGTGTCGAAGTCGACCAGACCGAGGGTGCCCACACCCGCGGCGGCCAGGTAGAGCGCGGCGGGCGAGCCCAGGCCACCGGTGCCGATCAGCAGCACGCGGGCGTCGAGCAGCTTGCCCTGCCCCTCCTCACCGATCTCGGGAATGAGCAGGTGCCGGCTGTAGCGGAGCTTCTGGTCGGAGGTGAGCGCCCTCGGGAGGACGAACTCGTGTCCGGCCTGCTTCCAGGCGCCGAAGCCGCCCGACATCGAGGCGACGTCCGTGTAGCCCATCTCCCCCAGGATCTGGGCGGCGAGCAGGGAGCGGACCCCCGCGGCGCAGTACAGCGTGACCGGGGTGGACCGGTCGGGGACGGTGTCCTCGATCCGCATCTCGATGAAGCCCTTGCTGATGTGGATCGCCCCGGGGATGTAGCCCTGGTCCCACTCCTCCTGCTCGCGGACGTCGATGAGCAGCCGTCCCCGCATCTCCCGCACCTGCTGCGGGGTCAGCTCTCGGACGGTACGGCGGGCGGCGGCGAGCAGGTCACGCGAGGTCTGGGACATGCGCCAATAGTACCCGGTGCATCGGGAATCTCGACTTGAAGGGTCGGGATTTGGCGCGGCCACCGCCGTCAACTCGGCTGGATCGAACGGCGTGTGCTATGACTCGTGGAGCAACGGAGGGGAGATTCCCATGATGGTCGAGGAGAGCCCGAGCCTCGCCGAGAAGCTCGAACGCCTATTCCAGACGGTCCACCCGGCGGGGCGTCCGCCACTCAGCAACGCCGAGGTCGCGACGGCCCTGCAGCGGGAGGGAGGGCCGACCGTGTCGGCCACCTACCTCTGGCAGCTGCGCAAGGGCCTCCGTGCCAACCCCACCAAGGCGCACCTGGAGGCGCTGGCCCGGTTCTTCGGGGTGAGTCCGAGCTACTTCTTCGATGAGGCCTCCGCCGCCGACATCGACGGTCAGCTGGCCCTGCTCGCGGCCATGCGCGACGCGGGGGTGAGGGCAATCGCACTGCGCTCCTCGGGCCTGTCCGAGGCGAGCCTGCAGGCCATCCAGGGGATGGTGGAGAATGCGCGCCGTTTGGAGAAGCTCCCCGAGACCCGACGCCGCAGGTAGTGCGAGGTGCGCCCCGCCCCCCCACGTCGCCGGACGGACGCGCCCCTCCTGACACGGCCTCGGACCCGCTGCGAGCAGGTCCTGCGCGCCCTGGGGCTTCCCGCGAGGTTCCATCTCGAGGACGTCCAGGCCCGCGTCCCGGCGATGACCGGCCGGCCGCTGCGGGTCGTGCTGGCCGCCCAGACCTTCCCGGCCCCATCGGGGGCCTGGCTGCGCACGGCGACCGGGGACGTGATCGTGATCGACCGGGATGCCAGCCCCCTGCACCGCGACCACATCCTCGCCCACGAGCTGGCCCACGTCCTGCTCGGGCATGACCAGCTGGACGGCCACGCCGCCACGGCGGTCCTCCCCGGGCTGGACCCCGCGGTCGTCCGCGGCGTCCTGGCCCGGCACGGCAGCCGCCACGCCGAGGAGCGAGAGGCGGAGCTGCTCGCGTCGCTGATCATGGTGAGGGTGACGTCACCGTCGCGCCCGGGTGCCGCGGGCGGGTTGCCGGACGGCCCGATCCGCGCCTACCTCGCCCTCCAGCGCCTGCGCCCGCTCTGGCGTGACTTCGCCGAGCCCTACGATGACATCGCCCTCGATCGCCCCCGGCGGCGCGACGACCTGCTCGGCTGGCGGGACCTCTCGCTGCGTCTCTATCGCCGCGTCATCGAGATCTGCGACGGGTACCGCGCCGTCCGCCGTTACCAGACCGACGACGCGCCGGCCTCCGCTACGCCCGGCGGGCGGCGGCCCGCCATCGGCGAGCACCTCCTCCGCGAGGCGGTCGCACTCCACCACGCGCGACTGCGACGGACGGCCGGCGAGTGGCCGCCCGCGACGCCGCGGCCCGCGGTCTCGTCTCCCCGCCCGGCACCCCTGGAGGCGGAGACGGGCTGCCCGCTCAGCGCCGAGCTGGCACGGCTCCAGGCACACGCCAGGGCCCGTCGGTACGCCAGAGCGCAGGCGGCCGGAAGTGTCGGGCGTGCGGTGACATCTGGCGCGGCCGGCACCGCGTAGTCAGCCGCCGGCGCCGTCGAGGACTGCCGCGACGGCGCGGTGCAGCTCGGCGTTGCGGCGGCGGTCGGTGACCACCTCGACCAACTGAACCCCGCCCGCGGCCGCGGCCCCGGCGACCGCGGGCACCAGCTCCGCGGCACGGCCCACCCGCCCGTGACCGGCGCCGGCCGCGGCGGCGAGGGCGCCGAAGTCCACCCCGTGCGGGGTGGCGAAGAGCGCCTCGTGCTCGGGGAGCCGGGACTGGTCAAGAAGGTCGAAGATCCCCCCGCCACCGTTGTTGATGACAACGATGACAAGATCATGAGGGTGTCGCGCCGACCAGAGCAGCGCCCCGGCGTCGTGGAGGAGGGTCAGGTCGCCGAGCAGGGCGAAGGTGCGCGTCGACGGCGTGGTGGTCGGCGACGAGTCGGCCGCCGCCAGCCCCAGCGCGGTGGATACGGAGCCATCGATGCCGCTGGCGCCGCGGTTGCCGACCACGCGCAGCCCCGACCGGGGCAGCATGAAGCTGTCGAGGTCGCGGATCGGCATGCTCGACCCCGCGAACAGCGTGGAGCCGTCGGGAAGGCAGGCGGCGAGGTCGCGCGCCACCCGCCCCTCGAACAGCTCGTCCCCCAGGGAGTCGAACCAGGTGGAGAGCTTCGCGAGCGCCCACCGGTCCGCCTCCGACCACTGCTCCGCCCACGCCGTGGGGCCACGAGGGGTGATCCGTCCGGCCACCGCGATGGCCAAGGCGGCGGGGTCGCACTGGACCCGGAGCGATGCGGCTCGGGCGGGGTCGGCCTCCGCTCCGGGGGGTGTGACCACCACCAGGCGACCGGCGCGGGGCCCGAGAGCCAGCACGCTGCGGGAGGTCGGGGTCGCGCCGAACTGGATCACCAGGTCGGGGGGAAGCAGCTGCTCGGCGTCCGTCGCTCCCAGCAGAAGGGGGCCGGCGGCGAGGGCGGGGGGGCCGGTGCGCAGCCCCGAGGTGGGCTCGGCCAGGAGTGGCCACCCCGCCACCACCGCCAGCCACGGGATGGCCTCCCCGCCGCCGGCGTCGCCGCCGGCCACGATCAGACCCCGGGGGCTGGCGTCGACCCAGCCCGCCAGCGCCTCCACCACCGTCGAGTCGGGCGCCGCCGCGAGGTCGGACCGGGGTGGGCGCCGCCGGCGGCCCGGGCGCCCGACCTCCACGCTCTCGCCGGTGGGGACCACGGGCTCCCGGAAGGGGAGGTTGACGTGCACGGGTCCGGGGGGTGGCCCGAGCGCCCTGGCCACCGCACGGGCGGCCAGCGAGCGCCACCGGCGGGCGGCCGCCGGACCGGGTTCGGGCACCCCGGCGTCGACGGACCAGCGCACGAAGCGGCCGAAGATCCCCACCTGGTCGATGGTCTGGTTGGCGCCGGTGCCGCGCAGCTCGGGGGGGCGGTCGGCGGAGAGCAGGAGCAGCGGAAGGCGGGCCATGGCCGCCTCGACGACGGCCGGGAGCCAGTTGGCGACGGCGGTCCCCGAGGTGGCGACGACAGCGACCGGGGCCCCGCGGCCGCGGGCCAGGCCCAGGGCGTAGTAGGCGGCCGAGCGCTCGTCCAGATGGACGTGGAGCCGGAGGCCGCCGTGACGGGCGAGGGCGAGGGTGAGCGGGGTGGACCGCGAGCCGGGGGAGACGCAGACCTCGGTGACTCCGAGGTGGTGGAGCTCGTCGGCCATCTCGATCATGCAGGCGAGGGCCACGTCGCCCGGCCCGGCGGAGACGGTCATCGCAGGGAGGCGAGCAGCAGGTCGGGCTCGACCCGGCGCGGGACCATCGCCCCGTCGAGCGGAAGCAGGGGGCGTTCGGTGACGTCGCCGCCCAACAGCACGGCGGTGCCGATGCCGTGGGCGTGCGCGGAGAGGGGCAGGGCGGCGGCCACGGCGAGGCAGGCGGAGAGGCCCACCGACGTCTCCAGCGCACTGGAGACGATCACCGGGACCTCGGCCAGCTCGGCCGCGCGCAGCGAGGTGGCGATGCCCCCGATCCGCTGCGGTTTGATGACGAGCACGTCGGCAGCCTCCAGCCGGCGCATCTCGCTCACGTCCGCCAGGGTGCGGATCGGCATCTCCGCGGCGATCGGCACCGGGCAGCGGCGGCGCAGCCGGGCCATCTCCTCGAGCCCGCGGACGGGGTCCTCGACCAGCTCGATGTCGAAGCGCGCCAGCGAGCCCAGGGCGCGCAGCGCCTCCTCCAGGTCCCAGTCGCCGTTGACGTCGAGCCGGATGCGAACCCCGGGCCCGACAGCCTCCCGCACCGCCGCGACCCGGTCCGCCCCGGCCGCGTCCCCGACCTTGACCTTGATGGTGGAGCAGCCGGAGTCCACGGCCAGCCGGGCGGCCACGTCCGGCGCCACCCGGGGGACCATGGTGTTGACCGTCACCGAGTCGCGGACGGGCTCCGGGTAGGGGCGGTCGGCCGCCTCCAGGGCCCCGCGGTAGGCGGTGGCGCTCTCCTCCCGGCTCCAGCTGGGCAACGGCGACCACTCCGCCCAGCCGGCCTCGCCCTCGATCAGCCAGCCGGAGCGGGAGGTGACCCCGAGCACCGGTTGGAGGAGCTCCACCGCGAAGGGGAGACGGCGGCCGGCCATGGCCCGGTCCTATACCACTCCGGCGGCCCCGTCCGGACGGTGGCCACCCGTCACGAGCCGATGGCACCCCGGGTGGCCAGGACCGGCGGCCGGTACAGTGCGGGTGTGAGCGTCGCTCCGACCCCCGCCGAGGGCGCGCCCCTCACCGAGCTCCTGCAATGGGCCGACACCGAATGTCATGCCCTGGCGAGCGCGGCCGGCGACGCCGTCACCGAGCGCCTCTGGCGGATCCGGATGGCTCTGGAGGCGCGCCAGCGGCAGGAGCTCGACCCCGCCGCGGCCCGGACCCTCCTCAACCGGATCGACGCGATCAGGGAGGCGGAGGCTGACCTCGGCTCCCTGAGGGCCGTCCTCGAGACCGCGGGGGGGCCGATCACTTGGCGCGACGCCACCGACCGCCCCGGAGCGGCCTCGGCCCTGAGCTGACCCCCGGCCCGCCGGTCCCGGCTACCAGAGGTGGGCCATGCCCACCTGATGGGGCAGGAGCAGGGAGGCGAGCAGGGCGGCGGCGAGCAGGCCGCCGAGGGCCAGGTGGAGGCGGACGGTGAGGGGCAGGAGCGGGACCAGGCCACGCCCCTCGCGGTGGCGATCGGCGGCGACACGTAGCGGGGCCGCCAGGGCCGGGGCGGCCAGCAGCGAGAGCAGCGCCAGCAGCGGAAGCTGGCCGAGCGCCACCCCGATGAGGGGCACCAGCACGCCGCCGGTGATCAGCGCCGCGTAGAAGACCCGGGCCGGGCCGTCACCCAGGCGCACCACCAGGGTGTGCCGGCCGGCGTCGCGGTCGGTGGCGAGGTCGCGGAGGTTGTTCGCGACCAGCACGGCCACGGCCAGCAGCCCGATGGCGACCGCCGCCCACCAGGCCCGGGAGGGGGCCCCGGCGCCCTGGACGTCGGCGGTCCCCACCGTCGCCATCAGGCCAAAGAAAGCGAACACTGCGAGGTCGGCCACCAGCCCGGTCGCCGCGTAGGGGCGCGGGCCCCCCGTGTAGAGAAGGGCGGCGGCAACCGCGGCGGCACCGGCCAGCAGCAGCCACAGCAACCCGCTGGCGAGCGCCAGCCAGAGACCGGCGGCCGCGGCCACGGCCAGGCAGCAGAGGGCGGCGGCGAGCACGCTGCCCGGCCGGACCAGCCCGCTCGCCGTGAGCCGCTGGGGCCCGACCCGGGCGGCGGTGTCCACCCCGCGGCGGCCGTCGAAGTAGTCGTTGGCGAGGTTCGCCCCCACCTGGAGCCCTACCGCGACGACCAGGGCCCCCAGCGTCGGCAGCGCCTTGGGGTGACCGCTCGCCGCCGCCCCGAGCAGGACCGGGACCACCCCGACGCCGAGGGTGCGCGGCCGCGCTCCCATCACCCAGAGGCGCGCGCCCGCGCCCGGGCGATGCCGCCCGCCGGCCGCCAGCTCGGTCACGGCCGGCGCGGGAAGCGGGAGAAGTCGGGGGGGCGCTTGCCGAGGAACGCGTCGCGGCCCTCCTGGGCCTCCTCGCTCATGTAGTAGAGGAGGGTGGCGTCGCCGGCCAGCTGCTGGATCCCCGCCAGGCCATCGGCGTCGGCATTGAAGCCGGCCTTGAGGAGGCGGAGCGCGAGCGGGCTCATCTCGAGGATCCGGCGGCAGACCGTCACCGTGCGGACCTCCAGGTCCTGGACCGGCACCACCCAGTTGACCAGGCCCCAGCGCTCGGCGGTGGCGGCGTCGTACTGCTCGCAGAGGAACCAGATCTGCTTGGCCCGCTTCAGGCCGACGGTCCGCGCCAGCAGGCCGGCACCGTAGCCGGCGTCGAAGGAGCCCACCCGCGGCCCGGTCTGGCCGAAGACGGCGTTGTCGGCGGCGACGGTCAGATCGCACACCAGGTGGAGGACGTGGCCGCCGCCGATGGCGTAGCCGGCGACCATGGCGACGACCGGCTTGGGCAGGCGCCGGATTTGCACCTGAAGGTCGAGGACGTTGAGACGGCCGACCCCGTGGGCGTCGCGATAGCCGTCGTCGCCGCGCACCCGCTGGTCGCCACCCGAGCAGAAGGCCTGCGTCCCCTCCCCGGTGAGGATCACCACGCCCACCTCCGGGTCGTCGCGGGCCAGGTCGAGGGCCCGGGAGAGCTCGAAGAGGGTGGTGGGCCGGAACGCGTTGCGCACCTCCGGCCGGTTGATGGTCAGCTTGGCGATGCCCTCGGCGGTCTGGTAGCGGATGTCGGTGAAGTCGCCGTGCGAACTCCACTCGGGAAGCTGGGATGCCGTGTCGTCGGGGCTCATCGTGCTGTCGGGTAGCGTAACCAACGTGAGTGAAGCGGCGCGAACCCTCCAGCTCCGGCGCGGGGACGTGGTCGCGGCCACATCTCCCCCCGGCGAGACGTGGCTGGAGCTGGTCACCCGGACCTGGACCGCCGAGGCGGCCCTCCTTCCCGTCGACCACCGGCTCCCCGAGCCGGCCGCCCGCGACCTGCTGGAGCGGGCGGCCCCGACGGTGGTCGTCGACGAGGCGGGCTGGCGGCGGCGGGCCGCCGGGCGCCCCGCCGATCCCGAGGTGGCACTGATCGTCGCCACCTCCGGCTCCTCCGGCCGGCCCCGGCTGGTGGAGCTGACCCGGAATGCCGTCCAGGCGGCGGTGTCGGCGTCGCTGGGTGCGCTGGGGGCGGAGCCGGGCGAGGGCTGGGTGAGCTGCCTGCCGCCGGCGCACATCGGCGGGCTCCTGGTGGTGCTGCGCGGGCTCCTGGGCGAGGCCCCGCTGCTCTTCCGGCCAGCGGGAAGCCTCGGACCGCTGGAGGGGTTCCCCTTCATCTCGGTCGTGCCGACCCAGTTGGCCCGCTGTCTCGA
Organism: uncultured Actinomycetes bacterium; assembly: GCA_964508345.1. Classification (GTDB taxonomy): domain Bacteria; phylum Chloroflexota; class Dormibacteria; order Aeolococcales; family Aeolococcaceae; genus Changshengia. The sequence goes on along the minus strand of CAZDTK010000006.1, from coordinate 38,022 downwards.
CGCCGGCGTGGACCTGCGCGGGTACCGGGCGATGGTGGTCGGGGGAGGTGGGATGGAGGCGGCTCTCGCGGCCCGCGCCGCCGCTGCCGGCGCCCGCTGCGTGGTCACCTACGGGCTCACCCAGAGCTGCGGCGGGGTCGTCTATGACGGTCTGCCGCTGCCCGGGGTGGCGATGCGGATCAGCGCGGCGGGGGAGGTCCAGCTGGGCGGCCCGACCCTCCTCCGCGGTTATCGCGACGGCGCGGATCCGGGACTCAGCGCGGACGGATGGCTGCCCACCGGCGACGCCGGGTGGATCGACGAGAGCGGACGCCTCCACGTCCACGGCCGCCTCGACGAGCTGATCGTGACCGGGGGCGAGAACGTCTGGCCGGAGGACGTCGAGAATGCGCTGCGCACCCACCCCTCGGTCGCCGACTGCGCCGTCTTCGGCCGCGACGACCCGACCTGGGGACGGCGGGTGGTGGCGGCGGTCGTGCCACGCGACCCGGCTGCGCCACCGACCCTGGAGGCGCTCCGCGACCACGTGGGCGCCGCGCTCGGGCGTCACCGCGCACCGCGCGAGCTGGTGGTCGTGGCGGAGCTTCCGAGGACTGCGCTGGGGAAGCTGCGCCGAGGTGCGCTGCCGAATCGCGGGGATCCCCGCGAACCGAACTAGTCAAGAAACCGCAGCCGGGTTGTGGCGTCGGGCGCGGCGCCCGACCCTGTCGAAGTCACCCCTGGAAGCGGATGATGCGCGCGATGGCGCCGCGGAGCGAGGAACCGCAATCGCCCGGCTCCAATGAGACCGATCTCGATCCTGAGGATGCATTCCTCGAGGAGGACGAGCACGGCTTTCTGGTGAGCGAGGGCCGGAGCTGGCACCTCCCCACAGACCTCGACGCGTGGGTCATGTGGGCGGCACTCGTGGCCGTAGCCGTTGCCACCTTGCAGACGTTGGCGGCGCTCGCTGCGGGGAGCCTGGCCGCCTGGGCGGCTGGCGCAGGCGATCTCCCGCTGCCGCTGCCCGCCGGCTATTACTCGCTCATCCTCCTCGGCGGCATCGTCCTGCTCGTGGTCCGGCGCGAGGCCGACGCTGTCGCCGGGCGGGAGCGCTGGGTGCGGGGTGCTGCCTGCCTCGTCGTGGGCACCGGGAGCTGCCTCATCATCGCCCAGCTGGCCGGCAACATCGGTCTCATCGTCCGCCCGCCGGGTGAAGGAGCGTTCGGGGTGTCGTCAGTCACCGCTGCCACCGACCTGGTCACCGCGATCGGAGGCTTCGCCGACGTGATCGCCTCCGCGGTCGCGGCCGCCCTGGGGTTCGGGCTCTTCCGGTGGTCCTCGACCCGGGCCGTGGAGGAGAGCAGGCCGGGCGCGGTGCCGGGGCACACCGGTGGGGGAGGGCCCGCTCTGGCCTCGGCGCTCCTCGGTGTGGCCGTGGCCGCCGTTGCTCTGATCGCTTTTCAGGTCGGCGTGGCCAACAATCCCAACGACCTGCTGTCGCCGCTGCCCTCCCACACGCCAACCCCCTCGTATTCCCTGCTCCCCTACACCCTCCCACTGGGACAGGCGGGCGCTCCTTCCGGATGCACCAGGGAGGAATCCGGCCAGTGCATCGGCGGATCGACCCCAACCGCACCCTCAGCGTCACCCGCCCCCTGACCGTCACCGCGACCTGGGGGGCGGCTCGGGGATGATGGGAGGATCGTGACCCTGCCCGCCCCCCTTCCCGAGGCCGCCGAGAAGGCGCGCGTCGTCGAGGCGATGTTCGACCGGATCGCCCCCCGGTACGGGCTCATCAACCACCTGATGACTGGCGGGCTCGACGTGGTCTGGCGGCGTCGCGCGGTGACCGAGCTGCGCCTGCCCCGGGGGGCGCTGGTCGCCGACCTGGCCTGCGGCACCGGGCAGTTCTGCCGGGTGCTGGGCGGGGCGGGGTACCGGACCATCGGGGTGGACAGCTCCGCCGGGATGCTGGCCCGGGCCAGCGGAGCGGACGAATTCGTCAAGGCCGACATCCTTGACCTGCCTTTCCCGGCGGCGAGCGTCGACGGGGTCACCTCGGGCTTCGCGCTCCGCAACGTCGTGGACATCCCCCGCTGCGCCGCCGAGATGGCGCGGGTGGTGCGGCCCGGCGGGCGGCTCGCCGTCGTCGACCTGGCCGAGCCACGGGCCGCGACCCGCTGGCTGCAGGCCACCTGGGTCGAGCAGATCGTGCCGCGACTCGGCGCCCTCCTCTCCGACGCCGAGGCCTACCGCTATCTGCCGGCCTCGACCGCGTACCTGCCCGACGGCGGAGCGCTGGTCGAGATCTTCCACGGGGCAGGGTTCAGCGACACCCGGCGCATCCTGCTCGGGTTCGGCGCCGTGCAGCTGCTGGTGGGGACGCGGAGATGAGCGCGACCTCGCACTCCCCCGTGCTGGCAGGCCCCGCCGGGGCCCCGTCCGCGCACCCCGACCTGCTCGCCGCCTGGAGCCCGGGCGGCTTCCTCATGGAACGGGAGGGTTCGGGAATCGTCGCCGGCGGCGAGCTGCGAGGCATCGAGGTGCCGCCCGGCCCCGATCAGGCGGGGATGGCGGCGGAGATCGCCGAGGCGGTGCTCGCCGAGCTTCGGATCGACGGGGCGGTGGTCGCAGGCGCGCTGCCCTTCCGCGGCGACACTCCGGCCCGGCTGGCGGTTCCGGAACGCGTGTGGATCACATCGATCGCCCCGCGCGACCTCGACCTCGCAGCCCACCGGGGGGGGCGCGATTCAACCGACGCGGACGGCATCCCCTCCCCGAGGACAGTGCCGCAAGCAACCCCCCCGTTGCGCCGGTGGGACGAGCTGCTCTGGCAGGACGACCCTCCGGTCTCCGACTACCGGTCGGCGGTCGCCGAGGCGATCGCTCGGATCCGGGCCGGTGAGCTGGAGAAGGTGGTGCTGACCCGCAGCCTGATGGCCGCGAACCCGGGGATCGACATCTCCGCGCTGCTCGCCGAGCTGCGCCGGCGCGACCCCGGCTGCCATCTCTTCGCAGCCCCGGCCGGCGTGCGCGGCACCTTCGTGGGAGCCACACCCGAGACACTGGTGCGCCGGGAGGGGGACCGGGTGCTGTCGCTTCCCCATGCAGGGACGGCGGCGCGCTCGACCGATCCGGACCGGGACCGCCAGGCGGCCGAGGCCCTCCTGCACTCTGCCAAGAACCTGCATGAGCACATCGCGGTGGTGGAGGCCGTCGCCGACGCCCTCGCCCCCTTCTGCATCGAGCTGCATGTGGACAGCGAGCCGCACCTCACGGCGACGGCCACCGTCTGGCACCTCGCCACCGCGGTCCGGGGGCGCCTGCGCGCGCCGGCGCCAAGCGCCCTCGCCCTGGCGGCTGCACTGCATCCCACGCCGGCGGTCTGCGGGACACCGACGGCCGCGGCCGCGACCCTGATCGCCCTTCTCGAGCCCCGCTCCCGGGGGCTCTACGCCGGGCTGGTCGGGTGGGTGGACAGCCGCGGCGACGGCGAGTGGGCGGTGAGCCTCCGCTGCGCCCTGGTCGGCCCCGAGACGGTGCGGATCCAGGCCGGGGCGGGGATCGTCGGCGAGTCCCAGCCGGACCTGGAGGTCGCGGAGACCGAGGCCAAGTTCCGGACCGTCGTCGATGCCCTCGAAGCCTGCGCGGGTGCGGCCGGCGAGGCTCCCGCGTAGGCGGGAAGAGAGCGACCGGCAATGCGCCTCTCCGAGCTTCTGCACCGCTCCGGGCTCGACCGCGCCGGGCACCCCGATGCCGAGATCACCTCGGTCGAGTACGACTCGCGGCGCTGCGGCCCGGGGTCGCTCTTCGTCGCCGTCCCCGGCTTCCACGTCGACGGGCACGACTTCGCCGCCGACGCGGTCCGGGCAGGCGCCGTCGCCGTCGTCGCCGAGCGCCCGCCGGTCCCACCCGTCCCGGCGGACATCGCCATGTTCATCGTGCCGAGCAGCCGCCGGGCGCTCAGCGCGCTCGCCGCCACCCTCGCCGGGGACCCGTCGAAGGGGATGACGGTGGCGGGGATCACCGGCACCGACGGCAAGACCACGACTTCCACGATGCTCTGGGCGGCGTGGCGCGCCGCGGGCGAGAGGGCCGCCTGCATCACCACGGTGGACACCCGGATCGGTGAGGAGACCCGCCCCAACCTGGGCCACATGACCACCCTCGAGGCCACCGAGCTGCAGCACTTCCTCGCCGCGGCGGCCGCCGCGGGCTGCACCCGGGTGGCGCTCGAGACCTCGTCCCACGGCCTGCACCTGCACCGCGTCGACGACGTCGACTACGACATCGCCGTCTACACGCGGATCACCTCCGAGCACCTGGACATCCACGGCAGCCGCGAGGCCTACCTGCACAGCAAGCAGCGGCTGCTGCAGATGGTGGGGACGCGGCCGGGGGGGCTGGCCGTCCTCGACCGCGACGACGACTTCGCCTTCGCGCCGCTCGCCTCCATGCCGGTCGCCCGGCGGCTCCTCTACAGCGCCTCCGGCTGCGCCGAGGCGGATCTGATCGCCGAGGACGTCCGTGTTGATGCCAGAGGTGTCTATTTCACAGCGGCCACCCCGTGGGGCCGGGCGCCGGTCGAGCTGCGCCTGGCGGGCGCCTTCAACGCGGGCAACGCCCTGGCGGCGCTCGGCGCGGCCTGCGGGGACGGGGTCTCCCTGGAGGCGGCGACACGGGGGCTGGCCGGCCTGGAGCGGGTCACGGGCCGGATGGAGCGGGTCGACATCGGCCAGGACTTCACGGTGGTGGTCGACTACGCCCACACCACGGCGGCGCTGGAGAAGGTGCTCGAGGAGCTGCGCCCGGCGACCCGGGGACGGCTGTGGGTGGTCTTCGGCTCGGCCGGCGAGCGCGACCGCGAGAAGCGGTCCGCCATGGGGGAGGTGGCCGGCCGCCTCGCCGACATGGTCGTCGTCACCGACGAGGATCCCCGCGGCGAGGATCGCCTGGCCATCGTCGAGGCGATCGCGGCGGCGGCAGAGGCGGCCGGGGCCCCGCGGGGCAGCCGGCTGCAGGTCATCCCCGACCGGGACGCGGCGGTCGACTTCGCGATCCGCGGCGCCGCGGCCGGCGACACCGTGCTGCTGGCCGGGAAGGGCCACGAGCGGACCATCGAGACGGCACACGGATCCCTTCCCTGGGACGAGCGCGCGGCCGCCGAGGGGGCGCTGCGGCGGCGGGGTGGGGCCGGGGGGGCCGCTCCCGGGGCCGAGGCCTGACCCGATCCTGGCAGCGGGTCAGGCCCCGAGGGGACGGCGCGCGGGCACCCCGGAACGGCGCGGGAAGCGCTCCGGGGTGGCGGCCACCTTGGTGACCGCGAGGACCCCGGGGGCGAGCGCCGCGGGCGGCCCGCCGCCGCAGGCCGTTGCGGCCGCAATGGCCGTGACGGCGTCGGCCGGTGCATCGCCCACCAGCGCGACCAGCCGGCCGCCGATGCGCAGCAGGGGCAGGGCCAGCTCGCAGAGCACCGATGCGGGCGCGGTCGCCCGGGAGACCACCAGGTCGTGGGCCTCGCGGTGGGCGGGGTCGCGGCCCACGTCCTCGGCGCGCCGGGCCAGCACCGCCACGTGCGGGCAGTCGCAGACCGCGGCGGCATGGACGAGGAATCCCGCCTTGCGCCGATCGGCCTCGACCAGGGTCACCTCGAGGTCCGGCCTCAGGACGGCGATGACCAGGCCGGGCACACCCCCGCCCGCGCCGATGTCGACGACGCGGGCCCGGGCGGGCGGATCGGCGTGGGCGAGCAGTGATCGCGACTCGTCGAGGTGGCGGCCCCCCGACTCCGAGCGCGGGACGCTGGTGAGGTTGATCCTCTGGTTCCAGAGGTAGAGCTCGTCCAGGAAGCGCTCCAGCCTCGCCTGCGTCCGCTCGCCGGCCGGCGCTCCGTCGCTCACCGGCCGCCCCCGGAGCACCCCCGGATCGGGGACTGCCCCGCCCGAGCCACCCGTGCCATCATGTCGTCACCCGGCAGGACGACCTCGGAGGAGCTGATGGCCACGCCCGACCCGTGCCCCCGCTGCAGCTCTCCACGTCTCTCCGTCATCTATTACGACGCGGACGGTAACCTGATCGGCGGTCGCCTCGAGTGCACCGACTGCGGGCCGCGACAGGCGGTCGAGCTGGTCATCAGCGAGGACGTACGGGCCCAGCTCCTCAAGCGCAAGGCCTCCTGAGCTCCGCCCGGCGCGACCGGGAGGCGTCGAGCCCATCGCCGGGGAGCCCCTCATCGGACGACCCCGTCACGCCGCTCGTGTCACCCCCGGTCGACCGGATCGCACACCTCCGCGACCACTCGATAACGGGGCCGTGACATCGTCACCGATCGGCCGGGGCGCCTCCACATACTGGCCGCGCTATGGGCCGAAACCGACCCGGGCGCGCTCCGCGCCCGACCCGGATAGGCGCCGGCCTGGTGGTCGCGCTGGCCGCCGCACTCTGCCTGGCGGGACCCACGGCGCGGGCGGATGACGGTTCGGACGGCAGCGACTCGCTCTCGGCAGCCCAGCAGGCTCTGGCCCAGGCCGAGATCCAGGCGACGCAGGCCCGCAACCAGGTAGCCGAGGCCAGCTCGGAGCTGGCCGCCGCCCGGGCGGCGCTGGCTCAGGCTCAGGCGCAGCTGGCGGCCATCGACACGCGGATCACCGCGCTCAACACCGAGGTGTCCACGGACCAGGCCGAGGTCGCCCAGCTCACCGCGCAGATCCAGCAGGACAAGCAGGAGCTCGCCGCCTTCCTGCGGGCGAGTTACGAGAGCGGCGGCAGCGAGACGACCATCGAATACCTCATGGACTCGCGGAGCATCGGCGACCTGGTGGAGAGGGTCAGTGAGGTCCAGCACGTGGCCGCCGCCGGCAACGTGCTGGTGGATCAGATCGACGCCGAGCAGGAGCAGGAGCAGCAGGCGCTCGACGCCGCCGTGCAGGCGCGCACCGAGGCGCAGGCGGCGGAGCAGCAGGCGGCGACCCAGGAGGTGATCGTCGAGGACGACGAGGCGAGCGACACCGAGGAGCTGAGCCTGGACCGGGCCGCCGAGAGCCAGGCGGACGGCGCCGTCACCTCGGCCCAGGACCAGTACGACCTCATCTCCGAGGACGGCACCAGCTACGCCGACGCCGAGGCCGCGCTGGAGGCGGCGAGGGCCGACGACACGATCTTCGCCCCGGTCGCGGGCCCGGCCTTCACCGAGGACACGGACCTCACGCTCCCCTCGGGGGAGAACGCGCAGACCATCGACGACTTCCTGGCCGGCACCGCCCTGGCCGGGCTCGGGTCCACCTACATGGAGGCCGAGCACGACTACGGGGTGAGCGCGCGGTACCTGGTGGCGCACTCGATCGAGGAGTCCGGCTGGGGGACGAGCGCGATCGCCCAGGACGACAACAACCTCTTCGGATGGAACGCCGACGACGCCGATCCCGCCGGCGACGCCTCGCGCTTCCCCAGCTTCGCCGCCTGCATCCTCTTCGTCGCGCAGGCGGTCAGGGTGGAGTACCTCACCCCGGAGGGCGAGTACTACCACGGTCCGACGCTCCGGGGGATGAACGTCGACTACGCCTCCGACCCCTTCTGGGCCTCCAAGATCGCAGCCATCGCCCAGAGCATCCCCCGGCCCGGCTCCTGAGCCTCCGGTTCGAGGCGGGCGGCGGCGGAGCCGGCGGGCCAGGGCACCCGCGGAGCGGGGGCGGGAACGTCATCGACCTGACAGGAAGCGGCTGGTAACTCTGAGGGCGCAGTCCCCGCTGCCCACAGCCACCGCAACCAGAACGGTTCCACGGACGTATACACAGACATGATCTCTCCGCTTCAGGTCACCAACGACGAGATCGCCGAGCAGCTCCGCAACCGCATCCGCCGGGAGTCGGAGAGGCGGCGCATGGAGCGGCCGATCGAGGAGATCGACCGGATCATCGCCGAGTGCGAGGAGCTGCTCCTGCTCGGCCGCAAGCGCGTCCCGCTCTGCATGGAGGGGCGGCTGGAGCGGCTGGTGGGGAGCATCGGTCCCTGCGCCCCGGAGCTGCACGCGGGCGTGACCATCGTGCGGCTGATGGACCAGCTCTTCGACCTGCAGGCGAGCCTGCTCGGCCGGCGCATCGACCGGACCGCCTTCCCGGACCCCGACGAGCTGGACTGACCGGCAGCCTCACCCCGTGCCGGAATCGGGCGGCGGATGCGCCGCGCAGTAGCCGGTGCTGACGCTGCCCAGCGGCTCGCGGAAACCCAGCTCGACACCGCGCCCGGCGACGACGGTGACGCATTCCAGACCGAACTGGCTGAGCTCCGATCCGGTCAGCAGCGGGGTGAGGGAGAACGTGGATGCCACCTGCGGGTCGACGGCGGAGCTGAGGAAGCCGGGGATCTCCTGATCCCCCACGTCGACCTCCGCGATCGTGGCGGTCACCGGCGCCCCGGGGTGGAAGGCGAGGTCGAGCCGGGCCGTCACCACCGCCGGGAAAGGCCCCAGGTGGCTGTCCGCCGAGACCCAGAGATGGCCGCCCCGAGCGCGGACCTGAAGGTCGCCGAGCGCCTGGGGGTCGGGATTGTCGATCACCGCAAGGATCGAGAGGTCCTGCTCGCTGACCACGACGGTGGCCCCGGTCGCGCCCGGTTCGGCCAGATCTTCGCCCACCCGGACGGCGAGGGTGGCGGCGATGTTCAGGGCCGTCGAGCCGTCGGCGGGTCCCGCCGGCGCGGCCCCCAGGTCCGGGGTGCCGGTCAGGCGCACCAGCAGGACCAGGGCGGCCACGGCCAGGAGCAGGAGCGCGAGGAGCCCGGCGCAACAGCCCCGCAGAAGGCCCCGCTCGGCCGCCCGGCCAACCCGGGTGGCCGGGGTCACCGGACGCGGAAGAAGAGGAAGAAGGCGGTCCCCGCGATCACGGCGCAGACCACGATGCCGAGAAGGAGGATCTCGGGGAGCGGTGATCCCCCGCCCGCCGGTCGCGGGACGATGCCGGAGTTGACGGAGATCGGCGCGATCGTCGGCAGCGACTGATCGGGGTTGATCTGCTCGGCGTAGGCGGTCGGGGGGACGGTCGCGGCCGCGGTCGCTGGGATGGGGGTCGGGGTCGGCGTCGGCGCCGGGGTGGCGGTGGGCGGCGGCGTCTGGCGGAACGTCGGCGTCTCGGTGGGGCGAATTGTGGGCGTGGGTGTCGGTGCCACGGTGGCGCTGGGCGTGGGCGTTCCCAGCGCGTCGGTGGCCCCGACCGTCGCCACCGGGCCGCCTCCGAGCAGGGCGGTTGCCACCAGCCCGACGGCCAGGAGGGCGAGCGCCACCGCGAGGCTCCCGCGCAGGGTGGCTATGCCGCCTCCCACGCCGGCGCGCCCCTCCGATCTCCGAGCGTCGCGTCGCACCGCCCTGCGCTCCCGATGGGGGCAGCGGTCGGCTCTCCCTCCCGCGCGCCGGGCGACCGGCGGGCGGGGCGGGATCCGGGTGGCCCCAGTTCGGGAGGATAACGCGGCGTGCCCACCCCGCGGGGATCCCATCCCGGCGAGCGTCGTCCCATCCGGATGCCGGGGAGCGCGTACCATCGCTGCGGTCCATGGCCGTGAGGACTCCGCTCCACGCCCGACACCTGGCCGCCCACGCGGTCATGGTCGAGTTCGCGGGCTACGAGATGCCGCTCCGCTACTCGTCCATCCGGGACGAGCACCTCGCCGTGAGGACCCGCGCTGGGCTCTTCGACCTCTCCCACATGGGAGAGGTCCGGCTGCGCGGCCAGGGGGCCCAGGCCACCGCGCAGGGGCTGGTCGCCAACGACGTCGGTGGGCTCGGACCCGGGCATGCCGTCTATGCCGTGGTCTGCAACGACGACGCGGGCATCGTCGACGACGTGATCGTCTACCGGGTCGAGGACGGCTACCTGATCGTGGTCAACGCCTCGCGCCGGGCCGTCGACCTGGAGTGGATGCGAGCGCACCTGGCCCTGGGCACCCAGCTCCGCGACGAGAGCGACGAGACCGCCCTGCTCGCCGTCCAGGGCCCGGAGGCGGTCGCCATCGTCCAGTCCGTCGCCGGCCTCGATGTCGCGGCGCTGCCCACCTTCGGATCGGCCACGGGTGTCGTGGCGGGGGTGAGCTGCCGCGTCTCCCGCACCGGCTACACGGGAGAGGATGGGATCGAGCTGTACTGCGACGCCCAGGCGGCGCCGCCGCTCTGGGACGCGCTGATGGAGGCCGGCACGCCCCGGGGCATGCTCCCGGTCGGGCTGGGGGCACGGGACACGCTCCGCCTCGAGGCCGGACTGCGCCTCTACGGCCAGGACATGGACGAGACCGTGGACCCGTACAGCTGCGGTCTGGGCTGGACCGTGAAGTTGGGCAAGGGCGAGTTCGTGGGCGCCGGCCGGCTCCGCCGGCTCGACCCCGAGCACCCCCGGCGGCGGTTCATCGGCCTGGCCCTGGGCGCCCGCCAGATCCCCCGCCACGGGATGGCGGTGCTCGCCGGGGCGGAGCGGGTCGGCGAGGTGACCAGCGGGGGCTTCGGCTTCAGCCTCGGCCACGGCATCGCCACCGCGTACGTCCCCCCCGACCTCCCCGACGCTCCGCTGGGCGTCGACATCCGGGGTGAGGCGGTGCCGGCACGCCGCGTCCCCCTCCCCTTCTACCGCCGCCCGCGACCCGTCTGAAGGAGCTCAGCGATGCCCGACCTCTCCGGTTACCGCTTCACCCTCACCCACGAGTGGGTGCACCGTGACGGCGACGCCGCCACGATCGGGATCTCCGACCATGCGCAGGCGCAGCTAGGCGACGTGATCTTCCTCGACCTCCCCTCCGTCGGGGCGAAGCTGACCGCGGGCGAGCGGTTCGGGACCGTCGAGTCGGTCAAGGCTGCGAGCGACCTCTACGCGCCCGTCACCGGCACGGTCAGCGCGGTCAACGAGGAGCTGGCCACCACCCCGGAGCGGGTCAACTCCTCCCCCTACGAGGAGGGCTGGCTGCTCCGCCTCGCGAATGTGAGCGAGGGGGAGGTCGCCCTCCTCGACGAGGCGTCCTATCTCGCCCGGGCCGACGAATAGATAGACTTCGGGGTTCTCCGGGGTCAGCTAGCTCAGTTGGTTAGAGCGCGCGGTTCACATCCGCGAGGTCGAGGGTTCGAGTCCCCCGCTGACCACCAGGCCCCCCGCTTCGGGGTGACGGGCGAGGAGGGGCGGACGTTCCGGGAGGCCTCGCGGGCGAGGCGCGAGCGCTCGGCGTCGAGGAGGAGGTCGCGACGGTGTTCGCGGCCCAGCAGCGGGTCGAGGTGTGGGTTCATCATGCCGCTGAGCCTATGCCGCTATGCGGACAGGCTCGGTCCTATATCCCGGTATACTTGAAGAATGGACCTCTCCAAGGAGCGGCTGCTCACCCTGCTGGAGCTCCTCCAGGTGCACCGGCGGATGAGTGGAGACGAGATCGCCCAGCGGCTCGAGGTCACCCCGCGCACGGTCCGCCGCTACATCCTCGGCCTCCAGGAGATGGGCATCCCGGTGGAGGCGGAGCGCGGCCGGGCCGGCGGCTACCGGATGCGACCGGGGTTCAAGCTGCCGCCGCTCATGTTCACCAACGAGGAGGGTCTGGTCCTCGTCCTCGGGCTGCTGGCCGTCGAGCGTCTGGGGCTGGTCGGCTCCGGGCTCGCGGTGGAAGGGGCGCTGGCCAAGCTCGACCGGGTGCTCCCCGACACCCTTCGCAGCCGCCTGGGGGCGGTCCAGGAGGCGCTCCGCCTCGGTCTCGCCCACGATGCCGCCGATCGCGGGCATGCCGACGGTGAGACAGTGATCGCCCTGAGCGCGGCCGCCCGCGACGGGACCCGCCTTCGCATCCGATACCGCTCCGCGCAGGGGGAGGAGACCGAGCGGCGGGTGGACCCCTACGGCATCGCCTTCCACGGCGGGCACTGGTACGTCGCCGCCTGGGACCATCTGCGCGAGGAGATGCGCACCTTCCGGCTGGACCGCGTGCTCGGCATCGAGCCGACCCGCGAGAGCTTCACGCGGCCGGAGGGGTTCGACCTCTGGGAGCAGGTTCACCGCAGCCTGGCCAGCGTGCCCTACCGGTGGAGGGCGGTGGTGAGGCTGGACGTGCCGCTCGAGGAGGCGCGCCGCCGGGTCAGCGAGAGCGTCGGGACGCTCGAGGTCGAGGACGGTGCGGTGCTGCTGCGGATCGGAGCCGACGACCTGGAGTGGATCGTCCGCCATCTGTCGGGCCTGGGGGTCGGCTTCTCCGTGCTCGAGCCGGCGGAGCTGCGTGCCGCGCTGCGCAGCGAGGCGGCGCGGCTCGCGGCCTGCGCCGGGGACTGAGGCGAGGTCAGGCCCAGGTGACCGGGAAGACGGCCACCGCCGCCGCGGCGGGGGTGCGCAGGAGCCTGACCAGGGCGATCGAGTTCAGCACCAGCGTCAGCGGAGTGGCGACCACCGAGACCAGGCCCCACCAGCCGAGCAGCGCCGTGTCCAGGGTCATGTGCCTCCATGCCACCAGCCCGCACTCCCGGCAGAGGGGCCCGCGCAGGACCACGTGACGGAGCCCGAGACCGCGGCCGCTGTGCTGGTGGAGGGTGGCGACGGCGGCGGGCCCGCGCAGGCAGAGGCGGCAGCAGGGACCGGCGCTCTCGTGTGCGCTCATATGTCGGGTCGAGTCTGAGGCGCGCGGTCGCGTGAGACGCCGGCGTCCGCCCCTTGTGGCCCAAATGCACGGCTTCCGTTACCTGCCGGGCGCACCGCCGCGGGTCGCGGCCCACCCCCCTCCGGCGTACGCTGCTCGGCATGAGTGACGGCTCGGCCCCACGCCCCCCCGAGGCATCCGAGCCCGAGCCGGCGGCCGCGGGTTCGCGGCGCCACGACCCGCGGATCCCGCCGGCCCTGGTTGAGCTGATGTCACGGGACTGGGCGCCGACTAGCACCCTGCCGGATCGCCCGCATCCCGCCGCACCCCGCTACGCGGAACGGCGGCGAGCCCTCTCCCAGCTCTTTCCGGGGGTCAACCTGGTGATCCCCACCGGCATCCCCAAGGTGCGGGCCAATGACAGCGACTACCGCTTCCGCCCCGGCAGCGACCACTACTGGCTGACCGGCCACACCGAGCCGGAGGGCGTCCTCCTGCTCCGCGCCGAGGGGGACGGACATGCGGCGGTGCTCCATCTCGACCCCCGCTCCGACCGCTCGACGCCCGCCTTCTTCACCAATGCCAAGAGCGGTGAGCTGTGGGTGGGCCCGCGCTGCGGCGTGAAGGAGACGGCGCTCCTCCTGGGCATCGACTGCGCGCCGCTGGCCGAGCTGGAGAGCGCGATGGGCGGCCTGGAGGGGCCGGTGCTGGTCCTGCGCGGTCAGGACCCCACCGTGGACGCCCTGGTGGCCGGTCCGGAGGACCGCTCCGAGGAGGGGCGGCTGGCGCAGGAGCTGAGCGAGCTGCGGCTGGTGAAGGACGACCACGAGGTCCGGATGCTGGAGCGGGCGGTGGCGGCGACCATCCGCGGCTTCGAGGATGTGGTCCGGGCCGTGCCGGAGGCGATGGAGCAGGGGGAGCGGGTGGTGGAGGGGGTCTTCAACCTCCGCGCCCGGGTCGAGGGCAACGACGTCGGCTACGACACCATCGCGGCCAGCGGGTCCCACGCGACGACCCTGCACTGGAGCAGGAACGACGGCGAGGTGCGCAGCGGCGACCTCCTCCTGCTCGACGCCGGAGTCGAGTGCGAGGAGCTGTACACGGCCGACGTCACCCGCACGCTGCCGGTGTCCGGTCGCTTCACCGCCGACCAGCGCCGCCTCTACGAGCTGGTCTACCGGGCCCAGCAGGCGGCGATCGCCGAGGTCCGTCCGGGGGCGGCCTTCCTCGATCCGCATCGGGCCGCCATGCGGGTCCTGGCCGCGGGGCTGGAGGAGCTGGGCATCCTGCCCGTGAGCGCCGAGGAGGCGCTGGCCGAGGACAGCCAGCTGTACCGCCGCTACACGCTTCACGGGACCTCGCACATGCTCGGCCTCGACGTCCACGACTGTGCCCACGCCCGGGAGCAGGAGTACCGCGGCGGCAGGCTCCGTCCCGGCCACGTGCTGACCGTCGAGCCCGGCCTCTACTTCCAGGCCGACGATCTCACCGTCCCCGAGCGGTGGCGGGGCATAGGGATCCGGATCGAGGACGACGTGCTGGTGACCGAGGACGGCTGCCGGGTCCTGAGCGCCGCGCTCCCCCGCGACCCCGACGAGCTGGAGAACTGGATGGGGGCGCTGCGCGACCAGGAGGTGCAGCTCCGGCGCCCGCTGGGCTGATCCCGCATCCGGGCCTGGTACACTCTGCCTTCCGCAGCTTTCCTGCGTCCGGCATCGCCGCCTTGGCCACCTCGGCGGCGCAACCAATCACCGCCGGGCGCCGTTCAGCCCACAGGAAAGGAGGTGCGCGCGTGGTGCGCGACTACGAGCTGATGTACATCGTCCGGCCGGACCTCGACGACGAGGCTCTCCGGACCGCCACCGAGTCGGTGGACGCGCTGATCGCCGGTCTCGGGGGCACGGTCGCGAAGACCACCCTGTGGGGCAAGCGGCGGCTCGCCTACGAGGTCGATCGCCTCCGCGACGGTCACTACGTGATCACGCTGCTGCAGCTCGACGGCGAGCGGGTCACCGACCTGGAACGGGCGCTGACGATCCACGACACCGTCTTCCGCCATCTGCTGGTCCGGCGCGACGAGACCGCGCCTGGCCTCGAGATGGACGAGGTCGTGGGGGCGACGGAGGACGAGGCCGGCCCCGAGGCCGGCGACATCACGGAGAGGCCGGCTGACGACGAGGAGGTCGCCGACGAGGACATACCCGAGGCGGAGATCGCCGCGGAGGATGAGGAGTAGCCATGGCCGGGTCGCTCAACAAGGTCATGCTGATCGGCAGGCTCACCCGGGACCCGGAGCTGCGCTACACGCCGAGCGGCACCGCGGTCTGCAACCTCGCGCTGGCCACCAACCGCTACGGGAGCGACGCGAGCGGAGAGCGGCGCGAGTACACCGACTACCACGACGTCGTGGTCTGGAACCAGGGCAACCGCAAGCTCGCCGAGCTGTGCAGCCAGTACCTCCAGAAGGGCCGCCTGGTCTACGTGGAGGGCCGCATGCAGACGCGCTCCTGGGACGACGCCCAGTCGGGCCAGAAGCGCTACCGCACCGAGGTCAACGCCAACGACGTCCAGTTCCTCGACAGCCGCCAGGACGGGGGCGCCCCGGCTGAGGGCGCGCCGACCCGCGCGGCCACCGGCGCCGCCGCCCCCGAGGCGGGCGGTGACATCGACCCCGACGACATCCCCTTCTGAGGTTCGAGCGATCCATGCCTGATTTCGACCGCCGCCGCCGCAAGGTGTGCAGCTTCTGCCTGGAGCACCAGGACGTCATCGACTACAAGGAGGTGGCCCGGCTGCGCCGCTACCTGTCGGACCGCGGCAAGATCCTGCCGCGCCGGATGACCGGCGTCTGCTCGCGCCACCAGCGGCGGCTCACCGTCGCCCTGAAACGGGCCCGCCACATCGCGCTTCTCCCCTATAGCGCCGATCTGCGCTGATCTGCGGTCGGCCGCCGCGAACGCGCGGCGCGTCGAGGGCCGTCCCTGCCGGATTTCGTGCCAACGCCCCCGCCGCGCCGGGCGCGTCTAGAAGGCGAGGGTGGCCTGCGGCAGCGCGAGGTCCGAGCGGACCAGGTTGGAGTCGGCCCCGTCCACGACGGTGTCCTGGCTGAGCTTGATCTCCCAGCCGGCCACGGTGGCATAGGTGACGGTGTCCAGATCATTGAGGTCGGCGATGATCACCTTGTTCTCCGTGATCAACGTCTGGACCGCTGCGGCCGCGTTCGCGGGCCAAGCCGTCGACGACAGCGCCTGGTCGAAGTTCTCCTCCGCGGTGATCAGCGGGGCCGCGTCGGCCTCGGTCTCCGCACGAGTGGTGGAGAGGCTCCAGGTGGTCACGTCGGTCGCGAAGACGGTCCCCGCAGTACGGACCGGGGCGACGTCGTTCAGGTAGTCCTGGCGGGCCTGGGCCGCGGCCAGTGCCGCGCTCCCTCCGCACGCGGCCACTAGGGCGGAGGCGGTGCAGAGGACCGCGACGGAGAGCGAAACCGGGCGCAACGAAGCCGGACGTCTGGACATGACGGTCACCTCCCTCGCAACCACCCGAAGAGTCGCACATCCCGCTCCGCGCGACAAGGCTGTCGTCTCCGGCGCGGCGCGGCAATGCATCGAACGCGCGGGACTGAGATCCCACCCACGCCGCAACGGCGAGCACATTCACCCTCCTCGCATTCACCCGCCACCGAAGCACGTGCCCTATACTCGGCCCAGGTCTCCCCCATGCGCCGGGCCCGTCTTCTCCACGTCCTTGCCTGCGCCCCCGCTGCCGTCCTGGTGACGGTCGCCCCCGCGCTGTCGACGCCTGCCGTCGAGGCGGCGTCCGTCCCGCCCCCCTTCATCGTCTGCATCGACCCCGGCCACGGTGGCGTCGACCCGGGGGCGATCGGGCTCGACGGTCTGGTGGAGAAGGATCTGACCCTGGACGTCGCCGACCGGCTGGCGGCACTGCTGCGGGCCGACGGGGTGACAGTGGTCATGACCCGGACCACCGACGCCAGCGTCAGCATCACCGAGCGTGCCGAGATCGCCAACAGCTCGCACGCCAACGTCTTCCTCCCCATCTACTTCAACTCCTGGACGACCCCCACCCCGGACGGGTCGGTGGTCCTCTACCCCTACGCGCGCGACATCCCGTTCGCCGAGGAGATGAGCAAGGCGGTGACGACGTACATCGGCCCCTATGGGGACAGCGACGGCGGAATCGTGCTCCGCAACGACTGGTGGCTCACCCCGACCATGCCGGTGGCGACCGTGGAGAGCCTCTTCATCTCCAATCCCCACGACGCCGCGCTGCTCACCCAGCCCAGCTTCCGGGAGGGTCTGGCCGAGGCGCTCCGCAACGGCATCCTCATGTATCTGCCCGGCATCCTGCAGCGGTTGAAGGAGGTCCCTACGGTCGCTCCGGGCAAGCTGCGCGCCGCCAGCGGGCCGCTTGCCGCCCCCAACCTGGCCCGCTCCTCCGCCACGGGCGGTGGGCGGAGCGCGGGCGCGGCCGGGGCCGCGTCCTCCGCGGGCCTGTCGGCGGTGGTCCAGGTCCTGGGCTGGCTGCTCCTCATCGGCCTGCTGCTCCTGGCCGTCCGTCACCGCCGCCGCCTGATCCCCCTCGCGGGAGGCGCGCTGGGGCGGTTGGAGAGCTGGTCGCGGAACAGCGGTCTCCATCACTGGGTGCTGCGACGACGACGACGGCGGGTGCGCGAGCGCGCCGACACCCTGGGTGGCGACGAGGGCGAGGTCGCTCCTCCCCTCTACGTCGAGCTGTTCGCGCCGACCGGCGGAGGCTGGAGGCCGGCGACGCCGGACGGCGAGCGTCCCGCCCCGGAACGTGCAGCGGGCCCGTCGGTTGAGGTGCGGGGCCGGAAGGTCCCGGCGGTGAGCCGCCCCTCCCTGGACGAGCTGCCACTCTGATCCGGGAGACCGCCACCGCCAAGTGGCCCGCTCCAGGGCATGGCAACCGACCCTGCAGGGGGGCGTTGGGCGATTGGTAAACTCTCGCGAAGCGCCCGCCCTTCCCCCTGCGAGGAGTGTCATGGCCCTCGAGCAGCAGCTTCGCGTACCTGGTCCGACCCCCCTCCCCGAGCGCGTGGTGCGCTCTCAATCGCGGCCGATGATCAACCATCGGGGGCCCGAGTTCGCCGCGCTGATGGCCGACGTCTGCAGTGGCATTCAGCAGGTGCTGCGCACCGGCAATGACGTTCTCCTCTACCCGTCCAGCGGGACGGGGGGCCTGGAGGCCGCAGTCGCCAACCTGTTGAGCCCCGGGGAGAAGGCGCTCTTCTGCTCGGTCGGATCGTTCGGTGACCGCTGGATCGACATCGCCGCCAACTATGGAGTCGACGTGCTGCGGCTCAAGATGCCCGAGGGCGAGGCCATCGACCCCGAGGACGTCGAGCGCCTGCTGGCCGACAACCCCGAGGTCCAGACGGTCTTCGTCACTCACAACGAGACCTCCACGGGGGTGACCAACGACATCCCCGCCATCGCCGCCGTCGTCAAGGACCGTGGCAAGCTGATCGCGGTCGACTCGGTGAGCGGGGCCAGCTGCCTGCCCCTGGAGACCGACGCGCTCAAGCTGGACGTGGTGGTCTGCGGCTCCCAGAAGGGCTGGATGGCCCCTCCAGGTCTGGCCATGATCGCGGTCTCGGCGGCCGCCTACGCGGCGGCCGAGCGGGCCAAGCTGCCGCGCTGGTACTTCGACTTCGCTCGCGAGAAGAAGTTCCAGGAGCGCAACCAGACCTACACGACCCCGCCGGTGAGTGTCATGTACGCCATGCAGGAGGGCCTGCACATCCTGCTCGAGGAGGGCATCGAGAACGTCTGGGCGCGCCACGCCCGGGTGGGCGCGATGATCCGCGCCGGAGTCGAGGCCGCCGGGCTTCGCCTCTTCGCGGCCCAGCCCTACCGCAGCAACGCCGTCACCCCGATCCACAACCCGGCCGGTACCCCCGAGGAGCTGTCCAAGCTCCTCAGCCTGCTGCGCACCAAGCACGGTCTGGTGCTGGCCGGCGGGCAGGGCGACCTGAAGGGCAAGATCTTCCGGATCGGCCACCTCGGGTTCATCGACTCGGGCGACGTCTACGCGATCCTGGCGGCTCTGGAGCTGGCCCTGAGCGAGCTCGGCCTGCTCAGCCGGGTGGGGCTGATGGTCCCCGCCGCCCAGGCCGTGGCCCGCGAGACGGTCGCCGCCGCCGAGCCTGCGGGAGTTCACTGATGACGGTCGCCACCCCCGACACTGCGGGCGGCCAAGCCGCCGCCCCTGCAACCGTCCGCATCCTGGTCTCAGACCCGATCGCCGACGACGGGGTGGAGCGCCTGCGCGCGGCGGGCGAGGTCGAGGTCGCCACCGGCCTCTCCCTCGAGGTGCTCAAGGAGAAGATCGCCGACGCCGACGCGCTGGTGGTCCGCAGCGAGACCAAGGTCACCGCCGAGGTCTTCGACGCCGCCCGCCGCCTCCGGGTGGTCGGGCGCGCCGGGGTCGGGGTCGACAACATCGACCTGGAGGCCGCCACCCGCCACGGGGTGCTGGTGGTCAACGCCCCCACCGGCAACACCATCGCCGCGGCCGAGCACACCGTGGGCATGATGTTCTCCCTTGCCCGCAACATCGCCCCCGCCGACGCGTCGATGCACCAAGGGAAGTGGGATCGCAAGGCGTTCATGGGCACCGAGCTCCGCGGCAAGACCCTGGGGCTGTTCGGGCTCGGCAAGATCGGCTTCGAGGTGGCCCGGATCTCGGCCCAGGGGCTGAGGATGCGAGTTATCGCCAACGACCCGCTGGTCACCGCCGAGCGCGCCGAGCAGGCGGGGGCCGAGCTGGTCGACTTCGAGACCCTGCTGACGCAGTCCGACTTCCTGAGCGTCCACGTCCCGCTGAACGACAAGACCCGGGGCGTCATCGGCGCCGCCGAGCTGGCCCGGATGAAGAAGGGGGCGCGCCTCATCAACGTCGCCCGGGGCGGCATCATCGACGAGCAGGCTCTCGCCGATGCTGTGAGCGGCGGGCACATCGCGGCAGCGGCCATCGACGTCTTCACCAAGGAGCCGGCCCCTGCCGACAACCCCCTGCTCGCCGTCCCCGCGATGCTGCTGACCCCCCATCTGGGCGCCAGCACCACCGAGGCGCAGGTCAACGTCGCGACCGACGTCGCTGATCAGATCGTCCAGTACCTGGCCGGGGGCGGTCCCGGCTCGGCGGTCAACCTCCCCTCGATCAAGCCTGAGGATCTTGCCCGGCTCCAGCCCTATCTGATGCTCGCCGAGAAGATGGGGTCGCTGGCGGCCCAGCTGGCCGGCGAGAAGATCAGCCGGGTGATCTGCAGCTACGCCGGCGAGCTCAGTCAGCTCGACCCCAGCTACCTCACGGCCGAGGTGCTGCGCGGCCTCTTCAGCCACTTCTCCGACACCCGGGTCAATGCCATCAACGCCAAGCTGGTGGCCAAGGATCATGGGGTCTCCGTGGAGGAACGCACCACCACCCGCGACCTCGACCACGCCGACGCCCTGCTGGTCGAGGTGATCGGCAAGGAGCGACTGATCGTGGTCGGCACCCAGTTCGAGGGTCAGCCTCGGATCACCCGGATCAACGACTTCCGGGTGGACATGGAGCCGAGCGGCGTTTTCCTGGTGGTCCAGCACAACGACCGCCCCGGGGTGATCGCCAAGGTCTCGGGGCTTCTGGCCAGCAATGACATCAACATCGCGGGCATCGAGCTGGGGCGCGACCGCCCCCGAGGCCAGGCGGTGATGCTGATGCAGGTGGACGACCCGGTGGGCGCCGACCTGCAGGCCGCGCTCCGGGAGATCGCCGACCTGGCATCGCTCCGGGTCGTCACGCTCTAGGGCAGGGCTAGTTGGCCCGACTGCTCCCCCTCCGGGGGGTCAGGTACAACCCCGAGCACGTCCGGCTCGGGGGCGTCCTGGCGCCCCCCTACGACGTGATCGGCCCCGCTCAGCAGGAGGAGCTCTACGGGCGCGACCTGCGCAACATCGTCCGCATCGACTTCGGGCAGGCCTACCCCGGCGACGTCGCCGGCCGGAGCGACGTCTACACCCGGGCGGCCGCCCACCTGCAGAGCTGGATCGAGCTGGGCATCCTGGTCCGGGATGAGCGTCCCGGCCTCTACCTGGCGGCCCACGAGTTCACGGGCCCCGACGGCCGGCCGCAGCGCCGGCTGGGCCTGCTGGGGAGGGTGCCGGCGCTGCCCTGGGAACGTTCGGAGGTGCGCCCTCACGAGCTGACCCTGCGCGGACCCAAGGAGGACCGGATGGCGCTGCTGCGCGCCACCCGCACCCAGACCTCCCCGGTTTGGCTGCTCTGGGATCAAGCCCCGGGGCTCGACCGCAGGCTCCTCGAGCTGGCCCAGGGTCAGGCGCTCCTGGGGGGACGCTTCGACGGCGAGATGGGATCGGAGAAGCTCCTGCTCTGGCAGCTGTGCGAGGAGCGCGAGGTCGCAGATATAACGTCGCTGCTCGCCCCGGCCACGCTCTACATCGCCGACGGCCACCACCGCTTCGAGACCATGGCCGCGTACGCCGCAGAGCGTCGCGCCGCCGGCGATGCGCCGGATGCCGACAGCCAGCACGCCCTGGTCTACGCCTGCGCCGCGGACGACCCGGCGCTGGTGGTCCTGCCCACCCACCGCATGGTGCGACCCCGCCAGGGGCTTCCAGCCGGCCTCAGCGACCTGCTGGCCCGGCTCGGCGACGAATGGGCGCTGGAGCCCGTGGAAGACGCGGCCGTGGCCCTCTCGGGGCTCGAGGATGGGCGGGAGGCCTCCCACGCCTTCGTGGTGGTGGCGGCTGATGGCAGTGGCGTGCTCCGGCGGCCGCGTGGCCAGACCGCGTCGCCTCGCGATGCGCTCGACGTCGCGGTCCTGCAGTCGCAGGTGCTGGGGGTCTGCGGCATCGGCGAGGCGGACCTTCGCGAGGGCGCCCTCGCCTACACCCGGGACCCGGCGGAAGCGGTCGCGGCCGTGCACCTGGGACGGGCGGCGCTCGCCTTCCTGGTCACGCCATGCACCAGCCGGGAGGTCCTGGCCGTCGCCGACGCCCGCGAGACCATGCCCCAGAAGTCGACGTACTTCTACCCCAAGGTCCCCACCGGCTTGGTGCTCTCCCCCGTCTGAGGAAGGGGGCCGCCCTAGGGTCTCAGAGATCCTCGGCGAGGTACTCGGCCACAGCCGCCTCGAAGCGCTTGCGCTGGCGGAACATGAAGAAGAGGTGGCCGCCGGGGAAGACGGTCATCCGCGCCCCGGGGATGCGGCTGCGCATCTCCTCGGCGAGGGCGAGCGGGGCGCTCCGGTCCCGCCTCCCGTGGAGGATGAGCGTGGGCACCATCAGCTCGTCCAGGCGCCCGGTGGCGTCGTAGCCGGCGGACGCCGCCATCTGGCGTTGGAACGCGTAGCGGGGCTGCGGGTACTTGCTGCGCCCGAGGGGCAGCCCGGCGAGCAGCGGGTAGAGGTGCCGGCGGCGCCAGCTCGGGATGGTCCGCGCCGAGGTCGAGAGCAGGATGAGCTTGTCAACGCGGTCCGGGTGCCGCAGGGCCAGCTCCAGGGCGATCCGACCGCCCAGCGACATGCCGAGGATGTCGGCATGGCCAACGCCGAGCAGGTCCAGGACGCCTAGGGCGTCGGCCGCCATAAGCTCGATGGTGTAGGGGGCGTCCGGCTTGTCGCTCCGGCCGGAGCCGCGGTTGTCGAAGGCGATGACCTGGGAGTGGGTGGCCAGCGCGTCGATGAGCGCGGTGTGCTCGGAGACGTCGGCCCCCAGGCCGAGGATGAGCAGCAGGGGCCGCCCGCTGCCGCGCACCTCGCAGTGGACGTGGATGCGGTCGATCACCGTGGTCGCGCCGCCCTGCTCGTCGTCCGTCATCGGCCACCTCCGGTCGGCGGCTCCACCGAGCCGGCCCCTGCCCATCCGATGGCCGCCGGCCAGGCTCCCGCCCCGTCCGCCGGCCGCCCAGCGCACCCTACGCCGCGGGCGGGCCCACTCGCAGCAGGTCGCGGACCGCGGCCTTCAGCGCCGCGGCGAGCTCCACCGGATCCGTGGCGGGGCTGCCGGCCTGCATGGTGAGGGCCCAGCCGGCGACGACCGTCGTCAGTGAGCCCGCCCTGCGGACCCGGTCATCGAGGCTGAGCGTCGGGTCACTCAGCATCCGGCCGATGAGCTCTTCCGGCTCCATCCCACCGGCGTGCTCGTGGTCCTTGAACTGGACCTCGCGGAAGACCGCGGCGTTGCGCTGGTACAGGAGGAAGTACCGGTGGTGGGCTGCCAGCTCGTCGATCACCCAATCGACGAAGGTGATCCAGGAGGCGCTGCTGGGACCGTCGGAGAGCCGAGCGGCCATGCGGCCCACCAGCTCGTGCATCGGCAGATGGAGCGCCAAGAGGATGTCGTCCTTGGACTCGAAGTGGTAGTAGAGGGCGGCCTTGGTGACTCCCACCCGCTCCGCGATCTCCCGCAGCGACGTCTTCTCGTAGCCCTGCTCGACGAAGAGGTCGAGGGCGACGTCCAGGATCCGCTGCCGGGTGCCGGTCTGATCGCCCCCGGGCTCCGGCGGCTCGCCGGGCCGGACCAGGACGCGGTGCCCCCAGCGGCCCCGCGGAGCAGGATCGGCGCCCGTCGTGGCGGGCTTGCTCGCCGGGACCTCGAGATCTCCGGACGTCACGAGGAAGTTACTTGACGGCCGGTAAGTTGATCGCTTACCATACGGTCAGTAAGTATAGACCGCTGACCGCCGAACGGCGCAGCGGCCCGCAGCCGGTGCGGATGAGTTGCATCTGAGAACTATCACGATATATCTTTAGCATGTCTGCAACCCCACGAGGTGCCCCTCATGAACCACAGCCAAGCAGTTGCCCGGTACTCCGGGCTCCATCCCCACCGGGAGGCCTGAGATGCCCACCACAGCCATGATCGAGGCGGAGGGGCTGGTCAAGCGGTATGGGCCGACCGTCGCTCTGGCCGGCGTCGACTTCTCCGTCCCCGCCGGGGCCATCCTCGGGGTCCTGGGGCCCAACGGCGCCGGCAAGACCACCGCGATCCGGATCCTGACCACCCTCAGCCACGCCGACGAGGGACGGGCCTGGGTTGCCGGCTTCGACGTCGCCACCCACCCCAACGAGGTCCGCCGGCGGATCGGCGTCGCGGCGCAGGCGACCACCCTCGATGAGCTGCTCACGGGCCGGCAGAACCTGGTCATGATCGGCGAGCTCAGCGGTCTGAGGCGTCCCGACGCGCGCGGCCGGGCCGCCGACCTCCTGGAGCGGATGGAGCTGAGCGAGGCGGCGGACCGCCTCACCCGGGGGTACTCCGGGGGGATGCGGCGGCGTCTCGATCTGGCCGCCAGCATGATCATGGCGCCACCGGTGCTCTTCCTCGACGAGCCCACCACCGGGCTGGACCCCGCCAGCCGCCTGGCGGTCTGGGAGGTGATCCGGGAGATGGTCGGTCGCGGCTGCACCGTGCTGCTCACCACCCAGTACCTCGACGAGGCGGACCACCTCGCGGACTCGATCGCCGTCGTCGACCATGGCCGGGTGATCGCCAGCGGGACGGCTCAACAGCTGAAGGCGGAGACGGGCGCGGCCCGCCTCGAGGTGACCCTCACCACTCCGCGGCCGGAGGCCGTGCTGGCGCTCCAATCCCTACTCGACGGCGAGGCGCACCTCAGCCACGACGGCCGGCGACTCCGCGCTCCGGTGCGCAACCAGGACGGCCTGGCCACCGCAGCGGTTCGGGCCCTCGACCGCGCCGGCATCCTGGTGGACGACGTGCAGGTGCATCAGCCCTCCCTCGACGACGTCTTCTTTGCCCTCACCGGGCGGGAGACGGCCGAGGAGGATGCGGACGACGACGACGAGGAGGCCACGGCATGAGCGTCCAAGCCATTGCCATCGACCGCGCCGAGCCGAGCCGGCTGGGCCGGACCCTCCACGAGATCGGCGTGCTGGTCCGGCGCAACCTGATCCACATTGCCAGGGAGCCGATGCAGCTGTCCGACGTGACCATCCAGCCGATCCTCTTCACCATGCTCTTCATCTTCGTCTTCGGCTCCGGCATCCCCATCCCGGGCGGCACCTATACCGCCTTCGCGCTGGGAGGGCTGCTGGTCATGAACCTGGTGATGTCGAGCAACGGCACCGCGGTGGGGCTCAGCACCGACCTCAGCACCGGGCTCATCGACCGCTTCCGCACCCTGCCCATGTGGCACTCGTCGATCCTCATCGCTCGCTCGATCAGCGACCTGCTGACCGCGGTGGTGTGCGCCACCATCGTCGGCGTCGCCGGCTTCGCCGTGGGCTGGCGGCCGGAGGACGGGATCCTCTCGGTGTTCGCCGCCTTCGGCCTCGCGCTCCTCTTCACCTACGCCATCAGCTGGGTCTTCGGCTGCGTCGGCCTGTGGGCCCGCAACGTGGAGGCGGCGATGTCGATCGGCTTCCTCGTCCTCTTTCCGCTGGCGTTCGTCTCCAACGCCATGGTCCCGACCCAGGGCATGCCGGCCTGGCTGCGCCTGATCGCCGACTGGAACCCGGTCAGCGCGCTCTCCTCGGCCTGCCGCCAGCTCTTCGGCAATCCCAACCCCTCGGCGCTGCTCCAGGACTGGCCGATGCAGCATCCGGTGGTGGCTGCCCTGCTCTGGTCGGCGGCCCTGCTTCTGGTCAGCGTGCCCCTCGCCGTGTACCTCTTCCGGCGGAGAACCGCCGACTGAGGGCTCAGCTCGAGGTGGGCCTCCCGGAGACGGCCAGGCCCACCCCGAGCCCGATCATCACCACACCGCTCCCCCACTGGAGGCGGTGGAAGCGCCGGGACGATCCCGTGAACCACATGCGGGCGGCGCTCGCCGCCAGCGCCCAGACGCTGTCGCAAAGCAGGGCGATCGCCGTCCAGACCAGGCCGAGGACGAGCAGCTGAAGGGGGACGTGCCCGAGGCCGGGGGCGGCGAACTGGGGCAGCACCGCCGCCAGGAACACCGCGGTCTTCGGGTTGCTGACCCCCACCACGAAGGCTTGCAGCAGGACTCGGCGCCGCAGGATGCCTGCGGACCGCCCCGGGGCGGGGCCGGACGATGCGCCCCGGCCGCGGACCGTCTGGATGCCCAGGACCACCAGGTAGGCGGCCCCCAACAGCTTGATCACGGTGAAGGCCGTCGCCGACGCGGCGACCAGCGTCCCGATCCCCACCGCCACCGCACACACCTGGGCGAACTCCCCCAGCTCGTTGCCGGCCACGGTGATGAGGGCCGGCACCCGGCCCAGCGAGAGTGAGCGACTGACGATGAAGAGCACGCTCGGCCCGGGGAAGATGATGACCAGCAGCGCCACGCCCGCGAAGGCCAACACGCGGCTCGGATCCATGACCGCAGCATATCCGGACCCCGCGTGTCGCCACCCGCCCAGGCGCTTGACGGCGGGTCTCCCGGGGATGAATAGTCGAGCGGATGGCTGAGCACCCTGTGTCCCACGCCCCGGTCGACCCGGCCACGGCCGGCGGAGCCGACGAAGAGGTGCGCGCCGTCCTCGAACGTCGCGTCCAGTGCCTGTGGGAGAAGGATTCTCGCGGGCTCGTGGAGCTGTACGACCCCGGGATCGTGAAGTTCGACCTCGCTCCGCCGCTCCTCGAGGCGGGTGCGGCGGTGAGGGACACGGCCGGTTGGGAGGCCTGGTTCGCAACCTGGGAGAGCCCGATCGGAGTGGAGATCACCCAGCCGGCGGTCCGCGTCGAGGGTTCTCTCGCTCTCGTTCACAGCCTCAACCGGATGCGTGGCACCAAGGTCGGCGGGCAGGAGGTCGACCTCTGGTTTCGCGCCACCGTCGGGCTCCGGGAGGTCGACGGAGCCTGGCTGATCGTGCACGAGCACAACTCGGTCCCGTTCCTCATGGACGGGTCCGGGCTGGCGGCGCTCGAGCTGCGGCCCTAGCGCCGACCGGCGGAGGAGGCCGGCCGGGGCCAGACACCGTCGGCCCGACGGGGGCCGCGCAGGTGGCAGAGTTCGGACGATGAGCCCAGCCGTCACCGATCAGCCCATCGAGGCGGTGGTCCTCGACATGGACGGGCTGCTCATCGACACCGAGCCGGTGTGGCGGACGGCGCAGGCGGCGGTCTTCGGAGAGCTGGGGATCCGGCTCAGCGAGGCGGAGATGGTCAGCACCATGGGAGTGCGCGTCGTCGACGTGGTCGCGCACTGGCGCCACCACCGCCCCTGGCCGGGTGCCGAGAGGGGGGAGCCCAGTGACGAGGCCGTGGCCGGGCGGATCGTCGACCGGGTGGTGGCCCACATCAGCGCCCACGGGGAGTCCATGCCCGGGGTGGTCGAGCTGGTTCGGCTCCTCCAGCAGCTGGGGATGCGGACGGCCATCGCCTCCTCGTCGTCCCACCGGCTCATCGACGCGGTCTGTTCCCGGCTCTCCCTGGAGTGGATCGAGGTCCGCTGCTCCGCCGACGACGAGATGCGGGGCAAGCCGGCCGGCGACGTCTACCTCACCGCCGCCCGCCGCCTCGGGCTGAGCCCCGGGGTCTGCCTGGCGGTCGAGGACTCCCCCAACGGGGTGCTGGCCGCGCGGGCCGCCGGGATGCGCTGCGTGGCTGTCCCCGACCCCCACCTGGAGGCGGACCCGGCCTTCCGGGAGGCGGCCCGGGTGCTGGGGTCCCTGTCGGAGCTCGACGAGCCGCTGCTGCGCTCCTTGGGATGGCGGCGCGGGGCCGGGGAGGGATGAGGCGCTACCATGCCGCCATGGGGAGACGGGTCAACTTCTACCTGGACGACGATCTGATCGAGGCGCTGAACCAGCACACGCAGGTCTCGCCGCTGTCCCGGAGCGAGATCGTGGCGATCGCGCTGCGCCGTCTTCTCCGAGAGGAGAGGCGCCGCGCCCAGGTCAACGTCCCGGCCACCGAGATGGCTCGCAGGATCGCGGCCGGTGAGCTTCCCTCACGGCGGGTGGACGGCCCCCGGCTCCGCGCGTTGCCCCCACCCTGGGAGAATTGACGCGTCCGAGGTTTGGCTGACCACCCCCTCGGGTATGAGCTGACTGGTTCGATTCGAGAGTCCCTGTGCCAACGTACGGTTACCTCTGCCCCCAATGCCAGACCGAGTTCGAGGTCCTGCAGCGCATGACCGACGATCCGGCCGCCGACTGCCCGCGGTGTGGCAGCCCGGGGCGGCGGCTCTTCTTCCCGACGGGAATCGTCTTCAAGGGAAGCGGCTTCTACAAGACGGACTCCCGCCGGGCAGCGACCGCCTCGGTCAACGGCGGTGGGGCCGGAGGTGAGGCCAAGACCGCGGCTGGGGGGAAGCCGGCATCCGAAGGCGGGAAGCAGGCGTCCGAGAGCGGAAAGTCCGGCTCGGGAGAGAAGGCAGCCGGAGGCACCGGGACCTCGACCAGCGGAACCGCCCCCGCCGGGGGTGTGACCAGCACCTGAGGTCGCCGCTCGAGGGCGGCGTTGTTAGCATCGTTCATGTGGACGGACAGGGCTCCGTCACAACCAGGAGGCCAGGATGGCTCACCCCGTCACGATCACCGATTCCAACTTCACCACCGAGGTCCTCGAGTCGGACACCCCGGTGCTGATCGACTTCTGGGCATCCTGGTGCTCGCCCTGCAAGATGATCGCCCCCATCGTGGAGGACCTCTCCGCGGAGTACGAGGGCAGAGTCAAGGTCGGCAAGGTCGATGTCGACGCCAACCCGGTGACCCCCGGGATGTTCGGGATCATGAGCATCCCGACGCTCATGATCTTCCAGGGTGGCAAGGCCGCCGACCGCATCGTCGGCTACCAGCCCAAGCCGGCGCTCAAGGCACGGCTCGACGCGATCCTGACCCCGGCCCACTGAGCTGCGGCGCCGCGCTCGGTGACGAACGCGGCGCTTGCGGGCTTCAGGCCGTCTGCGTCAAACTGGCGGTAAGGAAGGAGTCGCCGGTTCGGGGAGGGCGGTCGTGGCGGAGCGCACCCGTGGGGGCGTGGCGCGCATTCGGGAAGCGCTTGCCTGGCGCGACGTCCAGGTGGTCGTCGGCCTCTTCTGCTGCGCCCAGCTCCTCGACGGCCTGACCACCTACATCGCCCTCTCCTCCCACCAGTTCCAGGAGGCGAACCCGCTCCTCGGGGGGATCCTCGACAGCCACCCCCTGGCGGCGCTGGGGGTCAAGCTGGTGCTGACCACGGTCGTGGCCGCGGCGCTGCTCACACTCCGGTTGCGCTGGCGGCTCCGTCTGACCGTGATCGCACTGTTTGCCGCGGCCAGCCTGGTCGCGCCGCTGGCCAACCTCGTTCGCCTGATCGGGGCCTGAGGCCGCCGGCTGCGCCGGGTGAGCCGTCGTCCGTCTAGCGCGGACGCCGCCCGCGACGGCCGCGACGCGCCGGCGCGGCCCGCCAGCACACCTCGATGCTGCGACCGATGTACTCGAGCGACCGACGGACGTTGATGGACGAGGACTCCCGCGTGTAGCGGGTGGGGATGGCCACCTCCTGGATCCGGAAGCCGCCCACCACCGCGGCGACCAGGATCTCGGTGTCGAAGACGAAGTCGTCGGAGAACGAGTCGAAGTCGACCGACTCGAGGAAGCGCCGGCTGTATGCCTTCAACCCCGAGTGCAGCTCGGTGAAGTGGGTCCGCAGCAGCAGATTCTCCACGGTGGTGCTGAAGCGGTTCCCCCAGTAGCGGTAGACGGGCATCCCCCCCGACCTCGGGTCGCCGGTGCAGGCGAAGCGGGAGCCGAACGTGAAGTCGGCGACCCCGGCCAGGATCGGGGCCACCAGCGCCGGGACGGCCCCGGGGTCGTACTGGTAGTCAGGGTGGAGCAGCACCACAACCGTGGCGCCGAGATCGAGCGCCTCGCGATAGCAGGTCTTCTGGTTCGCGCCGTAACCGCGGTTGACGTCATGCACGCGCACGTCGATGCCCATGCCCAGCGCCAGCGCGACTGTCCCGTCGGGAGACGCGTCATCGACCAGGAGAAGGTGGTCGGCACTGCCGGCCGGGAGGGCACCGATGGTGCGCCTCAGCGTCCCCTCCGCCTTGTAGGCGGGGAGTGCCACGACGGTGAATTGTTCGCGACCGCCGGCTCGGCTTGCCACCGTGGGTCGTGCGATCCCGTCTTCCGCGGGGCCGCCCGGCGCGGGACGCGCATCATGGTCGCTGCCGGCTCGAGCCGCGCCGGGCCCCGGGGGGCGTGCTCCCGAGCGGCCTGGCCCTGCAGGACTGACGCTCATGGCCCGCCGATGGTAGCAACCGGGTCAGCCCGGCAACCGCTCGCGGGCGTTCCGTCGCGCGACACGGGGCGTGCCCGAGGCGTCAGATTCGCGACATCACCGCGCCCACCAGGGCCAGTGAGCCGCAGACGAGCACGAGACCCGAGCCACCCGCGAGGCGCCGGGCCTCCGCGAGCGCCGCCCCGACCGGCTCGATCGCGACACCCCCACCCAGCATCCCCACCAGCTTCGCGGCGGGGGCGGGTCGCTCGCCGCCGACGCTGGTGAAGACCACCCGGGCCGCCATGCGGGGAAGGCAGAGGAGCATCTCCTCGAGCTGCTTGTCGGCCATGGCGCCGAAGAGGGCGATCACCCGCCGGTCACCGGCGAGGACGGCGACCTCCGGCGCCAGCGCGGCCAGCGCCGCCGGGTTGTGGGCCCCGTCGAGCAGGAGCGGCGGGGTGCCGTCGATCCACTGCAACCGGCCGGGCCAGCGCACCATGGCGGCCCCCGCGGCGATCGCGCGGTCGGGAATGCCGAGCATCTGCGCGGCGGCGGCGGCCACCGCCAGGTTCTCGACCTGGACGCGACCGGGGAGTGGCGATCGGCAGTGCAGTGGCGGTCCCACCGCAGCGGAGCCGGGGGCCGGGAGCAGCTCGACCTGGACGCCGTCCCGCCCACGGACCTCGCCGTGCCAGTCCCGCCCGGCCTCGAGCACCCGGAGGGACGCGCCCTGCTCCCGGGCCCGCGCGGCGATGATCGACCGAGCCGGCTCTGCGGCGGCCGTGACCACCCAGTCGCCGTCCTTGACGATGCCCGCCTTCTCGACGGCGATCGCCTCCACGGTGTCCCCGAGCCACTCCCGGTGGTCGAGGGCCACGTTGGTGATGACGCAGCCCCCGAGGTCCGCGACGTTGGTGCTGTCCAGCCGGCCCCCCATGCCGACCTCGCAGACCACCGTGCCGGCGCCATGACGGTCGGCAGCCAGGAAGCCCATGGCCGTGAGCATCTCGAACTGGGTCGGATGCTGCCCCGGAGGAGC
Source organism: uncultured Actinomycetes bacterium (assembly GCA_964508345.1). GTDB lineage: Bacteria > Chloroflexota > Dormibacteria > Aeolococcales > Aeolococcaceae > Changshengia. The sequence continues at coordinate 7,239 of CAZDTK010000006.1, read as the reverse complement.
CGTGCCGGCCACGCCGAGCACCTCATCGGCGAGCAGGGCGAAGCGGGCGCCGTCCAGCGGCTCCCCGTCGAGGACGATCCGCTCCCCCCAGTGCACGAGGTGGGGCTTGGCGAGCAGGGCGGTGCGGCGTCCCGCCGCCCGCGCCATCGATTCCAGCAGGGCGGCGACCGAGCCCTTGCCGTTGGTCCCGGCGACCAGTACCCCCTCCAGCCCCAGCTGGGGATCGCCCAACCGGCCGAGCAGCCAGCGGGTGCGCTCCAGGCCGGGGACGATGCCGAACCTCCCCGCCGCCTCCAGCCGGGTGATCGCCGAGGCCAGGCGCCCCGAACCGAGGCCCGGGGGGGGCTCTGCGCTCACGGCGCCGGTCGAGGCCTCCAGGGCCACTCCACGGCCATCGCCTCGTCCGCGGACGGGCGCTCCAGAGCCGCGGCCAGCACCTGCAGCCAGGCCCCAAGCCGCTCCTCGGGGCCGGCGATCGCCTCGATGCTCGGGTTGCGGTACAGCCGTCCGGTCTGGTGGGCGAGCATCGCCTGCAGCTCCTGGTACTCGAGCACCGCCGCCGCCTCGAGGCGTGCCGGCTCCGAGCACCCCGGGACGCGGGCCTCCACGTGGAACACCCGTCCCCGCTCGTGGTCGAAGCTCGACACCGGGTGCATCTCCACCGTGTCGACCACCGGCATCAGCGCCGCCAGCCGGTCCAGCCATGCCGCCTGGGCGTCCGCCTCGGTGGTGGCCTCCTCGGGGACGAAGAGCTCGCCGGCCAGGGCCAGCACCGCCACCTGGAACTGGCGGTGGTAGAGGAGGTCGGCCCCGCTCACCGCCACCGCCCCCAGGGACGCACCGCCGTCGTCGGAGAAGCTGACCATGAAGGGCCGGGCGTAGGGCTTGCGCGCCTCCTGCTCCGACCAGCGAACGCTGATGGCCGGCATCAGCTGACCGGCGCGGGCCGATGGGCGCGGGCGAGCGTCAGCGTGTTGCGCAGGAGCATCGCGATCGTCATCGGACCCACGCCGCCGGGCACCGGGGTGAGCCAGCCGGCGACCGGCTCGACGGAGGCGCGATCCACATCCCCCACCACGCGCCCGTCCAGCGGCGTGGTGCCGACGTCGATGACCGCCGCTCCGGGCTTGACGAAGTCGGAGGTGATCATCCCCGGCCGGCCGATGGCGGCGACCAGGATGTCCGCCTCCCGGCAGACGGCCGCCAGATCCCGGGTCTTGGAATGGCAGACGGTGACCGTGGCGTCCGCGTTGATCAGCAGCAGGGCGAGCGGCCGGCCCACGATCACGCTCCTGCCGACGACGACCGCACGGCTCCCGGCGATCGGCACCCCCGACCGCCGGAGCAGCTCCATGCAGCCGAGCGGGGTGCCCGGCAGGACCCCGGTGGCGGCGCCCGCGGCCAGCCGGCCGAGGTTGAGGGGATGAAAGCCGTCGGCGTCCTTGGCCGCGGGCACCGCCTCGAGCACGGCGCCCGAGTCGATGTTCCGCGGCAGCGGGAGCTGGACCAGCATGCCGTCGATGTCGGGGTCCGCGGCCATCCGCATGCAGAGCTCGACGATGTCGGAGGTCGAGCTGTCCCCGGGAGGCGTGTGCAGGGTGAAGCGGATGCCGGCGCGCTCCGCCGCCCGGCTCTTGTTGCGGACGTAGGTCGCGCTGGCGGGGTCGTCGCCGCACAGCACCACCCCGAGATGGGGGGTCGCGAGTCCGGCGGCGGCCATCCCGGCGACCTCCACCGCCAGCTCGGCGCGGATCTCCTTGGCGATCGCGCTCCCGTCGATGATGGTCGCGCTCACGGCCGGGTGCGCTCGACGGTGACGCTGAAGCGGTCCACGGCGGCGGGCAGGGGTGGCCGCTTGGCGACCCGTACGCGCACCGAGCTGGCCCGTGGCTCCTCCAGCAGCGCCTGGGCGAGCCGCTCGGCCACCGTCTCGACCAGGTGGTAGCTGCCGTCCTCCACCACCCGACGGCAGGTCTCGACGAGCCGCGCGTAGTCGACGGTGTCCTCCACCCGGTCACTGCGCGCGGCGGCGCGCGTGTCGGTTCTCAACTCGACGTCCACGTCCAGGTGGACCCCGGACTCACGCTCGTTGGCGAGGCAGCCGTGGTGCCCGAAGAAGGTCATCCCCTCCAGCCGCAGGAGGTCCCGTCCGGTCACGGCATCCTTGGACTGGGAGCCGCCCGTCGGAGCAGCCGCGTGGGGAGTGGGGCTCACCCGGCCGATTGTAGTGAGGTTCTGCGGGCAGGCTGCCGCGGACCCTCAGGCGGAGCGGGGCTCCTCCACGGGCTTGAGCAGGGTCTCGTGGTGATCCACGGGGTTGATCATCACGACCTGGAAGAGGTCCTCGAAGTCGCACTCGAAGAGCTGCATCAGCTGCTGGCGGAGCTTGGGGCCGGGGTTGCGGGTCCCGGCCTCCAGGGCGGGGATGTAGTTCTGGGTCACCCCCAGGCGCCGGGCCAGCTCCCGCTGGGTGAGCTGGTGCCGATCCCGCATGGCGCGGAGCCCGGTGGCGCGCACCTCGACGTTCATGCGTCCCAATGTAGTACCCGGAAGTGGTTTCGTCAACGCACGGGAGGCTCCCCTGAGGATCGACCCGGAGCTCGTCGCTCCTGCGACCACCCATCCCCTCAACCCAGGGGAAGATGACGCCGTTGACCGGTGTTCTTCGGCCCTCTAGACTCGTGACCAGCGGCCCGCCTGAAGGGGAACGAGAGGGGGTGGGGTGCTGCTCGCCGCGCGAGATGTGCGGCCCGAGCCACGCCGGCCCCAATCTGCGACGATCTGGGTCCGATGTGCCGGGTGTGTCAGAAGCGTCCCGAGATCCCCGATGAGCGGAGCGGCCGCTGCGAGGCCTGTGTCAAGGCGGGACGCATGGCGCTCCGCTTCCGGCTGGCACCGGGGCCCGGCGGCGCCGGGCTGCGGGTCAAGGCCGGGGAGATCTCGCCTCGGGCGCTGCGCCAGAAGTGGCTGAGCCAGCTGCAGGCGTACACCGCCCAGCCCGCGCCACGCCCCCACCTCGGCCTCCACGAGCTGGAGATGGTGGTCGCCAAGGATCACCTGGAGACGATCCGGATCGCCGCCGACCTCGCTCCCCAGGCGGCCGTGGCGGTCCAGGCGCTCCGCCAGGCCAGCGAGAGGACGGACGCCGCCTGGTAGCGGACGAACCGCCAGGCGGCCCGTCAGTGGGTGACGAGCCACTGCCACGACGGCTTGCCGAGACCGCCGGTGGCGGTCACTCTCCAGGTGGCGAGAGTGATCCCGGCGAGGCTGCCCGTCACGTGGGCGATCACGGTGCCGGCCCTGATCGTGGAGAGGTCGAGATGGGGGACCTCGGTCGCGGAGAGGCTGAGCGTGGCCCCGATCCTGGCCTCGACCGCAGGGGAGGCGCTCTCGAAACTGATGCGGAGGCCGGCCCGCGTGCCCCAGGCGGAGCGGACGGAGCCCGAGAGCACGGGTGGGGTCAGCGCGCTCGGATCGACCGTCGCGTACGCCTCGAAGGCGACGGCCACCGCCGTCGCCGCCTCGCTCAGAGCCTCCGTCAGCCCCTCACCCAGGTCGCCATCGGGGGGGAGCTGGCCCAGGATGGCGCCCACCACGTCGACCTCCGGCCCACCTCCCACCGGGCCGGGATGCTGGGCGGCGAAGAGGAGGCAGCCGCCGGCCTCCGAGGTCGATCCGGTCTTGATCCCCAGCCAGCCCGGGGCCGTGGTCAGATCGGTGTCGACGTTGTGGACGGTCGTGCCGTCCGGCATCACCGCCACGGGGGTGGCGACCAGACCGGCGAGCACAGGGTTGGCCAGGGCCGCCTGGCCGAGGGCCACCAGATCGGCGGCGGACGAGACCGTCTGCGGGCTGAAGCCGCTGGCGTCGGCGAACGTCGTCTGGGTCATTCCCAACGACTGCGCCTCCGCGTTGAGCTCAGCCACGAAGGCGGGCTGCGAGCCGGCGACCCAGACCGCGAGCGTCTCGGCGATGTTGTTGGCGGACGGCAGAAGCAGGGCCAGGAGGAGCTGGCGCTCGCTGAACTGCTCGCCCACGGTGACCGGTATGTTCGACCCGTCCTCGGCGACCACCTGGTCGTAGAAGGCCACGTCCTGCGACGTGATCGTGTAGGTGGGCCCGGGGGAGCCGTCGGTGAGCGGAAGCTGCTGGAGCACGAGCAGGGCGGTCATGACCTTGGCGATCGAGCCGATCGGCACCACTGCGGTGGCATGGAGTGAGGCGAGCTGGCCCAGGTCCGTCGACACCATGTCGAAGCTGCCCATCGCGGGCACGGGGATGGGCGGCATGGTCCCGGGCGCGAGTGGGATCGTCGCGGGCAGGCCGAGGCGCAGCTGGGGTGGCGTCGGGGTCTGCGCGACACGGACACCCGCCGGGACGCCGACACCGAGCAGCAGTCCGACCAGCATTGCGCAGCCCACCGCGACCAGGCGAACGCGGCGCCGCAGCGGCGATGGTGCGCTGCTCACGACAGCTCCGCCGCCGCCACCACTACGACATCCATCTCAGCGCTCAGCGCGGGTCAGCGCTTGGCGCGGCGGCCACTCCCCTGCATGGTCGCCGAGAGGGTGGCGGAGGGAGCGAACCGGATCACGTTGCGTGCCGCCACCGGGACCGCTTCACCGGTGCGGGGGTTGCGGCCCATGCGTGCCGCACGATGCTGGACGGTGAAGTTGCCGAAACCGTGGATGCGAACCTCGTCACCGCCGAGCAGAGCATCGCTGATCGCATCGAAGAACCAGCGCACATCGTCGCGCGCGCGGGTCATCGCGTAGGTTGCGCCCTCCTCGTCCTCAACCTTGGCCTTCCACATCTCGGCCAGCGAGTCGCGCGTTATCACCTGGGTCATGCTCTCTCTCCCGTGCTGGTCGGATGTGGCGGAGGCTCCGAATTGTACGGAGGCGCATCGCGGTTCTCAACTCGCCGTAGTGCTAGGGTGCGCGGGTGCAGGGAATCGCGGCCGGCCCGCCCGACGCCGAATGGGACCGGGAGCTGTTCGCCCACGGCGGCCATGTGATGCAGTGCGGCGCGTGGATGGCGGTGCAGGAGGCACTGGGCGACCAGGTGACCCACCAGTCCGGTGACGGGTGGCGCTGGGCCGGCGTTCACCATCGCGGCCGTGGACTCAGCTACCTCTACCTCCCCTACGGCCCGTCCCTCGACGCGCCCGACCGTCTCGGCGACGCCCTCGATGCGATCAGAGCAGCGGGGGCGGAGCTTGGCGTGGATTTCGTGCGGGTCGAGCCAGACCTGGAGGTGGAACCACCCGGCACGGCACCCGGCCCCGACGCCGTGCTCGGCGCCCGGGGGGCGGTGCGCGTCCGCAGCGTCCAGCCGCGGCACACGCTGGTCCTCGATCTCCGGCGCTCGGAGGACGAGCTGCGCGCGGAGATGCTCTCCGGGCGCCGTCGCAGCATCAACGCCGCGTCAAGGAAGGGGATCTCGATCCGGCGCACCCGGGAGGCGGGTGCGGCCGATGAGTTCATCCGATTGATCCGCAGGACGGGGGAGCGCAATCGCTTCGACCCCCACCCCGACCGCTACTACCGCACCGTGTGCACGGTCCTCTTCGAGCGCCAGGCGGCGTCGCTCTATCTCGCCGACGTGGAGGGGGAGAGTGTCGCGGGGGTCATCGCCTTCGAGTCGCCGACCACCGGCTACTACGCCCACGCGGCGGACGACCCGGAGCGCTCGCGCCAGATCGTCGCCGCCGCCCCCCTCGCATGGCGGATCGTGCTCGACTGCCGTGCCGAGGGCCGGACGGCGTTCGACTTCTGGGGGGTGATCCCGGACGACACCGCCGACCACCCCTGGGCGGGCTTCAGCCGGTTCAAGAAGACCTTCGGAGGGCGGTTGGTGTCCCGGCCGGGCACCTTCGACCTGCCGCTCCGTCCGCTCCGCTACCGGGCCTACCGGAGGCTCCGGGAGGCCCGGGCGGCGCGCCGGAGCGGGCGGCAGCCCGCCGGCGCATGAGGCCCGCCACCGACGCCGAGATCGACGGCTGGGACGATCTCCTGCTCGGCAACCCCGACGGGGGCGGCATGCTCCAGGCGCGGGCCTGGGGTGAGTTCAAACGGGGCTGGGGATGGAGCCCCGTCTACCTGGTCTCGGACGACCCGGCGGCACCGGTGGCTGCCCTCTTCCTCCGCCGCCACGTACCCGCGCTGGGCTGGCTCTGGTACGCGCCCAAGGGACCCGGCGTCGCGTCGGTCGATCAATTGATCCGTCTTCTCCGCCACCGGGGTGCCTTCCCCGGAGCCTTCTGCGTCCAGGTGGAGCCGGAGCTGGCCGACACCGAGGAGCACCGGCAGGCGCTCGCGGACGCGGGCCTGCGCAAGGCGGAGGACGTGCAGATCTCCCGGGCCACGGTGATCGTCGACCTCTCCCCCGGCGAGGACGGGCTGCTCGCCTCCTTCCGGCCCAAGACCCGGTACAACATCCGGCTGGCCGGACGTCACGGGGTGACGGTGGACCGCGCCGGCTGCGGTGACGCCCAGGTCAGGGCGATGTACCGCCTGATGGCGGCCGCCTTCAGCCGGGCCGGCTTCCCCCTCCGCCCGCTCGCCTACTACTCCGGCTACTGGCGGCTGTTCGAGGCGAACGGCCAGGGCCAGCTCTTCCTCGCCCGGCTGGGCGACGAGGTGCTGGCCGGCGCCTACGTGGTGCACCTCGGCGACCGCGGCTGGTACAAGGACGGCGGCTCGGTCACCCGCCACCACGAGGTGATGGCACCCCACCTCGTCCAGTGGGAGGCGATGCGCTGGCTGCTGGCGCGCGGCGCTCGGAGCTACGACCTCTTCGCGGTGCCGACCAGCGACCAGCTCGCCGTCGACGGCCATCCACTGCAGGGCCTGCAGCAGTTCAAAACCGGCTTCACCTCCGACGTCCGCGAGTTCGTGGGGACCTGGGACCTGGTGCTGGACGAGCGCCGCTACGCGCTCTGGCGGCGGGCGGCGGAGCCGCTCACACGGCGGCTGCGCTGGCGGCTGCGGCGCGATCTGCTGTACTGACCTCGCGGCCTCCCTGGCGATGATGTCGGGGAGGGCAGGCGGCGGGCGCCCAGCTCAGCCAAGGGCCCCCGGCACGCCCCGACTGCTCAGCCTGCCCCGGACCAGTCCGCGTAGCTCCAGCCGCCGGCGTAGTACATCTCCCAGAGGCTGTTGCCCGAGCCCTCCCAGAAGACATCCTGGTCACCGTCCGGGAACACCAGCAGCGAGGGTGGCCCCGCCATCGCCGCTC
>CAZDTK010000005.1:0-153699 GCA_964508345.1 uncultured Actinomycetes bacterium | reverse complement strand
GAGCATCAAGGTACTCGAAACACTCCTCGGCGACGATGGCGCTGACCTCGCTGCTGACCGAGACGGCCAGGTTGGCCTCCTGGGCGATCAGCACCTTGCCGCAGTGCCGGGCGGCCTCCACGATGCCGCGACGGTCCAAGGGGCGGAGCGAGCGGAGATCCACCACCTGCACGGTGAAGCCGTCGGGGAGGAGCCGCTCGGCGGCCTGGACCGCGGTGTCGACCATCAGCCCGTAGGTGAAGACGACGATGTCGTCGCCGTCGCGGACCACCCGCACCCGGTCGAGCGGCACCGTGTAGGCGTCCTCGGGGACCTCGCCCTTGAGCGAGCGGTACGCCCGCTTGTGCTCGAAGTAGAGGACGGGGTCGGGATCGCGGATCGCCGCCACCAGCATCCCCTTGGCGTCGTACGGGTTGGAGGGCACCACCACCCGGAGCCCGGGCACGTGGCAGAACATCGCCTCCAGCGACTGCGAGTGGTACAGGGCACCATGGACCCCGCCCCCGAAGGGGGCGCGGATGACCAGGGGCACGTGCCAGTCGTCGTTGCTGCGGTAGCGGATCTTGGCGGCCTCGCTGATGATCTGGTCGACCGCCGGGAGGATGAAGTCCTGGAACTGGATCTCGGCGACCGGACGCATCCCGTTGAAGGCGGCCCCGATGCACACGCCCACGATGCACGACTCGGCGAGCGGGGAGTCCATCACCCGCCACTCCCCGAACTCGCGCTGCAGTCCCTCGGTGACCCCGAAGACGCCTCCCTTGGCCCCCACGTCCTCGCCAAAGACCATCACCCGCTGATCGAGGCGCATCTCGTCGCGCATCCCCTCCCGGATCGCCTCCAGGTAGGTGAGGACCGCCATCAGGCGTCTCCCAGGACGTGGAGCCCGAGCGTGGCCGGGTCGGGCTCCGGGGCCCCCTCCGCCTCCGCGGTGGCCGCGTCGATCTCCGCCTGCAGCTCGGCGCGCATCGCATCGGCGGCCTTGGCGGAGAGCACCCCCAGCTCGGCCAGGCGGGCCGCGTAGACGCCGATGCAGTCGTGGCGGCGGTCGGTCTCCAGCGACTCCTCGCTGCGGTAGCGGCGCTGGTCGTCGTCGGAGCTGTGCGAGGTCAGCCGGGGCACCTTGGCGTCGATGAGGGTGGGGCCCTCACCGGCCCGGGCCCGGGTCACCGCCTCGGCGCAGACCCGGTGGCTGGCCACGGGATCGGTGCCGTCCACCACCACCCCGGGGATGCCATAGCCGGCGGCCCGGTCGGCCACGTCGAGGGTGGGCATCTGCTTGGAGGTCGGGACGCTGATCGCCAGACCGTTGTTCTGGACCACGAAGACGACCGCGAGGCGGTGGATGGCGGCGAAGTTGAGGGCCTCGTGGAAGTCCCCCTCGCTGGTCGCCCCCTCCCCCGTCGTCACCACCGTCACGGCGTCCTCGCCCCGGATCCGGGATGCCAGGGCGATCCCGGCGGCGTGGAGGAGCTGGGTGGCGACCACCGAGCCGGAGCTGATGATGTTGAGCCGCCGCGAGCTGTAATGGGCGGGCATCTGGCGGGCCCCGGTGTTGGGGTCGGTGGCCCGGGCCATGGCGGCCAGCAGATGGTCGCGCGGGGTCATCCCCAGCACCAGGGTGAGGGCCAGGTCCCGGTAATAGGGGGCAACCCAGTCGCTCCCCGGCCGGATGCTCAGGCCGAGGGCCACCTGGATGGCCTCCTGGCCCATCCCCGACACCCAGAAGCGCACCAGCCCCTGGCGGTTGAGCACCCACATCCGCTCGTCGAGCAGCCGGGCACGGAGCATGTGCCGGTACATGGCGCGCAGGGTGTCGGCGTCGATGCCGGTCACCGCCTGCGCGTCCCGGTTGGCGACTACCACTTCCTCTCCTCTGGCGAGCCGGCCGTCCCGGCGAACGCTGCGTGCGACGAGTTGAACCGGCCCTGGCCGTCAGACCGGGGGAAAGATGCCATATTCCGAAGCCGGACGGGGGCGTCCGGTTTCGGCACCTCTCCTCCCCGGCCCTCTCGCGATCCTCTTCGACCCACTCAGACGTGGATCGGCTCGCCGGCCACCGCCAGCGCCGCCTCCATCAGGATCTCGCTGACCGTCGGGTGGGGGGCGATCGCCCGGCCCATCTCGAAGGGGGTCGCCTCCAGCAGCCCGCCCAGCGCGGCCGCGTAGATCAGCTCCGTGACCTCGGGGCCGATGAGGTGAACGCCGAGGACGGTGCCGTCGGCTCCGGCCACGACCTTGCAGAAGCCCTTCTCCCCCCAGATCAGGGAGCGGGCGTTGGCGGTGGTCGGGAAGACCCCCACGCTCACCTCGTGGCCGGCCTGGCGGGCCTCGTCCTCGGAGAGCCCCAGCGAGGCGATCTGGGGGGTGCAGTAGGTGGTCCGGGGGACCAGGTTGGGGTCGAGGGGGTGGGGGTCCTTTCCCGCGATCACCTCGGCGGCGATGATCCCCTCGTGGCTCCCCTTGTGGGCGAGGAGGAAGCCGCCGATGACGTCGCCGATGGCGTAGACGCCCTCCTGGGCGGTGCGGAGGTCGGGGCCGGCGCGCACGAAGCCGCGGTCCAGCTCGACCGCCGTCGTCTCCAGGCCGACGTCCTCGGTGTTCGGCGAACGGCCCACCGCGACCAGGAGCACCTCGGCGGAGAGCCGCTCCTCCTTGCCACCCCGGGCCACCGTGACCCTCACCCCGCCGTCCGTGCTCTCGATCGAGCCGAGATCCAGGGTCGCTCCCACCAGGCAGCGGATCCCCCGGGACTCGAAGTGCTTGCCCAGCTCGGCTCCGATCGCGCGGTCCTCCAGGGGGACCAGGCGGTCGAGCATCTCGACAACCGTGACCTCGGCCCCGCAGCTGCGCCAGAAAGAGGCGAACTCGACGCCCACCGCTCCGGCGCCCAGGACGATCGCCGAGGCGGGGACGTGGTCGAGGGTCAGGGCGTGGTCGGAGGTGAGCACCGCCCGGCCGTCGGCCTGGGCACCCGGAAGCTGCTTCGGACGCGAACCGGTGGCGATCACCACGGCGCCCGCCTCCACCTCGGTGTCCCCGCTCTTGCCCCCGCTCACCCGGACCCGGCCCGCCCCTTCCAACCGGCCCCGGCCGCGCACCACCTCGATGTGGTGCTTCTTCATGAGGAACTCGACACCCTTGTGGAGCTGGCCCACCACCTGGTCGCGATTCCTCGCCACCTGCGGGTAGTCCAGCTCGAGGCCGGTGACCCTCACGCCGAGCCTGCCCCCCTCGCGCGCCTGGTCGAGGACGAAGGCCGACTGGAGCAGCGCCTTGGTGGGGATGCAGCCCCGATGGAGGCAGGTGCCTCCGAGCTTGTCCTCCTCCACCACCGCGGTGCGCAGGCCGAGCTGGGCGGCGCGGATGGCGCCGACATAACCGCCCATGCCCCCACCCAGGTAGACCACGTCGACGCTGCTCGGCATCGGAACGCGAGTATAGAGAGGCGGAGTGGCCGGACCCGAGTACGCTGGCCGGCGTGAACTCCGACGAGCAGGTCGTGCCCCCCCGCCGGGCGGGTGCGCCGCGATGAACCCGATGGAGCTGGGGCTGGTCGTCGCCGGCCTCGTGATCGGGGTGGGCGTCGGCTACGACGCCGAGCGCTGGGGCCGCAACGTCAACCTCTGGAGCCTCGCCGGGGCGCTCTTCAGCGTGCTTGCACTGGCCACCTGGCTGGTGATCCGCCACGAGGAGGCGGAGCGCCGCCGGGACACCTGGCAGCCGCTCCCGCCCGGGATGTGGCGCTGGCTGCGGCTCCGCCGCCAGGCCCGGGCCGCCGGTCTGGATTGAGGGCGCGGATCGGCCGCTCCGGTCCAGGGGAGGGCCTCAGCGTCCCTCCTGGGCGAGCGTCAGAGCCGCCTGGAGCTGGGGGTCCTGGCCGGGGCTGGCGGATTGGGCCTCCAGGGTGAAGAGGTCGTCCGGGCTCGGAAGGCTGACCTGGACCTGAGGGGTGATCCCCTTGCCGTCGATGCTCTCGCCGTCGGGTCCGTACCACTTCTCGACGGTGAGATGGAGGACGCTGCCGTCGGGGAGGGGGAAGTCGAGCTGCACCGACCCCTTGCCGTAGGTGGTGGTGCCGACCACCGTGGCCCGGTGGTAGTCGCCGAGCGCGGCGGTGACGATCTCTGAGGCCGAGGCGGTGCCGCTGTCGACCAGCACCACCAGGGGGATGGTGGGGGCGAGACCTCCTGATTGGATCTGATCGTCGATCACCGTCTGGGCGGACGAGGGCTGCCCCTGCAGGTCCATCCGGCCCCGCCGCACCACCACAACCTGCTCGGAGCCGTGGCGGGTGAGGAACTGGCTGGCGAGCGTCACCGCATCGCTCACGTAGCCGCCGCCGTTGCCACGCAGGTCGAGGATGACCGCGGTGGCGCCCTGGGCGAGCCCGCTCTTGAGCTGGGCCACCGCGTCCTTGGCGGTGTCCTCGCCGAAGCTGGTCACCTGCAGGTCGAGCACCGTCCCGAACATCTGGCTGTAGACGGTGGGGACCTGCAGATTGGCACGGGTGACGGTGAACGAGAGCTGCACGGTGCCGCGCTCCACCGTGAGGGTCACCGTGGTGCCCGCGGCGCCGTCGATGAGCCCCGCCGCCCTGCTCAGCTGGTCGTCGAGGGATCCCAGGCTGGAGAGCTGCGTGCCCCCGACCGCCAGCAGCACGTCGCCATCGCGCAGCCCGGCGCGCTCGGCGGGCTGGCCGTGAAGGACCCCCTCGATGGCGAGCAGGGTGGGATTCTGGGTGGCGGTGCAGGCCACCGCGTCGGCGCACAGCTCCTCCAGGGAGAGCCCGACGCTGCCGCTGCGGTCCTGGTTCACGTCATCTGTGAACTGGTCCGACTCGCTCTGGGTGAAGTAGGCGCTGAAGCGGTCGCCGTAGGCGGTGTCGAGCGCCTGGATCAGCGCCGCCTCGCTGGCCTGGTCGGCGATGCTGCTGGGCACGCCACGGAGCACGTAGTCGTTCTCGATGTCCTGCCAGGCGACCTGCAGCGAGGTGTCGTCGAAGCCCCCGAAACGGGGGAAGATGGCCGAGAGGGCGGGGCCGGCGGGAAGGGCACCGAGGTTGGCGACCAGCAGGCCACCCAGGTAGAGGCAGGCGACGCCCACCACCAGGTGGCTCCAGAGGCCGGACCGGATGCGCGGCCGGCGGCGCGGAGCGGGCGCGGGGACCTCGGTCCCGAGTTCTGCCTCCTCGCTCACGCGTGGAGGAACCGGCGCACCCCAAGGAAGCTGCCGAAGCCGCCCAGCACGGCGCCGAAGACGATCAGCAGCCCGACCATCGCGGTGAGGAAGGCACCGTCGAAGCTGATCCCGAGGTAGACGCGCGCATTCGCCTGGACCAGCACGAACCGGTACGCCAGGGCGACCACGGTCGCGCCCAGCGCCGCCGCAAGGACACCTGCGAAAACACCCTCCAGTATGAAGGGCCAGCGCACGAACCAGTCACTGGCCCCCACCAGCTTCATGATCTCGATCTCGGTGCGCCGGATGTACACCGCGGTCCGGATCGTGTTCATGATGATGACCAGGCTGATCACCGCCAGCACGATCGAGAGGACGGCGCCGATCCAGACCGTCCAGGTGATAACGGTCTGCAGGCGGGGGATGACGTCCGGGTTGTAGTCGGTCGCCGACCCGCTGCTGATGTCGACGACGGGCAGCGACTTGGCCACGTTGTTGAGCTGGGTGAGGTCGGTGAGGTCGCGCACGTGGAGGTCGATCGACGCCGGCAGGGGATTGCTGCCCAGGATGGCGATGGCCGGTGCCAGCGAGAGGCCGCGCTGCTGGCCGGCGATCACGGCCTGGTCCTTGCTGGTGAAGCTGACGCCGTTGACCCGCGGGTCCTGGGCGAAGCGCATCTCGTAGTCGGCGATGGTGCGCATCGACAGCGAGTCCTGGAGGTAGATGTGGATCTCGTCCGCCTGCACCTCCTGCTGGTTGAGGATGGCATCGACGGTGTGGGTGAGGAGCAGGGTGCCACCGACCAGCAGCATGATCAGCCCCATGGTGAAGACGCCGGCCAGGGAGACCGCCAGGTTGCGTGTGAAGTTCTGCCCCGCCGCCACCATCGCGAAGCGGACGGAGGCGAGCAGCCCGCGCAGGTAGGTCATATGGTCGCTTCGCCCTCGCGCAGGTAGCCGCCCTCCTCCTCGTCACGGACCACCCTGCCGGAGTCGATGGCGATCACCCGGCGGCGGCAGAGATCGACGATCTCGCGGTTGTGGGTCGCCATCACCACGGTGGTGCCGCGGTGGTTGATCTGGAGGAGGAGCTGGACGATGCCCCAGGAGGTGTCGGGGTCGAGGTTGCCGGTGGGCTCGTCGGCAAGGAAGATGCGCGGCCGGTGGACCAGGGCCCGGGCGATTGCGACGCGCTGCTGCTCACCACCGGAGAGCTGGTCGGGGAACGTGTTGAGCTTGTCCTCGAGGCCGACGATCCAGAGCGTCTCCTCCACCTTCTCCTTGAGGTGGCGCTGCCCCGGCCTGGTCACCTGCAGCGCGAAGGCGACGTTCTGGGCCACCGTCAGCTTGGGCAGCAGCTTGTAGTCCTGGAAGACGATGCCGAATTTGCGGCGCAGCTTGGGCAGCCGCCGCCGGAGCATCCGTGTGGTCTCCTGGCCGTCCACGAAGATCCGCCCGGTGGTGGCCACCTCCTCGCGGATGAGGAGGCGGACCAGGGTGGTCTTGCCGGAGCCGCTGGCGCCGACCACGAAGCAGAAGTCGCCCTGGTGGATCGCCAGGTCAACGTCCCGGACGGCCTCGCAGCCGTTGGGGTAGATCTTGCTCACCCCGTGGAAGGAGATGACCGGCCGCAACCCGACCTCGGGCGGCGCGGCCACCTCGGGCGGCATGACGGCGGCCAGGCTCACGAGCGCAGACCTCGGGCGGGGGTTGCCTGGTGGGCTCGTGGCCGGCGGACCGGCCCGGCGAGCGCGCTCGCGGAGAGAGACGTTGGAAGGCTCATGGGAGTGTGGCGTTCCGATCGTTCAACGGCGGTACCCCGGGGGATCGGGAGGCCGGGAGCCCGGGACGGGGTGGATGGGGACGTGGAGAGGGCGACGACCCGATGCGGGACCGATCGAGTATAGCCGCGCCGGCGCGGCCGTGGGACGGGTCCCACACGGTCAGTCGGGCGGTGGTGACCACCCCTGAGCGGCGTCCGCCTTGCCTGCGGCCCAGCGCAGGTAGGCCTCCTGGAACGAATCGATCTCGCCGTCCAGGACCGCCTGGACGTTGCCGACCTCGTGGCCGGTGCGGTGGTCCTTGACCATCGTGTAGGGGTGGAGCACGTAGGAGCGGATCTGCGATCCCCACTCGGCGGGGAGCGACTCGCCCTTCAGCTCGCTGATCCGCTCGGCGTGGGCGGCCTGGGCGACCGCCAGCAGACGGGAGCGCAGCACCCGCCAGGCGACGTCGCGGTTCTGGTGCTGGGAACGCTCGTTCTGGCAGGTCACGACGATGCCGGTGGGGATGTGGGTCAGGCGCACCGCGGACGAGGTCTTGTTGACGTGCTGGCCGCCCGCGCCGCTGGAGCGGTACACGTCCTCGCGCACGTCCTTGGGGTCGATCTCGACACTGACGTCGTCCTCGACCTCGGGGGTCACCTCGACCAGGACGAAGCTGGTGTGCCGGCGGTGCGCGGAGTCGAAGGGGCTGAGCCGGACCAGCCGGTGAACCCCGCGCTCCGACTTGAGCAGGCCGAAGGCGCGCCGCCCGGCCACGCGGATGGTCGCCGACTTGATGCCGGCCTCCTCGCCCGCGGACTCCTCGATGAACTCGACCGCCATCCGGTGTCGCTCCGCCCAGCGCAGGAACATCCGGAGCAGCATCTCGGCCCAATCCTGGCTGTCCGTCCCCCCCGCCCCGCTCTTCACGGAGAGCAGCGCCGGGTTGTCGGTGTAGGGGTCGCTGTAGAGGAGGTCGACCTCGCGCTCGTCCAGCTCCCGTTCGATGGAGTCGAGCTCGGCGCCCAGCTCACTGACCATGGCGGGATCGGTGCCGGACTCGCCGGCCCCGGACTCGTCCCCCATAAGTTCGGCGAGGTCACGGGCGTCGGAGGCCCGCCGGGTGAGGGTCTCCCAGCCGAAGAGCTCGTCCCGGATGTGGGAGAGCTCCTGGCTCAGCGCCGCGGCGCGGCGGGGGTCGTCCCAGAGGGTGGGGTCGGCAACCAGCGCGTCCAGCTCGGCCGCGCGCGTCCGTCGGGAGTCCAGGTCAAAGGTGGCCCTGTAGCTCGGCTACACGGGCTGCGACCTCCCTGGCTCGAACCGACAACTCGCTCATGGCGGGGTGAGTGTACCCGCTGGGTTGGCGGTGGACACCACCGCCGCCGCCGGTTCAGTCGATGTCGCGGAAGCGGCGACCGTGCTTGACGGCGTTGCGCACGCCGGCGATCAGCTCCTCGGTCGGGGTGTCCTTGAGCAGGTAGCCGACCGCCCCTGACTTGAGAGCCTCCTTGACCCGCTCCTTGCCGGAGAAGGAGGTGAGCATCAGCACCCGGGTGTCGGGGCAGGACCGGAGCAGGAAGCGGGTGGCGTCCATGCCGTCCATGTTCGGCATGGAGAGGTCCATGAGGACGATGTCCGGCTCGTGCTTGAGGCTCATGGTCACGGCCTCGACCCCGTCGGAGGCGAGCCCCACCACCTGGATGTCCTCGGTCCGGTCGAAGATGTCGGCCAGGCCCTGACGCACCACGGGGTGGTCGTCGACGATCAGGAGCTTGATCTTGCCGCCGCTGCCCATGGGTGCAAACCTCTAACTAAGCGTCGCCGTCCCCTATCTCGGCAGGGGCATTGTAGGGGCCCGGCGGGGCCCCGAGCTCCGGTGTCACGGGGGAGCGACGCGACCGTGCTCCCGCGTTCACCGGCGGGCTCGAGGGCAGCTCATACGTGCGGAGGCGGTACCGCGCCCCTCCCAGTGCTCCGGCGTCCCGTCCGACTGATGACGCCGGGATCAGGGGACCGAGGTGGACGTGGCAGCGGGGTGCCCGCGCGGCTTACTGCGGGGGGATCGCGCAACCGGGGTGGGTTCAGGCCGCCCGACCGTATGGTCAGTGCCATTGCTGACTCCGGCCGCTGCCGCCGCCGGGGTGACGGCGTCGCTCCGGTCGGCGTCCCCATCCTCGGCTGCCAGCGAGGGAACCAGTGGGACGGTCAGCTCCACGAGGGTGCCCTTGCCCCGCGCCGAGGTCACGGCCAGCTCACCGCCACCGTCGCGGGCGGTCTGGATCAGCAGGCCGAGACCCGCGTGCCCCATCTTGCGGCTTGCCGTGCGCTCGGCCGCCGTGAAGCCACGCCCATCGTCCCGTATCGTGGCGACGAGACGGTCAGGATCCGTGCGGACGTTGATCCACACGTTCCGGCACTGGGAGTGCTGAGCCACGTTCCGGAGCGCTTCCTGGACCACGCGGTAGACCAGTCGCTGGTGCCGCGGCTCGAGGTTCTCCTCCTCGCACTCCAGCACCCAGGAGATCTGCTCGCGATCCAGCCGGGTCAGGAGCTGGCGCAGTGCGGAGGAGAGTCCCTCCTGATCGAGGAGCGGGGGGGCCAACTCCACCATCAGGGTCCGCAGCTCCCGAACCGCCCCGCTGGCCAGCTCGTGGGTGTAGGTGAGGAACTCCTCGACGCCCTCTCGCGACGAGACCCGCGCGTCACCGTCGGAGAGCCGGCCGAGCAGGGCACTGGAGCGGAAGAGGAGTCCGGAGACATCCTGGATGACGCTGTCGTGGAGGTCGGCCGCGATCCGCTTGCGCTCGATCTCCGATGCGTCGCCGGCCCGCCGAAGGGCCTGCGCCTCACGGCGAAGAAGCGCCTCACGCTCGCGCGCGTGGGCGGCGTCCTTCTCCGCTTCGGCCTGAATCCTTCGCGCAGTTGCAACCAGGGATATCTGGAGCATCACGATCGGGACGAGCAGGACGAGCAGGCCGAGCACCCCACCTAGGCGGTACAGGACGGACACCCCGCCCGCGGCGAACCCGAATGCCAGGTTCCAGGGAAGCAGGCTGCTCAGGGCCCGGAGAAGCTCGCGCGGGCGGAAGTCCTTGGTGGCTATGCCCAGGACGACACCCAGGAGACCCGTCCCCACCCCGAGTGCGACCAGGCCGCCGGCGACCCCCGCCAGCAGCGCGCGCGTCATGGACGGATGAGACCCGCTCAGCCAGGAGAAGGTCGCCCATGCGGCAACGTTGAAGAGGAGGTGATTCGCCGTGTTGAAGGCGCTGCGGATCACGCCGGGTCGGCGCCGCAGGTGATCTCCCAGCCCGTGGCCCACGGCCATCGCCACGATGGCCAGGGGACCGATCGCGTAGGCGAATGCCAGCTCGAAGAACACCCCGGCCGACCATCTGCCGTGCCCCCTCACGGCCGCTGGAACGGACCACAGGGAGAGTACGGCGAGAAGGCCCCCTCCCAGCACTGCGCTGAGCCAGTCGTCCGAGGAGTGCATCAGCGAGGGGACGAGGCTTGCGATCGCGACTGCCCAGAGCGCCAGCAGAAAAGCGATCAACCGCGCAGTAGGCCGCACGGAGCCTCCGGTCGGCCCGTCGGGCAAGGCGACGAGGGAGGTCACGCGGTGTCGCAGGGTGGAAAGAGCCGACGCTCTCCACCCCGATGCGCGGGGGGTAGTTACCGCCTGATCCATCGGGCTAACCTTAGGCCGGGTGGGGGAGCCGTGCCCCGCGGCGCCATCACACCGTGGTGTTGCTGTAGCGCGCCGATACGCCCAAGGGCGCCAGTGGGCCACCACACGACCCTCCAGGAAAGCGCTGCCAAGAGGGTATGGATGCTGCGCTGCGGAGTTGTGACGCGCTCGCAACCGCGGCTTTACATACGTGAGATGTGTCGCGCATAATTCCGCCCGTGGGCCGCGGGCTCAACCGGCGGGAAGCTCCGCCGGTCGTGGAAAAGTGGGGGAATGGAGGGAACCCGATGGCCCACGTGGACCTCGACCAACTCGACTGGTAGGAACCACTCGACCGCTTGGAACTCTGAGGGGTTAACCCCCGGGGTGCCGACATGCATTGTTTGTCGGCACCCTGCCCGTCTGGGGGCGCTTGCTGGAAACTAGCTCGGTGCGTGTGCCAGCGGCGGCTCGGTTCTTGGCCGGGGTGGCCGTCTCCACCTTCGGTGACTGGCTGACGACGTTCGCCCTGGCCGTTGTGCTGTACGACGCCACCCACAGCGTGGCGGTGACGGCCGGCTACATGCTCGTCCGCGTCGCGCCACGCCCGCTGGGAGCCTGGCTAGGAGGGCCGCTGGGTGACCTCGCGAGCCCCCGCGGCGCCATCCTCGGGGCCGCACTCACACAGGGCGCGGTCACCGCCGCCCTGGCGGTCCCGCTCACGCTGGGCCACAGTCTCTGGGCGGTCTTCGTGCTTGCTGGCCTCTCTCAACTGGTCGGCGGGTCGTGGCAACCGCTGACCAGCGCGCTCATGGCCAGGCTCGCCGCCGGCGGCGCCCGCCACAGCATCAATCTCGCCTACATCCTGCTGGGGAGCGGGATGATGCTCGTATCCCCGGCCATCGGGGCTCTGCTGCTCCCGCTGCTGGGCCCCGTCCCGCTGGTCCTGGGCGACGCCGCGACCTTCCTCTTGGCTGCGGGCCTATTCCTCTCGCTGCCCGCCATGGGCGGGGGCGCAGCGCAGTCGCTCACCGTGAGGGACGCTGCCACCGGAGGTTTCTCGGCGGCCTTTAGGGTGCCCGTGCTGCGCATCGTCGCCGTGGGGGCCTTTTCCGCGAGTGTGGTCATAACGGCGCTGCAGGCCGCCCTACCCGCACTCGCCTCGGAGCGCTTCGGGTCCTCCGCCGACGCGGGCTTCTGCTGGGCAGCGGTCGGCCTGGGCGGCGTCCTCGGATCTCTGCTCGCCCTCTGGCGCCCGCTCCGCAGTCCGACGGTGATCCTGCCCGCCCTCGGCGGTGAGATCGCGCTCATAGGGGCGGTGGCGGTAGCGGGCGCCCCCGCCCTCGACCTCCTCCTGCTGGCGGGGAGCACCGCGGCCGCCAGCCTCGCCCAGATCGAGGGCGGGGTCGTAACTCAGAGCCAGGCTCCGGACATCGTGGGGCGGGTGCAGGGGGCGGTCTCGACCAGCCGCTTCTTGGGGATGGCGAGTGGAGCCACACTCGCCCTTGTGCTCGCCCTCCTGGTTACCTGGCAGGTGCTGGTTCTCGCCTTGGCGCTGGTTGGCCTCGTGCTGCTCGGAGCGTCCGCGCTCGGCCCCAGGGGGACACGGGCCATCTCGCTGGAGCCGACGTCCACCACGGGCGTTGCCTCTGACCGCTCCTTGTAAGCCGCCGGCTGAGCCGCACGCACACGTACCGGCGACACGCGACGGCACCGACCTCGGCAACCCGGCGCGCAAAGCGCCAGCGTGGAACCCCCTCCCCTAGCATCACCTGCAGTAGGCCTCGGCTCGCGTGGCCGACCATGAGGAGACCCAGATGGCCATCACCGGTGTGCACCTGCTCTTCTTCTCGCCGGAGGCCGACGCTCTGCGGGCGACGCTCCGGGATGCCTTCGGCTGGTCCCACGTCGACGCGGGTGGCGGCTGGCTGATCTTCGCCACTCCCCCCGGGGAGCTGGGCGTCCATCCCGCCGACAAGCCGGCGCACGACATCTCGCTGACCTGCGACGACGTGGACGCGACCGTCGCCGAGCTGCGCTCGCGGGGCGTCGAGTTCAAGGGCGAGCCCGAGGCCCGGGCGTTCGGCCGGGCGATCACCGCGGTCCTGCCGGGCGGGGTCGAGGTCCTCATCTATCAGCCCACCCACCCGACGGCCACGGGCGGCGCGGGGTAGGGGTCTGATTCCGGCGCTCCCCAGCGCCGGGCCTCAGGTGCCGACCGGCGTCAGCCCGCCCGGCCTGGCCGGCGCAGCTGCCAGCGTCGCGATCCGACCGCCAGCGCCAGGCCGGCGAGCACCAGCAGGAGGGCGGCGGCGAACGGCCAGGGGGCCGCCTTCGGCGCGCCCGCGTCCGGGATCGGAGGTGGAGCCTCGACCATCCCGTCCGCCGAACCGACCTCCGAGGCGGCGTCGACGTCCCCGGTCGCGGCCGCGGTCGCGATGTTGGTGACCATGATCCCCACCCCGGCGCTCACCGCCACCGTGATCTCCACCGTCGAGCTGGCGGTGGCGACGATCGCAGCGCTGTCGGTGCAGGTGACAGCCTGGCCGGCGGCGGCGCAGCTCCAGTCGTTCCCGGTCCCCTCGGTGGCGGAGACGAAGGTGAGTCCGTCCGGCAGAGGGTCGGTGACCACGACCGGGGACGTCGAGTCGGACGGCCCGGCGTTGGTCACGGCCAGGGAGTAGACGGCGTCCTTCCCCTCCACCAGCTCACCCACCAGGGTCTTGGCGAGGGAGATGTCGAAGAGCTGCTGGCTGGTGGTCGGGTCGCTGGCCGTGTTGTTGTCCAGGTTGGGGTCGGGGTTCGGGCCCTGGACCTGGGCGACGTTGGTCAGGGTCCCGATCGCGCCGGATCCCACGGCCACCGTGAGCTGGAGGGAGGGCGCGTCACCGGTCACCGGGATCGATGCCGCCTGGGTGCAGTTGACCGACTGGCCGTTCGGGGAGCAGCTCCAACCCGTCCCCGTGCTGCTGACGAAGGACTCCCCCGCCGGCAGGGTGTCGGTCACGACGACCCCTGTCCCCGAGTCCGACGGCCCGGCGTTGTGCACGCCGATCGTGTAGGTCCCGTCGAGCCCGGCGGTGAAGTCGTCGACGTGGCTCTTGGTGACGGAGAGGTCGGAGCTGAGCGTGAGCGTGGTGGTGTCGCTCCCGCTGTTGTCATCCGGGTCAGGAGCGGGCGTCGTCGATACGACCGAGGCGCTGTTGGTGAGGTCACCGGTTGCGCTGGAGGCGATCGCGACCGTGAGTGTGAGCGCCGAGGCGTTCTCGCCGTCAGGTACGGTGTCGGGGTTGGTGCAGCTGACGGCCTGCCCGGTGGCCGAGCACGTCCAGTCGGTGCCCGTCCCGGAGACGAAGGTCTCGACGGAGGGCAGGGTGTCGCTGACGGTCAGGCCACCGGCCGCATCCGATGGGCCGAGGTTGTCGACCGTGATCAGGTACGAGCCGTCGTCGCCGGCCGTGAACGTCTCCTGGTGAACCTTGGTCAGGGTGAGGTCGGCCGAGGTCACGATCGAGGTCGGATCGCTGCTGCTGTTGTTGCTCTCGTTGGGGTCGCTGGTGGTCGACGTCACGCTGGAGATGTTGGTCACGCCGGTCGCCGGCTGGGACGACGGCACGCTGACCTCGACCGAGATGGTCGCCTCGGTGGCACCCGCGGGGAGGTCCGCCACCGCCGTACAGCTGACGTCGTTCCCCGTGGTCGCGCCGCAGTCCCAGGCGCTGCCGCCACCGGCCGACACCAGGACGAGCGGCGAGGGCACGTCGTCGATGACCTTCGGCAGAACCGCGTCCGAGGGGCCGTTGTTGGTCACCACCAGCGAGTAGGTGAGGTCGCTCCCGGCGGTGAGGTCGCCGGTGTGGGTCTTGGTGATGGCGAGGTCCGCCGAGGTGTCGATGGAGGTGGTGTCGGTCGTGCTCTCGTCGCCCGGATCAGGATTGGAGGTGGGGCTGGAGACGCTGGCGTCGTTGGTGACGCTCGCCGACTGCAGCGACGATGCCACCGCCACCACCAGGTCGATGGTCGGCGCCGACTGGCCCGCGGTGAGCGCGGCGTAGTCGTCGCAGGTCACCACCTGCTCGCTGTCGGAGCAGCTCCACTCGGTCCCCGACGCGCTGACGTAGGTCTCGCCCGACGGGAGCGTATCCGTGACCACGATGGTCGCCTGGGCATCCGACGGCCCCGCATTGCTGACCACGATGTGGTACTCGCCGTCGTCACCCGCCGTGAAGGGACCGTCATCGGTCTTGGCGATGCTGAGGTCGGCGCTGGTGCTCGAGGAGTTGGTGGTCGTGCTGGTGTTGTTGCCGACGTCGGGATCGGGCGTGGGCGAGCCCACCGTCGCGGTGTTGCTGATCGACGTGGGCAGCACGTCGCTGGCCAGATCCACCGTCAGTGTGACCACGCTCGCCGCGGCGCCAGCCACGATCGAACCCGCATGGGTGCAGGTGACCGTCCCCAAGCTGACCCCACAGGACCAGCCGGTGCCGGTCGCGCTCACGTAGCTCTCGCCGCCGGGCAGGGTGTCGGTGAGGGTCACCGGGCCGGCGGCGTCGGAGGGCCCGCCGTCGCTCACAGCCAGCGAGTAGGTGGCCTGCTGGCCGGCGACGAGCGAGCTGGTCAGCGTCTTGACGACCTGGAGATCCGCCGACTGGGTGGTCCCGGCGTCGTCGGTGCTGGTGTTGTTGGAGGGCACCGGGTCACTGGTCGGCGAGCTGACTGTGGCCGTGTTGGCGAGCGTCGAGACGGTGACCCCCGAGGCGATGGCCACGGTCATGGTGAACGAGGTCGAATCGCCCACGTCCAGCGCCGACGGGTCGGTGCAGGTGACCGTTCCCGAGGAGACCGAGCACGTCCAGCCGGTTGCACCCCCACCCCCGCTCACGAAGGTCTCACCTATGGGCAGCGTATCGGTGACAGTGAGGGTGCCGGCAGCGTCCGAGGGCCCCTCGCTGTTGGTGACGGTGAAGTCGTAGGTGGCGTCATCACCGGCGACGAACGTCCCCACGTGCACCTTGGTGAGGGCCAGGTCGGCCGAGGTCACGATCGTCGTCGGGTTGTTCGAGGTCGCGCCGGACGGGTCCGGATTGTTGGTGGGAGAGCCGACCGAGGCGCTGTTGGTGATCGAACCCGGGGCCAGGGAGGCGGTCACGTCCACCACCTCCGTGATGGGCGGGGCATACGACCCGCTGGTCAGGGCGTTGGGGTCGGTGCAGGTGAACACACCGCCCGAGGGCGTGCCGCACGTCCAGTCGGTGCCGGTGGCGGAGACCAGCGTCTCCCCGCTGGGCAGGGTGTCGGTCACGGTCAGCGTGCCCTGCGCGTCGGACGGCCCGTTGTTCACGACCGAGACGGTGTAGGTCCCCTGACCGCCGGCCGTGAAGCTGCCGCTGTGGGACTTGGTGATCGCCAGGGCCGCGTTGGCGTCGATGGTGGTGGGGTTGCTCGATGTCTCCTCCGAGGGGTTGCTGTCCCAGGTGGGGGAGCTCACCGTCGCGATATTGGTCACCAGGGTGCCGTTGGCCGTGCTGGACGGGGTGTCCACCACCACGCTGATGGTGGGCGCGGTGGTCCCGCTCGGAAGCGTGGTGGCGCTGCCCCCCGTGGTCTCCAGGGTGCAGGTGACGGTGAGCGTGCTGGACGAGTAGCTGCACCCCCACTTGTAGCTGGCGTTGGAACCACTCGCCGACACATAGGTCTCGGGGGAGACGATCGCGTCGCTCACGGTGACCGGTGCGCCGGCCGCCGACGGCCCGTGGTTCGTGACGACCAGGCTGTAGGTTCCGTCAGCTCCGGCGCTGAAGTTGCCGCTGTGGGTCTTGGTGATCTGCAGGACGGCGTCACCGATGTAGGCATCGGCGGTGGAGGTGTTGCTGGTGTATTGGACGACGCTCCCGTTGCCCGAGGCACCGGTCTCGTCGTCCGCGGTGGCGTACGCCGAGTTGGGGTAGGCGTAGCCGGGACCAGTGTTGCTGGTCGTGAGCGGGGACACCTCCGGGGTCGCGGTGTAGGTGATGGTCAGGGACTGGCCCGCGTCCAGCGCCCCCAGGCCCGTCCAGCTCAGCACCTCGTCGCCGCTTCCGTTGAAGCTCGCGGTCGGGTCGGCGGTGCTGTCCGGCCCGCTGGGGAAGGCGATGGTGGTGCTACCCGCGTTGTACGACCAGTACTCGGGGAGGGTGTCCGTGACCGCCACGGCGTCGGCGGCGGCGACCGTGGCCGTGTTCTTCACCACCACCTTCCAGCCGAACGCCGTGTCATCCAGGGCGGTGCTGCCGTTGGGCGCTGTCTTGGTCACCTGGAGGGTGGGGTACTCGGCGGGAAGGGCCTGGGTGGCGTCGGTCGACCCATACGACCTGGTCCCGGGAAGGGAGGCACAATCGTTGACCGCGCACCAGGAGGTGAGGGTGGCGGTGTTGGTCCAGCTCTCGCCCGTCGTCATCTCGTCCGACGCCGGCGGGTTGACCTGGTAGGTGATGGTGACGCTCTGGCCCGGCTCCAGCTCGGGGATGGACCAGGAGACGACCCCGGCGGCCTCGCCGGCGGTGGCCAGCGGCCCCGAGGAGGGCCCGGCGACGGTGAGGCTGGAGGCCACGTAGGTGAGCCCCGGCGAGGGCGTGGTCGGGATGGTGTCGGTCCCCGCGATGTCCCAGGCGGTGCTCACCCCGGTCCCGGTGGGGTTGGTGACCCTGATCGTGAAGGTGTTGGTGCCGCCCGGCTGGATCTTGGCAGCGCTCACCGTCTTGGTGATGGCGACGTCAGGCTCGACGATGCTGGTCTTGACCGGGCTGTTGGAGGCGGTGACCAGCTCGCCGGTCGAGGTGTGGTCGGAGAGGGTCGCCACGTTGCTGATCTGGTCGTTGATCTCATTGGCGCTGACGTCGGCGACCGTCACCGAGAACTCGGTCGTGACCACCTGGTCGGTGGAGGTGGCGTTCGCATAGGGCGTGGGGAAGGTGAGGGTGACGGTGTTGGTCCCCGAGTTGTAAGCGTAGGTGAAGCCCTCCGCCGAGGACCCCTCGTCGAAGACCGTGGCGTCAGGAAGGGTCACCTGGCCGCTGCCGGTGACGTAGTCCTGCTGGCCCCCCAGCGGGTCGGCGAGCGACGCGCCGTAGAAGCTGGTGTCGTGGGGCACGGTCACCTCGACCGTGTACGTGATCGTGTCGCCGACGGTTGCGTCGGAGGCGCTGCCGTAGGTGTTGGTGCTGGTGACGACCGCGGACTTGGTGACCACTGACCCGGCGGAGGTTACGTCGGCGCTGCCGTCCGCCTCGGGGGCGTTCTGGTCGCCCGAGGTGACGGTCGGGTCGATGTTGTTCTCGGGGTAGTACGGGTTGTCCGTGCCCTGATTGTTCGCCCCGAGGAAGCTGCGCACCCCGGCGCTGTTGTCGAAGGCCTCGTCAGCCCCGACATCGGTGGGAACCTGGACGGTGAAGCTGAGCTGGGCGGAGTCCCCCGGTCCCAGGTCGGGAACCGCGTCGGGCGGCCACTCGATGACGGAGGCGCCCCCCACCGTCACACAGTTCCCGGCGCCGGGGACGATCGAGGTCACGCTGGCGCAGTCCTGGATCTGGGCCGGCAGGGGGTCCCACACCTCGACGTCGTGGGCGTCGACGATGCCGGTGGAGGTGACCGTCAGTGTGTAGCCGATCTCGTCGCCGCCGCGCACGGTGTCGCCGGTGGGTGTGACCCCGTCGGTGGAGCCGTTGATGCTGGTGACCGCCTTGCTCAGCGTGACGATCGGGGCCGCCAGCTGGTACGTGACCAGGCCGCGATCGGTGAAAGTGGTGCCCTCGGTGTTGGAGGTCACCAGCTTGGCCAGGTCCTGGGTCAGCTGGAAGTCGTTCCCGATCGGGGGATCGGCCGTCGCGATCACCCCGAACTGGACCTCGAAGAGGGTGTCGGGGGACTCGTAGAGGTTGCCGTCCGGATCGGCCAGCTCGTCACCCATGGCCCACTGCAGTTCCCCGCTCGCCGGCTGGGTGAAGCTGACGTTGTCCGCCGTGTTGTTGCCGGTGGTCGCCTCCGTCCCCGCCTCGTAGTCGCTGTTGGGCGGGATGAAGTCGGTGACCACCGGGTTCTTGAAGTCAGTGCCCGGTGGGTAGCTGACGTCGATCTGGAAGCAGATGAGGTCGCCCTTCTGGTAGGTGGGCGGATACCCGTCCGTCTCCGTCGAGGACGACGAGAGCCAGTCCGTCACGCCCGTGCAGTTGGTGGCCCCCTCGGGAACGCTCTGGGAGACGTAGACGTCGAGGGTGGGTCCGGCCGCGGACTGGGAGGCGCTGGCTGTGGCGGTGACGTCATCGACGGTGATGGGGGTGTCGTGGGAGATGTAACCGGTGTCCCCGTCGGTGCAGTCGGCGTCACCGTTGCCGCAGATGACGGAGAGGTTGCCGGCTGCGATCTCGGTGTTGGTGAGGGTGTCGTTGCCCACCGTCGGCGCCGTGTCCTGGTCGTCGGCCTGGTAGTAGCCGCGGTCGACGGCCGGGAAGGTGATCGTGTCGGTGGCGTTGTTGTCCATGTGACCGAGGTCCCAGACGATCGTGAAGGTGCCGTCCGCGTTCTCGGTCACCGAGGCGTAGGCCGGCGACGGCTCGTCCCCGTTGGGGGTGCACTGGGGGTCGGAGTGGGCGTCGTAGTTGACGTCGCCGAGCGGGCAGAGGCCCGACGGCAGGGTGTCGGTGACCGTGGTGCCGTCGGAGACGCGGTACTCCGAGGTGCTCACCGTGATCGTGTAGGTGACCACCTGGCCCTGGGTGAAGGCGCCGTCGGAAACGCTCTTGCTGGTGATGATGTCGCGGGCGAGGATGGTGTCGTATCCGGTCGCCGCGACCGGGTTGGAGCCGCTCTCCCCCAGGGCCCCGGTGTAGTTGCCGGTGGCGGTGGCGTAGATCGTCAGGGACGTCCCGTCGACGGTCTCGGGCCCGCTGTTGTTGTCCAGGTTGGCCGCCTGGAGCAGGCTGGGCGCGCTGGGGGCGCCGTTGGTCCAGGTCATGGTGTTGGCCCGGATCGGGATGGCGGTGACGAATCGGAGCGTGAGGCTCGCCCCCGGGGCCAGGTTGCCGAGCCCGGTCCACTGGACCTCCGTGTAGACGGCGGTGGGCAGCTCGCCCCCCCCGTCCGGATCCGTGTCCTCGGTGGCAACCGACGCGGGGGTCAGGCAGTTCGCCGGCGATGATGTGTGCCCGGAGATGAGCCCGCTGCCCGGGTACTCGTCGGGGCTCTCGGGCGTCTGGGGGTTGGTGGGCGCGTCACTGGTGTTGTCGCTCTGGCCGCAGAGCAGGTACTCGAGCCCGGCGGGCAGCCAGTCGGTGACGCTGATGCCGTCGGTGGCGTGGACGTCGTTGTTGGTCACCGTTATGGTGGAGACGAACTGGTGGTCGTGGACGCCGCGCAGCTCGGCGCCGCTCGGGCTCTGGGAGATGGCGAGCGGCGAGAGGGCGGTGGTCCCGCCGGCGGTCGCCGAGCCCGTGTAGTTGCTGGGGGTCCCGTCGGCGGCGAACAGGGGGACGTAGCGCGGATCGCTGTTCACGTAGGCCGAGCTGCTGTCCGTGTAGCTGTCGTTGGGCAGGAAGTACGGCGGCGGCGGGTCCTCGCCGGCGACCGTGTCGGTGGCCGCCGCCAGCTGGAACCCCAGGGTGTAGCTGGATCCCGGGGAGAGATCCGAGACGTTGCTCCAGGTGAGCGTCGTCTGGTTGGTCGCCGGCTCGTTGAGGAGGATCTGGGGGTCGCCGACCGTCGCCGGGGTGGTGGTCCCGGTGACGTAGCTGACGCCGGCGGGGAGCACGTCCTCGAAGCTCAGGTTGTAGCCCCAGTCGCCCCCGGACGGATTGCCGGCGGTGAGGGAGACGGAGGCGTCGGTGCCGTAGAGGACGGTCTGGGGTGCGCTCTCGCTGAGGCTGAGGTCAGGCGTGCCCGAGGCGCCGACGCCGGGGGCGTCGCTTCCGACCACGATGGGTGCGACGGCGAGCACGAGGCTGACGATCGAGAAGAGGGCGCGACGGGCGTGACGGCGCGGGGCGTGGGGGGCCCCGCCGTGGGGATGAGGCACGGTCCCGACGCTACGGCCCGGGGTGCCCGCGCATCGATCGCGCCGTGTGACAGCTCTCCCACGCTTTCGCAACCGCGAAGGGGGACCACGAGCCCCCGGCGGGGCTCAGCCGCCGGTGCCGCTCCCCTCCTCGGGCGCAGTTCCGACAACCACGGTCGCCTCCAGGTCGGCGAGCCGCGCCACCCGTGGCGCCAGCCCGCTCCTGGAGAAGAGCTCAGCGGCCACCGGGGCCTGGGCATCGCTGGTCTCGATCAGCAGGTGCCCGCCGGGGGCCAGCCAGAGCGGCGCCTCGGCCACCAGCCGCCGGGCCACGTCGAGGCCGTCGGCGCCACCATCCAGCGCCCCCCGCGCCTCGAAGAGCCGCGCCTCCCGGGGGAGCAGCTCGACCTCGGCGCTGGGGACGTAGGGGACGTTGGCGACCAGGACGTCGATGCGTCCCCGCAGCTCACGGGGCAGCGGCGCGAAGAGGTCTCCCAGGTAGACGCGGGCCCCGCCGGCGGCGAGGTTGCGGCGGGCGCACGCCACCGCCGCCGGATCGATGTCCGCGGCGTGCAGCTCGAGTCCCCGGACCCGGGCGGCCAGCGCGGCACCCACCGCCCCCGCACCGCAGCAGAGATCCACCGCCAGGCCCCCGGGCGAGAGCACCGCCGTGGCCTCGTCGACCAGGAACTCGGTGCGGTGGCGGGGGACGAAGACCCCCGGGTCCACCGAGATCCGCAGCCCGCAGAACTCGGCCCAGCCGATCACGTACTCCAGCGGCTCGCCCGCCACCCGGCGCGACACCATCGCCTCCAGGCCGTCCGGGGTCGCGGCGGCGGCGACCAGCAGGCGGGCCTCGTCCTCGGCGAACACGCACCCCGCCGCCCGCAGGCGCAGCACCACACCGGCCGGAGCGGGAGCGGCCATGGACCCGCCGGTCAGACGGGCACGGCAGCGCCCGGCGCCGGGGTGGCGCCGTTCGCCCCGTCGGCGTTCGCGAGGTGGGCGTCCGCTGCCAGGATCGCGGCGATCTCCGGGCGGGTGAACTCCACCGGCAGGGGCTGGCCCTGGGCGAGCAGCTCGCGCACCCGGGTCCCGCTCAGCACCGCGTGCTCCGAGGCGGGGTGGGGGCAGGTCCGGGTCGACGCCATCCCCCCGCAGGTTCGGCACCAGAAGGTGTGCTCGAAGCGCAGGATCTCGATGCCCAGCTCCTCGGGCGTGTACTCGTCGAAGATCCGGTGGGCGGCGTAGGTGTCGTAGTAGTTGCCAACCCCGGCATGATCCCGGCCCACGATGAAGTGGGTGCAGCCGTAGTTGCGCCGGATCAGGGCGTGGAAGACCGCCTCCTTCGGACCCGCGTAGCGCATCCAGGCCGGGTTGGTCGCCAGCAGCACCCGCTCCTTGGGGTAGTACCCCGCCAGCAGCTCCTCGTAGCAGGCCATGCGGGTCGCCGCCGGGATGTCGTCGCTCTTGGTCTCCCCCACCAGGGGGTGGAGGAGCAGTCCGTCCAGGTTCTCGAGCGCCACCTTCTGCAGGTACTCGTGGGCACGGTGCACGGGGTTGCGGGTCTGGAACCCGACCATCGTCGCCCAGCCGCGCTCGGCCTTCGCCGCCCGCACCTCCAGCGGGGTCAGGTCGTGCTCGGGGAACCCGGTGTCGGGACGGCGCAGCGCGGTCACACGACCGCCCAACCCCCACCCACCCGAGGCCTGGAGCAGCCGCACCCCCGGATGGGCGGTGTCGTCGGTCGCGTAGACGGAGAGCGCCTCGCGCCCGGGGTCGGTCGCATAGACGTCCTCCACGTCCACCACGGCGATCACCTCGCCCTGATGGCGCAGCGCCACTCGTGACGCCCCGCGGGCGCGGCCCGCCGCCTCGTCGTCGAGGCGCAGGACCACCGGGATGGGGAAGGGCTGGCCGCCCGCCAGGCGGCCGGAACCGATCACCGCGGCGTAGTCGGCGGCGCCCATGAAGCCGGGCAGTGGCGAGAACGCGCCGGTCCCCAGCATGAGCGCGTCGGCGGTCTCATGGGGGCCCACCTCCAGCACCGGCAGGCTGCGAGCCGCCTCGCGAAGGGCCTCCGTCTCGGCGCCGAGGGCGAGCCGCGGGCGCACCCCGCGCCAGATGTGGCCAAGGCGCTCCAGCCTGTCGAGGATCAGCTCCACCGACTCCTCGACGGTCTCCTCGCCGCTGTCCACGGTCACCTCGGGGTGGAGGGGCTCCTCGTAGGGGTCGCTGACCCCGGTGAAGTTGGCGATCTCTCCCCGCAGCGCCTTGGCATACAGCCCCTTGGCGTCGCGGCGGACCAATTCATCCATCGAGCAGCGGACGTAGACCTCCACGAAGCCAGCGGTGGCCGCCCGCACCTCGTCGCGCACCTCCCGGTACGGGGAGATCGCCGCGGTGATGGCCACGCCACCGTGAGCCGCCACCAGACCGGCCACATAGCCGATGCGACGGATGTTGGTGTCGCGGTCCTCCTTGGAGAAGCCCAGTCCCTTGGAGAGGTGGGTGCGCACCCCGTCGCCGTCGAGGACGGTCACCGTTCTTCCCAGCAGACGGAGCTCGTGGTCCAGCCGGGCCGCGATCGTCGACTTTCCCGCCCCCGACAGCCCGGTCAGCCAGATCACCAAACCTCTGCTCATGCAACCCTCACCCAACGCGTCCGGCGACGTAATCGGCGGTCCGTGGATCTCGCGGGGCGTCGAACAGCTCCTTGGTCGGCCCCGTTTCAACCAGCTCACCCACCCGATCCTCGCCGAGCAGGAAGATCGCCGCCTGGTCGGAGACGCGGGCGGCCTGGAACATGTTGTGGGTCACCAGCACTATGGTGACATCGGATGCCAAGCGCGTGATCAGCTCCTCGATCTTGGCCGTCGCGATCGGGTCGAGGGCGGAGCAGGGCTCGTCCATGAGCAGCACATCCGGCTCCACCGCCAGGGCACGGGCGATGCAGAGCCGCTGCTGCTGTCCCCCGGAGAGGCGCAGCGCCGGCTGGTGCAGCCGGTCCTTCACCGTGTCCCAGAGGGCCGCGTGGCGGAGAGCCGATTCGGCCGCCTCGCGGAGCATGGCTCGACCGCGCACCCCGTTGAAACGCAGCCCGGAGACGACGTTCTCGAAGATGCTCATGGCGGGGAAGGGGTTGGGCCGCTGGAAGACCATGCCGATCCGCCGTCGCACCAGCTCGGGCTGCGTGCTCGGCGCGTAGACATCGAGGTCGCCGAGCCGGATCGTGCCCTCCACGCGGCCACCGGTGTGGTCGTGCAGGCGGTTGATGGCCCGCAGCAGGGTGGTCTTGCCGCAGCCCGAGGGCCCGATGAGCGCGGTCACCTCGCGGTCGGGGATGGCCAGGGTCACATTGCGCACTGCCACGTGCTCACCGAACGACACCCGCACCCCGTCCAGCGTGAGCGCCGGCGGCGCCGCGGTGCTGGGATGCGCGTGGGTCAGCGCCGCGGCCGCGCGATCGATCACCGGCACTGCCGCCGCCGAGGTGTGCCCATTGGAGGGCGTAGTAGCACCGGTCGCCGCCGCCGATCCGACTTCTGCATCCGGGTCAGCGACCAGGATGGAGGATTCGCGCGGCACGCGACGGTCCGCGGACATCTCAGCGAGCCCTCTGAGAGATGCGCCACGCGGCGATCTTAGCCACAACGCTCAGCAGCAGGACGAAGCCGAGCAGGACCAGGGCGGTACCCCAGGCGGTCTCCTGCGCGACGGGGAACGCCTGGGTCCCATCGGTGTAGATCAGCAAGGTCATGGCCGCGAACGGTGTCGCCAGGGTGAAGAGCAGCGGCGCGGTCTCGCCGACGGCCCGCGCGATGGCGAGCAGATTGCCGGTGACGATGTCGGGGAGCGCGCCCCGCAGCACCACCGAGCGAGCCACCCGTCCGCGTCGCGCCCCCAGAGCGATGCCCGCCTCCCAGAGGTCGAGGGCGATGGTTCGCATCGCCTCCTCGTCGGCGCGGATCATGATCGGCAGCATCAGCACAGCGAGCGCGAACGCCGCGGCCAGGTTGCCGAACTGGTGCAGCGGGAGGACCAGGAGCGCGTAGGCGAAGATCCCGATGATGATGGACGGGACCCCGGTGAGCACGTCGGCGCTGAAGCGGAGTCCGGCGGCGAGCCGGCCGGAGCGTTCGAAGAGGTAGAGCGCGGCGAGCAGGGAGGTGGGGATCGCCAGGAGCAGGGCGAGGCCGACGATCTCGGCGCTGCCGGCGATGGCCGTCGAGATCCCGCCCCCCGGGATGGTGGGCGGCGCCGGCGCATGGATCAGGAAGGCCCAGGAGAGCGCTCCGGCCCCGCGGCTGATCGTGTAGTAGAGAAGCGTGACGAGGGGAGCCACGGCGGCGACGGCCGCGACGGCGCACAGGGTCTGGGCGATCCGTCCGGTGAGACGGCGCCGCATCAGCGAGCGCTGCGCGGTGGCGCGGATCAGCTCACGGCGGCGCGCGACGACAACGGCGCTCACCGAAGCGCCCCCGCGGTGCTCACGGGGAGCCCGTGACCCCGGCGGAGCAGCGCCTGCCCGCCGGCGTTGACCAGGACGGTGAGGAGGAGGAGGACGGCACCGAGAGCGATCACCGAGCTGGTCCCGATCCCGGGCGTCGCCTCGGCGAACTGGTTGACGATGGCCGATCCGAGGGTCGCCCCGGGCGCGGTGAGCGATGCCGGGATCGCGGGCCGGTTCCCGATCACCATGGCGACGGCGATGCTCTCGCCCATGGCCCGGCCCACGGCGAGGGTGACCGCGGCCTGGATGCCCGACCGTGCCGCGGGGATGACCGCCCGGCGGATGGCCTGCCAGCGGGTGGCACCCAGCGCCAGGGCCGCCTCGCGGTCCGCCACGGGAACCCCGGCGAGGGCGGTCCGGCTCAGCGCCACCATGGTGGGCAGGGTCATCACCGCCAGCACCACCGACGCCAGCAGGATGCTGGGCCCGTACGCCTCCCCCCGGAAGAGCCAGCCGAGCAGCGGCATCGAGGCGAGGAACGGCTCCACCTGGTTGGCGAAGACGGGCGTGAGGACGATGAGGCCCCAGAGGCCCACGACGATGCTGGGGACCGCCGCCAGCAGGCCGACGAGGGTGGAGAGCGGCGCGGCCACCCAGCGGGGCGCCAGCTCGGAGAGGAAGGCGGCGGTGCCGAGGCCGATGGGCACCACGATCACCATGGCGACGGCGGTGGTGAGCAGGGTCCCCACCACCAGGATGCCGGCGCCGTACTGGCCGGCGGCGGGGTTCCAGGTGCCCGACCAGAGAAAGCCGACACCGGAGTGGAGAAGAGCCTGCCCGGAATCCCCGGCGATGCTGAGGAGGAGGGCGACCACCACGAGGGCGAAGAGGCCGGCGCCGGCCCAGCGCAGCCCGGCGTAGGTGCGCTCGCCGGCACGGGTGCGCCGCTTCGCGAGCGCCCGACGCACGCCGCCGCCCGGGCCCCCGGCGCGGGGGGGCCCGAGCACCGCGTCAGAGATCATCGAGGCTTCCCGCCCTCAACGGTGAGGCCTCAGTGCCAAGGGCCACGTCAGCTGGTGAAGAGGGGCGTGCCCGCGGAGCTTTCCAGCTCGCGGATCGTCGTCTGGGCCAGGCTGGCCACGTTGGTGGGGAGCGGGGCGTAGCCGAGCGCAGCGGCGTCCTGCTGCCCGCTGGTGACCACCCAGTCGAGCAACTTGCCGAGCGCGATGCCGGTCGTCGTGCCGGACTGCTTCTGGTACACCAGCGTCCAGCTGAAGTTCGCGATCGGGTAGGTGCCGGCCCCCACCTCGTTGACCACGTTGAAGTCGGTCGCGCTGACGCTGGTTGCCTCGGCGCCCGCAGCAGCGATCGAGGTCTCCGTCGGGGCCACGAAGGAGCCGGCCGCGTTGAGCAGGGCGGCGTTGACAAAGCCGTTCTGGAGCGCGTAGCCGTACTCGACGAAGCCGATCGAACCGCTGGTCTGGCTGATGTAGGTGGCAACGCCGGTGTTGAGCTGCTCACCGATGCCGACGGTCGCGAGCGGCCACGTCCGCGAGGGGGTCGACGTCCCGATCGCGCTCACCCAGGCGGGGGAGGTGTCGATCAGATACTGGTCGAGGTCATAGCCCGGGCCCGAGGCGTCGGCCCGGTGGACCGGCTTGATCGCCAGGTTGGGGAGGTTGGCGACCCCCGAGACGGTCGCGATCTGCGGACTGTCCCAGTTGGTGATGCTCCCGTCGAAGATGCCCGCCAGGGTGGCGCCGTTGAGCTTGAGGTTGGTGGGCACGCCCGGCGCGTTGTAGCTGATGGCGACCCCGCCGAGGTCCACGGGAATCTGCAGGATCGTGCCCTCGGTCGCGGCGGCCAGCTGGGCCGACGTCAGCGGGATCTCCGAGTCGCCGAAGTTCACGGTCGCCTGCTGGATGTCGGTGACCCCCACGCTGGAGCCGGCCGGCGAGTAGTTGACGGTGGTGTTGGGATTCTTCTGGCTGTACGCGTAGAAGACGGTCTCGAAGAAGGGCTCGATGGAGTTGGCGCCGGCGCCGGTCAGGGTGACGGCGCTCGGGGTGGAGACGTCGCAGGTCGCGCTCAACACCGTGTTCGACGAGCAGGTGGAGGCGTCCGCCTTGGCGGTCGGAGTGCTCGAGCTGGTGCCACACCCGGCCACCACTCCCAGCAGGGCGAGCCCGGCCAGCGCGCCGAGGCGCCGACCCCTATCATTCCAGCCGCGAACCGTCGAGAGCGTGATCACCGGGCGAGATCCTCCGTTCCTGGGGGCGGACGTGCCGGCGCCCGCGGTGGGCTCCGAGCGTGCAGCGCCGAGTGTGCCAGGGGCGTTGCCACATGATCAAGCTGGGGAATCGTATGATTTCATTCTTCTTAGGAGAACTGTGGATCACCTCCCCCCGCCCCCGGTGGGCCCGACCGCACCGCACCACGCCGCCCGCCCTCATTCCACGGCCCGGCCCCGGCCGGAGGTCACCCTCGACCAGCTCCACACCTTCCTGGCCGTGGCCGAGCGCCAGCACGTGAGCGCCGCCGCCGACGCGCTGGGGATCTCCCAGGGATCGGTGAGCACGGTCGTCCACCGGCTCGAGAAGCGGCTCGGGCTGGCCCTCTTCCAGCGGGTGGGCCGCAACATCCAGCTCACCGACGTGGGCAGGGCCCTCCGGCCCATCGCCACCCGCATCTTCGATGACGTCGCCCTGGTCGAGGAGCTGCGGGTCAGCTACCTGAGCGCCGAGCAGGGCGAGATCGCGATCGCGGCCGGGCACGTGGTCGGCGCCCATCGCGTCCCCGGCTGGCTGGCCCCCTTCGTCGCGGCCCACGCCCAGCTGGGCCTCCACCTCCGGCTGGCGCGCTTCCGGGAGATGACCGTGATGCTCCAGGGCGGCGAGGTCGACGTCATCTTCGCGGGGTCCACGGTCGACGTGCCCGGGGTGGAGACGCTGGTCATGGAGCGCACCGAGATGGTGCTGGTGGTGGCGCCCGCCCACCCGCTGGCGAACAGCCGCCACCCGCTGCGCGAGCTCGACGACTACCGGCACCTGGAGCACGAGCGCGGCACCGCCACCCATGAGCTGGCCGCCCGCCTGCTCGGCGACAATGCCCTGGAGGCCGAGGGTGTCGAGCTGGAGGA
Source organism: uncultured Actinomycetes bacterium (assembly GCA_964508345.1). Lineage (GTDB taxonomy): Bacteria > Chloroflexota > Dormibacteria > Aeolococcales > Aeolococcaceae > Changshengia. The sequence continues at coordinate 125,470 of CAZDTK010000005.1, read as the reverse complement.
GGGGGCACTGGTGCCGGCCCTCATGGCCGGCCTGGGGTACGCGGCGATGCCCCGGGCGCTGGTGGAGCACGACCTCGCCGACGGCCGGCTGACGGTGATCCACTGCCCCGGCCCCCGCGTGGTCCAGGCGTTCACCGCGTCGCGCCGGGAGGGTGTGCACACCCCGGCCGTGGAGCTGCTCTGGACGCACCTGCGCGAGGTTGCAGCCGGGGATTGAGCTCACGGGGATCGCCGCCACCACAGCGCCGACAGACGGGTGTGAGGCGGCGCCTCAGCCGGGCGCGACCACGGTGGTCCGCGCGATCTCAGCGTCGGTGAAGACGTCGAGATCGTCGCGACTCTGGGTGGAGAACTCCGAGACGATCGCACCGTCCGGCCCCGCCTGGAACCAGTGCAGAGTGTTGGGGGGGACGGTGTGCTGCTGGCCGGGGCGGAGGATCACCTCGTGCCACACGGTGTAGGCACCCCGCTCCGCCCTCACCGGCCGGCAACTGGGGCTCACCGCCGCCGGACCGTCGACGTAGAGATACACGAGGCCCCGGCGGCAGCGGAACGTCTCCTCCTTGCCCGGGGTGCCGTCGAAGGGGGGGTGGCGATGCTCGGGACAGGTCTGGCCGGGGAACATCACGATCTCCTTGGCGCAGACGCGCTCGGTGTTGACGTAAACAACGACCTCCAGCCCGGTGTGGTCGAGCTCCGACAGTCCGAAGTCGGAAACCTCGATGGTCTCGCGCTCCTCGTCGGTGAGGGCGAACCCCGCCTCGTCGAGCAGCAGCGCCGCTCGCCGGCGCGCGTCCTGGACCTGATCAGTTGTCAACATGGCGCAGCACACCTCTGGAACGAAGCCGACAACAGCTCACTCCACCAGCCCTGATGCGGATGGGCCTGAGCCAGCCTGCCGGACCAGCTCGGAGACGCGGTCTCGATCGGGGATCCCGCTGGTGCAGCCCAGCGCCGTGCACGCCAGGGCACCGACCTCGCTGGCGAACGAGAGTGACCGCTCCAGAGGCCAGCCCTCGAGGATGCCGACGATCAGCCCCGCTGTGAACGCATCGCCGGCTCCCGAGCCGTCAACGACGTCGACGCTCGGGGCAGCGAGATGCCGGACATGGTGCGCGGTGCGAACCAGCAAACCCTCGGCACCCATGGTGATGAGCACGGTCCCTGCACCGGCGTCGGCGAAGACTGCGGCCTGCCGCTCCGGGTCCGGCTCTCCGGTCAGCCGCCTCGCCTCGTCGTAGTTGGGCAGGAAGAAGTCAACGCTGGGCAGGATGGGGAGCAGATGGTCGAGCTGGGCGGCGGCATCGCCGGGCAGGACCACGTCCAGCAGCGTGCGCGCTTGGGCTCGATGGGCTGCCTCGAAGAGCTGCGCCACCGCCACCGGGCGGAGGCCGGGCAGGACCAGGTAGCCGCCGACGTAGACGACCTCGACCCCCGACATGGCGGCGGGGCTGAGGTCTCGCTCGGTGAGGTCGGCGTTGGCACCCAGGGTGTGGATGTAGCGGCGGTCCTCACCGACGACGGGGACGACCACCGTCTGCGACGTGCCCGCCGTCTCCGACCTCCGGATGAAAGACACGTCGATGCCGGAGCCCGCCAGCGTCGTGCTGATGAAATCGCCGAAGGCGTCGCGTCCGACCCGCCCCACGACCCGGGAGACGACGCCCAGCCTGGACAGGCCCACCGCGACGTTGGCGGCGCAGCCTCCCACCTCCATGAGGAAGCCGTCCGTGGCCAGGAGCTCGCCCGCCGCGGGCAGGCGGGGCAGCGGGGGCACGAAGAGATCGGCGACCAGGATGCCCGCGCAGAGGACACGCGGTGCGAGACGTCGAGGCTCAGTCAATGGGATCGCCGTGACGAGCGGCCGGCGGCGGCAGGTCCGGCACCTGCGGAGAGGTCACGGGCCGCTCTTGTGGTGGAGCCCGAGCAGAGATCGAGCACGGTGCGCGCCGTGGTGAGGTTGGTGACCAGGACGTTCACCATGCCGCTGCGCAGCGCCCCCAGAACCGCGTCACCCTTGTCCCTCTCGCTGGCGATGGCGATCACGCAGGGGATCCTCTCGAGATCCGCCCGCCCGATCGCCACCACCCGGTCCCCCATGCCCTCGAGGACCGGACGGCCCTCGGCGTCGAAGAAGGAGCCGAGGATATCGCCCACCGCCCCGTGGTCACGAAGCCGGCGCATCTCGGCCACAGAGAAGCAGCCCATCCGAACCACCGCGCTGTCGTCCCGGGCGTTGCCGATCCCGATCACGGCAACGTTGGCGGTGCGGGCGCGCTCGAGCACGTCACGCACGCCCTCGTGGTGCATGAACGCGTCGCGGACCGCCGGCGTCTCGGCATAGGCGGGTGCATAGAGCACCTCGGCACTGCCCCCGAACGCCTCGGCGAGGCGGCGGCAGATCTCGTTGGGGTTGACGCCCGTGTCCACCAGGGGCGACCCGCCGATCCCGCTCACGAAGGTCGCGCCGCGGGCCGGAGCGGCGCCGACGTGGTCCGGCACCGCGCCCACGTTCCGGCCCATCCCCAGCGCCACCAGGTCCCCGTCGCCGAGCTGGAGCCGGAGGAACCCGGCGGCCGCCCGGGCCACGGACGCCCGCTGGCCCACCTCGTCGGTCTGATCGTTGACGAGCAGGACCCGGTCGAGGCCGAACTCCGCGACCAGCTCCGCCTCGACCCGGAGGCCGAGGTCGGTGGGGACGTTGACCGTGATCTCCACGATTCCCACCGTACGGGCGCGCTCCAGCAGCCGCCCGACCGTCGGCCGCGAGAGGTGCAGGGAGCGGGCCACCGCCTCCTGGGTCATCCCCTCCAGGTAGTACTGGGAGGCCACCCAGGTCATCAGCTCGACGTCGCGCTCGACGCCCCGGGTTCGGCTCCTGGCGATGGGTGGCGCGTGGATCCCGGTGAGCATCTCAGATGACTCGCTCGTTGCCGCCGTCCACCGGGACCTGCGCGCCGGTGGTGCTGGCGAAGGCGCGCCCGCACATGGCCACGCACATCTCGGCCACGTCCTGGCTGCGCACCTCCATCCGCATCACGTTGTTGCTGCGGTACTCGGCGACGCTGAGGCCGTACTGGCGCGCGCGCTCCTCGATGATCTCCGGCGACCACAGCCCGGTGTCGAAGACCGCATTGGGGTGGATCACGTTGACCCTGATCCGATCCCGGCCCCACTCCAGGGCGGCCACCCGCGCCACCTGGGTGAGCGCTGCCTTCGATGCCGAGTAGGTGGCCGCGCCGGGGCCCGGGGCCGGCACGTTCTTGGAGCCGATCACCACCACCCTCCCGCCGCCGGGCGCCAGCCGCAGCAGGGGGTGGAGCCGGCGCAACAGCGCGACCGAGGCCTCGACGTTGACGCCCATGACCGCGCGCCAGGCGTCCATCTCCAGCGCGTCGAGGCGCTGGCTGGGGGGGAAGACGCCCGCGTTGAGGACGGCGATGTCGATGCCGCCGAAACGCCGGACCCCGGTCTCGACGGCGGCTGCCACCTGCTCGGGGTCGGTCACGTCGCACCGGGCGCCGAACCAGGCGGCCCCGGGGGCCACCTCCGCCACCGCCGGGTTGAGATCCAGGCCGACGACCGCGGCACCCTGCCGCAGCAGGAGCTCGGCACAGGCGCGACCGATGCCACCGGCCGCCCCGGTGACCAGGGCGACCTCACCGGTGAACGGCGCCGGCGCGCCCGTCCTGGCGAGCTTGGCCTGCTCCAGATCCCAGTACTCGACGTCGAAGATGTCCCCGGCAGGGAGGGCACGGTAGCCACCGAGCTCGGTGGCGTCGAGGATGATCTCGATCGTGTGCCGGTAGATGTCCGCCGCGATGGAGGCGTCGGACGCCGACCTTCCGGCCGCCAACACTCCGACCTGCGGATCGATGACCACCCGGGGGGCCGGGTCCAGGGCTTTCAGCGGGCGTCCCGAACCGGCCGCGTGCTCGGCGAAGTAGCTCTCATACGCGTGGGCGTAGCCGGCGACGTCGCGCCCCAGCAGGGGCAGCCGCTTGGTGCGGATCACGTGGTCGGGGGTGGCCGGACCCTGCTGCGAGAGCACGGCGACGTCGGGGCGCCGGGCGAAGCAGAGCGCGCTCGGCCCGTCGTCCACCTGCAGGATCATCGGGACACCGGCCGCCTTCGAGATCTCGTGGCGCAGGCCCGCGATCTCCCCGGATGTGTACGAGGCCGGAGTCGGAGCCGCAGGCCGGCGGCGACCACCCACCTGCTCGTCGATGCACGCCTCGGCGAGCGCGACGACCTCGATCATCCGCTCGTACGACTCGCGGGCGGTCTCACCCCAGGTGAAGACGCCGTGGTTCAGCAGCAGCATCCCGATAGTCTGGGGACCGCGCCGCTTCGGATAGAGGTCGGCGCAGAGGGCGGCCAGCCGGAATCCGGGCATCACGTAGGGAACGTGGAGGAGGCGCTCTCCATAGAGCCTCTCGATCGACGCGGCTCCGTTCACCGAGTTGGTGAGGGTGAGGACCGCATCCGCGTGGGTGTGGTCGACGTACGTGAAGGGGATGATGGCGTGGAGGATCGACTCGACCGAGGGAGCGGGGGCGGCGGGGTCGACGGTGCCGATGCGAAGCTCGCGGGCCATGTCGATGTCGGAGAGCTCGGTGAGCGCGGCGAGCGACAGCAGCTGCCGCATCCGCACCGGGGCGAAGCCGGCGGGCTCGATGCTGCCCAGGTCCCAGCCACTGCCCTTGACCCAGAGGATCGCCTCCGCCTCGCCGAAGAGGTTGGTCTGGGTGAGCTTCACCGAGGTGTTGCCCCCGCCGTGGAGCACCAGCCGGGGGTCCTGGCCGAGCAGGCGGGAGCTGTAGGCGCGGAGCTCCAGCTCGCTCCTGCACTCGACCGCCTCGGTGTCGTCCCAGCGGCTGGCCACCCCCGGCGCCGCGGCGGTGGTCATCTCATCCTCCGCCATGCGGGTTCTCCACAGCGGCCTTGACGAATTGCAGGAACTGGGCCGCCTCGGTGCCGTCCACCACCCGGTGGTCGGTGGAGAGGCTGATTCGCATCATCGGCAGGATGGCGATCGCGCCGCTCCTGGCCACCGGTCGCTCCTCCAGGGTGCCGACCGCGAGCACGGCGGTCTGGTCGGGATCGACGAGCGCCTGGAACTGCTCGACCCCGTGCATCCCGAGGTTGCTGACCGTCACCGAGGCGGGCAGACGGTCCACGGGGAGCAGCGAGCCCGCTCGGGCCCGCTCGGCGGCCTTGCCGATGAGACCTGGCAGCTCCGCCAGCGACGCCTGATCGGGCTCGGGAATGCTCACCACACGGAGCCCGTCCTCGCAGGCGACGGCAAGCCCCACGTCCGAGCGACCCAGCTGCCGATAGCGTGGTCCCTCCTCCACCCAGAGCTGGTTGACGCTGGGGAATGCGCGCAGGGCGGCCGCCACCGCCCGGACGATCAGATGGGTGTATGTCAGGCCGGAAGCCGCCACCACCTCCGCGCGCCGGGCTCGGATGAGGTCCCGCGCCGCGCTGACGTCGAGGGATACGGTCAGGGTGAATTGGGGGATCTGCCGGGCCGACGCGGACATGCGCCGGGCGATCACCTGGCGGAGCGGGGGGACGACGACCAGGTCGTGGTCGGCACGGGCGGACGCTTCCTGTGCCGCCCGCTCGACGTCCTGGACCGTGATCGCGCCATCCGGACCGGTGCCCGCGAGCGCGGCCAGATCGACGTCGAGCTCGCTCGCCCGCCGCCGCGCCGCCGGCAGTGCCGCGACCCGACCCGGCGGCGGGGGTGGGGCCAGGCTTGTCGGAGCGGCGGTCGCGAGGTCGGAGCGCTCCGCGCCAACGGGGAGATCGTGACCGGCCGGCGCATCTGGCACCGCCTCTCCCGGAGCGCCGATGTACGCCACCGGCGAACCGGCCTGTACGGTGTCCCCGGCCTCGCGGAGGACCTTGAGCAGCGTCCCGGCTGCCACCGCCTCGACGTCGACCTGGGCCTTGTCGGTCTCCACGCTGAGCAGCGGCTCGCCCAGCTCGACCGGGTCGCCCTCCTGCTTGAACCACTCGATGATGAGCAGCTCGTCGGTGGTCTGACCCAGCGACGGCATGTCGATCCGGTGCGCCATGGTGCCTGGTCAGCCTCCGCAACAACTCTGGATGACGGCCTTGATCCTCGCCAGCGACGGCACCACCGTCTGCTCCATGACGGGGGCGACCGGAAGCGGGACGTCGCGGCTGGCAACCCTCCGGATCGGCGCCTCCAGGGAGAAGAGGCACTCCTCCGCCACTCTGGCCGCGAGCTCCGCGCCCCATCCCCCGGTCAGGGTGTCCTCGTGGGCGATCACCAGCCGGCCGGTCTTGCGCACCGACGCGAAGATGGTCTCCTCGTCGAGGGGCAGCAGCGTGAGCGGGTCGATGACCTCGCAGTCGATGCCGTCCCCGGCCAGCTCCTCGGCGGCCGCCAGGGCACGGTAGAGGCTGATGTGGGTGGCCACCACCGTGACCGAGGTGCCGGGGCGTTTCACCACCGCCTTCCCGATCGGGAAGAGGTACTCCTCCTCGGGGACGGGGGAGGTCAGGTCCAGACCACCGGCCTGCTCGCGTCCCTTGCTGCCGTAGAGCAGCTTGTGCTCAAAGAAGATGACGGGGTCGTCGTCGCGCACCGCGCTCTTCAGCAGCCCCTTGGCGTGATAGGCGTCGGAGACGCAGACGACCTTGAGACCGGGCACGTGCACGAAGTAGCTCTCCGGACACTGACCGTGCTGGGCTCCCCGATTCGCCGTGCCCACCGGGCAGCGGAGGACCAGGGGCACGCTCAGCTTCCCATTCGACATGTAGCGCATCTTCGCGGCCTGGTTGACGAGCTCGTCCATGCACTCGAAGAGGAAGTCGGCGTACTGCAGGTCCGGGATCGGCCGCAGCCCCATCAGCGCGGCTCCGATCGCCGCGCCGGCGATCGCCTTCTCGCTGATCGGGGTGTCGATGATGCGCTCATGGCCGAACTCCTCGGTCAGACCGAGGTAGACCCCGAACGCACCTCCGAACCCCCCGGGAACGCCGACGTCCTCGCCGATCAGGAACACCCTCTCGTCGCGACGCATCTCCTCGGCGATCGCCTCGCGCAGCGCCTCGGCGATCGTGAGCCGGCGTGCGCCGCCGGCCGGCGCGGCGCCCGGGGTCACGAGGGCGGCTCCCCGCGGATCAGGGTCGCGTAGGCGCCGGTGAGGGCGTCCTCGGCACGCGGCGGGGGCGACTGCCGGGCGAACTCGACGGCATCGTCGATGGCCGCCTCCACCTGCGCGTCGACCTCGTCGAGGGCCCCCGGCTTCAGGACGGGGGCGAGGCGGTCGCGGATCCGGACGATGGGATCGCGCTCCTTCCACTCCGCCTCCTCCTCGCGGCTGCGATAGCCGCGGACGTCACCGCGGCTGTGGCCGGCGAAGCGGTAGGTCTTGAACTCGAGGAGGACGGGACCAGCTCCCGCGCGCGCCTCGCCCACCGCGCGTTCGGCGGACTCGCGCACGGCGAGCACGTCCATCCCGTCGACGATCTCCGCGCGCACTCCATAGGCCGCGCCGCGGGTCGCGACATCGGGGACGAGGCTGGTCTGCGTGAAGGGTGTGGAGGCACCGTAGAGGTTGTTCTCACAGGCGAAGACGATGGGGAGGTGCTGGACGGCGGCGAAGTTCAGGCCCTCGTGAAACGCGCCCTCGTTGCTCGCGCCCTCACCGAAGAAGCAGACCGCGACCTGGTCCGTGTGCCGGAGCTTGAACGCCAGCCCGAGGCCGGTGACCACCGTGTTGCCTCCCCCCACGATGGCGATCGCCGGGAGCATGCCCACCGCAGGGTCTCCGAGATGCATGGAGCCCCCCTTGCCGCCGCAGCAGCCGGTCGCCTTGCCGTAGAGCTCAGCCATTGCCGCCCGGAGATCTACACCCTTGGCCAGCGCGTGGCCGTGGGGCCGATGGGTGGAGGTTATCCAGTCCGTCGCTCGCAGCACGTCGCAGACGCCGACCGCGACCGCCTCCTGACCCTGGTACTGGTGCAGCGTCCCCGGGATCTCGCCCTGCAGGTAGAGCAGGTAGACGCGCTCCTCAAAGCGCCGGATCAGCCGCATCCGGCGGTAGAGCTCCGGCTCGCGCGCCCCGTCGACGTCGCCGGTGACGGGCGCCGGCCCGGGTGTGGTGCTTCCGCTCAGAGTGTCCGGGCTCATGCGGCACCCGGCTCCGACGCCGTCCCCTGGCGCCCGCTTCCCCCGTACAGCCGGATCAGAGAGCGTACCCTGGCGGTCATCAGCTGCTGGGCGACGACCATCACGTCGGATTCCTTGTGGGAGCCGAGGAGCCGGTGCACGTCGGGCGGGGTGCCCGCCGAGCTGACCGCGGATTCCAGGCCGTCCCAGAAGGCGTGCTTGAGGACCGTGCCGACATTGAACTTGGCGACCCCGAGCTCTATCGCCGGCCTCACCGCGGCCGGCGGGAAGCTGGTGCCGCCGTGGATGACGAGGGGGACCTCGACCCGCTCATGGATGGCCCGCAGACGCTCCACGTCGATGGAGGCCTCCTGCTCCATGAGGATGTGGACGTTGCCCACCGAGACCGCCAGGCAGTCCACCCCGGTCTCCCGGACAAAGAGGGCCGCCTCGCCAGGGTCGGTCAGGCGCGCGTGGCTGGCGTCGACGCCCGCCCCGGTGGCCGCCGCCAGGCAGCCCAGCTCCGCCTCGACCGCCACCCCCAGCGGCTGCGCGACCCGGCAGAGCTCCCTCACCGCGACGATGGCGTCCTCGGCGGGCCAGTGCTCGGTGTCGATCATCACCGCGTTGAAGCCGGCGTCGATGCCGCGCTCCGCCTGCTCCAAGCTGTGGGCCTCATTGAAGATCAGAGCGGCATCGACGGAGCTGCGCTCCGCGTAACGGCGTCCGATGGCGCCGAGGATGTCGACGCCGCCGCCATCCAGCCAGCTCCCGTCCACCATCATCGCGCCGAAGCCGAGGATCACGGGCGCGGACTCCGCCTCTGCCGCGGTCAGCACCGCCTCGAGCGAGCACGCGTCCCACGCCTCGAAGTACCCCACGGCGTAACCGCCGGACCTCGCCTTGGTCAGGATCCGCTGCAGCGGGACGAGCGGCATCTACCTGCCGCCACACTCGGACATTCGAAACTCCTGAGTCCCGGTCGGGCAGGAGCCAGCATATCCGTCCTCATGAGCAAATATCAAGGGGGTGAGCAGATGCTCACATCCCCTCCCCTAGCCTACCCAGATCGTCTTGATGTTGACGAACTCGCGAATGCCGAAGGCGTGCAGCTCGCGGCCGTAGCCGCTGCGCTTCACCCCGCCGAAGGGTAGGCGGGGGTCGGAGTGGGTCATCCCGTTGACGAAGACGCCTCCGGTCTCCAGGCTGCGGGCAAACCTGACCCCGCGCTCCACGTCCCTGGTCCAGACGTTGCCGCCCAGGCCGAACGCGGAGTGGTTGGCGAGGTCGCGGGCCTGGTCCTCGCCGGCAACTCGCGTCACCGACGCCAGCGGTCCGAAGGTCTCCTCGTCGAAGGCGGGCATCCCGGGAGCGCAGCCGGCCAGCACGGTGGGCTCGAAGAACCAGCCCTTGCCGTCGAGTCGACGCCCACCGGTGAGCAGGCGGGCCCCGGCATCCAGCGATTGGCGGAGCTGGCGCTCCAGATCCTGACGGAGGTCGTCGCGGGCCAGCGGGCCCATCTGGATCGCGGGCTCGGTGGGATCGCCCACCCGAAGGCGCCGGGCCTCGGCGACGAAGGCCTCCTCGAAGCTGTCGGCGACCCTCTCCACCACGATGAACCGCTTGGCGGCGATGCAGCTCTGCCCGCAGTTCTGGAAGCGCGCCCTGACCCCGACCCTCGCGGCCGCCTCGAGGTCGGCGTCCTCCAGGACCACGAAGGCATCCGACCCGCCCAGCTCCAGCACCGACTTCTTGAGGCAGCGAGCGGCCACGCTGGCGGCCTGAGCGCCGGTGTCGTCGCTGCCGGTGAGGGTGATGGCGGCGACCCGCGGGTCTTCGATCACCGGGGCCACCCGGCGTCCCGGTACCACCAGGGTGCGAAAGACCGAGTCCGGAAAGCCTGCATCGCGGAAGACGGATTCGATGGCCAGGGCGCAGCCGGTGGTGTTGCTGGCGTGTTTCAGCACGCCGGTGTTTCCCGCCATCAGGGCGGGCGCGACGAAGCGCGTCACCTGCCAGAACGGGAAGTTCCAGGGCATGATCGCGAGCACGGTGCCCAGCGGCTCGAAGGCCACGAAGCTCCGAGATCCGTCCGAGGGCGCATCCTGGTCGGCCAGGTACTCCTCGGCGTGGTCGGCGAAGTGGTCGAAACAGCTGGCGCACTTCTCGACCTCGGCACGGGCCTCGGTCACAGCCTTGCCCATCTCGGCCGTGATCAGGCCGGCGAGCTCGTCGACGCGGCGGCGGAGGACCGCGGCGGCGGCATGCATCAGCTCGGCGCGGTGCCGGATGGGCACCCCGCGCCAACCGGGGGAGCTGCCCCGAACCGTGTCCAGCACCGCGCCGACCTCGGCTTCTGACATCACCGGATAGCGGTGGAGCTCGACCTCGGTGGCGGGGTTGACGGTGACGATCTCGTCGACGGTGAGGGCCATCAGGATCTCCTCGCATCCCGGACCGGACGGGGATTGCCGCAGCGGGCGGGCGGAGCGGTCGAGAGCATCACGGGCATCTGGTCACGACCGGCTCGCCGGCGGGGCGGCCACCTCCGGCAGCCCCGATTCCGGCGCCAGGGTGGGCGTCGATCGGTTGAGCACCTTGCCCTCGAAGAAGGCTGGGCGCGCAATCCAGCATGCCACCATGATGACGAGACCGACCAGCGCGGAGACCAGGGCGATCAGGAAGACGCCGCCGATCACCCAGCGCGGCCCGAACGGCAGCGTCCAGGAGGTGTAGCTGACCCCGCTTCCGTAGTTGAAATCGGCCCCGATGCTCCACACCAGGGCGAAGTACAGCATCAGGCCGCCGAGCAAGGGGATGAGGCCGCGCATGAAGAAGTTGCGCGCGCTGCTGAGCAGCGTCCTGCGGTAGTACCAGGCGCAGGTGAATCCGGTGAGCCCGTAGTAGAAGGCGATCCAGACGCCGATGGCGGTGACCGCGTCGGCGATCACCAGCCCTTGCGACATGTAATTCATGATGACGTACACAACGGCAGAAACGCCACCCATCACCAGCGTCGAGACACTGGGCGTGAAGTAGCGCGGGTGCATCTTGGCGAAGGAGTCGGGAAGCGCCTTGTAGACGGCCATGGAGAGCATGGTCCGGGCAGTGGGCAGGATGGTGGTCTGGGCCGAGGCGGCCGCCGAGGAGAGCACCATCAGGAGGAGCAGGTGAAAGAACAGCTGGCCGAACCACGAGGTGCCGAAGACCGCAGTGCCCAGCACTGAGATGACGTCACCCACGTTGTTGGGGTTGGCGAGCCCGGTGCCGGTGGTCCCGACCCCGGCAAAGGACTGGGCGCCGAGGGTGACCACGAAATACATCACCAGCAGAAGGACGGTGGCGATGATCGCCGCCCGCCCCGGGTTGCGGGTTCGGTCGGCGGTCTCCTCGTTGATCGAGACCGACGTGTCCCAGCCCCAGTAGATGAAGAGCATGAGCAGGAGCCCGCTGATCAGGCTCGAGAAGGACACCGAGGCGGGGTTGAACCAGTTGATGCTCGGGGTGACGTGGCCGGCGGGGGCGTTGCCGGTGAGCACCCGGATCAGCGCCACCAGGCCGAACACCATGAGGATGACGACCTCGACCGAGAGCAGCACGCGCTGCAGCCGCGCCGAGATCTCGATGCCGCGATAGCAGACCCAGGTCATCACGGCGAGGAAGGCCAGGCCGAGGAGCAGGACCCAGCCACCGGTGGCGTCGTTGGCGATGCTGTCGGCGTTGAACAGGTGGAACGTGTACACCGACGCCACCTGTGACAGGCTGGCCATGACCAGGATGTCCGAGGCCAGGATCCCCCAGCCCCCCAGCCAGCCGGTCCGGGGACCGAAGGCCCGGGTGGCCCAGGTGAAGGTGGTGCCGCAGTCGGGGTCGGCCTTGTTCAGCTCGCTGTAGCCGATCGAGACGAAGAGCATGGGCACGAAGGCGATCACCACTACCAGCGGCGAGATCAGACCGCAGAAGGCGGCGATGGCACCCAGGGTGGCCGCGAGGCTGTAGGCCGGGGCCACCGAGGCTACCCCGATGACGATGTTGGAGACCAGCGAGAGCGCCCCGGGTTTCAGTCCCTTGTCCACCCGGGTCTCGGCGATGGCAGCCGTTGTCATGAAGGTCTCTCCTTGAGCTTCAGTCCCTGGCCGGCTCTCCCTGGGAATGGGCTCTCATGCCACCGTCACCGCTCTCTCGAGGATCCCCAGGCCCTCATCGAGCAGCTCGTCCGAGATGACCAGCGGAGGTAGGAGGCGGATCACGTTGCCGTAGGTCCCGGCACCGAGGACCATCAGCCCCTCCTGGTGACACCGGTGCAGCACCCGGCCGGTGGTCTCACGATCCGGGGCGATGCCGTCCCCGCCCACGAACTCGATCCCCACCATCGCCCCCCTGCCGCGCACGTTGCCGATCGCCGGGGTGCCGGCGGAGAGCCGGCGGAGCCGGCGCAGCATGGTCTCGCCGATGGCGCGGGCTCGGGCCAGCAGCCCCTCCGACTCGATGGTGCGGATCGCCGCCAGAGCGGCGGCGCAGGCCACCGGGTTGCCACCGAAGGTCCCGCCCAGGCCGCCGCCGTGCACCGCGTCCATGATCTCGGCCCGGCCGGTGATCCCGCCGATGGGCAACCCACCACCCAAGCTCTTGGCGGTGGTGATCAGGTCGGGCACCACGCCCTCGTGCTCGCAGGCGAACCAGGCTCCGGTGCGCCCGAACCCGGTCTGCACCTCGTCGGCGATGAGCAGGATGCCCCGCTCCCGGCACCAGTCGGCGAGGCCGGCGAGCCATCCCGGCTCGGGCACCACCACACCCCCCTCGCCGGCGATCGGCTCGACCAGGACGGCGGCGATGCTCTCCGCCCCGACCGTGGTCTCCAGCATCGTGATGGTGTCGCCGAGCTGGCCGGTCTCACGGAAGGGATCCGAGTAGGGAGCGCGGTGGACCTCGGGAGCGAAGGGACCGAATCCCTGCTTGTAGGGATGGGCCTTGCCGGTGAGGGTCATGGTCAGCAGGGTGCGGCCGTGGAAGCCATGGTCGAAGGCGACGATCCCGGTCCGGCCGGTGGCGTAGCGGGCGACCTTGACCGCGTTCTCCACCGCCTCGGCCCCCGAGTTGACCAGGAACGACCGCTTCTCATGACCCCCCGGGGTGAGCTCGTTGAGTCGCTCGCAGACCTCGACGTAGCTGGCGTAGGGGGTCACCTGGAAGCAGGTGTGGGTGAAGAGCGCCGCCTGCTCCTGGATGGCGGCGACCACCAGCGGGGCGCTGTTGCCCACGTTGGTGGTGGAGATACCGGAGCCGAAGTCGATCAGCCGGTTGCCGTCGACGTCCTCCAGGATCCCGGGGCCGGCCCGGGTGACGAACACCGGCAGGGTGGTGCCGACCCCGCGAGGGATGGCGCGCTGGCGGCGCGCCATCAGCTCCAGCGACCGTGGGCCGGGGATCTCGGTGACCAGGTGTCGAGTCGGCGAAACGCTACCGGGAATGGGTGTCATGCCCTGACCTCAACTCAGACGTCGAGCGCCGTCATCACGTGCTTGACCCGGGTGTAGTCCTCGAAGCCGTACACCGACAGATCCTTGCCGTATCCGGAGTGGCGGAATCCGCCGTGGGGCATCTCGGCCACCAGCGGGATGTGGGTGTTGATCCACACGCAGCCGAAGTCCAGCCGCTTGGCCATGCGCATGGCCCGGCCGTGGTCCCTGGTCCACACCGAAGAGGCCAGCCCGTACTCCACCCCGTTGGCCCAGGCCACCGCCTGATCCTCGTCGGCGAAGCGCTGCACGGTGATGACCGGGCCGAACACCTCCTCCTGGATGATCTCGTCGGCCTGCTCCACCCCGGTGACCACGGTGGGCTCGTAGAAGAAGCCCCGGTCTCCGATCCGGTGGCCGCCGTGGCGCACCTGGGCGTGGGCGGGCAGGCGATCGACGTAGCCGGCCACCACCTTGAGCTGGCTCTCGCTGTTGAGGGGGCCGAAGTCGACGTTGGGCAGGTCGGGCGCGCCCACCACCTGCGCCTTCGCCCGCTCCGCAAGCGCCTCCACGAAGTCGCTGTAGACGCGCGGGCCGGCGACCACCCGAGTCGCCGCCGTGCAGTCCTGGCCGGCGTTGAAGAAGCCGGCCAGGGCGATGCCCGCGGCCGCCTTCTCGACATCGACGTCGTCGAAGACGACCACGGGTGCCTTGCCCCCCAGCTCCAGGTGCACCCGCTTCACATCGGCGGCGGCGGTGAGGGCGACCTCGCGCCCGGCACGCACGCTGCCGGTGATGGAGACCATACGGGGGATGGGATGACCAATCAGGGCGCTGCCCATGTCCCGGTTGCTGCCGCACACCACGTTGAGCACCCCGGGGGGGAGGAACTCGGCAGCGATCTCGGCCATCAGCAGGCTGGTCAGCGGGGTGGTGTGGGCCGGCTTGAGTACCACCGTGTTGCCGGCGGCGATGGCGGGGGCGAACTTCCAGACGGCCATCATCATCGGGTAGTTCCAGGGGGTCACCTGGGCGCAGACCCCGACCGGCTCGCGCCGCACGAAGGAGGTGTAGCCGTGCATGTACTCGGCTGCGGCGCGGCCCTCGAGCAGCCGGCAGGCCCCGGCGAAGAAGCGGATCTGGTCGAGGACCGGGGGCAGCTCCTCGGACGCGGTCAGCGCGCGCGGCTTGCCGGTGTTGCGGCACTCCAGGTCGACGATCTCGTCGCCCCGCCTCTCCATGGCGTCGGCGAAGCGGAGCAGCGCCAGGCTGCGCTCCGACGGCGTGGTCTCACGCCAGACCTCGAACGCCTTCTCCGCCACCCGGCACGCGTGGTCGACATCCTCCGGCTTCGACAGCGGAACCGCGGTGAACGGCTCGCCATTGACCGGGTCGATTAGATGACTAAAAGCACCGTCCTTGGGGTCGATGTACTCACCGCCGACAAAGTTCCCCCACCTGTCGCGTAGGATGCTCACGGCCGCCTCCCAGCTACAAGCGCCTCGTGCCGGGCGCGCGCACCCGGCGCCGTTTGGCGGCCAGTATAATCGCCGCCTTGGAGGATTTCTGCCATGCGCGTTCTGCTTGTCGGAGCCGGTGGAGTCGGAACCGCGATCGCCCGCACGGCGTCGCGGTGGAACCTCTTCGACAGGGTGGTGGTGGCCGACTATGAGGTTGGCCGTGCGGAGCGCGCGATTGCCGGCGCCGGCGAGCGGTTCCGGGCCACCCGCCTCGACGCATCCGACCAGGGCGCGGTATCGCAACTCTTGGAAACCGAGCGATGCGACGTGCTCCTCAACGCTGTCGATCCCCGGTTCGTCATGCCTCTCTTCCGGGCCGCTCTGGCGTCCAAGGTGACCTATCTGGACATGGCCATGTCGCTGTCCCACCCCCACCCGGAGGAGCCCCACTCCAAGCCGGGGGTCAAGCTCGGCGACGAGCAGTTCGCCCTGGCCGGGGAATGGGAGGCCAAGGGCCTCCTGGCCCTGGTGGGGATGGGGGTCGAGCCCGGCCTCGCCGACGTCTTCAGCCGCTACGCTGCCGACCACCTCTTTGCCTCCATCGACGAGGTGGGCGTCCGCGACGGTGCCAACCTGACCGTGGCGGGCTACGAGTTCGCCCCCACCTTCTCGATCTGGACGACCATCGAGGAATGCCTGAACCCGCCCATCATCTTCGAGCGCGGTCGGGGCTGGTTCACCACCCCGCCCTTCAGCGAGCCCGAGGTGTTCGATTTCCCGGAGGGGATCGGGCCCATCGAATGCGTGAACGTGGAGCACGAGGAGGTGCTCCTGGTGCCGCGCTGGGTCGACTGCGGCCGGGTCACCTTCAAGTACGGGCTGGGCGACGAGTTCATCGGGGTGCTTCAGACCCTGCACAAGCTGGGGCTGGACTCGACGGAGCCGGTGGAGGTCGGCGGGACCCAGGTCTCGCCCCGCGACCTCGTCGCCGCCTGCCTGCCCGACCCCGCCGGCCTGGGGGACCGCATGTCCGGGCTCACCTGCGCCGGCACCTGGGTGCGGGGCACCGGCAAGGACGGCCACCCGCGCGAGGTCTACCTCTACCACGTGGTGGACAACGCCCGGTCCATGGCCGAGTACGGCTCGCAGGCGGTGGTGTGGCAGACGGCGGTGAACCCGCTGGCCGCACTCGAGCTGCTCGAGTCCGGGGCGTGGTCGGGAGTGGGGGTGCTCGGACCCGAAGCCTTCCCCCCCGACCCCTTCCTCGACCTGCTCAAGGCCCATGACGCCCCCTGGGGGTGTGAGGAGCGGGTACCCCGCGCGGGCTGACCCCGCGAGGAGAACGTTCCGAGGCTCAGCGGTCAGGAGCCTTCGATCGCACCCTGAGTTCCGGGTCCGAGGCTAGGCGCCGTGGCAGAACTTGTACTTCTTGCCGCTGCCGCACCAGCAACGCTCGTTGCGGCCCATCTTGCGGGGTGAGCCCTTGCCGTTGGAGCCGGGCAGCCCGGCCCCGTCGCTGCGGCGGGTCCCCTCGGCGGAGCTCTCCACCACGTTGCGCACCCGGGTCTGGGGCAGCATGCCGGCAACCCCGGGGATGGCCATGGCCCGCGAGGGAGCGGCCGCCCGCGCCGGGGCCCCCGCGAGCTCCGGGACGGGCGCGCGAACCGGGGCGGCAACCGGAGCGGGAGCGGGAGTGGGGGCGGGGGCGGGGGCCAGCACGGGCGTGGGGGCGGCCACGGGCGCCGGCCCGCCGCCCTTGACCGTGGCGCGGGCCAGGGAGCCGCTGGCAGCCGCCGCCGCGGGCCGGGCTGGCGGCGGGGCGGCCTCGGGCTCCGCGCTCCGGCCCGAGCCGGGCTGGTCGGCGCGCGGGGACTCCCCCGCGGTCTCGCCGGTGGCCGCCTCGGTCGGCGGCGCCTCCTCGGGCGGCCGGAGGGCCTCGAACCTGATCGTGAAGAGGAGGCGCACGATGTCGCGCTGGATCTCGGCCATCAGCTCCTGGAAGGAGTGATAGGCCTCCTGCTTGTACTCGATGAGCGGATCCATCTGACCGTAGCCGTGGAAGCCGATCTGCTCGCGCATGTGCTCCATCTGGGTCAGGTAGGAGCGCCACTTCTCGTCGATGACGCTCAGCATCACCAGCTGCTCGGCCCGCCGCATCAGCTCGGGGCCGTGCTTGGCCTCCAGCTCCTCGTAGAGGGAGGTCATCTCGCCGACCATGGTCTCGATGACCTCGGGGATGCTGTCCCCCAGCGATTCGAGATCAACCTCGCCGACCGCCGGCAGCAGCGGGCCGGTGAACTGGCGCATCCGGGCCCAGAGCTGATCCAGGTCCCAGGTGTCGCGGTGACGGCCCTCGCAGAAGGTGGGCACCTCCTCGCTCACCACATGCTCGAGCATGGCCAGGAAGTTGGCCCGGGTGTCGACCCCCTCCAGGATCTTGCGGCGCTCGCCGAAGATGATCTCGCGCTGCTTGTTCATGACGTCGTCGTACTCGACGACGTGACGCCGGGTGTCGAAGTGCTGACCCTCGACCCGGGACTGGGCGCTCTCGATCTGCCTGCTCACCGTCTTGGATTCCAGGGGAACGTCCTCGTCGATGCGGAGCATGTTCATGATGCCCTGCATCCGCTCGCCCCCGAAGACGCGCATCAGGTCGTCCTCGAAGGAGAGGAAGAATCGGGTCTCCCCCGGGTCGCCCTGACGTCCGGCACGACCGCGGAGCTGGTTGTCGATGCGCCGGGACTCGTGCCGCTCGGTGCCGATGATGTAGAGGCCGCCGAGATCGGGAACCCCCTCCCCCAGCACGATGTCGGTGCCGCGTCCGGCCATGTTGGTGGCGATGGTGACCGCCCGCTGCTGGCCCGCCTCGGCGATGATCTGCGCCTCCCGCTCGTGCTGCTTGGCGTTGAGGACGTTGTGGGCCACCCCCTGCTTCTCCAGCAGCCGGGAGAGCCGCTCCGACTTCTCGATGCTGGTGGTGCCCACCAGCACCGGCTGGCCGGCCTTGCTCCGCTCGACGATGTCGTCCACCACCGCCTTGAACTTGGCGCCCTCGGTCCGGTAGATGAGGTCGGCCTCGTCCTTGCGGACCATGGGCTGGTTGGTGGGGATCGGCACCACCTCCAGCTTGTAGATCTTGTCGAACTCCTCGGCCTCGGTGATCGCCGTGCCGGTCATCCCGGCCAGCTTGTGGTAGAGGCGGAAGAAGTTCTGGAAGGTGATCGTCGCCAGGGTGATGTTCTCCTGCTGGACCTGCAGCCCCTCCTTGGCCTCGATGGCCTGGTGGAGGCCGTCGCTCCAGCGCCGTCCCGGCATGGTCCGCCCGGTGAACTCGTCGACGATCACGATCTCGCCGTCGCGCACGATGTAGTCGCGGTCGAGCTGGTAGTACACCCAGGCCCGGAGCGCCTGGTTGACCTGGTGCGCCTCCACGGCGTGCTCGATGTCGTAGATGTTCTCGATCCCGGTCCACTTCTCGATCTTGGCGACGCCCTCGTCGGTGAGGGTCACCGACTTGGTCTTCTCGTCGCCCGTGTAGTCGTCCTCGGCGATCAGGTTCTTGATCAGCCGCGAGTAGGTGTAGTACTTCTCGGTGGGCTCGCTGCCCTGGCCGCTGATGATCAGTGGCGTCCGGGCCTCGTCGACGAGGATCGAGTCCACCTCGTCGACAATGGCGAAGTGGAGACGCCGCTGCACGCACTGCTCGACGGTCATGGCCATGTTGTCGCGCAGGTAGTCGAAGCCCAGCTCGTTGTTGGTCGCGTAGGTGATGTCGCAGGCATAGGCCTCGCGCCGGGTGCAGGGACGGAGGTGCTGGAGGCGGGGGTCGGGATGGGCCTCGTCGAGGTAGTCGGGGTCGTAGATGAAAGACAGATTCTGGCCCGCGATCACGCCGACGCTGAGGCCCAGGAAGTGATAGAGAGGGGCGTTCCAGCCGGCGTCGCGCCGGGCGAGGTAGTCGTTGACGGTGACCAGATGGGCGCCCTTGCCGAGCAGCGCGTTGAGGTAGAGCGGCAGGGTGGCCACCAGGGTCTTGCCTTCGCCGGTCTTCATCTCCGCGATCTTGCCCTCGTGGAGGACCATGCCCCCGACCAGCTGGACGTCGAAGTGGCGCATCCGCAGAACGCGCCGCGACGCCTCACGGACCACCGCGAAGGCCTCGGGGAGGATCTCGTCGAGGTGCTCCCCCTCCTCCTCATCGCGCTCCTGGCGCTCCCGGCGGGCGAACTGCCGCTCGATCTCGTCCTCGCTCTCGGCGCTCACGTCGCCGCTCGTGAACTCCGCGGACGCCTTGCCCGCGCTCTCGCCGAGGGTGTCGAGATCCTCGGCGTAGGTCTGACCGAAGCTGATGTCGGGTCCGTCGTAGCCGATGCGCTCGCGCAGCTCGTCGGTCCGGTGGCGCAGCTCCTCATCGGAGAGCGCGCGCATCTCGTCCTCGAGGCCGTTGATCTCCTCGACGACTCGGAAATGGTGGTCGATCTCCCGCTTGTGGGGATCGCCGAACACCTTGCTGAGCAGGGACATGACAGCTTCCTAGAGGGGGCCCCAGCTTCCGGGCCGGGACCCAGGGACTCCATGATGACGCGCCGGGAGCGCCCGGCCCGATCGCGATCGAGCCTGGCCTGTCGCGCCGTGCTGGATCGTACCAGCCGGCCGGCACGGCCAACCCCTCACCCCCAACCCCGCCACGGGTCTCCGCGCGGACCCGCGCGGCCCGCTGGACGGCCGGTCGCGCGAGGCGCGGTCAGGTCCGGGGCGGCTCCGCGTCGGCCCCGATCCGCCCCTTGCGGTCGGTGGTCCGGTCGTGGTGGCGGCGGACCTGCTCGTCGGCCTTGTCGACGACCCCATCGATCGCCTCGTGGACCCCGGCCGCCTCGCAGCGCGCCACCAGGTGGGTGTGGGCCAGGTGGAGGACGAGCTCGGCCGAGGCCTCGGGGAGGAGGGGGGCCGGCCTCTCCACGGTGAGGTCGGCGGCGTCGATGCTGGCGTGGCGCTCCAGCCGGCGCAGCTTCTGCTGCGCGTACTCGCGCGCCGGGGGCGGAACGTGGTGGCCGAGGAGGATGGAGACGCGCACCGGGCTCAGACCAGCTTCAGCACTGAGCCGCGGTCGACGCCCAGCGAGCGCAGCGTGCCGGCGGGCAGCTCGATGGCCGCCTTGGCCCCGAAGACGATCCGGGAGATCCTCCAGGGCCGGATGCTGTGGCAGGCATGCAGGATCCTGCCGTCGGCGTCCACGAAGGCGACGTCGATCGCGAAGCGCATGAAGAACATGTGGATCGAGCTGCTGTCCTGGAGGAGGAGCCCCTCCCCCGCCGGCAGCTCGCGCCGCCCCAGCAGGCCGCGGAGCCGGGTCAGGAAGGTCGCGGCGACCGTGCAGCGCTCGGCGACGAGGGTGCCCTCGGCGGTCTCCAGGCGGCGGATCGCGTCGACCACGCGGGGCATGGTAGCCGGGCCGGCTCACCGGCGTATGTTGGGAGGATGACGAACCTCACCGATGTCACCATCCACGTCGACCCCGCCTGCCCCTGGGCATGGCTCACCTCGCGCTGGCTCGCCGAGGCCGAGAAGGTCCGGCCGCTCCGGGTCACGACCGGCCTCTTCGTCCTCGCCGAGATCAACCGGGACAGCGAGCCGGACGAGCGGCACCTCCGCTATCACCGCGCCAGCGAGGCGGCGCTGCGGGTCATGGTCGCGGCCCGGCGGGCGGGCGGCGAGGACGGGCTGGCCCGGGTCTACACGGAGCTGGGAGAGGCCCATCACGAGCGGGGCGAGCAGCTGGACGACGAGGCGGTCCTCCGCGGCGCCCTCGCCGCCGCCGGTCTCGACGCCGGCCTGGCCACGGCGGCCCTGGCCGACCCGAGCACGCTGGAGGAGCTGCTCGCCGAGCATCACGCCATCGCGGCACTGGGCGCCTTCGGCGTCCCGACGCTCGTCCTGGGCGACACGCCGCCGACTTTCGGGCCGGTGGTGGACGCCCGCATCACCGGCGAGGCCGCGGGGGAGCTGTGGGACCGGGTCGCCTGGCTGCTCACCTCCGAGCACTTCCACGAGCTGAAGCGGGAGCGCACCCGCCGCCCCGAGATCGGCCGGTACAACCAGCTGGCGGCCGCCGCGGCCAGCTGACCCGATCGCCGGGGGCCGGCGCCGAGCCGGCCCCTCCCGGCCGCCACCGCCGTCAGGCGGGGTCGGCGGTGTCGAAGGCGGCGCGCACCTCGGTGCCGGCGCCCAGGGAGCTGCGGATCTCGAAGGAGCCGCCGACGTTCTCGGCACGCGCGCGCATGCTGATCAGGCCGAGCGCCTGGCTTCGCCCCAGCCGCGCCTCGGTGGCCTCGACGTCGAAGCCCTCGCCGTGGTCCGCGACCACGATCTGGAGCTTCCCGGGCAGGAAGGCGAGCACCACCTCCGCGTCCTCGGCCCGGCCGTGGCGGTAGGCGTTGTCGATCGCCTCGGCGACCACCCGGAAGGCGGCCAGCCCGACCGGGGCGGGGAGGCGCCGCTCCTCGCCGACCACCTGGACCCGGACCGCCATCGCGCCCTCGAGATCGGCCGCTAAATGGCGGACGCAGGCGACCAGGCCCTCCTCCTCGAGCCCCTGGGGACTGATCTGGAAGAGGATGCGGTGCATCCCCGCCAGGGCGCGCCGGGCGACCTCCTTGCACTGGACGACCTCGTCGGTCACGGTCAGCGCCGGGGCCCGGCCCACCCGATGGCCGATCAGCTCGACGGCCAGGACCACGTCGGCGAGGTCCTCCAGCGGGCCCGAGAGGATCAGGTCGGCGACGGCCTCGTGGTCCTGGATCACCAGCCGGTGGAGCTGGCGCTCGGCCCGGCGGCAGACGATCCGGGGGTCGTCGGAGGTGACCGAGCTGACCGCCTGGTCGGCTCCCAGCTCGGCGGCCAGGGGCCGGAGGTGATCGATCTGCTCCTGCTCCGACGCCAGGCCGGCGCGCCGCTCCTCGAGGCCCTCGAGGCGGGAGTCGAGGGCGCGCAGGCGGGCGTAGAGCTCACCGCTGCGATGCAGGGCACCGGCCAGCACCTCGTCGGTCACCAGCCGGCGGTGCTGCATCAGCTGGCCGCGGACCTCCTCGGCCTGGGTCATGGCCTGGCGGACCCGGGCGTGCTCGGCCGCGGTCTCCTCGATCACCTCGTCGAGCGCGCTGAGCACCGCGTCCAGCTCCAGAGCGCGGAGCTCCAGGGTGTGGTCCAGTTCGCGCAGGGGCGACGAGCCTGTGACTCCCCCCCTGATCCCCTCAGCCATCAGCACAGCAGGCGAAGGCTAGCAGGTTGGCCCGAAACATGTTCGACCGAGGCTAAACCTTCTAACGCACCGAACCGCCTCCCGGCTGGACGCCGGCGCGCGAGGTGGCGTGGACCGGGGACCGCCTCCGTCCCCTCGCACCCGGAGCCGGATGGGGACCGGCTCAGTCCCGGCGCACCCAGAGCCGGAGCAGGTCGAGCAGGGTGCCGAGCGAGTCCCGCAGCGGGCTCACCCGCGAGTTCTCGGCGTGGCGCCAGATCACACCCACCTCCGCGATCTGCCAGCCGAGACGCCGGGCCCGAAGCAGCACCTCGGCGTCGAAGCCGAACCGCGGCGTCCTGAGCGATGTGAAGCAGGCGATCGCCACCTCCCCGGTGAAGAGCTTGAAGCCGCACTGCGTGTCATGGAGCCCGCGCAGCACCAGCAGCTGGAGCAGGCGGTTGTAGGTGCGCCCCATCAGCTCGCGGCTGCCGGGCTGATGCACCTCGACCCGGGAGTCGGCGACCGCCCGGGAGCCGATGGCGACGGTGGTGGTGCCGGAGATCCGCGCGCGCAGCTTGGCCAGCTCGGTGATGGGGGTGCTCAGGTCGGCGTCGGTGAAGAGGCGGAGGTCGCCGCTCGCGGCCAGCATCCCGGCCTGGACGCTCGCGCCCTTGCCGCGGTTCTCGGGCAGCCGGATCACCCGCAGCTGGGGCCAGCCGGCGGTGAGCGACTCGGCCAGCTCGGCGGTGGCGTCGGCGGAGCCGTCGTCCACGACGATGACCTCGTAGTCCTCGTACTCCTCGCCGGCGCCGTCGAGGTAGACACGCAGCGCCTGCAGTGTGGAGGGCAGGCGCTGGGCCTCGTTGTAGGCGGGGACGATCACGCTCAGCATTCGCGGAAGTCTGCCATGCCCGGGATCAGCCGGCCGATTCTGGACGGACACCGCGTGCCGCCTCGCGCTGCACGGCGAGCACGAAACGCGGGATGGTGAGCTGCCGGCCCAACCGTGTGGGCTCGAGCAGGAGCCGCCACAGCCACTCCAGTCCGAGCCGCCGAATCCGCGCCGGGGCGCGGCGGATGCCGCCACCCATCTCGCGGAAGTCGAAGCTCCCCCCCTCGCCGATGAGCACACCGTGGGCGAGCTGAGGTGCCAGGCGCGCCATCAGCCGCTCCTGGCGGGGGAAGCCCATCCCGACCAGGATCACGTCGGGGCGGCGGCGGCGCAGCTCGGCGACCAGCCCGACCGCGCTCGCCGCATCGCCGCGGCCGGGTGCCGTCCCCACCACCCGGAGCCCGGGCAGGCTGCGCTCGAGGTGGCGCGCCGTGTGGGTGATCGAGTTGTGCTTGGGGGAGCCGACCAGGAAGACACCGAGGTCGCGCGCCCGGCACCGCTCCAGGAGGGCGAGGGTGAACGTCGCCCCCGCCACCCGCTCGGGGACGACGCTCCCCACCGAGGCGGGAGAGAGCACGATGGCGGCGAGGCTGGAGAGCAGGTCGGCCGGCCGGTGGCGGCGGCGCTCCACGTAGGCGGCGGCCCACTGGACCGCGACCCCATCGGCGAGGTTGAGCCAGGCGCCCTCGAAGATGGGGCGCATCTCCGGTCCGGCGCGCGGCCCGAAGAACTCCACGTAGGGCTTGAGCACGTAGCAGGCGGCGCTGGCCGGATCGGCGGCGCGATCGCTGATCCGGTCAACGGCCTCGGCCACCGTGAGTGGGTCGATGGGCGCCCCGAGCACCCGCGGCCTCGCGGCCGGCCGCCGGGCGCCGCCGCGCCGGGCGAGCTGGGCGGCGGCGGCCCGGTCGACGAAGTCGCGCACGCTCTCCCGGAAACGGGGCGAGGAGAAGCGCTCCGCCGAGCGGACCATCTCCTCGCGGCGCAGCGAGAGCCCCTCCAGGTGGGCGACGGCGGCGTTGAGGCCGGCCACCGACTCCTCCTCGAAGAAGACCCCCGTCCTCCCGGGGGTGACGATCTCGGTGAGCCCTCCCCGCCCGTAGGCGACCACCGGGGTGCCACAGGCGAGGGCCTCGACCGCCGCGATCCCGAAGTCCTCCTCGCCGGGGAAGATGAGCGCCCGAGCGCTCGCCAGCAGCTCGGCCCGGGCCGCATCGCCGAGATGGCCGGCGAAGCGTACCGAGGGGCCGGCCAGCCGCTCCAGACGCTGGCGATCGGGACCGTCGCCGATGACGGTGAGGGACCGGCCGGAGGCGGTGAAGGCGCGCACCGCCAGGTCGATGCGCTTGTACTCGGTGAGGGTGCTGAGCGTCACCCAGTGATCGCCCTTGGGGGTCGTCGCCAGCCGGCGCAGCCCGTCGACGTCCACCGGTGGCCAGATGACGGTCGCGTCCTTCACCCGGTAGTAGGCGTGCAGCCGCGACGCCGTCGTCTGCGAGTTGGCGATCCAGGCGTCGACCCCCCGCGCCCCGGCGAGGTCCCAGCGCCTCGCCCGCGCCACCAACGCGGTGACCGCCAGCCGCTGCACCGGCCCCAGCTCCATCTCGTCGAGGTAGCGCGGCCAGTAGTCCCAGGCGAAGCGCATCGGTGCGTGGCAGTAGCAGACGTGCAGCGTGGTGGACGGGGTGACCACGTTCTTGACGAACGCGACCGAGCTGGAGAGGACGATGTCGTAGCCGGAGAGGTCCCAGGCCTCGACCGCCGCGGGGATGAGCGGCAGCAGGTAGCGCGGCCGCGCCCGCAGCGCGGCGGGGAGCCGTGCCAGCCAGGAGGTGCGGACCCGGGCCGGGTCCAGCTCTCCCGCGTAGCGCTGCGGGTCGAAGAGCAGCGTGTAGACGGGAGCATCCGGGTAGAGCCGGGCGAGCTCGAGGAGCACACGCTCCCCGCCGCCGATGGGCCTGTTGAGCCAGTCGTGGACAAGGGCTAGGCGGGGCATCGACAGTGGCTCGGCCGAGGCCGCCCGTGCGCGCGGATCGGGGCTGGACGCGGCATCAGCCGATGATGATGGAGCTTCGGAGCCGGCACGGCGGCGGACCGAGGGTCTCGGGCCGGATCGTTACCGCTTGGTGTACTGCGGTGCCTTGCGGGCGCGCTTCAGTCCGGGCTTCTTGCGCTCCTTCTCCCGGGGGTCGCGGGAGAGCAGACCGGCCTTCTTGAGGACGCCGCGCAGCTCCGGGTCGGCTACCACCAGGGCGCGGGCGATGCCGTGGCACACCGCCCCCGCCTGGCCGGCAACGCCGCCGCCCAGCACCTTGACGGTGCCCGCGTAGCGGTCCACGGTGTCGGTGATCCGGAGCGGCTGGGTGACCACGGTCTCGAGGTCACGGCGCCCGAAATACTCGCTGGGGGGATGGCCGTTGATGAGCAGGACCCCGTCCCCGGGGACCAGGCGCACCCGCGCCACCGCCGACTTGCGCCGGCCGGTCGAGTAGTAGTAGTGGGGTTGCTCAGTTGCTGGCAACGATGATCTCCCCGAGTGGCCCGAAGGTGATCGGCGTCGGCTGCTGGGCCTCGTGGCGGTGCTCCGGGCCCGGGTAGACGCGCAACCGGGTGAGCATGTCCGCCCCCAGGGTGTTGTGCTGGAGCATCCCCTTGACCGCGTGGCGGATGGGGAAGGTCGGGTCGCGCGCCAGCGCCTCCTCGAAGGTCCGGGTGCGCCGCCCGCCGGGGTATCCGGAGTAGCGGTCGTACACCTTCTTGCGCAGCTTGCCACCGGTGACCACGATGTCCCTGGCGTTGACCACCACGATGTGGTCGCCGGTGTTGAGGTGGGGGGTGAACTGGGGGCGATGCTTGCCCCGCAGCACCCGGGCGATGTTGACGGAGAGCCGGCCCAGGGTCTGGCCGCGGGCGTCCACCAGGAACCACCGCGACTCCACCTCGCCGGCCTTGGCCATGTAGGTCCGCTGGGAGGCCAGGGTCATGCGCCACCTCCGGTGGCGGCGTACGTCACCGCCCACTGGTGCAACCCGCGCGCCGGCGCCACCGTGACTTGATCCGGCCGGGTCGCCGGGCGGGCCAGGCACGAGGCCAGCTCGGCGGCGCTGAGGCGGCCGGCGCCGACCGCCACCAGGGCTCCGGCGATGGCGCGCATCATCCCGTAGAGGAAGGCGTCGGCGGTCACCTCGATGACGACGACGGGGAGGCGCTCCCCGGCGCAGAGCGAGGTGGCCCGGCGCACCGAGACGCTGATGACGGAGCGCACCGTGCTGCCCCCCGGCCGCGGCGAGCGGCCGAAGGCGGCGAAGTCGTGCCGCCCCACCAGAGCCTGGGCGGCGAAGCGCATCGCCTCCAGGTCCACGGTGGTGGGCACCTCCCACGCGTAGCGCCGCGCCACCGGGGCGCGCCGCGGCACGACCAGGTAGCGGTAGGTGCGCGCGACCGCCTGGCGCCGGGCGTGGAAGCCCTCGGCGGCCGGCTCGACGGCGGTCACCGTGACGTCCTCGGGGAGCACGGACACCAGGGCCCGGCGGAGCACCGCGGGGTCCCAGGACCGCTCGGTCCGCAGCCCGGCAACCTGGCCGTGGGCGTGGGCGCCGGCGTCGGTGCGACCGGCGGCGGTCAGCTCCACCTCGGCCATGCCGAGCCGGGCCAGGGCGGCGCGCAGCTCACCCTCCACGGTGCGCACGCCGCTCTGGCGCTGCCAGCCGTGAAAGTCGCTGCCGTCGTACTCCAGGGTGAGACGGTACGTGGGCACCGCTCAGACCTCCGCCCCGACCATCTCGATGATCGCCATCGGCGAGGCGTCGCCGGTCCGGGGCGCGAGCTTGATCACCCGCGTGTAGCCGCCCAGACGGGGCGTCGGGCTCTCGAAGTAGCGCTCCCGGTAGACCGTGAAGAGCCGGTTGCTCACGTCGCGGTCGTTCACCCAGATGGCGATGCGGCGGCGCGCGTTGACGTCGTTGCCCCGCGACTCGGTGACCACCCGCTCCACCCAGCGGCGCAGCTCCTTGGCCTTGGCCTCGGTGGTCGTGATCCGGCCGTGCCGGAGCAGATCGGTGATCTGGTTGCGGGTCATCGCCTGGCGATGGGCGGCGGAGCGGCCGAACTTGCGGCCGGCTTTGCGGTGGCGCATGGCTTCAGCTCTGCAAGCTCACCTCACCGACGGCTGGAACAGGGTCTCCAGCTCCTCGGGGGTGACGAAGTTGCGCTCGACCAGCTTCTCGCGGATCTCGTCCAGCGACTTCTGGCCGAAGTTGCGCAGCGTGAGCAGCTCCTCCTGGCGCATCGCCACCAGCTGGCCGATCCGGGTCACGTCATTGGCCTTGAGGCAGTTGAGGGCCCGCACCGAGAGCTCCAGCTCCTCGATGGGGACGTCGGCGAGCCGGCTGGGCAGGTCGTTGCCGCGCTGCTGGCGCACCGCCGGAGCGGCCAGGTTGTCGCCGAAGCGGACGAAGAGGTCGAGGTGCTGGGTGAAGAGCGCCGCCGCCTGGCTGACCGCCTCGACCGGCTGGATGGTGCCGTCGGTCCAGACCTCGACGAGCAGCTTGTCCCACTCGGTCTCCTGGCCGACCCGGGTCTTCTCGACCGTGAAGTTGGCCTTGCGCACCGGGGTGAAGATGGCGTCCATGGGGATGACCCCGATGGGCTGGCCCTCGCGCTTGTTGCGCTCGGCGGTGACGTAACCCTTGCCCTGCTCCACCATGAGGTCCATGCGCAGCTGGGCCTTGGGCCCGTCGAGGGTGCAGATGTGGAGGTCGGGGTTCTTGATCTCGACGTCGCTGGGGCACTCGATGTCGGCCGCGGTCACCGTCCGCGCACCGCGGACGTCGAGGCTGCAGCGCACCGGCGTCGAGCTGTGCGAGATCACGCACAGCCCCTTGAGGTTGAGCAGGATCTCGGTCACGTCCTCCTTGACGTGGGGGATGGAGCTGAACTCGTGGCTGACCCCGTCGATGGCCACCGAGGTGACCGCGGCACCGGGAAGCGAGGAGATCAGCACCCGGCGGAGCGAATTGCCGAGCGTGGTTCCGAAGCCCGGCTCGAGCGGCTCCACCTCGAACTTGCCGTAGTTGGCGGTGCTCTCGAGCTCGTGGACGACGGGAACGGCGAGGGAGTCGATCATGGGGTCTCCAGGGAAGGGGCGACGAAGCTGAGCTGGCCGGAAAGGAGCGTCATCGGCTGTAGTACTCGACGATGAGCTGCTCATCAATGACCAGCTCCATCTCTTGGCGGTCGGGAAGGCGAAGGACGGTGCCGCGCAGCTGGCCGGCGTCGAGGGACAGCCACTCGGGCACGCTGCGGTTGGCGAGCAGGGACTGGGCGTTCTCGATGGGTTCGAGGTTGCGGCTGCGCTCCCTCACCCCGATCACGTCGCCGGGGCGGATCTGCGCCGAGGGGATGCTCTGAACCCGGCCGTTGACGGTGAAGTGGCGATGATTGACGAGCTGACGGGCCTCCTTGCGCGAGGCCGCCAGGCCGAGCCGGTACACGACGTTGTCGAGCCGCCGCTCCAGCTGCTGCAGGAGCACGGTGCCGGTGACCCCGGGGGCGGCGTCGGCCCGCTCGAAGTAGTGGCGGAACTGGGTCTCCAGGACTCCGTACATCCGGCGCGCGCGCTGCTTGGCGCGGAGCTGGATGCCGTAGTCACTGACCTTGCGGCGCCGGGCCATGCCGTGCTGGCCGGGGAGGAGCGCGTTGCGCTTGTCGAAGGTGCAGTTGCTCAGGCACTTGGCACCCTTGAGGTAGAGCTTGGCGCCCTCGCGGCGGCAGAGGCGGCACACCGGGCCGGCGTAGTTGGCCATCTGCTCCTCCGCCTAGACCCGCCGCCGCTTGGGCGGGCGGCAGCCGTTGTGGGGGATGGGGGTGATGTCGGTGATGGCGGTCACCTCCAGGCCCGAGGCCTGCAGGCTCCGGATGGCGGCCTCGCGGCCGGCCCCCGGGCCCTTGACGAAAATCTCGACGGTCTTGAGACCGTGCTCCATGGCCCGCCGGGCGGTCGCCTCGGCGGTCACCTGGGCGGCGTACGGGGTGGACTTGCGCGAGCCCTTGAAGCCCTGCGCTCCCGCCGAGCCCCAGGCGATGACGTTGCCCTGGGGGTCGGTCAGGCTGACGATGGTGTTGTTGAACGTCGACAGCACATGGGCGTGCCCGACCGCGATGTTCTTGCGCTCGCGGCGCCGCGTGCGGACGACCTTCTTCTTCTTGCCCATCTACTTCTTGGCCTTGGCGCGGCGGACGCCGACCGTCTTCTTCGGCCCCCGTCGAGTGCGGGCATTGGTGCGGGTGCGCTG
This sequence comes from uncultured Actinomycetes bacterium, assembly GCA_964508345.1. Classification (GTDB taxonomy): domain Bacteria; phylum Chloroflexota; class Dormibacteria; order Aeolococcales; family Aeolococcaceae; genus Changshengia. Next base: position 95,974 of record CAZDTK010000005.1, on the reverse strand, counting down.
GCCGCGGACCGGCAGTCCCCGGCGGTGGCGGAGCCCACGGTAGGTCCCGATCTCCATCAGGCGCTTGATGTTGAGGGCGATCTGGCGGCGCAGGTCACCCTCCACCCGCCCCTGCAGCTGCTTGGAGATGACGTCGCGGAGGCGGCCCACCTGGGCGTCGCTCAGGTCCCGGGCCCGGATGTCGGGCGAGACCTGGGCCAGGCTCAGCATGCGCTTGGAGGTGGAGGGCCCGATCCCGTAGATGTAGGTCAGGGCGATCTCGATCCGCTTGTCCCGCGGGACGTCGACGCCGGCGATGCGTGCCACGCTTCTCCCCTACCCCTGGCGCTGCTTGTGCTTGGGGTTGTCGCAGATCACCCGGACGGCGCCGCGTCGCTTGATGATCTTGCAGTGCTCACACATCCGCTTCACGGAGGCGCGGACCTTCATCGCCCTACCCCCGGGGGGGCGGTGCGTCCGGCCACCTGGCCGGCCCGTCCGGCTGCTCGTCCTGCTTTCATCTCGTTCTCTTTGGGGGTTCCGCGGCCCGCCGGCTCCGGCCGGTCAGGCGAGGCGCTGGAGGATCCGCCCCCGACCGGGGTCGGCGGCGGAGAGTTCGACCGAGACCCTGTCCCCCGGGAGGATCCGCACCGCCTGGAGGCGGGCCTTTCCGGCCGGGTGGCAGAGCACCTTGTGCCCGTCCGCCAGCTCGACCCGGTAGAGCGCGTCCGCGAGAGGTTCGATGACTCGCCCCACGAGCGGCTCGTCAGCCCGCGTCATCGGGCGTGCCGAATCGGGCTGCCGTGCAGCCACGGGCGCAGAGTATACCAGGCTCCCCCGCCCGGCAAACGTCGACGCGGCGCCATGGCTCATGCCGCCGCCGGGGCCGTCTGGGGCCGGGCGGAGAGGATCTCCGGGCCGTCGGCGGTGATCGCGACCGTGTGCTCGAAGTAGCAGGAGCGCCGGCCGTCGGCGGTCACCACCGTCCAGTCGTCGTCCAGGATCCGGGTCTCCGGCTTGCCAGCGTTGACCATCGGCTCGATCGCCACCACCAGCCCCGGCTTGATCTGGTTGCCGGTGCCCGGCTTGCCGAAGTTGGGCACCTGGGGCGACTCGTGCATGTCCCGGCCGATCCCGTGGCCCACGTACTGGCGGACCACCGAGAAGCCGCAGCCCTCCACGAAGCTCTGGACGGCGTGGCCGATGTCGCCGATGTAGCCGCCCGGCCGGGCCGCCTCGATGCCCCTCCGCAGCGCCTCCTCGGTCACCTCGAGCAGCCGGCTCACCTCGGGGACGGGGGTCCCGGCGCAGAGCGAGAGGCCGGAGTCGGCCCACCAGCCCTCCAGGATCAGCCCGCAGTCGAGCGACACCAGGTCACCGTCCTCGATCACCCGCTCCCCGGGGATGCCGTGCACCACCTGCTCGTTGATGGAGACGCAGAGGGAGTTGCGGAAGCCGTTGTAGCCGATGAAGCCGGGGATGCAGTGGTGGTCGCGGATGAAGGTCTCGGCCTCCTTGTCGAGGTCGATGGCCCGGATCCCCGGGCGCGTCACCTCGGCGAGGTGCGCCAGGCAGGCTCCCAGGATCCGGCCCGAGGCCCGCATCTTCTCGATCTCGTCCGGCCGCTTGAGCCGGAAGCCCTCGACCTTCATCGCCGCCCCCTTCTCATGGTGCGGGCTCCGCGCCGCCAACCGGCTGGCCGGTGGCGAGACCGCCTAGGACGGTCAGGATCTGCTCGGTGACCTGATCGATGGGAGGCGCCCCGTCGATGCTCTCGATGCGGGTCCCCGCCCTGCGGTAGTGATCGACGACCGGGGCGGTGTCACGCTGGTAGACGCGCATCCGCTCGGCCAGCGCCTCGGGGTTGTCGTCGCTCCGCCCATCGATCGAGGCGCGGCGCAGGATGCGGTCCTTGATCAGGTCCGGGTCCACCTCCAGGTAGAGGATCAGCCCCACCTCGCGCCCGTTGCGGGCGAGCATCGCGTCGAGCGCCTCGGCCTGGGGCACCGTGCGGGGGAAGCCGTCCAGGATCACCCCGTCCTGGGCGTCGGCCTCGGCCAGGCGGCTCTCGATGATGCGCACCATCAGGTCGTCGGGCACCAGGGCCCCGCTCTCCATGATCGGCTGCGCCTCGCGGCCGAGCGCCGAGCCCCGGGCCACCTCGGCGCGCAGGATCGCCCCGGTCGAGACGTGGGGGGTGGCGGTGGTCTGGGCCACCCGCTCCGCCTGGGTTCCCTTGCCGCTACCGGGCGCGCCGAAGAGGATGACGATCATCGGATGAATCCCTTGTACTGACGCATCAGCAGCTGGGTTTCGATCTGCTTCATGGTGTCGAGGGCCACACCGACGACGATCAGGATGGCCGTGCCCCCGAGCAGGAACTGGGTCGTCGAGACCCCGGTCAGGAAGCTCGTGATCAGCGGCAGCAGCACGGTGACCCCGGCCAGGAAGAGCGCCCCGGCGAGGGTGATGCGGCCCATGACCCGGCCCAGGTACTCGGCGGTCTGCCGGCCCGGCCTGATCCCGGGGATGAACGTCGACGACTTCTTGAGGTTGTCGGCGACGTCGTTGGGATCGAAGACGACCGCGGTGTAGAAGTAGGTGAAACCGAGGATCAGGAGGAACTCGAAGCCGTTGTAGAGAAGGTCGAGGAGGATGGTCCCGCCGTTGGGCTGCCAGTTGTTCCGGATCCAGGTGGAGGCGCTCTCCAGGAACCCCGACGCCGACCCGAAGAGGTTGGCGAAGATGGTCGGGAAGGCCATGATCGAGATGGCGAAGATGATGGGGATGACCCCGGCGGTGTTGACTCTGAGCGGCAGGAAGTTGCGCCGCCCGCCCGCCGAGGACATGCCGGTGCGCGGGTTGAGCACCCGCTGGGCCGACTGCATCGGCACCTTGCGCTGAGCCTGCTGGACCTCGATGATGCCGGCGGTCGCGATCAGGGCGATGATCGCCATGCCGAGGATCCGGATCACGTTGGCGGTGCCCCCCTCCCCGTAGCTGATCAGGGTGCCGGGGAGCTGGGCGACGATGCCCGTGAAGATGATGAGTGACACGCCGTTGCCGACCCCGTATTCGGTGATCAGCTCGCCGAGCCACATCGCGATGATCGTGCCCGCGGTCAGCGTGATGATGATCGTGAGCGTCTCGGTCACCGAGGGGTTGGAGATGATGGCGATCCCGCTGCTGGTGGCATTGGGGTTGGTGAACAGGGCCATGAAGCCGAAGGCCTGGAGGGCGGCGAGGGGGACGGTGAGCCAGCGGGTGTAGCGGGTGATCCGCTTGCGGCCCAGCTCCCCCTCCTTGGACAGCTCCTTGAGCCGGACCGAGACCACGGTCATCAGCTGCATGATGATGGTCGCGTTGATGTAGGGGTTGAGTCCCAGACCGACGATCGTGAAGTGGGCCAGCCCGCCGCCGCTGAAGAGGTTGAGCAGCCCGAGCAGCGAGTTGTTGGCGAACAGGCTCTGCAGCGCCGCGGGGCTGGCACCGGGGATGGAGATCGAAGCCAGCACGCGGAAGCCGAGCAGCAGCAGGACCGTGAAGAGCAGCTTCTTGCGCAGCTCGGGGATCCGCAGCGCCTGGGCGAGGGCCTGGAGCAGGTTCACTCCTCGGGCTCCGCCTCCACCGCCGGCCCGTCCTGGGCTGCTGCCGTGGCCTTGGCCTTGCGGCCCGACCCACGGGCGACCGGCGCGTCGGGTTCTGCCGGCGCCGGAGCGCTCTCCTCGGTGGCCCCCCGGGCGGCCGCTCGCTTGGCCTTGCGGCCCTCCCGCGGCACGTGGGCGACCCGCTCCTCGAGCAGCTCGACCCTGCCGCCCGCGGCCTCGACGGCCTGGCGGGCCGCGTCGGAGGCACGGTGGACGCGGACCGTGACCGCCACCCGGAGCTTGCCGGCGGCGAGCAGCTTGACCCGCTCACCGGGGTGACCCACCAGCCCGCGGGCGGCCAGCGCGGCACCGTCCACGATGGTGGAAGTGGGAAAGCGGTTGAGCTTGCTGACGTTGAGCACGGTGTAGTCGACCCGCCAGCGGTTGGTGAAGCCGCGCAGCTTGGGCAGCCGCATGGTGAGCGGCATCTGGCCACCCTCGAAGGCGCGCGGAACCTTGGATCCCGGGCGTGCCCCTGCACCCTTCGTGCCCCGGCCCGCGGTCTTACCCTGACCGGCGGAGATCCCCCGGCCGATGCGCTTGCGGGCGTGCCGGCTCCCCCGCGCGGGGTGGAGCTCGTGCAGCTTCATGACCTGCTCCCTGCGGGGGCGACGCCCCCACCCAGCGGCCCACCGGCGGCGAGCCGGGCGGCCAGCTCCTGGCTGTCGGCGGGGACGCCGTCCACGCTCACCAGGTGGCGCACCTTGCGCACCATGCCGCGCAGCACCGGGGTGTCGGGGTGCTCGACGCTCTGCCCGAGACGGTGCAGGCCGAGCGCGATCACGGTCGCCCGCTGGTCGTGGGCGTAGCCGATCGCGCTCTTGCGATAGGTGACCCGGACGGTTGCCGCCGGGGCCTCCTCGGCCACGGGCCGGGGGGTGCGCCGGGCCCGCTTCTCGGTCACAGGGGTGCTGCTCATATCGCCTCCGCCACTGGCGCGGCCTCGCCCAGCATCTGGGCGGCGCGCTTGCGGCCCACGATCTGCTCCGGGGTCTTGCCCCGCAGCGCGGCCACCTCGGCGAGGGTGCGCATGCTGGCGAGCGCGGAGACCGTCGCCCGGACCACGTTGATCGGGTTGTTGCTGCCCAGCGACTTGGTGAGGATGTCGTGGATGCCGGCGGCCTCCACGACCGCGCGCATCGCGCCCCCCGAGATGACCCCGGTTCCGGGTACGGCCGGCCGGAGCAGCACCTTGGCGGCGCCCAGCTTGTAGCGGACGTCGTGGGGGATGGTCCGCCCCACCAGGGGGACCGAGATCATGTGTTTCTTGGCGTCCTCGACGCCCTTGCGGATGGCGTCGGGCACCTCCCCCGCCTTGCCCAGGCCGGCGCCGACCCGGCCCTGGCCGTCACCGACCACGACCAGCGCGCTGAAGGAGAAGCGGCGGCCGCCCTTGACCACCTTGGCGACCCGGTTCAGCGAGACGATCTTCTCGGTGAGCTCGCTGCCACGGTCGCCCCCGCGGTCGTCGCGGCGATCCATGCGCATGGCCATCAGTGTCCAGCCTCAGAAGTTCGGTGAAGAGATCGCGAGGACATCAGAGCTCCAATCCTGCTTTGCGCGCCGCCTCGGCGAGGGCGGCGACGCGACCGTGGTAGAGGTAGCCGCCCCTGTCGAAGACGACCTGGGTGACCCCCTGAGCGAGGGCGCGGGTGGCGATCAGCTCGCCCACCACCGCCGCCGCTCCGGCGCCGGCCCCGCTGCCCGCGATGCGGGCCACCGCCTCCTTGTCCTGGGTCGAGGCGGCCGCCAGGGTGCGGCCCGCGGTGTCGTCGATGACCTGGGCCGTGATGTGGCGCAGGCTGCGGTGGACGCAGAGACGCGGCCGCGCCGCCGTGCCGGTGATGCGCCGGCGCACCCGCCGGTGACGCCGCGTGCGCGCCGCCTCTCGATCGTGCTTGGTGTACATCCTGGGTCGTCCTCGCCTACTTGGCCTTGCCTGCCTTGCCCGACTTGCCCGCCTTGCGCCGGATCCGCTCGCCGCGGTAGAGGATGCCCTTGCCCTTGTACGGCTCGGGCTTGCGGAAGGAGCGGATCTTGGCGGCGACCTGTCCCACCGCCTCCTTGTTGGCCCCGGTGATGACGATCTGGGTGGGAGCCGGGACGTCGATGGTCACGCCCTCGGGAGGCGTGTAGCGGATCGGGTGAGAGTATCCGACGGTCAGCACCAGGTCCGGCCCCTGCTTGGCGGCGCGGAAGCCGACCCCGACGAGGTCGAGGCTGCGGGTGAATCCGGTGCTCACCCCCTCCACCATGTTGGCGATCAGGGTCCGGGTCAGGCCGTGCAGGGAGCGGTGCAGCTGGCTGTCGGTGGGACGCTGGACCTCGACCACGCCATCGCCGACGACCACGGTCATGGCCGGCGGCACCAGGCGCTCCAGGGTGCCCCGTGTCCCCGAGACCGAGACGTGGGCACCGGTGGTCGCCACCTTGACGCCGGCGGGGAGCGGGATCGGACGGCGGCCTATGCGCGACACCTGCTCACCACACGAAGGCGACGACTTCGCCGCCCAAGCCCATCCGCTGGGCGGTCTGGCCGGTCATCAGGCCCTGGCTGGTGGAGATGACCGCCACCCCCAGGCCACCGAGCACCCGCGGCAGCTCCGACTTGCGGGCGTAGACGCGCAGCCCGGGCCGGCTGATCCGGCGCAGGCCGCTGAGCGCCCGGCCCCGAGGGCTGCGCGCCTTGAAGGTGATCGTGATCAGCTCCTGGGGAGCTGTGCCGCCCACCGCGTAGTCGGCGATGTAGCCCTCCTCCTTGAGGACGCGGGCGATCTCGACCTTCATCCGGCTGGAGGGGATGTCCACGGTCCGGTGATTGGCCGCGTTGGCGTTGCGAACCCGGGTCAGCATGTCGGCGATGGTGTCGCTGGTCATGGCCTCACCACGAGCTCTTCTTGACGCCGGGGATCTGGCCCATGCTGGCCAGCCCGCGGAAGCAGATCCGGCACATGCCGAACTTGCGCATGTAGGCGCGCGGCCGCCCGCACAGAGCGCAGCGATGGCGCTGCTGGGTCGAGAACCGCGGCGCCCGGAGCGATTTGGCGATCAGAGACTTCTTGGCCATCAGGCACCTCGTCGCGCCGTATCGGCGGAGGCCGACGCGCGCGAACCATGAATCAACATCAGCTCTTCCGAAATGGCATGCCGAAATGGGTGAGCAGGGCCCGGCCCTCGTCGTCGGTCCGGGCGCTGGTGACAATGCAGACCTCGAGCCCGCGCAGCTTGTCGATCTTGTCGTAATCGATCTCGGGGAAGACCAGCTGCTCCTTGAGCCCCAGGGTGTAGTTGCCGTGGCCGTCGAAGGCCTTGGGATCCACCCCCCGGAAGTCCCGGATCCGGGGCAGGGCCACGTTGATCAGCTTGTCGAGGAAGTACCACATCCGGTCGGCCCGCAGCGTCACCTTGACGCCGATCGGCATGCCGGCGCGGAGCTTGAAGGCGGCCACCGACTTGCGGGCCCGGATCACGATCGGGGACTGGCCGGTCATGGTCTTGACGTCGGCGACGGCGGCGTCGATGGCGCGCCCGTTCTGGATCGCCTCGCCCAGGCCGATGTTGACCACGATCTTCTCGACCCGGGGGACCTCCATGGCGTTGGTGTAGCGGAACTCGCGCACCAGCTCGGGGACCACCTGCTCCTGGTACTGGCGGCGCAGGCGCGGGGCCTCGGCGACGGCGACGCTCATGAGCTGGTCACCCGCTCGTAGCGCTCACCGCACTTGCGGCAGATCATCACGGAGTGGCCGTCCTCGGTGATCTGGTGAGCGATCCGGGTCCGCTTGTCGCAGCGGTTGCAGACCAGCTGCACCTTGCTGTAGGCGATCGGCCCGTTGAAGTCGACGATCCCGCCCTGGGTGTTGCCGGCCGTGTTGGCCCGGGTGTGGCGCTTCATCAGGTTGGCGCCGCGGACCACGATCCGCTGCTTCTCGACCTGCACCCGCTCGACGGTGCCGCGCTTGCCCCGGTCCTTGCCGGCGATGATCTCGACCGTGTCACCGCTGCGGATGTCCAGCGGACGCACCCGGCCGCCGGCCCAGCCCTCGTGCTCGAGCTCGACCCGGTGGTGCCGGACCAGGGCGGCCTGGCGCTTGGCCACCGTGCCCATCTATGCCACCTCCAGCGTGCGTGCCCGGTCCACCTAGATGACCTCCGGGGCCAGTGACACGATCTTCATGAAGTTGCGCTCGCGCAGCTCCCGCGCCACCGGCCCGAAGATGCGGGTGCCGCGGGGGTTGTTCTGCGGGTTGATCAGGACCGCCGCGTTCTCGTCGAAGCGGATCTGGCTGCCATCGGGGCGATGGAAGGGCTGCACGGTGCGGACGATGACCGCCCGGACCACGTCGCCCTTCTTGACCTGGGCATTGGGCTGGGCCACCTTGACGGTGCCGATGATGACGTCGCCGACCGCACCGTACTTGCGCCGGCTGCCGCCGAGCACGCGGATGCAGAGCAGCTCACGGGCTCCGCTGTTGTCGGCCACCTTGACGATGGTCTCCTGCTGGATCACGTCCTATTTCGCCTTCTCGAGGATCTCGGAGACGCGCCAGCGCTTGTCCTTGGAGATCGGCCGGGTCTCGGTGATGCGGACCCGGTCGCCGGTCGCGCAGGTCCCCTCCTCGTCGTGGACCTTGAGCCGCCGATTGTGGGTGACCACCTTCTTGTAGAGGGGATGCGGCTTCTTCTCCTCGACCAGGACGACCACGGTCTTCTCCATCTTGTCGCTGACCACGACCCCGTCGCGGACCTTGCGGCGCGTGCGCACCGCAGGCTGCTCACTCATCTGTCTGCTCCTCGTCGGTGGCGCCCTCGTCCACGGCCTCGACCTCCTCGGCGGGCTCGCCGGCGGGGACCTCCTCGGGCTCGTCCTCGGCCACCGGTGCCGCCTCGCGGCGGCGGCGGGCGCGGCGCGGCTTCTCCTCCGGAGCGGGCGCGGCGACCTCCGCCTCGGCGGGCTCATCGCCGGGCATCTCGGCCCCCAGCTCCGTGAACGTCTCGGGCTCGCCCTCGGCGACCGGCTCCGGTGCGGCGCGGCGACGGCCGAGCCGGCGCGGCCGGGGCTGCTGCTCCTCGGGCTCCTCCTCCACCTCGGGAAGATCGGAGGCCAGGTGGTGGCCGCGCACCAGCTCGAGCTGCAGGGTCATGGTGCGGGCGATCTCGCGCCGCAGCTCGCGCACCTGGCGGTGGTTCTCCACCTGTCCGGCCGCCTGCTGGAAGCGCACCTCGAAGAGCCGGCGGCGCTGCTCCTGCAGGTGCAGGACCAGCTCCTCGGCGGTGAACGAGCGCAGGAGGTGGACGGCCTCGACCTGCTTGGTCACGCGCTCTCCTCCGCCTCGGCCTCGTCGCCGGTCCCCTGGCGGGCGACGAAGCGGGTGGGGATGGGCAGCTTGTGGGCAGCCAGACGCATCGCCTCGCGTGCGGTCTCCTCAGTGACCCCGCTCATCTCGAAGAGGACGCGGCCGGGCTTGACCACCGCCACCCAGCCCTCGGGCTGGCCCTTGCCGGATCCCATCCGGGTCTCGGCGGGCTTCTTGGTGAAGGCGTGGTCCGGGAAGATCCGGATCCAGATCTGGCCGCCGCGGCGGACGTGCCGGGTCATGGCGCGCCGGGCCGCCTCGATCTGCCGGTTGGTCATCCAGCAGGGCTCCAGCGCCTGGAGCCCGTAGGGGCCGAAGCTCAGAGTGTTGCCGCGCTGGGCGGCGCCCTGGCGGCGGCCCCGGTGGAGCTTGCGGAACTTGGTCCGCTTCGGCATCAGCACCGTCAGTCCTCCTCGGCCTCGGTCTCCGGCTTGACGCCGGGGGCCGGCTTCTTGGCCGGGGTGGTCCGGCGGCGCACCGCAGGCTTCTTCGCGGGCAGCTTCTCCACCTTGGTGCCCGCCTCGGGGACGACCCCCAGACCGGGAACCTCCTCGTCCAGCTCGGGCACCTCGGGCTCGGCCGCCTCGGCCTCCCCGTCGATGTCCGCGCCGCTCAGGGTCAGCGCTGCAGCCGCGGCCGCGGCATCGGCCAGATCGTCGACCGTGGTGGTCGCGGACCCCTCGTCAGCGGGGACGGCCTCGGCGAGGGGCAGCGGAGCCGCCTCCTCGTGGTCGGCCGCCATCGGGGTCGCCGCGGGGCGACGCTCACGCTCGGGGGCGACGGGCGGGCGCATGGCCTCGACGACCTCACGTCCGGGCCCGCCGATCATGACCGGCTCCCCCGTCGCGGTGACGTAGTCGCCCTTGTAGATCCAGCAGGTGACCCCGATCCGGCCGAAGGTGGTCCTCGCCTCGGCGCGACCGAAGTCGATGTTGGCGCGCAGGGTGTGGAGGGGCACGCGCCCATCGCGATCCCACTCACGGCGCGACATCTCGGCGCCACCCAGCCTGCCGCTCACCTCCAGCTTCACACCCTTGGCACCGGCACGCATGCTCCGCATCACCGTCTGCTTGAGGGCCCGGCGGAAGGCGATCCGCTTCTCGAGCTGGGAGGCGACGTTCTCGGCCACCAGCCGGGCGTCCAGCTCGGGGACCTTGATCTCGTGGATGGTCACCCGAACCTTCTTGCCGCTGATCCGCTCCAGCTCGTCGCGGAGCGCGTCGACGGACGCCCCCTGCTTGCCGATCACGATGCCCGGCTTGGCGGTCTGGATGATCACGGTGAGCTGGTTGGCGCTGCGCTCGGTCTCGATGCGGGCGACCCCGGCGTTGCGCAACCGGCTGGCGATCAGCCGGCGCATCGCCAGGTCCTCGTGGAGCAGCTTCGTGTACTCCTTGTCCGCGTACCAGCGCGCGTCCCACTGCCGGTAGATGCCGAGGCGGAAACCGATAGGGTTCACCTTCTGGCCCATCAGTCCTTCTCCTCGTCGTCGGGGGTGACGTCCTCGGCCACCGTGGTCTCCTGATCCTCCCCGGCCTCGATCTCCTCCGGGGCCGGAGCGCTGGCGGCCTGCGCCTCCGCCGCCGCAGCCTCCTGGGCCCGGCGCAGCTGGGCCGGGCGGCGGCGCCGCGCGGCCACGGGCTTGGTCGAGGCGCGTCCCGGCCGGCCCGGCATGGCCACCAGCGAGCGCCGGCGCCGCTCGGGTGCCGGCTCGTCGTCGGTGACATAGCAGCGCAGGTGGCTCATCCGCTTGAACACGCTGCCCGCCATCCCCCGAGGCTTGGCGATGAAGCGCTTCATGATCCCGGCCTGGTCGACGTCGATCCGATCCACCCGCAGCGAGGACTGCTCCAGGTTGTAGTTGTGCTCGGCGTTGGCGGCGGCCGACTTGATGACCTTGGCCACCTCGCGGGCCGCGCTGCGGGGGGTGAAGGCGAGCAGGGTGAGAGCCTCGGCCACGGGCAGGCCGATCACGCTCTGCGCGACCACCCGCGCCTTGCGCGAGGTGATCCGGACGTCCTTGGCGGTGGCGACGACTCTCATTTGAGCGCGGTGCTCCGCTCGGTGTGGTGGCCGTGACCGCGGTACTTCCGGGTGGCGGCGAACTCGCCCAGCTTGTGGCCGACCATGGTCTCGGTGATGAACACGGGGTTGTGCTTGCGGCCATCGTGCACGGCGATGGTGTGTCCGACCATCTCGGGGAAGATGTCGCTGCGTCGCGACCAGGTCTTGATGACCTTCTTCTCCCGGCTCTGCTTCAGCACCTGGACCTTGGCCAGCAGGTGATCGTCGCAGAAGGGGCCCTTCTTGAGGGAGCGGCTCATGGTCTCACTTCTTGCGCCGACGCACGATCATGGCGTCGGTCTTCTTGTTGCGGCGGGTGCGGTAGCCGAGCGCCGGCTTGCCCCAGGGCGTCTGCGGGTTGCCACCGGCGCCGCTGCGGCCCTCGCCGCCCCCGTGGGGGTGGTCGAAGGGGTTCATCGCCATCCCCCGGACCGACGGGCGCCAGCCGCGCCAGCGCGACTTCCCGGCCTTGCCGATGTTCTGGTTCTCGTGGTCGGGGTTGCCGACCTGACCGACGGTGGCGAAGCAGCGGACGTCGATCCGGCGGACCTCGCCGGAGGGCATCCGGACGGTCGCCATGTCGCCCTCACGGGCGACCAGCTGGGCCGCCGCCCCGGCGCTGCGCACCAGCTGACCGCCGCGCCCCGGCTGCACCTCGAGATTGTGGATGGTGGTGCCCAGCGGGATGTTGGAGAGCGGCAGGGCGTTGCCGGGCTTGATCTCGGCGCCCACACCGGCGCTGATCACCGCCCCCACGGTGAGCCCGAGGGGAGCGAGGATGTACCGCTTCTCACCGTCGGCGTAGTGGATGAGAGCGATCCGGGCGCTCCGGTTGGGGTCGTACTCGATCCCCGCCACCTTGCCGGTGATGTCGCGCTTGGTCCGCCGGAAGTCGATGATCCGGTACAGCTTGGGGTGTCCCCCGCCGCGGTGACGGACCGTGATCCGGCCGGTGTTGTTGCGCCCGCTGGCCTTCTTGAGGTGGACGGTCAGGCTCCGCTGGGGAGCGGCGTCGCCGATCTCCTCGAAGGAGCTGACCGCCATGAAGCGGCGGCCCGCGCTGGTCGGCTTGTACTTCTTGACTGGCATCGGTCCTACACGCCCTCGAACAGTCCGGGGATCTTCTGCCCGGGAGCCAGCGTCACCACCGCCTTCTTCCAGTCGGGGCTCTGGCCGATCAGACGGGCCCCGCTGCCGCGCCGGTACTGGCGGCGGCGCACCTTGCCGTGGACCGCGATCACGTTGACCGACAGGACGGTGAGCTGCTGCTCCGGGAAGGCGTCCTCGACGGCGCGGCGGATGTCGATCTTGGTCACGTGGCAGGGGCAGGCGAACGTGTACTTGTTGAGCCGGCCCATCTGCCCGTACGACTTCTCACTCGCGACCGGGCGGAGGATGACCTGGTGGAAGGGGCGTCCCTGGCTCATCCCCATGCCTCCGCGACGTGCTCGACTGCGTCCTTGGTCATCACCACGGTGTCGGCGATCAGCAGGTCGCGCACCGACACGTTGCCGGCCAGGATGACCCGGACCTCGGGCAGGTTGCGCGCGCTCAGCTCCAGCGCGTCGTGGTGGGAGCCGAGCACGACCAGCACCCGCCGGCCCGCCTCGACCGCCTGGAGGAACTCCACCACCGTCCTGGTCTTGGGTTCCTCGAGCTCGATCGTGTCGAGGACGGTGATCTGGCCCTCCGCCGCCTTGACGCTCAGGGCGCTGCGCAGGGCCAGCCGGCGCTGCTTGCGGGGCATCTGCAGGCTGTGGTCGCGCGGGGTCGGCCCGAAGACGGTGCCGCCGCCCGCGTAGTGGGGAGCCCGGATCGACCCCTGGCGGGCGCGACCGGTGCCCTTCTGGCGGTACGGTTTGCGCCCGCCCCCGGACACCTCGGTGCGGGTCTTGCTGTCGTGCGTGCCCTGGCGAGCGTTGGCGAGCTGGCGGACCAATGCCTGGTGCATCACGGTGGCGTGGGGCGTCACCCCGAAGACCGAGTCGGGGAGCTCGAGCTCCCCCTGGCTGGTGCCGGCGAGGTCGACGACCGGTGCGGTGCTCATCAGCTCAGCGCTCCGCTGCGCGCGCTGTCGCGCACCATGACCACCGAGTGCCGGTGGCCGGGGACGGCCCCCTTGACCAGCAGCAGGTTGCGCTCGGCGTCGACCCGCACCACCTCGAGACGGAGCACGGTGGCCCGGGAGGCGCCCAGGTGACCGGCCATGCGCAGCCCCTTGAAGACGCGGGCGGCGTCGGTCGACCCGATCGACCCCGGCTGCTTGATGTTGTGGGAGCCGTGACTGACCGGGCCGCGGCTGAAGTTGTGCCGCTTGTGCTGCCCGGCGAAGCCCTTGCCCTGGGTGACGCCGGTGACGTCCACCCGCTCCCCGGGCTCGAAGACCGAGACCGAGACGCGGCTGCCCAGGGCGGGGCTGCCCGCGTCGCGCACCTCGGCGAGCCGGCTGAGCGGCGCCGTCCCGGCGCGCTTGAAGTGGCCCGCCTCCGGCTTGGTGACCCGGCGCGGCTTGCGCACGCCCAGCCCGAGCTGGACCGCATCGTAACCGTCGTTGCTCGCCGTCTTCACCTGGACGACGTGGCACGACTCGGCCTCCAGGACGGTGACCGGGACCACCGTGCCCTGCTCGGTGAAGAGCTGGGTCATGCCCAGCTTGCGCGCCAGCAGACCCTTGCTCATCGCTGGTCTCCCAGCTTGATCTCGATATCAACGCCGCTCGGCAGGTTGAGCCGCATCAGGGCATCGACCACCTTGGGATTCGGATCGAGGATGTCGAGGATCCGCTTGTGGGTGCGCATCTCGAACTGCTCGCGGGAGTCCTTGTCGATGAAGGGCGAGCGGACCACCGTCCACTTGCTGATCCGGGTTGGCAGCGGCACCGGCCCGGCGACGTGCGCGCCGGTGCGGACCACGGTCTCGACGATCTTCGAGGCCGCCTGGTCCAGGACCCGGTGGTCGTATGCCTTGAGCCGGATGCGGATTTTTTGCGCCATGGTGATGCCGCCGCCTTCTCCCCTGGCCTATTTCTCGATCGAGGTGACGGCGCCGGCGCCGACGGTGTGGCCACCCTCGCGGATGGCGAAGCGCATCCCGTCCTCGACGGCGATCGGGGTGATCAGCTCCACGCCCATCTCGACGTTGTCACCCGGCATCACCATCTCGGTCCCCTCGGGGAGGGTGATGCTGCCGGTGACGTCGGTGGTCCGGATGTAGAACTGGGGACGGTAGCCGGTGAAGAACGGGGTGTGCCGGCCACCCTCCTCCTTGCTGAGGACGAAGACCTGTGCCTTGAACTTGGTGTGGGGGTTGATGGACCCCGGCTTGGCCAGCACCTGGCCGCGCTCGACGTCCTCGCGCTTGGTCCCCCGGATCAGGCAGCCGACGTTCATGCCGGCGTCGCCGCGGTCGAGCAGCTTGTGGAACATCTCGACCCCGGTGACCGTGGTCTTGGTGGTCTCCTTGATGCCGACGATCTCCACCGGCTCGTTGACCTTGATGGTGCCGCGGTCGATCCGGCCGGTGACCACCGTGCCCCGACCCTCGATCGAGAAGACGTCCTCGATCGGCATCATGAAGGGCTTGTCGATGGGCCGCTCGGGCACCGGGATGTAGCTGTCGACGGCGTCCATGAGCTTCATGATGTCGTCGCCGGCCGCCTTGTCCCCCTCCAGCGCCTTGAGCGCGGAGATCCGCACCACCGGGAGGTCGTCACCGGGGAACTCGTACTTGCTGAGCAGCTCGCGGACCTCGAGCTCGACCAGCTCCAGGAGCTCCTCGTCGTCCACCGCGTCCACCTTGTTGAGGGCGACCACGATGTAGGGGACCCCGACCTGACGGGCGAGCACGATGTGCTCCCGGGTCTGGGGCATGGGGCCGTCGGTGGCGGCCACCACCAGGATGGCGCCATCCATCTGGGCGGCCCCGGTGATCATGTTCTTGATGTAGTCGGCGTGCCCCGGGCAGTCGACGTGGGCGTAGTGGCGGGTGGCCGTCTCGTACTCGATGTGGGCGGTGGCGATGGTGATGCCACGCGCCTTCTCCTCGGGGGCGTTGTCGATCTGGTCGAACGAAACGAACGAGTTGGCCCCGCCGACCCGCTCGGCCAGCGTCTTGGTGATGGCAGCAGTCAAGGTCGTCTTGCCGTGGTCGATGTGACCGATCGTGCCGACGTTCACGTGGGGCTTGGTGCTGTCGTATTTCTTCTTGCCCATGGCCTTCTCAGTTCCTCTGCTGCTCGTGCTGCTGGCTGGGTCCGGGGGTTCCTCGGGATTTCGGGGTCATGACCTGGCCTTGGCGACGATCTCGTCGGCGAGGCCGGATGGTAGCTGCTGGTAGTGGTGGAATTCCATGGAGTAGGAGGCGCGGCCCTGGGTCATCGAGCGCAGCTCGGTGGCGTAGCCGAACATGGCGGCCAGGGGCACAAGAGCATGCACGATCTGGGTCGTCCCGCGCCCTTCCATGCCCAGGATGTGGCCCCTGCGGCCGGAGAGGTCCCCCATGACGTCGCCCATGAAGTCCTCGGGCATGGAGACGTCGACCTTCATGATCGGCTCCAGGAGGGCCGGCTTGGCCTTGCGCATGCCGTCCTTGAAGCCCATCGAGCCGGCGATCTGGAAGGCCTGCTCCGAGGAGTCGACCTCGTGGTAGGAGCCGTCGACCAGGGTCACCTTGACGTCCACGACCGGGAAGCCGGCCAGCACCCCGTTGGGCAGGGCGTCCGTTATGCCCTTCTCCACCGGGCGGATGTACTCCCTGGGCACCGCTCCCCCGACGATCTTGGAGACGAACTCGAATCCCTTGCCCGGCTCCTGGGGCTGGAGCTCCAGCTCCACGTGGCCGTACTGGCCGTGGCCGCCGGTCTGGCGGACGAAGCGGCCGGTGCCATGGGCGGGGATGGTGATCGTCTCCCGATAGGCGACCTGGGGCTTGCCGACGCTGGCGTCGACCTTGAACTCGCGGAGCATGCGATCGACGATGATCTCGAGGTGGAGCTCGCCCATCCCCGAGATGACAGTCTGGCCGCTGTCCTCGTCGGTGCGCACCCGGAAGGTGGGGTCCTCGGCGGCCAGGCGCTGGAGCGCCAGCCCCATCTTGTCCTGGTCGGCCTTGGTCTTCGGCTCGACGGCGACCGAGATCACCGGCTCGGGGAAGACCATGGCCTCCAGCACGATCGGCGCGTCCTCGGAGGAGAGCGTGTCGCCCGTGGTGGTCGCCTTGAGGCCGATGGCCGCGGCGATGTCGCCGGTCCGGACCTCCTCGATCTCCTCCCGGTGGTTGGCGTGCATCTGGAGGATGCGGCCGACCCGCTCGCGCTGGCCCCGGGTGGCGTTGAGGACGTAGGAGCCGCTCTTCAGGGTGCCGCTGTAGACCCGGAAGAAGGTGAGATTGCCCACGAAGGGGTCGTTGGCGATCTTGAAGGCGATGGCGGAGAAGGGCTCGTCGTCGCCCGGCAGCCGCCGCTCCGGCTCCGCCACGTCGGGGGCGTGGCCCTCGATGGCGGGCACGTCCAGCGGTGAGGGCAGGTAGTCGACGACGGCGTCGAGCATCGGCTGCACGCCCCGGTTCTTGAGGGCGGAGCCGCAGAGGACAGGGACCAGCTGGGTCTTGATGGTCCCGATCCGCAGCCCCTTGCGGATGTCGTCGGGGGAGAGCTGCTCGCCCTCCAGATAGCGGGAGAGGAGCTCGTCGTCGGTCTCGGCCACCGCCTCCAGCAGGGTGTGGCGCCACTTGTCCACCTCGGCGCGCATCCCGGCGGGGATCTCGCCCCGCTCGCTGGTCGTGCCCAGGTCGTCGAGGTAGGTGATCGCGGTCAAGTTGACCAGGTCGACCATCCCCGAGAACTCGGCCTCGGCGCCGATCGGGAGCTGGACGGGCACCGGGTTGGCCCCCAGCCGATCGCGGATGGACTGCACGGAGGCGTAGAAGTCGGCCCCCATCCGGTCCATCTTGTTGACGAAGCAGATCCGGGGCACGTCGTAGCGGTCGGCCTGCCGCCAGACCGTCTCGGACTGGGGCTCGACCCCGGCCACGGCGTCGAAAACGGCCACCGCACCGTCCAGGACCCGGAGGCTGCGCTCCACCTCCACGGTGAAATCCACATGTCCGGGTGTATCGATAATGTTGATACGGTGGCCGCGCCACTCGGCTGCCGTCGCCGCCGAGGTGATGGTGATCCCGCGCTCCTGCTCCTGGACCATCCAGTCCATGGTGGCGGCGCCCTCGTGGACCTCGCCCATGCGGTGGATGCGGCCGGTGTAGAAGAGGATGCGCTCGGTCGTCGTGGTCTTGCCCGCGTCGATGTGGGCCATGATCCCGATGTTCCGGTACCGCTCCAGGGCGACGGCGCGACCGGCGACTGCAGTGCTCATCTCGTCAGAACCAGGCCTTAATAGCGGAAGTGGGAGAAGGCCTTGTTCGACTCAGCCATCTTGTGGGTGTCTTCTTTCCGCTTCACCGAGGCCCCCACCCCGTTGGCGGCGTCCATCAGCTCGGCGGCCAGGCGGTCGGCCATGCTCTTCCCGCCCCGCGCCCGGGCGTAGCGGATGACCCAGCGCCGGGCAAGCGCCTGGCGGCGGTCGTGGCGGATCTCGACCGGCACCTGGTAGGTGGCGCCGCCGACCCGCTTGGGCTTGACCTCGATCACCGGCGTGACGTTGCGCATCGCCTGGTCGAAGACGTCCAGCGGCTCGCGCCGGCTGGAGCGGCGCACCTTCTCGAAGGCGTCGTAGACGATCCGCTGGGCGGTCGACTTCTTGCCGGCGAGCATGACGCAGTTGATGAACTTGGCCAGCGCGGGGCTCGCGTAGATCGGGTCGGGCAGGATGTTGCGTCGCTGGACGCGGGCTCGACGGGGCATCTGATCGAATCCCTACTTGGCCGCGACTTTCTCGCGCTTGGCGCCGTACTTGCTGCGCCCCTGCTTGCGGTTCTTGGTCCCGGCCGTGTCCAGGGTGCCCCGGATGATGTGGTAGCGGACACCGGGGAGGTCCTTGACGCGGCCGCCCCGGATCAGCACCACCGAGTGCTCCTGCAGGTTGTGCCCGATCCCCGGGATGTAGGCGGTGACCTCGGCCTTGCTGGTCAGGCGCACGCGGGCCACCTTGCGAAGCGCCGAGTTGGGCTTCTTGGGGGTGGTCGTGTAGACGCGCACACAGACCCCGCGGCGCTGGGGCGAGCCCTTGAGCGCGGGAGCCTTGGTCTTCCGGTTGATCCGGACCCGGCCCTTGCGGACCAGCTGCTGGATGGTGGGCACAGAGCTCCGTATGAACTGAACAGCGCCCCTTCCGGGGCGCGCGTGGACGCATGCTCGCCCTGAGGGGCGCGAAGGAGAATCCTACCAGTGCCGGGGTTCGAGCGTCAATTCGGACGGCCCCGCCTCTCGAGGCGGCGGTCCCGGCGCGAGGCGGTCGCATGGGCTGGGCGAACGTGGCGCTTCGCCCCGGCGTCATCGGCGGGGATCATGAACCC
Organism: uncultured Actinomycetes bacterium; assembly: GCA_964508345.1. Classification (GTDB taxonomy): domain Bacteria; phylum Chloroflexota; class Dormibacteria; order Aeolococcales; family Aeolococcaceae; genus Changshengia. The sequence continues at coordinate 77,460 of CAZDTK010000005.1, read as the reverse complement.
GTGATGCGTGGGGATGAGGGGGAAGGCGAGGGGCGGGACGAGGCCGCTGGGGCGGGCGCGCCGGCGGGCTCCTCCCCGCCGGCCGGCGGGAGCCCGAGCCACGACGCCAGCATCCACCCTGCCCGCCACCTCCGGGCGCGGCAGCTCGGTCCCACGCGGGCAGGGCCGGTTGCCGGCCTCCCCGAGCCCTGGAGGCCTCTCGAAGGCGGGGGCGGGGTCGACCTCGACCTCGGCGGCGGCTCCGCGACGCCCTCGCGGGCGACGGGGGGGCCGGACCCGAGCGCGCCCGCCCGCCCGGGGGGCGGTTGGCACCCCCACCCGCCGCGGTGGCGACGGGGCGCCCTGGTCGGAACCTTCGGCCTGGCCCTCGCCGTCGCAGCGGGGTCGACCGCCGTCGCCCTCCTCACCCAGACCCACCCCCCCAGCACTCCCACGCCGGCGCCGATCCCCCCGGTGCCGCCCGCGCAGGCCATCGGCGACCTCCACATGCTCAGCGCCAGCACCGGCTGGGCACGACGGGTAATGGACGGCGCCGTCCTCCATACGACCGGCGGGATGGCCGGCTGGACGGTGGCCGCGCCCCTGCCCGGCCAGCTGGTGGCTGTCGCGTACGTCGGCCTCGACACCGCCTCCGCGCTTGCGGTGCCCAGCGGCGCCAGCGGCAACGTCACCGCCCAGGCCTGGACCACGCAGGATGGCGGGGCCAGCTGGAGCCCCGGGGGCACCCTCAGCTTCGAGGGGTTCAACCCAGCCATCGGCGGCACGCTGGACTTCGCGGATTCCGAACATGGGTGGTTCAGCGAGGTGGAGGCGGCCGACGGGCTTTCCGGCACGGCCCTCTTCCGCACCGAGAACGGCGGCGTGAGCTGGAGCCAGGTGGCGGCGACCGGCAGCGGCGGCGCCGGCTCCCCGGGGATGATCCCCGAGGGCTGTGACGACCTCACCGCCACCTTCGTCAGCGCCACCACGGGGTTCATCACCGGAACCTGCCTGGCGGCGCCACCGCCGCTCTACGTCAGCCAGGACGCCGGGGCGACCTGGGCCGCCGCGCCGCTCGCCCCCCTCCCCGCCGGGATCACGGCGGGCACATCCTTCCCGCCGACCTTCACCTCGGGGCAGGGCGGCGCCCTGCTCACCCAGAACCAGACCGAGAGTGGCGGGCTCAGCACCAGCATCTTCGCCACCACCGACGGCGGCCTCTCCTGGCAGCAGCGCGCCGCCCCCAGCGGGTCGCCGGTCGCCTCGGACTTCCTCGACTCCGATCACGGCTGGGTGGTGACCAACGAGGACTCCCTCGCGGGCGCATCCGAGCTCTACGCCACCCAGGACGGCGGGAGCGCGTGGACCCGTCTCAACGCCTTCCCGTACGTGGGCATCGGCCTCGACTTCCTGACGCCGGAGGCCGGTTGGGCTGCGCCCGCCCTCGGCGCGCCGGAGGGCGGACCCTCGTACCTGATCCGGACGACCGACGGGGGTCGCAGCTGGTCGGCTGCCGTGCCCCGGATCGCCGGCCCGTCGCCGTCAGGCTGAGACCGCGGCGACGAGGGGGATGCGCCCCGGCTGGAGAGCGGACCTCGGCCGCCACGACGCCCGCGGCGCGGATCAGCTCGCCCGGCGCTGACGCCTCGTGGCCAGGATGCCGCCGGCGCCCACCAGGATCAGGAAGGCGGCCAGGGGCGGCACGCCGGCGGGCACGCCGGCGCCGCTCTCCGGCACCGGGACCCCGGCGACGGTGACGGCAAAGACCTCGGTGGTGCCATCCCAGGGGTCGCCTTGGGCATCGAGCCTGGCGTTGCCAGCGCCGCCGCCGACGTTCGCGGCGTCCAGGGTGACCGACCCCGGCACGTTGAGGCTGGAGGCGAAGACGGTGCTCAGCGTCGCCGTGACGTCGTCGCTCCCCACCGGCAGGTTGGAGGCCGTGCAACTGGCCGTGCCGTCCACCACGGGCACGTCACCGCAGAGGGTGGTCGAGCCCACCGTGAAGGTTTCCGTGGGGGAGGCGCCCACGTCGTCGGGAACGACGGCCGTGAACGTATCCGTGCCCGGCGTGACGGTCGAAGCCGTCACCCAGTAGATGCCGGCGCTGCCGTCGGTCGAACCGGCAGCTCCGGCTCCCAGCTCCGTGCCGCCCGGCCCGCTGCCCGCATAGCTGCTGCCGCCACCGCCGCCGCTGCCGTCGGCGTTATCGGAGACCGATCCCCCGCCGCCGCCGAAGTATCCGCCGCCCCCACCGCCGCCCCCACCGAGGAACGGCTGAGCACCGTCGCCGCCGTCGGGGCCGGTAGCGGCTCCCGCGTCGCCCATCGTTGCGTATGTCACGTCGGTACAGGTGCCCCCGGTGTCGTCGCTGCCGGCGGCGCCCGGGCCGCTCAGCGTGCCCTCGACTCCACCGCTGGCGCAGCCGTCATAGGAGGAGGCGCCGGTCGCGCCCCCACCGTTGCCGCCGCTCGCCCCCGCCTCCCCGTCGCCCGTGCTGACCCCCGCCCCACCGCCGCCACCGGCGACCAGGGCTGGGGTGGAGGAGGATCCGACGAAGAGCTCGGTGGCACCGCCGCCCCCGCCGCTCGCGAACCAGTCCGTCTCTTCGTATTCGGTGCCGTAACCTTCGCCACCGCCGTTGTAGCCACCGGCGACGGTGTAGCCCGTCGAGTCCTCCTCGCTGCCGTCGGTGCCGGCGCTGCCGACCACGACGTCGAGGGTCGAGCCCGGGGTGGTGGCGATAGCCGCCACCGTCAGGCCGCCGCGACCGCCTGCGACCTGCGTCTCGTCCTCGCTGTTGTATTCCGCTCCCCCGCCGGCGCCGGCCAGGTCGACGGTGACACCCACCACGTTGGAGGGGACCGTGAACGACTGGGGCGAGCCGGTCTCGCTGAAGGTCGCGGCACCGTTGACGGTCGCCCCGGCCGGCGCCGCGGTGGCGAGGAGGAGGGCAACGGCGGCTGCCGGGACTACGGGTAGCGCACGACGGAATCGCAACGGGGTCCCTCCCGGCGCCGGGGTCTCCTGCGCAGTCCCAGGTGGCCACGAAGGCGGCGCGCTCTCGCGAAAAGGATACAGGAGGCGGGCCAGCCGTGGGGGGCGACCCGGTCGAGGCCGGCCCACCCTCAGGTGAACCGGGGATACGTGCTCATCCCGCCGTCGACGACCAGCGTGGTGCCGGTCACGTAGTCCGCCTGATCGCTGGCCGCCCAGGCGACCGCGGCGGCGATCTCCTCGGGCTGGCCGAAGCGACCCAGGGGGATCTCCCCCTCCACCCGATGGCGGGCCTCGGCGTCGTCGAGGACGAACGAGTTGATGGGGGTGGCGATGGCGCCCGGCGCGATCGCGAGCACCCGGATGCCAAGCGGGGCCCACTCCCGGGCCACGGTCTGGGTGAGCAGCTTCATCCCGCCCTTGGAGGCGCAGTACGGGGCGAAGCCGGGCCAGGGGATGAACTCGTGGACCGAGCTCATGTTGACGATCACCCCCCGCTTCTGGGCGGCCATCAGCTTGCCCGCCTCGCGCAGGCAGAGGAAGGCGCCGGTGAGGTTGGTGCGCAGAATCTGCTCCCAGAGGTCGAGGGGCATCTCCAGGGTGGGCACCTCCTTCTCGATGCCCGCGTTGTTGACCAGGATGTCGAGACCGCCGAGGCGCTCCTCGCACTCCCCCACCATCCGGACCACGTCGGCCTCGGCGCCCACGTCGGCCTGGACGGTGTAGGCGGCCGCCCCGGTCGGGTCGATCTGGGCCGCCACCGCCTCGGCGTCTCCCCGCTCCCGTTCCGAGAAGTAGTTGACCGCGACCCGCGCCCCCTCCTGCCCGAGGCGAAGCGCCGTCGCCCTGCCGATGCCGCTCGATCCCCCGGTGACCAGCGCGCGACGTCCGTCCAGAAGCATGACCGCGGGCCCTCCTTGCGCCTCTCCTCTACATATGGTGCCAGGAGCGGCCGCGGCGCCCGGCCGGGGTGAGCGGGTGCCGGGCTTCTGCTATCCTCGGCGGCTCACGGATCCATCACGGCGCTCACGCATCTCGCCCAAGACCGCAGGCGGGGGGCCAACCCCTCAATCCCCTGCGCAGGTGGGGTCGGTCGTCCGGTCCGGCGCCCGCGGGCGCCCGCCGTCCGCCGCTCTCATCGGGCGGTGCCGCGGCACCCCTGGAGGACACGACCCATGCCCAAGGCCACGACCGCCGAGGAGGCGGCCGAACGCGCCGGTCCCCGCAAGCGTGAGCGGGTCGACGAGCTCGCCGAGAAGCTCGGCCGGGCAACCTCGGCGATCGTCACCGACTACCGGGGCCTGACCGTCAAGCAGCTCGAGGAACTGCGCACCCAGCTGCGCGTCCAGGGCATCGACTACCAGGTGACCAAGAACACGCTGGCCCGCCGCGCCGCCGAGCGGGCGGGGATCGGGCAGCTGGGAACGGTCCTCTCCGGACCGGTCGGCCTGGCGCTCGGATTCGGGGAGCTGTCGGTGCCGGCCAAGGTCCTCAGCGACTACCACCGCGTCAACCGGCGCCTCCCGCTCATCGCCGGCTTCGTCGAGGGCCAGGTCCTCGACGCGAGCGGCGTCCAGGCCCTGGCCGAGCTGCCGCCGCGGGATGTCCTCCTCGCCCAGCTGGCGGGCACCCTCCAGGCGCCGCTCACCCAGCTGGCGGCCGGCCTCAACTCGATCGTCTCCAACCTCGCCGCCACTCTCGACGCCTACCGGGCCAAGCTCGAGGCCGCCTGACCCGGCGAGTTCCGATGTGCACGTTCGAACAGCTCAATTGATTCAATCCAGGAGATGAGCCAAACCATGGCCACGAAAACCATCACCCCCGAGGAATTCGTCGACGCCCTGCCGTCGTGGAGCGTCCTCGACGTCGTCAACGCCGTGAAGCTGATGGAGGAGAAGCTCGGGATCAAGGCCGCCGCCCCGGTGGCCGTCGCCGCAGCCCCCTCCGCCGCCGCCGAGGCGGCACCCGTCGAGGAGCAGACCGAGTTCACGGTCGTGCTGACCGCCGTCGGCGACGCCAAGATCAACGTCATCAAGGCGGTGCGCGAGATCACCGGGCTCGGCCTCAAGGAGGCCAAGGACCTGGTGGACGCCGCCCCCAAGCCGGTCCGCGAGGCGGTGCCCCGCGAGGAGGCCGACCAGGTCAAGGCCAAGCTGCAGGAGGCGGGCGCCACCGCCGAGGTCCGCTAGCCTCCACCACTGGAAGGGGCGCCGGCGCCGGACCGCCCATCGCGGGCACCGGCCGCCGGCGCCGCCGCCCGGCCCCGGGGGCTGCGCACGCGGGTCCGCCCCGGTGCGGGCCCGTCCCCGGAGGCGCGCGGCAACGAATGGATTCACGACCCGCGCCTGCGGGTACACTGGCCGCCTGGGCATCTTGGGCAGGCGAAACGAACATCCGCTCGCGCGGGCGCGGCTGACCGATCGCGGTCGGCGGCGGCTTTGCTATGCTACCCGATTGTGCCCGTCATCGCCGGCTTCCGCTCGCAGCCGCTTGTCAGGGGAACTCTAGCACATGGTCCTTTCTGCTTCCACACCCTCCAGCCGTCACAGTTATGGTCAGATCGCCGACAAGCTGGAGGTGGGGAACCTCATCCAGACACAGTTGGATTCGTTCTCATGGTTCTGCAGGGAGGGGCTGCGCGAGCTCTTCGACGAGATCAACCCGATCACGGACTACACCGGTAAGAACTACGAGCTGAGGTTCCTGGACTACGAGTTCGGGATCCCCAAGTACGACGAGGAGGAGTGCCGGCAGCGGGACATGACCTTCAGCGCGCCGCTGCGGATCAACACCCGCCTCCACATCAAGACCGGCGAGAACGCCGGCGAGATCAAGGAGACCGAGGTCTTCATGGGCGACTTCCCCATGATGACCCCGCAGGGCACCTTCATCGTCAACGGCACCGAGCGGGTGGTGGTCAGCCAGCTGGTCCGCTCCCCCGGGGTCTACTTCACCGGCTCCGAGGACCGGGTGACCGGGCGGATGCTGTTCGCCGCCAAGCTCATCCCCAACCGGGGCGCCTGGCTGGAGATCGAGACCTCCAACAAGGACGTGCTCACGGTCAAGATCGACCGCAAGCGCAAGGTCCCGGTGACCACCCTGGTCCGGGCGCTCGGCTACGCCGGCAACGACGACATCCGCGCCTTCTTCGCGGACGTCGACAACGACCCCGAGCACGCCTACATCCAGGCCACCCTGGACAAGGACGCCACCACCTCCGTCGAGGAGGCGCTGATCGAGCTGTACCGCAAGATCCGCCCCGGCGACCCGCCCACCGTGGAGAACGCCCGCAACCTGCTCAGCTCGCTGTTCTTCAACCCCCGCCGCTTCGACCTCAGCAAGGTCGGACGCTTCAAGCTGGACAAGAACCTGGGCATCCCCGAGGACGAGGCCCGGGAGCGCGCCCTCGACAAGGAGCGCCGGGTCCTCGACAACCAGGACTTCGTCTCGATCGTCCGCAAGCTGATCTCGCTCAACAACGGCATGGGCGAGTCCGACGACATCGACCACCTCGGCAACCGCCGGGTGCGCGCGGTCGGCGAGCTGCTCCAGAACCAGTTCCGGATGGGGCTGATCCGCATGGAGCGGATCATCAAGGAGCGGATGACCATCTGCGATGCGGCGACGGTCACAGCCGCGAGCCTGATCAACGCGCGCCCGGTGGTGGCGGCGATCAAGGAGTTCTTCGGATCGTCCCAGCTCTCCCAGTTCATGGATCAGACCAACCCGCTGGCCGAGCTGACCCACAAGCGCCGCCTCTCGGCGCTGGGGCCGGGGGGCCTCTCCCGTGAGCGCGCCGGATTCGACGTCCGGGACGTCCACTACAGCCACTATGGCCGGATCTGCCCGATCGAGACCCCCGAGGGCCCCAACATCGGGCTGATCGGATCCCTGGCCACCTTCGCCCGCGTCAACGAGTTCGGATTCATCGAGGCGCCCTTCCGCCGCGTCTACCGCGACGTGTCGACCACCGACCAGCGCGAGAGCCGGCTGCTCGCCGGCCAGACCCTCCGGGAGGATGCCGACTCCCTCCACGCCGGTCGGGTGCTGGACGGCGAGGACGTCGCGCGGCTCGCCCAGAAGGGCGTCGAGCGGGTCCGCATCGTCCCCTTCGTCTCCGACGAGATCGTCTTCCTCTCGGCCGACGAGGAGGACAAGTACACGGTTGCCCAGGCCAACGCGCCGGTTGACAAGACCGGTCACTTCAGCGTCGCCCACACCGCCTGCCGGAGCCGGCACACGTTCAAGGAGCTCCCGGTCGGCGAGGTCGACTACATGGACGTCTCGCCCAAGCAGACCGTCTCGGTGGCGACCGCTCTCATCCCGTTCCTCGAGCACGACGACGCCAACCGGGCGCTGATGGGCTCGAACATGCAGAAGCAGGCCGTGCCCCTGCTGGTCACCGAGTCGCCCGTCGTGGGCACCGGGATGGAGGAGCACGCCGCCCGCAACTCGGGGGAGATGGTGATCTCGCTGGGGACGGGGACGGTGGTCGGTGTCTCCTGGCCCGAGCCCCAGGACGACGACCGCTCCGTGGTCAAGGTGCGCAGCGGCCAGGACGCCGGCATCGGCATCCTGGTGCGGCCCGACGACGGCGGCCCCGACATCTGGTACGGGATCCACAAGTTCGTCCGCAGCAACCAGGGCACCTGCCTCTCGCAGCGGATCACTGCCAAGTCCGGTCAGCGGGTCGAGGCCGGCACGGTGCTGGCGGACGGGCCCTCCACCGACAGCGGCGAGCTGGCCCTCGGGCGCAACGTGCTGGTCGCCTTCATGCCGTGGGAGGGCTACAACTTCGAGGACGCCATCCTGATCAGCGAGTCGGTGGTCCGCGAGGACAAGTACACCTCGATCCACATCGAGGAGTTCGAGATCGAGGCCCGGGACACCAAGCTCGGGCCCGAGGACATCACCCGCGACCTTCCCAACATCGCCGAGGAGTCGCTGAAGAACCTCAACGACCGGGGCATCATCTACATCGGCGCCGAGGTCCAGCCCGGCGACATCCTGGTCGGCAAGATCACCCCCAAGGGGGAGTCCGAGCTCTCCGCCGAGGAACGCCTGCTCCGGGCCATCTTCGGTGAGAAGGCCCGCGAGGTCCGCGACTCGTCGCTCCGCGTCCCCCACGGGGAGCGGGGCACGGTGGTCGACGTCAAGGTCTTCAGCCGCGAGTCGGGTCACGAGCTGCCCCCCGGGGTCAACGAGCTGATCCGGATCTACGTCGCCCAGAAGCGAAAGATCTCCCAGGGCGACAAGATGTCCGGTCGTCACGGCAACAAGGGGGTCATCGCCCGCATCCTCCCCATCGAGGACATGCCCTACCTTCCCGATGGGACCCCGGTCGAGATCGTGCTCAACCCGCTGGGCGTCCCCAGCCGGATGAACCTCGGCCAGGTCCTGGAAACCCACCTCGGCTGGGCGGCGCAGGCCCTGGGCGTGAAGGTGGCCTCGCCCGTCTTCGACGGCGCCTCCGAGGCCCGCATCGAGGAGGAGCTGGAACGCGCCGGGCTGCCCCCCACCGGCAAGGTGCGTCTCCGCGACGGCCGCACCGGCGAGTTCTTCGACCGCGACATCACCGTCGGGTACATCTACATGCTCAAGCTGGCCCACCTGGTCGAGGACAAGATCCACGCCCGGAGCACCGGCCCCTACTCCCTGGTCACCCAGCAGCCGCTGGGCGGCAAGGCCCAGTTCGGCGGCCAGCGCTTCGGCGAGATGGAGGTCTGGGCCCTCGAGGCCTACGGCGCCAGCCACATCCTCCAGGAGATCCTCACCGTCAAGTCGGACGACATCGTCGGCCGGGTCAAGGCCTACGAGGCCATCGTCAAGGGCGAGAACACCCTGGAGGCCGGTATCCCCGAGTCCTTCCGGGTGCTGGTCAAGGAGCTGGAGGGATTGGCCCTCGGCGTCGAGATCCAGTCCGAGGACGAGAACCAGATCATCCTCGGCGAGGAGGACATCCCCGACATCCCGCTGGACCTGGGGATCCACCTCGAGCGAGACGAGCGGGACGACGTCGACGAGGCCGGCCGTTGAGCGTTCAGCGGCAGCGGCGCCACGACCGGAGACCCGGTGGTGGTGCCTCGCTTCGGCCCGGCCGTCGCAACGCCCTGACTGGCGTTGCACGGCCTCTGCTCGGCGGCATTGCAACTGCCGCCTGCGCAGAGCCTTCGCTCGGTACGCACCCCCACGTCTCCGGCAGGCATGCGCCGTGCACGCCCGCCCTCCCCTCCCCCACCGCGACCGGATTCACCACCGCAACTCACGCCGCGATCGCCGCGGTGACCGACGTCCCCTGCCCACGAGCTACTGAAGGTCAGTGATGCTGAAACTCGAGAACTTCGACGCCCTCCGACTCTCGATCGCCAGCCCCGAGATGATCCTCTCCTGGTCGCACGGCGAGGTCACCAAGCCGGAGACCATCAACTACCGCACCCTCAAGCCGGAACGGGACGGGCTCTTCTGCGAGAAGATCTTCGGCCCGACCAAGGACTGGGAGTGCCACTGCGGCAAGTACAAGCGATACCGGTACAAGGGCATCATCTGCGACAAGTGCGGCGTCGAGGTGACCCGGAGCAAGGTGCGCCGGGAGCGGATGGGCCACATCAAGCTGGCCTCCCCGGTCTCTCACGTCTGGTACTTCAAGGGCATCCCGTCGCGGATGGGCCTGCTCCTCGACATGAGCCCGCGCAACCTCGAGAAGGTCCTCTACTTCGCCAACTACATCGTGATCTCGGTGGACGAGAAGGCCCGCCAGGAGCTGCTCGCCAAGCTCGACCCGGACACCGACGAGCGGATCATCGCGCTCCGCGAGCGGCTGCGCGGCGACGGCGGCAGCTCCGACCTGCCCGAGCGGATCGCCGCCCGCGAGGCCCAGGCCGCCGAGCACGTTGCCGAGCTCGAGGCCACACGCCAGCAGCGGGTCGCCGCCCTGGAGCAGTCCGCCGCCGACCTCGACGAGCGGATCCAGCAGCTCACGGGCAAGAAGGCGCCCGCCCGCTTCATTCTCGGCGACGGCGTCGAGGACGAGGTCGTCCTGGAGAAGGGTCGCGTGCTCGACGAGGAGGCGGCCATGCTGGTGCAGGATCGGCTCACCCAGCGCCGCGAGGCGCTCGAGGACGAGCTCTCCCGCCAGGTCCAGGCCACCCACGATGCGGCCGCCGCCGAGATCGCCCAGTGGCGCGCCGACGCCGAGGGGGCGCGGGCCGAGGCGGCCCACGCCGGCAGCGGAGAGCTGGAGACCCTCCGTCAGGAGATCGAGACCAGCCGGCAGCAGCTCGAGACGCTCGCCCCCCGCGAGCTGCTCACCGACACCCAGTACCGCGAGCACATCGACAAGTTCGGCAAGGTCTTCAAGGCGGGCACCGGCGCCCAGGCGGTGCGCGAGCTGCTCAACCAGATCGACCTGGCCCAGGAGTCGCTGCAGCTCCGCGAGGAGTCCAAGTCGACGAGCGGCCAGCGCCGCCAGAAGGCGATCAAGCGGCTGCGCGTGGTCGAGGCCTTCCGCAAGTCGTCGACCAGCCCCACCTGGATGATCCTCGACGTGCTGCCGGTCATCCCGCCGGAGCTGCGGCCGATGGTCCAGCTCGACGGCGGCCGGTTTGCCACCAGCGACCTCAACGACCTCTATCGCCGGGTGATCAACCGCAACAACCGGCTGAAGAGGCTGCTCGAGCTGGGCGCCCCCGAGATCATCGTGCGCAACGAGAAGCGGATGCTCCAGGAGGCGGTCGACGCCCTGATCGACAACGGCCGCCGCGGCCGCGCCATCACCGGGACCGGCAACCGCAAGCTCAAGTCCCTCTCCGACATGCTCAAGGGCAAGCAGGGCCGGTTCCGGCAGAACCTGCTCGGCAAGCGCGTCGACTACAGCGGCCGCTCGGTGATCGTGGTCGGTCCCGAGCTGCGGCTCCACGAGTGCGGCCTGCCCAAGAAGATGGCCCTGGAGCTGTTCAAGCCCTTCGTGATGCGCGAGCTCGTATCGCAGAACTACACCCAGAACATCAAGAGCGCCAAGCGGATGGTGGAGCGCGTGCGCCCCGAGGTCTGGGACGTCCTCGACCAGGTCATCAAGGAGCACCCGGTGCTCCTCAACCGCGCTCCCACCCTGCACCGGCTGGGCATCCAGGCCTTCATGCCGGTGCTGGTCGAGGGCCAGGCGATCCAGATCCATCCCTCGGTCTGCAAGGCGTTCAACGCCGACTTCGACGGCGACCAGATGGCCGTGCACGTGCCGCTCTTCAGCGGCGCGATCGCCGAGGCCCGCAACCTCATGATGTCGTCCAACAACATCCTGAGCGCCTCCGACGGCCGCCCCGTGGTGGCGCCCAGCCAGGACATCGTGCTGGGCTCCTACTATCTGACCCAGGAGGGTCAGGACCGTCCCCGCGACCCCGAGGTGATCCAGCGCCTGCACACCTTCACCGACGCCGAGGAGGCGCGGATCGCCTACGAGCACGGCCAGATCTTCCTCCACCACTACGCCCGGGTCCGGATGCCCAAGCGGATCCTGGTGGCCCGCCGGCGCGATGAGGAGGAGCCCACCGGCACCGAGCTGGTGGTGACCACGGTCGGCCGGCTCATCTTCAACGAGGTGCTCCCGCTGGGCGAGCCGGCCACCGAGAGCGACCTCCCCTGCATGGTCTTCCGCAACGAGACCATGGACCAGCGGAAGCTGGCCCAGATCGTCAAGGAGTGCTACGACCTCTACGGGTCGGGGCGCACCGCGGTGATCGTCAACAGCATCAAGAAGCTGGGCTTCCACTACGCCACCCGCGCCGGCGTGACCATCGCCGCCATGGACATCAAGACCCCGGCCGGCAAGGCTCCCATCATCGCCGACGCCGAGGCGGCCGTCGAGGAGATCGACCTCCAGTACCGGCGCGGCCTGATCACCGATGACGAGCGCTACCTCAAGACGGTCGAGATCTGGACCAAGGCGACCGACGACGTCACCAAGGTGACCATGTCGTCCTTCGACAAGTTCCACTCAGTGCTCATGATGTCCCAGTCCGGGGCCCGCGGCTCGACCCAGCAGATCCGCCAGCTGGCCGGCATGCGCGGGCTGATGGCCGACCCCACCGGCCGGATCATCGACCTGCCGATCAAGGCCAACTTCTCCGAGGGCCTGACCGTCCTCGAGTACTTCATCTCCACCCACGGAGCCCGCAAGGGTCTGGCCGACACCGCGCTGCGCACCGCCGACTCGGGTTACCTGACCCGACGTCTGGTCGACGTCGCCCAGGACGTGATCGTGCGCATCGAGGACTGCGAGACCACCGCCGGGATCTGGGTCGACCTGGAGGACGATGAGCTCAAGGAGCGGGTCATCGAGCGCTACGCGGGCCGGATCGCCGCCGCCGACATCCTGATCGGCGACGAGCTGCTGGTTCCCACTGGCGAGGAGATCAGCGACGAGAACGCCCGCCGCATCTTCACTGAGCGCGAGCGGGTGACCCGGGTCAAGGTGCGCAGCATCATGACCTGCAAGGCCCGCGAGGGCGTCTGCCGTGCCTGCTACGGCCGCAACCTGGCCACCGGCCGGATGGTCGAGATCGGCGAGGCGGTGGGCGTGATCGCCGCCCAGTCGATCGGCGAGCCGGGCACGCAGCTCACCATGCGCACCTTCCACACCGGCGGCGTGGCCACCGGCGGCGCCGACATCACCCAGGGTCTGCCCCGGGTGGAGGAGCTCTTCGAGGCCCGCGTCCCCAAGGGCAAGGCGCTGATCGGTGAGATCGACGGCGAGGTCGAGCTGATCCGCGGGGACAGCAAGTCCCTCAAGGTCAAGATCTTCTCCCGCGACGTGTTCGACTCGGTCTACCCGGTGCCGGCCCGGCACTCGGTGATGGTCGAGGACGGGCAGGCGGTCATCGAGGGGACCGAGCTGATCCGGGGCAACGACGAGCACGGCAGCGAGATCTCGATCCGCAGCAAGTACGCGGGCGTGGTCCGGGTCGGCAAGTCGGATGTGACCGTGCGAGCCACCGACGAGGAGGCCCGCGAGTACGCGGTGCCGGCATCGTCCGAGCTGGTGGTCCGCGACGGCGACCGCATCCAGGCCGGTGACCGGATCACCAAGGGCTCGATCAGCCCCCAGGAGCTGCTCCTGGTGCGGGGCCGGGACGACGTCCAGAACTACCTGGTCCACGAGGTCCAGTCCGTCTACCGCAACCAGGGCGTCGACATCAACGACAAGCACATCGAGGTGATCGTCCGGCAGATGATGCGGAAGGTCCGCGTCGACGCCTCCGGCGACACCGACCTGCTGCCCGGCGAGATCGTCTCCCAGTTCGAGTTCGAGGAGGCCAACGCCAAGGCGCTGAGCGAGGGTGGCGAGCCGTCCATCGCCCAGACTGTGCTGCTCGGCCTGATCAAGGCCGCTCTCAACACCGCGTCCTGGCTCTCCGCCGCCTCCTTCCAGGAGACCACCCGGGTGCTCACCGAGGCCGCCATCTCGGGCAAGATCGACCGGCTCCGCGGTCTCAAGGAGAACGTCATCATCGGCAAGCTGATCCCCGCCGGGACCGGCCTCGACTACTACCAGAAGCTCCGCGAGGAGGCCGTCCGCCTCTACGAGGAGGACGGTGACGCCAGCGTCGTCACCCCCGACGGCGAGGTCGGGACGGACGGGGCCGAGCTGGCCGCCGCCCTGGCCGAGACGGCGCCGCTCATCGCCGGAGACGCCGAAACCGCGTGACGAGGAGGGGGGCGCAAGCCCCCCTCACCGCGGCGGCTGAGCCGCCGCCCTCTACCTCGCGATCCGGCGCCAGTTGGCGACCGGAGTCCCGTCCGCCGCCACGCTCCGCTCCGGTTCCGGCCGCGCCATGTCGGCGGGCCGGGTCACCGTCTCGCGCAGGCTCCACTTCCAGTGGACGCTGATGGCACGCTGAACCTGGAGGTCGGTCCACCAGAGGGGCACGTCGGCGAACTGGTTGCGGCGCACCCGGAGACCCCGGGTCAGTAGGCGCCGCCGCACCGGCATCCCGAAATCCGGCCGGTAGAAGAGCTTGTAGGCGAGGTAGAGGAGGAGGCACGCCGCCAGCCCGGCGATGGCGGGCGCAACTCCGGCCGAGATCACGTTGAGCGAGGCGAGCAGGTCAGGTGTCATCAGGAGCAACGATAAGCCGCCCCGGCCCCTCCCACTCTCGGTGCAACGGAACCGTATCGGGCCGGGTGCGCCGCACGTCCCGGCTCCCGGCGCAAAAAGAAGGGGCCGCCGGCGACTCTGCGTCGCCGGCGGCCCTTGGGAAGGGAGGGCTGGGGGGAACCCGAGCACTCGGCGCGTCCGGGCCCCTGCATCATCGAGCCGCCCCGGTTACAGCCCGATACCCCGGCGGTCACGGCTCAGCGACGCGCCTGATCCGATTCCTTGATGCCGGGCACCACCGCGCCGGGGGTCAGCGGCGGATTCCGGCCCCGGCCCTGCCCGGTTCCGCGGCGAACCCGGCCAGGTCGTCGGCGACCAGCCGGCCGGCCAGCTCCGCGATGCCGGAGCCGTTCGGCTTCGACATGACCACATCGGCGACCGCCTTGAGCTCGTCGAGGGCGTTGGCAACCGCCACCCCGCAGCCGGCGGCGACCAGCATGGGCAGGTCGTTCTCGGCATCGCCGACGGCGACGCAGGCCGAGGCCGGCTCACCGAGCTCGCGCAGGGCGGTGCGCAGGCCCGAGGCCTTGCTGACCCCCGCCGGCAGCACCACCACCCCGCCCCGGTTGATGACCACGTCGAGGGGGAGGCCGGAGTCCAGAGCCGCCTCGCGCACGGCGTCCAGGTGCCGGACCTGGGTGGCGCAGACGGCGCGGCCCACGGCCAAAGGGTCGACGCCACGCCGGCTCAGGGCGGCCAGCAGACGGCTGGAGACGGGCGCGCAGAGCAGGCGATCGGCTCCGGCGGCCGGGTCGAGCAGTAGCGCGCCGTTCTCCAGCACGATCCGGTCGAAGAGGTCCCAGCGCCGGAAGACGTCCTCCAGCTGGGGCTCGGTGCGCCCCGTGACCAGGAGCAGCAGCCGCCCGCTCCGCCGCACCCGCTCCAGGGCCTCCAGGGTGGAAGGCGCCACCACGCCGTCGGTGGCAATGGTCCCATCGTAATCGCATGCCAGGGCACGGAACCGCACGTGTCCATTGTCTCAATCGGGGGCATATGCCCGTCTTAACGTCCGGGGGCGGAGTGGCGGAGCTCCAACGCCGGGCCCCGTCCCAGGCGATGGGGGGGCCGGAGAGTCGGGGTTTCTCGAGCACCCTGCTAGTGCTCGAAGGTCACCCGGACCTCCGTGCCCTTGCCGATCTGCGAGCGGATCTCGAGACGTCCCTTCTCCAGCTCGGCGCGCTCGCGCATCGAGATCATGCCCAGGTGCCGCCCCGAGTCCAGCCGCCCCTCGGCGGCGGCGACGTCGAAGCCGACCCCGTCGTCACGCACGATCGCCGACACGGCGTGGGGCTGGAATCCGACCACGACCTCGATGCTCTTGGCCCGGGAGTGCTTCCGAGCGTTGTTCATTGCCTCCTGGATGATCCGGAAGAGGGTCGGCTCCAGCGCGCCGGGAAGACGGGTCTCCTCGCCGATCACCCGCAGGCTGGTGGTGAGCCCACCGAGCTCGAAGTCCTTGGTGAACTTACGCAGCGTGGGCACCAGACCGAGGTCGTCGAGAGTCATGGGCCGCAGGTCGAAGATCAGACGCCGGGTCTCGTCCAGCACCCCGCGCACCCCGTCCTTGAAGTCGGCCAGCTCGTTGACGACCAGCTGCGGATCGCGGCTGATCAGCCGCTCCAGGATCTCGGCCTGCAGCACCAGGTTGGCCATCGACTGGGCGGGACCGTCGTGCATGTCGCGGGCGATCCGCATGCGCTCTTCCTCGATGATCTGGAAGACCTGGCGGGAGGTGTTGCGCAGCCGGGCACCGCCCCCGGCCTGGGACGGCGAGGCGGTGGCGGCCAGGTCATCGAGACTCCGATAGACCTGGCGGAGGACCTCCTGCTCGTGATGGATGTCGGTGAGCCGCGAGGCGGTGTCCCGGGTGCGCTCCTCGAGCGAGGCGAGGTCCGCGCGCGTCGAGGAGACCAGGCGGAACTGGGTGTCGATGTCCTCCACGGCAAAGCGCTCGAAGTTCTTGAGCACGTGGCTCCAAGCGACCTCGGCCTCCTCGAGCCGGTCGCGCAGCTGGTCGCGGCGCACCACCGAGTCGGCCTGGCGGGCCTCCAGGCGCAATGCCACCGCCTCGAGGTCCTCGATCCGCTTGGTGATCAGGAACCGGATGCCGGAGATCGCGGACGGATTGACCGGCCGGCCCGCTTCTGCGGCCACGGTCATACGAGCAGAGGCGCGCGAATCACTGCGCGGCCATGATAGCGGCGGCCTCCGATAGCGACTGACGCGCGGCCGTGACAATGACGCGCCCACCGCGTGACCCGCGGACCCGGCCCCCGCCGGCGGGCACCGGCTCGACGAGCGGCGCCGCCGCGGCCTCTCCGGCCGGCAGCTTCCACGACCCGAACCGCCCGGGCCGGCGAGGACCGCCGGCGAAGCCCGTCCCAACCGATGCTTCGTCACGAACTGTTCGTCACGAACCACCCCGCGAAAGGGCGCCGGGAAGGGGGCGACGGGGGACCCTGGAGGGCGTTTGCAGGGCCGGCGCGATTGCTCCGAACAGCGGTGGCCGGGAACGCGCGCGGTGACGGGCCGGTGGTCAGCGACGACCCGGGGGGAAGGCCGCACATCGGGTCTGTGACAAGCCGGTTGCGCCGTAACCCCCGCTTTACACCCCGAGCGTATAACCGGCTCACGGTCACCGCCGTTCTCCTTACCGACGCCGGCTGGTGTCGAGACGGCTGCACCACAAGAGGTCGAGAGCGATGGGCGAGACGTCGGAGCCGACGCGCATCCTCGTTGCCGAGGATGACCCAGCGCTCCGCCGCCTCATCGACATGCTCCTCAGCAGCCAGGGCTATGACGTCCTGACTGTCAACGACGGGGCCGACGCGCTGGCCGCGGTCGACAACTGGCCGCCCGACGCGCTGGTGGTCGATGTCATGATGCCCCGCATCTCGGGCCTCACCGTCTGCCGTGAGCTGCGGGCCGACCGCCGCTTCGCGACCGTCCCCATCATCCTGCTCACCGCCCGGGTCTTCGACGAGGACATCCAGAAGGTCATGGAGCTGGGCGGGATCGAGTTCATGAACAAGCCGTTCAACCCGCGCCAGCTGGTGGCCGTCCTGGAGGGGCTGGTCGCACGCCCGCTCCCCAGCGCCCACCCGTCCCGCCTTGCCGGCGCGCGCTCCGCAGCCTCGATCTCGGCGGCTGACGGACCGGCTCGGCACTGATCCGGGCGAGCGGGGGCTGGAGCCGACGGTGCACGGTCCGGACTCGGTCGTGCCCGCGGGCGCCTCGGGCGATGCCGGTGAGCCGGCCGCCGCCCCCCCGCCCCCTCACCGTCTGCGCGACCGCTTCGACGAGCTGAGCACCCCGGGGGGGATGCTCCTGGTCGCCGCCCTCCTGATCACCGGCATCGCCGTGACCTCGGCGATCACCGACCCCGACTTCTGGTGGCACCTGCGCACCGGCCAGCTGCTGATCGCCAACCATCTCCAGCTGCTCGGACACGATCCCTACACCTACACCGTGTCCAGCCACCACTGGACCATGCACGAGTGGCTCTTCGAGATCATCATCGCCGCCCTCTACGACATCGGCGGACTGGGCGCGATCGTGCCGGTGCTCAGCCTGCTCACGTGGTTCGGGGTCGTGTTCATCCTGCTGCGATCCCGCCTGCACACCCGCAACCGGCTCGCCCTCGGGGTCGGCCTGATCGTCGCCGCCCTGGCGGCGAATCCGATCTGGGGACCACGCGACCAGATGGTCGACTTCACCTTCAGCTGCCTGCTGCTGCTGCTCGTCGAGCGGTACCTGATGCGCGGAGGCCGGGCCATCTGGCTGCTCCTCCCCATCTTCCTGCTCTGGAGCAACCTGCATGGCGGCTTCGTGGTCGGACTGGTCTTCCTGGCGGTGATCGTGGTGGCCGAGGCGGCGGGACTGCGCCTCGAGCTCCCCGACCCGGCCCCGCGCCGGCGGATCGCCACCGTCGCCGTGGTCACCGTGCTCTGCACCCTGGTGTCGATGATCAACCCCAACGGACCGGGGATCCTTCTCTATGCCGCTGAGACCCTCGCCTCACCCGCCCAGCAGGCGCTGATCCTCGAGTGGCAGTCGCCCGACTTCCACCAGCTGGAGGTGCGCGGCTTCGCCGTGATGCTGGTCAGCCTGCTCGGCTTCCTGGTCGCCAACCGGAGGATCCGCGCCCGCGACGCCGCGCTGGTGGCGCTGACCACCGCGCTGGCCTTCGAGTCGGTGCGCAACGTCGCCATCTTCGTGGCCGCCTCGACCCCCACCTGGATCGAGCAGCTGAGCCACCTCCTCGACCGGCTCCGGACGACGGCCGGTCGCGTGAGGCCGCCGCGGTTGCCGTCGCTGCGGGTGAGGGTCACCGCCCTGGCGCTGATGACCGCCGTCCTACTGGGAGGCTGGGTGGGGCTGCGGCTCGTCCCGGCGATGGCGACCACCCCCACCGCGCTCAGCTACGCGCGGACCTACCCCGTCTGCGCCAGCGCCTGGCTGCGCGAGGCGCCCCACGGGCTGCGCATCTTCAACCAGTACGGAGAGGGAGGCTACCTGGCCTTCAGTCTCGCCGGCACCGGGGACAAGATCTTCATCTTCGGCGACGCCGCCCTGATGGGCGACAAGCTCCTCTACACCTACGCGGACATCAGCGACGTGGTGCCCGGCTGGCAGTCCACGCTGGAGGACTACGGCACCCAGGTCGTCCTCTTCGACACCGGCACCGCCCTCGACCACGTGCTCCAGGAGAGCCCGAACTGGGTGATGGTGTACAGCGATCCCCACAACCAGGCATTCGTCCTGCGCAGTGAGCTGGCGTCGCTGCACCTTCCACCCCAGCCGGAGCCGACCGGCAGCTGTGCCCAGCTGGCCGCCCAGGGCGAGGGATCGTCGTGACCGAGGCCACGGCCGTGCCGGCCACACCCGATCCGGGGCCCCCGCCGGAGAACGCACAGGAGGGCCGATCGCGCGTCGCCGCGGTGGCCTGGCTCGCCACCGGGTTCTGCATCACCCTGCCCTTCACGGTCCAGCTCTTCCGCTACGGCGACGAGTGGTGGCATATCGCCCTGGGGCGCCTGATCCTGAGCAACGGCATCCCCGCAACGGAGCCCTTCAGCTTCGTGGCGACCCAGCATCCCTGGGTGGAGCAGCAGTGGCTCTACGAGGTGCTGCTCGCCACCCTGGTCCGGCTGGGCGGCGACGGTCTCGCCTCGCTGGTCCTGGGCCTGGTGGGGAGCCTGGCGCTCCTGGTGGCGGCGCTCTCCGTCCCCCGCAGCGCCCGCATCTCCCGGGGCTGGGCGGCGGCCGCCATGCTCCTCGGAGGGCTGATGGCGGGCATGGCGATGGGGGTCCGCGCCGAGACGGTGAGCGCACTCGGGGTCGCGCTCACGCTGCTGATCGTGGTGCGCTGGCGCGAGGGGAACCGGTGGGTGGTGTGGCTGCTGCCGCCCATGTTCCTGCTCTGGGCCAATCTCCACTCCGGCTTCATCGCCGGCCTCGGTGTGCTCGCCTTCACCCTGGTCATCCACCGCCCCTCCCGGGGCCGCACCGCACCGCTTCCGGACAACCTCTTCCTCGCCGTGATCGGTGTGGGCGCCGCCGCCGTCGCGGTGCTGCTCGGCCTGGTCGCGGGCGCCGTGGCGCTGGTCCTGCTCTGGGCGGCCTTCCGGCCGGTTCCGCTCACGCCGGGGGTCCGGCGCCGGCCGCTCGCCATCGCGGCGCTGGCCGCGGCCGCGCTCACCCTGGTCAACCCGGCGGGGCCGGGCATCTACGGCTACATCGCCGAGACGCTCGGCAACCCCATCCTCTCCCAGCTGGTCTCGGAATGGCAGTCGCCCAACTTCCACGACGCCCTGACCCGGCTCATCGAGGTGCTCCCGGCACTGCTGGTCGGCCTCTGGCTGATCGGCCGCCGGCCGCGCGTCCCCGAGCTCGTGCTCGCCACCGCCGCCTTCCTCTTCACCCTGCAGGCGGTGCGCAACGTCAGCCTCCTGGCCGTGGTGCTGATCCCCCAGCTGGCCGAGTACGGTCAGGCGGCGTGGGCCGCGAGGGCTCCGCTGCGCCTGCGGCTGCGCCTCGGAGCCCGGCGTCCGCTGGGGCTCGCCGTGATCGCCGCGCTGGCGGTGAGCGCCGCCTCCATCGCGGTGATGCTGCCCCAGACCTCGGCCACGGCGGCGGCTCAGTTCGAGCGGACCCACGAGCCCGAGACCGCCGCCGACTACGTCGCCATCCACTTCCCGGGCCAGCGCCTGCTCAGCTCCGACGCCGACGGCGGCTATCTCGCCTATCGCTTCCCCACGGGCCGGGTGGTCTTGGTCTACGACGAGATCGGCATCTTCGGGACCGGCCCGCTCACCGACTACATCGACATCGCCACCGTTTCCGGGAACTGGCAGGGACTTCTCGCCCGATACGGTATCCGCCACGCCGTCCTGAGCGCGAGCGGCGCCGACGTCTCCGCGCTGCAGGAGCTGGGCTGGACGGTCAACTGCTACGAGGCCCCGAGCGCCCGGGTCGTGATGTCGGCGGGCGGGGCGCCTCCGACCGGGATCCCCCCGCCACCGTCGAACGCCCCCGCCTGCTGACGGACGCCTCCGCCTGCCGGCGGCAGTCGACACCCGCACCGCCGAGGATGGGTGCGTCGGGACCGTCGAGGGTCGTCCCGCGCCCTCTCAGCTCGGGCCGGCGAGGATCCGGGCGGCGCCTCGGAAGGCCTCCCCGCTCACCGACGCCGAGCCCTGGCGGCGCGCCTCGTCACCGATCTCGCGCAGGACGCTCGCGACCAAGCGGCGGTCGTCGGGATCCTGGGCGGCGACCGCCGCCTCCTGCGCATACGCCAGGGCGACCACCAGCCGCCCGCCCTCCAGGGCCACTGCGGCCAGGGCACGCAGCGCAGCGCCGCGCAGGGCCTCGTCGCCGGCCTCCTCGGCGCCGGCACGGCACTCCTCCAGGTAGCGGGTGGCGGCTGCGACCTGCCCCCGCCGCCAGCTCGCGACCCCGAGGTCGTGGAGGATCTCGGCGACGCCGTGGCCGTCGTGGCCGGCCCGGCGGAGGGTGAGGGCGCGCCGGAGACCGGCCTCGGCCTCCTCCCAGCGTCCCGTGGCGGCGGCCTGGGAGGCGAGGGCGACCAGGCCGTCGGCCACCACCCGGACGTGGGGACCGTCGCTCACCGCCAGTCCGCGATCCAGGAACCTCATGGCGGTGGCGCCGTCCCCGCGGGCGGCGGCCAGCCGTCCCAGGTTGGCGGCGGCGGCCGCTCGGATGCCCGGATCTCCGCACTCCAGCGCCCGCTCCCAGTGGGCGACGGCGGTACTCGCCTCCCCGTTCTCGGCCGCGGCCGATCCCAGCTCCAGCGACACGGCGCCGAGGATCTCCGGCGGGCTGCCGCCCGAGAGCCGCTGTGCCGCCTCCAGGAAGGCGATCCCCAGGGCGGCGTCCAGCTCGGACGCGACGCTCCGCCCGAGCGCGGCCACCGCCACCGCGCAGGCCCCGGGGTCGGTCGCGGCCCACTGCTGGAGGGCGGCGCGAACGCTGCTGCGCGCCGCGGCCCGGGCGCCGCTCAGCTCCTCGCAGAGGCCCCGCCCCAGCAGTGCCAGCGCCCGCCAGGCAGGAGACGCCTCGGTGGCCAGCAGCCGCTCGAAGGCGACCGCGGCCGCAGAGCGATCCACCTCGAGGTGGCGCAGCGCGGTGAGGAAGGAAGCCGGCGGCACCTCCCGGCCACGTGTAACGCGGGGCGATGCCGCATCGTTACCGGAAGCGCTGGTGCCTCCGCCCGAACTCGACAGTAGGCTCATCGGCGTGAGCCGGAGGATCGGTGCACCTCGATGAGTGTGACCCCGGAGGTTGCAGAGAACATCGCCGTCGCGCGCCCTCCCGCCGCGTCGAGCGACGGCACCCCGCCCCGTACCATCCCTGACCTCCCGACCGTCCTCGATCGCGACCGGCGCGCGGGGGTGGAGAGGGTCATCGAGCTGGCCCGATGGATCGTCCTGATCTTCGCCGCGGTGAGCGTCAACTTCCCCGGCGAGACCACCCAGAACCGGCCCGAGGTCGACCTCCTGCTTGCCATCTGGGCCATCTTCACCCTGGTCACGACCCTCGCGCTACTCGTCAATCGGATCCCGACCCGGCGGCTACAGTACGCCATGCTGGGGCTCGACATCGTGATCGCCAGCGGTCTCGTGTACCTCACCGGCGGCTTCAACTCCCAGCTCGGACTTGTCTTCTACCTGGTGATCATCGCCAGCAGCCTCCGTTTCGGGCTGAGCGGGAGCCTGTTCTGCGCAGCGACCATCGCCCTGATCTACCTCGGCATCGGGTTCCTGGACGGCGGCCGCCTGGACGCCCCCACCGCCAACCTGTTCGCCGAGCGCCTCTTCCTCTTCGTCGTCATCGCCCTGATCAGCGGGCTGCTGGCCCGCGAGATGGTCCAGAGCCGCGCCCGCCAGCTCACCCACACCTACGAGCTGGAGGCGGTAGCCTTCAACGAGCTGCGCGAGGTCGACCGGATCAAGAGCGACTTCATGATGCTGGCGTCCCACGAGCTGCGCACGCCGCTCACCAAGATCAAGGCGTGGGTCACCCTGATGCAGGACGCCGGCGACCGGCTCCCGGCCAGCGCGCGCGACGAGGGGATCCGCGAGCTGCGCGCCGAGTCCGAGCACCTGGCCCGCCTGACCGACAACCTGCTCGCCATCGCTCAGCTGGAGTCCGGCGAGATCCGCCTCAAGACCGCCGCCTGCGAGCTCGAGCGGGTGATCGGCGACACCATCGCCCGATTCATCGAGTCCGCCGACCGCAGCCGCTTCGCGGTCAACGTCGCCCCCGACGCCACCCGGGCGATGGCCGACTCCGAGCGGCTCGCGCTCACCCTCGCGTGCCTGATCGACAACGCCCTCAAGTTCTCCCCCGAGTCCGAGCCGGTGACCATCGCCACCCGGCGCGACGGCCCCTACGTCCTGATCGGCGTCCAGGACCACGGCCGGCGCATCCCCGAGGCCGAGGCCGACCGCGTCTTCGCCTCCTTCTACCAGGTGGAGTCGCCGCTGCTCCGGCAGCGGGGCGGCTTCGGCGTCGGCCTCTATCTCGCCCGCCAGCTGGTGGAGCGGATGGGCGGGAAGATCTGGATCGACAACACCCGGGTTCGCGGCAACACCTTCGTGGTCGCCCTGCCGGGGACGCTCTAGCCGCCGTGTGGCCCGCCCCGGCAGCGCCGCGCCGCCTCCGCCCATCTCGGCCCGGTAAAGGCTCGCAACACTCGGGTAACCGAATCCGAACCGCCGCGATCCCGGTGGTAGCGTCGTGGCGAGCACACGGCGTTGGAGCGCGGAGGCCAATCCAGGGAACCGCAGGATGAGCCCCTTCACGGACTACAGCATTCTCAACCCGGCGGCACCGCTCGGCGGCCGCCCCGGGATCACCGAGGCCACCGTGCTGGTGGTCGACGACGACCCGTCGATGCACGACATCCTCACCGTCCTCGGCCAGCAGCACGGGTTCACCATTCAGTTCGCCGAGGATGGCCTCGACGGTGTCCGCCTCGCCGAGTCGAGCGACATCGACCTGATCATCCTGGACCTGAGCCTGCCCGGGCTCACCGGCTTCGACGTCTGCCGGCGGCTGCGCTCGTCGGGGGTCGAGGTCCCGATCGTGATGGTCTCGGCCAGCTCGGACCCGGTCGACGTGGTGGTCGGCCTGGAGATCGGAGCCGACGACTACATCATCAAGCCGTTCGAGGTCCGGGAGCTCGCCGCCCGGATCAACGCCAAGCTCCGCCGCCAGCGGACCACGCAGTCCCAGGTCCGGCCCGGGCGGCTCAAGTTCCCCGGCCTGATCGTCGACGTCGGGCGCCACGAGGTGCTCCGCGACGGCAAGCCGGTGACCCTGACCCCGACCGAGTTCGACCTGCTGGCGCTGCTCTCCGCCTCCCCCGGCCGGGTCATCTCGCGTTCCGAGATGATCCAGAAGGTGTGGGGCCAGGGGGCGGACCTGGACCTGCGCTCCGTCGACGCCCACGTCTACCGGCTGCGCCGCAAGATCGAGCCCGAGGGTCCACGTCCGACCTACATCCACGCGGTCCCGGGGATCGGCTACCGCTTCGAGCGGCGGGGCCTCAACGAGCGCCTGGCCAAGGCCCAGGAGCTCCCCGGCGAGCTCAACGGCACCCAGCCCTCCACCGGCCAGGGCTGACCGCATTCACTCGGCGGGCGGCTGCACAACCTCCGTGGTGCGGCGCCGTGACCGTCGGCCGGGGCCGGGCGCGACCCCGCGGTGCGCCCCCCCAGCAGGCTCAGCCGACGCCGGTGTGATGGCGTCGCGGAGCCCGGCGGCGGTGACCCTCCGGCTGCTGGAGAACCCACTGGCCGCGCTCGTTGAGCTCGGCGGGGCGGGCGTCCACCAGCTGGTTGGTGAGCAGCGAGAGGGTCCGGCCCTGGGGCAGCGCGAAGTCCAGACAGGGCAGGACGTCGCCGCTCCAGACCCGCCGCTGGGTCTGACCCCCGTAGATGGCGACGCTCCGGGTGACCCGGCGCTGGCTCGGCCCACCGACCGAGTAGGAGATCCGGTACATCTCTCCAGAGCGCAGCGCGAAGTGGTCGACGGGGTTGGGCTCGCTGTCCCGGAAGCCGTCGCGGACGAGGCGCCGCCGGTGGGGGGGGTCGGAGCTGCTGAAGAGAGAGGGTTGTACGGTCATCTTGGTGCGATTATCCGGAGCGGCTCCGACCATCAGGCTGACGCCGGGTCGCGGACGGGTAACGGTCGGGTACCCATTCGCCGGCCCCGGGCGGCGCCGGCGCCGCAGAGCGGCGCGGCCACACGGTTGTCGCAGGCAAGATACGACGAGGCGACTCCGACCCCGGGGGAGGCCGGGTTCGACGAAGGTACGGTGACGTGACGGCCGCGCCCCGGAGGTGAGCATGGGCATCGGGATCGCCTGCGTGTCGGGCAAGGGTGGGGTGGGCAAGACGACCACCGCCATCAACCTGGCGGCGGCTCTGGCCGAGCGGGGCCGCGAGGTCCTGGCCATCGACTGCGATCCCCAGTCGAACCTCACCAGTGGCCTGGGGCTCAACCCCTACGAGCTTCGGACCAGCCTCGGAGACCTCCTGAGCGGCCGGGTCAGCGCGAGCCAGGTGATCGTGGCCACGGAATGGCCGCACCTCCACCTCCTCCCCGCCACCCCCGACCTGACCGCGGTCGAGGCGGAGCTCCCCTCGGGCCTGCATCGCGAGACCCTGCTGCGCGAGGCGCTGAACCGCGACGGCACCCGTGCCGCCTACGACTTCATCTTCTACGACACCCCGCCCAACTTCGGCTTCCACACGATCAACGCCCTTGCCGCCACCGACTACGTGCTCATCCCCCTGCAGATGTCCGGTTTCGCCGTGCGCGGGCTCAAGGAGGTGCTGCGCACGGTGCACGTCGCCCGCAGCCGGCTCAACCCGGAGCTCCAGGTGCTGGGCATGGTGCCAACCTTCGTCAACATCCGCACCAACTTCAGCCGCCAGCTCCTCGGCGGGCTCGCCGACCTCGCCGGCCTGCGCGTCTTCGAGACCATGATCACGCCCACCGTCAAGCTCCAGGAGACGTCGCTGGCCGGCGTCCCGATCGTCGCCTACGCCCCCACGTCCAAGGCGGCGCAGGCGTACCGCGCGCTTGCCGACGAGATCCTCCAGGTTGTCTGAGCCGTCCGAGGCCGAGGCCATGCCCGGCGATGCCGCCCGGCTCGCGCTCCACGGCGGACCGCTCGCCCGCTGGCTCGCACCCACCTCGCAGTCACGGCTCGAGCGGATCGCGTGTGCCGACATCGACCCGCGGCCGTGGCCGGACCCGTCCGACCCGGATGCCGACCTGCTGGCGCTGACTCGCAGCGTGCGCCAGCGGGGCATCGTAGAGCCGCTCCTACTGCGCCCCGTGGAGCGGGGACGCTTCCAGGTGGTGCTGGGGGCCCGCCGGCTGGAGGTGGCGGGAAGGCTGGGGATCGTCGAGGTGCCGGCCATCGTCCGCGAGCTCGACCAGGGGGAGGCGGCATTGCTCGCCGTGTGGAACGTCCTCCCCCGGCTCCAGCCGGGTCAGATGATCGAGGTGGCCGCCCGGCTGATCGCCGTCGGCGTCACCGAGGCCGAGATCGCGCTGCTCCTCGCCGCCGCGGAACCCGAGGCGCTGACCGGGTCCCCCCACGCCTGGCCGCTGCGCGCCGACGCGGCGCCGCTGCGTTTCGCCGGCACCGTGAACCCCGTGCACCGCATGCTCGCCGCGCTGGGCCCCGAGCGCACCGCCGCCCTCGCTGCGCTGCGGGGCGTCGATCCCACCCGTCTTGTCCCTCCGGTCTGACCGGGACCAGCGCTTCACCGATCCCGGTCTGAGAGGATCGTCGCAACCCGAACCGTCGTCCGCGCTGGGAGCCGCGTGAGCACTCAAAAGTCGAATCCGGCACCGCACTCCGAGGAGGAGCTCCTCGAGCAGTGGGCGTTCCTGGACCGGCTGGTCGAGCGGCAGGCGGCGCAGCTCCGGGCCGGCGTCCAGGACGGCGAGGACGTCGACGAGCCGGTGGCAGGCAGCGCCGAGCTGGAGGGCCTGCGCCGGGAGCTGGACCGGCTCCACGCGGAGCTGCGCCAGGCCCAGGGCGCGCGCCAGGCCGCCGAGCGGGAGCTGGCCAGCCGTACCCTGCGCGCCCGGAGGGAGATGGCCGAGCTCACCCGCCGGCTCGGAGAGGTGGACGCGGCCCGGCAGCGCGCCGAGCGCGCCGGGGTCGAGGCCGTGGAGGCGTTGCGGCAGGCACGCCTCGAGCTGGAGCGCCTCCGCGCCGAGCGGGCCGGCCGGCACGGCGGGTGGCCCAGCGGCCCGCGGTGAGGCGACGCGACCGCCTCGTCTCAGGCGGAGACGGGCGCCGGCCGGCGGCCCTGGGCCATGGCGATGAACTGACGGAGCGCGGCCACCGGCACCTGCCGTGTGGCCACCTCCTGGAGCAGGCTGCGGGCGTCGTCGAGCAGCTCGGGGTCGGGCAGCTCACCCTTGCCCGAGGTGGCCACCACCCAGCCCGACGAGAACCAGAGCACGGTCTCGAAGGCCAGGCCGCTGACGATCAGCCCGTTGAGCAGCGACTCGGTGATGCGGGAGAGGGGGCGCTTCGCGTTACTGACAACAATGCCCCGAATGCGCTCGAGCACACCCAGCTGATCGGCCAGACCGACGCTCAGCGCGGCGGCGCGCAGGGAGAGCAGGTCGAGCGCGGTGGGGATGACAATCCGATCGGCGACCGCCATGGGGCCGAGCAGCGAGGGCTCGTGGGGATGGGTGTCGAGCAGGACAACGTCGACGTCGTCGAGCACCGGCTGGAGCACGGCGCGCAGCTGATGCTCGTGCAGCGGCTCGTGATTCAGGCTGCGATGCCCGGGCACGGTCTGGATACCGAGGGGATGATCGACGAGTGCGTCGCGCAGCGTCACCCGTCCGTGCAGCACGTCGGCGATGGTGACAACTCGCTTCGACTTCTCCAGGGCGTTGCTCAATCCGCCGGTGGGATCGAGGTCGATGGCGATCACACGCAGGCCGCTGGAGGCGCCGGCCGCAGCCAGCGCGTACGTGGCGGTTGTCTTTCCAACGCCACCTTTCAGTGACGCGATCGTGATTATTTCAGCAGCCACGCACGTAGAATATCCCGGGATGGCAACAGCCGCACCCTTTGTCAAGCTCCTGCGACAACTCGCAGAGGCCAAGGACGATTACCTGACGGGGGCGCTGGACATCACCTGGGATGGCGGCAAGGCGACCCTGTTCCTGGTCTTCG
Organism: uncultured Actinomycetes bacterium; assembly: GCA_964508345.1. GTDB lineage: Bacteria > Chloroflexota > Dormibacteria > Aeolococcales > Aeolococcaceae > Changshengia. The sequence continues at coordinate 49,591 of CAZDTK010000005.1, read as the reverse complement.
GGCAGCCCAATCACGCCGTCGTCGAAACCCTCGGAGGGGAACGCCTGGAGGGCCAGGAGGCGGTCGACGCGCTGGTGCGACAGCTCCCGCCCCGCTTCCATCTCTCGGCCTGGCGCAAGGAGGTGGTGCGCACCGAGACGCTCAGCTGCACGCTGGAGGAGCTGATGGCGCCGTTTGCCAAGCGGGCCGGTGCCACCGCCCCGGCGAGGCCCGTCGTGGACGGTGCGGGCAGCGGCGGCGGGACCGCGGGCGGACCGCCCGACGAACCCGACTTCGGGCTCGCCGACTTTCCCCTCCTCCCGCTCGGCCCCTCCCTGTGGGCCGACGCCTCGGCGAGCGTCGTCCACCTCGACGTCCTCCTGCCCAGCCTCCCCGACGCCCTCGTGGTCCTGACCGGTCCCCGCCTCCGCGCCGCAGGGGTGGTGGTCCGCTCGCAGCTCCTCGACGCCGTGTGGGTCGACGAGGCGGAGCGGTCGGTGGGAGAGGCCGCCGCGATGGCTCTGCTCGGCGCCCGCCAGGGCACCGTCTCCGGGTACCGGTTGGAGACCCCCCAGATCGCCGAGGCGCTGACCATGCTGTGGCGCTGCCCCGCCGTCTACCGGGAGATGCCGGCGGCCTGGGTCAACGCGGAGAACCTCCTCGCCGACCTGATGGCACGGCGCCGCGACAGTGCGATCGTGGTCACCGGCTCCGTCCACGGTGTGGCCCTGGTCGCGGGAGGTGAGCTGGTCGGTGTCTTCTCCCAGAGCGAGCGCCAGCCGCTCGCGTCCCCTGAGCGGCTGGAGGGTCTCCTGCGAGCCCCGGGGGCGCGGATCACCCTTCGCCAGGCCCCCGAGGAGCCGCTCGCGGAGCGGTTGCCCGAGACCGCGTACCACGCCTTCGTCGAGGGTCCCGCCGCCACGGCGATGCCGCTGGCCCACGCCATCGCCGCGGCGGGGGCCTCCGGTCGCAGCGCCGCCCCCTCCGACCCGGCCGACGCCCCCTCCGACGCATTCGAGGGAGGCGACGACCCCCTCTCGCCGCCCGCAGAGCCGGCACCCCGGACCCGGGTCCCCCCGCCCCCCGGACCCGGATCCGCCCTCCCCGCCCCGCTCCCACTGGATCTCGGCGGCACCGCGGAGATCACGGGATGGGCGTCCGACCCCTCCACCGCGCCCGACGCGACGGCGGGCTTTCCCCCGGAATGGGACGTCCCGGCCAGCCCGCCACCCCCCCCACCCCCCGCGCAGGCGTGGGACGGCTCGGCTCTCTCCCTGGAGCCTGCCGCGCCCATGCCGCTCGACGACCTGGGCGTCTCGACCGCCGGGCCGGACGTGGAGGCGGTGAAGCTCGACCTGATCCAGATCGGTTCGCTATGGCTGGGCACCGACGGGGTGGCCCCGGTCGCCGAGATGATCCGCCGGACACGGCCCTCCATCGAGGACGTGATGTCCATGATCGAGGCCATCAAGCAGATCGATCTGCCCGGCCATGAGCAGGCCGTGGTTCAGGCGATGACCCGCGAGATGCACTTCCACGCCGCCGAGTACCTGAGCGGGCTGTGAGCGGCGGGGCTCGGGACTGAGGTCGTGAACGCGGTGATCAACGCCGTCACCGGGCACGCCACCATCGTCCTGGCCGTGGTCGCGATCCTGGAGGGCGTGCTGGCGGCCTTTCTGATCCGCAGGATCGACGACATGAGGATGCGGCTGCGGCGAGCGCGCGACGCCGCCGACCAGGCGGCCCGGACCGCGGCCCTCGCCGCCCCGGGCGGGATCGACCCCGAGATCGTCATCCACCTCCTGCATTCCGGCCAGGCGGTGACGCTCGACGTGGTCCACGACCTCATGGCCCACCGGGAGCGCACCGACGGCGTTGCGCTGGCCCGCGAGGTCTAGCCGGGGTTCTTCAGCACCCTGCTAGGCGTCCGTCTCCCGGTGGACGGCGGCCGCCAGCTGCCAGGTGAGCTGGGCCGCCTCCTCCCGCAGCCGGGCCATGATCTCCTCGGTCATCCGGAGCAGCTGGACGCTCTGGCGGATGGACCAGCCGCGCCGGTCGGAGCCCGGAGTACCACCGGACCAGCGGCGCCGGGTGAGGGGAGCGGCGCGCAGGCCCCACCCACTCGTCTCCGGCCCACGGGCGCTGGGCATGGTCGCGATCTGGAACTCGTCGGCGGGCTCCGGCCCCGCCACGGGTGCCGGGGAGGGCCGGATCGGCCCCGGGCCGGCGACCGCACCTTCAGCCTCGGGTGCCACGCCGGGCGAGATCGCGAGCCCGGCGGGCCCGGCCGCCGTCCGCCCGGTCCGGCTGTCCGCCAGCACCATCAGGGCACGGGCCAGGTCCTCGCCGGTGTCGAAAACGCTACCCTCGCCGAACCAGTCCTCACCGAGGAGGTCCTCGGCAACCGGCGCAGGGAAGTCCAGGGGTGGCGGCGTCACCGTCTCCACCACCGATCGCGGGCCGGGCCGCCTGAGCTCATGCGGGGTCCCCGTGGAGGGTGCTGAGGACCACATGGTAGCCGCGGCCGCCGGGGCGGCCAGGAAAAGATCGTGTATCGAAAATGTTGCCGGGGCCTCCCATCCGGCGCCGCAGGCCAGAATCGGCCTAGGCGTGACGCCGGCGCGGCGCCCGCCCCTGTCCAAGAGGAGTCCTGTCTGTGAGCAGCGCCGCCAACTCTCGTCTTGACAACCGCTATCTCGAGGCCATGGGGCCGCTCCGGCCGCTGATCGAGGACGACAGCCTCACCGAGATCATGGTCAACGGCCCGGAGATGGTCTACGTCGAGCGCAAGGGCAAGATCCTGCTCACCGACATCCGCTTCGACGACGAGGCTCACCTCCTCCGCGTCATCGACACCATCGTCTCGTCGGTCGGCCGCCGGGTGGACGCCCGGACCCCCCTCTGCGACGCCCGGCTGCTGGACGGCTCGCGCGTCAACGCGGCCATCCCGCCGGTGGCCCTGGACGGCCCCCTGCTGACGATCCGGAAGTTCTCCAAGGACCCGTACCAGGTCTCCGACCTGATCGGCTTCGGGACCATCACCCAGGAGGGCGCGTCGTTCATCCAGGCGTGCGTCATGGCCCGGGCCAACATCGTCATCTCGGGGGGCACCGGGGCCGGCAAGACCACACTGCTCAACGTCTGCTCGGGCTTCATCCCCATCGACGAACGGATCATCACGATCGAGGACGCCGCCGAGCTCCAGCTCCACCAGGAGCACGTCTGCCGGATGGAGTCGCGTCCCGCGGACGTCAACGGCGAGGGTCGGATCAACATCCGCGAACTGGTGATCAACTCGCTGCGCATGCGCCCCGACCGCATCGTCGTGGGTGAGTGCCGTGGCGGCGAGGCGCTGGACATGCTCCAGGCGATGAACACCGGGCACGACGGCTCGATGACGACGGTCCACGCCAACAGTCCACGCGACGCCCTGGCTCGCCTGGAGACCCTGGTCCTGATGGCGGGCATGGACCTGCCCCTCAAGGCCATCCGTCAGCAGGTGGCCAGCGCCATCAACCTGATCGTCCAGCTCTCCCGCCTCAAGGACGGCTCGCGCAAGATCACCTCCGTCACCGAGGTGGTGGGGATGGAGGGCGAGACCATCACCATGCAGGAGATCTTCAAGTTCGATCCCCGCGGTGCCGATCCCGCGACCGGCAAGATCGTCGGCGACTTCACCCCCACCGGGATCCGCCCCAAGATCATCGACCGCCTCTTCGACATGGGCGTGCCGCTCCCGCCGCGGCTGGCGCAGCTGTTCCCCGACCGGCGTCAGCTCCAGCAGGAGGCGCTGGTGGCGGCGGCGGCGCGGCAGCAGGCTCCCAACGGTCCCGCCCCGATGCCCCCCTCGGGGTTCGGCGGGCCCTCCGGCCTGGGCCTCCCGCCCAGCATGCCCCAGGGACGCGGCGGGCGCTGATCCGGGAACCCGGTCCGAGCGAGCGGCCCGGGCAGGAGCGACGCCGGGCCGGTCAGCGGCGGGTGCTGAAGCTCCTCGGTGCGAGGTCAGACCCCGAGGATCTCGAGGATGCGCCGCTCGTCGATGGGCGGAACCATGGGCCGCGCGATCAGGAAGCCCTGTCCCTGGGCGACTCCGATCTCCTTCAGAGTGTGCAGCTCCGATTCGGTCTCGATGCCCTCGGCAACGATGGTCGTCGACGTCTCGCGGGCGAAGGCCACCAGGGCGCAGGAGAGCGCGCGCCGCGGCCGGTCTCCGTCGATACCCCGGGTGAGTGAGATGTCCAGCTTGATGATGTCGGGGACGAGCAGCAGGATGTGGCGGAGGCTTGCGAAGCCGGCCCCGGCGTCGTCGACGGCGACCCGGACCCCGCCGCTGCGGAGCGGTTCCAGAGCCCGGTTGAGGGCCTGGTAGTCACCCACCGGGGCGTGCTCGGTCATCTCGATGACGATGCGCTCCAGGGGCACCGCCCCGAGGAGGCGGGGGACGTCGCGGCGGAGGAGGGTCGAGGGCGAGAGGTTGAGGGAGAGGTAGGCGTCGGGGGGAAGCGAGGGCAGCCCGGCGAGGGCCACGGCGAGCGCCGACGACTCCAGCTCCTCGCGCAGGCCGACGTCACCCGCCTCCTCGAACCACTGCAGCGGCATCCCGGTGTCGAATCGGGCCAGCGCCTCGACCCCGGTGACCTTGCCCCTGGCCAGGTCCACGATCGGCTGGTACACAGGGTGGATGCCGCCGTGCTCGATGACCGCCTCGACCCGGGCGAGCACCCGCTCCCGCCGGGCTTCGGCCTCCTCTTTGCCCGCCAGCTGTTCGCTCAGCTCGCGGACCACAGTGCTCGCCACATCCGGGGAGAACGCCGACTCTCCGCGCAGGACGCGCTGGATGGTCTGGGTCACCTCATCCGGCATCGAGCCCTTGACCAAATACGCGGCGGCGCCGGCGCGCAGCATCTCCAGGATGCTGGCCCGGTCGCCGTAGGCGGAGAGCGCGACGATCCGCGTCTGGGGGCTCTCCGCGAGGATCCCCCGGGCGGCGCGGGGTCCGCCCCCACCCGGCATCTTGACGTCCAGGATGGCCACGTCGGGGTGCACGCGAGCCGCCGCCTCGACCGCCTCGTCGGCGTCCGCCGCCACCGCGGCCACCTCGATCCCGTCCTCGGACTCGAGCAGCTCACGGAGGGCGTCGCGGATGTTGGCGTCGTCGTCGGCGATGATCACGCGGGTCGTGCTGAAGGTGCTCATCGCCTCGTCAACCGCTCCGCCCCGGACGGGACGGCAGAGGCACCCAGGCGCTCACCACGGTCCCCGCCGGCTCGCCTGCGGAGATCCTCAGCCAGCCGCCGGACAGCTCGCAGCGCTCGCGCATGCTGGGCAGTCCGAGATGGCCGGGACGGCCCTCGACGGCCCCGCCCGGACCGGACCCGTCGTCGGCGATGCGGAGCAGGCAGCCACCGTCCTGCTCGCTGACGGCGACGTCGATGCGGCTCGCGGAGGCGTGCTTGACCACGTTGGAGATGGCTTCCTGGGCGATCCGGTAGAGGGTCACCCGCTCCTCGGTGGTCAGCATCTCCGGCTCCGATCCGGTGAGCCCGTACTCCAGGAGATCGTCCTGGTGCACCTGCTCGAGGCGGTCGCGAAGGGGTCCCATCAGGTCGCCGTGGTCGAGGCCGGTCGGGCGCAGGTTGAACATCAGGCTGCGCAGGCGGGCGACCGCCCCGCCCACCATCCCCTCCACCGCCTCCAGGGTGCGCTGGGCCGGCTGACTGTCGAGCTGGCGCCGCAGCGAATGCAGGCGCAGTGAGACCGCGGCCATGACCTGGAGCGGGTCGTCGTGGATGTCGGCGGCGAGGGTGCGGCGCTCGTCCTCATGGGCCTCGACCAGGCGGCGCATCAGCCGGCGGCGTTCGGCGTCGATGCGGTGCAGCTCCTCGAGGCTCCGGGTGAAGTCGGCCTCGGTGCGGCGCTGGGCCAGATGGCTGCCCAGGTGGCTGCCCAGCGAGCTCAGGTACATGACGTAGAGGTCGTCGAACCCGACGAAGTCGGGGGCCCAGATCTCGATCGCGCCCACCATCCGCTTGCCGCTGGTGAGGGGGACGGCGAGGCCGTCGCCGAGTGCCTGTGCCGAGCCGGCCTCAGAGAACGACAGCCGCCCGGTCCTGATCGTCTCCTCCACGAAGCCGGGCGGCGGCGGGGGCACGAGCGGCCCTGCCGCCCCATCGGCGCCGGCGCCTCTCCAGATGGCCCGGAGCCGCGCCGGCCCCCGGGCGTCGGCCTCCCACAGCCTCGTCTCGGTGCCCCTCACACTCACAGCGATCTGCTCGAGTGCCCGGACCAGCGAGCCATCGTCGTAGGAGGTCGCGAGGGCCCCGAGGACCGTGAGCTGGTGCTCCATCAACCAGCCGGCGCGCCAGCGCTCGGTGATGTCGGTCAGGGCGACGACAACGCCCGCCAGCTCACCGCTCCGGTGGCTCAGCCAGACCTCGACCTGAAGCGCCTGACCATCGCGGCGGCGAAGCCCCAGCGGCACGATGTGGCGTCTCGGGGCTCGTTCGGCGGCCGCCTCGCTGATGGCCACGAGCAGCTGCCCCGCACCCTCATCCTCCCCCACCAGCTCGGCGAGGCTACGGCCGCGCGCCTCCTGCTCCGTCCAGCCCAGCAGCCGCTCCGTGGATGGATTGCACTCGATCACCCGGGCGGCGGCATCGACGGCGATCACCGCGGTGGGCGAGCTTTCGAACGCCGCGCGCAGCATCGCCTCCCAGCCATCCGAGGCGACGCGGAGGCGCGCCGACGTCCGGCTCAGCTCGTCCCGCTCCACGGCCGCCCGCACCGCCAGAGGCAGCCGGGCCAACCGGTCGGCATCCAGGCAGTCAGCCGCGCCCCGCTCGACGAGCTCGATCCCCGCGTCCTCGTGCGCGGGATCGCACACGACGACCACGGGAGTCGTGAGCCCGGCGGCCCGGATCTCGTCCAGCACCACCTGAGCCGACCAGCCAGGCGGGCTCTCGTCGACGACCACCGCGTCCCACGATCGCCGAAGGTCATCGCTGACGGACCCAGGGCCCGACGCGACCTCGCACCCCACGCGGCTCGTGGCCCGCGGCGCACCCAGAGCGCGAGTGATCCGGGTGCTGTCGGCCGCGCAGACGAGTACCCGAAGGACCCGAGCCGGGGAGCGGCTCCGAGGACGAGGCGGACGCACCGCGCCCGGGGTCGAGGGCGGGAACACTGCGAAAGGGAGTGTATGGGCGCCGGATCGGGCTGGGGGGCCGGCACGACGACCGAAACGATTTGGTGAGGGGGCCGTGACCCGCTCGGCATATCCTTCACAGTGCGCCGCCGCTCACCGGTCGGAGGACGTCGGTCAGGCCGCCTGGAACATCGCCTCGGAAACGGGCTCGCCCTGGGAGCTCAGGTGGTCCAGAGCTCGCGGCAGCACGCCGGTCGGGGCCAGATCACCGATCACCCTGCCGGTCTCGGGGTCCACGCCCCTCTGCCGGAAGGTGAAGATCTCCTGCATCGCCACCCCGTCGCTTCCATTGCCGAGAACCTCGGCGATGCTGACGATCCGGCGGGTGCCGTCACGCAGCCGGGACTGGTGCACGATGATGTTCACGGCGGAGGCGATCTGCTCGCGGATGGCGCGGGAAGGAAGCTCGGCGCCGGACATCAGCACCATGGTCTCCAACCGGCTGACCGCATCGTGCGGGCTGTTGGCGTGCAGGGTGGTGAGCGAGCCGTCGTGGCCGGTGTTCATCGCCTGGAGCATGTCCAGTGCCTCGCCCCCACGGCACTCGCCGACCACGATCCGATCGGGACGCATGCGCAGGGCGTTGACGACCAGGTCGCGGATGCTGACCTGCCCGCGCCCCTCCACGTTGGCAGGCCGCGCCTCCAGGGTGACCACGTGCTCCTGGACTAGCTGCAGCTCGGCGGCGTCTTCGATGGTGACGATCCGCTCGTCCTCGGGGATGAAGCCGGAGAGAACGTTCAGGGTGGTCGTCTTGCCCGAGCCGGTGCCTCCGGAGACGACCACGTTGAGCCGCCCGCGCACGCAGGCGCGGGTGAAGGTCGCCATCGACTCGGTGAGGGTCCCGAAGCGCATCAGGTCCTCGATGGTGAAGGCCTCCTTGGAGAACTTCCGGATGGTGACGGTCGGCCCGCGCAGCGCCAGCGGCGGGATGATCACGTTGACCCGGGAGCCGTCCTTGAGCCGGGCGTCGACCATCGGCGAGGACTCGTCGACGCGGCGTCCGATCGAGGAGACGATCCGGTCGATGACCTGCATCAGCTGCTCGGTGCTCTCGAAGGTGACCGGGCTGCGGATCAGCTTGCCCCGTTCCTCGACGTAGATCTGGTTGGGCCCGTTGACCATGATCTCGGAGATGTTCTCGTCGGACAGCAGGTCCTCGAGCGGACCCAGCCCCAGAACGTCGTGAATCAGCGTGTCGACCACCCGCTGGCGGTCCTGACGGCTCATGGTCAGGCCCAGCTCGACGATGATCTCTCCGACCAGCTCGGCGATCCGCTGCCGGACGACGTCGGCGGGTGCCGAGTCGGTGTTGCCCGCGAGCTCCTCGACGAGTCGCTGGTGGACCCGGCCGCGCAGCTGCGTGTACATCGCGCCCAGCGGACCGCGGCCCTGGCCGGCTCTGGGGATCCCGGTGCGGCTGAGCAGCGACGTGGCGGGGTGACCGTCGCCTCCGCCGCCCTCAGCGGTGCGGCTGAGCAGGGACCCTGAACGGGCGGCCTCGCCGGAGTTGTCCGTGGTGCGGCTGAGCAGGGGGGCGGGCGGGGAGGGCACCACCGCCGGGCGGGGACGGGGCGCGGGCTCCGCCGCGGGGTGGACCGGGGCGGCGGCGGGGCCGGAGCCCATGGGGCGGACACCCCACCCGGGTGCGGGGTCGGGCGCCTCAACCGGCGGGAGCGCGACGGGTGCCAGCTGTTGCGGTCCGACCGCCGGACGCGCCACCGGGGCTGCGGCCGGCGCCCCCATCCCGCCGGGCCCCGAACCCTCCTCCGCCTTGCGCTGCACTCGATCGAGAAGCGACATCTATGTCCCAGCCTGCCTGTCTATGGTGTCTCGTTCGTCAGCGTTCGCTCGGTCTGACAATCTAGCCGAGGCTACACCTCGGATCTATTGCACCGAATACGTACATTGCAACGATCGTGTCAAGGCCCGGTGGCCTTTCAACCGTGCAGCCATCGTCACCCACCGGCCGCCGCGCCATTCGGGCGGCCCGCAACGGACCTGTGACGGAGGCATGACGGCGCTCGCTCCCGGCCGGGAAAGGCGCTGTCATCGCGGGGTGAGCCCATCGTGCGCGCCCCCGCCGTCCGGTTCCGATGCCGGCTGGGAGGCGCTCTGCCGCACCGCGGCCGTGGTCCGCGCCCGGCCGGAGCGGCGACGGAGGCGGCGCCGGGCGGGTGGCGGGGCGCTCGCCGCGGGCGCGCTCCTCGGTGTCGCGGTCTTCGCCGGGACCCACTGGACGGGCCAGCCGGTGGGCGCCGACGCCAGCGCGGACGCCGACCTCTTCGCCCTCACCAACTCCGACCGCACCAGCAACGGGGTGGCGGCACTGGCGGACAACTCCACGCTCGGCGAGATCGGCGAGGCGGCGCCCTACGGCGGCTGCTCCGGAGCCGGAACCATCTACGGCCGGGCCCAGGACATGATCAACCGCGACTACTTCGCGCACCAGATCCCCCCCTGCGATTCGTACGTCTGGCCGATGATGAGCGCCTACGGGATCGACTACCGGTCGGCCGGGGAGAACATCGGCTGGGAGAGCGGCTACGGCGGCGGCGAGGCCTCCGCGGAGCAGGTCAACACCGACTTCATGAACAGCTCCGATCACCGCGCCAACATCCTCAACGCGAACTACACCGACCTCGGGGTGGGGAGCGCGTCCGCGGCCTCGGGGTGGACCTACAGCGGGGAGGGCCCCTACTCCGACGTCTGGATGTTCGCCGAGGAATTCGCCCAGCTGGGATCGTCCTCCCCGGCACCGCCGCCGGCATCGCCCTCGACCCCGCCCCCCGCCCACTCGTCGGCTCCGGCCCCGACCGCGACACCCGCCCCCAGCCCCTCGGCCACGCCCGCCCCCACCCCGTCCCCGTTCCCCCCGGCCACGCCCACACCCATCGTCGCGCCCGGCCCCCCGCTGCCCGCCTACGACTACAGCGGTCAGGGTCTGATCTCGGACACCATCGAAGCGACCCTGGAAGCGTTCCTCTTCAACTAGAGTTGCGGACAATGCCGCCGCATACACGGGAGCCCGAACTCTGATCCAGGACCCAGCGACCGGCGCCGCGACGGCCGTGCCCCCGGTGGTGACCGTGGAGTCGGTGTCGAAGAGCTTCCACATCAGCCGCCCGTCGCGCACGATCCTGGACGGCATCTCATTCAGCATCCACGCCGGTGAGTTCGTCGCCATCATGGGCCAGAGCGGCGCCGGCAAGAGCACCCTGCTCCACATCATGGGGGGTCTGGAGCCGCCCGACGCCGGCCGGGTCCTCATCGACGGCCGCGACATCTACGCGATGGGCGACACCGAGCGGTCGGCATTCCGTCGTGATCACATCGGCTTCGTCTTCCAGTTCTTCAACCTGATCCCCAGCCTCACCGCTGCCGAGAACGTGGCCCTCCCGCTCCGGCTCCGCGGTGGAGGCGGGCCCGATCAACCGGCGCGCCTTGGCCGCCGGGCGGTGAACGAAAGGGTCAGCGCGCTCATGGATCAGCTCTCCCTGCGCGGTCTCCAGGGCCACGGCCCCGAGGAGATCTCGGGAGGCGAGCAGCAGCGGGTCGCCCTGGCCCGTGCCCTCGCCGCCGCGCCCTCGCTCCTGCTCGCCGACGAGCCGACCGGCAACCTCGACCGGCAGGGGGGCCAGGAGGTGATGTACCTCCTCGACCGGCTCTGCCACGAGCAGTCGCAGACGACGGTCCTGGTCACCCACAACGCCCGGGTGGCCACCCACGCGGACCGGGTGCTGGTGGTCGCCGACGGCAGGATCGTGGACGAGGTCCAGGTCGCTCACGGGAGCGCCGACGCCGACCCGGCGGGATTCCGAGCGCTCGTCGAGCGGCTCGAGCGGCATGCCCTCTGACCCGCCGGAGCCGGGCGCCGGCAACCCGGCGGGGTCCCTGGGCGAGCGGGTCCGCAGCGCCGCCGCCTGGCTGGGCAGCGCCGGCCTCGCCCCCGCCCTGCGCCCCCTCCTCGCCCGCAACCTGCGCTCGCGCCCGGTCCGGGCGGCGCTCACGGCGGCGGCGGTGGGCCTGGGCGTCGCCGTCATGCTGGGTGTCCAGATCGAGGTCGCCGGCGTCAACTCACAGGCTGAGGCGGCGGTGCGGCTCCGCGCCGGCCAGTCAGGGCTCGACGTCCGCTCGACGGCCGGGACCGGGCTCACCCCCCAGCAGCTGGCGACCCTCGGCACCATCGCGGGGGTGCGCGAGGTGGTCCCCCTCTATCAGAAGCGAGTGGCCGCCGAGGGGCCTGGGGCCGACGCGCCGACCACGACGGTGACCGTGGTCGGCCTCCACGACGGTGAGGCCGCCCTGCGCGCGGTCAACCTGACCGCCGGGAGCCTTCCGGCCGCGTCCAGCCAGGATCAGATCGCCATCGACACCGCTCTCCTGCCCACCCTCGCCCCCTCCGATGGCAGCCTCGGTCTCGGTGACACCGTGCTGCTCACCACCTCCACCGGCATCCGCGCCTTCACGATCGTCGGCCTGACCGACGCGAGCGGCGTCAGCGCCAGCTTCACCGATGACGTCATCTTCCTGCCCACCCCCGAGCTGCTCTCCTCCTTCAACCTCGGGCTCAACACCTCCCTGGCGGCCCTGAGGCTGGCGCCGGGGACGGGTTCCCAGGCGGCCGCCCTGGCGGTACATCAGCGCCTCGGCGGCGCGGTGACCACCTATGACCCCAGCGCCGACAGCGGGAACCCACTCTCCCAGCTTGGTCCCCTGCTGGTGCTGGCCAGCGTGCTCAGCGTTGTGGTCGGGGCCGGCGTGAGCGCCAACACCGTGAGCCTGGCCGCGCTGGAGCGCCGTCGCGAGATCGGTCTGCTGCGCGCCGCCGGCGCCTCCGCCACCCAGGTCTTCCGCCTGCTGGCCGGCGAGGCGCTCGCGCTGGCGGTCGCCGGCGCGCTGGCGGGCGTGGCCGCGGGCATCCTGCTGGGCCTGGCTCTGGAGGCCGCCTTCGCCGCCGGCTCCGCGGGCCCGCCGGCCGCGTTCCAGGTGAACGGCTGGGTCGCGCTCCTGGCGGCGCTGGCGGGCATCGTGGCCGCCGTCACCGCAGCAGCGATCCCCGCGGTCGCCGCGGCACGGATCCCGATCCTGGACGCCCTCAGCCCGGAGACCGCCAGCCGCCGCGAGCGGATCCACGGCGCGTCCCTCGGGGCGGTGCCGCCGCTCGTCGCCCTGGCGCTGGTCGCCGACCTGGCGGGTGGCGGCGCCGCCGCGGTGGGCGGGATCGCCCTCCTCCTGGCGGTGGCCCTCAGCCTCCCCCTGCTCGCCCCCCTGCTGGCGGACCTGCTGGGGCGGGTGCTCGGGACGCGCTGGCCCGAGACCGAGGTGGCCGCGGCCAGCCTGCGCCGCCGCCGCAACCGCACCGCCCTCACGCTCTCCGGTCTGGTGACGGCGATCGCCGCGGCAATGGCGGGCGGCATCCTGGTGGCCGGCTGCCTGGCGGCCGGCGACGCCTGGGTGGGCAGCCTCTTCGTGGGCGGGACCCTTGTCCGCAGCCCCGTGACCGAGCCCGCGACCATCGCCACCCAGATCGCCGGCGCCACCGGGGCGGAGCTGACCAGCCTGCGCTTCTTCCCGGCGGTGGTGGACGGCGACGTGATCGGGATGACCGCCATCGACAGCCGCACCTACGACCAGGACGGCGGCCTCGACCTGGTGGCCGGCGACCGGGGCAGCGCATTCGCCGCGCTGGCCTCGGGTCCCAGCCTTCTGGCCCCCATCAGCCTCGCCCAGGCCGACGACTGGCAGGTGGGCACGGTGCTCGCGGTTGCGACCGGCACCAGCACGACGAACTTCACCATCTCCGGGATCGTGGAGCACTCGTTCCCGGGCGGGGATGGCCGCGAGTCCCTGGTCGTCGACTCCCAGCAGGCCACACACTACTTCGGCAGCGAGGCGTCCGGCTTCGACGATCTCGAGGTGCTGACCCCCGGACGCTCTGCGGCGGTGGCGGCGGCCGCGGGCCAGTACGGCCTCACTGCGACGCCCGTCGCGACCGTCGAGTCGGCCACCGAGCAGGCCCTCGGAGACACCATCGGGATCCTGCCGGCCATCGCCTGGATGGCCATCGCGATCGCGGTCCTGGCGGTGATCAACACCCTGGCCGTCAACGTCCGCCAGGGCCGCCGCGAGCTCGGCCTGCTCCGCGCCGTGGGTCTGAGCCGCGTCCAGGCCCGGCATCTCATGCTGGCGGAGGCGGGGCTGCTCGGTTGCGCAGCGGCCGTCATCGGAGTGGGGGTGGGATGCCTGCTCGCGCTCCCCATGCTGGTGGCGAGTGGCAGCCCGGGGTTCGCGCCGGCGTTCGTCGTACCGGTGACATCGCTGGTGGCGCTCGCCGGCGGGGTGGTCGTCGCCGTGGTGCTCGCCGCGATCCTGCCCGCCCGCCAGGCGGCGGCCGCGGACATCGTGAGCGCCGTCCGCCACGAATGAGGCGCGGAGGTCGCCTCGGGCCGGCGCTGGCAGTGCCCCTGGTCGCCCTCCTCGCCACCGGGTGCGGCTCGGCGGCGCCTCCGGAGCTCCACGGCGACCCCACCGCCTACCTGCTGACGCTCGACCAGCTCCCCTCTCCCGACTTCACCGTCTACATGCCGGCAGCCGCGGCCGGCGCCGGATGGCTGGACCCCGCCAGCACGAGCGCCGTCCAGGACGATGGCCTGGTCGAGGCGGCGGAGGTCGAGTACTACCGGGGGGTGCCCTTCGCGACCAGTGACGGGCCGATCACCCTCACCGTGGCCGCCGCCCGCTTCACCGGAGCGGGGGGCGCGGCGGCGGCCGTGAGCCGCCTCGACAGCGCGGTCGGCGCCCGGAGCGGAGCGGTCCAGGCCACTACGTCCTCGCCGCCGGGGGGCCGCGCCGTCACCATCGAGGGCAGTCTGGAAGGTGTCCAGGCGGTGGAGATCGTCCTGCTCTGGCGGGTCGAGAATGTCGTCAACAGCCTGGACGCCGAGGGTCGGGCGGGCGGCCTGGCCCTGGAGCAGCTCATCCCCCTGGCCGAGACCCAGACCGCCAACGAGCAGGGGACGTGAGCCGTCAGGCGATCTCGCGGCCGGCGTCGGACCCCAGGGGCCGGCCTTCGCGGAGCAGGCGGTGCACCTCCGCGGCGGCCACCGGACGCGAGAAGAGGAACCCCTGATACGCGTCCAGGCCCTGGGGCTGCAGACGGCTCAGCTGCTCCTCGGTCTCGACCCCCTCGGCGATGACGCGCAGCCCGAGGTTGCGCCCCAGCGTGACCAGAGCGTGCAGCAGAGCCCCGGGTTCGGCGGCGGGGTTGGTCTCGTCCTCGAAAAGGAAGCTCCGGTCGATCTTTATCGTGCTGATCGCCAGGTGGTGGAGCTTGCCGAGATTGGAGTAACCGGTGCCGAAGTCGTCCAGCGAGATCGTCACGCCCCGGCGCGCCAGCTCTCCGAGCACCTCCGCCGGGCACTGAGCGTCGACGAGCGCCGCCGACTCGGTGACCTCCAGCTCGAGCAGGTGGGCGGGGAACCCGGTCTCGGCCAGACAGGAGACCACCGGCTCGACCAGGCTGCGGTCCATGAGCTGGTGGGCCGACACGTTGACGGCAACCCGGACGTCACCGAGTCCTTCCGTGCGCCACTGGGCAGCCTGGCGGACGGCGCTGCGCAGGATGAACAGGCCGATGTCGGCGATCAGCCCGATCTCTTCGGCGACCGGGATGAAGCGCACCGGGGGCACCTCCCCCAGCACCGGGTGGTGCCAGCGGGCGAGGGCCTCGAGCCCGACGATGCGATGGGTCGAGGCGTCGACCTCGGGCTGGAACGCGACGCTCAGCTCGCCCCGCTCCAGCGCGACGGGGAGCTGCTGCTCGATCAGGAGCCGGTCCTCGGCCTCCCGGGAGAGGGCGGGCTCGAAGCGGACCATCCGCTCGGAGGTCGCCCTGCCCGCGTGCTGGGCGATCGCCGCGCTGCGCAGCAGTCCGGCCGGGCTGTCCCCGTCCTCGGGCCCGATGGCGATGCCGATCGCGGCCCGAAGCCGCACGTCGGCCGCGCAGCCCGTGCACGGAGCGGCGACCGTGGAGACGATGGAGCGAGCCATGTAGACCGCCTCTTCGGGGAAGACCAGCCCGGGAAGAAGGACGGCGAACTCGTCATCCGACCAGCGGGCGACCAGGCCCGCCTGCACCGGGGCGGCGGCCGTGCCCGGTCGCGAGGGGTTCCGGCCGGCCACGCCGACCGCCGCGCCGACGCAGTCGGAGATCCGCTCCGCCATCTCCGTCAGCAGCTCGTCGCCGGCCTCGAGACCGAGCGTCTCGACCACGGTGCGCAGCCGGTCGAGGGCGACCAGGAGGACGGCGGTGGATCGTCCGGTCCCACGCCCCGCGGTCAGCTCGGCGCCCAGCCGCCAGCGGAAGGTCGAGGCATTGGGCAGGCCGGTGAGACGGTCGTGGGAGGCGTCGAAGTCGCGTTCGGCGGCCAGACGGTCGCGCTCGTCGGTCCAGCGAGTCACGTCGACGCCGACCGAGGTGACGCTGGCGGGGCGGCCGTCATCGCCCAGGCTCGGCGTGGCGGACCAGGCGACCACCCGCAGCCGCCCGTCGCTGGTGCGCAGCGGCGCCTCGACGCACCCGGCGCCGTCCTTGCCCGCCAGGGCCCGGTCGTAGGCGCGGATCACGCTGCGGCGGTGCTCGGCCGGGACCAGGGCCTCGTGCCAGAGGCGCCCGCACAGGTCACTCCACCGCCAGCCACCCAGGGCGAGCAGGTCGGCGTTGGCGAAGGCGAGCCGGCCATCGGCGTCGGTGATCATGGCCAGGACGAGCTGACCAGCCGCTGCGCGGCCATCCCCGCCCCCCGTGTCGGGGCGGTATCGCGGTCCCTCGGCAAGCATTCGGTGGCGACCTCTCGACTTCTGCCGGACCTCCCGGGCATCCCTCCCGGTGCTGCGCGATATGGTGGCCTGGACGGATGGGAGGGAAAGACGCTTTCAGCCAGCCTGGGACGTCCAGGAGACAGCAACGTCATCGTCACAACACTCCACCCTGCCGGTGTGACGACGGGCGGGCAGGCGCCCGGTGACCGGAGCGGCCCGCCGGCCCCGTCGGCGGGTGCCCCGGCGGTGCCGGTTTGGAGCCGTTCCCACCCGCGGTCCTGAACTCGGGACGGGATCGCGACCTGGAGCGCGATCCCCGTATAACGGGTCAGACAGGTCGCTCGCGTTCACGGCTTCACACGAAGCCCGTTACCCCCCTGTATCGGCTTCCGCCAGGGCTCCGTCAGATCGACCCCCCTAGCCTCGCCCTTGCCGTCTAGTGCATTTGAACTATCTGGCTAGAGCGGTCGACCGCCACGAGGATGAGGATCATGGAAAACCGCAGGAGCAAGCGTTCGCTACGGGTGGCGCTGGTGCTGGGCGCCGCCGTCGCCGGCACCGCCCTGGTCGGCTGGGGCGGGTTGGCAGCCTGGAACGCCTACACCGAGAACGCCGGCAACAGCGTTGCCGCCGGCACCCTGGCGCACAACAACTACGTCGGCTCCAACTGCGCCTCCGTCATCGGCGTCGCCCCCGTCGGCGCAGGACCCGGCTGGTGCTCCGTCATGATCACGGTCACCGGAGCTGACGCCGTCAACGGGAAGCTCCCGGCAACCGGCGTCGTCAAGATCGACAACACCGGAACCCTCTCGAGCACCTTCCAGATGAGCATGCCGTCCGCGCCGGTCAGTTCTGGCGGGACCATCTGCGCGGACCTCACTCTGGCAGTGACCGACCCCGACACCGGGGCCCCGGGAACACCCTACGCGGCGACCGCGCTGACCAGCACGATGGCGGCGACCGCGATCGACAACAACGCGGCCACCCCTAGCGCAACCTGGTCGCCCAACGGCGTGGCGGGCACCGGCACCGGCGCCACGGGCAACACCTTCACGTTCACCGTGGCCGCGACGGGGGGCTTCGCCAGCAACTACGCCGACGCTGGCCAGAGCTGCACCTTCAGCATCCTCTTCACCCAGACGGCCGCCTGACACTCAGAGCGCGCCGAGAAGGCCGGGCAGGGCAACCTGCCCGGCCTCTTCTCTATCTCGCGGTGGGATCTCGCGGCGGCTCGGGATCGCCCCGGGGACGCCCGCTCTCTCCGGAGGCAGCCCCGACTCCCGGGGCGGGCCCGGCGCTCTCGCCATAACCGACCACACGGATCGAACGCGTTACGGCCCCGGCCGGGCTCCGTGACCCGTCTGTGGCCGATTCCGCAACGGGTCCGTGTCACAGGCCCCCCTACCCTGGCCAGAGCCACCTAGTGCATTTGAACTACCTGGCTTGAACGGTCAGAACGAATCGAGGAACGAAGATCATGGAAGGCCACAGAAGCAAGCGGTCTCTTCGGCTGGCATTGGTGCTGGGCGCCGCCGTGGCCGGCACCGCCCTGGTGGGCTGGGGCGGGTTGGCAGCCTGGAACGCCTACACCGAGAACGCCGGCAACAGCGTCGCCGCCGGAACCCTCTCCCACGCCAACCAGAGCTCGAGCTGCGTCTCCAGCCTGGGCGCAGTGGCCACCAGCGGCCAGGGCTTCTGCGCCGCGGTGATCAGCGTCTCCGGGGTGGACCCGGTCAACTTCTCCACGCTGGTCGTGCCCGCCAACATCAAGATCGACAACACCGGATCGCTGCAGAGCACCTTCACCCTGAGCATGGGGACGGCGCTGCAGGCGCCCACCGGCAGCCTCTGCCCTGACCTCACCCTGGCGGTCAAGGACAAGAACAACAACACGGTCTGGGCGGCAACCGCCCTCACCGGGACCTTCACCGCCACCAGCCTCTACAACAACGCCGGGACACCGTCCTACACCTGGACGGGCGGTGGCACCGCCGGAACGGGCACCGGCGCAACCGGCGATACCTTCACGGTGACCGTGGGCATGGGCGGCAGCTTCGCCACCGACTACGCCGACCAGGGCACCAGCTGCACCTTCGGCCTCGTCTTCACCCAGACCGCGGCCTGATCCACCAGAACCCTCAAGGAGCCGGGCAGGGCAACCTGCCCGGCCTCTTCTCTGTCCACCCGGTCCCCGCCGGGGCCGCCCAATGCCTCCGAGAACAGAGCGCACGCCCCACACGCGTTACGCGGCCGGCCACGCTCCGTGACCCGGCTGTGGCGGGTTCCGCAACGGTTTCGTGGCACCGACCCCCCTACCCTGGCCAGAGCCGTCTAGTGCATTTGAACTACCTGGCAGGAACGGCACGAAACCAACGAAAGGAACGGAGATCATGGAACGTCGTAAGAGCAAGCGATCGCTTCGGGTGGCCCTGGTGCTGGGCGCAGCGGTCGCCGGCACCGCCCTGGTCGGCTGGGGTGGGTTGGCGGCCTGGCAGGCCTACACCGAGAACGCCGGCAACAGCGTCGCCGCCGGCACCCTCTCCCACGCCAACGGGCTGAGCTGCGTCTCCAGCCTGGGCGTGCTGCCCACGTCGGGCGGCGGCCCGAGCGCCGGCTGGTGCTCCGCGGTGGTCACGGTCGCCAACGCCGACCCGGCCAACGGGGTGCTCCCGGCCACCTCCACCGTCAAGATCGCCAACACAGGCTCGCTCAGCAGCACGTTCGCGATGAGCATGCCGGCCGCGGCAACCGGGACCGGTGGGACCATCTGCCAGGACCTCAACCTGGCGGTGACCGACCTCAACGGTGCCACCGACTACACGGCCACCGCGCTGAGCACCCAGATGGGGTCGATCAGCCTCAAGAACAACGCAGGCACGCCGAGCACGACCTGGACCGGCGGCGGCACTGCCGGGACCGGCACCGGGGCGACGGCCAACACCTTCACCTTCACCATCACGGCCGGCACCAACTTCCCCGCTGACTACGCCGACGCCGGCCAGAGCTGCACCTTCAACATCCTCTTCACCCAGACCGCGGCGTAGCCTGCCGACACGATCCCGGAGGCCGGGGCAGGGTTCTCCTGCCCCGGCCTCTGGCTGTCCGGCCCTGCCTACAAAACGGGCCAGACGCGCCGATCGCCTTCACGGCTTCAGCCGAACACCGTTACCCGGCTGTGGCGGGATGGGGCGGGGTTTCGTGAGCACGACCCCCCTAGCGTACCCAGTGGCGTCTAGTGCATTTGAACTACCTGCACAGAACGGCCTGAACTCATTCAAAGGGAACTGATGATCATGGACACGAGCAAGAACCGTCGATCCCTCCGCCTGGCACTGGTGCTCTGCGCCGCCGTGGCGGGCACCGCCCTGGTCGGCTGGGGCGGGTTGGCCGCCTGGCAGGCCTACACCCAGAACTCGGGCAACGCCTTCGCGGTCGGCACCCTCAGCCACACCAACGCGGTTGGCCTGGGAGGCCCCTGCGCCTCGACCCTCTCGTCCACCAGCCCGGGTGCGTGCTCCGTCATCGTCAGTGGCGCGGCCCTGACCTCGGACTTCACCGGGGCGAGCAACACGGTGACGATCACCAACACCGGCTCGCTGAGCAGCACCTTCTCGATGTCGATGCCCGCCGCGCCCGGTAACAGCGAGCTCTGCCAGGATCTCGGGCTGACGGTGACCGACAACGAGCATTCCCCCGTCACCGTCTACCCGCAGACGGCGCTGAGCACGCAGATGGGCGTGACCCAACTGAAGAACACTGCCGGCGCCAGCACGTGGGCGACCGGCGACGCCAACACCTTCACCTTCGCGATCGCCCCCATCAACGGCTTCGCCAGTGACGACGCCGTCCTGAACACCAGCTGCAGCTTCACGATCCTCTTCGACCAGGCGAGCGCGTAACTCCCAGCCATGATCTGAGGGGCCGGGAGGAGCGCCTCCTCCCGGCCTCTTCTCTCCCACCACGACGAATCAGGGTGAACACGGCGCCGCCCTCTCCAAGAGCGCCGCAACCGCCCCCCGAGCCCAGCGCCCAGAGGGGGTGCGGCCCACCATCTTCTTGGAGGTTTCCCATGTCCACCGACCGGCAGCGCTCCGACCGGAGGCAGTTGCGAGCCGGGATGGTCTTCGTCCTGGTGCTGGCCGGCACCGCCCTGATCGGATGGGGCGGGTTGGCGGCCTGGCAGGCGGTGACCCAGAACAACGGCAGCACCGCCAGCACCCTCGGCGTGCACATGTCCAACGTCGCCACGATCACCGGTGGCACGGGCGTCACGTGCACCGACCAGAACTCGCCGGCCGCCTGCGGCGTCGTCTTCGACGCCCAAGGCATCACCCCGGGGTATGGATCCACCCAGGTCGGCACGGTGGCCATCACCAACACCGGCACCGAGGCCTCGACGTTCGAGCTCTCGCTCAAGTCCGCGATCGTGAGTAGCGAGGACAGCTTCTGGACAGCGGCGGACGACACGCTCTGCGCCGACCTCCAGCTCACCGTCACCGACTCGGAGACAGTCCCGCACGTGGTCTACACCGGGTCGCTCGCGGGGATGACCACGCCCCTCACCATCACGGACAGCGGGGGTCACGCGGTGTGGAACCCCGGCGCCACCGACACCTTCGAGTTCAGCCTGGCGCTCCCGGCCGGCAGCGCCAACACAGACGAGGACTCGGTCTGCACGGCGGCCTTCACCTGGGGCCAGAACGGAGCCTGACCGGCCTCCGGTCGCGCCTGAGGGGATGGCGGCCCACCCGCCATCCCCTCTCCGGACCCTGACCACGGCCACCGCAGCGGGCCCGGCCCCCGCGGTGGCCGTTCCCATCTCCGGACGGGACGGCGAGCCGCAACCGATTCGTTGCGGCCCGTTGCACGAGCCACCGCACGACGGGAACCACAATTGGCTCAGCCGGCTCGAACCGCCACCCAGGAGGCGCGGGAGCAGCAGGGGAATCCATCAGTGGGCAACGCGAGGGTGACGCTCCCCGAGGAGCTGCACGACCTGGTCCGAGACGTCGTCGCCGACCTCGAGTCCGCGACCGGCGACCTCGGCCTGGGCGGCCCCCCACCCCGCACGCGAGCCCCCCGGCGGGAGCGGCGCCGCTCCACCCAGGCCACGATCCTGCAGCTCCCCGAACCGCCCCCCGCCGCCGCGGCGCCCCCGGAGATCGCCCCCGCCGCCGCGGCACGCTTCCCCGCGGCGCCGCCCCCGGCTCCCCCGAAGCCCGCCACGCCTGCAGCAGCCGCCCCTCGCCGGCGCGCCTTCCTGGCCCGGGTGGAGGTCACCTCCCGCGTCCCCCACGTCCCCCTGCCGGCACGGACACGCCGCCTTCAGGTCGCCTGCCGGCGCGCCTCGCCCCTCGACGCCGCCCGGATGACACGAATGCTGCGGGTGGCGGTGCCCGCGGTCCCGCTGGCTCCGGCGACCCTTGCCGGCGCGCCGGCGTGGCTGTTGACCCTCCCGGCTTCGCATCCGGCGCCACCACTCGAGGTCGAGGCGCCCGCGGAGCCCAGCACGATCGCCCTCGCCGGACGGGCCGCTCCGCCCGAGACCGCCGCGCCGGCTCCGGTCGAGGCCCCCGCCGCTGTGGCGCAGGCCGTCCCGGCAGCGGCCGCGATCGCCCTCCCGCTCCCGGCGGTGGTGCCCGCCGCCCCGCCCGGCGAACTGGAGACGCGCGCGCCCTGGCGGGCCATCCTCGGCCATGTCACCAACCTGCTGATCGCGGCGGCGCTGGCGCTGGTCGGTCTGCTCTGCTGCGCCGTGGTGGGCCTGGTGGTCACCGGCCATCACGTCGAGGAGGTCGTGACCGGGAGCATGCAGCCGACCATCCCGATCGGCTCGCTGGTGGTGACGCAGCAGCTTCCCGCCGGTCAGCTCCAGGCCGGCAACATCCTGGTCTTCCCCGACCCCAACGACCCCAAGCTGACCATCGTCCACCGCATCATCTGGCTCGGCCACGACCAGAGCGGCGACGTCCTGGTGCGCACCAAGGGCGACTACAACGCCCTGCCCGACCAGTGGACCATCAAGAAGCCGGCCAGCGCCCAGGCCGACCGGGTCATCTACATCCTCCCGGGCGCCGGAACCGTCGCCGGTTATCTCCAGACGATCGGGTTCTGGGGCCTGCTCGCGCTCGTGATCGGGGTGATCGGCTACTACGGCGTTCGCAAGGTCCGCGAGATCCTCGAAGAGGACAGGGACGCCGTGGTGCCGGGGTCGGAGCGGGTGCGATGAGCTACGACACCCTGGGCATGCTCCGGCGCGGCTGGCAGGACGGGGTCGCCACGGTGGCGCCCCACGTCCCCGGTCTCGCCGACCTCCTCGAGCACCGGCTTGCCGAGGCGATCCGGCTGGGCCGCCTCGACGAGGCCAGCCTGCTGGCCATCGTCGACGCCGCCACCCAGCTCGCCGCCAACTCCGGGGCGGTCGACGTCGCCCCGGCGCTCAGCAAGCGCCTGCGGCGCCACGTGTACGAGTACCTGCTCTCCCTCGATGCCGCCGTCGACGCCGGTCTCAGCGCCCCGCCGCAGGCGGAGGCGGCCGGCGGCCCCGGGCCGCTGATCGGCGTCGACGAGGTGGCGGCGCTGCGCCGCGGCCAGGCGCCCGCGCCGCGGGCCGCGGTGCCGGGGCCCAACGGCAGCGGGGATGGGGTCCGCTGGTTCGAGTCCCCGTCCTCCGGGCCCCCGGAGGGTGGCGGCCCGGCGTGGATCGGGCAGGGACCACCGGCATCCCTCCCGCAGTTCAGCTTCCACCTCGGCGATCCCGACGACGTCTCCGCCCAGCCGGGCGTCCCCGACGGCAGCGCTCCCATCCTCGGCCGGCTCGAGGTGCCCGGCACCTTCCCGTCCGACCCCGCCGCGGGGAACGGAGGCCCCGCCGCCTCCCGCCGGGCTTCGTTCGCCGATCCCTCGACCTGGCCCAAGCCGGCGCCTCCGGCGCTGCGCGGCGGGCCCGCGGCGCACGAGGCGCCGGGTGCCGCTCCGGACGCGCCCTTCTCGCTTCCCGACGGAGCCCGCTTCCAGGAGATCGGCGACTGGCCGGCCAGCCGGCCCGCCGAGGGCGGCACCGGTGGCGGGTTCGAGGACACCGGTCGCTGGTCGTCGCGATGGCCCGCTCCCGAGACCTCCGGCGTCCCCCGACCCGCCGATCCCGGTGCGGGTGGGGGCTACAGCCCGGCCCCCGCCGACCTCGGCCCGGTCGAGCTCCGTCCCCCGGCCGAGCCGCGCGAGAGCTGGCGCGACACCACGGGCGCGTGGCTCGGGCCGGCAGCCAACGGCCAGGCTGCCGCCACCCCCGAGGCGGCGCCCGCATGGTCGGTGCGGCAGCCCGAGGCGGTGGAGCTCCACCTCTCGCCCCCACCCGGAAGCGTCGCGGACCTGCCCGAGGTTCGGACCAACGACGTCTCCGAGACCGACCTGGTCGCGCTGCGCGCGAGCGTCGACGCCAGGCTGCGCAAGAAGCGCTGCGACGACGCCGCGGCCGTGCTCCAGCAGGCCGCCCAGGAGCTGGGGGGGGAGGCCGTCGCCGAGCTCGCCCTGGACGCGGGTGACCGCTGCCGGACCTTGGGCAAGCGCAACGCGGCGCTCAACTGCTACCTGGCGGCGTCCCGGGCCGACCCCGTGTACGAACCACCGCTGGCGCGCCTCGCCGACATCTGCATCGACGACCAGGACATCGACCTAGCGGTCTCCTACCTGGAGCGGATCGCCCGTCTCACCCGGCTCCGGGGGGATACGCGCGGCGCGCTCCGGATCTACCGTAAAATCGCCACGGTAGCCCCGTACCGCGATGACGTCCTGGAGATGCTGATGCGAGCCCAGACCACGGGCCGGATCGACCCATGATCCAGGGCGGTGCCTGTAGCGAAGGCGCACCCATCTGTTACTGGACAGCGACACCCCCCTGGCCGCTCTCGTTCACACTCGGGCGACCGACTACCCCCGAACCAACCGTGTCCCGCGCCGCTCCCGACCCGGATTGATGGCGGCGCGGTCTCAGTAGAGGACAGCAAGTGGCGATCCCCTCCAACCGGCCCCAGAACCGCATCCTGCTCGTCGGCGGCATCCTCTTTGCCCTGCTGGCGGGCGTGGTCGTCTACCTGGCCGTCTCCAAGTCGTCTTCCTCCACCAACGCCACCCCGACCGTGCCCGTGGTCGTGGCGGCGGCCGACCTCAACGCCGGTTCGGTGCTGACCTCAGCCAACCTCACCACCCATCCCTACCTCCAGCAGGACGTCCCGTCCGACTCCTACACCAGCCCCAGCCAGGTGGTCGGCAAGACCCTCCCGGTCGCCGTCACCGCGGGGACGCCGATCACGCTGCAGATCCTCAACGCCACCACCGCGACCGGTGGGACGGCTCCGACCCCGTCCTCGCCCTTCACCATCGCCGAGGGGTACGTCGCCCTGGCCATCCCGGCCAGCGGCACCAACGCCGGCAGCACGGTGGACCAGATGACCGTCGGCTACTACATCCAGGCCGGTGACCAGATCGACATCATCGCCGAGCTGGGCGGGCCGACCGGCACCTCCTACAACGTGAGCTACGCGTTCCAGGACGTGCCCGTGCTCGAGGTCGGCTACGCGGCGGCCGCGTCGACCAGCTCTCCGGCGGCCTCCCCCGCAGCCACCCTGACCGCCCCGGCCTACTTCGTGGTCGAGATGCCGCGCTACGACGCGCTGATGATGACCGCGATGCTCTCCGGAGACTTCGCCCAGTCGACTGGTTCGCCACCCACCGACGGCAACCCGCCGGTCGTGCTCAAGTACGTGCTGCGGCCGACCTCCGACTACGGCAAGTTCACGGTCAACACCTCGGTCACCCCCAACACCGTGACCTTCACGCCCAGCATCATCAACCTCCCCACGGGCGACACCTCGCCGGTGACCCCGGGGCAGCTGGCCGGGGCGCTCGCCGGGTGATGAGCCGGGGAGCGCCAGAGGCCTCACCCCGCCGGCCATGACCGACTTCCTGCCCCTGCTCGCCGCCATCCTGGTCGCGTGCACGCTGCTCTGCTGGGTCGCCCTGATCGCCGCCCGCAGTCACACCGAGGCCGATGAGGTCGCCAAGCGACTGAGCGCGTACATGGGCGGCCAGCAGGCGCCCCAGGTGGAGCGGGTGCGGACCGGGAACTTGCTGCGTGACCTGCTCGACAGGTTCACCGAGGCGATCAACCCGCTGGTCGCGCGCGGCTCGTACGCCGGCAAGCTGGCCGAGGACCTCCAGAAGGCCGGACTGCGGATGAAGCCGTCGGAGTGGATGCTGATCGTGGCCGCGGTCGGGGTGGGGGTGGGCGCCATCTTCTGGCTGCGCTTCGGCACCGTGTTCGCCTTCATCCCCTGCCCGGTGGTGATCTGGGTGGCGAGCGGCATCTTCCTGCGCTTCCGGCAGACGCGGCGCACCCGGGCCTTCGAAGCCCAGCTCGGCGACACCATCATCCTGCTCAGCAACGCCCTCAAGGCGGGCCTCTCCTTTGCCCAGGCGATGAACACGGTCGCCAAGAACGCCTCGCCGCCCATCTCCGAGGAGTTCGGACGGGCGACTCGTGAGATCGCGCTGGGCATCCCCGTCGACGATGCCCTCCAGCACATGGTGCAGCGCAACAAGTCCGAGGACTTCGACCTGCTGGTGACCGCGGTGCAGATCCAGCGGGTCGTCGGCGGCAACCTCGCCGAGATCCTGGACACGATCGCCTACACCATCCGCGAGCGGGTGCGCATCCATGGAGAGATCCGCACCATCACCGCCCAGGCGCGGATGTCGGGGATGATCATCACCCTGCTGCCGATCGGCCTGGCGCTGTTCCTCTTCTTCGTCCAGCCCTCGTACTTCGCGCCGATGGTCCATCAGAGCCTGGGCTGGGTGCTGCTCGGCCTGGGCGCCTTCAGCATCCTGGTCGGCACCGCGCTGATCCAGAAGATCGTCAGGATCGAGGTGTGATGGCTGCTCTCGCCGGCGTCCTGGTGGCCTTTGCCCTGGTGCTTCTCGTCTTCTGGCTGGCCGCCGCGCGCTCGCCGCAGGCCGACCTCCTGGAGGCGCGGCTCGCCCAGTTCACCGAGTCGGGGCGCGCCGTCCAGAGCCTGGCCGAGGTCGAGATGACCCTGCCCTTCTTCGAGCGGGTCCTCCGCCCGACGCTGGACCGCTGGGGCCGCCGGCTCACGGCCCGGAACAGCCAGCAGCGAACCCAGGCGCTGCAGGAGAAGCTCAACCTGGCCGGCCGGCCCTGGGGGCTCACCGTCGGCGGCTTCCTCGTCCTGCGCATCATCGCCGTGATCCTGCTCGGTTTCGCCGGGCTGGCCATCGCCGCGCTGCTCTCCCTGGCCATGCCGGCCCTCCTCCTCGGCCCGGTGGCCGGCATGGTGCTCGGCTACCTGGCGCCGGACGCGGAGCTGTCGCGCCGGATCAGGGGCCGGCAGAAGGACATCCTGCTCGCCCTGCCCTCGGCGCTCGACCTGCTCACCATCAGCGTCGAGGCCGGCCTCGGCTTCGACGCCGCCCTGGGTCGGGTCTGCGAGAAGTACCACAACGCCCTGGCCGCCGAGTTCACCCAGGTGCTCAACGAGATCCGCCTGGGCCGGCCCCGGCTCGAGGCACTCGACGACATGGCGCGGCGCAACAAGGTCGACGAGCTGAACAGCTTCATCCAGGCGGTGATCCAGTCGGAGCAGCTCGGGGTCGGCATCGCCAACGTCCTGCGCATCCAGTCCGAGGAGATTCGCCGCCGGCGCCGCCAGCGCGCCGAGGAGGAGGGTCAGAGGGCGCCCCTCAAGATGCTCTTCCCGATGGCATGCTGCATCTTCCCCACCCTCTTCGTGGTCCTGCTCGGCCCGGCTGCCCTGCAGGTCCTCAACGAGTTCGGAGCGCACTGACCGCTCGGGCCCCCCGCCGGGCGCTGCTGCCCGCGGTCAGCCGGACCGGATGGTCTCCAGCACCGCGATCGCCTCGTCGATCCGCCTCCCGAAGCGGCTCCGCCAGCGCTCGCGGAGGACGGGGCTGGAGCGGTACGCGGCGGGCCCGGGGAGCTGGTCGCGGCGCAGGGCCTCGTGGAGGTGGTCGAGCTCGGGGTGCAGCTCGGTGAGTCCCAGCCGGGCCACCAGGTGGACCGCCGCCCCGACCCGCACCAGCTCCCCCGAGAGCAGCCACTCGCTGACGGCGGCGACCAGCCCCTCGCGACCGTCCCCCACCAGCGAGCGGGCGTAGACGAGGAGGTCGGCCTCCAGCGCCTCGGCGGCGTCCTCCAGGCGGCGCTCGAAGGCGGCGAGGAGCGCATCCCGTGCCCCCTGATGGGCGAGTACGGCGGCGAGCCCGGGGGCGACCCTGCCGAGCAGGAGCTTCTCGAAGGGGGTGAACTCCACGTAGCCGATCCTCTCCGCCGCGATCGAGACGATCCAGGGGCTGCCATCGTGGCGGAGCAGGCAGAGGTTCTCGGGAAGGCGGGGCTGCTGCCAGGCGAAGAGTCCCGGCGCCGCTCCGAGCACGTCGATGGACGCCTGGTTCAGCTCGTAGCGGAGCAGCCGCAGCTCGCCGGTCCGGCTCTCGGAGCGCAGCTGGGGAGCGAGGCGGTCGATGACGTCCTGCCCGGCGGCGTCCAGGGCGCGGCCTCCGTCGACGCTCAGCACCGCCGTGTCGCACTGAGTGCGGGCGCAAAGCAGCAGGGCCCGGTAGTCGTCGCCGGTCGGCTCGTCCACCAGGTCGTAGGTCTTCCGACCGGTGACGTCAACCCCGCTGAGGCGGGCGATGAAGCTCCTTTCCATGCTCCTGACCGGACTCCTCCGGGCATGCCGTGCAGGGCGATCTGGTCGCGATGGTAACAGGGGGCGGACCCATCCACGGTCGCCTGGCCGTGCCCGGGATGGACGCCCGGCCACAGCGACGTCACAGAGCCGTTGGAAGCCAGTCGCCGGCGCGTCCTCCGTGCTACGTTCCCCGCTGCCGTGCCAGGGTACGGGCTCAACGAGGCCACCGCCGACTGCTTCCTCCTGATCGTCGTCGGCGTCAACTGCTGGATGGGTTGGCGCTACGGCCTGGTCCGGCGCGCCATCGCCTGCGCCGCCGTCTTCGGCGCCACCATCTCCGCCTACTACGTCGGCAACCCGCTGGCGACCACGGTCGGCAGCGGCGGCCTGATCGCCAACGCCTGGGCCTTCGTCGCCGTCTTCACGGTCGCCATCCTGATGATCGAGGTGCTCGCCGCCCTCTACGCCGACACCATCCAGAGGGCGGTCGTCATCGTCTTCGACAGGATCGCCGGCCTGGCCGCGGGGCTGGTGGTCGGCGCCCTCGAGCTGGGGGTGCTCCTGATGGTGGCCCAGGCGGTCGCCAACGCCCCTCCCTCGGCGTCCACGGCGTCGTCGGTGGACCGCACCACGGTGGTCATCGCCGCCGACAACGGCGTCCTCACCCAGGTGATCGTCCGACTGGAGCCGGGGATGCAGACCCTGCTCGGCCCGGCGATCCCCGGCAACGTGCAGGAGCACCTGGTCGGGACCACCTCGACCTGACCGGTCAGCCGGGACCGGCCGGGTCCCCGCGCACCCCGACGGCGGTCAGGCGGTCGCCGGCTGGTCGGAGCCGAAGAACGATCGCACCACCGACCCCAGGCCCACGAGGTTGAACGGCTTGGTGATGAGGTGGTTGGCACCGGCGAGCCGTGCCCGCTCGACGTCGTCATCGCCGGAGAGGGCGCTGAACATGAGCACGGGGATCTCGGCGGTCTCGGGGTTGCCGCGGATCCGGCGGCATGCCTCGAGCCCGTCCATCCCCGGCATCATGATGTCGAGAATGATCAGGTCGGGCCGCTCCGCGTCCACCTCGCGGAGGCCCTCCTCGCCATTGGAGGCGGTCTTGACGTCGTAGCCCTCGATCCCCAGGTACATCTCCACGATGCGGAGCAGCCGGGGATCGTCGTCGACCACCAGGATGCGCCGCTGGCTCACGGCCTCGGCTCCGGCCCGGGATGTGCTGCTCGTGGAATCGACATCACTCTTTCCGGGAAGATTCTGGACGGTTCGCACCGGCGGAGGGGGTGCTGGCGGCCACAGGATAATGGACGGCGGTGACGTTCTGATCACCGGACGTGGCGGGCCCCTTCCCTCACCTCTTCCCGGCCCCGGCGGTCACCTGCCGGCGCTGGGCCTCCCGCAACATCCCCTTGCTGATGATGCCGAGAAGGCGGCGATTGAAGTCCTTGCGACGCTGAGCGTCCACCTCGGGAGGCGGCTCGGCGCCGTGGAGCCGTTGGACGATCCATGGGGGGGTGAGGCGCTCGACGGTGCCGGTGTTGACCCCGATCGCCACCTCCGC
Organism: uncultured Actinomycetes bacterium; assembly: GCA_964508345.1. Classification (GTDB taxonomy): domain Bacteria; phylum Chloroflexota; class Dormibacteria; order Aeolococcales; family Aeolococcaceae; genus Changshengia. The sequence goes on along the minus strand of CAZDTK010000005.1, from coordinate 20,289 downwards.
GTCGGCGGCCTCCTCGACCAGGAGCGAGACGCGGAGGCTCGGGCCGGAATGCGCGACCAGCTTCCAGGCCCGCTCCCAGGCGCGTCGCCGGTCGCTGCCGACGAACACCAGGTAGACGGGGTCGGTGACCAGCTGCGCCCCACCGTCGTCGAGCTCGGCGAGCAGCAGCTGACGGATGTCGGCGTCCACCTCGCGCGCCACCCAGCTGACCAGCGAGGGGGCGCGCGTCTCGAGGTCCGGCATGGGCACGGTGTGGCCGACGTAGCCGACCGGGAGGGCGCTGACCACCCCCGCGTGGCGGCGGCAGTAGACGCGCCCCTCGATGACCAGCCGGTGCTCCGGACACCACGCGGTCCGGCAGCCGTTGCCCCGGCCGTCCACGTACTGGCAGGCGAGGCCGGTCGAGCTCCCGCACCCGGGCTGGGTGCAGGGCTGGTCGCCGGCCAGCTCGACGACGGGGGTGCCGCCCTCGTCCGCCATCCCGGGGATCTGGCTGGGCGGTCTCGGGCGGCTCCACGAGGCCATGCCGGTGACCTTAGCACCGCCCGGCGCGATCGCTCCAGTGCAGTCATGGGGCAGATGTGGGGCCTCTCCGAGGGTCCCGGGGACCAACGCGGCCGGCCGCCGCACGCCTCCCCGACCGCACCCTAACCGCTGTGCGACCGGTTGTTACCGTCCCTTCGCACTTCACGCATCCCAGCCAGACGGGATCAGAGCATAGTTCGCAGAGGCCGCTCCCACTGCGGCGCATCCGGTTTCACAAGGAGGTGAAAGAGCCAAAATGTTGAACGATCTCTACCAGCGCCTTCGCGCCCTCGTGGTTCGCAAGACCGACCTCGAGGAAGAGAAGGGACAGGGCATGGTTGAGTACGCCCTGATCCTCGTCCTCATCGCCATCGTCGTCATCGTCATCCTGACCGTTGTCGGCCACCAGGTCAACAACGTCTTCTCGAACATCAGCAGCAGCCTGGGCTCCTGATCGCCGGAGACCAGAGGAAAAGGGGAGCCGCATCCGCGGCTCCCCTTTTTTCGTCTGCCGGCGGCGGCTGACCGGCGAGCCTCCGAAATCAGAGCTTTCGACGTACCATGCCGCCAATGCAGTACGGTCCCTTGGGCGGTGCCGTGCGAGTGGTCATCGCCAGTGACGCGCCCCAGGCGGTGGCCGAGCTGGACAAGCTCGCCGGCTACGCCGACCAGGTGAGCCTGGTCGGATTCATCCGCCACCCCTACGAGCTGGACGAGGACCTGGAGGCGCTCCTTCCCGACCTGGTCCTCCTCTACACGGGATTCGGCGGCCTCGACACCGTCGGCCTGGCCGCCTACCTGGCCTCGCGGTCGGCACGGCTGCGGGTCATGGTCGTCGTCGACCCCGCGGACGAGCTGTTCATCTCCCGGCTGGAGGAGGCGGGCGCCGCCACGGTCCGGGCGGACGCGGATCCGCCCTCCCTGGTGGCGGCCATCCTCGGTTCCGTGGTCGCCCGGGGCTCCGATCCCGGCGGGCTGCCTCCGGTTGCCTGGCCCGGCATGAGCACGCCGCTGCAGCCGGCCGTGGACCTGCCCGGCGAGGCGCTGGCACGCACCGCACCGGCGACGGGCGAGCCCGTCCCGGCCGGGGTCACCGCCACCTCCTCCGGGTGGGTCGACCCGGCCACGGGGGTTTCGGCATCCCCCGAGGGGCCCGGCTGGGCAGAGCGACCCCCCTCGGAGCCGGATCCCGCTCCGACCCCGGAGCACCCGGGGTGGGCGGGTGAGCCCCTTCCGAGCCCGGACGCCACCGCATCGCCGGAGGCCGCGGGCTGGGAGGACAGCCTCCCCGCCACGGCCCAGCCCCCGGGGCCGGAGAGCTGGGCCGAGCCACCTCTCCAGGAGCCACCCCTGGAGGAACCGCCGCTGCCGTCATCGGTGCCGGTCTTCCAGCTGGACACGGCCGCCTTCGAGCCCGCTCCGGAGGCCCCCCCGCCGGCGGAGGAGCAGTGGCCCGGTGTTCCCGTGGCCGGCGCCGCTCCGGTGCCGGCGCCAGCGGTGGCGGAGAGCGACCCGGAGCCGATCCGGCCGGTGAAGCCGCGACCCGCGCGCCGCCGGACCGGGCGCGCCGAGCTGGTGGTCATCTTCTCCGGCAAGGGCGGGGTCGGCAAGTCGCTGATCGCCACCAACCTCGCGGTCGCCCTTGCCGCGGATGGAGAGCGCGTGGCCCTGGTCGATCTCGACCTCCAGTTCGGCGACGTGGCCGTCATGCTCCATGCCGAGAGCCACCCCACCGCCATCGACGCCCTGGCGCAGCAGGGCGAGCAGGTGGACAGCGAGTTCATCGAGGAGGTCATGGCAACCGGCCCCGAGGGGGTGCGCGCGCTGCTGGCGCCGGCCAGCCCGGAGTTCGCCGACCTGGTCAACACCGCGAACCTGCGGGCAATCCTCCGCGAGCTGGCCAAGAACTACGACCACATCGTGGTGGACACACCGTCGCACCTCGAGGAGCGCAACTTGGAGGCCATCGAGATGGCCGACCAGATCGTCGTGATCACCACCTTCAACTTCGCCGCCGTCAAGGACACCAAGATCACGCTCAAGCTGCTCCAGTCGCTGGGCGTGGATCGCGACATCATCTCCGTGGTCCTCAACCAGACCCGGGCCAAGGTCAGCTTCCAGCGCGCCGAGGTGGAGGAGACGCTGCGCTTCCGGGTGCTGACGGTGCTGCCCTTCGAGCCCAGGCTGGACGACTACATCGACAACGGTCAGCAGATCGTCACCGCCGACCCCAAGGCTGAGTTCAGCAAGCAGTTCCGCGTGCTCGTCGACCACATCGCAGGCAGCGCCCAGGGGACCGATGCCGCCAAGGAGCCGGAGCGGGCCAAGCCCCGGACCAGCCGGCGCCGCTTCTCGCTTGGCCGCGGCTGAGGCGGGCGGGCGGTGATCCGCGTCCTGCTGGCCGACGAATCCGAGCGCATCACCCAGAACCTCGCCCGCCGCCTCGCCCAGGAGGGCGACCTGGTGGTCTGCGCGATCGTGCGCGACGGCGACACCGCGCTCCAGGAGGCGCTCCGCACCCGACCCGACATCGCGGTCGTGGACGCGGGGCTGCCCGGCATGGACGGCATCCAGACCACCGAGATGCTGGTCCAGTACCTGCCCCGAACAGGGGTGATCCTGCTCTCCATGGAGGCCGAGAACGAGGCCTTCCGGCGGGCCATGCTGGCCGGGGCGCGCGAGTTCCTCCAGAAGCCCTTCAGCGGCGACGAGCTGGTCGCCGCGGTCCGCCGCGTCCACGCCTTCGAGCAGCGCAAGGCCGCCCCGCCCACGGCGCCCGCAGCGGGGGCCGCACCGGCGCCGGAGGGCAAGCTGTTCACCGTGGTGGGCGCCAAGGGTGGGGTGGGCAAGTCGACCATCGCCGCCAACCTGGCGGTGGCGCTGGCCCGGGATCACAGGGTGGCGCTGGTCGACTGCTCGCTCCAGTTCGGCGACATCGGCATCCTCCTCGACGTGGCCGCCGAGCGGACCATCTCCGACCTGGCGGCGAGCAACACCGTGGCCGACCGCGACGTCATCGCCGACGTCATGGTCGACGGCCCCGGAGGCGTCCGCGTGCTGGCGGCGCCGACCAGCCCCGAGCTCGCCGACTACGTCACCACCCAGCACCTGCGCGCCCTCATCGACCAGCTCCGCCACACCTTCGACTGCGTCGTGGTCGACACCGCCCCGCAGCTCAGCGAGATCAGCCTGGACGTGGTCGAGATGGCCGACAAGGTCCTGCTGATCACCGACCTGAGCGCGACCTCGATCAAGAACGCCCGCCTGCTGCAGAACGTGATGGGGGTGCTCAAGGTCGACGACGAGCGCCTGCTCCTGGTCATCAACCACCGGGAGGCGGCGGGGGAGCTGGAGCGATCCTACGTCGAGGGCCTGCTCAAGACACGGGCCGCCGCCGAGATCCCGTACGACCCCATGGTGGTCGCCACCTCGATCGGCCGCGGCGTCCCCTTCGTCCTCTCCCAGCCCCAGAGCCAGGTCGCCCAACGGGTCGTCGGGCTGGCCCAGACCCTTGCCGTCGTGGCGGTGCAGGGGCGCCCGGAGCGGACAGAGCAGGGGCCTCCCGAGCCCCCCTCCCGGAGGCGGCGCGGGATGCTCGGCACGACCCGCGGCCAGGCCGACGCGGACTGACGGCCCGGGGGGACGCTGGGCTTCCGCTCCCGGCTAGCGACCGAAGAGCCCGCGCCTGCGCTTCTTGTCGCCGCCCGCCACCGCCGACTGCTCCTGGGGAACCAGCCGGAAGGCGAGTTCACGGATGGCGCGGCTGATCTCCGCCTCCGGCTGCGTCTCCACGAAGGGCTTGCCCTGATTCCAGGAATCGGCCACGGCCTTGGGATCGTGGGGGATCTGGACGGTCACCGGGACCCGGAGGTACTGCTCGGTGGCCTCCTTGTTGAAGTCGGAGTAGCCGTCGACGCGGTTGACGACCAGCATCACCCGCTCCGGGTCGATGTTCAGCGACTCCAGGACCCCCAGGGTGAGGCGGGCGTTCTTGACGCTGGGGATGGTCAGCCCGGTGACCACCAGGATGCGGGAGGCGATCTCCATGACCTGCAGGATGGCCTCGCCGAGGTGGCTGGAGGCGTCCACGACCACGAAGTCGTAGAGCTTGCGGACCTCGGCGAAGACGGTGCGCACGTGGTCGGGCGTGACCAGGTCGGCGAGCTCGGGCTTGATCGGGGCGAGCAGCACGCGCACCCCGGCCGGCCCCACCGCCAGGATGTCGTCGAGGATCTCGGCGTCGAGGTGGTCCTGGGCGTCCACGACATCGGTGATGCTGCGCGAGTGGTTGAGGTTGAGCATCACCCCGATGTCGCCGAACTGCAGGTCGAGATCGACCAGGGCGACCCGCGCGTCGGTCTCCCGGGCCAGCGCCACCGCCAGGTTGGCGGCGATGATCGACTTGCCGACCCCGCCCTTGGCCGAGAAGACCACGAAGACCTCGCCGGGTCCGCTGCGTCCCGAGGCCGCCACCGGCGCGGCGTCGGCGGTTCTTGCCAGGAAGGTGCCCTTCTTCTGCTCCATGGCGTAGACGCGCCGGATCGCCGCCACCAGCTCGTCATGACTGAACGGCTTGATCAGGAACTCGCGAGCCCCCGCCTGCATGGCGCGGCGCAGGTAGTCGCGCTCACCCTGGACGGACATGATGATGACCGGGCTGGAGGGCAGATCCTGGGTGAGGTGCTCGGTCAGCTGGATGCCGTCCATGAGCGGCATGTTGACGTCGGTCAGGACGATGTCGGGCCGGAGCCGCTCCGCCTCCTCCACACCCTCCTTGCCGTCACCCGCGGTGCCCACCACCTGGATGTCGTCCTCGAAGCTGAGCAGCTTGCGCAGGTTGTCGCGCGTCGACTGGATGTCATCGACGATGAGCAGGCGGATGGGCTGCTCGGCCAAGGGAGGCTACGCCACCTGGAGCTTCGATGCCTGGCTCGGATCCACCTTCACCCCCGGCCCGTGCGTCGTGCAGAGCGTGACCGTCTTCACGAAGGTGCCCTTGGCGGCGGACGGCTTGGCGCGCACCACCGCCTCCATCAGGGCGGCGAAGTTGTCGCGCAGCTTGGCGTCGTCGAAGGAGGCCTTGCCGATCGGCGCGTGGATGTTGCCGAGCCGGTCGTTGCGCACCTCGATGCGGCCTCCCTGGACCTCCCGGATGGCCTTGGCGATCTCGAAGGTGACCGTGCCCGCCTTGGGGTTGGGCATCAGGCCGCGAGGCCCGAGCACCTTGCCGATCCGCCCCACCAGGCCCATCACGTCGGGGGTGGCGAGGGCGACGTCGAAGTCGATCTGTCCCGCCTGGACCTGCTTGACCAGATCCTCGCCGCCGACCAGGTCCGCGCCCGCCTCGGTCGCCTCCCGGGCCTTCTCGCCGGTGGCGAAGACGGCGATCCGCCGCGTCTTGCCGGTACCGTGGGGGAGGACCACCGTGGTCCGCACCGTCTGATCCGCGTGACGGGGGTCGATCCCGAGCCGGAGGTGCGCTTCGACGGTGGGGTCGAAGCGTCCGCTCGCGGCGGTCTCACGCACGAGCTCCACCGCCTCCTGGGGCGGGTACAGGCGTCCCGGCTCGACCTTCTCCAAGGCCGCTCGATAGTTCTTGCCGTGCTGCTGGGCCATCGTCTTCTCCTGTGGTTCTGGCGGGCTGTGGGTGCCCTCCCACTCAAATCAAACTGCGGGGGTCGGGCCTGCCGGCCTCCGGTGCGGGCTCATGGCGTGACGGTGAGGCCCATCGAGCGGGCCGTGCCCTCGATGGTGTGCATCGCCTGGTCGACATCGAACGCGTTGAGGTCGGCCAGCTTGAGCTCGGCGATCTCCCGCACCTGGGCGGCGGTCACCGTGCCCACCTTGTCGACATTGGGCTTGGCCGATCCCTTCTCGATCCCGGCAGCCTTCTTGAGCAGGTCGTAGGCGGGCGGCGTCTTGGTCACGAAGACGAAGCTGCGGTCCTCGTAGACGGTGATCTCGGCGGGGATGACCATCCCGGCCTGGGCGGCGGTGCGCTCGTTGTAGGCCCGGCAGAACTCCATGATGTTGAGCCCGTGCGGGCCCAGCGCGGTGCCCACCGGGGGTGCGGGCGTGGCCTTGCCAGCCTGGATCTGGAGGCGGATGACAGTCTTGACCTTCTTCTTGCCCATGCTTCTCTCCGTCCCCTAGCGCAGCCGCTCGACCTGGAGCAGGTCGAGCTCGACCGGCGTCTCCCGGCCGAACATGTTGACCAGCACCTTGAGCTTGCCCTTCTCGGCGTTGATCTCGGTCACCTTGCCGTGGAAGTCGGTGAACGGGCCGTCGACGACCCGCACGCTCTCATCCACCTGGTACTCGACCGACACCTTGGTCGGCGCCTCGGCCTTGACCTGCCTCTGGATCCCCCGGATCTCGCTCTCGGCGAGCGGTACCGGCTTGTTCCCGGAGCCGACGAAGGAGGTGACCCCGGGGGTGTTGCGCACCACGTACCAGGATTCGTCGCTCATGATCATGTTGACCAGGATGTAGCCCGGGTAGATCCGCTTGGACACCCGGCGGCGCTGCCCGTCCTTGATCTCCATGACCTCCTCGGTGGGGACCAGCACCTCGAAGATCTTGTCGTGCATGTCCATCGACTCGACCCGCTTGAGGAGGTTGTTCTTGACCTTCTCCTCGTGGCCCGAGTAGGCGTGGATCACGTACCAGCGGGCATCCCCCGTCTGGATCGCGGTGCCGGTCTCACTCATCGTCATCTCAATGGGTTCCTCTGCTCAGCTCGAGGGGCTGGCCGATGCCGAGCTGCTGGGGCTCGCGGACGCACTGGCGCTGGCCGAGGCGGACGCGCTGGCGCTGGCCGAGGCGCTGGCACTCGCCGACGCGCTGGCGCTCGGGGTCGTGGTGGTGGTCGCCGGTGCCGTGACGGTGCTGGCGGAGCCACCCGTGTTGCTGTAGATCGGCTTCACGGCGTAGCCGAGCGCGTAGTCCGCCCCGCCGATCAGCAGGCTGAAGATGATCACGGTCACGACCACCACGCCGGTCATGCGAGCCAGCTCCGGACGGGTGGGCCAGACGACCTTGCGCAGCTCCTCCCAGACACCCCGGAAGTACGTGAAGCGGCGGCCGGAGCCGCGCCCCCCGCTGCCCTGGCTCACTCCCGGCCTGGCCGGTGCTCTGGCCACGTCCTCTATCGACCTCCAACGCTCCGCCGGGCCGGCCCGGTCGGGTCCGTCCCGAGATGGCAGGGGCGGCAAGATTCGAACTCGCGACCCTCGGTTTTGGAGACCGATGCTCTACCAACTGAGCTACGCCCCTGTGGCCCGCCAGCATAGCCGCCGGCGGGGCCGACCTCGCACATCGCCCGATTCTCTCCGCGGGCAGGCTACTTGGTCTCGCGATGCCGCGTGTGGGTGCGGCACCGCGGGCAGAACTTGCGCAGCTCGATCCGGTCCGGATCGTTGCGCTTGTTCTTGACGGTGGTGTAGTTCCTCTCCTTGCAGTCGGGACACTGCAGGGTGATCGTCGAAGAGCCGCCTTTAGCCGTGGCCACGTTGAAGCCTCAACACAAATAAGACCTAGCCGCGCTAGGTCAAGAGGCATGATATCACAGGAGCCAGAGCGTCAAACGCCGGCGGCATGCCGACCCGGATGCACGCGGTGCGGTGGCTCGCCACGGCCCCCGGCACCCGGCCCGGGGAGCGGCCGCCCGTCCTCACCGCCCGGCCGCGGCCGGCGCCACCCCACCGTGACCGACCTGTCATGGCCTCCCCTCTTGACACGCTGAGGTTCGGCTAACACATACTTAGGATATCCGAGTATCCGAGGGATTAATGACTTGAACGGCGAGCTCCAGCTGCCCCCCGAGAGGGAGGCACTCCTCCAGCGCCTGCTGGGCATCCAACCCGCCCTCCGCCACCGCCTCCGGGCGAGCATCCCAGCCGACGCCCGGGTGCAGATGCAGGCGGCCATGGAGGACGTGACCGCCTCCCAGCTGGAGGTGCTCATGCTCCTCCACCACAGCGAGGCCGGCCTCTCCATGCACCAGCTCGCCGAGGCCCAGTCGATCACCCCCAGCTCGGCCACTCAGCTGGTGGACCGGCTGGTGAGGACGGGGCTGGTGGAGCGCCTGCGGGAGGACGAGGACCGGCGCCTGGTGCGGGTCCAGCTCTCTGCGTCGGCCCGCGAGCAGTTCGAAGAGATGCTCCGCCTCCACCTGCGCGGCCTCGCCGCCGTGACCCAGCCGCTCAGCGACGAGGAGCTGCGCACGGCCGTCGACCTGCTCTCCCGGATCGCCGGGCCGGCGGGCGGGGAGTGCGCGCCATGAGGCGGCTCTACTCGCGGCTCGGCCGCTTCGACGTCCGCTTCCGCTACCTGATCGTCGCGGCCTGGGTGGTGATCACGGTGGTCTGCGTGGCCCTCCTGCCCGGTCTCGCCTCGGTTGCCAAGGACACCGAGAGCGGCTTCCTCCCCGCCAACTCCCCCAGCATGCACGCGGCGACGCTTCTCGACCCCTTCGAGAACTCCAACCTCGCCACCGCCACCCTGGTGGCCTCGCGCAGCCACGGCTCCCTGACCCCCCAGGACCAGGCCGCGGTCGCCACTCTCCTCACCAGGATCAAGGGTCTGCCCAACGTCGTCACCGTGCGGACACTGGGAACGTCGAGCGACGGCGAGGCCACCCAGGCGCTGATCCAGGCCAACGTCCCCCAGTACGGCGGCGGAGCCGGCACCACGCTGGTCGACTCCATCCGCGGCGACTTCACCCGCGTGGGAGCGCCCAGCGGCCTGCAGCTCAACCTGACCGGCCAGCTGGCGATTGCCACCGACAGCGACGCCGCCTCAACCCACTCCCAGAACCTCACCCAGCTGCTCTCCGTCCTCTTCATCATCGCCCTGCTGCTGTTCGCCTTCCGGGCCCTGCTGGCGCCGCTCGTGACCCTGCTGCCGGCGGGGCTGGTGCTGGCCCTGGCCGGCCCCGTGATCGCCGCCGCCTCGCACATCGGGGTTCAGGTCTCCATCATCACCGAGCTGATCCTGGTCGTCCTCATCCTCGGCGCGGGCACCGACTACGGGCTCTTCCTGGTGTTCCGGGTCCGCGAGGAGATCCGGCGGGGCCTGACCCCCCGGGACGCCGTGGTCCGGGCCGTGGAGACGGTCGGGGAATCGATCACGTTCTCGGCACTGATCGTCATCGGGGCCCTGCTCAGCCTGGTCATCGCCCAGTTCGGCTTCTACCAGGGGCTGGGGCCGGCCCTCGCCATCGGCATCGGGCTGATGCTGCTCGCCGGGCTCACCCTGCTCCCCGCCCTGCTGGCGATCCTCGGCCGCGCCGTCTTCTGGCCGAGCAACCTTCGGGTCCGTGACGCCCCCCAGGTGGGGTTCTGGGGCGGGATCGCAGCCACCTTCGTTCGCCGGCCGTGGGTCACCGCGGTCGCGGGGATCGGGATCTTCGCCGCCCTCGCCCTCGGCTCCCTGGGCACGACCACCGCCGGTTTCGCGGACGAGGCGTCGGGCCCTGCCGGCAGCGACTCCGCGATCGGCCAGGCGATGCTCACCAAGCACTTCCCCTCGGCAGGAACGCTCACCTCCACCGAGGTGGTGATGACCTTCGCCGGCTCTGTCTTCGGTGACCCGGCACGGCTGGTCGCCGCGCAGGAGAAGCTCGAGGCTTCGCCGGGATTCAAGGGCGTGATCGGCCCCCTGAACCCGGATGGCCCGACGGGCCCGACCCTGACGGCCGCGGAGATCACCGCCCTGCAGCAGCAGTTCGGATGGCCGGTGAACCCGAGCGCCCTCGCCGCCGCGCCCCCCGCGGTGGCTCAGGAGTACGCCGCCCTGTCGAGCTTCGTCAGCAGCGACGCGCGGACCGTCGTGTTCGCAGTCGTCCCCACCGTCGGTCCGCCGGGAAGCGCGGTGGCGAGCGCCAACATCCCAACCCTGCGCGCGGACACCACCGCCGCGGCCCGTGGCGCCGGTGCCACCGACAGCGGCATCTTCAGCCTCGACGCCTTCGCCTACGACGTGGAGAACATCTCCCAGAACGACCTCATCCACATCATCCCGACGGTGGCGATCATCATCGCCATCCTCCTGGCCATCGTCCTGCGCAGCGGCGTCGCCTCGTTCTTCCTCGTTCCCAGCGTGGTGCTCTCCTACCTCGCGGCCCTGGGACTGGTGGGCCTGGTCTTCGTCCACCTCGGAGGCCAGAGCGGGGTGCAATTCATCATGCCCTTCCTCATGTTCGTCTTCCTCATGGCCCTGGGGTCCGACTACAACGTGCTGGTCATGACCAGGATCCGTGAGGAGTCCCAGCAGCTCCCCCTGCGAGAGGCGGTGAAGACCGCGATCGGGGTGACCGGGACCACCGTGACGACGGCGGGCCTGGTGCTGGGAGGCACCTTCGCCGTGCTCGGCCTCGCGGCGGGAGGCTCATCGCAGGCGGGCGAGATCCAGCAGGTCGGATTCGGGATCGCCGCCGGCATCCTGATGGACACATTCCTGGTTCGCACCATCATGGTGCCCGCCTTCGTGGTGCTGGTGGGCCGCTGGACCTGGTGGCCGTCGCGGCTCTTCGCCCAGCACGCTCCACCCGTCGCCGCACCGGCCGTCGCGCAGGAGCCGGCCTCGTGAGCAGCGCTGCCGTGCAGGTTGCGATCGCGCCCCGCTCCGCCGCGGAGCGGCGCGGTATCACGGTGATCTTCGGCGCCCTGATGCTGGCGATGCTGATCGCGGCCCTGGACCAGACCATCGTCGCCACCGCCCTGCCCACCATCGTCGGCGACCTGGGCGGGCTGACCGAGCTCTCCTGGGTGGTGACCGCCTACATCCTCACCTCGACGATCTCCACCCCGCTCTACGGCAAGCTCGGCGACCTGTACGGCCGCAAGCGGATCTTCCAGGCCGCGATCGTCATCTTCCTGGCCGGATCGATGCTCTGCGGCCTCTCCCAGAACATGATCGAGCTGATCAGCTTCCGCGCCCTCCAGGGGATCGGTGCGGGCGGCCTGATGGTGGGCTCCCAGGCGATCGTCGGCGACATCGTCTCCCCCCGCGAGCGGGGGCGCTACATGGGCTATTTCGGCGCCGTCTTCGGCCTGGCCACGGTGGCGGGGCCGCTGCTCGGCGGCTTCTTCGTCGACCACGCGTCCTGGCGCTGGGTCTTCTACATCAACGTGCCGATCGGGGTGGCCGCCCTGGTGGCCACCGGGCTGGTGCTGCACCTGCCCCGGCAGCGCCGCGAGCACCGCATCGACTACCTGGGTGCGGCGCTGCTCGGTGCCGCGGTCACCTGCATCGTGCTGCTCACCACCTGGGGCGGCACCGAGTTCCCCTGGGCATCGCTCCAGGCGGTAGGACTGGGCGCCGGCTCGCTGGCGCTGCTGGGGGCCTTCCTCCTAGTCGAGCGGCGCGCGGCCGAGCCGATCCTGCCGCTCAGCCTCTTCCGCAAGCCGGTCTTCGCGCTCGCCAACGCCGCGGGCTTCATCATCGGCCTGGCCCTCTTCGGGTCGATCATCTTCCTTCCCGAGTTCCTGCAGATCGTCAAGGGCGACGGGGCGACCAACTCGGGGCTGCTGCTGGTGCCGATGATGGTCGGGCTGCTGATCACCTCGATCGTGAGCGGCCAGCTGATCAGCCGCACCGGTCGCTACAAGATCTGGCCGATCCTGGGGACGGCGGTCACCGTGCTCGGCATGTACCTGCTCAGCACCATGAACGGGGCCACCCCTCAGATCCTGATCTCCCTCTACATGGTGGTGCTGGGCCTCGGCCTGGGCGGCGTCATGCAGGTCCTGGTGGTGATCGTGCAGAACTCGGTGACGCAGAGGGACCTGGGCACCGCCACCTCGACGGCGACCTTCTTCCGCTCCATGGGCGGGTCGATCGGCGTGCCCATCTTCGGAGCCATCTTCAGCAACGTCCTGATCGCCAAGCTGGTCACCGACCTGCCCGCCGGGTACCACCTGGGGGGCCTCTCGGGGGGCATCGGCAACGCCAGCCCGGCCGTGCTCGACAAGCTGCCGGCGGTCATCCACAGCGGCGTGGTCCAGGCCTTCGGCCAGTCCCTGGGCGACGTCTTCCTGGCCGGCGTCCCCTTCGCCGCCGTCGCCTTCGTGCTCGTCTGCCTGATCAAGGAGGTGCCGCTGCGCACCCGGGTCGCTCCGGTCGTGGAGCTGGCCGACGAGGGCGCGGCCGGCTCGTGAACGGAGGCCCTGGCTTGCCCGAGACCGGATCCCCGCTGCGTGCGCTGCGCGCCTCCCACGAGCGGCTGGCAGCGCTGGTCAAGGGGATGACCCCGGAGCAGCTCACCGGCCCCGCGTACCCGACCGAGTGGAGCGTGGCCCAGACGCTCTCCCACATCGGCAGCTCGGCCGAGGTCTTCCGGCTGATCACCGACGCCGGCCTCTCCGGGGGCGAGGCGCCGGGGCGCGAGGTGATGGTGGCCATCTGGCAGCGCTGGAACGCCCTCCCCGCGGAGGCGCAGGCCGCCGGCTGCGTTGCCGCCAACGAGCGGCTGCTCCGTCACTGGGAGAGCCTGGAGGTGCAGGAGCTGGCCGGCTTCCACCTGGCCGTCTTCGGCCGCGAGATGGACGCGGTGGGGCTGCTGCGCGGACGTCTCTCCGAGCACGCCATCCACACCTGGGACATCGACGTCGCCCTGGACCCGGCCGCCACGGTGGCGGCCGACGCCGTGGACGAACTGGTCGACTTCCTCCCCGTGATGACGGGCCGGGCCGGCAAGCCCCTGGAGATCGCGCTGACGCTGGAGGTCGCGACCACCGGGCCGGGGCGCCACCTCGCGCTCGCCCTCGACGGGGTGCGCCTCGAGCCGTGGTCGGAGCAGGAGGCGAGCGGTGCGCTGCACCTGCCCGCCGAGGCACTCCTCCGCCTCGTCTACGGCCGCCTCGACGCGGCCCACACGCCACCGCTCACGCTCAGCGCGCCGGCGCTCACGCTCGACGATCTGCGCGCGGTCTTCCCCGGCTTCTGACCGGCCGGCGCGCCCCGTGGGGGGATGCCGGCGCCGGCTCAGCGGGTGCTGTGGCTGTACAGGCGCACGCAGATCGGGGCGACGACGATGATGATGATCATCGCCAGGCCGACGGTGGTGACGATCGGATGGTCGAGCGACCACACCCCCGCGGGCGGCGGCCCGATGGTGTTGCCAAAGAGCTGACGGCCCGCCTGCACCACCGCCGACATCGGGTTCCAGTACGCGATCACCCGCAGCCAGGCGGGCATCAGCGCCGGGTCGACGAAGACGCTGGAGATGAAGCCGAGGAGGAAGGTGGGGATGCTGATGATGACGTCGGCGGCCTGAGCACCGCCGGCGAGCAACCCGACCAGCACGCCCAGCCAGCCGATGGCGAAGCCGAACAGCTCGAAGAGCAGGAAGGCGAGCACGGCGTTGCCGAGACCGTCCTCGGGATGCCAGCCCACCGCCAGGCCGCAGACGATCATCACGGCCAGGACGGGGATCCCCAGGATCAGGCTGGAGAGCGAGCGCCCGATCACGATCGCGGAGCGCGCGATCGGGAGCGTCCGGAACCGATCGACAACCCCCTCGCTCATGTCGGTGGCAACGGCGACCGCCACGTTGTTGGAGCTGAAGAGGATGGTCATGGCGAAGAGGCCCGGCATCAGGTACGAGCGGTAGTTGCCACCGCCGGGGAGGCGGATGGAGCTGCCGAAGACGTAGCCGAAGAGCACGACGAAGATGACCGGGATCAGAATGCTGCCGAAGATCACGTCGGGCTGGCGCATGCCCCGGATGAGGAAGCGCCGGGTCGCCGTGTAGGCGTCGAGCAGGCCGGCGCGCAGCCCGCCCTGCGTGGGCACCGCCGCCGCGCTCATGCCGCGCCCGCCGGGCTCACCGGCTGCTCCACCCGGTGCGCGGAGTGATCGGTGACGGTGCTGAACACCTCGTCGAGGCTGGGATGCTCGAGACCGACCTCGTGAACCGCCACCCCCAGCCCACGGAGCTGTTCCACGACCTCCTCGAGGGTGTTCAGGCCATGGGGCGCAGGTGCGCTCACCGACCGCCCGCTCACCTCGGCCTCCTCGCCGAGGAGGCGCCGCACCTTCTCCAGGATGGCCGGGTCCGGCTCGGGCAGCGTGACCCGGACGAAGGGCCGCCCGATCGAGGCCTTGAGCTGCTCCGGGGTGCCCTCGGCCACCACCAGGCCGCGGTCGACGACCACGATCGTGTCGGCGAGGCGGTCGGCCTCGTCCAGGTACTGGGTGGTCAGCAGCACGGTGGTGCCCCCCGCGACCAGCCCGCGGATCGAGGTCCACATCTCGGCGCGGCTGACCGGGTCCAACCCGGTGGTGGGCTCGTCCAGGAAGAGCACCTCGGGGTCGGCGATCAGGCTGGCGGCGAGGTCGAGCCGCCGCCGCATGCCCCCCGAGTAGTGCTTGACCAGCTGCCGGGCAGCCGCGGTGAGATCGAACTGCTCGAGCAGCGCCGTCGCACGCCGGCCCGAGACGGCCGCGCCCAGGTGGCAGAAGCGGCCGATCGTCTCCAGGTTCTCCGCCCCGGTCAGGAGCTCGTCCATGGTCGCGGTCTGCCCCGTCACCCCGATCCTGGTCCGGACCTCGGGTGCCTGGCTGGCGACGTCGAAACCGGACACCTGGGCACGTCCGGCGTCAGCCGGGAGCAGCGTGGTGAGGATGCGGACGGTGGTGGTCTTGCCGGCGCCGTTGCGGCCGAGCAGCGCGCACACCGTGCCCCTCTCGACCCGCAGGCTGACGTCGACCAGGGCATGCACTGTGCCGAACGAGCGGGCCAGGTGATCGGCGGTGATGGCGGGAGAGGTCGCGGCGTGCAGGGTGCCCGTTGGCAGGGTGGAGGGCTCACCACCGGGGGCGTCGACCGGCGTAATCACGCTTGTTCCCTTCTTTTGAACCTGACTATCATCAGAGAGTAACTATGACGATCATGAAAAGTCAAGACGGACGCGCCGTCCGTTGCTGCGCGGTGCCGCCCGCGTGAGCAGCGCCGCCCTCCCACGTGAGATGAGAGGAGCCCTCCGTGTGGCGGATGATGAGCGATAGTCCAAAGATATATCGCGATAATAGGGTTGTCAAGCCCATCCGGCGGTCCCAGAACTCAGCTGCGCCGGCGGCGCTGCGAGATCCACAGCACGACGACGCCGGCGCCGGCCAGCGCCGCCGAGACCGGGGCGACCCACACCATCGGCGCTGCCCCGGCGGCGACCAGGATCAGGGAGCCGACGAAGACCGCGTAGGACCCGAGGATCATCCCGCCAGCCCCGCGCCCCAGGCCCCGATCCCGATAGGCGAGGAGCAGCGCTACCCCGGTCAGTCCCGCGTACCAGGCCACGACCATCATCGCTGAGGCCGAGGGAGCGCCCAGGCCAGTCAGCGTGCCAGCGAGCAGGAGCCCCACCACGATGTTGAAGTTGTTGCTGTTCAGGGTCGTGCTCAACACGGCGGCCCCCCGCCCCCGGGCCGCGAGGTAGACGGCCGTGACCGCGTTGGGCAGGCTGGTCACCGCCGCCAGCAGCAGGGCGCCGACCACGATGGTGGGGATGCCGAGACCGCTGCCCAGGTCGGTGGCCGCCCGCTCCATGGTGGCGCTGGCCGCGACCACCACGACCAGGGCGACGGCTCCGATCAGCGCGTCCCGGGCGCGACCTCGTGGTGGCCGGATCGCCGCATCCAGCTCCCTCTCCTCCTCCGCCACGGCGGCCCGAAGCCAGCGCGCCCAGCGCCGTCGGGTGGCCCGGTGGTGCGAGCCGCGGCGGTCCAGGCCCAGGAGTGCCGCATATCCGAGCACGACCGCCCCGGCCAGGGCGAGACCCTCCCCCGCGGTTAGCACCCCCAGCAGCGTGACCAGGCTGACCGCGGCGACCCAGGCGGCGACAGAGCCCCCGAGCAGGATGACGCGGCGGTGAAGGCCGATGCGGCCGGCGACCAGCGCACCCAGACCGAGGAGGACGGCGAGATTGAAGACGTTGGAGCCGACCACGACGCCGATCCCCACCCGCTGCTGCCCGCTCGCCATGGCGGCAGCTGCCGAGGTGATCTCGGGAGCATCGGCGGCGAGCGCCGCCACCATCCCGAGAAGCGCTTCCGATAGCCCGAGGCGCTCGCCAACCCGTTCCAACCGCGAGACCAGCAGCCAACTGGTGCACAGGCTGACGCACGCCGCCAACACGAAGAGCGGGGCCGCCAAGGCGACGGGCACGCGTGCACCTCCACAGAAAGCACGGTGCCGACCAGACTTCCCGGCGCGCCGACACGACTATATCACCGGCCATCGGGACGGCTCGGAGGGTCAGACGGCCCCACCCCCCGGAGAAGCATCGAGCCGCCCGATGCCGTCGAGGATGCGCCCCAGGCCGTAGTGGAACTGGGCGTCGGGGTTGTCGTCGTCGTCGAAGGCGCCGGACGCGATCGCCCGCCGGATCGCCGGGAACCGGATCGGGTCGGTGAGGCGCTCCATCAGTGCGCCGTAGGTCATGCTCGGTTCCCGGAACCACCCGGCGGCGAGGTCGGCGTTGAGGGTCGCCTCACCGCGGACGAATCCGCTCACCAGCAGGACGGTGGCCGCCTTGTCCTGCTCGGAGAGGGCCGTGCTGCCCAGGGCTCGTAGTCCGGCCTCCAGCCAGGCGACGTTGTTGGGTCCGAGCACCTGCTGCCCGCTGATCGGCACCCGCAGGGCCCATGGGTGCCGCCGGTAGGCCGCGCGGACCCCGACCGCCCAGCGGGTCAGCGCGGCCCGCCAGTCCTCCTCGGGATGGTCGCCGCCCGGCGGAGCGCCGATCGCCGCGTCGACCATGAGCGTGAGGAGCTCGTCCTTGGCCGCGACGTAGCGGTAGAGGGACATGGTGCCCACGCCCAGCTCACTGGCGACCCGGCCCATCGAGAGCACGCCCACCCCCTCGGTCGCAGCGACCTTGATCCCCGCGGCGACGATCCGCTCGAGGGTCAGCCCCGGCTTCGGGCCGCGCCTGGGGCGGCCGCGCAGACCCCACGCCAGCTCGATGCCGGGGGGCAGAGGCGGGAGGTCCTCCTCGGGTTCGTCGCTCATCGACCCGCGCTCAGGTTCAGGGGTTGACATCTCCAGATAACTGCGTATAGCCTATACGCATAAGTGCGTACGCCGTACGGATACTGTACGCGGGAGACGGCGCCGTGAGCGAAACCCTCGGCATCGAGGCCAGCGGCCTGACCAAGTCGTACGGTCCGGCCCGGGTCCTGGATGGCATCGATCTGCACGTGCCGGCAGGCAGCGTCCTCGCGCTGCTGGGGCCGAACGGGGCCGGCAAGACGACCACGGTCCGCATCCTGGCCACGCTGACCCGCCCGGACGCCGGCACCGCCCGTGTCGCCGGGCACGACGTCCTCTCCGAGCGTCACCAGGTGCGGCGGAGGATCAGCCTGACCGGACAGTCCGTCGCCATCGACGAGCTGCAGACCGGCGCCGAGAACCTGGCCATGGTCGGCCGGCTCCGGCGCCTGCCGGCGCGCGCCGCGCGCGCCCGGGCCGGGGAGCTGCTCGACCGCTTCGACCTGGCCGCGGCGGCCCACCGGCTCGTCTCCACCTACTCCGGCGGGATGCGCCGGCGTCTCGACCTCGCCGCCGGGCTCATCGGTCACCCGGAGGTGATCTTCCTCGACGAGCCCACCACCGGCCTCGACCCGCTCAGCCGGCGCGCCGTCTGGGGGATGGTGAGCGACCTCACCGCGTCCGGGGTGACCATCCTGCTCACGACCCAGTATCTCGACGAGGCCGACCACCTGGCCGACCATGTCGCCGTGCTCGATCACGGCCGCATCGTCGCCCTGGGGACCCCGGACCAGCTCAAGCGCCAGGTGGGCGGGCGGCGGCTGGAGATGGAGCTGGCGGATGCGGCGGGCTTCGACGCGGTCACCGGCCAGCTCGGCCCGCGCGCGGTGGACCCGGACCCCTCCCAACTCTCCGTCGCCGTCGCCGTTGAGGGCGGTGCGGCGGAGGTGCGCATGCTTCTTGACCAGCTCGATCCCGCGCGCAGCCGGGTCGCCCGCTTCGCGATCAGCGATGCGAGCCTCGACGACGTCTTCGCCGCCCTCACCGGGCGGAGGGCGGCAACCCCGGAGCCGGAGACCAGCGATGTCTGACCAGACCCTCGCCGCCACTCGCCCGGTTGTCCCGTCCCGTCCTCAGGTGGGTCCGTGGCCGGTTGGCCGAGCGATGATCACGCGCTCGCTCCGCGTCTCCACGCGCCAGGTGGATGCCCTGATCACCTCGGTCGCGCTCCCGGTGATCATGATGCTGATGTTCGTGTACCTCTTCGGGGGCGCGATCCGGGGTGCGATCCCGGGCGGCGGCGACTACGTGGACTACGTCGTCCCCGGCGTGCTCCTGATGTGCGTGGGGTGGGCCGCCGGCACCACCGCGGTCAGCGTGGCGCAGGACGTCACCACGGGCATCATCGACCGCTTCCGCTCCCTCGACGTCGGCGGTCAGTCGCTGACCACCGGCCACGTGGTGGCCAGCGTGGCCCGCAACCTGGTCGGCACCACGCTGGTCTTCGGGGTGGCGTTCGCGGTCGGTTTCCGATCCAGCGCCGGCGTGGCCAGCTGGCTGGCGGCCATCGGCATCCTGATCCTCTTCATCGTCGCCCTCTCCTGGATGGCGGCCGCCATCGGGATGGTCGCCCGCTCCGCTGAGGCGGCCAGCGGGATGGCCTTCTTCATCAGCTTCCTCGCCTATCCGAGCAGCGCCTTCGTGCCCATCCGCACCATGCCAACCTGGCTGCGCGGCTTCGCCGAGAATCAGCCGGTCACCCAGGTCATCAACGCCATCCGCAGCCTGCTCGACGGCACGGCGGTCGGCTCCAGCGCCTGGCGAGGCGTGGTCTGGAGCCTGGGCATCCTGGCCGTCTCGGTCGCGCTGGCGGGATACCTCTTCCAGCGGAGGACGCGCTGAGTGGCTCCCCACGCCGGCGCGCCCGTCCGGCGGCTGCGGCTCAGCTCAGCAGCGACCCGATGAGGGTGTTGAACATGGACTGGTCGGGCGTGAAGGTGTTACCCAAACCCTGCACGCTCACCAGGTTGGTGCCCTGGATGGCGATCGTCCCCTGCTCGTAGTTGGAGCCGGTCGAGGCGATGGTGATGGCGAAGTCGTAGTCGACGGCCTGGTCTCCGAGATCACTCTGCGGGTCGAAGGTCTGGCTGCCGGTGACGGTCCATCCGTTCTGGTGGGTGATGTCCTGCTCGGCGGTGCTGAAGTCCGCGGCAGGGAAACCGGTGGCGAGAACGATGATCATGGAGATGTTGTCCGCGGAGTCGGTGTAGGTGCACTGACTGACAGTGGCGTTACCGGGGGGCGGGGGGCCGTTCACGATCAGCTCGTTCCCGGCCCCGGGGGGCTGAAGACCGAACGGGGTCTGGAAGTCGGTGCTGACCTCGCTCGCGGAGGGGCAGGAGAGGCTGATCGCAGCGGCCGAGGGCGTCGGCGTTGCGGTGGGCGTCGGACTGGCGACGGTCGT
This sequence comes from uncultured Actinomycetes bacterium, assembly GCA_964508345.1. Classification (GTDB taxonomy): domain Bacteria; phylum Chloroflexota; class Dormibacteria; order Aeolococcales; family Aeolococcaceae; genus Changshengia. The sequence goes on along the minus strand of CAZDTK010000005.1, from coordinate 307 downwards.
CGCCGTGGGGGTGGGCGTGGCGGTGGAGGACGGTGAGGCGGTGGGCGTCGGGGTCGGCGTGCTGGAACCGCCGCAGGCCGCGGCGCTCAACGCCAGGACTGCCACCACCACTGCAACTGCGTTCGCCTTCTGCATGGCGCCCCCCCCCATCGCGCTCGCGCCCACTGACCGGGTCCAATGACCCGTCACGCGCCCCCTATTCAACTCAGAGTATGAGGGAGCGACAGACCGGTGTCCAGGAAGTCCCGAGACATCAGAGTGGAGCCCAAGGTGGGAATCGAACCCACGACCTACGCCTTACCAAGGC